>NZ_JAXOJL010000001.1:0-1356964 GCF_036663755.1 Parasphingomonas caseinilytica
ATCGTCTCGACCCGCAACTCGTCCGCCAACTGGCGTAACTGGCCAATTTCGAGGCGGCGAAGATCGGCGGGCATCGATACGGTATCGAGAAGCGGCGTGGGGCTGACGTCAGACATCGGCCCGGTCTAGACCACACCAAAACGCCTGTCGATTGCCCTGAGCGCCAAAGCGCGAAAGGTCAGGCCAAGGTGAAGCCAAAAACATTCCGTTCGAAGCGCCGATGAGGGCAGGCAGCATTGCTCGAATGCGGAGATGAGGCCGGCCGGACATGTCGGAGGTTGCCAGTTCCGTGGCGACGAACAGCTTAGCGGATGACCTCTTCGTAGCGGGAATCGAGTTCGATCGCGCGCTGTTCATCGGCCTCGGCTTTGCGCGTCTCGCCTTTTTGGCGGAGCAGGACACTACGGTAATACCGGTAACGCGCGCTGTTCGGGGCGAGGCGCACGGCCTGATCGAGATCGGCGACGGCGCGATCGAGATCGCCGCTGTTACCCAACGCCAAGCCGCGGTTGAGAAAGGCCGCCGGGTTGCGCGGCGCGAGGGTGATCGCGCGATCGAACGCGGTGATCGAAGCGGTCAATTCGCCCTGCCAGGCCAGCGACAGGCCGTCGGCGAATTGCGCCGCCGCGCGTCCTTCCGCGCCGGGCGCGGCGGGATCGACCTGCTTGCTGCAGGCGGCGAGGTTTCGTTTCGGGTCGTCGATCGTACAGGCGTTCCAGTCGCCGCGCCGGAGTGGCTTCGATGAGCGGACGCGTGATCCGGTTACGACGATTTCGTGGCCGTTGTCGTTGTCGTTCGTGGTGAAGCGCGCCGAGGCGACTGCTGGTGCTGGGGCCGCCGTTACTGCCTCGGCCGGGGCAGGCGGCGGTGGCGGTGGCGGTGGCGGTGGCGGTGGAGGCGCAGCATCGGCCAGTGCTTCGTTGCGCGCCTTCTCCGCTTGCGGCGAGGGCGCGCGTGGCATTGGAGCCGATACGGTCGGCGGGGAAAGCGCGGCGTCGGTGCCGATCGAGGACGACTCCGCCTTTGAAGACGCTCGTGTAGTCGGTGGCGGAGGAGGGACGATGGCCTCCGGCGCGGTGGATGTCGTGGCGGAATCGGCCGAAGTTTCCGCCGTCGGAGCAACATCGCGCTTCGGTGCCGCCGCTTCCCGTGCCGGCGGAGACAGGCCGAGATCGCCGGACCTCCATATCGGAACGCCGATCGTGACGACCAGCGCGATCCCGGCCAGAGCGGCGATCTGCGGCCGGCCGATCCAGCCGCGCGTGCGCTTCGGCGCAACCGTACGCGGCAAGCCTGCCACCGGAGCATCGCCCGGGGCATCGAAGCGCCGCATCGCCTCGCCGATCGCCGCCTCGCGCCGGGCAGGGCGGGGCGGGGGCGGATCGGGCAAAGCCGCCGCGAGATCGTCGTCGGTCGCCATCACATCGCCTGCATGGTCGTGAGCGGTCGGGCGCGGTGGGCGGGACGGAGCGGCATCTGCCGGGCCTTATAGCTTCAATTGCTGGCGGGTCGAATGGCCAGGAGGGTACGACGGCGAACCATCGCACCCACGGCCGGTCTTATTGCCCGGGTTGCGCCATCGCCCCCGCCGATTTGGCGGCGCGGACGAGCTGCACGAACTCGGAGCGATAGCCGAAACCGTCCTCGCCCCGCGCCCCCAGCGCGATCTTCAGAACGTCGTCATAGCCCATCGACCCGTTGTAGCGCCCGCCGCGCAGCAGTTCGGCGAACGCGGCGACGCCGGTGGCGAAGCGCGCGTCCTGTGGGGCGTCGCCGAAGCGGGCGACTTCCGAACTGCGGTCGATCGGCGTCGAGATCAGGCGGCTGGTGTTCGATTTCGGCAGTTTGTAGCGGATCTTGACGAAGCCGTACTCGCTCGCCCCCGGTTTCGCCGCGACTGCCACGGGCCTGGCGTAGCGCAGATCCCCGATCGCGCGCAGGCCGCCGACCGGCACGATCTCGTACAGGGCCGTCACCGTCTGGCCTGATCCGACATCGCCGGCATCGACCTTGTCGTTATCGAAATCCTCCCGGTTGAGCATGCGAGTCTCATATCCGATCAGGCGATATTCGGCGACGGTGGCGGGGTTGAATTCGACTTGGATTTTCACGTCCTTGGCGATCGGGAACAAGGTCGAGCTCGCCTCGTCCACCAACGTCTTCCGCGCCTCGCCGATCGTGTCGATATAGGCGGCCGCACCGTTGCCGTTCTGCGCCAGCGCCTGCATCAGCGCATCGTTGTAATTGCCCATGCCGAAGCCCAGCACCGACAGGAACACGCCCTTGCCGCGCTCGCGCTCGATATAGCCCTTCAGCTCGTCCTGATTGCTGATGCCGATGTTGAAATCGCCGTCCGTCGCCAGGATGACGCGGTTGACGCCCTTGGGATCGAGATTCGCCTTGGCCAATGCATAGGCCTGGCGGATACCCTCGCCGCCGGCGGTGCCGCCGCCTGCGCCCAGGCCGTCGATCACCGCCTTGATCCTGCCCTTCTGGCTGGCGGGCGTCGGGGCGAGCGCGGTGCTGGCATAGCCGGCATAGGTGACGATCGCGACGCTGTCGTTTCCGTCGAGCTGATCGAGCAGCATGGTCAGCGACTGTTTCACCAGCGGCAGCTTGTTGGGTTCGTTCATCGATCCCGACGTGTCGATCAGGAAGACGAGGTTCGCGCGCGGGCGGGTGGCGTGCCGGATCTCATAACCCTTGATGCCGATGCGCACGAGCTTGCGCCCCGCCATCCACGGGCTGGGAAAGACCGCGATATTGCTGGTGAAGGGCTGGTCGGCGGTGCGGGGGCTGGCGTAATCGTAGGGGAAATAGTTGATCATCTCCTCGGTCCGCACCGCCGCCGGTTGCGGCAGGACGTTGCGGTTCAGCGCGGCGCGCGCGAAGGCGTAGGAGGCGGTGTCGACGTCGATCGAGAAGGTGGAAACCGGTTCCTCGCGCACCGCCTTGAACGCGTTTTGCGCGACCGAGGTGAATTTGTCGCGGCCGACATCGTGATAGGGCGGCGGCATCATGTAGCTGCGTTCCATCGCTACGATCCGCGATCCGCTGACGATCAGCGGTGCCGGGGCGTTCAGAACCGGAGGCGGCGGCGGCGGTGGGGGCGGCGGCGGTGGAAAGGTGAATTCCGAACTCGCGACGTCTTGCGCGGTGCCGCGCGAAGCTTTCATACCGGTGACGATGATGTCGTTCGACGTCTCCGCTGCCGCATCGGACGGGGCGGCAGCGGGCGCGTCGACGCCGGTCTTGCTGCAGGACACGACGAGTATTGCGGCAAGACCGGTGGCGACCGCGCGGTGGAAACGGGGCATGGAGCTTCTCCCAGAGGACAGCGGCGCAGGATCGTCCGCATGTTCACTGGGACGCGCGGGCGGCGGATATCCTTGGGAAGTTTTTTCGAATTATTTTTGGGAGGGCATTTTAGGGAGAGAGGGCCCGCCGCCTAGCCACCCCATTTCCGTTCGTGCTGAGCCTGTCGAAGCACCTGCCCCGAACACGCCCTTCGACAAGCTCAGGACGAACGGGGAGTCGTTTGGCTGGAAAGAGCAAGTCAGCTCCCGATCATCCGCCGCACCTCGTGCATGCGCCAGGACACCGTCGCTTCCGCCACGCCGAGGATTTCGGCCGCTTCGGCGTGCGTCAATTGTTGCCCGGCGACCAGCACCGCCGCATCGCGATAGGCCGGTTTCAGCCGGGCGATCGCGCTTTTCAGCCAGATCGCGTCATAGGCATCGCGGCCATCGGGCGCCTGTGTGAGACCGGCGAGGACCGCCAGCCGATCGGTGAAGCCCGCGAACGAGCGCCGCCGCCGCCGGAAATCGCGCGCGGCGTTGAATACGATGCTGCACAGCCAAGTGGTGAACTTGGCGTCCCCGCGAAAGCCGTGGATCTTTTCGACCAGGGTGCAGCAAACGTCCTGCGCGATATCGTCGGCATCGGCGCGCGATCCGGTGAGTTGCCAGGCGAGGCCGTGGATGCGATCGTAATGCCGCCGCAGCAGCACGCCGAACGCCTCGCGATCCCCACCGATCGCAGCGGCGATCAGGTCCGGGTCGGGGCGGTTCGCGTCTTCGCCCATCAGCGCCGGCACCCGCACGCGGGCGACCATGGCGCGGCGGCGCTAGAGATTCCTGACCCGAATGTCGCCGCGCCCGCCACATTTCGCTCTGTGCATCATTCGCAGCGGGGACGCTATCGCGGAGAGGGGCAGGTTGTCGTCATCGCGCTCTTCCAACGGGGCATGGGGATCAACTCCGATTACGCGAGGAAATGCGCGACGAACCCGTAGCGGTCGCCGGGATAGACCTGCCGGGCATAGGTGATCCGCTCCGTCCCCCGCCACGTCCAGCGTTCGAGCTGCATGCAGGCCTGCCCCGGCACGACATCGAGCGCGGCGGCCAGCGCAGCGTCGGCATTGATCGCGGTGATGCGGTGCTCCGCCTCGGTCCACGCGACGTGATCGAGCAACCACGAGCCGGGCGGGTCGATCGCGAAATCGGCCTCGGCGGCGGACGGCACCACGTCCAGATTGATCAGGCGATATTCGAGCGCATAGGGCACGCCGTCGGCGATATGGCGGCAGTCCAACGCAAGGATGCTGCCCGCCCCGGAGGCCAGCAACACGCGGTCGTCGGCGGTCGCGCGGCGGGCCTCGCGGGTGTTCAATTCGAGGCCATAGACTTTGCCCTGAGCTGCGACTTCGCCGCGGATATCGGGGATTTCGAGTGCAGCGCGGTGGAAGCGCGGTGTGGCGACGAACGATCCGGCGCGGCGGCGGCGATCCAGCAATCCGGCTTGGGCGAGCGCGCCGAGCGCACGGTTCACCGTCATGCGCGAGCAGCCATAATCGGCCATCAATTCGTGTTCGTAGGGGATGCGGTGGCCGGGCCGCCATTCGCCCGACATGATCCGCGCCTCGATCTCGCGCCGGATCCGATCGTGGAGCGCGAGCGGCTTCATGCCAGCAGCGCTTTCATGACGTCGACATAGCGCGCCGCGATGCGATCCCGATCGTGGTGGCGGCCGGCGCTGACCATTTTGCGTCCGGCCCGCCACACGCCATCGATATGGTCGCGTGCGCCGCCGAATATCCAGCTGTCGATCAGTAAGTCGCCCTGCCGCCCGACCGACGCGGGATGATCGGGCAGGAACGAGACGATGTCCGCCGGTGCCCCCACGGCGAGGCCCGCGCCGGATGCGCCGAGCGCTTGTGCGCCGCCCTGGAACGCCGCGGTCCACATGGCCGCGCCGGTCGAGCGTCCGGGGCCGCCGGACAGTGCGTTGCGCATCTCGTGCGTCAGGCGCTGGCCGTATTCGAGCAGGCGCAGCTCCTCGGCGGCGTCGATCCGCACGTTGGAATCCGATCCGACCCCGAAGCGACCGCCCTGCGCCTGGAATGCGCGGGCCGGGAACAGGCCGTCGCCCAGATTGGCCTCGGTGATCGGGCACAGGCCAACAACCGCTTCGCTCCCCGCCAGCCGCCGCATCTCGGCCTCGTCGACATGCGTGGCGTGGACGAGGCACCAGCGGCGATCGACCTCGGCATGATCGAACAGCCAGTCAACCGGGCGCTGACCACTCCACGCCATGCAGGCGTCCACCTCGCGGGTCTGTTCTGCGATATGGATGTGGATCGGCGCGTCGGGTAGCAGGGCCGTCAGATGGGTCAGTTCATCCGCCGTCACCGCGCGCAGGCTGTGCGGGGCGATGCCGATCACCGCCTGATCCAGCCCGGCGAGCGCGTGGCGGCTGTCGTCGATCAGCCTGGCGAACCCGTCGAGATCGTTGACGAACCGGCCCTGCGCGGCAAGGGGCGCGGCGCCGCCGAAATCGGCATGGGCGTAGAATACCGGCAGGAGGGTCAGCGCGATGCCGCTGTCCTGCGCGGCGGCGGCGATGGCGGCGGCCATTGCGGCACGATCGTCATAGGCTCGGCCATCCGGCGCATGGTGCAAATAATGAAATTCGCCGACGCGCGTGAAGCCGCTTTCGAGCATCTCGATATAGGCTAAAGCGGCGATCGCCCGCAGCATGTCTGGGTCGAGCGCAGCGACGAAGCGGTACATCGTCTCGCGCCACGTCCAGAAACTGTCGTCGCTTCGGCCGGAGACCTCGGCAAAGCCGGACATGCCACGCTGGAAGGCATGACTGTGAAGGTTGGGCAGGCCGGGAATGGCCGGGCCGTAGCGATCTTCGCCGGGCGCTGGCGGCACGCCGGGCGTCACCGCCGCGATCAGGCCGTCGGCCATTTCGATCCGCACGTCCCGCCGCCAGCCTTCGGGCAGCAAAGCGGATTCGAACCAAGACGTCATGCGAATCTCCATCGGATGGACAGCACGGGATGGGCGTGGTTATGTATATACATATTCGATTCGGGCGCTACCCCGTCACGGAGTTGCCGATGTTGTGCGATCGCCTTTGGACCCGCGCCCGGATCGCGACCGTGCGCGCCGATCTGCCGGGATCCGGTGTGATCGACGATGCGGTGATCGCAGCGAAGGATGGGCGCATCGTCTATGCCGGCGCGGCGTCCGATGCGCCGGGCTTCACGGCGGCGGAAACGGTGGATTGCGGCGGCCGGCTGATCACGCCGGGGTTGATCGATTGCCACACGCACCTCGTCCATGGCGGCAATCGCGCGGTGGAATTCGAGCAGAAACTGGCCGGTGCTTCGTATGAGGAGATCGCGCGGGCTGGCGGCGGCATCCTGTCGACCATGCGCGCCACCCGCGCGGCGAGCGAGGACGATTTGGTCGCCAGCGCGCTGCCCCGGCTCGACGCGTTGATCGCCGAGGGTGTGACGACGGTCGAGGTCAAATCGGGCTACGGCCTGTCGCTGAACAGCGAACGCAAGATGCTGCGGGCGATCCGGGCGCTGGCCGATCGGCGCGACGTCGCGATACGCGCTACGTTCCTCGGCGCGCATGCCCTGCCGCCGGAATATGCCGGTGATGCGGATGGCTATATCGCCTCCATCTGCGACGAGATGCTTCCGGCGCTGGCGGGAGAGGGGCTCGTCGATGCGGTCGATGGGTTCTGCGAAGGCATCGGCTTCAGCCCCGAGCAGATCGCCCGCGTGTTCGAGGCCGCCGCCCGCCATGGATTGCCCGTGAAGCTTCATGCCGAGCAACTCTCCAACCTCGAAGGTGCGGCGCTTGCTGCGCAACATGGGGCATTGTCGGCGGATCATCTCGAACATCTCTCGACCGCCGGAGTCACTGCAATGGCGCAGGCGGGCACCGTCGCGGTGCTTTTGCCGGGCGCCTATTATTTCATGCGCGAGACGCATCTGCCGCCGATCGCCGCATTGCGCGACCGCGGCGTGCCGATTGCGCTGGCGACCGATTGCAACCCCGGCACCTCGCCGCTCACCTCGCTTCTGCTGGCGATGAACATGGCGGCGACCCTGTTCCGGCTGACGGTGGACGAGTGTCTGGCCGGCGTAACGCGCAATGCCGCGCGGGCGCTGGGGATGGCGGACGAGATCGGCACGCTGGAGGCCGGCAATTCCTGCGATCTCGCGATCTGGGATGTCGAGCGCCCGGCCGAGCTCGTTTATCGCATCGGGTTCAACCCGCTGCACGCCCGTATCTGGAGAGGGAAATGAATCGCGTGATCCTGAAAAGTGGCGACGTATCGCTGGCCGAATGGCGCGCGGTGTATCGCGGCGCGGACGTGACGCTGGATCCGGCATGCGGGCCGGTGATCGCGGCGAGCGCCGCCGCGGTGGAGCGCATTCTAGCCCGCGGCGAGCCGGTCTACGGGATCAATACCGGTTTCGGGAAGCTCGCCAGCGTGCGCATCGCGGCAGAGGATCTGGCGACGCTCCAGCGCAATATCGTGCTGAGCCATGCGGCGGGCACCGGCGAGCCCAGCCCGGTCGCGGTGATCCGTCTGATGATGGCGCTGAAGCTCGGCAGCCTGTCACAGGGCGCGTCGGGCGTTGCGCCGGCGACGATCGCGCTGATGGAGGCGATGCTCGCGCGTGGCCTGACGTCGGTGGTGCCGTGCCAGGGATCGGTCGGTGCCTCGGGCGATCTCGCGCCGCTCGCGCATATGGCGGCGGCGATGATCGGGGTCGGCGAGATGTTCGTGGACGGGCGGCGGGTGCCGGCGGCGGCGGCGCTGGCGGCGGCGGGCCTCGCGCCGCTCACGCTCGGGCCGAAAGAGGGGCTGGCGCTGCTCAACGGGACGCAATTCTCCTGCGCCAATGCGCTGGCCGGGCTGTTCGAGACGGAAACATTGTTCCGATCGGCGCTCGTCACCGGCGCGCTGTCGACTGAGGCGGCACGGGGATCGGACGCGCCGTTCGATCCGCGTATCCATCGCTTACGCGGCCATGCCGGGCAGATCGCAGTCGGCGATGCGTTGCGCGGACTGATGCAGGGATCGGCGATCCGTGCCTCGCATCTGGTCGGCGATACGCGCGTGCAGGATCCGTATTGCCTGCGCTGCCAGCCGCAGGTGATGGGCGCGGCGCTCGACATATTGCGCCAGGCGGCTACCACGCTAACGATCGAGGCCAACGGGGTAACAGACAATCCGTTGATCTTCGCCGATACGGATGAAGCGCTGTCGGGTGGCAATTTCCATGCCGAGCCGGTGGCGTTCGCCGCCGACATCATCGCTCTGGCGATCTGCGAGATCGGGTCGATCGCCGAACGTCGCATCGCAATGCTGGTCGATCCGGTGCTGTCCGGCCTGCCGGCGTTCCTGACGCCGAAGCCGGGGCTGAATTCGGGCTTCATGATCCCGCAGGTGACGGCGGCGGCTCTGGTGTCGGAGAACAAGCAGCGCGCCTATCCGGCCAGCGTGGATTCGATCCCGACCTCGGCAAATCAGGAGGATCATGTGTCGATGGCCGCACATGGCAGCCGGCGATTGCTGGCGATGGCGGAGAATGCGAGCGCGGTAATCGGGATCGAGGCGCTGGCGGCGGCGCAGGGCTGCGATTTCCATGCGCCTTTGCGGTCGAGCGACGCGCTGGAGGCGGCACGGGCGGTGGTGCGGGCGCGGGTACCGCATCTGGACGACGACCGGCATTTCCATCCCGATATGGAGGCCGCGAACGCACTCGTCCGGTCGGGCGCGCTGATCGACGCGGTCGGGGTCGATCTGCCGGGTCTGGCATGACAGATTGGCTGCAGGTTAAGCGAGGCGATGCGCCTTTGGTCGTGGCGTTTCCGCACACCGGCACCGATATTCCCGAAAGCATTGCAGGCCGGTTCCGCTCGCCTTGGTTGGCGCGCAAGGATGCCGATTGGTGGATCGACCGACTCTACGATTTCGCCGGGGAACTCGGCGCGACGACGATCCGCACGACGATCTCGCGCTCTGTGATCGACGTGAACCGCGATCCATCCGGCGTCTCGCTTTATCCGGGGCAGGCGACGACCGGGCTGTGCCCGACCGAAAGCTTCGATGGCGAGCCGTTGTATCGGGATGGCTTGGAACCCGATGCTGCGGAGATCGCCGGGCGGCGGGCGACGTGGTTCGATCCCTATCATACTGCGATCGCTACGGAATTGGAGCGACTGCGGGATGGGCATGACCGGGTCGTGCTGTACGATGCGCACGCGATCCGCTCGATCGTCCCGCGCCTGTTCGATGGCGAGCTACCGCAATTCAACCTCGGCACGTTCGACGGCGCGGCCTGCGCGCCCGAACTGACACGGGCAGTCGCGGCACCTTTGGCAACTTCCAGCTACAGCCACGTCGTCAATGGCCGCTTCAAGGGCGGGTGGACGACGCGCCATTACGGCCAGCCGGGGGCAGGGGGGCATGCGATCCAGATGGAACTCGCCTGTCGCGGCTACATGGCCGATCCGGCGGGCGCGATCGACGAGCGCAATTGGCCCTCGCCCTTTGACCCGGAAACTGCCGCGCCGTTGCGCATCATATTGCGCAACATGCTCACCGCCTGCATCGATTTCGCGAGAGGATCGTCATGACCCGCCTGGACAATAATCGCATCATCCGCGCCGCCACGGGCACCGACCTCAGCGCGAAAAGCTGGCTGACCGAGGCACCGTTGCGGATGCTGATGAACAACCTCCACCCCGACGTAGCGGAGAACCCGCAGGAACTCGTCGTCTATGGCGGGATCGGCCGGGCGGCGCGCGATTGGGAGAGTTTCGACCGCATCGTCGATACGCTGCGCCGGCTGGAGGATGACGAGACGTTGCTGGTGCAGTCGGGCAAGCCGGTCGGCGTGTTCCGGACGCATGCCGATGCGCCGCGCGTGCTGATCGCCAATTCCAACCTCGTGCCACACTGGGCGACGTGGGAGCATTTCAACGAACTCGATCGCAAGGGGCTGGCGATGTACGGCCAGATGACGGCTGGGTCGTGGATCTATATCGGCACGCAGGGGATCGTGCAGGGCACATACGAGACGTTCGTGGAGATGGGCCGCCAGCATTATGGCGGCAGCCTGGCGGGCAAGTGGCTGCTGACGGCGGGCCTTGGCGGGATGGGCGGCGCACAACCGCTGGCGGCGGTGATGGCCGGCGCGTCGTGCCTGGCGATCGAATGCCAGCCCAGCCGGATCGAGATGCGGTTGCGCACAGGCTATCTGGATCGTGTGGCGGGGACGATTGAGGAGGCGCTCGATCTTGTCACCAACGCGACATCGCCGATTTCGGTGGGCCTGCTCGGCAATGCGGCGGAGATTTTGCCCGATCTGTTCCGGCGCGGCGTGCGACCTGATCTGTTGACCGACCAAACGTCGGCGCATGATCCGGTGAATGGCTATCTGCCCGCCGGCTGGACGCTCGATCGGTGGTTCGCCGAGCGCGAACGCGATCCGGCGGTGGTGGCAGCGGCGGCGAAGGAGTCGATGGCGACGCACGTTCGCGCGATGCTAGATTTCCAGGCCGCGGGCGTGCCGACGGTCGATTACGGCAATAATATCCGCCAGGTGGCGCTCGATGCTGGCGTGACCGACGCGTTCGATTTTCCCGGCTTCGTGCCGGCCTATATCCGTCCGTTATTCTGTCGCGGGGTCGGGCCGTTCCGCTGGGTCGCTCTGTCCGGCGACCCCGAGGACATCTACAAGACCGACGCCAAGGTGAAGGAATTGCTGCCGGACGATGCGCATCTGCATCGCTGGCTCGACATGGCGCGCGAGCGGATCCGGTTTCAGGGCCTGCCGGCGCGGATCTGCTGGGTGGGCCTGGGCGACCGGCATCGGCTCGGTCTGGCGTTCAACGAGATGGTCGCGAGCGGCGAACTGAAGGCTCCGGTGGTGATCGGGCGCGATCATCTCGATAGCGGATCGGTCGCCAGCCCCAATCGCGAGACCGAGGCGATGCGTGACGGGTCCGATGCGGTGTCCGACTGGCCGTTGCTCAACGCGTTGCTCAACACCGCGAGCGGAGCGACCTGGGTGTCGCTGCATCATGGCGGCGGCGTGGGCATGGGGTTCTCGCAACATTCCGGCATGGTGATCGTCGCCGATGGCACCGAAGCGGCGGCGAAGCGGCTGGCGCGGGTGCTGTGGAACGATCCCGCCACCGGCGTGATGCGTCACGCCGATGCGGGATATGAGGATGCGATTGCCTGCGCCGGGAAGCAGGGACTGGATCTGCCGTCGATTTAAAGCGGCAGGCCCACATAATTCTCGGCGATCGCGGTCTGCATCGCTTGCGATTGCGCGACGTAATCGAGTTCGGCGATCTGCATTCGCCGCTCGAATGCGCTGTCCTCCGGGAAGCGGTGCATCAGCTTGGTCAGATACCAGCTGAACCGTTCGGCCTTCCAGATACGGGCGAGCGCTTTCGCCTGATAGCCGATCAGGCCGCTCTCATCGCCGCGATAGTGCGCGATGAAGGCGTCGGAGAGATAGGCGATGTCGGATGCCGCGAGGTTCAGGCCCTTGGCGCCGGTCGGCGGCACGATGTGCGCCGAATCGCCGGCGAGGAAGAGCCGGCCGTGGCGCATCGTTTCGAACACGTACGAGCGTAACGGCGCGATCGAGATTTCCAGCGCGGGGCCGCGAACCACCGGGCGGCTGGCGAGCGGAGCGAAGCGGCGTTCGAGTTCGTCCCACAGCCGGTCGGCGGGCCAATCCTCGACCCGCTCGGTCAGCGGCACCTGGATATAATAGCGGCTGCGGGTCGGAGACCGCATCGAGGCGAGGGCGAATCCGGCGTCGGTGTTCGCGTAGATCAGCTCGTCATGGCACGGCGGCACGTCGGCGAGAATGCCGAGCCAGCCGAAGGGATATTCGCGTTCGTACTCGCAGGCGACCGCCGGGATCGTCTTGCGCGACGGCCCGTGGAAACCGTCGCAGCCGGCGATGAAATCGGCCTCGATCCGCTGCGTCGCGCCGTCTTTGGTGTAGGTCAGGAAGGGCGAATTGCCGGTCACGTCGTGCAGCACGACGTCTTTCGCCTCGAATACGATTTCGAGATCGCGGTCGGGCGCGGCGGCGATCAGGTCGCGCGTGACTTCGGTCTGGCCGTAGACGGTGACGGGCTGGCCGGTCAGCGCGCTGACATGGATCCGGATCAACGCGTCGTTATGTGCCAGATTGAAGCCGTGCTCGGTCAGTCCCTCGGCGTTCAGCCGCGCGTCGATCCCGAGCCGATGGAGCAGATCGGTCGTCGTCCGTTCCAATACGCCGGCGCGGATGCGGCTCTCGACATAGGCCCGGTCCTGTCGCTCCACGATCACGCAGGCGATACCGGCGGCGCGCAGCAGATGGCCGAGCAACAGTCCGGCCGGGCCGGCACCGACGATCGCGACCCCGGTCTTTCGTGGCGTGGTCACGCCAGCTGTTTCTCGAGCGCGTCCAGCACGCGGTAGCACGGCAGGACCTGCGCGACCGACGAGTTCGGCTCGCGCCCTTCGCGGATCGCGGCGATGAATTCGCGGTCCTGCAACTCGATGCCGTTCATCGACACCGAGACCTTGGAGACGTCGATCTGCTCCTCTTTGCCGGTGAACAGATCGTCGTAGCGCGCCAGATACGTGCCGTTGTCGCAGATGTAGCGGAAGAAGGTGCCGAGCGGCCCGTCATTGTTGAAGCTGAGCGAGAGCGTGCAGATCGCGCCGCTTTCCGCCTTCAACTGGATCGACATGTCCATCGCGATGCCGAGCTCGGGATGGATCGGTCCTTCGATCGCGTTGGCCTTGACGATCGGCCCGGCCTGATAGGCGAACAGATCGACCGTATGCGCGGCGTGATGCCAGAGCAGGTGATCGGTCCAGGACCGCGCCTCGCCCTTCGCGTTCATGTTCTTGCGGCGGAAGAAATAGGTCTGCACGTCCATCTGCTGGATCGCGATCTCGCCCGCGACGATCCTGTCGTGGACGAATTGGTGGCTCGGATTGAAGCGCCGCGTGTGGCCGACCATGCAGGTGAGGCCCGTTTCGCGGCTCTTGGCCAGCACCGCCTCGGCATCGGCCAGACTGTCGGCGAGCGGGATTTCGACCTGTACGTGCTTGCCGGCATCCATGCACTGGATCGCCTGCGCCGCGTGCATCTGCGTCGGGGTGCAGAGGATCACGGCATCGACATCGTCGCGCGCGAGCGTCTCGGCGAGATCGGTCGTTGCGTGGCCGATGCCGTATTTCGCGGCGATCTCCTGCGTCGGTTCGAGGCGGCGGCCGACGAGGCTGGTGACTTCGACGCCGTCGATGAGTTTCAGGCCGTCGAGATGCTTTTCCCCGAATGCGCCGGCTCCGGCGAGGGCGATTTTCATGCGATGCCTCCAAATTAAAAAGCGTCACCCCAGCGCAGGCTGGGGTCTTATGGTGTAGCCGCGCCATTCCCGCGAGACCCTAGCCTGCGCTGGGGTGACGAGTGGGGGCGGGATGACTTCAGTCGATGGGCGCCAGCACGATATGCCCTACCGCCGTGTTGCTCGCGGGGACGTGATAATGCCGGTGCAGCGTCTTCGTCGTGGTGCCGAGCGCACCGCGCATGATCAGCCACATGACCATCTCGATCCCCTCGGACCCCGTTTCACGCAGATATTCGATGTGGGGGATGTGCCGCAGTTCCTGCGTGTCGCTCTCCAGCCGATCGAGGAAGCGGTTGTCCCATTCGGCGTTGATCAGGCCAGCACGTGGCCCTTGAAGCTGGTGGCTCATACCGCCGGTGCCCCAGACCTGGACATTCAGATCCTCCGGGAAACTGGCGACCGCGCGCGCGATCGCCTCGCCCAGCGCCCAGCAGCGGTTGCCGGAGGGCGGGGGGTAGGTGACGACGTTGACCGCGATCGGGATCACCTTGCACGGCCATGCCTCGGGCTGGCCGAACATCATCGACAATGGCACGGTCAGGCCGTGATCGACGGTCATCTCGTTGATGATCGTCATGTCGAATTCGTCGAGAATCAGGCTCTGCGCGATGTGCCAGGCGAGATCGGGATGGCCGATCACCGTCGGCACCTTGCGCGGACCCCAGCCCTCGTCGGCGGGCGCATATTCTTCGCCGCAGCCGATCGCGAAGGTCGGGATGATCTTCATGTCGAAGGCGGAGGCATGGTCGTTATAGACCAGGATGACGACGTCTGGCCTCTGTTCCGCTTCCCAGCGCTTGGTCCAGTCGTATCCGGCGAAGGCGGGTGCCCAATAGGCCTCGGCCGTCTTGTCGAGATCGACCGCGACGCCGAGCGCGGGGATGTGGCTGGTCGCTACGCCGGCGGTGATGCGCGCCATTATTTATCCTCCATGCCGGTGACGTCGGTGGCCGAGATCGCGGCCTCCGCCTCCGCCTCGGCATTCGCCTTGATCGAGCGCACGCCCTCCGGCGAGCGACCACCGGCGATCATCATCGCCGAATAATCCTCGACGCTCATGCCGCTCATCGTGCTGACCGCCTGGAGGAAGCTGAGGCCGTCGGTCGAGAATACCTTAGCAAGGAAATAGATGTTGCCGCCGAGATCGAGCAGGCGGTTGTAATCGCGATCCAGCACGGCCTGTTTCTGGTCGGGCGTGATCTTCCAGTCGTCGAGATACGCCGCCTCATCCGCTTTCCAGCGCTCGCGATTCTCGGGCTTCATCAGGCTCATCGCGAACTGGTTGAGCTGATAGCCCTGTCGCGCGCGGGCGGCGGTGTAGACGCGCGTGCCGGGAATATCCTCGAACTCGGCGAGATAGGCGTGAATGTCGCCGACGCGCGATTCAGGGGTGTCGCTCACAGGCCGCGTGCCTTCAGCTTGGCGTCGAGCCGCGGGAAAACGCGGCGGGCATTGCCCTCGAAGATGGCATGCTTCTGTTCGGCGCTGACCGGCAGCGCATCGACATAGCGTTTGGTATCATCGAAATATTGTCCGGTCTGCGGATCGATGCCGCGCACCGCGCCGACCATCTCGCTGCCGAACAGGATGTTCTTGGTGTCGATCACCTCGGCCAGCAGATCGATGCCCGGCTGATGATAGACGCAGGTGTCGAAATAGACGTTGTTCATCACATGCGTGTTCAGGCTCGGCTGCTTGAGCATATCGGCCAGCCCGCGATAGCGGCCCCAATGATAGGGCACCGCACCGCCGCCATGCGGGATGATGAAGCGCAGCGAGGGGAAATCCTTGAACAGATCGCCCTGGATCAATTGCATGAAGGCGATCGTATCTGCGGCGATGTAGAACGCGCCGGTCGCGTGGAGGGCAGGATTGCAGCTGCCCGAGACGTGGATCATCGCCGGAACGTCCAGCTCGACCATCTTTTCGTAGAACGGATACCAATAACGGTCGGTCAGTGCTGGAAATGCGAAATGCCCGCCGCCGGGATCCGGATTGAGGTTGCAGCCGATAAAGCCGAGGTCGCGCACGCAGCGTTCCAGTTCGGCGATCGATCCGGCGAGGTCGGCCTTGGGGCTTTGCGGCAGCATGCAGACGCCGGCAAAGGTTTCGGGATACAGATCGCAGACGCGCGCGATCAGGTCATTGGAGGCACGGCTCCATGCGACGCTGACGGCCTCGTCGCCGATATGATGGCCCATGGTGGAGGCGCGGGGCGAGAAGATCGTCATGTCCGCGCCGCGCTCCTTCAGGAGCTTCAACTGGTTCGCCTCGATTGTCTCGCGAATCTCGTCGTCGTGGATCGCGGGGTAGGGCGGGGGCGTCTCGCCGGATTTGAACGCTGCCTTCTGCGCATCGCGCCACGCATCGTGCTGCGGCGGGGCTGTGGTGTAATGGCCGTGGCAATCGATGATCATCGTCATGCCCGCGGCGTGGCGCAATGACGCGAAAGCGGCCAATCGAATGCTCGGCGGCGTTATTGGTTTTGTTGAATTCTTGTCGTTGCGGCCGCATGAATCAGGCATACCAGAAAGGCGCGTTGTGCCGCGGTGGGGTGCCAATCCACGCGCGTCGAGATGCCGATCGTGCGTATGCCCCGATCGCCTGGCAGCGGAATGCGCGTCAGCATGCCCGCCGTTACCTCCATCGCGATCTGGTCGGGCGACAGGAGCGTGAGCAGGTCGCTGTCGGCGAGCAGCCCGCGCACGACCATGACCGATCCGCATTCGATCGGCGCGGGTGGAAAGTCTCGCCCCTCGAACAGCGCCTCCCATTGCGCGCGCAGCGGCGTGCCTGTCTGGCCGACGATCCAGCCGTAACCCGCCAGATCGTCGAGCGTCGGTGCGGTCTTTCCGGCGAGCGGATGATCGGCGCGGGCGACCACCGTCAGGCGGTCTTCGAACAGGGGGCGCTGCACGATGCCCGCCGGAGGCTCGTCGCGGAGTGCGCCCAGCATCAGATCGATGACGCCGTCACGCAACGGCTCGACCAGATCGCGCCATGCCCCCTCGAACACCTCGATCGCGACGTTAGGATCGGTGCGCAGGAAAGCGCCCAGCGCGTGCGGCAATACCAATGCGCGCGACAGCGGCATCGCGCCGATCGCAAGGCGGGCGGGCTGGCCCGCATCGCCCGCAATCTCACTTAGGCCGGCCGCGATCTCGCTGGCGGCGAGCCGGAGGCCACGGGCGAAGCGCCTGCCGACGATGCTGAGCGCCACCCCGCGTCCACGCCGCTCGACCAGCGGCACGCCGCAAATCTGTTCCAGATCGCGCACCGCCCGGTGCAGCGCCGGTTGCGACAGGCCGGTCGCACGCGCCGCATCGACGAAACTGCCGGCATCGGCGAGTTGCAGGAAAGCGTGCATCTGCGTCGTCGTCATCAACGCCTCCGGCCGCGCGAAGCCGCGTGACGATCCCCGGATTGCGGCGCGGGTCGCGGCCGATAATTGCGCGAATGCGGCATCGACGCGCGCTGCCAGGATCCGGCCGGCGGGTGTCGGCGTCACGCCGTCGCTACGCCGGTCGAACAGCGTCGCGCCGATGCGTCGCTCGAGCTTCGCCAGCCCCTGAGTCAGCGCCGGCTGCGACAGGCTGACCGCGGACGCCGCGGCGCTCATCGTGCCATGCGCAGCGATTACGGAGAGTGCGCGCAGGTGGCGCAGGTTGAGGTCGAACACCGAGATCATCCGCCAGCTTTAGCAAAAACTTATCGCTGTGCCAGGATATCGATTGGCCGCCCGGCGCATCGGGCCGCCATGGCCGGATCGAGGAGAGATATCATGGCTGGTCGGGTCGTCACCAATATCGCGCGCGCGGATGCCGCTGTCATCGCCGGCCTTGCCGCCGCCGGTGTCGCCACCGTGCATGAGGCACAAGGGCGGATCGGGCTTCTCGGTTCGCGCCTGCGGCCGATCTATTCCGGCGCGCGGATTGCCGGATCGGCGGTGACGATTTCGGCTCCACCGGGCGATAACTGGATGCTGCATGTCGCGATCGAACAGCTTCAGGATGGCGACATCCTCGTTCTCGCGCCGACCAGCCCGTGCGAGGATGGCTATTTCGGGGATCTGCTTGCCACCTCGGCACAAGCGCGGGGGTGTCGCGGGCTGGTGATCGACGCCGGTGTGCGCGACGTTCGCGATCTGACGCAGATGGGCTTTCCGGTCTGGTCGAAAGCGGTGTTCGCGCAAGGGACGATCAAGGCGACCTTGGGATCGGTGAATGTCGATATCGTCTGCACCGGGGCGGCGATTTCGGCGGGCGACGTGATCGTGGCCGACGACGACGGTGTGTGCGTCGTGAAGCGCGCCGATGCGGCGACCGTGCTGGCGGCGGCGCAGGCGCGCGAGGCGAATGAGGAATCGAAACGCCAGCGGCTCGCGGCGGGCGAACTCGGCCTCGATATCTACGATATGCGCGGCAAGCTGGCGGGGCTGGGCCTGACCTATGAGTGACGGCATCGCGTGCATGTGGATGCGCGGGGGCACGTCGAAGGGCGGATATTTCCTGCGCAACGATCTGCCCGCCGACGTGGCCGAACGCGATGCGGTTCTGCTGCGCGTGATGGGGTCGCCGGATGCGCGCCAGATCGACGGGATGGGCGGGGCCGATCCGCTGACATCGAAGGTCGCGATCGTGGCGAAATCCACGCGCGACGGCGTCGATGTCGATTATCTCTTCCTGCAAGTGTTCGTCGATCAGGCGATCGTCAGCGATCGACAGAATTGCGGCAACATCCTGGCCGGCATCGGCCCGTTCGCGATCGAGCGCGGGCTGGTCGCGGCGCAGGACGGGGAGACCCGGGTCGCGATCTTCATGGAGAATACCGGGCAGATCGCCGTCGCCACCGTGGCGACGCCGGGTGGCATCGTCACCTATGCCGGCGAAGCGCGAATCGATGGCGTGCCGGGCAGCGCGGCGCCGGTGCCGCTGGAATTCCGCGACACCGCCGGGTCGTCATGTGGCGCGCTGCTGCCGACCGGCAATGCGGTCGATACGATCGACGGCGTCGTCTGCACGTTGATCGATAACGGCATGCCGTGCGTCGTGCTGCGCGCCCAGGATGTCGGCGCGACCGGCTATGAGGATCGCGAGACGCTCGATGCAGCGGAGGCGGTGAAGGCGAGGATCGAGGCGATCCGCTTGCAGGCCGGGCCGCTGATGAACCTCGGCGATGTTGCCGATGCCTCGGTGCCCAAGATGATGCTTGTAGCGCCACCGCGCGATGGCGGGGCGGTGACGGTGCGGAGTTTCATTCCCAAGCGCGCGCATGCCTCGATCGGCGTGCTCGGTGCAGTCAGCGTGGCCACCGCCTGCCTGATCGAAGGATCGCCTGCCGCCGCCGTCGCGCACGTGCCAGACGACGAGGTGAAGACATTGTCGGTCGAGCATCCGACCGGCGAGATGACGTGCGTGCTCACGATGGGCGAGGACGGGCAGGTCGCGACCGCCGCCTTGTTGCGGACCGCGCGCAAATTGATGGACGGAAAGGTGTTCGCATGAGCGTAGACGCACAGGGACGGATCCGGAGCTGGACCGAGACGCCGTCCACCCCGCGCTTCGTGCCGCCCCCCGGTGCGGTCGATGCGCACTGCCATGTCTTCGGCCCGGCGGACCGTTTCCCGTTCAGCGCCAAAGCCAAATATCTGCCGCAGGATGCCGGGGGCGACACGCTGTTCGCATTGCGCGACCGGCTCGGTTTTGCGCGCAACGTAATCGTGCAGGCAAGTTGCCACGGCACCGACAATGCCGCCGTACTGGACGCTATCGCGCGATCGGACGGGCGGGCGCGGGGCGTTGCGGTGGTCGATCCGGGAATCGATGCGGCGGCATTGCAGGCGCTGCACGACGGCGGTGTGCGCGGCATCCGCTTCAACTTCCTGAAGCGGCTGGTGGACGATGCACCGAAGGATCGGTTTCTGGACGTCGCGGCGCGCCTGCCCGCCGGCTGGCATGTCGTGGTGTATTTCGAAGCGGACATTCTGGAAAAGCTGCGCCCGTTCCTCGATGCCATTCCGGTGCCGATCGTGGTCGATCACATGGGGCGCCCGGATGTGTCGCAGGGGCCGGATGGTGCCGATATGCGCGCGTTCCGGGCGCTGCTCGATTCGCGCGACGAGGTGTATTTCAAGGCGAGCTGCCCCGACCGGCTCGATCCGGCGGGGCCGCCATGGGACGCATTCGTCGCCGCCGTCGCGCCGCTGGTCGCCGATTATCCCGATCGCGTGATCTGGGGGACGGATTGGCCGCACCCGAACATGCAGGACGCGATTCCCGATGACGGCGCGCTGGTCGATATCATCCCGCGCATCGCACCGACCGCCGAACTGCAGCGCAAGATGCTCGTGGATACGCCGATGCGATTATATTGGTCAGACTAACCGGCCAAAGCAGGCGTGCGTGGCAGAAAGAGGGTCGCGGTCGTGCCGTGCCCAAGGCGGCTGTCGATCGCGATGTTGCCGCGCATGAGCGTCATCAGGCCGCGACAGATCGACAGGCCGAGGCCCGACCCCGGACAGCCGCGGAGCGGCACGCCGGTATGCGAAAACCGGTCGAACAACTTCGGCAGGATATCCGGCGCGATGCCTAAGCCGTTGTCGATCACCCGGATCGCAATCATGTCGTCGCCGTCCTCGGCGATCGCGACCCTGATCGTGCCGCCCTGCGCCGTGAAGCGCACGGCGTTGGTCAAGAGATTGACGAGAACGCGTTCGAGCAACGTGCGATCGCCCCGGATGCGCCGGTCGGCGCTTCCGTCCATTTCGATGGTGATCTCCGCCGCGGCGGCTTGCGGTGTTGCCACGGCAATGGCCGCATCGACGATCGGGGCGATATCGCAATCGGTGAGATCGGGGCCGATCAGCCCGGCATCGATCCGCTCGATGTCCAGCACGTCGTTCAGCATCGTCGTCACGCGCGCACCGCCGATGCCGATCTGTTCGGCCCAACGCGCCTGCCGATCCGGCAATTCCGCACTACGCTGAAGCATCGACGCGTTGAGCACCATGCTGCCGAGCGGTGCCCGGACTTCGTGGATCATGTCGATCAGCAGTCGCGAATGCTGTTGTTCCGCCGCGATCAGCCGGTCGCGGGCAGTCAGATAGCGATCAAGCAATAAGGCAGTTCGCGTCGAGTAGTTGAGAAATCCCAAGGTTCCCAGCGCTATGCCCAATATCACATTCTGCAGGACGATCTCGAACGCCAGGAAAGTCAGCAGTCCGGTGAGAAAAAGCGGTGGGATATGTCTTTGATATAGCGGGCCCGAACCATCCGGTTCGTTTTCGAAGCGATCGAATTTGAACTCGGCCAGTTTGGACGACCTGATGCCGAAGATGACGATTACGACACCGCCTATGGCCCATATCGCAGAGCCATGTGGCAGATTGTATTCGGCTGCGATCGGCCCGGCAAGGATGATCAAGGCACCATATCCGATCTGCAACAGAACGATATTGAATATGAATTTTCGGCTGAGCACATCTTTTTGACTAAAATAGCTGGCCAAGCTCAATGCCGACATGAAGATGAAGGTGGTGTTTACGTAGTTGTGACTGACCTTGATCGTTATGTTGATGACCGATCCCCAGATCAGGATCATGATGGCACCGACAAACAAGATGCCCTGGAAGATGTCCAGGATCCGAAATGCGCGATCATTCTCTCTGGAACTGGATGGCGTCAGGACGGCCACGAAGCAGAGTTGCTTGATCCCGCCCAAGATACTGCTGTAGGTCTCCACGCCTCCCAGAAAAGTGTCCTGGTATGCGCTCGCCATGAACATCAGGCTCCAGAATACCAGCCCGATCGCGATCAGCTTCCAGCGCCAGCTCTCGGCATTGCGAACTGGCGTCGATCTGTAGACGATCACCGCGCAGGACAGCGACAGCAGGGCCAGGCCGATCGGGACCGACCAATACTGATTTGAAACGGCTATCGTGACGCCCATCTGGACGAGGACGCCGAGCAACAGGATTGCCACCGCGACATTGAATTTGCTCTTCACGTTACGGGTGAAAAGCCGGTCCAGACCGACCGCAGACATGATCGCAGTGAAGGTCACTGGATCGGACTCAGCGGGTTGGCGAAGCTGATCGATCGCGCAGCCGACTTTCCGGCGGACGATGTGCGCGCCAACGGAAATGGCATTGAGCGCAAAAAGCTCAAGCCTTGGGCCGTAGGCAATTTCGTCCCCGCACCGGTCTTTAGTGGGAGACGATCCGATCACGCTGAAAAAAGCCCAGTCGCGACAAGGTGTCCGCCATTTGGATTTAGACCGCTGATGATCATGGTGTTGATATGACCGCCCCCATTGGTCCAATTGACAGGCGGTTTTATATCAGAAAATCACTTTGATTTGCAAAAACAAAAATTCAGCCGGTTATTTTCCCGCTGGGGCGGAATATTTCCCTCATCCGGAGCAGCCAGCTATTGACGATCTCGAGGCCCGATGGGGTCAGGCGGAGCATGGTCGAGCGGCGATCATTCGGCTTCTCATACATCTCGATCAGGCCGCGCCCGCTCAACAGATTGATCCATCTGAGTGCCGTCGTGCGTGGAACGCCGGCCGCCGCACAGCACTCGCCCGACGTCGTGGTGCGGTCATCTTGCTGATCGATGAAGAGGCGCAGCACGATATTCGTGGCGGGATCCACGAACAGTGAAGGATCGAAAAAGTCCGCCATCGCGGCATGTCCGGCCGCGATCCTGCGCGCCAGCGCAAGCAACGCGATTTCGTCCGATAGATCTTCGATAGGTCCGGTTTTGCCGAGATCGCTCGCCACCGCGTCGAGGTCCACACATAACGCTTTGATGCGGGCAGCCAAGTGATCGTTACTGCCGCTATCCATGCGATGTAGTCCAACTCGTCGATGCTTCAGGTCGGGATACGATCTATCCGATCTGATGGCAGGACGAAACCCGCGCTCGGCGGATAAAGGTGTTCGGCATAGCCATCACATGGGTTTCGCGCGGATCATCGCAGATCGCAATTGTCCGTCAGCGTATCGCTTGGTCACCAAGAGCCTGAACCAGCAAGCGGGGAAAGACGATTTCGAGCGGCTTGGTATCCGGCAGTATGTACACGTAAGCGCCCTTCTTCTGAACGAGCGGGCGGAGGACCTTGCCATAGAAGGCGATGGGCACGTTGATGCACCCGAAGGTTATGCGGTTGTCGTCCGGGGTCGGCGAGAGCATCCGTTCGCGGCGATGTTCCTTTTTGCTCGCGCCTTTCGGGATCGGGTGAAGCGCGACGGAGGTGGCGTAATCGACCCAGAGTATCCGTTCCCGTCCAGCGGCCAATCCGAATTTCGCGAGGAAACGCCCGGCCGGCGTGGTCTTTTCCGCGGGGCCGATCTCGGCGAGGTTCTTGCTGCCGATGCCCGGGGTGGCGTCGTCGCCGACGGCCACACCGATCAATACCGGGACCGCGCCGAGGGAAGTTCCCTTCGCACTGAACAGGAAAAGGGCCGCGTTCGCCTTATCGACGATGATGTAGGGCAATGCTCTGTTGTCGCCCGAGGCCGCGATCCAATCGGCGACACGCATGGTTGCGGGCGAAGGGATCATCGCCGCTTCGGCCTGCTCGCTTACGGACTGCGACCGCGATTGCGCCACGACCGACGGTTGAGCGCCGGCGGTGACCGGAACAATTGAAGCGAGCCCGGCTAGCGCCAGAAGGACATTGATCATCGATTCCAGCGCTCGAAAATAATCGGTCGTTCCACGGGGGAACGACCGATACGGGGATTTACAATGCGATCAGCGGGGGCTGCCCGAAATCAATTGCGTGGGCGCTTCCGCTGCTTTTCCTGCACCTGCAAGCGCTGATCGATGCCGTCCACCCGGCCGGTGAGCTGATCGAGCCGCTGACCGTTGTTCTGAGCCTGCCCGGATGCCGCCTGTGCCTCGGCCAGTGCGGATTTGGCCGTGCCGTCGGTCTGCTGCAATCGGGTCTCAAGCGAGTCGACCCGCTGGCTGACGGGAGCAATCTGCTCTCGCACATAGGATTTAGTGGCGCAGCCGCCCAGGCCGACAGCACCGGCCAAAATCACAAATGCTGGGGCAAGTTTCGTCATAGATTGCGACATCATTTTTCTTCCAATCGTTAACCAACCGGATCATTCCAAGCCGAGCGCCGGTGTTCCGACAATCCGATTCTGTTCAGCCGTGCATCTTACCGGGTCAGCGGATGACGCCGGAATTCGCGAAATCGCACGAATTTGAGCCGATATTGTCATTGTGAGCGCATCTCGCTCACGAGAGAAATGACCGCTTGGCGAGCGAATTCAGTCTTTCGATCGCGGCTTCGGTGCGGGGGCAAACGGATCGATCGGTATATCGTCGGCACGCTCCACCGGGCCGGCTTCGGTGCCGGGGTTCGTGCGCTGAATTTCGACGCAACGGCGCAACTCCGTCACCGCCGCGCCGCTGCCATTCAGGTTCAGCTTCTCTACCGGCACGTCGTCGCGATAGATGTCGAGAAACTCGGATTTGGCAAAGAAAGATGGGAATTTCGTTTCGAAATTGGTAACGAACCCCTTCTTGCCATCCGAAGCCATGCCCACGGCGGAGTGTTTGGAATAGGCGCCTTTCGACAGGCGAAAATCTAGCTCCAATCGATCCTTCGGCCTGATCGACCAATTGCGGTTCAGCACCGACAGATGGTTGGAGCCGTCGATATCGAGCCCCAGAAGCAGTGTGGTCGCCCCGGGCCGGTCATACTCCCTGGTCAGGAAGCAGCCCATGTTGTCCTTGCTGGCCGCCACCGTCCAGCCGCCGACATCCCGCGCGGAATATTTCTGAGCGGACGCATCGGCGCTAGGGCACAGGCTGGTTGCCAAAATTACCGAAAGGACAGCTGCACGAAACCTTGCTCGCATCGCTTCATGCATTCGCCGAAAGTCCGACCGATCGTTGTGCCGTCGCCATAACCGAAATCCTCCGAGGCGATCCTAACGGGCGGCGGCGAAGTTGGCCACGTTTTAGGCTGGGGCCGTGTGCGATCAGGCAGCGGGCAAGGCCTTGACCAACGCCAACACGCGCTCGGCAAGCTCGGTGCGGCAGATCAGCAGATCGGGCAGATACGGATCGGCGCAATTGTAGACCAGGGGCGATCCATCCACGCGGCTGACATGCAGCCCAGCGGCCTGCGCAACCGCGATCGGGGCGCAATTGTCCCATTCATATTGTCCGCCGGTGTGGAGATAGATGTCCGCCTCACCGCGCACCACGGCCATCGCCTTGGCACCGGCCGAGCCCATCGGCACGAGATCGGCGCCGAACGCTTCGGCCACGGCAAGCGCCTCGCGTGCGGGGCGGGTGCGGCTGACGAGCATGCGCAAGGGATTGCCCGCCGCTTTGAGCGGTTGAGGCGCACCGGACGTCAAGGTGAGGCCGAGCCCCGGCAGCGCGACCGCGCCGACCGTGGCGACGCCGTCGATCGACAATGCGACATGCACCGCCCAATCGGTGCGCCCCTCGCCATATTCGCGCGTGCCGTCGAGTGGATCGACGATCCAGGCGCGGCGAACCGAGCAGCGGTTGATGTCGTCCTTTTCCTCTTCGGACAGGACCGCATCGTCCGGGCGCGCGGCGCGCAGTGTGCGCATCAGGAAGGCATTCGCCTGTTCGTCGCCGGCCTTGCCCAATTCCTTGCCGGTCAGGCCGCTATGTGTCTGCAAAGCGAGCAGGATTTCACCCGCTTCGGTGGCGAGACGTTCGGCGAGCCTCACGTCGCTTTCGATGATGGTCATTGTGGGGTCACTTTAGCGGCATGATCTGGCGGACGATGAACTCGGCGGCTTCGGCCGGCGTCATCTCGACGGTATTGACGCGGATTTCGGCGTTCAGCGGGGCTTCGTACGGGCTGTCAATGCCGGTGAAGTTCTTCAGATCGCCAGCGCGCGCCTTCTTGTAGAGGCCCTTCACGTCTCGTCCTTCCGCCACGTCCAGCGGGGTATCGACGAAGATCTCGATGAATTCACCCTCGGGCAGCATCGCGCGGATCATGTCGCGTTCGGCGCGGAACGGCGAGATGAAGGCGGTGAGGACGATCAGTCCGGCATCCGCCATTAGCTTCGCGACCTCGCCGACGCGGCGGATATTCTCGATCCGGTCGGCCTCCGTGAAGCCGAGATCCTTGTTCAGCCCGTGGCGCACATTGTCGCCGTCGAGCAGGAAGGTATGGCGGTTCATCAGGTTGAGCGATTTCTCGACCTCGTTGGCGATGGTCGATTTGCCGGAGCCCGACAGGCCAGTGAACCACAGGACGCGGGGACGCTGGTTCTTCAGATCGGCATGCGCATCGCGGCCGATATCGGTGGCTTGCCAATGGACGTTCTGGGCACGGCGCAGCGAGAAGTGCAGCATACCCGCCGCGACCGTCGCATTGGTGATTTTGTCGATCAGGATGAAGCCGCCGAGCGTGCGGTTCTGCGCATAGGGTTCGAACACGATCGCGCGGTCGGTGGTGATCTCCGCCACGCCGATCGCGTTCAACTCCAGCGTCTTGGCCGCCAGATGCTCCATCGTGTTGACGTTGATCTGGTATTTCGGCTCCTGAACCGTCGCGGAGACGATCTGCGTGCCGAGTTTCAGCCAATAGGCCCGGCCGACGACCAAAGGTTCGTCGTCCATCCAGACGATCGTCGTCTCGAACTGGTCGGCGGTCTCCGGCGGGGCATCGGCGGTCGCGATGACCGACCCGCGCGAGCAATCGATCTCATCGGCCAGGCACAGGGTGACCGACTGGCCGGCAACGGCTTCCGCCAGATCGCCGCCGAGCGTGACCACGCGACTGATCGTGCTGGTCTTGCCGCCGGGCAGTACGCGGATCGAATCGCCGGGCTTGACCGTGCCGGTGGCGATCTGGCCCGAGAAGCCGCGGAAATCGAGGTTCGGGCGATTGACCCATTGCACCGCCATGCGGAACGGCCGCGCCTGATCCTCGTCCACGCCGACCTCGACGTTTTCGAGATGCTCCATCAGCGTGGGGCCGGAATACCACGGCATATGCTCGGACTTCAGCGAGATGTTATCGCCCTTGAAGCCAGAGATCGGCATCGCCGTGAATGCGGTAATGCCGATCTCGCGCGCGAACGCGGTGTAATCGGCGAGGATCGCGTCGTACTTCGTCTGGTCGTATCCGATCAGGTCCATCTTGTTGATCGCCAGCACCAGATTCTTGATGCCGATCAGATGCGCGAGATAGGAATGCCGCCGGGTCTGCGTCAGGACGCCCTTGCGCGCGTCGATCAGGATTACGGCAAGATCAGCGGTCGAGGCGCCCGTCACCATGTTGCGGGTATATTGTTCGTGGCCTGGCGTATCGGCGACGATGAACTTGCGCTTCTCGGTCGAGAAGAAGCGGTAGGCCACGTCGATCGTGATGCCCTGTTCGCGCTCGGCGGCGAGGCCGTCGACCAGTAGCGCGAAGTCGATCTCGCCACCCTGAGTGCCGACGCGTTTGCTGTCAGCCTCGAGCGCGGCGAGCTGATCCTCGAAGATCATCTTTGAATCGTAGAGCAGGCGTCCGATCAGCGTGGATTTGCCGTCATCGACCGAACCGCAGGTGATGAAGCGCAACATCGTCTTATGCCGATGCCGGTCGAGATAGGCATCGATATCCTCTGCGATCAGCGCTTCGGTCTGGTAGACGGAGTCTGGGGTGATGGTGTCGTTCATGTCTCTATTCCGTCATCCCGGCGGAGGCCGGGATCGCTGTGTGGAGGGCGCTCTCATCACGTCGAGCGACCCCGGCCTGCGCCGGGGTTGACGCTTCGTCACGCAAAGGCGTGACGTGGCGCGTCAAAAATACCCCTCCTGCTTCTTCTTCTCCATGCCGGCACCACCGGCATCCTTGTCGATCGCGCGGCCCTGACGTTCGCTGGTGGTGGTCAGCAAGGTTTCCTGGATGATCTCGGACAGGGTGGAGGCCGTGCTTTCCACCGCGCCGGTCAGCGGGTAGCAGCCAAGCGTGCGGAAGCGGATCGAGCGTTCCACGGGCACCTCGCCGGGGGCGAGCGGAAAGCGTTCGTCGTCCACCATCAGCAGCATGCCGTCACGCTCGACCGTCGGGCGCTTGCCGGCGAAATAGAGCGGGACGATCGGCACATGGTTCAGCTGGATATATTGCCACACGTCGAGTTCGGTCCAGT
Source organism: Parasphingomonas caseinilytica (assembly GCF_036663755.1). Classification (NCBI taxonomy): domain Bacteria; kingdom Pseudomonadati; phylum Pseudomonadota; class Alphaproteobacteria; order Sphingomonadales; family Sphingomonadaceae; genus Parasphingomonas; species Parasphingomonas caseinilytica. The sequence goes on from NZ_JAXOJL010000001.1 coordinate 27,910, forward strand.
TGCTGATCGGAAATACGCGGATGCTCTCGCCCCCCCCATTCTTCCTTGGCGATTTGCGGGCATTGTAGAGATTCCACAATTCGGGACGCTGGCGTTTCGGATCCCAGCCGTGGCTGGCGGTGCGGAACGAGAAGATGCGTTCCTTGGCGCGGGACTTCTCCTCATCGCGCCGCGCGCCGCCGAAGGCCGCGTCGAAGCCGTATTTATCGAGCGCCTGCTTCAGCCCTTCGGTCTTCCACATGTCGGTGTGCAGCGCGCCGTGATCGAACGGGTTGATGCCGCGCTCGATCGCCTCCGGATTCTTGTAGACGAGCAATTCCATGCCGCTCTCGGCCGCCATGCGGTCGCGCAGCTTGTACATCTCCCGGAACTTCCAAGTCGTGTCCACGTGCAGCAGCGGGAAGGGCGGGGGAGAGGGATAGAAGGCCTTGCGCGCGAGATGCAGCATGACCGCCGAATCCTTGCCGACCGAATAGAGCATCACCGGCTTGTCCGCCTCGGCGACGACCTCGCGCATGATGTGGATCGCCTCCGCTTCGAGCCGTTCCAGATGGGTGAGTGTTCGCGTCATCGTGTCATATCTCCGCGGAGGCCATGCCTCGGACGGGATGTTCCGGCAATCAATCCATTCTTGGGGGCGGGGATGTGCTGCTATCCTCCGGCTCGCTTGGTGCCCCGACGATACGGCGACACCGGCCAGTGCCTTGCAGGCATGACCGATGCCGCGCGCGCCGCCTGCTACGGCCTTTGCTCGCTCATTATCGCGTCAGAAGCGGTTGACCAAATTCTCCAGCCATTCCTGCCGGCCCGATCGTGGTTGCGGTGCCAATTCCCCGCTGACCGCCAGATCGGCAATCGACGTGAGCGAGGCATCGGTTGCGTGGATCGCCTTGCCCAGATCGCTATTCCATCCGGCATAGCGTTCCGTGCGGAAGCCATCGAGCTTGCCGTCGGCGATGATCGCTTCCGCCTTGACCAGGGCATGCGCGATCGTGTCGATGCCGCCGATATGGCCGTGAAACAGGTCGGTCGCGTCGATGCTCTGGCGGCGGACCTTGGCATCGAAGTTGAAGCCGCCCGTGGTGAAGCCGCCGGCGCGAACGATCTCCAGCATCGCCAGCGTCAGTTCCTCGACCGAGTTGGGAAACTGGTCGGTATCCCAGCCATTCTGGTGATCGCCGCGATTGGCGTCGATCGACCCGAAGATGCCGAGCGCGCGCGCCATCGCGATCTCGTGCTCGAAGGTGTGGCCAGACAGCGTGGCGTGGTTGGCCTCGATATTGACCTTCACCTCCTTTTCCAGCCCGAAGCGCTTGAGGAAGCCGTAGACCGTCTGCGTATCGAAATCATATTGATGCTTGGTCGGTTCGTGCGGTTTCGGCTCGATCAGGATCGCGCCGGTGAAACCGATCTTGTGCTTGTGCTCGACCACCAGGCTCAGGAAGCGGCCGAAATTCTCCTGTTCGATGCCGACGTCGGTGTTGAGGATCGTATCGTACCCCTCGCGACCGCCCCACAACACGTAATTCTCGCCGCCAAGGCGGTGCGTCGCCTCGAGCGCATCGCGCACCTGCAATGCGCCCCAGGCGAACACCTCGGGATCGGGATTGGTCGCGGCACCGGCCATGTAGCGCGGGTGGCTGAAGAGGTTTGCCGTGCCCCATAGCAGCTTGCGGCCATGTTGCGACTGCAGCGCTTCGAGATGATCGACCGCCTCGGCGAAGCTGCGGCGGAACGACGTGACGTCATCGGCATCGGCCATGACATCGACGTCGTGGAAGCAGTAATAGGGCACGTCGAGCTTCTCGACGAATGCCAGTGCGGCCTCACGCTTGGCCCGCGCGGCCGGCGCATCGTTGGCCCCGGCCTGCCACGGGCGGCTGAAGGTGCCGGCGCCGAACACGTCGCTGCCCGGCCAGCAGAAGGTATGCCAGAAACAGACCGCGACGCGCAGATACTCTTCCATCCGCTTGCCGAGCACGACGCGGTCCTTGTCGTACCAGCGGTAGGCGAGGTCGTTATTGCTGTCGGGGCCTTCGTAGCGGACGGTGTCGAACGGTGCGAAATAGTCTGCGGACATGGGCTTACTCCTGGATCTGGCGGATGAGCGGATAGGCGGCGCGGAACCGCGCGAGCTTGGGGGCGAGGGCATCGGCAATCGCGGGGTCCGGTTCGATGATGTGGCGCACCGCAGGGCGGACGCAAACCTCGCCTGGGCTCGATCCCGTCACTGCGATCTGTGCGAGCCGCGCGGCACCCAAGGCTGGCCCGACTTCGCCGCCCTCGAGATAGACGAGCGGGACGCCCAGCGAAGCCGCGATGATCTTGCCCCAATGAGATGAGCGCGCGCCACCGCCGATGACCGAGAGCAACCCGATCGTGCTTCCGGCCTCGCGCAGGGCATCGAGCCCGTCGGCATGTGCGAAGGCGACGCCTTCCAGCACGGCGGCGGCGATCCGGCCTGGATCGCTGTCGTTGCCCAGCCCGAGAAAGGCACCGCGCACATGGGCATCGTTGTGCGGCGTTCGCTCGCCCGACAGATAGGGCAGGAACAGCTCGGGCCCGGCGGCCGGCCCGGCCTGCTCCGCCAGCGCGAACAGGGCCGCGGGGCCATCGACGCCGGTCAGTCGTGCCGCCCAATCGATGCAGGACGCGGCGGACAGGTGGACGCTCATCTGGTGCCACATATCCGGCAGGCAATGACAGAAGGCATGGACGGCGCGCGCCGGGTTGGGACGATACTCCCGCGTGGCAACGAAGATCACGCCGGACGTGCCGAGCGACAGCAAGGCATCGCCATCGTCGATCACCCCGACCCCGGCCGCGCCTGCCGCATTGTCTCCACCGCCGGCCACCACGGGCACCGCGCGCATGCCCCAGCGGGCGGCCAGCTCGGCGCGTAATGTCCCGGTGATCTGGATGCCTTCGTAAAGGCTGGGCATCTGTTCCTCGGTCAGGCCGCAGGCGGCGAGCATCTCGCTGCTCCAGCCCCGCGCCGCGACATCCAGCCATAACGTGCCGGCACTGTCGGACAGGTCCGACGCCTTGTCGCCGGTCATGCACAGCCGGACATAATCCTTGGGCAACAAGACGCTGCGCACTTGCGCGAAGATCTCGGGCTCGTGTTTGCGGACCCACAGCAATTTGGGTGCGGTGAAGCCGGGCATCGCGATGTTGCCGGTGATCGTCCGTGAGCGGGGTTCGACGGCTTCGATCTCCTCGCACTCGGCGAAGCTGCGGCCATCGTTCCAGAGGATCGCGGGGCGCAACGGCCGATCGTCCGCACCGAGAAGCGTCGCCCCGTGCATCTGACCGGCAATCCCGATCGCCAGAATTCCGGCGCGTTGGGCGTGATCGAGGGACAGGATGGCGGTTTCGGCCGCCTGCCACCAGGCGCCGGCGTCCTGCTCCGACCAAAGAGGAGCGGGTCGCGAGACGTGCAGCGGCGCGCTCGCCTGATCGAGGACTATGCCCGACGCGTTCACGATCACGGCCTTCACACCAGACGTGCCGACGTCGATCCCCAGAAACACCGCGCTCTCCCCCTTCTTCGGTTGTTATCTTCAACGGTAGCGCTACCATGTATATTCTAGCAAGCGCTTTGTCCGACTAAAGCGGCAGTACTTGTGGGAGGCGATGGGGCGGATTAGGCGAAGGGGATGGCGAAGACCGATATCGAAATAGCGGGGCGCAGGCCGCGCGCCGGCACGCGGGGGCCGACCGTGGCGGATGTCGCGCGACTGGCCGGCGTTTCGCCGATGACCGTGTCGCGGGTGATCAATTCCGAACCCAATGTCTTGCCGCTGACGCGCGACAAGGTTCGCACGGCGATTGCGGAGCTCAGCTATGTGCCGAACCCCGCTGCCCGCAGCCTGGCCGGGGGGCAACAATGCCGGATCGCGCTGCTCCACGCCAATCCCAGCGCGGCCTATCTCAGCGAGTTCCTGATGGGCAGCCTTGCGCAGGCCAGCCTGATCGACGTCCAGTTGATCGTCGAGCATTGCGACGTGTGGGAGCCGCCGCACGCGCTCGTTCAACGACTGTCCGCGCACCGGGTCGATGGCGTATTGTTGCCGCCACCTTTGTGTGACGATGGCGCTCTGCTGGCGGCGCTGCACGCGGCCGGGTTGCCGATGGCGCAGATTGCCACCGGGCGTCCGGTGGCGTTCGCGCATGCGTTGACGATCGACGACGAACTGGCGGCGCACGCGATGACCACGCATTTGATCGCGCTCGGGCATCGCCGCATCGGCTTCATCGCCGGGGCCGTGGACCAGACCGCCAGCGCGGCGCGCCGGGCGGGTTACGACCGCGCGTTGGCAGAGGCCAAGCTTCCCGCGGCGCTCGACTTGGTGGTGCAGGGCGACTTCACCTACCGTTCGGGACTAAGCGCGGCCGAGGTCTTACTGGGACTTCTGCCTCGACCGACCGCGATTTTCGCCAGTAACGACGACATGGCGGCGGCCGCCGTAGCGGTCGCGCATCGCCACCATCTCGACGTTCCTGCCGACCTGTCGGTCTGCGGCTTCGACGACACGGCGATGTCCACCACGATCTGGCCCGAGATCACCACCATACATCAGCCGGTCGCCGATATGGCACGGCAAGCGACGGCCCTGCTGGCCGAAGCGGTACGCGGTCGAACCGCAGTGAGCGATCAGACCGCCCACCACGTGCAATTGGAATTCAAGGTCATCCATCGTGCGTCGGACGGGCCACCTCGCGCCTCTTGACTTCGATCGCTCGCCCGTCATGTTAGCGCTCACAACAGAAGAGCATGGGCGGGGATGACATGGCGGAAAACACCGGTGAACGCGGAAGCCTGACTTTCATCTGTCTGATCGTGGCGGTCGCGACGATCGGCGGCTTCATGTTCGGTTACGATTCCGGCGCGATCAACGGCACGCAGGAAGGCTTGCGCCAGACGTTCGGTCTCACGGAGGGCGAACTCGGTTTGACGGTCAGTGCGTTGCTCCCCGGCTGCGCGCTCGGCGCATTCCTGGCAGGTCGGTTCGCCGACATATTCGGTCGTCGCAAGGTGATGATGCTGGCGGCGTTCGTGTTCATCGTCAGCGCGCTCGCATCGGGTGCCGCGCATTCCGCGCTCGTTCTTGCCATCGCTCGATTCTTCGCCGGTGCGGCGGTGGGGGCCGCCAGCGTCCTGTCGCCGGCCTACATCAGCGAGGTCACCCCGGCCCATATTCGCGGTCGGCTTTCCAGCGCGCAACAGGTGATGATCATCTCCGGTCTGACGGGAGCGTTTCTCGCCAATTATTATCTCGCTCAGGCCGCGGGCTCTTCGCTCGGCATGTTCTGGGGCGGTCATGCGGCGTGGCGCTGGATGTTCTGGGTGCAGGCCGCACCGGCATTGCTGTTCCTGCTGACCCTGCTCGCGATCCCCGAAAGCCCGCGCTTCTTGGTCGCCAAGGGCCGCCACGTCGAAGCCGAACAGGTTTTGACCCGCCTGTTCGGAGCCGCTTTCGCACGCGACAAGCTGGGCGAAATCATCGCGTCGCTCGCGAGCGACCACGCCCCGAGCCTTGCCGATATCCGCAAGGATGGTGCCTCCTCGGCGTGGAGCTGGCGGCCGATCGTATGGGTGGGCATCGGCCTTGCCGTCTTCCAGCAACTCGTCGGCATCAACATCGTCTTCTATTACGGCGCGGTGTTGTGGCAGGCGGTCGGCTTCAGCGAGGCCGACGCACTCAAGATCAACATCCTGTCGGGTGCGGTGTCGATTCTGGCCTGTATCGTCTCGATCCTGCTGATCGATCGCATCGGTCGTCGCCCGCTGTTGCTGATCGGCTCGCTCGGCATGGCGGTGACGCTCGGCGCGCTGTCCTGGTGCTTTGCGCAAGGCAGCTTCATCGACGGGCATCTGTCCCTGCCGGCCGGCGTAGGTACGATCGCGCTGCTGGCGGCCAATGCCTATGTCATATTCTTCAACCTTAGCTGGGGCCCGGTGATGTGGGTGATGCTGGGCGAGATGTTCCCGAACCAGATGCGCGGTTCGGCGCTGGCGGTGGCGGGCGCGGCGCAATGGCTCGCCAATTTCGCGGTCAGCTCCAGCTTCCCGTGGCTCTCCAAGAATGTCGGCCTGCCGGTGACGTATGGTGCCTACACCGCCTTTGCTGTGCTCTCGTTCTTCTTCGTGCGGGCCTATGTGCGCGAAACCAAGGGCGTCGAACTCGAAGCGATGCAAGGCTGATTGGCAATGCCGATGGCTGTCCGAAGCGATGCGGGTGTACTCGGTGACGGTACGCCGATCGAGGCGGTGACGCTGTCCAATGCGCGCGGCATCTCGGCGCGCATTCTGACCTATGGGGCGACATTGCAAGTGCTCGTGGTTCCCGCCGCCGACGGTACGCTGGCGGACGTGGTGCTGGGCCATGACGATGTCGCGGAGTACGAAGCGACGCGCGGTTTCCTCGGCGTGACCGTGGGGCGCTACGCCAATCGCATCGCGGGCGCGTGCTTCACTCTGGACGACGTGCCGTACCAACTCCCTCCCAACGACGGCCCGAACAGCTTGCACGGCGGTGATGGCGGGTTCGACCGGAGCGTCTGGGCGATCGAAGCCACAACCTCCGGGATAATGGCATCAGTCGCATTGCGGCATGTCAGCGTGGATGGCGAGGGCGGCTTTCCGGGCGAGGTCACCGCGACAGTGACATATGCGCTGGACGACAATGGCGACCTGACGATCGCGTTCGAGGCGAGCACGACCCGATCGACGATCCTCAACCTGACCAACCACGCGGTGTTCAACCTGGCCGGGGAGGGCGCTCCGCAGGGGGCGATGCTGCACCGCCTGACCATTCCGGCGGCGGCCTATACACCAGTCGATCAGCATCTGATCCCGACCGGCGAACTGCGCTCCGTGGAGGGGACCGCATTCGATTTCCGCAAGGGCCGGATGGTCGCGGATGGCCTTCGCGATGGGCGGGATGCTCAGATCGCGATCGGTCGCGGCTACGATCACAATTTCGCGCTCGACAAGGGGACGACGGTGGAGCCGCAGCTAGCGGCGCGGCTGGAAGATCCCGCGTCCGGCCGGCGGCTGGACGTGCTGACGACCGAACCGGGCCTGCAACTCTACACCGCGAATGCTTTCGATGGCAGCGTGCGCGGCAAGCAGGGCAAACTGTATCGCATGGGCGATGGCATCGCGCTGGAGCCCCAGAAATTTCCTGATACGCCCAACCAGCCGGCGTTCGGATCGGCGCGCGTCGACCCCGGCCAGACCTATCGCCACACCATGATTTACCGCCTGTCGATTACCCGCTGAAATTCATTCCTCGAAGGCAGCTCGAGTGGGAGGCTGGGCATTCGGGTGCGATCAATGGCCGGCCGCGCCGGGATCCACCGGGCCGGCCGGACCCTGGGGCCGCTTGAGCAGGAATACGAGCGGGATCGTGCAGGCGGTCATGATCATCATCAGTTTGAAATCGTCGAGATAGGCAACCATCGCCGCCTGTTGATTGACGATGCCGTCGGCCACCGCCAGCACGCCGTCGGTGCTACCGCCGAAAATGGAGCTCACGACCGGATCGGTCGCCGTCAGCCCGGGATCGGGAATGTGCGCGCCGAGTACTTCATGCTGGGTCTGGATATTCGAGCCGAGCAATGCCGTCACCACCGATATGCCGACCGATCCGCCCATGTTGCGCGACAGGTTGGTGAGGCTCGCGCCTTCGGTGCGCTGATGCGAGGGCAGGGTGCCGAAGGCCATGATGTTGAGCGGAATGAACACCAGCCCGAGGCCGACCCCCTGGACGAGACCCGTAATGATGAAGGGGCTGGCGCTCATCTCGATCGTCCAGCCGGTCATCTCCCACAGCGAATAGGTCGCGATCGACAGGCCGACGCCGACCAGTATCCGTGGATCGATGCCGCGCTGGGTGAGCCGTCCGGCGACCCACATGCTGGCCATGATCCCGATACCGCGCGGCACCAGCAAAAGTCCCGTGTCCAGAACCGGATAGTTGAACAAATTCTGCAACATCGGCGGCAGCAGCGCCATCGTCGCAGTCATCAACAGGCCGATCACCAGCATGAAGCCGATGCCGGTGAGCAGGTTGCGATTGGCGAACAAATTGCGTTCGAACATCGGATTTTTGGCGGTGAACATGTGAACGAAGAACATCCACGCGGTTGCCAACGCGACCATGCCCTCGATCCATACTTCCCACGAATTGAACCAGTCGTTGGTCTGGCCGCGATCGAGCATGAGTTGAAGCGAACTGATCGCGATGGCGAGCATCGAAAATCCAAACAGATCGAACTTGCGGCGGCGCGTGTCGCGCGAGGGCAGCAACGCCCAGAGAACCGCGAAGCACGCGATGCCGACCGGGACATTGACGTAGAAACACCAGCGCCAGTCGTAATTTTCGGTCAACCAGCCGCCGATCACCGGCCCCATGATCGGCCCGACCATCACGCCCATGCCCCAGATCGACATTGCCGAGGCCTGTTTGGACTTGGGGTTGATGTCCATCATCACCGTCTGGCTGAGCGGGTTCATGAACGCAGCGGCAATGCCCTGAAGCACGCGAAAGAAGACCATTTCCGGCAAGTTCGTTGCCAGACCACATAACATCGATGCGAGAACGAACCCGACGATCGCATAAAGGAAGAGGTTGCGCGATCCGATCCGGTCCGCAAGCCAGCCGGTCAGCGGGATCGCGACGGCCGAAGCGACGATGTAACTGGTGAGAACCCAGGTGATCGTGTCCGATGTCGCGCCGAGCGACGCCGCCATATGGGGCAACGCCACGTTGGCGATCGTCGAATCGAGTATCTGCATGATCGTTGCCGCCATGACGCCGATCGTCAGCAGCGGGCGGTTGCTCGTATGCAGCGCCGCGCGTTCCTCCATCGGCTCGGCGGCTTCGGTCGACGGGGCGTCGGCGAGCGGATCGGTCCCGTCGCCCGTTGCGCTAGCGTTTGCCATGGTCGCGCACATCGACCTCGATCTTCGCGCTCAACCCGGCGATCAGAGCGCGGGGGCTGGCCTCGTCGATCGCGATCCGCACGGGAACGCGCTGCGTGACCTTCACCCAATTGCCGGTCGCGTTCTGCGCCGGCAGCACCGAGAATTCCGATCCGGTGCCGGCACCGATCGACTGAACATGGCCTTTAAGCTTGAGCCCGCCATACGCATCGAACGAGACTTCGGCGGGCTGGCCGACGCGCATCTTGTCGAGATCGGTTTCCTTGAAATTCGCCTCGACCCAGGTCAGGTTGCTGGCGACGATGCTGACCGCCGGCAGACCCGACACCATCATCTGGCCGACCTGCAACCGAGTCGATTGCGTCACCGTACCGGCGACCGGCGCATAAGCCGACGTCCGCTGGAGATCGAGCAAGGCCTTGTCGCGCTGCGCCATCGCGGCCTGCACGGCGGCGGGGATACCCGAATCGCTGGTGCCACTGCCGACCTGTACGCGCGCCTTCGCTGCGCTGGCATTGGCGGTCGCCAGCCGCGCCTTGCCGGCGGCGACCTGCTGCGCCGCGGCATCGAAGCTAGCGCGGGTGGTGAAGCCCTGCTTCATCAGCGTTGCCTGTCGATCATAGGTCGCCTGGGCGAGCGCGATATCGGCCTTGGCGCTGGCGATGTCGGCCGCGGCACCGCCGCTGTCGGTCGCCAGCGTATCGACTTGGACGCGCGCGGTGGCGATCGCGGCATTGGCCTGTTCCAATGCGATCCGGTACGGAGCGGGATCGATGCGGAACAGCAAATCGCCGGCCTTGACCGGCTGGTTCTCACGCACCGTCACGGCCACGATGCGCCCGCCCACGTCGGACGACACCGAAACGCGATCCTGCTGGACATAAGCATTGTCGGTCGAGACGAAACGACCAGCGGTCAGCCAGAAATAGGCGGCGACGGCGACGATGAGCAGGGGCACGCTGACGAGCAGCGCCGTCTTGCGCCAGGTGCCGGGAGCCTTGGCGGGTTGCGGTTGCTCGGCCATCGCGGTGCTGGTCGCGCGGTCGATCCTGGGATCTGCATCAGCCATGCCGGATCTCCTTGCCTTCCGGAATATCGTTGAGATTGGTCTGGATACGCGTCAGCGATTCGATCAGGGCCGATTGCTCGCCTTCGCCGATGCCGACCAAAGCATCCTCGAACAGCCCTCCGGCCACGACATGAAGCTGGGCGATCATCGGACGCGCCTTATCGGTGATGAAGATGCGCCACGCCCGGCGATCGTTCGGATCGCGACGACGCTCGACCAGCCCGGCTTCCTCCAGCCGATCGATCATGCGGCACAGGCTGATCGGCTCGACTTCGAGCAGATCGGCCAGGCCGCCCTGATTTATCCCCTCGACGCGCGAGAGCTTGGTCAACGTGTGCCATTGCTGGCGCGTCACGCCGATGGCGCGGGCACGCTCATCGAAGCGCCGCCGCATGAGGCGCGAAACGTCGCCGATCAAAAAGCCGAGAGAATCCGTCATGGGCGGCATATAATAAGCATGGTTAGATAAAACAATGCTTATGACCTGCATGATGAGGTTAATCCCGGCAACCGCTCGCCACCTTTTGTCAGAGCGCTTTGCCGATCGATTGCTATTTGTGGCTCGAGGCAATCGACTGTCGCGGGACGACCGGCTGTCGAAGTCGACCGGTAAAACATTCCTGTCCTGTTGGCGTTCCCGCGACCTGTCAGCCGACAGATGATTTTATTCGAGGCGACTTTTCGATCTGAACGAGCAGCCGGTTTCAACAAGTGCCGAGGGTGCCGCGAATGTCTGCAACGGATCATCAGCGGAAGGGGGTGTTTCCACCCCCGGACTTGCCCGCCGCTCAGAAGGTCTTTCTGATACCGGCAAAGAAGCCGCGGCGTGCGCCGTATTGCGGTGCGCCGACGCCGACGCCCGATCCGTCGCGGATTTCGTAGATCCGGTCGCCCACGTTCACGATGTCGAAGCGGATCGACAGGCCCTTCTGGAAGCCGGGCCCGTCAAAATTTTGCGCGATGCCGAAGTTCGCCGTGACATAGGACGGTAGCTTGCCGCCGTTCGGCACGATGCCGGCGGGATCGTCGGCCCGCAGACCGTTGCCGTACAGTAGGTCGGCCGTCGGAACGAGCGTACCCAGGCCGTCGTGGATCGTGACGCTGCCGCCTGCCGAGCCGGTCCAGAATTGGGAATGGTCGGTGTAGATGTAGTGGTTGCCGATATAATCCAGTTCGTCCTGGGCGAAGAAATATTGCGCGGAGACGATGTCGCGCCCCTTTTCTTGGCCACGCGCGACGTTGCCGTAAAGCGCGACCGGCCCGTTGGCGTAATTCGCGCGAAGCTCGACGCCCCAGGCATAGCCCTTGGCGTAATTGAACGGCGACAGGACGAGCGATGACCCGAACTGTCCCTCGTCGAGCAGGTTCTTCTTGATCTTGTAATAAGCATCGACGCCGATGGTGAGGCCATGCGCCAGTTCCTGCTGCACGCCGCCGTCGAAATAATGCTCGCGTTCGGCACGAACCGGATCGCCGAACTTGATCGCCGATTCCTTCGTCGTGCCGTTGAAGCGCATTACCGTCGCCGTTGCGACCAGTTCCTGCGGCGGCGGCGTGAAGTTGCGGGCATATCCGATATGGAAGGTCGTGCCGGACATCGGCTTCCACACCAGATTGGCGCGCGGGCTGATCTGCTGCTCGTTGGTGTAGGCGCGCACCGCATCGAACCGCGCGCCGAAATTGAACGTCAGTGCCGGCGTCAACGCCCATTCGTCCTGCAGATAGACGCCGTACAATTGCCCGACCTTGCGGCTCGCGTCGGTCAGGCTGCTCGTCTGGTCGGTGGCCTGGATGGTGTTGCCGTCCCCGTCGGTGGTGGTGGGGAAGAACAGCGACGTTACCGAGGATTTCGTTCGCTCGTTCTGGAAGAATATCCCGAAGCGGATGGTATGGGCTTCGGTGGCCTTGTAGCTGCCATCCGATTGGACGCCGAACACTAGGCTCGATAGTCGCGAGCGATCATTGAAGCCGTTGAAGATGATGTCGCCACCCTGCGGATCGGGCCGATAGCGCGTTTCGGAATAGCGGAAGAAGGGCGCGATCTGGAGGTTGAGGTCGCCGCCGGCATATTGATAGGCGGCGACACCGTAATGCGTGTTCTCGGTCTGGTTCTGGTCGAGTTGCGCGGAATCGAAGGTCGATCGGCCATTGAGCGTGAACGCCTCGGTCTGGCCCGGATTATTCGGAATCTGGAATTTCCCGATCGCCGTGCCGCCGAACACCGTGATGCGGCTGGTATCGGACAAGATGTCCGAGACATAGCCGAACAGCCGGTATTGCCGCGTCCGATCATGGATCGCATTTAGCGATGCCGTCGGATTCTCGACGCCGAGATCGTTCTGCAGATAGCTGCCCGACGCGAAATAGTTCAGATTGCCGGTGTTGCCGTGAAGCGTTGCGCTCGGCTGGATCGTCGTGCGGCTGCCGCCGTAGAAACCCACATCGCCGCCATTGTCGAACGCTCCGCTTCGCGTGGTCAGATTGACGACGCCGGATGTGCGATAGCCATATTGCGCCGGAAGCGTGCCGGTGAGCAGGGATACGGAATCGGCGATGCGGGGATCGAAGGTCTGGCCGAACCCGGAAATGCTTTCCGGCACGATCACCCCGTTCAGCCGATATTGCAGGTTCGCATGTTCGTTGCGGACGTGGATCGCGCCATAGCTGTCGAGCGTGACGCCCGGCGCTTGCGCCAGCACCTGCGTCAGGTTGCGATCGGCACCGCCCGGCTGGTTGTCCAGGGCCTCCCGGGAGAGGATGTATTCGCTTGCACCCAGCGACGGCAGGATCGCGTTGCGCGCCTGATCGAGCCGCTGGGCGGTCACGACGATATCGCCTGCGGAATCCGGCGCTTGCGCAGTGCCGGGCGTATCGGTGGCGGATGGGGGGACGGTCTGGGCTTGCGCGCAGGCAGGAAGCAGGGCGGCAAAGGCCGCGCCCGTCAGAAGGACGTTTCGCATTGCATGGACTCCGGGAAATTGATGCGGCCGGAGGGGCGGCATGTGGCCTGCCACCTCTCGACGAGATTGGATCAATTACCCGGCGGGCGGTCCGCGACTGTGCCACGCATGTGACCATTGACGGGGCAGTGCGAGCCAATGCCCGGGGAGGTCGTACCACGCCGCGAAGCGCAGCGGTTCGATCAGTCTGACGTCCGCCACCGGCAACAGCGCCCAGGCCAGCGCGATGCTCTGGCAGATCGGGCAGGACTCGGGCGTCTGGTCCGAAGGCCCGTCGTTGTGATGCGCTTCGAATCCGTTGGACGCATGGGCGGCCGAAACGTGGCTCCTTGTAACGGGAGCATGGTCGTGCGCGCCGGCCAGATAGCCCTGAAATGCCAGCGCCAGCGCGACCAGCCCGACCAGCGCGAACCGGAGCAGGGATTCGAGATCACATCGTCGGATCGGGCGATCCGTCATGTCGGCGAAAGCACCAGCAGACGATTGATAGAAACGTTACAACATCTCTCGATTGCGGAGATGAAACGAGATGACGTCGTGGAGCGCGGATCAATCACGGCGAGGGAACGCTCCAACTCGATGCGCCTTCGATGGCGCACCTTCGATGACGGGGGATAAGCGATATGATCCTTCCGTTCATGACGAGAAGATGAAATCGCTGTCATCAGGGTGGCACTTGGCCCACCCGCCGCCGATCTTATCGCCAGCCCGCTGCACGCGCGCGGCGTTCCGCTGTCTGGTCGAGCGGTGCGCCGTTCATCATGTCCTGCGCCGCAGCCATCAGCGCTGGGTCGGCGGACGATGCCTGCCGATAGTCGTTGGCCATTGCGGTGCGGCCCGATCGCGTCTGGCGCAATTGCCAGGCGTCGCCTGAGCGGCACGCAATGCCATCGGTGGCGGGGGAGGCGAAGACGCGGCAATAGCCGTCCGCGCCGCGAAAGCTGACGAGTATCCTCATGTCGCCGGACGTCGATGCCAATTGCGTGTCGAGGGCATGGGCGAGCGGCCCCGCGGCGACGAGCGTGCCGCCGCGCACCCCGACCGGCAGCCGGGCACCGCCGTTCCACCATGTCCCGAGCCCGACGCCCAGCACCAAAGATGCCGCCAGCGCCAGGCCGGTCAGCCAGCGTCGCGGTTTCGGGGTTCGATCGAGCCGCACGACTTTGCCGGTCAGCATCGACGTCAGGCGATCCGGCACGGGTGCCTGAGCGATCGGCGCAAAGGCGTCACGCAGGCGATCGGACAAGGCCGTATGTACCGCCACACGCCCGGCCAAAGCGGGGTCGGTCGCCATCGCCTGTTCGATCCGCTTGCGCTCGACCAGTGGCAGTTCGCCATCGGCATAGGCCATCAGCGTCGCATCGTCGTAGGTCATGCGGCCTCTCCAAGAGCGAGCATCAGCGCCTGACGGCCGCGCACGAGGCGTGACGTGAGCGTACCCATCGGGATGTCGAGCACGTCCGCTGCATCCTTGTACGCGAATCCCTCGACCAGCACGAGCGCCACCGCCTCGCGCTGTTCGTCGGGCAGGGTGCGCATCGCGCGGGCGATGTCGCCGCGCAACACCCCGGCCTCGACGCTGGCGGCGGCATCGCCCGCCACGCCGATGCCCGCGTCCTCCGCCACGAAAGTCTCGGCGGCACGCCGCCGCGCGCGGGCGGTGTCGATCCAGGCATTGCGCATGATGCGGTACATCCAGCTATCCATCCTCGTTCCCGGCACCCAGGAGGCGCGACCGTTAAGCGCTTTTTCGAGCGCGACCTGGCACAGATCGTCGGCATCGGCATGATCGCGCGACAGCGCATGCGCAAAGCGGCGCAAGCGCGGCAGCAACGCCAGCAGATCGTCCTCGAAACTCGCCACCTGTGTCTCAATCGGTCTTCATCGGGATGAAACGGATGCGGTTGGCCGTTTCATCCCAATGCTGGCATATTTTCCCTCATGAAAGCCATGACCATGATGTTCGCAAGCCTGGCCGCGATGCTGGGCAGCGCGGCGGCGGCGCAATTCGTGCCGGCGCTGCCGCGTGTCGACGAGGGATTGCGGCCGCTGGCCGATGTCGCGAAATCCGTCGCCGATATCGCGGATCGATCGGTCGCCACGCTGGCGCAGGCGCGCCTCGATCGGATCGCGGATCTGGTGCGGGCCAATCCGGATCGCATCGTGCGCGATCCGGACGGGTTCGCGGCGCGCGCCGGCGAAGTGATCGTGACCGATCCGGGCGCGGGTCTGATCGCCGTGGTGCGCGCGAACGGGATGCGCATGATCGAGCAGGGCGATACGCTGGGCATCGCCTATATGCGCTTCGCTTTGCCGGCGGGCATGTCGCTCAAGGCCGGGATCGCGATCCTTCGCAGATCGGGGGCGGGGACCGTTTCCGCCGACCAGATCTATGCGCAAAGCGGAACGGTGGCCGCCGCCGCGCCGCCCGAGGCCGGACGCGGCGTGCGGATCGGGATGATTGATGGAGGTGTGGCCGGCACCGGGACGACGCAGCGCGGTTTCGCCGCCGGCGCGCCGCGCGCGAGCGAACATGGCACGGCGATCGCCTCGCTGATCGCCGGCAGCGGGCGCATCAAGGGCGCGGCACCGGGCGCGCAGATCCTGGCCGCCGACGTCTATGGCAACGATCCGGCCGGCGGCAACGCCAGTGCGATCGGCAAGGCGATCGCGTGGCTGGTGGAAGGACGCGTGCCGGTGGTAACGATCAGCCTGATCGGGCCGCCCAATCCGTTGCTCGCGCGGATCGTCGCGGCGGCGCAGGCGCGTGGCACGATCATCGTCGCGGCGGTCGGCAATGACGGCCCGGCCTCGCCACCCAGCTATCCCGCCTCCTATCCCGGCGTGATCGCGGTGACGGCGATCGACGGACGCAAGCGTATCCTGATCGAGGCCGGCCGTGCCGCTCATCTCGATTATGCCGCACCCGGCGCGGACATGATCGCCGCATCCGTCAAAGGCACCGGCGTGCCGGTGCGCGGCACCTCGTTCGCCGCGCCGTTGGTCGCCGCCTCGATCGCGCTCGTCTATCCGGAACCGGATGCAGCACGCCGTGCGGCGGCCTTGGCCCGCGTCGATGCCGGGGCAGAGCGGCGCGACCGCCGCTACGGCCGAGGCATCGTCTGCGGCCAATGCGCGACGCCGGTAAAATAATTTCGATCGCGCGGGATTAAAGCGCAATCCCCTCCCGTTCTCCAGACATCAACACGGAGAATGACGATGAAGACCTTCCTGATCGGTGCCGCCGCCATTGCCCTGATCGCCGGTACTCCGGCTGCGGCGCAGCTGCTCGGCGGTAATGTGGGCGGCGGCCTGGGTGGACAGATCGGCGGCATGGGCGGAACGCTCGGCGGCGGCGTCAACGGCACGCTGGGCAGCACGCGCGGTGTGACCGACGCCGCGACGCAAGCGCGACAGGAAGCGCGCCGCGCCGAGCGCGTGGCACGGCGCGAAGCGGCCCGCCAGCGCAAGCTCGATGCCGGGGCCGACATTTCCAGCTCGGCCGGCTTTGCGTCGGGCGGATCGCTGGCCGGACGTCCGCTCGCGACGGGCGGCAATGCGAATGCTGCGGCAGGCGGCCGGGTCGATCTCGACACGCCGGGTGTGCGGACGCGCGGTATCGTGGCGGCGACCGATCGCGGCATGCGGCGCGTCACCCGCACCGCGAGCGGCGTCCCGGTGTTCGTCAGCGCGCGCACCGCGGCACCCGTCGCAGTGCTGGCCCGCCCGGTCGTCGCGACCTACCCGGTCTATGATCGCAACTATTATTACGGCGGTGGCGATACGGTGTTCCTGTCGTCGGGCGAGGTCGGCGGCTATGTCGATCGTCAATATTACGATCTGGACCGCGACATGCGCGGCACCGGGGCAACGGTCACGCGGCGCGGCGACGATATCGTGCTGGCCCTGCCCGCCGACGTGACCTTCGCGTTCGACAAGGCAGACATCCAGCCGCGCTTCCTCGGCACGCTATCGGCGGTGGCGCGGTCGCTGTCGGATTATCGTGCGACCGATATCGAGATCGTTGGCCACACCGATTCGGTGGGATCTGACCAGTACAATCTCGCGCTATCCGAACGGCGCGGGCGTAGCGTGGCCGATTACCTGGTCGGTCGCGCCGCCGATCCCTCGCGCCTGGTGGTCGAGGCGATGGGCGAATCCGAACCCGTCGCCAGCAATGCCACGATCGCCGGTCGCGCCGCCAATCGTCGGGTCGAGATCGTCTTTCACCCACGGGTCGGCTGAACAGTCCTTGCGAAATTGGTCACTCCCGCGCCGCCGGAGGCGCGGGATCGATCACGAGCAGCAGCCGATCCTCCCCCAATCCGTCGATTGGTGGCGAGCGGTGAACGATCGCAGCATCGCCCGCCAGCGTCCGACCCTTGAACAATCCCACGGCACCGGTTTCGAGCTGATGAGGCGCAACCGTCCGTCCCGCCTTCGACGCGGCGGCACCCGCCTGATCCAGCCATTGCGTCGCTTGCCCGCGATAGGTGGTGATCAGGCGCACGGAGACATAGTCGCAATGGAACTTCCAGCAGGCATTATCCGTCACCCGTTCCAGCCGGATCTCGACCGCATCGATCTGCATGATCCGCGCATATAGGCGTGCAAGGAGCGCGATGTCGGCTGCCAACGGCACGCGCCAGTGCTGCGTGCAGGTGTCGGCTACCATCTGTTCCAGTTTCGCCGCCACGTCCTCGATCGCAGCGACGAACCGGACCGTCGTGAAATCATCGAACGGGCCAATCACCATCGGTGTCGGGCGATCCCAGACCGATAGCGTCACCTCCGGTTCTACGATCGATCGTAGAATTTCCGGCGATCGATCGAACCGCACATGCTCCGGGGCGGTGTATCGCGAAGACGCCATATTGTGTGCCTCGCCCCTTTTTCGTGATGGTTAAAGATACCTGATCCACCAGACGGTAGATCGCCGCTTCAGCCCGGCGAACCAGCGTGTCGCCCACCATAAAGGGGGCGTCAGACCGGCGGCGATCGCCCACAGCCAGCCGACCGATGGCACCTCGAATTTCGGATCACCCGAAATCCAGGCCGCCGAAAGATGCGCGAGGTGAAGGACGTACAGATGGAGCAAGTAGAAGAACAACGGCGCCCCGCCCAGCACCGCCAGCCACCCGCCGCCACGCCGATCCCAGATTGCCAGCAACACCGTTCCGATCCCGAGCGTCAGTAACAGGAAATCCAGCGATGGCGGATATTTCGTCAGGTTGAGGAAGGAGATCGCCGAGCCTAGGAGCGTCGGTTGCACCGACCACCCGGCCGGATCGCCATAGCCGTTGACGAGCCGCAGGATCAAAAGTCCGCTTAGCATCGCGGCACCTGTTATCGTCAACAATCGCTGTCGTCGTTCCGGCTTCATCGCGGCCGCGAACCATGGCCCGGCGGCATAGCCGAGCGCGATCGCACCGATCCACGGCAATACCGGGTAGGACGTCCGCGCCCTCAGCGCCCCACCCAGATCGATGAAACCGCGATCGTGCAGCACGGCCCATGCGGCATGACCGGGCATGCCAGGTGGAATGGCGATCGGATCGAGCAAATTATGTCCGGCGACGATGACGACGCCGATCGTCGCGATCCACCCACGCGGCAGATGGACCAAGCCCGCCAGCACCAGCATCGCGATGCCGATCGCCCAGATCACCTGCAGATAGAGCAATGTCGGAGGCAAAGCGAAGGTCCAGGCGAAATTGACCAATGTCACTTCGAGCAGGATCAGGAAGGCTCCGCGTTTGAGCAGGAAGGCGGAAACTGCGCTCGTGGGCTTTCCCGCCCCGTAAAGCCACGCGGCCAGCCCGGTCAGCGCGACGAATATCGGGGCGCACAGATGCGCGGCGAGGCGCGTCGCCGCCAATGCCGGCGACGTTGTCGTCAGATCCATCGGGTCGGACACTTGATGGCCGATGAAGAAGAATTCGCGCGTGTGATCGACCAGCATGAGCAGCATCACCAGCCCGCGCAGACGGTCGATCGCGGCGATGCGCGACCGCGAAACGGCCGTGGGCAGTGCTTGCTCAGAGCGCATAACGAAGCCGTGCCGTAATCTGTCGCGGTGTCCCGGGCGTGATCCAGACCCGCGAGTAGGAACTGGGATAATATGTCGCGTCGAACAGATTGGTGACGTCCGTCGCCAAGCGCAACTTCGGGGTCAGATCGATCGACGCGTTGAACCCAGCGAGAACATAGCCCGGCAATTGGAATTGGCTGCCGTCCGGGTATCGATATCCGGTCTGTCCTGTTCTGCGACCGACATAATTGGCGGTGATGCCAAAACGCGCGCGATGCCCGGCAAGGTCCAGCGCCTTCGCCAGCAGGACGCTCGCACTGTTGCGAGGCACGTTGATCAGGGGATCGCCCCGGCGCAGCGCGAACCCGAAATTGGGATCGATCGCATCTCGCGTGATGGTCGCATCGATATAGGCATAATTCAGGATCACCGAAATTCGTCCGGGCAACGTGCCGGTCAGAGAGGCCTCGACTCCCCGGCTACGTGCCTCACCGATCGCGAGCGAGAGGCCGGTATTGATGGGATCGGCGGTCAGGACGTTGGTCCGCTTCATCGTGAACAGAGCGACATTGGCCGCGAGGCGACCGTCGAACATGGCCAGTTTGGCACCCGCCTCCCATGCCCTGGTCCGCTCCGGCTCGAACGCCACGCCGGACGAATCCACACCGGTATTGGGCCTGAACCCCTCACCATAGCTCGCATAGGCGGTCACCGCAGGCGTCGGCACGATGCTGATGCCGAGTTGCGGACTGAAGGCGGTCTTCGTCTGGCGGCGCGTGAACCCTGCAAGGCGGTCGGTGAAGCCCTGTTCGAACCGGTCGTACCGCCCGCCCGCGCGCAGCTTCAGCCATCGCGCAAGATCGATCATGTCCTGGACGTAGACGCCCATGGCCTCGTCCCGTTCGCGGCTGTCGATGAATGGCGCGCCAACGGCCAGATTGCCGTAAGCGGGGGCGAAGATATCCACGGCGTTTCCGGCCGGCAGCGAGGTCTGCCGCGCGACGGCTGGCGGGCGATAGCGCGTCACCTGCTGACCCAGCGTGAACCAGTCCCAGTCGGCACCGATCTGCACCCGGTGCTCGATGCCCCAGGTTGCGAAGCGTCCGCTCAGTTCGCCGCGTATCGTCGTATCGCCGGTGCGATAGTCGCGATGGCGGCGCTGGCGGGAAAGCGTTCGCCAATCGACGAACAGTTTCTGACGGGCATCGGCATTTTCGGCCTCCGTCGCGAAGCCCACGAAGCTGGTATCGCGATAGGAGGCGCCGAGCAGCAGCGACCATTCGTCGCTGAAATCGTGCTGAAGCTGCAATTGATGCCCCAGCGATCGGGTCTCGATCGGGCCGTCGCCGGGTTCTCCCAGAAAACGCGAACGCGGGACGACGCCCAGTCGCCCGCCGACGGATACGATTCCGCGATCGAACGGGATCGACTGGTTCATGTATTCCAGCTCGTACGTGATGCTGGTCCTGCCGTCGGGTCGCCACAGGATGCTCGGCGTGATCGTGAACGTCCGGTGGTGCAGCGTATCGCGAAAACTGTCGCCCTCGTCATACGCGCCGGTGACGCGGACCGCGAGGCGCTGGCCAAGATTGGTGTCGAGATCGGCCTCGATCCGGCGCTGACTGAAACTGCCGCCGCCCAGTTCGACATAGCCGCCTCGTCCGAAAAACGGTTTCTTCGTCACGATATTGACGATTCCGCCCGGATCGCCGCGCCCGAACAGCGCGGAGGTCGGCCCTTTGATCACCTCGATCCGGTCGATGTTCGACGCATCGCGCGGCCCGCCATAGCCACGTGAGGCATTGAAACCGTTGAGCAAATAATTCCCGGCAAGGTTCTCGTCGCCGGCGAAACCACGGATCGCATAACCGTCGAACAAACCACCGAGATTATTCTGACGGGCGATGCCAGCAAAGAAATCCAGCGCCGACTGCAGGCGCGTGATCCCCGCATCGTCCAGCGTCTCCGCATCCATCGTTTGCACCGCCTGCGGAAACAGGCGAAGCGGGGTAGCGCCAAGGTACGGCTGGCGCTGGGCGGTGACGGTAATATCCTCCGGCCTTGTCGCCGCGGTCGCATTCCCGTCCGCTGCATCCTGCGCTGCAGCGGATGCGGGCGCCGTACCGATCGCCAACAGACACAAACTTACAAAACGCCCCACGAATTCCTCCATTATGATATAACGTCACATGATAAATATGGAGACCGCTGTCAATTGCGTCTAATCCTATTGGGATATCATGAGCGCAAAGTCGGGGCGTCCTGCGCAAAGCCATGGAAGCCATCAAAATATGCGAGACGAATTGTGGAGGGTGATCGCTAAAGTTAAAATGAAATAATGGTTAGCCACCATTCGTTGTTTGACGATGGTGACCCCTACGGATACCATTCTGAAATTCCAGTAACCATCAGAACGTCTCAACCTGTTGATCCGCAGATGGATAGTCGCAAAGTGCCGGACCAGTCCGTCCCACAGTTTCCTGAGAAATCTGAATGAAAATGTGGGGCAGGACGTGGGATTTCAAGGAGGTCACAGTGGCGCTTACGGCTTTGAAAGTGAAGCATGCCCGTCCGGGTAAACACGCAGACATGCATGGCCTTTATCTCATAGTACGAGCCACCGGAACGCGGTCGTGGGTGTTGCGCATTCAGCATCTGGGAAGGCGCCGCGACTTTGGGCTGGGAGCGGCTCACGATGTTTCGCTCGCCGATGCGCGAATGCGGGCGGCAGAATTAAGAAAGGCCGTCCGGGCGGGCGTCGATCCGACCGCCGGAAAGCGCGCCGAGAGAAAGGTTGTGCCGAACTTCGAGAAAGTCGTCCGCGACTGCTATGCGACGATGAAAGGCGGGTGGAAGGATCAGCGTCACGTGTCCTGGATTTCAAGCTTCGAGCGTCACGTGTTTCCGATAATCGGCAACAGGGCCGTGTCGGCAATCGACAGCAGCGCTGTCTTATCGGTTCTGGAACCGATCTGGCTGACCGTCCCCGATACGGCCAAGCGGGTCTTGCAGCGCATCGGTACGGTACTCGACTATGCCCATATTAAGGGTTTGGTGCCTGCGGAGATTTCCCTCCGGTCCGTGACCCGCGGCCTGCCAAGGCAGACTCGACAGATTACGCACCGGGCGGCCATGCCGCACGAAGACGCGCCAGCGTTTATGAAATCTCTGATGGGGCTGCCAGAGACCTTGGGCCGGGACGCCCTTAAGTTGACGATCCTTACAGCTGTACGGTCAAACGAGACGCGCAAAGCAACCTGGACCGAGTTTGACCTGGACAAAGCGGTCTGGTCGATCCCGGCAGCGCGCATGAAAATGAAGGAGCCTCACGTGGTGCCGTTGTCGGCCGCGGCAGTGAGGATCCTGCGTGGCCTCCGGCAACGGCATATCGGGCTGTACGGCAAGGCGACTGGGGATCAACTGCTGTTCAGCCTGACACAGGGCAAGCCAATCAGCGATATGACGATGCTCAAGGTCTTGCGCGACATGAAGGTTGATAACGCAACCGTTCATGGCTTTCGCAGTACCTTCACCGACTGGGTTGCCGAATGTACCAATGTTCCGAAGGAGGTCGCCGACAAGGCGTTGGCGCACCAGATCGCCAACGCCGTCGAGGCAGCATATCGTCGAACTGACTTTTTTGATCGCCGGCGAGTATTGATGAGCGAATGGGCGGATTTCCTGAAGATGTGAGGGCCACGAGGAGAGGTTTGGCCGACATAGCGTGGCGAGATGACCGCGCCAGTTTCGGACGGGTATTTGAGCCGCTTTTTGCGAAGTGCTCGCCCCTTGGTATGTCATCACTGGCTTCGATCCCGCCGGTCAGACGTTAGGGCACGACTATCGCGCGCTGATGAAATTGGCGACTGCACTGTGCGCGCCGCAGAAGTTGCGAACACTGCTGTCCATTGTTGCTTCAAGCGACTATGAGGCCGGCGCCGTTTAGGAGTCTAGCGACGCCTTGAAGGCTTGCCTGCCTGGGCGTGGCGAACTGAAATCCAGTTTGGAAACTGTGCGGGCAAAAGTGACGGAGCTATTTTGCCGGGTCTCGCACGCAACCGACGATCGTATTAAATAAAGTGGCGATCTAAGGGCGTCTGTGATCCGGGGATTAGAAAGTGTCCAGACGATGGAGCTGAAACGCAGGTGCTTTGCGCCTGCGATGTCGAGTTTGCTGTCAAGGTCGTTGGAGTTGGAGACACACGTTCGGAGGCAAACCAGATAGTCTCCGGCGATTGCCGAAAAATCAGCAGCATGCAGCGGGATCTCCTTGGCCCCCACCGGAATCATCCTGAAGGCCCGGAGACCGTTCGCTGAACCGTACTCGTTCCCTAGAGCTGTCGGGACTCTCTACGCTGCCAGCCAGTTTGCCCCGAGCGGACGCACAAGGGGCCTAGCCCGCGACTTGGGCGATCGAGGCACTACGGTAAACTTCTTTCATCCCGATCACATCGCTGAACGCGGGTGTGCCGACAGTAAGTGGTGACAATCTGCGCGGCGTCAGTACGACAGCCGAGGACAAATGGATAATTTTCACTGCCGCCCCTACGACGAGGTAGGATCGGGCCCGCCTGCAATATCGCTTGTCTGACGCAACGCCTCAATGTGATCGATCGATTTGGACTCGATGCCCGCAACTTCGTTTCGCGCTCCGTCGAGAGCAATTACGATCTCATCCATCTTAAGGTGCAATGCTTTCTCGCTTCGGCGTTGCCCGTTCAGCACCATCTGGGTCAAGGTGATGGACGCAACCGATAGGATCAGCGTCAGCGTATTTTCGCCAGCCGGCCCCGCCCGAAAGAACCAGCCCGCACAAAAGATCGCCACCAGCACTATCGATAGCGGTGATCCTGCCAAATCTGCGGTTCGTCCAGCCATTCGGCTGCCGAATTCATTTAAACGTCTTAACATCTCATTTCCGGTTCCATCGTAGCAGATGTCCGACAGATCCATTGTCAGCGAGACGTCCGCCCGGTTGCGATAGGCCAGTTATTCACGGCGGCCGAGGATGCAGGCGGGCGCGAGACGATCTGTCGGATGGCTCCAACCGCGAAGAATCCTGCACTCGTCAAAACCACGTACACGATTGCCAACATCGTAATATCCTGCGGATAAGGCCTCCACTGAAAAGCCGCCAGCCTTTCGACCGGCGGCTTTCCGTCTGGTCGACGATACGAACGCTTATGCGAAGCGGACGGTCGTCTTTGCCTTGCGGCCGCGCGCTGCGCTGCCGATCATGCCGAACCCGACGACCATCAGACCCCAGGTTGCAGGCTCAGGAACAGCTGCAGTTACGGTGGCGAACGACAGGTTGCCTGAGAACGACGCGTCGGCAGGTTCTGTAGATCCGGCTGCGCCGACATTGCCCGAAACGAACAGCGTGTTGACACCGCCGGCGACGAGCGTTTGGTTTAGCAGATTGCGGAACTCTTGGACACCGCTCGACAGGTTGTTGAAGTTGACGCCGTTCAGCGTAACCGTCGTAAAGTCGATATTGGTGGCCATGTTATTACCGGTCAACAGCGACGAGATGTCGGAGCTGGCAAGATTGTAACCCACTGGCGTCGTGAAAGTGAACGTGCGCGTGAATGAGCAGAACACGCCGTTGTTCGCGCAGGTCACGGCGTCGTCGCCATAGGTGCCGCTGGGACCGGTGATCGTCAGGAACTGGGCCGCCTGGGCAGACGGAGCGGCCGCGAACGCGACCGTTGATGCCACTGCTGCCAACAAAAACTTTTTCATAAAAAACCTCATCCTTGATTTAGATTATGCTGATCCAACGTCGGATCGTTTCGACGTAAAACGAGCTGGAAAAGAATTTCCAGACGCGGTCGAGTAGAGGCATGTTTCATGCCAATCCCGGATCTAACTCATTTCGGTAGCCGTCACGTCGCGAGGTGTAAGCACCAGCGACAGGTCATTGAAAAGTAATGCATTTTTGATTGTAGACCTACGGCTAATTTCTAAACTCTACTGGCCCTGTTTTCGTTCCGCTGCTCTTACATTGTGTTTTAACAATGTTACCCGCCACGCTGTCCGGCGCTTGACCAGACGTACCCAACAGTGGTTCTCATTGGGCTCAGCACAAGCGTATTGGCGTGGTATCTTGATCTTGATTACGCATGGGACACCGGCCGTTAGCGGATTCTCAGGCTCTTTCGATTAGCGAATTTTGCAATCAGTTTGACGGGGGGTTCAAGTGGCCAACAGAAAATGGACCGACGAGGATTATGCGGATCTCCGCCGGCGCGTTAAAGCAGGCCAGACCGTACGAGAAATAGCGGCAGAACTCGCACGCACGCAGGAGGCCACACGCACCAGAATGCAGTTGATCGGACTGACCACACCACGCTTTATTGTTAAAAGGATGGCCTCAGACGCGTGAAAATCTCGTTATCTGAACGCACGTCCTAACGCCTTGCTCCAATGAAGCCCTTGGTGACCCGGCGCATGCCACACCACGCGCAGCCCGGCCGGAACAGCCTCCCATTCACATCCTGGCTGACGGATGAGATCAGCGGAACATCGGGAGCATCTCGAAAACTCGAGGCCCTCGTTCCAAATTACGGTCGCCGGGAGGTGCCCTCGCATTTTACAAATCCACGTCATACCGCAGTGGTACCATCAAAATCTAAAAATGAAGCGTCGGCACTCATCAGAGGTTGATTTGAATTGCTTCTGACCACGGAAAGCAAACGGCTACAAAAGACCGTAGCAACCTCTTATCGTTTACCCGCGTTTTCAGGCCACAAATAACTTAGACTCGGGCTTTTCGCTGCGAAATAACGATCGTCGAAACGCGCGAACGCTAAATGACCAGGAACGCCCATACTCGCGGCAGGTGTGGATCGGCGTTGCCGAGCGAGTTTGTTGCCCCGCCGTAATTCCGCCAGTTTTCCGTGATTATTTCGGCCGAGAGCCATGACGCTCGAGCGCCTTCTTCACAAAGCGGAAAGCGGCGTCCTTGTCCTAGCTCCGAATGATGTAGCTTTCGAGGATTTCGCCCTCGTGATTGATCGCTCACAACAGATAGACTATCTCGCAGTTGAGCTCAGCCTACATTTTATTGAGATGCCACTGCCAAGCTAGGAAGCGGCGCATGTGCGAGACCGGCTGCTAATAAACGCCAACGGCGAGCATCGGGCGGAATCTGTTATACAACATTAGCACCGGCTTGTGGCAAATGTCGATACTGCGCTCAACAGAAGTTCTTCGACATTCAGCACCGATAGCGAAAGTGGACTTAAATTATTATGACCAGCCGGACCACCTCGGGTGATAAATGGAAGCAACAAAACGGACTAGACTGCGGGGTCCTCGATTTACGGATCATGAAAATTTGGCATCATCGGGGTTGATCGGCTGACACGCTTGCCTCCCAACACCCGTGATTTCCATCAATAGCAGAACTTCAATCGTCATCGTCATCGTAGTCGTAGCGCCAGTCATGTCCAATGCGCCGCTGCTGTTCCCAATAGAGCCGGCGCTGCTGATCTTGCTGCCATTGTTGCAGTCGCCACTGGTAAAGCTGCAAGTCGCGCTGATAGGCCTGCGAAACGTAGCGGTTTTGATAGTCATACCGCTGGTCGACCTGCGGGTTGTAGGTCGAATATCCGCCGCGACTGCCATAACCATAACCGTAATCATCATCGTCGTCACCATCACCGTAGCTACTATATCCTCCGGTTCCAAACGTTAGCGTGATCCCGCCGGACGTCTGGGCAGAGGCCAAAGGCGACACAGCTGCAGTGGCTAAAGCCGCAACGATTGCTAGTGCACGTAACATAACAACTTCTCCGAGATAAATGGTGTCTACCTGCAGCGGCTATTGCTGCGCTCGATGGCGCGCCCAGCCAGCGCCCCACCGCCGGCGCCGAGGATCAACCCTGTCGTGCTCGGCCGGTTGTAATAACCGCCGCGTCCAACTTCGCGTCCGAGCAACCCTCCAACCACGGCCCCGAGGATGGCACCGGTCGTACCGGAACTGCACCGCTGACCCTGGTAGGAGGAACGCTGATCCTGATAATTGCCGCGCTGCTGATAGCTGTTACCGTCGCGGTCATAGTATTCGTCCGAGCGTGCATTCCGGGCATATTGCGCGCGACGCTGCTCGACATAGCGCCGCTGTGCTTCACGCTGTCGATACTCGGCGTATTGGGCTTCGCGTTCAGCTCGGGCACGCTGCTCGTAGCGGCGGTCTTCGCGGTCCGATTGATCGTAGTCATCGTCGGTGTTGCGACCTTGATAATATCGATCGCCGCTGTAACCCTGGGCCACAGCAGGAGCCGCTGAAACACCGCTCAGAGCCACACCAGCAAGCGAAATAGCCATGGTTATCTTCTTAAGCACCGTGCGTCTCCTCGAAAAACTCTGCGACACATGATGATTAGTGAAGACCAAATGACAACATTCTGAACAAGGCCGTTATCATTAGTTCAGAATTACTGATGACCACGGGACGGGCCATCAGCCCCGAATTTGATTCTTTACGACGACAGCCTACCGCTGGCGATCCAAACGGCCATAGTCATCTACTCGGCGTCCGGTTGCGAGAATGACGATGCTCAATACATGACTGGCCCGCGCGGGCAGGGCGCCCAGCGATCGCGGTGCGAAACGTTGTGATTTATTCACAAGACAACGGTGCCGCCGGAGTTCATTAAGCGCCGCCGCCCATAAGAGGTGGTAGATAGGAGTAGTGATGACCAATCTTTCAAAACTTGCCATTTGCATTGCCGCAATGTCGATTGTCGCCGCCGCACCGGCGATTGCCCAGACCAAGGTGGAGGCGGGTGCATCAACGATGCAGTCCGAGCATCACACAACGACCGTTGCGACCAAGGTTACGACCAAAAAGACAACGACTGCCCCCACCACTCATAGGGTCGTTCGACACCGGACTGTCCGCCATCGCCATCAGACACCTGTGAATACGGTGAAAAAAACAACGACAGAAACTCACACCACAACCGACCCGAAATAACACTGGTTGACGAGGCTGCTTTCGCATCGGAAGCAGCCTCGATCGTCTGATTTGTGACGGTGTGCAGGTCGTCGGAAAATTCTCTTCGCAACCCATTCGGCTTGTGCTGCAAGCAGAGCAATTGTCGGCGCACTGAATTCCGGCCCGAACTTCGGCCGCCTGCCCAGCCAACATAAGATCGGCGGGGCTGTGGATGGTGCGGGCGGCAAGCGTGCCGCCCGCCTCGAACAAGGACCATTGTCATGACCAAGCTGACCGATCTCAACAGCATTTTCGTGTCCGTCGCTACGCAACGTGACACCGGCAGCCTGCTGTCCCGCTCAACACCCGCCGGTCATCAACCCGGAGCTTGCTGTGACTCTTGAGGAAATACGGCTCCAGCCGCGCCATTTGCAAGCCCGTCAGCCACTGCAGGTCGCTCACCCCCGGCTCCTAGCAGAGGCTGAAACAGATCGCGACGCTCACATTAACGGGTCCTGACCCAGGAGTCGTCGCACCCAAGAATGTCGCTGCGCTAGCAGGCAGGGCGATCATCGCGCAAAGTGAAGCAGCGAGAGTTGCAAACAGTTATATGGACATTCCTCTTTTACGAACACGGCTTTTCGCCAGCGACCGTTCTGCAAGGATTGAAAAAATTATACGTTTCTGGGCAGAGTGAAGCTAATAGAATTAAACTGTAAGAACACACCTAGCGGTTATCTCGGCGGAAGCTGGAGAATAGCGGAGACCGTGTTAGACGTTAGTGGAACTACGAACTCCAGCCCAAACGTTTTGGCCGAGACCCATCGCACAATCGCCCGACCCAACGGCAGGTCGCAATGTACGAGTACGCTCTCACCCATAGCAGGTGGGCGAGCTGAATGAGCGCGAACACCATTTTCGGAAATATCGAGGAGATGCAATGCTATGCGTTCGCCTCGCTCGATCCAGAAGCCGGGCTGAAAACTTTTCTGCCGCCATACGATCCGCTCGAAAGTACCCGGCGCCAGCGTTATGTGTTGAGATTCAACGGATGGCCGCGAGCTCGGTTCAGCCACCTTTGTTGCCGCCACCGTTGCCGTTGCCGTTTCCGTTGTTACTATTGTTTCCGTTGTCTTTCAGTGCCTTCTCCGCCGCCTTTGCGGCGTCATCGGAAGCTTTGCTTGCAGCTTTGGCCGCGGCCTCTGCAGCCTTCGCGGCGTCGTCCGCCGCCTTTTTTGCCTCCTGGGCTTGCTTTTCTTGCTGCTTGGCCAAATCTGCGGCGACCTTTGCAGCGGCTTTATCGGCAGCCTTTGCAGCTTCATCAGCCGTCTTGCTTGCCTGCTCAGCCGCAGCCTTCGCCGCGTCATCAGCCGCCTTGGCTGCATTCTTAGCGGCCTTTTCAGCTGCTTTGTCTGAGTCAGCCTTTGCTACATCCTTTGCAGCTTTTTCAGCGTCTGCTTTTGCTGCGTCGGCCGCCGCAGTGGAAGCCTTTTGAGCGGCGTCTGCAGCGTCCCTAACGGCCTTCTCGGCCGCAGCTTGTGCCGCGGAGTCCCCCGATTGGGCCGCAGTGGCAGCATCAGCCGCGGCCTTCGCTGCGGCCGCGGATGCGGCATCTGCTTGGGTGCGAGCGACTGCGGTAGCGACGCGGTCTGCTTCTGCCTTTGCGGCGGCATCAGAGGCCGAAGCTGCCGCCTGGGCGGCCTCTTGTGCCGCCGCATAAGCAGCCGCCGAGCTGGCGTCGCTCTTGAGTTTGTCGGCATTTGCCAGTGCGGCGGCATTGGCGGATTGCTGGGCTGCAGCGTCGGCTAGAAGCGCCACTTGGTCCGCGTCGGCCTTTGCCTTCGATGCCGCAGCAGCTGCTTGTTTTTGTGTATCGGCGGCGGCGGTCGCTCGATCCTGCGCGTCTGCGGCGGCGATGGATTTGGTTGCTATTTCAACGGATTTCGTTGCCGAAGACGACGCTTCAGTTGCCGCCTTGGTCGCGCTGGCGATATCGGCGATATCGGCGTTCCCCCCCGTGGTGCCAGTCACGAGACCGCCGGTGACCGTCGCCAGCGATACAGGGGATGCGTAAGTGTCGGAATTAATCGCGGGTGGTTCAGCGAGTGGCATAACGGAAGTTGAGGTGGCTTGCGGCAGTTCAGGAACCGAGGGCGCAGCGGGTGATACCAATACCCTCGTTACGCCGTTTGTCTCGATCCGCATGCGATACAAATCTTGTACGCCGACAATCGCGACCGATCCCGGCCGCAAAAGATCGTGGGCACCGCCATCCGGCGTGGCGACATCGACGGCGCCTTCGAGCACCTGCACCGAGGCCCCTTTAGACGTCACGCCGACCGAGAAAGTCGTGCCCTTCACGACGGCGGCGAGATATGGTGTTTTGACTTCGAAATGCGGCGTCATCTTCTTCTTGATCATGAAGACGATGTTGCCGACCTCGGCGAAGACCTGTGTGAAACCGGTCGCCTGAACTTCGGCCGGCAGACGTAGGCGCGACGAGGCGGCCACCATCATATATTCGGTTCCGCGTACGAGGACGGCCCGACTGCTGGGACCGGTGGTCACCGTATCCCCGTCCGCAACTTGCAACCCCCGCGCGGCTATTTTCGTTACGCCGCTATGTGCGATCTGCACGTTGCCGCTCGTTTCGCTGACCTTCCAGCCGAGATCATTGGCGATTGCCACGGATGAACAGCTTGCGGCCAAAACAGCGATCAAGTGTTTGCGCAAAACGAATCTCCATCCCGTACATCTCGGATTGGCGATAAGGCCGCAGAATTTTAGATGGTGTTCAGTGAGAGGGTAAATAGCGCATTCACTAACCCCCATCGTCTAACCTTTTGGAAACGCTTGACCACTACCTTGACGCTTACGTGGATTGGGGATGGTGGATGCAACGCGGCGTTGGTATTTTTTTTTGGGCAGCAAGCGCGATCTTATGGTCGGCAACGATCGCGCCCCCGGCAGCTTTCGCTCAGGTCGGCTTAAATCAGGCAGACCCGTCGATTGTCGTCCGCTCGCTGCCCAAGCCTCCTCAACCCGTTGGCGAGCCTGACACAACACTTCTCGTCGGACCGACAATTTCGTCGCAAGTTTCGAAGGAGGAGTTACCCCGGGTCGCGTCCTCAATTTTGATAGTCGGTGCTGCAGAAATCCCGCGCAGCGCATTTGCCGACGCCATTGTCCCCTACATCGGTCGCGATTTGACCAACAGCGATCTGACAAAGCTTGCTACAGAAATCGCGGCGAAAGCGCGATCCGAAGGCTATCCGCTTGCCAATGCGTGGGTCGAACGACAAATTATCGGAGATGGCATCCTGCGCGTAAGACTCGATGCCGGCATGCTTTCCGCGGTTCGCGTAATCGGCGCGAACAACGCTTTGGCCGACCGGATCCTGACGAGGGCGCTGGTGACGGGTCGCCCAGTTCGTCGCGATACGCTCGAACGGGCGATACTTCTGGTCGGCGACATTCCTGGCGTCTCGGTGGTGGAGAGCCGATACATTCACCAAGACGGGTTCGGTATCCTGCTGGTCACGATCAAGCGAGACTGGTTCGGGGCTTACGCTCAGATCGACAATCGCGGCAGCACGGAGGTGGGGCCGATCCGTTCCACCGTCCTGGGCAGCTTGCGCGGCATCGTGCAGCCGGGCGACGAATTGGGCCTGATCAGCGCGCAGACGCCTTTCCAGCCTTCGGAATTCTTCTTCGTGCGCGGGCGGTACACAAGCCCGCTGAGCGCGGCTGGCACGACGCTGTCCGTTTCCGGATCTTATGGCCGCGCGCATCCCGGGGCATCGCTGCTGCCCCTGCGGGTCATCGGCGAAAGCGTCGATGGCAGCCTCGGCCTGTCGATGCCGCTGATCCGTGCACAGAGAAAGAGTGTGTGGGCGACTCTTGAAGTGCGCGCTCTGCGCAGCCACCAGACGTTGCTCGGCAGCGATCTGCGGGACGATCGGCTGGCGACGCTGACTGGCGCGCTGAACGGCAATAGCCGCGTCGGGCCGGGCGTCCTGCGTGGCTCGGTCGCGCTGGTCGCCGGCCTGCCTGTTCCCGGCGTGACGCATGAAGGCGACCTGCGCACCTCACGCAGCGACGGCGATGCGCGGTTCCTGACGGTCACTTACGATCTGGAATGGGTCGCACCGATCGCCTCCCGCTTCAGCCTCGCCTTGTCGTCGCAGGCGCAGATCGCGTCGCGCCCGCTGCTGGCGACGATGGAGATCGGCGTCGGCGGACCATCGTTCGGGCGCGGATATGATTATGCTGAGCGGACGGGGGACGACGGGATCCTCGGCGGCGCGGAATTGCGGATGAATCTGGGCCGCGTCGTTCGTAAGGTGATTGATCGCGCGCAAATCTATGGTGCCGTCGATGGCGGCTATGTCGGCAATTTGCGAAACGGGTCGGGCGGCGGCACGCTACTCTCGACTGCGGCCGGGCTGCGTCTGGGTCGCGGACGCCTCGACGGGATGCTGGAGGTGGCGCTCCCGTTGAATCAGGACCGGTTCGATACGAAGAACCGCCAGCCGCGCATATCCTTCCGACTATCGCGCGTGTTCTGACTCGGATGGCTCACCTTTATGCCAGACTGATGCGGGTTCGCTCGTCGTCTTGGATGATCCTTGCGGCTGCGGCCCTGTTCGGACTGTATTTGTCGCTGAGCGTCACTGGCGCGGCGATGGACAGGGCGCTTTCGCCAGTGCGTTTCGGGGTCGTGCATCGCGCCGCCAGCGGCAAGGTGGTCATCGTCGAAATGGATGCTCGGAGCACGGCGGCAATCAGGCGCTGGCCGTGGTCCCGTTCGTATTATGCCATGGCCGTGGACCGGCTGAATGAAGCGGGCGCCGCGCCGATCGTATTTGACGTTGAATTTTCCTCTTCGTCTGACGCGGCCGGGGATCACGCATTTGCGGCCGCGCTTGCTCGGGCGGAGGGCAAAGTGGCCCTGCCGACCTTCGGGCAGAGCGCCAATTTGACCGATCAGCGCACGATCGACGCACTGCCTATTCCCGAATTGCGCTCCAACGTCGCTCTGGCGTCGGTGAATATTGCCCCCGATCCAGATGGACAGGTCCGCACGATGCCGTTCGGCACGATGACCGCAGGCATTCCGCGACCGTCACTGTCGGCCTACATCGCGCAGCGGTCCGGTGCCGCCAACACCGACTTCCCGATCGACATGTCGATTGACCCCACGACGATCCCGCGCCTCAGTTTCATCGATGTCGTGCGGGGACGCTTTGATCGCGCGACGGTGCGAGGCCATAGCGTCCTGATCGGGGCGACCGCGATTGAGATGGGCGATCGATACGGAACGCCGCAATGGGGTGTCATCCCCGGCGTCGTGGTGCAGGCGATGGCGGCGGAAACGCTATTGCGCGGGGTGCCGGGCGAGGGAGCGGCGCTCGTACCATATCTCATCGCGCTGCTTGCGGCCGCAGCGATGATAGCGGCTGCATCGACCCGACGCCTGATATTCACCAGCGGGCTGTCGCTCGTTGTGATCGTGGCGCTCGTCCTGCTGGCGCAGCACTGGCTGTTGCTCACATACCCGCTGGCCGCCGCGCTTGGCGTGATCCTGCTGGCCGGTACCGCTTGCGCGTTACGCGAGGCGTGCGACCGCTTCAGGGTGCAACGTACGATCGATGAGGCGACCGGATTGCCAAATGCCCGTGCAATGGATGCGTGCGTAGGCACGGGCAACGCTACGACGCTGGTCGCCGTCCAGATCGAGAATTACGATAGCCTGCTGGCCGTTCTGGGCATCCGCTTGGTTAGCGACGTCGTCGTCCGCGTGTCCGAACGGCTTGCGCTGATCGCCGATGACCGGCGCGTATTTCGGACCAGCGAGCGGCAATTGGCGTTCACCTTGCCGGCCGACCAGCCAATCGACGATACGCTGGACGGCCTTCGCCTGGTGCTGCGCCAGCCGGTCGAGGTGGCCGGACGCCGGGTCGATGTGTCTGCTTCGGCAGGTGCGTCGTCAGGGGTGGGTGGCACCGAACACTTGCTGGTCGAGGCGGTGATTGCGGCTGACGATGCGCTGAGGGCAGGGGTCTTCTGGCGCAGCAGCGCGCACGACACGCACGATCGCGAAGTCGCGATTTCGCTGATGGGCGAGCTGGACGAAGCCTTGGCAGCAGACCAGATCGAGGTCTTCTATCAGCCCAAATACAATCTCCGCGAAGATCGCATCACCGGCGTCGAGGCGCTCGTCCGCTGGAAACATCCGCAACGCGGTTTCATTGGACCCGATCTGTTCATTCCGCTGGCGGAAAAGACCAATCGCATCGAGCCGATGACGCTCTACGTCCTCCGCAGGGTCGTCCGCGATTTGACAAAATGGCGAACAACGCATGCCGACGTCACGGCGGCGGTCAACATCTCGGCAAACCTGCTGTCCGACGCTTCGTTCAACACCAAGGTCGAAGATATTATCGAGGCTTCCGGATTGCCGAAATCGTCTCTGGTGTTCGAAGTCACCGAGTCCGCGACGATGTCGGACCCGATCAGGGCGATTGCCGCGCTGAGGCGGTACCGCGACCTTGGCATTGCCGTTTCGATGGACGATTACGGAACCGGCCAATCGACCCTGACCTATCTCCGGCAGCTTCCGCTCAACGAGTTGAAGATCGATCGCAGCTTCGTGCAGCACGTTCACCGTAATCCCAACGATGCATTGCTGGTGCGATCGACCATCGAACTGGCGCACAACCTTGGCCTGAAGGTCGTCGCTGAAGGCGTTGAGGATGCGGAATGTCTGGCTTACCTCCGCGTCTGCGGTTGCGATCTGATACAGGGCTACCTCATTTCTAAGCCAGTCCCACTGGCACAATTTCTTCTATTGCTTGACCGGGCATTTCCAAAGGCGGCGTGAAATCGATGTCTTGCAACGCCATCTCTAGCCTTTCTGCTGGCGAAGTTCGCTTCAACTGATCAGGCGCGGCGGTTGTCTACAACATCGTAAAAGACGGGATTGCGCACCCAGTCATCGACGGCGGAGGCGTGCCAGCCGACGCATCGCGCGCTGAGTTGGACGCTTTTTGGGAACGTGCCGCTCTGGACCTTACGGTAGAGCGAGGACCGGCTTAGCCCGGTCCGATCAAGGACGGCATTGAGGCGCAGGATGCGTTCGTGTTCGTTGGCCATGGTATCCCGGGGGTGCTGCGATGAGTGGTGTTGAACAGAACATGCGTCTCTTCCGATAAGAGCAAGAGGTAGCTCGACGCCGGCGAGTGGTGGCGATGTAAAACCAGCCTTGGCGTAGGCGTCGCCCGGCGAACTCGGATGAGCGTCTGCCGCTTTGGCGACATCGCGCTCTACGCCGCTGGCGCGGCGCCGGGCCGCCATGCGTCCCGGTCCATTCGGATCGCGATCACTGACATAATGGCCGTGCGTTTCGCCCGGCCATGCGGTCGATCGCTTGCGCGATCGGCGTGTGCCTCCGGCACGCGACCTGGCGGGGATGGGCGTCGCTCTCCGGTAGGCCCGTCGCGGCGGGTCGCAAACCGGGCTGTGCCCGGCTCCTCCACTGCGTTGCGGCCCTTCGGGGATTAACGTGCTGATCCTGTGGGCGGCGGTGACCAGTGGGCGGTTCAGCTCGCAACGCTGGCTGACCTACCGGCAGGCCCAGGCAGCGGGCGGGACCGTGCGACGGGGCGAGAAGGGGACCATGGTCTGCTACGCCGATCGCTTCGTGCCGAAAGACGAAGCCGCACGGGCGCAGAACGAAGATCGCGACGTGCGGCAGGTGGCGTTCCTGAAGCGCTTCACCGTGTTCAATTTGGATCAATGCGAGGGGCTGTCCGATGCCTTGGTCAGCGTTCCAGGCGCATTGCCCGCAACGGAAATCCTGCCACGAGTGAAGGCGCTGATCGACGCCAGCAACGCGGACGTGCGGATCGGGGGTGGCGAGGCGTATTATTCGCCCGGTCGCGATTTTGTCGCGTTACCGCCCCAGGCAGCGTTCGGCGAGCCGATCAACTGGTATCGCACGGCGCTCCACGAGCTCGGTCACTGGACCGGGCATCACAGCCGGCTGGACCGGGATCAACGCGGCGGGTTCGGCACGCCGGACTATGCGCGGGAGGAACTGGTCGCGGAGCTGGTGAGCGCTTTTGCCTGCGCGTCGCTTTCGGTCCAGCCGACTGTAAGGCACGCCGACTATATCGGCAGCTGGCTTGCCGTGCTGCGCGAGGATGACAAGGCAATCTTCCGCGCCGCAAGCGCTGCCAGCAAGGCGGCGGATCTCCTCCTTGGGTTCTGCCCTGATGCCGGCGATGCGATCGATCGGGAGGCGGGCGCATGATCGACCCACGAAACGAGCTGACGCGCGCACGGCATACGTCCGGGCAGTCCGCCGCTTCCAGCTCCGTCAGGGACGACATCCCGGCCGACCCGGCACAACTTGCGATGATGGAGCGTGCGATGCGCACGTTGCCGCGCCTCACCCGCGAGATTTTTCTCGCGCATCGGCTGGACGGCCTCAATTACGATGAGATCGGACGGATCGTCGTCATCACGCCGCGACAGGTCGAGCGGCACATCGCGAGAGCTTTCCATCAACTCTCGCGTTACCTGGGTGGCGACGAGCGCACGCCGTGGCAACGTCGCTGGCATTCCTTCCTTGCGCGACTTTGGAATTGACCGCCCGAACTGCACGCCGGTCAATCCAGGCGCAAGGCAGCCCGGTTGCCATCTGACGCCCGCGCGGGGCGCGTCCGGTGGCAGCCGGGCGAGCCTGTGCTTTCCTGTCATGGCTCGCTAGGATCACGTCATGCGCGATACCCTCGACCATCTTCCCAAGTCCAAACAGCGCGAACTGGCGCACGTCGTTCGCGTGCTGTTCGAGGAGTTCGAAGCCGTGCACGCCCGCGGCAACCAGAAATGGGCCAAACAAGGGCGCGTCCTGAAGCTGGTGCTGTACGGCTCATACGCCCGCGGCGACTGGGTCGATGATCCGGTTGGCGGCTACAAATCCGATTACGACATCCTTGTGGTCGTCAGCGACGAGCGCCTGACCGAGTTCGAGTTCTGGTCACCGACAGAGGATCGGCTGATGCGGGATACGACGATAACAGATGCGCTGACCGCGCCGGTCAGCCTAATCGTGCACAGCCTGAACGAAGTGAATGCCCAGCTCGAGCGCGGGCGACCGTTCTTCGTCGATATCGTGAAGCAGGGCGTGGCTCTCTACGACGCTGAGGGTTTCTGCTTTGCAGCGCCGCGGCAACTGCCGCCCGATGAGGCACGAACAGAGGCAACCAGTCATTTCGACCATTGGTTTGCGCTCGCATCACAATCCATTCGTACGGCCGAACTTCAAAGGCTGGAGGGGCAAAATAAGACTTGGAAAGCGGACGCGGCCTTCACGCTGCATCAAGCTTCGGAGCGCCTTTATCACTGCGTTCTTCTAGTGCTGACTTTGTACTCACCAAAGTCGCACCGGCTCAATTTCCTGCGCTCGCAGGCCGAGCAGGTCGCGCCGGAATTGATCGCGGCCTGGCCCCGCAACGACAGGTTCAGCCGTCGAAGTTTCGAGCTGCTGCGCCAGGCATATGTCAACGCGCGCTACTCGCCGCACTACGAGATCGGTGATGACGAGCTGCGCTGGCTCGGCGAGCGTGTCGCCGTGCTGCAGGCACTGGTAAAACAGGTCTGCGAGGCACGGCTCGCGCCGGGCGATCTCTAATCCCCCGGCACTTGCGCGTTCAGTCAAACTTGACCGCAAGTGGTGCGCGCTTTGGCTTTGCAGCGGGCTTTGCGGCTGCCGCTTTTGCCGCGCGGCCTTTTTGCCCGAGGCCGATCTTCATCGCCATCGCGCGGCGCGCTTCCGAATAGCTCTCCGCGACCATCGGATAGTCGGCCTTCAGATTGTAGCGCTCGCGATACTGTTCGGGCGTAATGCCATTGGTGGTGAGATGACGTCGCAGGGTGCGGTACGGCTTGCCGTCGATCATCGAGATGATGTGATCCCTGGACGCCAGGGATTTGCGCACCGTCACTGCAGGCGTAAATGTTTCGGCCAGGGCGGGCTCATCTGTCGCTCCGGCAGCAGCACCCTGTGCACCGGTCAGTTCGCTCATCGTGGCATGCATTGCGCGCAGGAACGCCGGCACGTCGTCTGCAGAGACGCGATTGGTCGCGTTGCCAAGCCAGGCGATCGTCAGTTCGGCGGCAAGCTCGACAGCGTTAAGAGAAAAGTCTTCGGTCATTCTGGCGTACCCTTATCTTTATTGTGGCAGAGGTTGTCGATTTGAACCGTGTCAGTTCCCACCATGCCCTGCACTCAAATCTTTTAATGGGGATCGCGCAATAAAGCGACTGGTGAGGCGGTGAGAGTATCGAAAGCCCGTTTTCCGCGCCGTCGCCACAGTGTAATCATCTCATCGCGATCGTCAGCCTGCAACAGCACCGCGAGATCTAGCAACGCGCCAAGGATAACGGCGCGGTCGTCATCGACCAGATCGACGATACCGGACTTTGCCACCAGCCCGCCGAGCTCGATCAACTGGCGCGTGCGTTCGCGGCGCGTCACGACCCAGGTCCGCATGTCTATTCGTGCACGTCTAGCCTCCAGACGATGACGTGCTGCCACCGCCCGGCGCGCCGCCGCCCGCGTGGTCGCGAGCAGGTCCAGCAGCCCGCGCCGTGCGCTGAAAGAAGGCCGCGCCACGCTTGCGCCAGCTCTCCTTCGCGCTCGTGTCCTTGCTCTCGATTCCGGCGAGCAGCAGCCCGGCCAGTTGTTCCACGGAAAGAGCATCGGCCCCGGTCGCGATGACCAGCTCGCCCAGCTGATGCAGCCGGCGCTCCCTGAGCAGTTTTGCCTTGTCGCCAAGTGCCTTCAGTTCCGAATCGAAGTCACGGGGTTTGCGCATCGGATCCTCCTCAATTGCGTCTTGAGGACGCACCAGTTATCGAAGCGGTCGATCAGCGTAAACAGCGTGACATTTAGTGGGACGCGCGGTTCCTGAGATAAATGAATATTTTCGAGGGCGCGCTTATACGTCGTGCCGACGTGCGCTTTAGAGTGTAGCTGGTGTGCCGTCATGGCGCTCTACCACTTCTCGGCAAAGATGATCTCGCGCACCGCTGGCTCTTCGGCGCTGGCGTCGGCGGCGTATCGCTCGGCCTCGCGGCTGCATGACCAGCGGCTCGACCGGCACCACAACTTCTCGAACAAAGCAGGCGTCGTCCACTCCGAGGTAATGCTGCCCGACGGCGCACCCGAGCACCTTGCCGACCGGGAAACCCTCTGGAATGAAGTCGAAGCAATCGAGAAGCGGATCGACGCGCAACTCGCGCGGGAGATCGAGTTCGCGATTCCCCGCGAGCTGTCGCAGGCCGACGGTATCGCGCTGGCGCGCGACTTCGTCCGCGACGAGTTTGTGTCGCGCGGGATGATCGCCGATTTCAACGTGCATTGGGACGTGGGCGTGGACGGTCTCGCCAAGCCGCATGCGCATGTGATGCTGACCACGCGTGAGGTCGACGAGGAAGGGTTCGGTCCGAAGAACCGCGACTGGAACCGCACCGATCTGCTGGAGACGTTGCGCGAGCACTGGGCCGGGCACGTCAACATGCGGCTGGCGGAGTTGGACATCGACGCACGGGTCGATCACCGTTCGTTGGAAGCGCAAGGCATCGACCTGGAACCGCAGCACAAGATCGGCCCGGCAGCGTCGCGCATGGGGGGGAAGGGGCTCGAGTCCGAGCGTGCCGAAGAGCACCGCGAGATCGCCCGAGCCAATGGCGACAAGATCATCGCCAACCCGAACCTGGCGCTAGAGGCGATCACGCATAGCCAAGCGACCTTTACCCGCCGCGATTTCGCGATCTTCGCGCACCGGCACAGCGACAGTCTGGAGCAGTTCGAGGCTGTAAAGGCGGCGGTCAACGCGTCGCCCGACCTAGTCGCGCTCGGCAAGGACGGGCGCGGCGAGTACCGGTTCACCAGCCGCGCGATGATCGAGACGGAACAGCGGCTCGAACGCGCGACCGACGCCATGGCAAACCGCGACCGGCACGCTGTCCCCGACCGCGACCGCGACATCGCGCTGGCGCGTGCCGCGGCACGTGGGATGATCCTGTCGGCGGAGCAGCGCAGTGCGCTCGAGCATGTGACGGGCCGGGAAGGGCTGAGCGTCGTGATCGGCTATGCCGGCACGGGCAAGTCGGCGATGCTTGG
The DNA here is from genome assembly GCF_036663755.1 of Parasphingomonas caseinilytica. NCBI lineage: Bacteria > Pseudomonadati > Pseudomonadota > Alphaproteobacteria > Sphingomonadales > Sphingomonadaceae > Parasphingomonas > Parasphingomonas caseinilytica. Next base: position 68,060 of record NZ_JAXOJL010000001.1, read on the forward strand.
TGTTGCGCGCGAAGCGTGGGAAGGGGCGGGGTACTCAGTCCACGGCGTCGCCCTGTCGGGCATTGCCGCCGAGAATCTCGAGAGCGGCTCGGGCATCGCGTCGCGCACGATCGCCAGCACGGAGCATCAATGGGGGCAGGGCAGGGAGTTGCTCGACCAGCACTCGATCCTGGTGATCGACGAAGCCGGGATGATTGGGACGCGGCAGATGGAACGTCTCGTGGCAGAGGCAGAGAAGCGCGGGGCGAAGGTCGTGTTGGTTGGCGATCCACAACAGCTGCAGGCGATTGAGGCGGGGGCTGCGTTCCGCGCGACGGCGGAACGCCACGGCAGCGTCGAGATCACCGACATCCGCCGCCAGCGCGAGGACTGGCAGCGCGTTGCGACGCGGCGGCTTGCGACAGGGCGAACCGCGGAAGCGATTATAGCCTACGACGAGGCCGGCAGCGTGCATGCCGCCGCTACGCGCGAGCAGGCGCGCGACGAGCTGATCGAGCGCTGGGACCGCGACCGGGCCGGCGCGCCGGACGCAACGCGCATCATCCTCACCCACACCAATGACGAGGTTCGCGAACTCAATCTCGCTGCGCGCGAACGGCTCCGCGCCAGCGGTCAGCTTAGCGACGATGTCGCCATCCACACAGACCGCGGCGACCGGCAGTTCTCAAGCGGCGACCGCGTCATGTTCCTGAAGAACGAGCGTGAGCTTGGCGTGAAGAACGGTACGCTTGGTGAGCTTCAGTCGGTTACGCAAAATCGTATGGCGGTGATGCTCGACGATGGCCGGTCTGTGGCGTTCGACGTAAAGGACTATAACCAGATCGATCACGGCTACGCCGCGACCGTGCACAAATCGCAAGGCGTGACGGTTGACCGGGTGCATGTGCTGGCGACACCGGGGCTGGACGCCCACGCCGCGTACGTTGCGCTGTCGCGGCACCGGGATAGTGTCGATCTGCATTATGGCCGCGACGATTTCGCCGACCAGGGCAAGCTGGTGCGCGCGCTATCGCGCGAGCGCGGCAAGGATATGGCGAGCGACTATGCCGATCGTGAGACCGGTGAACGCACGTTCGCCGAACGGCGCGGCATCACGGTGCGCGAACGCATCGTGCAGGTGGTCGAAAAGGTCGTGCCGGAAAAAGTCCGGAACATGTTCGAAGGGCTCCGGCTGCCGATGCCCAAACCCGACCCTGAGCAGCTATCTCCTGCCGAGCAGAACCAACGCGCCAACCGAGCCGCGGTCGAGCGACACGCGCGCGCCGTAAATGCGATCTTTACCGCCCAGGATCAGGGCCGTCCGGTCGATCCCGCAATGACCGAGGAGCTGAAATTTGCTCGTCGGGAATTGAACGGACGGCGAGACGATGGCGCGCGCGATATCGAAACGGCGTACAAAGCCGACCCATCACTGCCGAAGGAGGCAGCCCGCGGCGACATCGCCCGTGCCGTCCGGGCGATGCAGCTCGAAACCGAGATCCGTACCGATCCGAATCGCCGCGCCGATCGGTTCATCGAGCGCTGGCACAAGCTCGATCGGCAAACTCTTCTGGCATATCAGGACGGGCGGATAGGCGATTATCGCAACATCCGCCGGTCGATGGGCGAGATGGCGGAGGGGCTTCACCGCGATCCGCAGCTGGAATCAGTGCTGGCGATCCGCAAGCAGGAACTAGGCATCACGATGGAGATGGGCCGCAGCATTGGTGCGCAGCTGGCGATGGAGCACGGGATCGATTTTGGGCGCGGGCGGGGGCTCGGCAGATAGCCTCTGAGAGAAAGCAGACAGTCCGCATTTGCGTAAGACTGGTGGGAAGCGGCACGGCCGCTTTGGAGCGGTTGAATGAGTTTACGCTCATTCGTTCAAATAGCGGGGCTGTCCCCCGGCCGCCTAACTGAAGCAGCCTAACGACCGAAATGGCGCATCATAGATAGCGTGATGCGCACCGCCATTCGCGACCGCCGCGTCCGCCTCGATCTTTGCGGGTGACCGCGGCGGCGGATCGGCTAAGCTGGTGGGTAACAGGAGATCCGCGCACCGTGAAGCACACATATACCGCCATTGCCTTATGCCTGATGGCCACGCAGCTTTCGGCCCAGAGCGCGCCGCCACCAGTGAACAAGCCGGTCGAGCAGACGCAGGGGCCGGAGGACAAGGTGCCCGCGCCGGTGCCGGAACAGGCCAGCCCGTTGCCCCCGCCGGCGACGCCGCCCGTCGCCGCCGCCACGCCAAAGAAGCCCCCTGTCTGGAACGTTAGCAATCCGCGTGGCCTGAAGACACGCGAAGTTCCGATCCGGGTCGACGAAGGCAGCTGGATGAACGTCGACGTCTCGCCCGACGGCCGCACGCTCGCCTTCGATCTGCTCGGCGACATCTATACGATGCCCATCGCGGGCGGCACGCCGACGCGTATTGCCGACGGGCTGGCGTTCGAGCATCAGCCGCGCTTCTCGCCGGACGGGCGGCGGATCGCCTTCACCTCGGATCGGGGCGGTGGCGACAATATCTGGGTGATGAACACCGATGGCAGTGACAAGCGCCAGGTGACCAAGGAAGATTTCCGCCTGCTCAATCAGCCGAGCTGGAGTGCAGACGGACGCTTCATTGCCGCCAAGAAGCATTTCACTACCGGCCGCTCATTGGGCACCGGCGAGATCTGGTTGTACCACGTGTCGGGCGGCGGCGGCGTGCAGCTTGTAAAGCGCGCCAGCGAAGTACTGCAAAAGGAGCTGGGCGAGCCAATCTACGCCCGCGACGGCAAGAGCATCTATTACACGCGCAACGTGTCGCCCGGCCCGATCTTCGAATATGCGCAGAATTCGCGCACCGATCTGTTCGATATCGAGCGCTACGACTTGGATTCGGGCGAGGTGACCAGCGTCGTTTCCGGCGTCGGCGGGTCGGTGCGGCCGACGCCGAGCCGCGACGGCAAGCGCATCGCATTCGTAAGGCGCGAGAACAACATCACCAAATTGTGGGTCAAAGATCTGGCCAGCGGCGTCGAGCGTGTCGTGTACGGACCGCTAGATCGCGACGTACAGGAAACCTGGGCGGTGACCGGCGTATATCCCGAGATGGCTTGGACGCCGGGCGACAAAGAGATCGTGTTCTGGGCCGGCGGTAAGTTGCGCCGCGTGAGCTTGGATGGCAGCGGTGGCACCGTAATACCGTTTCGCATCGACGATACGCGCGTGATCGTCGACGCGGTGCACCCGCAGATCGAGGTTGCGCCGGATCGCTTCATCACCAAGATGCCGCGTTGGGCTAGCGTCTCACCTGATGGCCGCACGGTGGTGTTTGAAACGCTCGGTAAATTGTGGACCCGTCCGATGGCGGGCGGCACGCCGACGCGCCTGACGCGCGGGCAAGAGGAGATGGAGCTGTTCCCGAGCTGGTCGCACGATGGGCGGCAGATCGTGTTCGTGGGCTGGAGCGATGCGGGTCTCGGCCAAATCCGCACCGTCGCAGCTGGCGGCGGCGCGTCACGCACTGTTACGACGGTCGCCGGGCATTACCGCATCCCGCGTTTTTCGCCCGACGGCCGAACGATCGTGTTCGAACAGGGCGATGGCGGCCGGTTGACGTCCGCGCGCGGTAATCCTGGTGTCGGGGCGTACCGCGTCGCGACGACCGGCGGCGCGCCAGTGCGCATCGCCAAGGACGCCGCATCGCCGCAATTCGGCGCGAGCGGCGACCGCGTATTCCTGATCGTCAACGAAAAGGACAAGCGCCAACTGATCAGCACCGGGCTCGACGGGCAGGATCGCCGCGTCCATGCCGAAGGCGAGCTGGTGAACGACTACCAGGTATCGCCCGCAGGCGACTACATAGCCTTCCGGCAGAATTACGAGGCGTTCGTGATGCCGCTGATGCCGGGCAAGCAGGCAGTGGTAGCCGACGGCTCGGCTAAGTCTGCGCCATTGCCAATCACCCGCGTCAGCGGCGACGGCGCGGACTTCATCAATTGGTCGAACGACGGCAAGGCAATCCACTGGAGCGCCGGCCCGACGCTATACACCGCGCAGACCAGTGCGCTGTTCCGCGATGCGCCGGCGGGCGAGGATGCGCCGAAGTTCGCCGCACCCCGCACCGGAGTGTCGCTGTCGATGCCAGTGACTGCTGCCAAGGCCATAGGCACGGTCGCCCTTACCGGTGCCCGCGTCATTACGATGGCCGCTAAGGACGGCGGGATCATCGACGATGCGACGATCCTGATTCGGGGCGACCGCATAGCCGCGATCGGCCCGCGCGGCTCGGTCGCGGTGCCCGCAGGCGCCAAGACTGTCGAACTCGCCGGCAAGACTATCATCCCGGGGCTTGTAGATGCCCACGCGCACGGACCGCAGGGCGAAGACGAACTGGTGCCGCAGCAGAACTGGTCGGCAATGGCCAACCTCGCACTCGGCACGACGACGATCCACGATCCCTCATCCCGCTCGGCCGAAATCTTCCCGGCGGCGGAAATGCAACAGGCCGGCATGCTGCTCGCGCCCCGTACCTTCTCGACTGGCGAAATCATCTATGGTGCCAAAGCGCCCGACGTGTACGCGCAGATCGACACGTACGAGGATGCGCTCGCCGTCGTTCGCCGCCTTAAAGCGCAAGGCGCGCACAGCGTGAAGAACTACAATCAGCCGCGTCGCGAACAGCGCCAGATGGTCGTCGCCGCCGCGCAAGCCGAGAATATGGAAGTCGTACCCGAGGGCGGATCGCTGTTCACGATGGACATGAGCCTAGTGCAGGACGGCAATTCCACCGTCGAGCACAACGTGCCACTCGAGCATTTCTACGCCGATGTGGTGAGTTTATGGTCGCAGTCGACCGTCGGCTATACGCCCACCTTGGTCGTTGCCTATGGCGGGCCGGCCGGCGATCCCTACTGGCGCGCGCATAGCGACGTCTGGCGGCATCCCTTGCTCAGCCGCCACGCGCCGCCCGCTTTGCTTGCCGCGCAGAACGCGAGGCGCGAGATTGCGCCTGAAGAGGACTATGTCGACGGTGCGACGGCCCGTGAGGCAAAGAAGCTCGCCGACAAGGGCGTGCCGGTGGCGATCGGCGCACACGGGCAGCAGCCGGGGCTTGGCGCCCATTGGGAGCTATGGAGCTTCGTGCGTGGCGGTTTCACGCCGGTCGAGGCGCTTCGTGCCGGCACGATCGAATCGGCGCGCTCGCTGGGATACGACAAGGATGTCGGCTCCCTTGAGGTAGGCAAGCTCGCCGATCTGGTCGTTCTCGATGCCGATCCCAGCGTCGATATCCGCAACAGCGACAAGGTGTCGCGGGTGATGCTTGGCGGGCGGCTATACGATGCGGCAACGCTGAACGAAGTTGCGACCGGTACGCGCAGGCGGCTGCCCTATTGGTGGGAAGGCACGGGTGCCGGAACGGACACCGGCGTGAAGCTCACTGTTGGGCATGGCTTTGGCGACATCGACTGAGCGACGACCTACCACACCTGTCAATCCAACCCTTCTCGGCCTCCAACGTCTTTTCCGTTATTTGGCAAGCAGATGATTGAGACAGACTTCTCGTTTGGGCCCTTATCGATAGTCTTCTGAAGTCACCTCAACCTATTTTGAAGGGTCAGCCAACTGCTCTGTGGAAAACATGGCCCACGCCGGCCGTGACCGCCATCGCTGCCGAACCCCAGACAACGACCCGGGCCATGCCTGGCAGCAGCGGCGCCCCGCCCGCGCGCGCGCCGGCGGCGCCGAGGATCGCTAGTGTCAGGATTGCGACGGCAACGATTCCGGGCAAAACGCTTGCCGCGGGCAGCAACAACGCCGCCGCCAGCGGCGCCATCCCACCCGCGATGAACGACGCCGCGGACGCCATCGCCGCCTGAACCGGGTTGGCGATCGAGGTATCGGTGATGCCGAGTTCGTCGCGGGTGTGCGCCTCGAGTGCATCTTGGGCCGACAGCGCATCGACGACTTCAAGCGCCAGCATATCGGAAAGGCCGCGCTGGACATAAATCGCGGCGAGCTCGCGGCGTTCGTGCGCCGGATCGGCCTCGAGTTCGCGGCGTTCGCGCTCGATATCGGCGCGTTCGGAATCTGCCTGCGAGCTGACCGAGACATACTCGCCCGCGGCCATCGACATCGCTCCCGCGGCGATCCCGGCCACCCCAGTCAAGATTAGTTGCGCCGACCCCGCCGATGCGGCTGCGACGCCGACCATTAGGCTGGCGGTGGAGAGCAGGCCGTCGTTCGCGCCAAGAACGGCGGCGCGCAGCCAGCCGATCCGCGTGACGTAGTGGCGTTCGTGCTGGTGCGGCGCGGTGTCGGCGATGATCGAGGTGGTCATGAGCTGGGCGTCCTGTTGATCGTGCCGGTTACGGTAGGCGCTTGATCGTCTCGTCGAGCCTAGCGACGACGATTCCGAGCTTGCGTACCGTCATACGATTGCGTGCTACCGCGCCACCTGGCTGAAGATACAACCACTGGTCGGCACGCAAACCGGATTTCAGGCGAAACCGGAGGTGGAGGCGGTTGCCGGTGACGTCGCCAAGGATCGGGCCGCCTGCATCGCTCAGCGTTCCGCTGTAGCCGCCTTGCCTGGTTGCGTGAATCGTCCAAATGCGGGTCGTTTCGGGTTTTCCCTCCTGGTCTACGCGCTGGACGAGGTGGAGCGTGCCGTCGGGATCGATCGTGCCGGTACCGTGGACGCGTACCTGCTTCGTCCGCGAGGCGACGATCTTCAGCCGCGCTTCGCCTTCGGTACGCCCGGAGAAGAAGGCGAGCGCATCGAATGACGGCGACGATGATGCAAGCGTCCGCAACGGTGGTGCCGAGGTACAGCCAGCTAGTGAGACTAGTAAGAGCCAACCGATCCGAATCATGACGCCGCTTCCTTCATGGCCCGCAGGGCCGGTGGACGCCTACTAGGGCCGATCGCCCACTCCGTTTGCCTAAACTTAGGTTCACTGTGCAACTGCCGGCAATGCCGGCCACGATTCGCTCGACCCGCACGCTCGGTCCGAAATCTCCCTGATCGGTCATGTCTTCAGGCCGCCCGGCGGGTCGCGCGGCGCACCACGTCGGCATAGCCGTGCGACAGCGCATCAAACCCATCATAGAAGCCGCGGGATTTCAGCAGGCCGTGCATCCGCGCGAGCCGGTAGGGCGGGACACCCGCCGCCACGTGATGCTCGACATGATAATTGACGTGGTTCGGGGCGATCAGCAGCCGCTCCCACCAGGATGTTATCGTGGTCGCGGTGTTCCTGCGCGGATCCGCATCGCCGCGATCAGGCACGACGCCGTGTTCGCCGATCTGGCGGAGGCGCGCGATCGCGGGATAGGCGAAGATCTGCGCGACCCACCACAGCCCGTACGCCCACCAGCCGCCCGCCAGCGCGAGTACGGCGAACAGACCGATGTGAAACGCGACCCACGGCCATTGCCTGGCGATCTTGAAACGCGCGAGCGACTGGACGAGATCGCGCCACCCGGTGCGGCCAGTTACGTCGCGCACCAGCTTGCGGCGCAGCGCCTGGGCGGTGATCGGGTAACTGGCGACGAAGCCGAGATCGGGATCATCGGCGGTTCCCGCATGGCGATGATGCGCCAGATGGTAGGTCCGATAGTCGGGCAGCGAGAGGTTGATCGGCGTTCCCGCGAGCCATTGCCCGACGACCTCGTTGGTGCGCCGGTCGGTGAATAGCGCATGGTGTGCGCAATCATGCACTAAGATGCCGAGCCCAAGCTGGCGCGCGGCGATTATCGGGATCGCCGCGAGGATCGTCAGCGGGTTGGGCCAGATGATCGCGACCGTGAAGGCGCCGGCGATCAACCCCCAGTTCACCGCAAACGCCCACCACCCCCGCAGATCCGATCGGCGCGTCAATGCGGCGAGTTCGTCCCTTGCGAGAAAATCGGTTACCTTCATGCTGGCGATCCTTCCACAGATCCGGTAACATAATAATGCAGCATGAGTCAAAATATGTTATATGACTGGCGCGCACCGGTGACGCCAAAATCGCTGGCCCTGTGGTTCCTGTCGACCGCGGCGCCCGCGCCGCTGCGCGCCGGCACGCTGATCGACCGTGCCCGCATTTTGGACATCGAACCCGCGGCGATGCGTGTCGCGCTGGGGCGGCTGGTGCGGGAAGGCCTCGCTGATCAGATTGAACGAGGAGTTTATTCGCTCGGGCCTAAAGCTGCGGCGTTACACATCAAGGCGCGCCAGTGGCCGCAGGTGGATTATGGTGTGCGGCCTTGGAACGGGGCTTGGATCGTCGTGCTGACGCACCATTTGGGCCGCATCAACCGACCGCGACTGCAGGCGGCGAGCGAGCGTTGCGGCTCACCGGCTTTGCCGAAGCGGATACAGGCACATGGGCGCGGCCGGACAATCTGCGCCGCGATACGGTATCGTTGGCCAACGAACTTGCAGGGTTGGGGCTTGACGCGCAGGCAACCATATTCGCTGGATGCGTGGCACAGCCTGCCGACGATGCGCGGTTCCGGACCTTGTGGTCACCCGACCTGATCGAGGGCGGCTATCGATTTTGGATCGGTGAGTTGGAGACCAGTCAGGCCAGGACTGCGGGAATGCCGACCGCCAAGGCGGCACGCGAAACCTTCCTGCTCGGCCAATCGGTCATCCGCGCGATCAACTCGGACCCGCTGCTGCCCGACGAACTCGTCGATACAGACCTGCGCGGCACACTCGTGAACGCGATGGTCTGCTATAACGCCATGGCTCTGCACCACTGGAGCAAGTTTGAATGAGGCGGCCGCGACAGGCGCGCGGTTCTCCAAGGTGTCGTCGTGACGAGCATTTCCGTCCGCCCGTAGCCTAGCGAGATTTCAGCGCCGCCGCCAAGACCAAATCGCAATAGCCGCCGATGTCATTGCGGCAGGCCGGTGCGGACAATCGCCGATCAATATAAACGCACGCCCGAAGTGGGAACTTGGGAAAGCCCGCCCGAGAGTCCAACTCTGGGTTAAACTCGCAAGGAGTTGGTAACGAACGCAATTAGTTTCCTTCGATCGTCCCCCGCGCGGCATCCAACCTTGCAGCGTAGTCAGCCAGCACCTTTGCGGTGCGTGCGGCATAAACGTCGGCGTCATCGAAGCGCCGCTCTTCTATCGCCTCGCGCACGCCCGGTAGCGTCTTCGCGCCATAGCCGGTGAAGCGGCCCGGTGCGTAGACGAGGTTCTTGTACCAGGGCCGACCGGGAAGCCCGCGCTCGTCGAGCAGCAGCTGGTCGATATCGCGGACTTGCGCGTTAAGCTTCGCCCGGCGTGTGGGATCTAGCTTTCCGCCCTTTTCGGCGTAAGCGGCATCGTAGCGTGAGGCTGCGGCTTGCAGTTTGTCCGCCGCATTGTCCAGCGCAGCAAATTCAATGAATGGTGTCCGCGTCTCGGACGGCGGAGCCGCCGTCGGCTTGAGCGGATCGGATGCCAGACCGAAAGCACCGTCCTCTAGAAGTTTCTCGCGCTTTCGATCCTGCGTGCGGCGGTCCTCGGCGAGCTTTTTGATCTCTGTCAAATAGGTCGCAACTGTCGTCGCGAAGTCGCCGAAGCGCTGCGGCGGAGTATTGGCATCGGCAACGCGCAGCACTATCCGGCCGACCGTCTTCGACAGCGCCGCGCCGTACTTCAGGCCCGGATCGTCGAACGTCGTCATGTGGTGATAGCTGTCATAGATCGAATGATAGACCCCGCCGCTCTCATCCTCGCCCCCGAAGCCGATGTTGAGCGCAGGCAGGCCAAGATGCTGCAGAAAGGCGGAATAGTCTGAGCCGGACCCGAGCGGTCCGAGCGGAAAATCGCCGCCTTTTTCGACAGCGGCGAGCGCGGCTTCGTCCAGCCGTCCGGTCTTGTCATACGCGCCGACCCGGATCGCCGCGGCACGTCGTGCGGCAACGGTCGCGCCTGTTTCGGGGTCGCTAACATCGGCGGCGACGCTGTTCACCAGACGCTGGAAATCGTGGCTGCCCTCCGCTTGCAAAAAGCCGCGGCCGTTGCCGTCGGTGTTGATGTAGATGACGCCCTTAGCCTTCAACTCGGCGGCATGCTGTTCGGCCCACTCGGTCGAGCCGAGCAACATCGGTTCCTCGGCGTCCCACCCGGTGTATATGATTGTTCGGGCCGGTCGCCAGCCTTGTGCCCATAACGAGCCCAGCGCCTTGGCCTCCGACATCATCGCGACATTACCCGACAGCGGATCGGACGCGCCGAACACCCAGCCGTCGTGGTGGTTGCCGCGCAGCACCCATTGGTCGGGATATTGCGAACCCTTCAGCATCGCGATCACGTCGTACACGGTCTTCTGCGACCAGTCGGACTTGACCGCGAGATGCACCTTGACCGCGCCGTCTCCGCCCAAATGGTATGTGATCGGCAGTCCGCCATGAAACGATGCAGGCGAGATCGGCCCACCTAGCCGCTGCAACAGTTTCTGCGCATCGCCGTAAGACATCGGCAACACTGGGATTTTCAGGATGGTCTGCGCATCGGCGCGCTGCAGGCGTTTGGCCCCCGGCACAGAGCCGATTCCGGGCGTCAGCGGATCGCCCGGATAGACCGTCATGTCGGCGACCGAGCCGCGCTGCACGCCGTTTGGGTTACGAGCGCCGCCCTTGGGATAAACGTCGCCTTCGCCATAGCCGTCATCGGCCGGATCGGAATAAATGATCGTGCCGACCGCGCCGTGCTCCTGCGCCAGCTTCGGCTTCAACCCGCGCCAACCCACGCCGTAGCGCGCGATCGCTATTTTGCCTTTCACATCAACGCCGCGCCGCGCCAGCGCCTTGTAGTCGTCCGGCAGACCGTAATTGACATAAACGAGGTCGGCAGTGACATCGCCATCGCCCTGGAACGCGACATAGGGCGGCAGCGCATTCGCGGTGTTGCCAGACGTGTCGTCGCCCGCGACCGGCGGTTCCTGCCCGCCGAGCACGATCTTCTCGGGCAAAACGAGTTCTACGGTCGTTGAAATCGGCGTGGGGTAGAGTACCGAGAAGGTCTCGATCTTCGCATCCCAGCCCCATTCCTTGAATTTCGCAAGCATAAACTCGGCATTGGCCTTGTCGTGCGGTGACCCGACATGGTTGGGTTCCGAAGACATCGTCTTCAGCCATTCGAGCTGATCCTGCGAACTGATGCTCGCATCGAACGCGCGCTCGATCGCTTTCGGGTCGGTCGGTGCGCCGGTTTGTGCTCCAGCCGCCGTCGCGAGCGCGCTTGCGCCCGCCAGGATCATGCCAAGTCTCGCCATTGTCTTGCCCCCACCAGTTATCACATGGATGCGCCGCGTCGTGGCCTGGCGCAAGAGTACAGCTATTTCTTCTGTTAGCGACCGGATAACGCAAGTAGCGCGGCACATGTTGATTTTAGAAGGCGCCTGGGCGCGGGATGTTTGACCTGAACAGACGTCCGAGACTGGGCGCTACGGTCTCCGCCACCCGCTCACAAGTCCCGCCTTGCGCGTGCGTTGAGGACCGTCGGGGAGCTGGACGCTTTCCACCAGAAAGCACGCGCATTGAAACGTGTTTCGCCTATCAGCGATGGGCAAGTTGTTGCGATCGCAGATTTATGCCAAGCGTTGTCGGGCGCTGCGGGCTCGTCAGGGAGTGGCAGTCATCAACAGAGAACAGTCGGCAGACGCCTTAACCGGTGTGCCTGGTTTGGACGAGATCATGTGTGGCGGCTTCACGGTCGGCCGCGTCTTCTTGCTCGAAGGCAGCCCCGGCACTGGTAAAACGACGACCGCAATCCGTTTCTTGTTGACGGGCGCTGAGGCAGGTGAGCGCGGCCTGTACATCACTCTGTCCGAGACCGATGCGGAACTCCGTGAAAGCGCACTAAGTCATGGACACGACATCGGCGCCCGGTTCGAAGTGTTCGAACTTCTGCCGCCCGAAACGCTGCTCGACGCCGACCAGCAGCAAAGTCTGCTTTACTCGTCTGACCTTGAGCTAGGTGAGACGACGCGTGCCATCTTCGAAGCTTTCGAGCGCGTCAAACCGTCGCGCGTCGTCATCGACAGCTTGTCAGAAATACGGCTACTCGCGCAAAGCTCGCTTCGCTACCGCCGGCAGATCCTCGCAATGAAGCACTATTTTTCGCGCGCGGGCGCGACAATTCTCATGCTTGACGATCTTACGACAGACGCGCTGGACAAGACGGTTCATAGCGTAGCGCATGGCGTCGTCAGGCTGGAGGAGTACGCGCCCGACTATGGCCCCGAGCGCCGCCGTCTGCGCGTCATCAAGTTCCGTGGCCGCGCATTTCGCGGCGGATTTCACGACTTCATCATCGAACATGGCGGGGTACGCGCCTTTCCCCGACTCGTCTCGCACGAACATAAAACCGAATTCTCGCGTGACACGATGTCGACCGGAGTGCAGGCGCTCAACACCCTGCTGGGTGGAGGCATTGATAGGGGATCGAGCACGCTCATCCTGGGCCCGGCCGGGACGGGAAAGTCGCTGCTGACACTGACCTTCGCCGCCGCGGCTGCCACACGCGGCGAGAAATCGGCCCTGTTCATCTTCGACGAAGAACGAAGTATGCTGATCCAACGTGCTCGCGGGCTCGGCATCGACCTCCAGGCGCTTGTCGACAGCGGCATGCTACTGATACAGCAGGTTGACGCCGCCGAACTAAGCCCGGGGCAGTTTTCCCACATGGTCCGAACCTATGTCGAGGAACACGCAGTCCGCGTTGTTACAATCGACAGCCTCAACGGCTACAATGCGGCCATGCCCGAGGAGCAGGCGCTCGTTCTTCACATGCATGAGTTGCTGCAGTATCTGAACCGGCAGGGCATTATGACTTTCCTGACCGTCGCCCAGCAGGGCGTAGTTGGCGACATGCAAAGCCCAGTCGACGTTACTTATCTGGCCGATACAGTCATCATGCTGCGCTACTTCGAGGCACTTGGCCGCGTGTTGCGCGCAATCTCCGTGATCAAGAAACGGATGGGAACACACGAGAACACGATCCGCGAGTACCGGATTGGATCTTCAGGCATTGCGCTTGGCGAGCCGCTTCAAGATTTCCAAGGCGTCTTAAAGGGTATTCCGATTTACATAGGGACTGGAGTGAACCCCTTGTTGACCAGCTTCGTGCCGGACAGCACATTTGCCAAGTGAGCTGTCAGAACGGGCGCTGATCCTAGCGCCGATGGGCCGTGACGCCGACATCGCTGCGCGGATGCTCGTCGAAGCCAAGCTCGGCGCCTGCGTTTGCGCCGACATAAACGCGCTCAGCCGCGAGCTCGAGGCTGGCGCGGGTTTTGCCGTATTGACGGAGGAAGCACTAGTTAGCGGCGATATGCGCGCGGTGTCGGCTTGGATCGCCGCTCAGCCCGAATGGTCCGACTTCCCGTTTGTTCTCCTAACGCATCGGGGTGGCTGGCTCGAGCGCAACCCGTCTGCATCGCTTCACTTGCGCACTTTGGGCAACGTCACCTTCGTCGAACGTCCGTTCCACCCCACGACGCTGGTCAGCCTCGCCGAGGCCGCACTCCGCGGCCGCCGCCGGCAGTATGAAGCGCGTCGCAGGCTGGAAATGCTGCGGGAAAGCGAGGCGCAGTTTCGCGACCTCGCCGACTCAATCCCCACCTTGTGCTGGAGCGCCGGTCCGGACGGCTACATCAACTGGTACAATGCGCGTTGGTACGCGTACACGGGGACGACCTCCGTCGATATGGAAGGCTGGGGCTGGCAATCGGTTCACGACCCCGACGCGCTCCCGGCCGTCATGGAACGATGGACCGCGTCGATCGCGAGCGGACACCCGTTCGAGATGGTATTTCCATTGCGCGGGGCGGATGGCACCTTCCGCCCGTTTTTGACGCGTATTCAGCCTGTACGCGACGGCTCTGGCGCCATCGCCAGCTGGTTCGGCACCAACACGGACATCTCTTCGCAGCGCGAGGCCGAGTACAAGCTGCAACGCTTGGCGGACGAACTGGAGGAGCGCGTTGAGCAGCGCACCGCCGAGCGCGAGGCCGCGCAGGACGCGCTACGCCAAGCACAGAAGATGGAGGCGATTGGTCAGTTAACGGGCGGCGTCGCACACGATTTTAATAATCTTCTGACCGTGATCCGCGGTTCGGTCGATCTGTTGCGCCGCGACGGCCTGTCGGAAGAAAAGCGCTCGCGCTACGTCGACGCGATTGGCGAGACAGCCGATCGAGCGGCTAAGCTGACTGGGCAGCTGCTCGCCTTCGCGCGGCGTCAGGCGTTGATGCCCGAACTTTTTGACGCGGGCGAGAGCCTGAACGAAGTCGCTGGGATCGTTCGCACGCTGATAGGATCTCGCATCTCCTTGGCGTTGGCGCCTCCCGCAGAGCTCGCCTTCATCCTTGCGGACAAGGGCCAATTCGATACCGCGATCATAAACATGGCGATCAATGCGCGCGACGCGATGAACGGCGAGGGGTCGCTGACCGTAGCGACCACGCCGGCGTCGTCCATTCCTCCGACGCGCGGCCATCCGTCGGTAGACGGCGACTACATCGCCGTTTCGATCACGGACACCGGAACGGGCATCGACGCCGACAAGGTGCAACGCATCTTCGAGCCGTTCTGCACGACCAAGAAAGTTGGCGAGGGCACGGGGCTGGGCCTAAGCCAGGTCATCGGCTTCGCAAAACAGTCGGGCGGCGATATCCATGTGGAAAGCGCGATAGGCGAAGGCACTACGTTTACGTTGTATCTGCCGCGCGCCTATCCGAAAGAGGCTGGATTGCAGGCTGTCGAACGCTCTGACGCGCGCTCTCACGGCGGTGGCGCGTGTGTCCTCGTCGTTGAAGACAATGAACATGTTGGTGCCTTCGCGACGCAGGCGTTGCAAGAACTCGGCTACGCCAGCGTACTTGCGCCCGACGGTCGCCGTGCGTTGGAAGAGCTCGAGCGCGGTTCGGAACGGTTTCAGATTGTGTTTTCCGACGTCGTCATGCCCGGTATGAGCGGCATCGACCTGGCCCGAGAAGTCCGGCACCTCTACCCTGACGTGCCCGTCGTGCTGGCGAGCGGGTACAGCGACGTTCTAGCACAAACCGGGACACACGGCTTCGAACTGCTCCACAAACCCTATTCAGTCGAACAATTATCTCGTGTGCTTCTTAAATCTATAAGAAGCGTCGCAACGATCGTCTAAGACAGATCCGATAGGACGTTTGCAATAAAAGCGCCTCCGCGTAGGACCGATTGTTGGCAGATCCGAACAGGTTTGCCTTCCCACTTTCGGCCTTTTTAATCTCGGTCTGCTCCTGAATGAACGTCCGGTTGTTGGCCGCCACGAGGGCGCGACGAACGTCTGGTTATGGGTCATCGTGACTTATCCCCCGGTGCTGTATGCTATCTCGGGCCGCTTGCGGGTCGCCAATATCCTTGACGACAACGAAGCTGCCGTGCTGCGGCACACAGCGATAGAGCGCCAAGCTCGTCACATCGAAGTCTGCGACCTCGTGGTCGGCCAAAGCCTCGGCGATGTCGGCTTTGAGCGTACGAGTGTGGCCCAACCCTTACGCTATGACTTTAAACTACTCGCAATGATCGCGCGCCGGGCAGAGATAACGCGATCACCATACAGCACTGCCAAAGATCGATGGACGACTTTGGCGCAACTGTCGTTCGCCATGGCCGACGCCTGCCGCTCGGCTTGTTCGCGCTTCTTGCTATAGGCAAGGTCGTAATCTTGAACGTTAGGCATGGCAGGCACTCGGCACTGCGGGCGGAAGCTGATCCCAGCTCCCTATCGTCACCGTGCTCGCGGCAAGGGTGGTGGCGACGTCGCAACTTACCCAAATGCGGCTTGGGGAGATATAGCGGTCGTGCCATCTGGCTCGTGCTGTATTCGGTCTGGCGCGTATCGAGAGGTAGGCGATGTCGGTGAAGTCCGCGCCACCTACATCGGCCATCAGCCACGTTGAGGTGCCAGCATGTCACGATCGTCCAGTCCGTTGTTTGTGAATGCCGTGATCGATTGCATCGGCGAGGGGAGGGCACCGACCTCTGAGGAAATGTTGATCGTCGCGCAGTTCATCTGGTCCGATGGCGCGGCATCCCGTTCCGCGTTCGCCTGGAATAGCTTGTCAGTGTCTTCGCCCGATCATCTCGGTTCTATGCGGGCGGCCGGCCTGGCCTTGCACGGCTCGCGGTAACCTGGAGATGGCAGCGCTCGTGTCTGCCGTGTTCGATGTCGCGCACGACGGTTGAGCATAATGGTCTTGCGGCTGGGAAGCTGCTGTGGCCGCTCAAACGGGGAACGCGCAGTTCAATCGTCTGTTCGCCGTCACGATGCTAAAACAACGCGGCTCTCACGATCTGCTGTCAACGAATGGTAGCGCCCGCCGCAAGGTGGCAAGTGGTCGCGCATCTCCATGCGGCGTTAGTTATGGACGAGCGGCGGGGGTATGCTGGCGTCGGGGCGGTCCGCACAGGGAAAGCCGTGCGGACAACGCGAAGTGAATGAGCGTCTGAAGTTGGGAATCACAAAGGGGCAGCAGAACGTCCAAACTGGGTCATCCGACCCTACAAGCGGTCCGAACTTACCCTCAGAAATTCATCGCTGCTGAACAGACGCCGCTAATTTCGTACAATTCCGCCCGCTTGCTTTCGCGAGGTAGAGCATCGTATCGGCCTGTTCGATCCAAGCTGTGGTGGAGGCAAAACCGGCAGACCATTCGGCGATACCAAAACTTGCCGTCACGTGTCGTGTCCCGCCGCCTGGCAAAGGCATCGCGAAATCTGCAATTGTCCGTCGTAACCGCTCCGTGACCTGGAGTGCTTCCGCGTCACTGGTCTCCGGGAGCAGCATGGCAAACTCCTCGCCGCCCAAACGACCAAACACGTCGCTGGGGCGTAACGTCACTTCGGCGATGCTAGCGATCTGACGCAGCACCTGATCGCCTACCGTGTGACCGTGGGTGTCGTTGACGGATTTGAAATGATCGACGTCGAGTATCACCAAACTGCTTTTCCGGCCGTAGCGAACCGCGCGCGCCATTTCACGTTCGGCTTGTTCGATAAAGCCTCGCCGGGTGAGCGCCCCGGTCAAATGATCGACCTGGGCGATCAGCCGCAGCTCGAGTTCGTCACATACGATATTGGCAAAATTGCTCAGGATCGCAACGTCCGCGGGGCTGAAACCACGCAGACGGGAATCCATCGCGCACAGCGCCCCGACGTTATATCCCTCGGGGGTCCGCAGCGGGATGCCGGCATAGCTGCGGACGAACGGGGGACCAACAACTAGCGGGCTGTTTGCGAAACGTGGATCGGATCGGGCATCCTCGATGATCAGTGGCTCGCGCTGCGCGATTGTGTGGGTGCAAAACGAAATCGAGCGCGGCGTTTCGGTATGATCGATACCGCGCTTGGCCTTGAACCATTGCCGGTCGCGATCCACGAGCGTCACTGTTGCCATCGGGACAGCCAGCACCGTCCGAACGAGGGTAACTATCTTCTCGAATGGCTCTTCGAGCGCGGTGTCGAGCACGTCCAGCCGGCGCAGTGCGGCAACCCTCGCATCATCGTCGTGTAACTGGGTGTCATCCATGATGCTCTTCCTTCATCATGGCGCGGATGGCGACCGTAAGGTCATCGGCATAACTGTCGACCAACGTGCGAACGCTGGCCGCAACCACGTCTTCGCCTAATCCGGCGGCTCGCAGGCTATCGACAAGGGACGACAAATGGGACTGATGCCGCAGCACGCTGTCTAAAAGTTGTGGAGGTATCTCGAGCGGTTGGGCCGAGGTAGGCGTCGGTTGAAGTTGATCGATACGCACAGGATCGTCCTCAGAAGCGGAGATGAGAACGCTAGGATCTAATGGTTAAAAGGTCGGAAACGAATTTAACCAGAGACTGCGTGCGATGGCTGAGGTGCCGTCGAAGCCGCGGCTTATCGGTTCACCGGCAGCCACGATGATGTGCATCAATACCGGATATTGCCTGCTCAAAAATTACGCACCGATGCACAAGCAGTCAGTCCGGAGCGACATTTTCAATGTCTGATCACCGCGAAACTCGAAAGCGACCAAATATCCCCGAATTGGCGAAATAGCCTATGCCGCTGTGTTTGATTAACTAATTTATGGCAGGCTACGCGCTTGTGAAATCAGGCGTAATCATAAGGTCTACCGAAAATGAGCTGCGACGGCTGCAAAAACGGCGACGCTTTGGAATTTGAAATCTCGATGGCATTTCAGCCGATCGTCGATCTGACAACGCAGCTTCCTTTCGCATATGAGGCGCTCGTGCGTGGTCCGTCTGGCGAATCTGCAGCGAGCGTTCTTGCGCAGGTGACCCCAGGCAACCGTTACGCTTTCGATCAGCGTTGCAGGGTTCGCGCAATTGAGTTGGCGACGGCCGCAGGCATCCTAAACAGCGGGGCAAAACTTTCGATCAACTTCTTGCCAAATGCAGTCTATTCGCCCGCGGCGTGCATCAAGTTGACCCTGGCAACCGCGAAGGCTGTAGGCTTACCGACATCGAGGCTGATTTTCGAATTCACCGAAAACGAAGAGATGGTCGATCCCGCACACATCGCGCACATTGTTAAAAGTTATCAGCAAATGGGTTTTGGCACGGCGCTCGATGACTTTGGCGCAGGCCATGCCGGCCTGAACCTATTGGCAAGATTTCAGCCGGATATTATTAAGCTGGACATGGAACTTGTCCGTGGGATCGAAGTCAGCATGCCACGGCGAATGATCGTCGATGCCGTCATTAAGCTAGCGGCGGCAATGGGTATCCTAGTGATCGCAGAGGGCATCGAAACCGAGGCTGAGTTAAGCACGCTGACACAACTGGGCGTCCGCTATATTCAGGGCTTCATTTTTGCTCAGCCGATGCTTGCAGCACTTCCCGCGATTTCGATCCCGTACGAGAATATTTCTTTGCGCGCCTGAGTTTGCTGAGGTCAGCAATGATTCGGCCAGATCGCGAATCCGAACATGCCGATCTAAAAAGCTCGTCCCTACGACTAACCGCCACCAGGCGCTTTGGTGCCGCGTGGGCGCGCTTCGGGTATGATGGTATCGCGTTTGCCACCTTCTTTCCATTCAATCCGATATAAGTCGAAGCGTCGATCGGCGAGGTTGCGTACAGTGCCTTCAGCGCGCGCCCAGGTGAGATCGGCCAAGTTCACGTCGGCTATCGTTACGGTCTCGATATTTTCACTGGCCTCAGCAGCGATGCCATCGCGAGCAAACGGAAAATCGCAGGGTGTCAAAATGCAGGACTGAGCATATTGAATATCCATGTTATCGACGCCGGGGAGATTGCCGACGTTACCTGACAGTACCACAAAACACTGGTTTTCGATCGCGCGTGCCTGCGCGCAGTATCGCACCCGCATATACCCTTGGCGATTATCGGTGCAGAACGGAACAAAGATGATACGAGCACCCTCGTCGACGAGGCGGCGCGCAAGTTCGGGGAACTCGCTGTCGTAGCAGATCAAAACGCCGATTGGGCCGACGTCGGTCTGGATTACGTCGACGGAGTTGCCTCCCTTGATTTTCCACCAATATGCCTCGTTTGGGGTTGGGTGGATCTTTTCCTGGGAGTGGATCGATCCGTCGCGAAGGCACACATAGGCAATGTTCTGGACGCTCCCGTCTTCGACGCGCGTCGGATGCGACCCTCCGATGATGTTTATATTGTACCGCAACGCCATCCGCGAAAGCTCGGCGACGATGGGCGCGCGGTGCTCCGTCATCCGGTCGATTGCTTCGATCGGTGACAGCACTTCTGGTTCAAACGATAGCAGGGACATAGTGAACAGCTCGGGAAAAACTACGAAGTCCGAACGATATTCCGCAGCAACATCGACGAAATATTCGACGTTTTTGACGAAGGCGGCAAAGTCGTCGACCGCACGTGCTTGGAATTGTACGGTAGCGAGCCGGACGCTTTCAACATCGCGCGGTACGCGAAATGCGACTGGCTCGTTTGGGTCGACGTAGGGATTGCGCCAGATCATATGCGCGGCAAACCCGTCCGACGCTTTGTCAAACGGGAGATATCGCTCCAGCACGCGAAGCGGCGTGAAGCCATTCGAAAGCTGGAATCCGATTACCTGATCGCGAAACTCCCCGGCTACGACCCGGGCAAGATAATCATCAGGACTTGTCACCTTTGCTTTAGTGCGGGCATAGCCCGGCATACGCCCGCCGAAGACTATTCCACGCAGTTCCAGGCGCTCAGCCAGCACGCGTCGTGCCTCGTAAAGGCGTTTGCCGATGCGTAGCCCGCGGTGACCTTCGTCGACCGCCATTTCGATCCCGTACAACCAGTCGCCGGTGGCGTCGTGCCGGCTGCCAAACCCGTTGCCCGTGATGGTTGCCCAATCATGCGGAGACAGAGCGATCGCCTCGTCGATGCGCGAGGACGCGCAATATCCGACGATCGCGCCTTCAAAAATGGCAACGAACTGGCCTTGCGGAAAATTGTTGATCTGACCGCTGATCTGGCCAGCGCTGTAATTTTCTATTCCAGGATAAGCGCGGCTGATCAGCGCCAAGATACCCAGTACGTCTCCCGGAACTGCAATTCGGACCTCGAGAGTCGCAGGGGTCTTGCTTGGCACGGTTGGCTCCAAAAAATCTACAATGCGCTGATCGGAAGTTGCGATGCCCACGAGGCATTGCAATCGATCTGGGTCTCCTACGTATTTACCGGGGCGTCCGCGATGACAAAAATTTTAGCGTATCGGCGCTGCTCAGACATTTTACCGTTGAAAGTCGGCCACACCGAACAAAATTTTACGGCAGTTCGTCAAAATTACTTTCGATCCGGAAGTGACGAGGCAAATAGCGTCAACGGCATGCGTCGGATGCAACCCCCCTCCCGTAAATATAAGTACTCGTTGATCACGGCCAGAAAACGGCGGTCGCAGCTAGAACGATAGCGGCGAAGTGAGCAGTCTGGTAGTAGACGAGATGGCCGCAACGGTCGGTGGCTTCGGCTTTGGCGAGCGCCACATCGCCTCGAATCGTTTTGCTAATAACGAATTAGGTGAGGAACGAGCGACTGGTTTCGGCCGGCGGTAAATCGATCCGGAACGACTAGTATGGGTCGAAGCCGACACGACGCATTTTATGCTCGGCTGATTGAGTGGCCGTCCGAAAAAAGCTCATGACGCTCCGCAACGGCCCGTAAAAAACCAAACATTCTGTGGGAGCAAGTGTGGTTCCAATCCGCCGCATCTACAGAAAAGGCGCGGGCTTCCGCCATTTTTCGCTTGACGCTGGTGACCCCTACGGGAATCGAACCCGTGCTTCAGCCGTGAAAGGGCCGCGTCCTAACCGCTAGACGAAGGGGCCATGCCGGCAGCGCCGGTTGGTTGGAGGCGGTTAGGGAAATGCGCCGCGCTGGTCAACCCGCTGATTTGCCTGTTTGCTCAATCCGCCCAAGCCGCGTCGTCGAGATGGAGTTCGGCGGCGGGTTTCGCGCCCCAATCGTCGATCTTCACGCGGCCGGCGAGCCATAGGCGGCGATGGGGCGGTGCGCCGAGCAGGGCGGCACCGAGCGCGGTTCCGGATTGGCGGAAGGCGACGGCCTTTAGCGAACGGCCGTCGTCGCCGGCGATGATGATGCGGACATGCCCGTTGCCGACGATGTCCGCCTTGATGATCCGCACCGGGCCGGCGACGATGCGGGGTTGTGGCCAGCCCATGCCGTAGGGGCCACCTTTGTCCAAAGCTTCGACCAATGCGGGCGTGACGCCGCCGGGGGCCAAAAGGGCATCCAGCAGGAGGGCGCGGTCGCCGATCGAGCGGGCCACAGCGTCCGCCAGGCGCGATTCGAGGAAGTCGCCGAACGCAGCCAATTGGTCCTCCGCGATCGTCAATCCGGCCGCCATCGCGTGCCCGCCGCCCGCGACAAGCAGGCCGCTATCCTTAGCCGACAGCACCGCCGCGCCGAGATCGACGCCAGACACGGAGCGGCCCGAGCCCTTGCCGATGCCGTTCTCGTCCAGCGCGATGACGATCGCCGGGCGGCCGTATTTCTCCTTCAGGCGACCGGCGACGATGCCGATCACGCCGGCATGCCAGCCCCGCCCGGCGACGACGAGCACGGCGCGCTCGCTGGCCACGCCCGCCAGCGCGTCGGCGGCCTCCTGCACGATCCCCTCGATCGCGCGGCGTTCCTCGTTCAGCCGATCGAGTTCGGCGGCGATTCCGGCGGCCTCCTGCGGATCGCGCGTGGTGAGAAGGCGCACGCCGAGGTCGGACTTGCCGACCCGGCCGCCGGCGTTGATGCGGGGCCCCAGCGCGAAGCCGAGATCCTGCGCGGTCGGCGCGCGGGTCAGGCGGCTGGCGGAGATCAGGGCGTTGAGGCCGATGTTACGCCGCTGCGCCATCACCTTCAGCCCCTGCGCGACGAACGCACGGTTGAGGCCGCGCAGCTGCGCCACGTCGGCCACGGTGCCCAAGGCGACGATGTCAAGCAGATCGAGCAGGCGCGGTTCGGGCATGTCGGCAAAGGCCCCGCGCGCGCGCATCACGCGGATCAGCGCCGCGCCGAGCAGGAAGGCGACACCGACCGCCGCGAGATGCCCATGCGCCGCGCCCTCCGCTTCATCGAGCCGGTTCGGGTTCACCAGCGCATGCGCGTGCGGCAAAGCGAGCGTGCATTTGTGGTGATCGACCACGATCACATCGACCCCGGCATCGCGCGCGGCATCGAGCGCGTCGAACGCCTGCGCGCCGCAATCGACGGTGACGATCAGGTCCGCGCCCTCCGCCTTCAGGCGCAGCATGGCGGCACCCGAGGGGCCGTACCCTTCGATCAGGCGATCGGGGATATAGGCCTTCGCCTCCAGCCCGAGATCGCGCAATAACAGGATCATCAGCGCGGCGGAGGTCGCGCCGTCCACGTCGTAATCGCCGAAGACGGTGACCGATTCCTTGCGCGCGATCGCATCGGCGAGCCGTTCGGCGGCCTTGTCCATATCGCGAAAGATCGACGGATCGGGCATGAAGCTGCGGATACTGGGGGCCTTGTGCGCCTCCAGATCCTCGCGCGGGCAACCGCGCGACAGCAGCAATTGCGTGACGAGATCGTCGGGCGCGAAGCCGGGATCGCGCGTATCGGTTTCCAGCGCGCGCCAGCGCCACGGCTGGCCGAGAATCGACCGGGTGATGTTTAGGACGGTGTTCATGATGTGGGCTAAGGCTTAGACGAGCGGCGGACGGTTAGGAAGGACAGCGACATGGCGGCGGCATTGCTGGGCGCGAACGATCCATCGCCGGTGCAGGTGATCAATCCGGGTGGAGCGTCGCCCTTCCTGCTGATCGGCGACCATGCCGGGAATGTGGTGCCCGAAAGTCTCGCCGTTTTGGGCCTGCCACCGCAAGAACTTGTGCGGCACATCGGCTGGGATATCGGCATCGGCGAATTGGGGCCGATGCTGGCCGAGGCGCTGGACGCGGTGTTCGTGCGGCAGACCTATTCGCGCCTCGTGATCGACTGCAATCGCGATCCCGCGCGGGCCGATGCGATGCCCGAGGTCAGCGACCTGACCGTTGTATCGGGCAATCGCGATCTGGATGCCAGCCAGCGCGCCGCACGCGTGGCGGCGATCCATACGCCGTATCAGGAAGCGATCGGCGCGGAGATCGCGCGGCGTGACGCGGCGGGGCAGGGGACGATCCTCGTCGCGCTCCACAGCTTCACGCCCGCCATGCAGGGCATTGCGCGGCCATGGGAGGTCGGGGTGCTGCACGATGGCGGCGATACGGCATTCGCGCAGGCGCTGCTCGCCGCGTTGCGCACCGACGAGGCGCTGACGGTGGGCGACAATCAGCCCTACAGCATGGACACGATCGACTATACCGTGCCGCGCCATGCCTATCCGGCGCAGCGACCTTATGCCGAGATCGAGGTGCGGCAGGATTTGATCGGGACGACGGCCGGATGCGCGGAATGGTCGGCGCGGCTTGCAACGGTGTTGCGCTCGGCCGCGACGGATATCGACGGGAACTGAGCCGTGCCGAACTGGATCTGGCTGACGATGGCGATTCTGTCGGAAGTGATCGCCACGTCCTTTCTCAAGTCGGCGGAAGGGTTCACGCGGCCGTGGCCCTCGCTGATCGTCGTGATCGGTTATGCCGCCGCCTTCTATTTCCTGTCCTTCGCGCTGCGCTCGATCCCGATCGGCGTCGCCTATGCGATCTGGTCCGGGGCGGGCGTGGTGCTGGTCACGGCGGTGGCGTGAATCGTCTATGGCCAGAAACTGGACATGATCGCGCTGGCGGCGATCGGGCTGATCGTGCTCGGGGTGGTGGTGCTCAACCTGCGCACGGGCCACGGCTGACCGGGGCGATACTTCGGTGCATCTCTTGATGGGCCGTTACTGCCCATCGACATTCACTGTTTTTGGAAGTTCCTCCAAATTCTCCGTCACCCCGGACTTGTTCCGGAGTCCACCAAGCGGCTTTCGATACGAACAATCGTTTGATTGCCGAGTTCGCGGCACGGTGGACCCCGGAGCAGGTCCGGGGTGACGGTTTTTTAGGGGAGAAACCGCCTTCGAAGCCATCCAAAACCTAAATGTCGGTCCGTGCTGGTGCATGATGACGTGAGGTTGGATCATCCCATCTCCGTTCGTCCTGAGCTTGTCGAAGGACGTGTTCCAAGCACGACCGGCGATCATGGAACACGTGCTTCGACAGGCTCAGCACGAACGGCTCCGTTTGAATTCATCTTTATCCAGGGTGAACCCATCGTGCTCCAGCGCCGCTTGCCCGCGCCGATTTCGTTTGCGCAGCGCAGCATTTCCACTAAGGGCGCAATCGAAGCCGGGTGCGAACCATCCGGCTTCGAATGATCGCGCCGGTGCCCCGCAAGGGGCTCAAATGTGGAATGCGGTGCGGGAGGATATCCTCCCAAAGCCGCGGCTGTCCCTGCAACTGTAAGCGGAGAGCGCGATGCACACGTCCTGCCCAGGCCCCTTGAACGGGCCGGCGGGGCAGCCACTGGATCTGACGATCTGGGAAGGCGTGCATCGAGCCTTGACCCGTGAGCCAGGAGACCTGCCGGCGCTGTCGCTCATGCTCTCGGATCCAGGGGATGGCCGGGGCACGGAACGAGTCCGTTCGAGCGACGAACCGGGTCCCAGGCAAAGTCATGCTTTGCCGGGTTCCCGAACCGTGCGGCCGGGGCCGCACACGGTGTCGAGGCAGCCGGGCTCCGCGTCCGTTCGGCTGAATCGTCGCCGTCGTTCGCGTTTTTACGCGGCAAACGGCCCCAGTCGCTTCGTCCAGAATGGCGCGGGGGGACTTAACATTATGAAGACCGTTTTCGTATCTCTGCTGGCGCTTGTCGCCGCCACGCCCGCGCTCGCGCAGAGCGACGCCTCGCTGCCGCCCAAGGATGCAGAGGGCAACGACATCACAGTCACCGCATCGCGCTCCGGCGAAGGCATCGCCGTCAAGGATCTGCCGGCATCCATCACGGTGTTGAGCAGCGAGCAACTCGAGGAACGCCAGACGCGCAACGTGTCCGACATCCTGCGCGATGTGCCGGGTGTCGCGGTCAACCGCTCGATCGGCGGCCTGACCGACATCCGCATTCGCGGCACCGAAGCCAATCACGTGCTCGTCCTGATCGACGGAATCGAGGCGTCCGACCCTTATCAGGGCCAGTACGATTTCGGCACGCTGATCGCTGACGACAAGGCGCGGATCGAAGTGCTGCGCGGGCAGCAATCGTCGCTCTACGGTTCGGACGCAATCGGCGGCGTGATCCAGTACATCACGCCGACCGGCACCGAATCGCAGGGCCTGAGCGCCCGCGTAGAAGGCGGATCGTTCGGCACGGCGGCGGGCGCGGCGCGCTTCGGCGGCGTGGCGGGGACGCTGGATTACGCATTGTCCGGCACGCTCTATCGCACCAATGGCACGCCGACCGCGCGGGATGGCACACGCAATGTGGGTTACACCGGGGTAGGCGCGAGCGCGAAGGTGAACTGGACGCCGTCCGACATCTTCAAGCTGACCGGCGTGGGTCGCTACAGCTACACCGATGCGCTGAGCAACGACACGGCGTTTTCGGGTCCTAAGTTCGGCTACATCGTCGATACGCCCGGCAGCCATTTCCGCAACAAGGCCTATTACGGCCTGCTGCGCGCGGCGTTGTCGCTGGCCGACGGCAAGTGGAACACCGCGCTGACCGGGCAGATCGCCGACACGACCCGCACGGGTTACAGCGCGTTCGGCGTGGATTACGGCGACAAGGGCCGCCGCTACAAGGGATCGCTTGAATCGAGCTTCCAGTTCGGCAGCGACCAGTTTCGCAGCAAACTGACGGGTGCGGTGGATTACGAGCGCGAGGAATTCCAGAATACGGTCGTCTCGCCGTTCGCGTTCAGCGGGCGCAAATCGACCGAGAATTGGGGTTTCGTCGGCCAGTATGAAGGCACGATCGCCGATGCTCTGGTGCTGGGCGCGTCGATCCGTCGCGACCAGAACGATCGCTTCGCCGATGTGACAACCTATCGCCTGCAGGCCGGATACCGTCTGCCGTTCGGGCTGCGCGCGCATGGCGCGTACGGCACCGGCGTCAAGAATCCGGGCTATTTCGAACTCTTCGCCTATGCGGACGGCCGCTACATCGGCAACCCGAATTTGAAGCCGGAAAAGTCCAAGGGCTGGGAAGCGGGCCTCGATCAGGAGATCGCCGGCGGCAAGGCGAAGATCGGCGCGACCTATTTCGACAGCAAGCTGGAAGACGAGATCTACACGACCTTCCCGGCACCGACATTCGTCGCATCGCCGGCCAACCGCACGACCTTGTCGCGGCAGAAGGGCGTCGAGGTGTTCGCCTCGGCCCAGCCGATCGATCAGCTACGCTTCGACATCGCGTACACCTATCTGCACGCACGCGAAAACGGCACGGTCGAGGTGCGCCGCCCGAACCATATCGGCAGCTTCAACACGACCGTGTTCAGCATGGACAAAAGATTCTCGACCACGCTGACCGTGCGCTACAACGGACGGCAGGACGATGTCGCCTTTACCAATCCGAGCTTCATTCCGGTGCGGGTGAGCTTGCAGGAATATGTGCTGGTGAACCTGAACGCCGAATATAAATTGAGCGATCGCTTCTCGGTCTTCGGCCGCGTCGAGAATCTGTTCAACGAGCGCTACGAAGAGGTGTTCAGCTTCGCCACGCCGGGTCGCGGCGCGTATGGCGGCGTGAAGGCCCGCTTCTGATGAAAGTGCGGCCGGCATGGCTCACGTTGCTGCTACCCGGACTTTTGGGTGGCTGCGGTGTGGGCGTGCCGGCCAAGCCCGTGTCGGTCGCGCGGCCGATGCGGGTGATGAGTTTGAACCAGTGCACAGACCAATTGGTGCTTGCGCTGCTGCCGCCGGGGCGGATCGCCTCCGTCACGTGGTTGTCGCGCGACCCGCGCTATTCGGCGCAGTTCGTGGCGGCGCGTCGCGTGGCGGCCAATCACGGCAGCGTCGAGGAGGTCGCGCGGACGCGGCCGGACCTGATCGTGACCGATACGTTTTCCAATCCCGGCGGGCGGGCGATGTTGCGGCGGCTGGGCTATCCGGTGCTTGAGCTGGCGGATTCGGGCGATGTCGCGGGGATACGGCGCAATGTCGCCGTGTTGGCGGCGGCGCTGGGCGTGGAGCAAAGCGGCGCGGCGCTGATCGCTCGGATGGATGCGCAACTGGCACCGGTGCGCGGCGCGAAGCCGATCACCGTCGCGTCCTGGGGACGGGACGGAATGGGGGACAGTCCGTTCCTGTCCGCGATCGTCGATGCCGCCGGGCTGACGAGGGTCGGCGCGCGCGGCGGGATCGAGGCTTTGTTGCGCGCTAAACCGGACTTCATCATAAGGGGTGTCGCCGATCCGCGTGAGGGGTCGCTGGGCGACAACGTCACCGGGCATCCCCTGGTGCGGCGCTTCTGGCCGGCGGCGAAGCGGCTGACGGTGGCGCAATCGGCGACGATCTGCGGAACGCCGGCGATCGGCGATGCGGCGGTCGCATTGCGGCGGCAGGTCGCGGCGGTGACGTCGTGAGCGCGCGGTGGCTGATCCTGCTGTTGATCGCGCTGGTGGGGCTGGCGTTCGCGTCCTTGCTCGCCGGGTCGGTTTGGATGACGCCAGGGGAGGTGATCCGGGCGCTCGGGGCGCCGCGCGATAGTCTCGATCGGCTGATCCTGGTCGAGGTGCGCCTGCCGCGTGTCGTGCTGGCGGTGATGGTCGGGGGGATTCTCGGGCTTTCGGGCGCGGTATTGCAGGGGTTGTTGCGCAATCCGTTGGCCGAACCGGGGTTGCTCGGCGTGTCTTCGGGCGCGTCGCTCGGGGCGGTGATCGCGATCTATTATGGGTTTGCCGCGAGTTTTGGACTGGCGACGCCGGTGTTCGCGATGGCCGGGGCTTTGGCGACGGCGGGGGTGGCGTTCGTCCTGTCGCGGCGCGGGGGTACGCTGTCGCTGATCCTAGCGGGCGTGGCGATGTCGAGCATTGCGGGCGCCGGGGTGAGCCTGGCGCTCAATCTCGCGCCCAATCCGTTCGCGGCGTACGAGATCATGACGTGGCTAATGGGGTCGCTCAAGGATCGCAGCTGGGATCATGTGCTGCTCTCGGGGCCGTTCATCCTCACGGGCGTGGTGTTGCTGTTGCTGACGGGCCGTGCGCTCGATGCGCTGTCGCTGGGCGAGGCGGCGGCCGAGAGTCTGGGTGTGCATGTCGGGCGGGCGCGGTTGCTCGCGTTGCTCGGCACGGCGCTGGGCGTCGGCGCGGCGACGGCGGTTGCCGGGGCGATCGGGTTCGTCGGGCTGGTCGCGCCGCATATCGTGCGGCCTTTGGTCGGGCATCGGCCGGGGGCGACTTTGGTGCCGGCGGCGATCGTCGGCGCGCTGATCGTGCTGGCCGCCGATCTGGCGACGCGGATATTCGATTTCGGCACGGAAATCCATCTCGGCGTGTTCGTGTCGGTGATCGGTGCGCCGTTCTTTCTGTGGCTGGTGCTGCATGTGCGGAGGACCGCGCCGTGAGCGATCTGGCGGTGCAGGGCATCACCGTGCGGCGCGGCGGGCGTGTGGTGCTCGATGCCGCCGATGCGCGGTTCGTGGCGGGGCGGCTGACGGTGGTGATCGGGCCGAACGGCGCGGGGAAATCGACGTTGCTGGACGTCGCCGCCGGGCTGCTGGCGGTCGAGGCCGGGAGCGTGACGCTGGGCGGCGAGGCGCTATCGTCGTTCTCGCGCAAGACGCTGGCCATGCGGCGGGCCTATCTGCCGCAGAACCCGCGGATCGACTGGGCGATCAGCGTGGAGCGCGTCGTCGCCCTGGGCCTGACCGCGCATCTGCCGGCGTTCGGCGGACTGCCCGGATCGTGGCAGCCGAAGATCGATGCGGCGCTGGCGCGTTACGATCTAATGGAGTTGCGCGATCGCCCGGCGACGCAGCTTTCGGGCGGTGAACTCGCCCGCGTCATGCTCGCCCGCGCGACGGTCGGCGCGCCGGAGGTGCTGATCGTCGACGAGCCGACCGCGGGATTGGACCCGCGCCATGCGCTCGATGCGGCGCGACGGCTGCGCGCGCTCGTCGATGGTGGCTGCACGGTGATCGTCGCCCTGCACGATCTCGATCTGGCGCTGCGCATCGCGGACGATGTCGTGGCGGTGAAGGGCGCGCGGATCGTCGGGCAGGGCGCGGCGGACGCGATGTTCACCGATGTGCTGCTGAGCGCGCTCTACGATGTCGAGGCGCGGGTGATCCGGCAGGAAGGCGGCGCGACGATCCGCTTCGCCTGATCGCGCTCATACTATATCCCGAAAGATATAGTCCGTTCGTCATTGATGAAATTCCAAGATAACTTCATGCCGCCAGTCATATCAATCCGCCGCATCGTTTCACGCATGCGATGCGTTACACGTGCCATGCGTAGTGAAACAGTTCGGCAGACCAGTGCATCGGCACCGTCGGTCATCGGCCGAAAAGTAAGGGGCAATATTTCATGGAAACATCCGGCGAAGTGGCGGTCTCGCGTCGCGGGGTCCTGGTCGGCGGCGCCGCGGTGGCGGCGTTGAGCGCGGTGCCCGAAGTTCAGGCCGCGACGCCTGCCGCGCAGCCAGCCCCTGAAACGATGAAGGTGTCGCTGCAGGTCAACGGCAAGCGCCGGGACCTGGAGGTCGACACCCGCACCACCTTGCTCGACGCTTTGCGCGAAAATCTGCACCTGACCGGCACCAAGAAGGGCTGCGATCACGGCCAATGTGGCGCGTGCACCGTTCTGGTCGATGGCGTGCGGATCAATTCCTGCCTGACGCTCGCGGTGATGCATCAGGGCGACAAGGTCACGACGATCGAAGGGCTGGGCACGCCGAACAACCTGCACGCGATGCAGGCGGCCTTCATCAAGCATGACGGCTATCAATGCGGATATTGCACGCCGGGCCAGATCTGTTCGGCGGTGGCGGTGCTCGACGAGATCAAGGCCGGCATTCCGAGCCATGTCAGCGCGAACCTGACCGACAAGCCCAAGGTCACGAACGACGAAATGCGCGAGCGGATGAGCGGCAACATCTGCCGCTGCGGTGCCTATTCGAATATTTTGGAGGCAATGACCGAAGTTGCCCAGGGTCAGGGAGGGCAACGCGCATGAAGCCGTTCACCTATACCCGCGCCACATCGCCCGCCGAAGCGGCGGCGGCCGTCGCCCGCACGCCGGGCGCGAAATTCATTGCCGGTGGCACCAACCTGCTCGATCTGATGAAATTGCAGATCGAGACGCCGGCCCATCTGATCGACGTGCAGGATCTGAAACTAGACCGGATCGAGAAGACG
Organism: Parasphingomonas caseinilytica; assembly: GCF_036663755.1. Lineage (NCBI taxonomy): Bacteria > Pseudomonadati > Pseudomonadota > Alphaproteobacteria > Sphingomonadales > Sphingomonadaceae > Parasphingomonas > Parasphingomonas caseinilytica. The sequence continues at coordinate 98,848 of NZ_JAXOJL010000001.1, forward strand.
AAGGAAGGCGGCTTGCGTATCGGCGCGCTCGTCAAGAACACCGCCTTGGCGTCCGACGAGACGGTGCGGCGCGATTACGGCGTGCTGAGCCGGGCATTGCTCGCCGGGGCTTCCGGTCAGCTGCGCAACAAGGCGACGACAGCGGGCAATCTGCTGCAGCGGACGCGTTGCCCGTATTTCTACGACACCAACCAGGCGTGCAACAAGCGCAAGCCGGGATCGGGCTGTGCCGCGATCGGCGGTTTCAGTCGGCAATTGGGCGTGATCGGCACCAGCGAGGCATGTATCGCGACGCACCCGAGCGATATGGCAGTGGCGATGCGCGTGCTGGATGCGACCGTCGAAACCGTGAAGCCGGACGGCGCGGCGCGCAGCATTGCGATGGCGGACTTCCACCGCCTGCCGGGCAACACACCGCATATCGAAACCGCCTTGATGCCGGGCGAACTGATCACGGCGGTGACGTTGCCCAAGCCGATCGGCGGAACGCATCTGTATCACAAGGTGCGCGATCGTGCGTCTTATGCCTTCGCGCTGATCTCAGTCGCGGCGGTCGTGCAGAAGGACGGCACGGGCCGCGTCGCGGTGGGCGGTGTTGCGCACCGGCCATGGCGGGTCGAGGCGGCCGAAGCCGATCTGCCGCGCGGTGCCAAGGCGATGGCGAGCAAGCTGCTCGCCGGCGCAAACCCCTCCCATGAAAACGCATTCAAGCTTCCGCTGGTCGAGCGCACGCTCGCCGCGGTCCTGGCCGAAGCGAAGGGCTGACCCATGAAATTCGATACACCCGCAGGCCAGAACCCGATCGATCAGTTGAAGGTGGTCGGCAAGCCGCACGACCGGATCGACGGCAAGTACAAGACCACCGGCACCGCCCCCTATGCCTATGAACGGCACGATGTCGCGGCGAACCAGGCTTATGGCTACATCGTCGGATCGGCGATCGCCAAGGGCCGGATCAAGTCGATGGACATGCGCGAGGCCGAAGCAGCGCCGGGCGTGTTGGCGGTCGTCACCGCCGCCAACGCCGGAACCCTCGCCAAGGGCAATTTCAACACCGCCAAATTGCTCGGCGGGCCGGAGATCGAACATTATCATCAGGCGATCGCGGTCGTCGTGGCGGACACGTTCGAACAGGCGCGGGCGGCGGCCGCACTCGTGCGCGTCGATTATGCCCGCGCCGATGGCAGCTTCGATCTTGCCGCCGTGAAGGATAAGGCGGTGAAGCCAAAAGCGGGCTTCGGCGGGGAAGCGGACTCCAGCTATGGCGACTTCGCCGGCGGGTTCGCGGCGTCGGCGGTGAAGCTGGACCAGACCTATACCACGCCCGATCATAGCCACGCGATGATGGAGCCGCACGCGACCACCGCCGCATGGGACGGCGACAAGCTGACCCTGTGGACATCCAATCAGATGATCGCCTGGAGCAAGGGCGATGTCGCCAAGACGCTAGGTATCCCGAAGGACAAGGTGCGGCTCGATGCGCCATATGTCGGCGGCGGGTTCGGCGGAAAGCTGTTCGTGCGCGCGGATGCGATCATGGCGGCACTCGGCGCGAAGGCGGCCGGCCGGCCGGTGAAGATAGCGCTCCCGCGTCCCTTCATCGCCAACAACACCACGCACCGTCCGGCAACGATCCAGCGCATCCGGCTGGGCGCGGGCAAGGACGGCAAGCTGACCGCGATCGGGCATGAGAGCTGGTCGGGCGATCTGCCCGGCGGCGCTGCCGAGACGGCGGCGGCGCAGACCAAGATCCTGTATGCCGGCGCGAACCGGCTGACGCAGCATCGCCTCGCCGTGCTTGACCTGCCCGAGGGCAATGCGATGCGCGCACCGGGCGAGGCGCCGGGGCTGATGGCGCTGGAAATTGCGATGGACGAAATGGCCGAGAAGCTCGGCATCGATCCGATCGAGTTCCGCGTGATCAACGATACTCAGGTCGATCCCGAAAAGCCCGAGCGTAGCTTCTCGCAGCGACAATTGGTTCAGTGCCTGCGTACCGGCGCGGCGACGTTCGGTTGGGACAAGAGGTCGGCCAAGCCGGCGATGGTGCGCGACGGACGCTGGATGATCGGCATGGGCGTGGCGGCCGGATATCGCGGCAGCCTGTTGATGAAGTCCGCCGCGCGCGTGCGGCTCGACGCCAAGGGTATCGTCACGGTCGAGACCGACATGACGGATATAGGCACCGGCAGCTACACCATCCTGGCGCAGACGGCGGCCGAGATGATGGGTGTGGATCTGGATCAGGTGAAGGTGGTGCTGGGCGATTCCGACAAGCCCGCGTCCGCCGGATCCGGCGGCCAATGGGGCGCGAACAACGCGACCTCCGGCGTCTACGCCGCCTGCGTGAAATTGCGCGAGGCGGTGGCACAGAAGCTCGGCTTCAATTCCGCCGACGTGCAGTTCAGCGACGGCAAGGTGAAATCCGGCAATCGCAGCGCGAAGCTGGGCGACGCGGCGAAGGGCGGCGAGATCGTCGCGGAGGACGCGATCGAATATGGCGATCTCGACAAGAAGTATCAGCAGGCGACCTTCGCCGGGCATTTCGTCGAGGTCGCGGTGGATAGCTATACCGGCGTGACGCGTATTCGCCGCATGCTGGCGGTGTGTGCGGCAGGACGGATCATCAACCCGAAATCGGCGCGTAGCCAGGTGATCGGCGCGATGACGATGGGTGTCGGTGCCGCGTTGATGGAAGAACTGGCGGTGGACAAGCGCTTCGGCTTCTTCGTCAATCACGATCTCGCCGGGTACGAGGTGCCGGTGCATGCCGATATTCCGCATCAGGAGGTGATCTTCCTGGACGAGGTCGATCCTATTTCCTCGCCGATGAAGGCGAAGGGCGTCGGCGAACTCGGCCTGTGCGGGGTAGGCGCGGCGATCGCCAATGCGATCTACAACGCCACCGGCGTGCGGGTGCGGGAGTATCCGATGACGCTGGAGAAGCATCTGGAGCAGTTGCCAGCGGTGGCGTGAGCCTGCGATCTTTGACCCGTTCGTCATTCCCGCGCAGGCGGGAATCCATAAACTCAGAACATGGTGATAAGTGCGCGAAGTTCGCCACTATGGATTCCCGCCTGCGCGGGACTGACGAAAGTGGGGCAAAGGCGTTGGCGTCACGTTAGCCAGCGGCCGGCCTGCCTCCTTCCACCCGTCGATCCCCTCCGCGAACCAATAGACCCGCGTATAGCCGAACCGATGCAGGCGAAGGGCGGCGTTCCAGCTCATCCAGCAATCCGCCAGGCAGAAGATGACGATCGGTCGCGTGCGCTTGCCGCCGGTCAGTCGCTCCGCCCCGTGATCGAACCACGGCCCGATGCCGGGCGGTTGCACGCCGCGTCCGGCCTCCGGAAACCAGTGCGCGCCGGGGATCGTCGCATGCGGCATGGCGAGATGCCACACGCCGTCTTCACTGCGCACCGCGCCTTCCGCCGGGGTGACGTCGATGAAGATCGCGCGGCCTTTCCACGCTGCGGCCTGGCGGACATCGATGCGCCGGACGCCTTCGGGAACGCGGTCCACGATGCCGCGATATTGCGTGATGCGGTATCCGGTGACGGGATCGAACAGCGGGCTCTGCGCCGAAACCTGCATCGTCGCGAACAGCATGGTCGCCGCAATCCAGCGCTTGATCACCGCACCTCTCCTTACATCCTTGGTCCCATAGTAGCAGACCGGGCAGCGATGCTATCTTGGCCGATAGGAGAAGATCATGGGCCTAAGACTGCCGTTGCTCGCCGCCGCCCTGTTGGGGCTGGGCACCGTGCCTGCGCACGCGAAGCTGCCGGTCGATCCGCTGGGGTCGCCGACCTGGGTGGCGCTGGGTGCGACCTTTTTCGGCGACGATCCGGTGCGGTTCGATCCGCGCGTGAAGGTGATCTTTCCCGAGATCGCGGAGAACCAGCGCAGCTTTCCGGTGACGATCGACGCGCGTGGCATTCAGGGGGTGAAGCGCATCATCCTGTTCGCCGATCTCAACCCGATCCCACTGGCCGTGGATTACGCGCCCACCGCAGCGGCGGCGTATCTCTCGACCAATATCAAGCTAGACCAGCGCACGCCGGTGCGTGGCGCGGTGCAACTGGCGGACGGGTCGTGGCTGGTCGGCGGCGGCTGGGTCGATGCGGCGGGCGGGGGGTGTTCGATGCCGCCTTTGAGCCGCGCGAAAGGCGATTGGGCGGAGCATCTGGGCGAGGTGCGCGGGCTGGCGGTGCATGATGCCGGCGGCACGCGGGTGCGGCTCGCGTTCCGCCATCCGATGGATACCGGGTTCGTCGGGAACATCCCGATCTATCATCTCGATCAGGTCGAATTGAAAGGCGCGGGGAAGAGTTTCGGGACGATGCAGATCGAGGCGTCGGTGGCGGAGGATCCGGTGATCACCGTGATGCCCGATGCGGCGGTCGGCGAGACGGTGACGCTGGCGGGCAGCGACACCAACGGCATCAGCTATGACGGGAAGATGGCCGTCATCGCGGCACCCGCCGCAATCGCCGCGCGCTGACCATGATCGGACGTCGGGGTGTGATGGCCGGGCTGGCCGGATTGATGGCGACCCCCGTTTGGGCGCAGGCGCTCACCTATACGATCCGGCCCGAGCCTGCAGGCGACGGCATCTGGGTGGTGCGGGGTGTCGATGGGCCGATCGAGATGGCCAATGGCGGCGCGATCGCCAACCTCACGATCATCGCTACGCCGGCGGGTACGGTGCTGGTCGATTGCGGCACGTCGTATCGCTACGGCACGCAGTTGAAGCCTTTGGTCGAGACGCTGACGGGCAAGCCGGTGGTGCGGGTGTATCTGACGCATCTGCATCCCGATCATATCTATGGCGCGGGTGCGTTCGATCCGGCGATCGTCGCGGCGACACCGGCGCTGATGGACGTGCTGCGCGCCGAGGGCGAGGAGTTCACGCCGGGGATGTACCGGCTGCTCGGCGATTGGATGCGCGGCACCGAATTCCACATGCCGGGCAAGGTGATCGCGGGGGATCACGAGGAATTCGGCGGGCGGCGCTTCAGGCTGTTGCCGCTGTCCGGGCACAGCCGCGCCGATCTGGCGGTGCTGGACGAGCGGACGGGCACGCTGATCGCGGGCGATCTGGTATTCCACGATCGCGCACCCTCCACCCCGCATGCCGATCTGGCGAAATGGCGTGCGAGTCTGGCGGCGTTGAAGGCGCTGGACCACAAGAGCGTGGTGCCGGGGCACGGGCCGGTCGATCCGACGCCGAACGCGGCGATCGACCAGACGGCGGACTGGATCGACTGGCTGGAACCGACCTTGCGCGCGGCGGTGGCCAATGGCTTGGGCGCTGTCGAGGCGGGCAATTTGCCGATCCCGCCGCGCTTTGCCGGGCTGAAGGCGGCGCGGTACGAATTGCAGCGATCGGTGTCGCATTTCTATGCGGCGTATGAGGCGGAATTGATGCCGCGCATCGACGGGAAGTGACCGTCACCCCGGACTTGTCCGGGGTGACGGTAGCCGTTCAGGCCGGCACGCTCTGCCCCACGCGGTTCGCGACCAGATCGTCCACCACGCTCGGGTCCGCCAGCGTGCTGGTGTCGCCGAGGCTCGACACATCGCCCTCGGCGATCTTGCGCAGGATGCGGCGCATGATCTTGCCGGAACGCGTCTTGGGCAGGCCGGGGGTGAACTGGATCGCGTCGGGCGTAGCGATCGGGCCGATTTCCTGGCGGACCCACTTCACCAATTCCTTGCGCAGGTCGTCGCTCGGCGTCTCGCCGGCGTTGAGCGTGACATAGGCGTAGATGCCCTGGCCCTTGATATCGTGCGGCATGCCGACGACCGCCGCCTCCGCCACCGTCTTGTGCAGGACCAGAGCGGATTCGACCTCGGCCGTGCCCATGCGGTGGCCGCTGACGTTGATCACGTCGTCCACGCGTCCGGTGATCCAGTAATATCCGTCCGCATCGCGGCGGCAGCCGTCGCCGGTGAAGTACGTGCCGGGATAGGTGCTGAAATAGGTCTGGAAGAAACGATCGTGATCGCCCCACACGGTGCGCATCTGCCCCGGCCAACTGCGTGCGATGACGAGATTGCCCTCGGCGGCACCTTCGATCACCTTGCCCTCGGCATCGACCAGCTTCGGTTCGACGCCGAAGAACGGATGGCTCGCACTGCCCGGCTTAAGCGCGGTCGCGCCGGGCAGGGGGGTGATCATGTGTCCGCCGGTCTCGGTCTGCCACCAGGTATCGACGATCGGGCAGCGCCCGCCGCCGACGACCTCGTGATACCAGCGCCATGCCTCCGGATTGATCGGTTCGCCGACGCTGCCGAGGATCTTGAGCGAGGACCGGTCGGTCGCCATGACGTACCGGTCGCCTTCCTTCATCAGCGCGCGCAGGGCGGTGGGTGCGGTGTAGAGTTGATTGACCTTATGCCGATCGACCACTTCCCAGATGCGTGACGGGCTGGGCCAGTTGGGCACGCCTTCGTACATCAGGGTCGTCGCGCCGTTGGCGAGCGGGCCGTAGACGATGTAGCTGTGCCCGGTGACCCAGCCGACATCCGCCGCGCACCAGTAGACATCGCCGTCGCGGTAATCGAACACCAGTTCGTGGGTCAGGCTGGCCCAGAGCAGATAGCCGCCGGTGGTGTGCAGCACGCCCTTGGGCTTGCCGGTCGAGCCGGAGGTGTAGAGGATGAACAGCGGATCTTCGGCGTTCATCGGTTCGGGCGCGCAATCGGCGGACGCCTCCGCGATCAGATCACCGTAATAGAAGTCGCGGCTTTCGATCATCGGCACATCGCCACCGGTCGCCTTCACGACGATCACGGTTTGCAGGCAGTCGGTGAGCCTGGCCGCGGCATCCACGTTGGTCTTGAGCGCGACCGTCTTGCCGCCGCGCCGGCCTTCGTCGGCGGTGATGACGATCTTCGAATCGCAATCGGTGATGCGCCCGGCGAGAGCATCGGGCGAAAAGCCGCCGAAGACGATCGAATGGATCGCGCCGATGCGGGTGCAGGCGAGCATCGCCACCGCCGCCTCCGGAATCATCGGCAGGTACAAAGTGACGCGGTCGCCCTTGCGCACGCCCTTGTCCTTCAGGACGTTGGCGAACTTGCAGACTTCAGCGTGGAGTTCGCCGTACGTGATATGGCGCGGGGTCGCCTTGGGATCGTCCGGTTCCCAGATGATCGCGACCGTGTCGGCGCGTTCGGCAAGATGGCGATCGAGGCAATTGGCGGAGACGTTGAGCACGCCATCGGCAAACCAGCGGACGGCGAAATTCTCTTCGCCGAAATCACTTTCGTCCGCCACCGTTGGCGCTTTGATCCAGTCGAGCCGCTGCGCCTGTTCCAGCCAATAGCCGGTCGGATCGGCAAGCGAGCGCGCATAATCGGCGGCATAGGTCGCGGCGTCGATCCGGGCGGTCTTCGCCCATTCCGCCGGCACCGGATAGATGTCGTCGCTCACCTCAGTCTCTCCCTCAGTTCAACCGGATGCCGATCCACAGCGTCCGTGGCGTGCCGAGATCGATCGATCCCGCCTGATTGCGGGTGACGACCGTCTCGTCGAAGATGTTTTCCGCGCGGCCGACCAGCGAGACATGCTTGACGATCGGCACCCGGACGACCGCATCTACGGTCAACGCATCCGGGAGTATATCGGTCTGAAGGTCGTCTTCATACTGTTTGCCGACGTAGCGGAGCGTGCCCGAGAGCGACCAGCCGGCAGCAGGTGCCCAGCCCAAGGTCGCGCTGGCGGCATGGCGCGGGCTTTGCGCCGGCACGAAGCCGTTCAATCCGATCGACGCCCCGCTCGCCCGGACATGGGCATCGGTAAACGCGTAGGAGGCATCGAAGAACACCGGGCCGCGCACGATCCCGGCGGTGACCTCGACGCCCTTGGCGACGACCGCATCGACATTGCGGCGCTGGCGCACGTTCGTCGCGATCGTCACGTTGGCGATGGCATCGTTCAGGCGGTTGTAGAAAGCGGTAACGCCGATCTTGATCCCCTTGGCCGGGGTCAGGTCCACGCCGCCTTCGAAGCCGCGCAGCTTTTCAAGTCCCAGCGCCGCATTGGCCTGCGTCGTCACCGGAAAGACGACGAACGGGCGGTAGAGTTCGTTGAGCGTCGGCAGGCGGAAGCCAGTGTAACCAGCGACGCGCAGCGCCACCGCATCGGTCGCGCGGAACAGGGCACCGGCGCGGCCGGTCGCTTCGAGCCCGTCGCGATTGCCGTAGCGCTGGTCGGTAGTGACGCTGCCGGCATTGTTCTTCTCGCGGAAGAAACCGTCGCTGATCGTCCAGCGATCGCCGCGCACACCGCCCGTCAAGACGAGCCGGCCGATCGTCCAGTCGTCCTCCACGAACAACCCGGTCGTGCTGGTGGTGCCGCCGGCATTGCGTCGCGCGGTAACCAGGCCGGTGACGGTGCTGTAGGCGTCCTCGAACAATTGCCCGTCCGCTTTACGTGCGTCCACGCCGATGCGCAGCACGTGATCGGGGCCGACCGGGGGGCGAATCTCGATCTTGCCGCCGATGCCGGTGGAGGGCGTGTTGCGCTGATCGAGGCTGAGGCGGAAATTGGTGCTGCTGATCACCTTGTTGGTGAAGTTGCGCGCCTGAACGTACGCCAGCGCATCGATCTGCCAGCGGCCGCGATGGATGAGGCGCACGCTGGCGTCCTCGCCCTCGGACGAACTGTCGGCGCCCTTGAAGCGCAAGGTCCGGTTGTCGCCGAACAGCAGGCCGCGGAATTGCAGCTCGGTGTCGGCATCGATCGGGGCGACGGCGCGTAGACCCGCCGACCAGTCGCGATAGCGTGCACGGGCGGTCGCCGCGACGCGCTGATTGTCCGGCGTGGTGAAGAAGCCGTCACCGCGTTCGAACCGGCCCGACAGCGTCGCGAAGCCGCCGCCGAGATCGGGCGAGACCGACCCGGCCATGCTCATCGCGTCGTTGCTGCCGTAGAATGCGCTGCCGGAATAGTTGGGCAGATCGGCGCGTGTGGCGCTGACCAGTTCGACCGTGCCTGCCACCGCGCCGGCGCCGAACGGCCCGGATCCGCCGCCGCGCGTGATTCGCACGCCCGACAGGCGATCCGCCGACAGGGCTGTGAAGGGGATGTAGCCGAAGAACGGATCGGCAAGCGGCACGCCGTCGAGCAGGACGAGCGCGCGGCTCGACGCATTGCCGCCGAGCGCGCGCAGCGTCACGCCTTGGGCGGAGGGGTTGGCCGAGCGGCTGTCCGAGCGGCGGAATTGCTGGAAGCCGGCGACGTCCTTCAGGACGTTCTCGACGCGGTCGGAAGCCTCATTGTTGAGCCGCGCACGATCGATGATCGAGGAGCCGTAGGCAGGCGTGCCGGGCGGCAAGGGCAGGCCGGAGCCGAGGACGACGATCTCGCCTTCATCCCCCGACGCTGGAGCAGCAGGCGGCGCGGTCTGCGACAATGCCGGAAGCGGCAGCAGCAGAGCGATCAGGGGCAATCCGAAGGAGCGACGCATCGAGGACATGGACTTTCGGAAAGAAGAGAAGGGCGGCCCGAACCACGGACCGCCCCATTAGCGTCAAATCGCGAAACGTCTTAGAAAAACAGGATCGCGCCGGCCGCGAGCGTGTTCGATTTCGCTTCGTTGATGCCCTGCGCCTCGGCCTTGGTGTGGGTATATTCCCCGACCAACGTGACCCATGGCGTCAGGCCGTAGCGCAGCTGCCCGACCCAGGAGCTGTTCTTGTCGAGCAGGGTCGGGTTGATTTCGCCCGATGCCAGATCGAGATAGCTCGCGCCGTAGCTGACGCCGCCGGTCAGCTTGCCGATCGTATAGGTGGCCTGGCCGTAGAAGCCGTGGCTTTCGCGCTTGCGGCCGGTGGCGCTGGTCGAGAGGATGAACAGGCCGGTCGTGCCGATGCCGGAGCCGTCATAATAATAACCGAGCAGGCTGGCCCCGGCATAAGACAGCTTCGCACCGACATCGAAGCCGTTGCCGGTATAGCTGGGCGATCCACCGATGCCGTCATGCTTCTGCGTGATCCCCGCCGCCCACAGATGGCCGGAGAAGGCGTCGGCCTTGAAGTCGTACGTCACCTTGGCCTGGAAGCCGGGCGAGGAATTGGCCTCCGAATTGCCGATCGTCTGCAATGGCTGGAAGATGCCGGCCGAGGCCTGGAAACCGCCGAACTTCGGCGTGGTGTAGGTGATCTGCGGCTGGAAATCGGTGTAGATATAGCCGATGCCGATGCGCCCGAGCGATGTGTTCGAAGGGCCGACATTGCCGCCGGTCGTGCCGACCGACAGCAGCGTCATGTCGTTCAGGATCGCATCCGAACCGAACAGGCCGATATCACGACCGATCTTGATCGTGCCGAGCGTCGGTTTGCCGAACGTCAGATAGGTCTGGCGAGCATCGATGCCCGAGGTGGCGAGCGCTTGCGGCGTACCGGCGGAGTTCGCACCGCCGACGTTCGAAACGCTGTTGATGCCGGGATAGAAGCCGAAATGCGCGGCCACGTCCCAGCCGCCCTGGTTGGTCGAGACGTCGATCCCGAAGATGCCCGGCAGCAGGCCGTTGCGCACCGACGAACTGTTGCGGGCACCGGTGCTGGCCAAGCCGCCGACGACCGTCGTGTTGACGGTCCGCTTCTCCGGCGCATCGTGCGTGTAAAAGCCGTTTACCGAGCCGGAGAACTTCACCGTCACGCCGCCGACCGTCATGCCGATGCCGCTGTCGGTCATCCGCACGAGCGTCTTGTCGTCGAGCTGAGAAGCGGCGGCGGCCTGCGGGGCCTGTGGCGCGTTGGTCGCGACGGCGGCGGGCTGGGCCGCCTTGCGCGCGACGAGGTCGTTATATTCCTCGTCGGTCAGGATGCCCTTTTCCTTCAGCCGCAGCAGCAGCGCGTTGGTCGTATCGTCCTGTGCGAAGGCGGGTGTCGCGCCGGCCAGCAGCGCCAGTGCGCAGCTTCCGAGCAGAAATTTCCTGGTGCCCCTCATGTTATCCTCCCTGAAGTCGGCCCGCGTGGTCGCGGCACCGATCTGGGCCTTAGGCTGGGGATGAGAGGCGTCTCAGGGAATTGGACTTAAGTGCCCGGTGATCAGTGCGCGATCGCCACGCCCCAAGGCGCGCGCCCTGCGGGAATGGTCGCGATGACCTTGGCGGAGACGATATCGACGACCGAGACATTGTCCGAAAGTCCATTGGCCGAATAGACGCGGGTGCCATCCGCGCTGATGCCGACATGCCAGACGCGCCGGCCTACGGGGACATAGGTCTGCACTTTGGACGTCGCGACGTCGATGATCGCGATCGTATCGGCACGCCCCAGCGCCACGATCGCCAGTTTGCCGTTCGGTGTGAAGCGGATGCCGACCGGCATCACCTTGTCCTTGAACACGCCGGGCGGCTCGAACGCGATCGTCTTCACCACTGCGCGCGTCGCGGTGTCGATGATCTGCACCTGCCCGCCGATCTCCGAGCTGGCCCACAGGAATTTGCCATCGGCGGTGAATTCGACATGCCGGGGGCGATCGCCGACCGGGGTCTGGCCGATCACTTTCTTCTGCGCGATGTCGGTCCAGTCGAGCGCGCTGTCCGTCTCGGACGTGGAGACCGCCATCTTGCCATCCGGGCTGACCGCGACGCCTTCGGGTTCCTCGCCGACCGGCACCTGGAACAGGACGCTCTTCGACGCGATGTCGATCGCGGTGAGAATATTGTCGCGTTCGTTCGTCGCGAACAGAATCCTGTCGTCCGGGGAGAGGGCAATCTGCTCGGGATCCTCGCCGGAGGGCAGATCGGCGATCACCTTGCCGGTGGCGGTGTCGATCACCTGCACGGCATTGTCGTCGCTGGCGCAGAGATACAGGAATTTGCCGTCCCGCGAAATCTGGATGCCGCGCGCGCGCTTGCCGGCGGGCCAGGTTGCGATGGGCTTGAGTGTCGCGCCGTCGATTACGGTGATGCTGCTACCTTTCTCGTTCGAGACGTAGATCGTCTCGGCCTGAACGGCGGTGGGCAGGAGCAGGGCGAGCGGGAGTAGAAGACGGTGCATATCAGGAACCTAACCGATGGCGCGCAAGCGTCATGCTATACCTAAGTGCAATAGGGTCGGCATGACCCCATCCATAGAACGACATACGAGAATCCGCAGGTGTTCGATGCGGACTGTTGCTGGAGAGTTTTTGCCCATGAAGAAGCCCCGCCTGTCCCACCTCGTGCTGGCCGCGACGGGTGCGGTCGCCGCCATGTCGATCACCGTCAACGTCCTCGCGCATGGCAACGTCCTGCCGCAACCGGTCGATACCTCGACCTTGCCCGCGATCGGCGAGGAATGGCTGGTCAAGAATCCGTATCGCGGCAATGCGGCGGCGATCAAGATTGGTGAGTCCGCCTATGGGCAGAATTGCGCGCGATGCCACGGGCTGGAAGCGATCTCCGGCGGGATCGCGCCGGATCTGCGCTATCTCGACGTGGGAGAGGCTGGCGACGAATGGTTCGCGCAACGCTACCACCACGGGTCAGTGCGCGACGGCAAGGTGTACATGCCTCCGATGGGCGACGTGCTGGGCCAGAAAGCCGGCTGGGCGATCCGCGCCTGGCTCGACACGAAGCATCAGGAATGAGCGCAGCATTTTCACGTCGGACGATCCTGGCCGGGATCGGCGCGGCGATCGCCTTGCCGGCCATTCCGGTGCGCGCGATGTCGCTGGAGAAGGTCCGTGCGGCAGGTGTGTTGAACATCGGTGTGTATCGCGATTTCGAGCCCTGGGCCTGGTATGAGGGCAGCAAGCCGCTCGGCATCGATGTCGAGCTGGGCGAAGCGATCGCCAGGAAGATCGGCGTTCGTGCCGCGGTGCGCGATTATCTGGCCGGCGAGGATGTCGACGAGGATCTGCGCACGATCGTCTGGAAGGGTCCGGCCACGGGCGGTACCCTGTCCGATATCATGATGCATGTGCCGTACGACCGGCAATTCGCGCTGAGGAACGACCGTGCCGTGATCGTCGCGCCTTATTATCGCGAGGGTTTCGCGTTGGCCTGTGGTCGCGATCTGGACTGCGAGGTTCCGCCACCGCAGTTCAAGGGGCGGAAGCTGGTCGCCGAGCTGGATTCGATCCCCGACTTTTACCTTAGCGGATCGTTCGGTGGGGTGCTGCGCGGCGACGTGTCGCATGTGCCGAGCGGTATGGCGGCGTTGACCCAGGTTCGCGACGGCCAGAGTGATGTCGCGATGGCGACGCGCGCGCAGGTCGAGCATGCCTTGCTGCAGGGGCAGGACAAATTGATCGCGCGCAAGGGGCCGTTGCCGGCACTGACCAGTCCCGGTTGGGACATCGCGCTGGCCGTGAAGGACGACAGCCGCGATCTTGGCGATCATGTCGAGACGGTGATGGGCGAATTGAAGGCCGATGGCACGATCGATGCGATCTTCAAGAAATACGGCGTCACGATGCGGCCGCCGCTGGCGTCCTGAAATTTGGCATCCTGAATTCTGAGAGTGGTCCCAAGGTCCAATTGGCGGACCATCCCGGCCTGATAAATTGCCGCAAGACCAAGTGAAAAGACAATAGGGGAGACGATGATGAAGCGGTTCATGCGCAATGTGTCGGTAATCGCGGTCAGCAGTGCGATGTTCGCCGCGCCGCTGCTGGCGGCAAACGAGGCCCCGGCACCCGCCGCCCCGGTCGCACCCGTGGCCGGTGCCGGTGCCGGCCCGACCGACGCCGATTTGATGAACGACGAGAAGACGCCGGGCGACGTCCTCACCTACGGCATGGGCCCCCGCGCCCAACGTTTCAGCTCGATCACCCAGATCAACAGCGGCAACGTCTCCAAGATGGTTCCGGCCTTCTCCGCCTCCCTCGGCGGCGAGAAGCAGCGCGGGCAGGAATCGCAGCCGATCGTTTATGACGGCACGATCTACGTCACCGGTTCCTATTCCCGCCTGTTCGCGTTCGATGCGAAGACCGGTGAGGAGAAGTGGCAATATGATGCGCGTCTGCCCGATGCGATCGTGCCGTGCTGCGACGTCGTCAATCGCGGTGCTGCGATCTATGGCGACAAGATCATTTTCGGCACGCTGGACGCGCGCCTCGTCGCGCTCAACCGCATCACCGGCAAGGTGATCTGGAACAAGCAGATCGCCGACTACAAGGCCGGCTACAGCTTCACCGCCGCACCGATGATCGTGAAGGGCAAGGTGATCGTCGGCAATTCCGGCGGCGAATTCGGCGTGGTCGGCGAAGTGCAGGCCCGCGACGTCAATACCGGAGAGCTGATCTGGTCCCGCCCTACGATCGAGGGCAATATGGGAATGATGAACGGCAAGGAGAACGGCGTCACCGGCAAGACCAACGCCACTTGGCAGGGCGACCAGTGGAAGACGGGCGGCGGTGCGACCTGGCTGGGCGGCACCTACGATCCCGACACCAATCTGATCTACATGGGCACCGGCAACCCGGCACCGTGGAACAGCCACCTTCGCCCCGGCGACAATCTGTACACGGCGTCCACGCTCGGCATCGATCCGGACACCGGCCAGATCAAATGGCATTACCAGACGACCCCGCATGACGGCTGGGATTTCGACGGCGTCAACGAGCTGATCCCGTTCGACGCGATGCGCGGCGGCAAGATGATGAAGTTGGGCGCGAAGGCCGATCGTAACGGATATTTCTTCATCCTCGATCGCACCAACGGAAAGTTCCTGCAGGCGACGCCGTTCGTGTCCAAGACGACGTGGGCAAATGGGTTCGACAAGGCTGGTCGGCCAAACTTCGTGGACGCCAACCGTCCGGGTCCGCCGACCGCGGAAAAGGGCACGACCGTGTTCGCGGCACCCGCCTTCCTTGGCGCCAAGAACTGGATGCCGATGTCGTACAGCCAGCAGACCGGCATGTTCTACGTCCCTTCCAACGAATGGGGCATGGACATCTGGAACGAGCCGATCGCGTACAAGAAGGGCGCGGCGTATCTGGGGGCCGGCTTCACGATCAAGCCGCTGTACGACGATCACATCGGCGTGTTGCGCGCGATCGACCCGGCGACTGGCAAGATCGCCTGGGAATACAAGAACAAGGCACCACTCTGGGGTGGCGTGCTGAGCACTGCCGGTAACCTCGTCTTCACCGGAACGCCGGAAGGATATCTGAAGGCGTTCGATGCCAAGACCGGCAAGGAATTGTGGAAGTTCAACACCGGATCGGGCGTGGTTGGATCGCCGGTGACGTGGACGCAGGATGGCGAGCAATATGTCGCGGTGATGTCCGGCTGGGGCGGAGCGGTGCCGCTATGGGGCGGCGAGGTCGCCAAGGCCGTGCAGCATATCAACCAGGGCGGCGCGCTCTGGGTGTTCAAGCTGCCGAAATCTTGAACGCCACCGGCGTCGTCGAGCTTACGGGGGTGGCGCAAGCCGCCCCCGATGGCCTTGCACGACGCTTCGGGATACGATCGACAGGGGCAGCCAAATCGGGGGATCGGGATTACGTGGAACGAGTACTGATCGCCGATGACCATCCGATGGTGCGCGACGGCCTGCGCACCGTGATAGCGGTCGCCTTCGACCAGTGCGAATTGTTCGAAGCGTCTTCGCTGGACGAGGCGACGGCGGTGATCGAGCGCGAGGGCGATTTCGATCTCGTTCTGCTCGATCTCAACATGCCTGGCGCGACCGGGTTTTCGGGGCTGATCGAATTGCGGGAGCGCTTTCCGTCGGTGCCGGTGGTGATCGTTTCCGCCGCGCAGGAGCGCGGGCTTGCGCGGGCTGCGCTGGCGGCCGGAGCGGCGGGGTTTGTGCCGAAATCCTTGCGGCGCAGCGCCATCGTCGATGCGCTGAAAATGGTGCTGGCCGGCAACATCTACGCACCGGAGATTGAGGAAAGCGAGCTTGCCGCTAACGCGGAAGACACGGAAATATTGCGCCGCATCGATACGCTGACACCGCAGCAAAAAGTGGTGTTGCGGCTGGTGGTCGCGGGCAAGCTGAACAAGCAGATCGCCTATGATCTGGATGTGTCGATGACGACCGTGAAGGCGCATGTCTCGGCGATCCTGAGCAAACTTAAGGTGTTCAGCCGGACGCAGGCGGTGATTTTGGTGAACAAGGTCAATTTCGCCGCCGGCGGGTGAACCGCCTATTCCTCTCCAGCGCTTCCCCGGCGAAGGCCGGGGTCCAGTAGCGCGGACAGAGGTAATCGAGCGCTACGCTTCGTAATACAGACCTTCGTGACTGGACCCCGGCCTCCGCCGGGGAAGCGCGCTTTTTCGAAGAACGCTACTGTTGGACGGGTGGCGAGACTCGAGTCCTTACTGCGTCAGGCGCGTGATCAGCGCGCGCAACTGAGCCGGCTTGACCGGTTTCTGCAACACGTGGAGCCCCAGATCGCTGAGCCGGTCGCGCAGTTCGGGCGTGCGATCCGCGGTGATAACGATTGCGGGAATATGCGCGCCGCACACGATGCGGACGGCGGCGATCGCGGCGTCGCCGGTTGCGCCGTCGTCCAAATGATAATCGGCGATCACTATGTCAGGGCAGGCGGCCCGTGCATGGGCCACGGCGGTGATCGCATCGAGCGCCCCGCCGACCGTGCAGCCCCACCCGGCGAGGAGAACCGCCATGCCCTCCAGGATAGTGGCCTCGTTGTCGATCACGAGGATCGTCTGGTCGTCGAGCTGCCCGCGCCGGACCGGGACGATGCGCCGATCGATCAGAGCGCGCGGTTCGCCGAGCGGCACGTGGAGCGCGAAGCGGGAACCCTGGCCGACCGTGGACGTCAGCGTCATGTCATGCCCCAGCATGCGCGTGGCGCGCTGAACGATGGCAAGACCCAGGCCGATGCCGCGATCGCGGCCGGTGTCGCCGATGCGACGAAATTCCTCGAAAATCTCGGCATGATGTTCGGGCGCGATGCCGAGACCGGTGTCGGTCACGGCAATCTCGAGTTGGCCGTCGATCACGCGGGTCGATACCTCGACGGAGCCGGCGGAGGTGTAGCGCAGGCCATTGGAGATCAGGTTCTGCAAGATGCGGCGTAGCAGGCGCGGATCGGATCGCAGCCATTGTCCGCTGTCTTCGACGCGCAGGGTGAGGCCACGATCGCGCGCGATGGGCGAGAACTCGGTCTTCATGCTGTGCAGCAATTCGTCCAATGCGAAATCGACCGGATCGACGGTGATCGCGCCGGCATCGAGGCGGGATATTTCCAGCAGCGCTTCAAGCAGATCCTCGACCGAATCCAGCGCCGACCCGGTCTGGCGGACCAGTGCGCGGGTGGGGAGGGCGAGGCGGCGGTCGCCCAGCGCCGCGACGAACAGGCGGGCGGCATTGAGTGGCTGGAGCAGATCGTGACTCGCCGCCGCGAGAAAGCGGGTCTTGGAGATGTTGGCCTGTTCGGCAGCCGTCTTGGCGTCGCGCAACGCCTCCTCGACCGACAGGCGTTCGGTGATTTCCTGATGAAGCTGAGTGTTCACCGCGTTGATGTCCGCCGTGCGCTCCTCGACCCGGCGTTCGAGCGTTTCGTTGGCCTCTTTCAGCGTGTCGGCGGCGCGCAGACTTTCGGTGATGTCGCCGAAGCTCATCACCATACCGCCGCCGGGCATCGGCGCACGGCGCACCTCGACCACCTTGCCGCCGGCGTGATGGCGGCGGGAGACGGCTTCTGCTGTACCCTCGTTGAGCCAGCCGAGCGGGTCATCCGGTTCCATCGGGCCGTTGAGCATCGTGCAGGATGCGACCAGCCCGGCATGCGTGGTGACGAGCGCGATGCCGTCCGCCGGCAGGCCGATGACGGCGAGCAGCGGATCGTTCCACGCCGCCAGCCGCCGGTCGGCATCGTACACGCAGACGCCCTGCGGGATCGTATCCAGCGTCGCTTGCAGGATCGCGCTCTTCTCGGCCAGTTCGCGCGCGCGGCTGCGAGCGTCCTCGGCCTTGACCTGGGTGATGTCGGTATACACGCCGACGATGCCGCCATCGCTGGTGCGCAGTTCGTTGATCTGGATCCAGCGCCCGTCGGCCAGCGCGTGGACATGGCCGCCATCGGCGATCATGCGCTGTGCCATCCGTTCCGATACCCAGCGATCGCGCGCGATCATCGCGCCCAAGGTGGTGCCATCCTTGCCGATCATGTCGGTGATCTCGGAAAAGGTGACGCCGGGTAGGATCCGGTCGGCGATTTTCGGCCACAGCCCGAGATAGGTCTGGTTGCACAAGACGAGGCGGTCGTCGGCGTCGAAGATCGCGAAACCTTCGTTGATGCTTTCGATCGCGTCGCGCAGGCGGAGTTGCGCCTCTTCGGCGCTTTCCTTGGCGATGCCGAGGGCCGCGTTGCTTTGCGCGAGTTCCTGCAAGGCGCGTTCGAGATCGGTGGTGCGTTCGCGCACCTTGCCTTCCAGGCTGATCGCGGTTTCGAACAGCGAGAAGGCGTTGCCCTGTAGATCGGTGGAGCGTTCGACGCGGTCCATCAGCGCGGTGTTGATGCGCTTCAGCTTGACGATCTGCGCCTCCAGCGCAGCGATCCGTTCGCCTTCGTGATCCTGCGCGCGTGCCGCCATTACCGGGCGCCCCTCATTTGCCAATCGCCAGGCCGCTGAAGGTCTGGTTGACGTGCAGCGCGTGGAATTGCTCGCCATAAGTGTTGAAGCCGGTGACGCGGTGTTCGATGTACATCTGCGAGACGGTGCGGGTGAGCTGATGCTGCTCGACCTCGACCTTGTTGAGCACGCAATCGAAGCCGATGATCCGGTCGATCCCGCCGACCCCGGCATCTAGATCGGCGAAGAGGGTTTCGAGGCCGGCGACGATATCGCGACCTTCGCCCAGCGTGAGGACGACGCCCTCGTCGATCGCGCAATAGAAGGTGAGGCTGCCGTCCGGGTTGGCGGTCTGGATCGAACGGACGTAATATTCGCCACCGGCGCGCACCATCGGCGGTCGGGCGGAGAATACGGCGGGGCCGAGCTGGTCGATCGTCACGCCGGTGAGGCGGGCATATTCGGCCGCCGCCGGTTCGGCATTGATCTCGCTGACGACGCGGCCGACCGGATCGGCACCGGTGATGACCATCTTGATCGTTCCGGGCTGGTAATGCTGCGAGCGAAAGACCTTCATCGCGCGCGTGGATGACAGGATCGCGACCAACGCGGCATCGCGGCGGAACTGGCCGTCATGGAAGACGAACGTTTCCTTGAAATCGAAGCCATCGCCCGAGGAGCCGCCGATCAGCGGGATTTCGCCCAGCGCGTCCTGCACGGTGACGGTCAGCATCTCCTCGCGGTGGGACAGGCCGTCGACCAGAAAGATCGCCGCGCGATTGAGGTGGGGGCCGAGGCCACGCGAGGCCTCTCCGGCGGCGGCGACGAGCGCGCGGACCACGCCTTGCGCATCGCCATCATCAAAGCTGTCGAGATTCTCGAAACGCGTGGCGTTGAGCGTGAAGTGACTGGCGGGGAAGCCGATCGCGGTGATCGTACCCTCGGCGATGCCGCCGGGCGTGATCTCGCCCGACGAGGTGCAGCCGATGACCGTCAGCCCTTCGGTGCAATCGTTGATCGCGTTGGCCAGCGCATCCAGCCGGTAGCGGCTGGAGCAGAACAGCAGCACCCCGGCGAGCGATTGCGGATCGAGCGCGCGGAACAATTGCTGCGCAGCATCGACGGGATCGTCGATGCAGGTCGATGCGGTGCGGATCGGCGCATCGTCGTGCGTGTCGGGGTGGCTGAGCGTCATCATCTCCATGATGTCACGCCCGTCGCCCCACGTCATCACCCGTGCACCCGTTCAGCCGCCACGCGCGGGTTCTCCGGCGGCGTCCAGCGCATCGACCTCGTCATCGGTAAAGACGCGGCTGCGGATGATGAAGCGCATGCCCTCCGGTCCTTCCAACGAGAAACCTGCGCCGCGACCGGGCACGACATCGATCGTGACCTGCGTGTGGCGCCAATATTCGAATTGTGCGGCGCCGATCCAGACGGGTACGCCGTCAGCGATAGTGCCCAGCAGGATGTCCTGTGTGCCGACCCGGAACTCGCCCGCCGGATAGCACATCGGCGCGGAGCCATCGCAGCAGCCGCCGGACTGGTGGAACATCAGCGGACCGTGAAGCGACGTCAGGCGAGCGATGAGATCGTCGGCGGCGGGGGTGGAGAGGATGCGGGGCGGGGTCATCGCATCCCTTTCAAGAAACGAAAATTACGGCGGACCCGAAGGCCCGCCGCATGAGGAGGAGGCAGCGTGACGAAAGGGGGTGAGCTGCCCCGTTGGAGGTAATCGATCAGAAGAAGCCCATCGCATTGGGATTGTAGCTGACGAGCAAATTCTTGGTCTGCTGATAATGATCGAGCATCATGCGATGGTTTTCGCGCCCGATGCCCGATTGCTTGTAGCCGCCGAACGCCGCGTGCGCGGGGTAGAGGTGGTAGCAGTTCGTCCACACGCGCCCGGCCTGAATGCCGCGGCCCATACGGTATGCGGTCGTGCCGTTGCGCGACCACACGCCGGCACCGAGGCCGTAAAGCGTATCGTTGGCGATCGCGAGCGCATCGGCCTCATCCTTGAACGGGGTTACCGCCACGACGGGGCCGAAAATCTCCTCTTGGAAGACGCGCATCTTGTTGTTGCCGGAGATGATCGTCGGTTCGACATAATAGCCGCCGCCGAGTTCATCACCGTGCTGCGCGCGCTTGCCGCCGGTCAGGATCTTGGCACCTTCGCCCTGCGCGATGTCGAAATAGGACAGGATCTTTTCGAGCTGGTCGTTCGAGGCCTGTGCGCCGATCATCGTATTGGCGTCCAGCGGGCTGCCCATCTTGATCTTCTCGACGCGGGCCACGGCCTTTTCCATGAAGCGGTCGTAGATGCTCTCATGCACCAGCGCGCGGCTCGGGCAGGTGCAGACCTCGCCCTGGTTGAGCGCGAACATCGCGAAGCCTTCCAGCGCCTTGTCGAGGAAGGCATCGTCCTGATCCATCACGTCGGCAAAGAAGATGTTGGGCGATTTGCCGCCGAGTTCGAGCGTGACGGGGATGAGGTTCTCGGTCGCATATTGCATGATCAGACGGCCGGTAGTCGTCTCGCCGGTGAAGGCGATCTTGGCGATGCGCTTGTTCTGCGCGAGCGGCTTGCCCGCCTCGACGCCGAAGCCGTTGACGACGTTCAATACGCCTTCGGGCAGCAGATCGCCGATCACGTCCATCAGGACCATGATCGACATCGGGGTCTGTTCGGCCGGCTTCAGCACGACGCAATTGCCGGCGGCGAGGGCGGGAGCGAGCTTCCACACCGCCATCAGGATCGGGAAGTTCCACGGAATGATCTGGCCGACGACGCCCAAGGGCTCATGGAAATGATAGGCGACGGTGTCGTGATCGATCTCGGAAATGCCGCCTTCCTGCGCACGGATGCAGCCGGCGAAATAGCGGAAATGATCGATCGCCAGCGGGATGTCGGCGGCGGTCGTCTCGCGGATCGGCTTGCCGTTGTCGATCGTCTCGACCATCGCCAGCAGGCTGAGCTTCTGTTCCATGCGATCGGCGATCTTGTTGAGGATCACGGCGCGCTCGGCGACCGAGGTCTTGCCCCAGGCATCCTTCGCCTTGTGCGCGGCGTCCAGCGCCAGTTCGATATCCTCGGCCGTGCCGCGGGCGACCTGGCATACCGTCTTCCCGGTGACGGGCGAGGGATTGTCGAAATACTGGCCGCGCACCGGCGCGACCCACTGGCCGCCGATGTAATTGTCGTATTTCGAGCGGATGGCGACATCGCCCTTAAGCGACTCAAGTGCCTGATGCAGCATGCGAACTCTCCTGTCTGGTCACAGGCGGTCCCGATGCCGCCTGCATGAATTTCTGGCAGGATAATCCGCTTCTCAACGCGGCAACGCTATTGCACCAATGGCCAACTTGCCCGCGTGGCCGGGCAGGTCATTGTGCGGATCGTGAAAATGGCCGGGATCATGCCGGTTGGTCGTCCATGGAGAGTTTGCATGAAGCGCGTTGTGTCCGTCGCCCTGATCCTGTCTGCTGCCATCGCCACGCCGGCACTGGCGAAGGATGTGATCGTCCATATGAAGAACCAGGGCGCGGGCGGGGCGATGGTGTTCGAGCCGGCGTTCGTGAAGGCGATGCCGGGCGACACGATCCGGTTCATGCCGACCGATCCGGCGCACAATGCCGAGACGATCCCGACGATGCTGCCCGCCGGGGTGACGCCGTCGAAGGGCGTGATGAACAAGGAATTCACGCTGAAGGTGACGACGCCGGGCGTGTACGGCATCAAGTGCCAGCCGCATTATTCGATGGGCATGGTCGCCTTGGTGCAGGTCGGCAACGGCCCGTCGGCGAACCTGGCAGCGGCCAAGGCGGTGAAGCTTGCGCCATTCGCCGCCAAGCGTATGACTCCCCTTCTGGCGCAGGCGAAGTAAGATGACGACGTTCGTGGTAACCTATCCGGTGCAGGACGGCGCGAAATTCGACGCCGATTATTACGTCGCCAAGCACATCCCGCTGGTGCGCGAAAAGTGGACGCAATACGGCCTGACCAGTGCGACGGCATTGATGCCGGATCAACCCGAGCCGCCGTATCTGGCGGTGGCCGTTCTGGAATTCGCCGATGGCGCGGCGCTCGATGCGGCGCTGGGATCGGCGGAGGCGGCGGAGGTGTTCGGCGACGTGCCGAAATTCACCGATATCGCGCCGGTCGGGGTGCGCTGCGAAGCGCGCTGATCCTTCTCCGCCGATGAACTATGCGGCGCGCACCCGGCTGTTGTGGTGCATGGGCGCGCTGCTCGTCGCGCTGGCCGGTATCGCGGTGACCTTCTTCCTCGCGATGGCGAGCGCGGGGCGCTATTTCGATCAGGCGGCGCTGGCGCAGACGCAGCTCGCCAGCGTGTCGCAGATCGAGGCGCTGGCGCTCGGTGGCGGTGGAACGGGCGAGATGCAGGCATTGCTGGCCGACTACCGCGTGTCGATCGC
Source organism: Parasphingomonas caseinilytica (assembly GCF_036663755.1). Lineage (NCBI taxonomy): Bacteria > Pseudomonadati > Pseudomonadota > Alphaproteobacteria > Sphingomonadales > Sphingomonadaceae > Parasphingomonas > Parasphingomonas caseinilytica. The sequence continues at coordinate 121,785 of NZ_JAXOJL010000001.1, forward strand.
GCGGGAGGATGCGCTGACCGGCACCGGTGCGCGAGAACTGGCCGAGGCGCGCGAATTGGGTCGGCTTGCGGCGGTTCATGACGATGCAGGTTTGCGCGCACTGGTCGTGCATATCGCGACGCGGGAGCGTGGCGAGACGCGGGAGATCGCCGCCGCGATGCAGGGTCTGCGGACCTGGATGTCGATATTGGCCGGGGTGCTGATTGTCGGCAGCGCGGCGTTGGCGGTGGCGGCGGGCTGGGCCTTGTGGTCGGCCAATCGCCGGCTGGAAGATCAGGTGGCGGCGCGGACCGCTGCGCTGGCCGACAGCAATGCGCGGCTGATCGAGGTGGATCGATCGCGTCGCGTTTTCCTCGCCAAGGTCAGCCATGAATTGGGGACGCCGGTGACGGTGATCCGGGGCGAGGCGGAGGTGGCGCTGGCCGATCCCGCGCCGACCGTCGCGACATTAAGCGAGGCGCTGGGGCAGATCGATGTGCATGCCGACCTGTTGTCGCGTCGCGTCGCCGATCTGCTCGGGCTGGCGCGGGCGGAGGATGGGCGGATCGCGGTGGATCGGGTACCGATCGATCTTGCTACGATCGTCGGCGATGCCGCGCGGCAGATCGGGCCGCATGCCCGGTCGGCGGAGGTGATCGTGCGGGTCGCGGCATCGGAAGCACTGCCGGTGCTGGGCGATGCGAAATGGCTGACCCAGGCTTTGGTGGCGATCCTCGACAATGGCGTGAAGTTCTCGCCGTCGCACGGCGTGCTGACGCTGGCGGCTGAGCGCGACGGCGGGGAGGCGGTGATCGTGGTGAGCGATACCGGGCCAGGGGTAATGGCGGGCGATTTGCCGCGTCTGTTCGATGCCTATTACCAGAGCGATGCCGGGCGGCTGCGGGGCGGCACCGGGCTTGGCCTTGCCCTTGCCCGCTGGGTGGTGGATCAGCACGGGGGCACGATCGCTGCGGCATCGGGTGTCACGCCCGGCTGTACCATCACGATGAGGTTGCCGTTGTCATGACCGATGTGCTGCTGGTCGAGGACGATCCCGGTATCGGGCGCTTCGTGTGTCGCGGTCTGGAACGCGAGGGATATCGCGTCGCGTGGGAGCGGCAGGCGGCGACGGTGCCGGCGGCGATGCGCGGGCGGAATTTTGCTGCGCTCCTGCTCGATCTCGGATTGCCGGACATGGATGGGCTGGACCTGTGTCGGTCCTTGCGGGAGGGCGGTGCGACCACACCGGTGCTGATGCTCACCGCGCGCGGCGAGCTTGGCGATCGGCTCGACGGCTTCGCCAGCGGGGCGGACGATTATCTGCCCAAGCCGTTCGCCTTTGCCGAACTGCTCGCGCGGCTGGCGGTGCTGGTGCGGCGGCATAAGGAGCGCGCGGTCGATCCGGTGCGCTATGGCGCGCTGACGCTCGATCCGGTGGCGCGCAAGGTCGAGGTTGCGGGGGTGCCGATCACGCTGGGGCCGCGTGAGTTCGATCTGCTGGCGGCTCTGGTTGCGGCGGAGGGCGGGGTGATCGATCGCCCGACCCTGATCGCGACCGTGTGGGGCGACCAGACGACGATCAACGACAATACGCTGGACGTCTATATCGGCTATCTCCGCCGCCGCTTTGCGGACCATGCCGCAGCACCCAAGGTCGAGACGTTGCGCGGGCGCGGATACCGCCTGAGCTGATGTCCGACCCAAAGGACTAGGCAATCTGAGGGCTTTCTCAGGCTCTCCTTCGGTCGGCGCAATATTACTCCGAACGGACCGGATCACCGGACGAGTTTGGGGGACGATGCATGACGAGACATTTCCTGAAGGCCGGCGTGGCCAGCGCCGCGTTGCTGTTCGCAGGTGGAGCGCAGGCACAGGATCAAAGCGATCGCGCGGAGATCGTCGTCACCGCCACGCCGCTGAACGATGTCGGCGAAGGCGCGTTGCCGCTGCCCGCGCAGACCGCGAGCGACGAACAGATCGAGGCGGCGCATGCGATCGACCTGACCGATTATCTCAAGCGGATGGCCGGCGGCGTGTTCGTCAACGATGTGCAGAACAACCCGCTGCAACCCGATATCAATTATCGCGGCTTCACCGCATCGCCCTTGCTCGGTACGCCGCAGGGCCTTTCGGTCTATGTCGATGGCGTGCGCGTGAACCAGCCGTTCGGCGATGTGGTAAGCTGGGACCTGATCCCGAAATCAGCGATCCGCTCGGTCAGTCTGGTGCCGGGATCGAACCCGCTGTTCGGGCGCAACTCGCTGGGCGGCGCGATCTCGGTGCGGACCAAGGACGGGCTTTCCGATCCGGGTTTCGAGGTCGAGGGCAGCTATGGCTCGTATCATCGCCGTACGGCGGAGGTTCAGGCCGGCGGCAAGACCGATAGCGGGTTCGACTGGTTCCTGAGTGGCGACTATTTCGCCGAGCGCGGCTGGCGCGATTTCTCGCCGTCGGAAGCGTATCAGGGGTTCGGCAAGCTCGGCTGGTCGGACGCGGCGACGCGGATCGCGCTGTCGGGCAGCTATGCGAACACCGATCTCAACGGCAATGGCTTGCAGGAACAGCGGCTGCTCGCGGCAAGTCGGTCGAGCGTGTACACCAAGCCGGACAACACGAAGAACCGCGCCTATCTGATCAACCTGACCGGCGAGCATACCTTCTCCGACAGCCTGTCGTTTTCGGGTAACGCCTTCTACCGCCATATCCGAACGCGGACGTTCAACGGCGACATCAACGAAGGGTCGCTGGGCGAGAATCTCTATCAGCCGAATGCGGCCGAACGCGCGGCGCTGACCGCCGCTGGGGTCACCGGTTTCCCGACCAGCGGCGAGACGCAGGCCAACACGCCGTTCCCCAGGTTCCGCTGCATCGCCAATGCCTTGCTCAACACCGAGCCGAATGAGAAGTGCAACGGCCTGATCAATCGCTCCGCCACCGATCAGGGTGAATTCGGCGCGACCGGCGAACTGACGCTGACATCCCCGGTGGGGAGCATGGACAATCGCCTGACGATCGGCGCATCGTTCGTGCGCAGCACGGCGAAGTTCACGCAATCGTCGCAATTCGGGTATCTGACGCCCGATCGCGGCATCGTCGGCGTCACCGGGCCGGGGGCGTTTGCCGATGGCACGCAGAATTCGGAGAATGCGTTCGATGCCCGCGTCGATCTGCGCGGGCGCACGACGAGTTTCTCGTTGTACGGTTTGGACACGCTGCATTTGACGCGCACCCTGCAAATCGATCTGTCGGCGCGCTATGATCACAGTTCGGTGCGCAACCGCGACCGGATCACGCCGGGCGGCGGCACCGGATCGCTCGATGGCGATCATAAGTTCAGCAAGCTCAATCCGGCGATCTCGGTCGCCTGGAACCCGAACAAGGCGATCGGGGTGGACGCCGCCGTCGCGCAGACCAGTCGTGCGCCATCGGCGATCGAACTCGGCTGTTCCGATCCGGCGAGTCCGTGCCGCCTGCCCAACGCCCTGGCCGGCGATCCCCCGCTGAAGCAGGTGGTGGCCACCACGTTCGAAGGCGGCGTGCATGGCGGTGGTAAGGGACTCACCTGGCGGGTCGGTGCTTTTCGCACCGATGCGCGCGATGATATCCTGTTTGTGGCGGACGACACGGCGGGCTTCGGCTATTTCCGCAATTTCGGGCGGACGCGGCGGCAGGGCGTGGATGTCGATGCCAGCTACACGCTCGGCCAGTTTCGGCTGTCCGGGCATTACACCTGGCTCGATGCGACCTATCGCAGCCCGGAGGTGGTAAACGGCGGCGGCAACAGTTCGAACAATGGCCCCGCGCCGGGGTTCGAGGGCGAGATCGCCATCGCCAAGGGCAACCGCATCCCGCTGATCCCGCGCAACGTGTTCAAGGCGGCGATCGGCTGGGATCCGATCAAGGCCTTGTCCTTCGATCTCGACATGATTGCGGTGTCCGGCGCGAATGCGCGTGGCAACGAAAATGGCGCGCATCGGCCGGACGGCATCTATTATCTCGGCGAGGGCCGGACGCGTGCGTACGCGGTGGTCAATTTCGGCGCGGAGGTGCGCCCGATCGCGCGCGTTTCGCTCTATGTTCAGGTCAACAATCTGTTCGACAAGCAATACGCCACCGCCGCGCAACTCGGTACGACTGGCTTCGACGCGAGCGGCAATTTCGTTGCCCGTCCGTTTGCCGGCCCGGTGATCGGTGGCGAGCGGCCGCTGCTCGGTTCGACCTTTTACGCACCGGGTGCGCCGCGCTGGGTGCAGGTGGGTGCCAAGATCCGGCTTTGATCCTTGTCGGGGGCAGGTAGCCGGGCTTTGCGAACGGCAAGTCGAACTATGCTCGCTAATTCCTATGCGTTCGATAGGAATAGAGTCGTTACGGCGCGGGATTGGTTCCGCGCCGGTACGGTTCAACCATGCGAGGAGTTCTCGATGATGCGTTGCCATTGTCTCCACCGGCCCCCCGGGACACGCTGTCGCCCCTAAGCCCCTGACGGCCATTTCCCCATCGTAGCAGCCTGAGCGCCTTCGCGGCGCGAGGGTGAAGCTGTGTCCGCTCCGCTCGCCGATCAGGCTTGCGGAATGGGATAGGCGCGTCCGATCGATGGCCGACGACACACGACGATCACCAGAAACTCTTCCAAAAACATAAGGGGAAGGGCAGCGATGACGCATGCCTATCGACGACTGAAACTGATTGCCGGCGCGGCACCATTGGCTTTTGCTGCGCAGCATGCGGCGGCGCAGACCGTGGCACCGATCAAGATTGCGAGCCTTGATCCGATCGCGTCCGCCAGCGGGCCGGAGGCCGTGGAGGCTGAGCCTTCCAGCGAAGTGATCGTCACCGCCCGCCGCCGCGAGGAGCGCGCGCAGGATGTGCCGATCGCGCTCAGCGTTGTGGGCAGCGAGCAATTGGCGGCGCGGGGCGATTTCCGGCTCGATCAGGTGCAGCAATTGGTGCCGTCGCTACAGGTGTTCAGCTTCAATCCGCGCAATACAAACATCAACATTCGTGGCCTCGGATCGAACGTCGCGCTGACCAATGACGGGCTGGAGAACGGCGTCGGCGTCTATGTCGACAACGTCTATTACGGACGCGTCGGGCAGAGCCAGTTCGATCTTGTCGATCTCGATCATGTCGAGGTGCTGCGCGGGCCGCAGGGCACGTTGTTCGGCAAGAACACCACGGCGGGCGCGATCAACATCAGTTCGAAACTGCCTAAGTTCAACTGGGGCTTCGACGGCCAGGCGGATGTCGGCAATTACGATTTCTATCAGTTGCGCGGATCGCTCACCGGGCCGCTGATCGACGGCCTCGCCGCGTTCCGGCTGAGCGGGGCTTATACGGATCGCGGCGGCTTCCTCTATGATACGACGACGAAGCGCGACGTCCACGATTACCGCAACGCGACGATCCGCGGGCAAGTGTTGCTGACCCCCGCGCCGAACCTGACCGTGCGGCTGATCGGAGACTGGGGCAAGCAGGACCAGAATTGCTGCATCAACGTGCTGGTCGGCAGTTTCGGCACATATGACAACGGCGCGGCGATCGCGAACAACTTCACCGATCGCACGACGCGGCTGGGCTATGCGCCGCCGCCGTTCGATCCGTTCGCGCGACGCACCGATGCCAATTCCCGCTTTCAGGCGAACATGAACACCTGGGGGCTGTCGGGCGAGATCAACTACGATATCGGCCCGGCGACGATCACCTCGATCACCGCCGGCCGGCGCTGGAACTGGTATCCCGGCAATGACGGCGATTACACCGCTCTGTCGATCAACCTGCAGAGTCAGCAGCAGAATTTCCAGCGTCAGTTCAGCCAGGAAGTGCGCATCGCCTCCAACGGCACGAACACGATCGATTATGTCGGCGGGCTCTATTATTTCTATCAAAACGTCATCGGGCGCGGCACGACCGAGACCGGTGTGGATGCCGGGCGGGCCTTGTACCCGGCGGTCCCGGCGGCTGTTTCTACGATCGCCGCGAACGGCCTGCTGACCAATTCGCGATCCGACCCGCACACCCGCAGCTTCGCCGCGTTCGGGCAAGGCGTGTGGCATATCAGCCCGTCGCTCAGCCTGACGGCGGGCTTGCGCTTCACCCACGAGGATAAATGGGGCTCGTACAGCAGCACCCGAGTGTTCGAACAGCCGACCACAGGCTTGACCGCGGCACAGATCGCTCAGGTAACGACGATCCGCAACACGCTCAGCCCGATCGCCGCCTTCAGCGTTTCGGCGAAGAACGACAGTCTGTCCGGACTGGCGACCCTGGGCTGGAAACCGACCGACGACGTGCTGCTGTACGCAACCTATTCGCGCGGCTCGAAATCGCAGGGGCTCAACCTGACCAACCTGCCCGCCGGCGTCTCGCCGCTGGTCGAGCCGGAGAAGGTCAACAATTACGAGATCGGCCTGAAGTCGCAATTCTTCGATCGCGCGGTGACGCTCAACCTTGCCGCGTATCAGACCGACGTGACGCAATATCAGACGACGATCGTGCAGCAGATCATCGGCACGACGACCTATATCAATTACATTGCGAACATCCCCAAGGTCCGATCGCGCGGGTTCGAGGGCGATGCCGTGTGGCAGATCGACCGCCATTTCGGCGTAACCGGATCGATCGCCTATACCGATGCGACCTATGTCGATTATCCGAACGGCCCCGCGCCGGTCGAGCAACTGAACCTGGGCCAGGTGCGCAGCATGACCGGGCAGCCGCTGGCCGGCGTGCCGAAATGGTCTGCGGCGCTGGGCGGTGACGGCACGGTGCCGTTGCGCGAGGGCGTGGACCTCTACGGCCATGCCGACTGGTCCTACCGATCCTCCTATTACACCGTTGCAAGCAACAGCCGGTACGGGCTGGTGCCGGGGTACGACGTGGTAAATGCGCGGGTCGGGGTACGCCTAGCGGACGGCAAATACGATCTGTCGCTGTGGGCGCGAAACCTGCTCAACAACGACTATTTCCAGACGTTGAGCGTGCTCAATTACGGCCTCGTCACCGCGACACTGGGCGATCCGCGCACCTTCGGCGGCACATTGCGCGTCAAGTTCTAGGCAGGAGCGGCAGATGGCCAGCATTCCCTATTTCGCGCACGTTGCGGACACGCCCCGCCCGGAGAAGGTTCGCAGCGACCGCGCGGACGGGTTGCGGCTGCTCGGGTTCGGGTCGCTCGCGATCCCGATCGCGGGGGCGGGCCTGCCGCTCGTATTGTTTGTGCCGCAATTGTACGCGACGCATTACGGCCTGTCGCTCGCGGCGATCGGATTGGTATTCTTCATCGGCCGTTTCTGGGATGTCGTCAGCGATCCGCTCGTCGGCGCGCTGAGCGATCGGACGCGGAGCCGGTTCGGGCGGCGGCGGCCGTGGATCGCGGCGGGCGGCGTGCTGTTCGGCGTCGGTTCGACGCTGTTGTTCTTCCCGCCGGACATCGTCTCGCCGCTCTATCTCGGGGTCGTCCTGTTCGTGTTCTACAGCGGATGGACGATGATCGAGATTCCGTTCTCGGCTTGGGCGGGGGAATTGTCCGGCGAATATCACGAACGCACGCGCGTGGTGACCTATCAAGCGACGATGCGGGCGATCGGGCTGGTGCTGACGCTGATCCTGCCGACTCTCCTCGAACAGGTCCGTCCGGCCGATATCGCGCTGAAGCTGCACGTCGTCGGCGGGTTCATCCTGATCACGCTGGTGCCGACCCTGTTGCTGACATTGTTCGTGCTGCCCGAACCGCCCCGGCCGGTCGAGCGCCTGCCCCGCGCGCGTTTCTGGCAGACGACGACGCTGATCCTGCGCGACCGGCTGCTGCTGCGCGTGCTTGCTTCGGACACGGTGGTGACCGCGGGCCAATCGATCCGCGCCGGGTTGATCGTGTTCTTCGCGGTGAATTATATGGGCCTGCCCGCCTGGGCGAGCGGGCTGTATCTGCTGCAGTTCACCTTCGGCATCCTGGCCGGGCCGATCTGGCTCGCGATCGGAAAGCGGCACGGCAAACGGCGCACGGCGATCGCCGGCGAACTGGCGCAGGCGGCGATCAACATCGGCCTGATCGCGGTGTTCCCCGGCATGCTGTGGCTGCTGATCGCGCTCGCCGTCGCGCAGGGGCTGACGCAGGGCTCGGGCAATCTGATGCTGCGCGCGATGGTCGCCGATGTGGCCGACGCGCACGAACTGGAGACCGGGCACAACCGCACCGGCCTGTTCTTCTCGGTATTCAGCCTGACGATGAAGCTGGGGCCGGCGATCGGCATCGGCCTCGCGCTGCCGCTGGTCGCGTGGTTCGGGTTCCAGCCCAAGGGCCACAGCACGGCCGAGGCGCTGGAGGCGTTGAAATACGTCTTCGCGCTCGGCCCCGCGCTCGCCCACATCATCGCGGCATCGCTGATCTGGCGCTTCCCGCTCGACGAAGCCGCGCACACCGATATCCGCCGGGCGCTGGATGCCCGTGCCGCCACCTGAAGTTTTCGAAGAAGGAGAAGTGCCATGACTGCCTTGATCCACCATTTCGACAATGTGAAAGACGCCGACAATCCGCTGCACGTCGTGCCCGTGGGCGGGCGCATCGGTGCCGAAATCCGCGATGTGAAGCTGAGCGGCGATCTCGATGAAACGACGATCGCGGCGATCCGCGCGACGCTGTTGCGCCACAAGGTGATCTTCTTTCGCGAACAGGATCATCTGACCGACGACAGCCACGAGGCGTTCGCGGCTCTGCTCGGCGAGCCGCTGGCGCATCCAACGGTGCCGGTGGCAGAAGGATCGCGCTTCCTGCTCGAACTGAATTCTAAGGAAGGCGAGGCGGCCTCGGCCTGGCATACCGACATCACCTTCCTGCCGGCGTTTCCATCCGCGTCGATCCTGCGCTCGCTGATCATCCCGCCGGCCGGGGGCGATACATTGTGGGCGAACGGTGCGGCGGCCTATGCCGATCTGCCCGCGCCGCTGAAGGCGCTTGCCGATCGGCTGCGCGCGATCCACACCAACGCCTATGATTATGCCGCATCGCGGCCCGAAGCGTCCGAAGACCAGATCAAACGGCACCGCGAGATCTTCGCCTCGACGGTGTACGAGACCGACCATCCGGTGGTGCATGTTCACCCCGAAACGCAGGAGCGCGTGCTGTTGCTGGGCAATTTCGTGAAGTCGTTCGTCGGCCTGAACCGCGAGGATTCGGCGAGGATCTTCAGCCTGTTGCAGGATCACATCACCAAGCCCGAGAATACGGTGCGCTGGCGCTGGAACCCGGGCGACGTGGCGATCTGGGACAATCGCGCGACCCAGCACCGTGCGATCGCCGATTTCGGGAAGCAGCGCCGCTGGCTGCGTCGCGCGACGATCGCCGGGCAGGTGCCGGTGGGGGTGGATGGTTCCGGCAGCCGGGTGGTGAAGCCCGAGCCGCAGCGGGAACTCGTCGCGGCGGAGTGATGTGCATTTAAACTCCCCTCCCCATCGGGGAGGGGTTGGGGGAGGGGCAGTGCAGAACGCTGACATCCGCGTGACTTCCCCACCCCAACCCCTCCCCTGAAGGGGAGGGGCTATCAATTTCGAAGGGCGATGATGAAGAAGCGCTACATATTACTCTCCGCCGCCACCGTGCTGGCTCCCCTTGCTCTGCTGCAAGGGGCGGCACCCGCCGCGCCAGCCAAGGCGGCGGAGCCGGCGCGCAGGCCGAACATCCTCATCATCGTCGCGGACGATCTCGGTTATTCCGATATCGGTGCGTTCGGTGGCGAGATCCGCACGCCGAACCTCGATGCGCTCGCCGCGCGCGGGCTGAAGCTGACCGGCTTCCATACCGCGCCGACCTGTTCGCCGACCCGGTCGATGCTGCTGTCGGGCACCGACAACCATCTCGCCGGCCTCGGCAATATGAGCGAACTGCTCGCCCCCAACCAGCGCGGCAAGCGTGGCTATGAGGGGTATCTGCCTAGCGATATCGTATCGCTGGCGGATCGGCTGCACGATCTGAGCTACGCCACATTGATGTCGGGCAAATGGCATCTCGGCACGCGGGCCGAGGACAGTCCGGCGCGGCATGGGTTCGACCAGAGCTTCGATCTCGCGCAGGGCGGCGGCAATCATTACGGGCTGGATATCTCCAAGAAGCCGGGCGATTTCGGGACGACCTATTGGGAAAATGGCCAGCAACTCGCCGCTTTGCCGGCCGATTTCTATTCGTCGGACACGTTCGCCACGAAGTTGATCGAACAGTTAGGCAAGGCGGACAAGGCCAAGCCGTTCTTCGCCTATCTCACCTTCACCGCGCCGCACTGGCCGCTTCAGGCGCCGGACGAGGACGTCGCGCGCTACAAGGGCAAATACGATGCCGGGTTCGAGGTGCTGCGCGAGCAAAGGCTGGCGCGGCTGAAAGCGCTCGGGCTGATCCCGAAGACCGTCGCCGCGCATCCGTTGGAGTTCCTCAAGGGCAGCAAGCGCTGGGCGGATCTCTCCGCGAAGGAAAGGGCCGAGCAATCGCGCGCGATGGAAATCTATGCCGCGATGGTCGATCGGATGGACCAGAATGTCGGCCGCGTGATCGCGCATCTGAAGGCGACCGGGCGGTATGACAACACGATCATCCTGTTCACCGCCGATAACGGGGCGGAAGGGCTGGATGTCGCAAATGCCGAAATTCCCGGCCTGTCGCTGCGCGTGAAGGCCGCCGACAACCGGCTGGAGAATTGGGGCAAGGCCACCTCCTATATCGGCTATGGCCCCGGATGGGCGCAGGCGGCGACCGCGCCGTCCTGGCTCTACAAGGGCTTCACCACCGAGGGCGGCACACGAGTCGCGGCGTTTATCAACTGGCCCGGGGGCAAGCGCAGCGGCGTCTCGGGCGTTTACGGCACGGTGATGGACGTGGTGCCAACACTGGTCGAGGCGGCGGGCGGCGAGTGGCGCGGCAACAGCTATGCCGGACGCACCGTGCAGCCGGTGCGCGGATCGAGCTGGAAACCGTATCTGACCGGCGCGGCGACCCGCGTTCACGCGCCGGACGAGCAGGTCGGCAGCGAATTGTTCGGTCGCCGCGCGATCCGGCAGGGCGACTGGAAGGCGGTGCATCTGGGTGACGGATGGAAGCTGTTCAACCTTGCCGACGATCCCGGCGAGACGCGCGATCTGGCGAAACGCGAACCGAAGCGACTGGCGACGCTCGCCGCCGCCTGGGATGTTTATGGCAAGCAGGTCGGCGTGATCCTGCCTTCGACGCCGGCGACCTTCCCGTGATCCGACCGCTGCTGCTGGTCGGGGCCACGCTGGCGTTGCTGGGGGCGGATGCGCCGCCTGTGCCGGCCCATGCCGTCTTCGCGCAACGCTGCGGCGGGGATCGCAGCGACGGCAGCGTGCGCGTTCCCGCCAGCCGGTTCGCGATGGGCAGCGATCGTTTCTACCCGGAGGAGGGGCCACCGACGCAGACCGAGGTCGACGCCTTTCGCATCGACGCGCATGAGGTGACCAATCGCCAGTTCGCCGCCTTCGTCGCGGCGACCGGCCATGTCACCGAAGCCGAGAAGCCGGGCGGCGGCGCATTCGTCTTCGTGCCGCCGCGCCGGCCGGGCGATACGCCCGACCCGGCGCTCTGGTGGCGCTTCGTGCGCGGTGCGAACTGGCGGCATCCGCATGGGCCTCACACCGACCTGAAGGGGCGCGCGGAGCAGCCGGTGGTCGATGTCACCTATGCCGACGCCGCCGCTTACGCGCGTTGGGCCGGGCGCGCCTTGCCGAGCGAAGAGCAGTTCGAGGCCGCCGCCCGATATGGCTTGCGCGATCCCGATGCCCGGCCCGATGCGCGCCATGCCAACACCTGGCAGGGCAGCTTCCCGGACAGGAACAGCGGCGAGGACGGCTATGTCGGCCCCGCCCCGGTCGGCTGTTTCGAGCCCAATGGGGTGGGGGCGTACGATCTGATCGGCAATGTCTGGGAATGGACCAAGAGCTGGTATCTGCCCGGACACGGAGCATTCGCGACCGGGGACGGCACGCCCGGCAACCCGAGCTTCGACCCGCGCCAGCCCGGTGTCCGGGCGCGCGTGATCAAGGGTGGATCGTTCCTGTGCGCGAACAATTATTGCGCGCGCTACCGCCCCGCCGCGCGTCACGCCCAGGAAGAGACGCTGGCGGCTTCGCATCTGGGATTCAGGACGGTGGCGCTGTCTAGTCCAAGAGCCAACTGACGCTCGCTTGTGGGCAACTTGCTATCTAACACCCGTCACCCCGGACTGGTTCGGTGATCATCCCATTCAAACAAGCACGCTTCCCCGGCCAAGGCCGGGGTCCAGTCGCGAAGGTCGGAGTTACGTCGCGCAGCGCCCGATCACTTCTGTGTCCCGACTGGGCCCCGGCCTTCGCCGGGGAAGTGCTGAATGTACTTGTCTGAATGGGATAAGCACCGACCTGTTCTGGGGTCCACCAAGCGGCGTTCCAACGAAAGTGTAATTTGATCAGTAAGCTTCCGGCCCGGTGGACCCCGGAACAAGTCCGGGGTGACGGAGAATAACTGGATGGCGATCCGCTCTAGATAGAATGGATGGGAGCGAGCGGGGCCGCGTTCGCAACCGCCCGATCATCGTCGGATATGGCGCGCGGATCGAGCAAGGCGAGATAGGCCAGCAGGCGATCTTCCGCCTCGGTGCCGGTGCTCGATCGATTGCTCGGCCGATCCGATGATGGCGCACCCAGATCGACGAATCGGCTGCCCCAGCGATCGGCCAGTCCCAGCACCTGCTCGACATACAAAGTGACGTCGTTCGCCACGATCGACGGGAAGGGCAGGCGGTGCGTGGGGCCGGTGCTGGCGTTCGCCGCGATCGGCGCCTGGCCGAGTTCGACATGCAACGGAGAACGGAACACCGCACCGCGCACCGCATCGAGATAGCTGCGGGGCGAGAGCTGTGCCCACCACGCCACCGCCAGACAGGCGACGCCACGCGCCACGATCACCGCCGGTACGGTGCGGCGGGCAAAGGCGGCATCGAGCTGCAACGCCCAGCGGCCGTTATGGAATTTGGACAGGTCCAGTTCGACCTGCGCGATCGACACGGGCAGGCGCGGGTCGCCCTTGGCCGTCACCAGGATCGGCTGGACATGAGCGGACGCGAGTTCGGACGCAAAATCCATGACGGCTCTCCCTGTTCGGGCGCGTGGTTCCGGTGCCATTACAGGGGCGCCGACTCCGACGACGCCCCCGGACCAGAGGCTATTCCTACCGCCGTGGAGGACAATAGGCTTGCGCCGGATCGCCGCGCCGCTGCGCCGAGCGGAAATCACGTGCCGGATTCCGTTCCGTCGCGTCTTGCCGAGGCTCCTCCGAACCGGGCGTACAAGGTGGGCAGGACGAACAATGTCAGCAACGTCGCCGAGATCAGACCGCCGATGACGACGGTGGCGAGCGGCTTCTGAACCTCCGCACCGGCACCATGGCCCAGCGCCATCGGCACGAACCCGAGCGACGCGACGAGCGCAGTCATCATCACCGGTCGCAGGCGGAGCAGCGCACCTTCGCGCGCCGCCTGCGCACGATCCATCCCCTGCCGGATCAGGTCCTGGATCGAACTGACCATTACCAGACCGTTGAGGACCGCGACGCCCGAAAGCGCGATGAACCCGACCGCAGCGGAGACCGAGAACGGCATGCCGCGCAGCACGAGCGCGAAGATCCCGCCGACGAGCGCGAGCGGAACGCCGGTGAACACCAAGGCTGCGTCGCGGATCGAACCGAGCGCACCATAAAGGAGCAGCATGATCACGGCGAAGCAGATCGGTACGACGATCGACAATCTCGCCCGGGCAGCGGCGAGATTTTCGAACTGTCCGCCCCATTGCAGATAGGTGCCGGGCGACAGGACGACCTGTGCGTCGATCGCCGCTTGTGCATCGGCGACGACACCGGCCACGTCGCGCCCGCGCACGTTGGCCTGCACGACCACCCGGCGCTTGCCGTTCTCGCGGCTGATCTGGTTCGGCCCGTCGCCGATCGCGATGTCCGCGACGCTGGCGAGCGGCACGAAGCCGCCGCTCGCGGTGGGCACCGGCAATTGCCCGAGCGTCGGCAGATCCGAGCGGGAGGCCTCCGCCAGCCGGATCACCACCGGAAAGCGCCGGTCTCCTTCGAAGATCATGCCGGCCTGTCGCCCGCCGATCGTGGCGGAGACGAGATCCTGCACGTCGCCGGCGGTGACGCCGACCCGGGCCATCGCATCCCGGTTCGGGCGGATGTCGAGCAGCGGAAGGCCCTCGGTCTGTTCCACGCGCACGTCGGCGGCGCCGCGCACCTTGCGCAACACCTCCGCGATGCGGACGGCGGTGGCGTTCATCTGCGCGAAGTCGTCGCCGAACACCTTCACCGCGATATCGCCGCGCACGCCCGCGATCAGTTCGTTGAAACGCATCTGGATCGGCTGGGTGATCTCATAGGCGTTGCCGGGGATGGCCGAGACCTTCTTCTCGATCCGGGCGACTAGGTTTGCTTTGGGCAGGGAAGGATCGGGCCACTGCGCCCGTGGCTTGAGCATGACGAACGTATCGGTGGCGTTGGGCGGCATCGGGTCGGACGCGATTTCCGACGTGCCGGTGCGCGAGAAGGCGTATTTGACCTCCGGTTCGCGCGAGATGATCTTCTCGACCGCGAACTGCATCTGCTGGCTTTGCTGCACCGATGTGCCGGGCGGCCGCCACGCCTGGACGAGGATATCGCCCTCATCGAGTTGCGGCAGGAATTCCTGCCCCAGCGTGGAGAAGGCCAGAGCCGCGAGCACGATTCCGGCGAGCGCGCCGCCGATCGTGAGGCTCGGGCGGCGCATCGCGACGTCGAGGCCGGGTTCGTAGCGGCGCTTGATCGCAGCGATAATCCGGCTTTCCTTCTCATCGACGCGGCCGCCCAGGAACGCGGCGATCGCGGCCGGCACGAAGGTGACCGAGAGGACGAAGGCGAACAGCAGGGCGATGATGACGGTTAGCGCCATCGGTTCGAACATCTTGCCCTCGACGCCCGAAAAGGTGAGCAACGGGGTGTAGACCAGAACGATGATCGCCTGCCCGTATAGCGAGGGGCGGATCATCTCGCGGGCCGATGCCGCGACCACGGCGAGACGTTCGTTTAGCGGCAAGGCGCCGCCCGCCTCATGCTGTCGTTCGCCCAAACGCCGGAGCGCGTTCTCGACGATGATCACCGCGCCATCGACGATGAGGCCGAAATCGAGCGCGCCCAGACTCATCAGATTGGCCGATACGCCGGCGCGGAGCATGCCTGTCGCGGTCAGCATCATCGTGATCGGGATGATCAGAGCGGCGATGAGGGCGGCGCGGAAATTGCCGAGCAGGGCGAACAGGACGACGATCACCAACAGCGCGCCCTCGGCGAGGTTGCGGGCGACGGTGGAGATCGTCGCGTTGACGAGTTCGGTTCGGTCCAGCACCGGCTTGGCGACGATATCGGTCGGCAGCGAACGGCCGATCACTTTAAGCCGATCCGCCACTGCCGTCGCGACGGTACGGCTGTTCTCGCGGATGCGCATCACGGCAGTGCCGACGACCACTTCGCGTCCGTTTTCCGATGCGGAGCCGGTGCGGATTCCTTGCCCGCCGCGCACCTGCGCCACCTGGCTGAGCAACACGGGAACGCCCTCATGCGAGGTGACGACGGTGCGCGCGAGTTCGTCGGCGGTGCGGACGCGGGCGTCCGATCGGACGAACAGGCCGGCACCGTTCAGATCGACGGTGCCCGCGCCGACGCTGGTGTTGCTGCGTTCAAGCGCCGTTGCCAGGTCGCTGACGGTGAGGCGCATCGCTGCGAGCCGCTGCATGTCCGGGATCACGAGATATTCGCGGTCGTAGCCGCCGAGCGAATCCACGCCGGCCACGCCCTCGGTGCCGCGCAATTGCGGCGCGACGATCCATTCCTGCACGGTGTGGAGATAGGTCGCCTTGTCCGCTTCGCTGACGAGATGCTCGCCCTCCGGCGTGATGTAGCTCCCGTCGCGTTGCAGGCCGGGTTCGCCGTCGCGATGCTTCACCTGATCGAGTTCGCGATATTCGACCGTCCACATGAAGATATCGCCGAGACCGGTGGCGATCGGCCCCATCTCGGGCATGACGCCAGCGGGAAGTCGTCGTTCGGCCATGCGCATCCGCTCGGCGACCTGAGCGCGGGCGAAATAGATATCGGTGGAATCGGAGAACACCGCCGTGATCTGGGCGAAGCCGTTGCGGTTGAGCGAGCGGGTGAATTCCAGGCCCGGAATACCGGCGAGCGAGGTTTCGATCGTAAACGACACCTGCCGTTCGATCTGGTCGGGCGATAGCGACGGCGCGAGGACGTTCACCTGCACCTGATTGTTGGTGATGTCCGGCACGGCATCGATCGGCAGACCTTGCAGAGCGAAGATGCCGGTCAAAGCGGCGATGACGGAGAGCAGCAGGACCAGCCAGCGGCGCTCGACGGAGAAGGTGACGAGACGGGAGATCATTGGATCACATCTCCATTTCGCCGCTCTTGCCGAGTTCGGCCTTGAGCGTGAACGAGTTGGTCGTGGCGATCCGCTCACGGCCGGTCAGGCCCGAGGTGACGATCACCTGATCGCCGTGGCGGCGGCCGGTGGTGACGGGCAAGGCGCGGAAGCCGGTCGGCGTGCGGGCGAACACGATCGTGCGGTTCTCGACCGATTGCACGGCGGTGGACGGCACAGCGATGCTGCCGTCGCCTGTTGCCGGCAGCAGGAACGCTGCCTTCACCGGTTCGCCGACGCGCCACTCTCCCGTTAGATTGTCCAACGCGGCGATAATCTGGACGAGGCGCGTGCCATCATCGAGCACCGGCGAGACGAAGGTAACGCGGCCTTGCTGCCGCCGGCCCGTGGCGGTGACCTCGACGGGTATACCGGGGCGAACCCGACCTGCATCGGCCGGCGACACCGATGCTGTGATCGTGACGCGCGCCAGATTGGCGACGCGGTAGAGTTCGGCATTGGCATCCACCGTCTGGCCGAGCGTCGCGGGGCGGGCGATCACCTGTCCCGAAATCGGCGAGCGCATCGCGATGCGATTGAGCGCTCCGCCGCTGCCGCCCGTCGCACCCAGTTGCTGTTGCGCCAGACGAAGCGAGATGCCAGCCTCGGTCGCCGCGGTGCGGGCCGCGACCAGATCCTGTTCCGGCGAGACCCGTTCGGTGAACAGCCGTTGTTCGCGCCGGAGATTGGACTGGGCGAGCGAGAGGCGCGCCCGTGCCGCCTGCACCTCGGCGTTGAGCGATGCGGCCTCGCGGCTTTCGATCACGGCGAGCGTATCGCCCTGACGAATGGTCTGGCCGAGATTGCGGCTCAGCGCGACGAGGCGACCGCCGATCGTCGCGGAGACGATCTGCAACCCTTGCGGATCGGCCTGGACGAGCGCCGGCACTTCAAGCGCACCGGCAACGCCGCCCACCGTCGGGATTGCCACCTCGATTCCTGCGTCAGCGATCTGACGTGCGGAGAGGGTGACGGCATCCTTGTCAGCCTTGGCGGCTTCGCTTTTTTCCATTCCCGCCATCGTGTCGGGCTTGTCGTCGGTCTTGCCGCCACAGGCACCGAGCGCCAGCGGGATCAGCGTAGAGGCGAGTGTCGCCTTGATCGTCCGGTTCATCGTGCGTCCTTCGTGATTTGGGGTGCCGGGGCGACGAGGCGTTCGAGCCGCGCTTCGGCATCGTGATAGGCGGCCAGCGCATCGATCGCGGCCGAGCGGGTTTCGGCCAGCGTGCGTTCGGCCTCGAGCAGATCGAGCTGACCGAATTTGCCTTCGCGGTAGCCGATGCGCGCGATTCGGGCGGCCTCTTGCGCGGCGGCTAACGTCGGTCCGGTCATGTTACGGGCCGTCGTCGCGGCGTTGGCGGCATCGGTGCGGGCGTTGGCGATGGCCTGTGCCGCATCGAGTAAAGCGACGCGCCGGTTGGCATCCGCTTGCTGGCGCTGGGCGGACGCCATGTCGATCGCGGCCTGGCCATTGTTGAAGAAGGGCAGCGGCACCGACACGCTGAACACGCCGGCCACATCCTTGCTCGCCTGGATCCGCCGCGCCGCCGCGCCGATCGTGATGTTGGGCACGCGCTGGCTGCGCGCGAGCCGGACCTGAGCGGTTGCCGTGGAGAGATCCGCCCGCGCGGCGACAGCAGCGAGCGTATCGCCGATCTCCGCCGGGCGTCCCGGCCCTGCCGCATCGACGCGATCGAACCATCCGACGTCCAATTGGGTCGTGATCCGTCCCGTCAGCAAGGCGAGATTGTCGATTGCCACCTGCGCGGAGCGTTCGGCCCGCTCGGCGGCACCTTGCGCGTTCAGGCGCGCGACATCCGCGCGCTGCTCCTCGAACGGCGATGCGCGACCTGCGGCTACCCGGATTCGAGCGGCGCGCAGCACTTCAGTTGCGATGTCGACCTGATCACGCGCATTGGCGGCGCGGCGCTGGCTGGCGATTGCGGCACCGTAAGCCTGTGTCACGCGCAACCGAAGGTCGGCATTGGCGATAACGGTGTCCAGCTCCGCTCGCCCGAGTTGTGCGTCGGCAAGGGCGATCCGTGCCGAACGCTTCCCGCCGAGTTCGATCGGCAGCGACATTCCCGCCGTGGTCTCCGACGAACGCAGGCCGCGATAGGCTCCAGAGCCGGCGACGTTCTCCGTCATGGCGTCGAACGACGGATTTGGCCGCAGGCCTGCGATCCTGCGCTGTGCCTGCGCCGCCTGGACGCCGGATTGCGAGGCTTCGATCGCCGGAGAAGAAACGCCGGCCGCGGCGAGCGCGTCGTCCAGCGTCAGCGCCGGTTCGGTCGATGCCGATGCCGGATTTTGCGCCTGCAGCGACGATGCGCAGGCGCCAGCGACCGATAAGGCCGCGATGATGCGATACATGGAATGCTCCTGACAGGGTCATGTTCGGGCGCGATTGCGCGCCCGCGTGACGTGTCAGGCTTTGGGTGGGCGCAGGGCCTGTTCGAGCTCGCGGCCGGCCAGCGCCTCGCCGCGCTGCGTTGCGAACACGCGCAAAACGGCGACGGGTGCGGCGGCGATGTCGCTGGATACCGGCGTGCCGACGTGATGGCCGTGGCAGCTCAGGTGACGCGGACAATCCTTGTCGCAATCGGCCGGGACCTGATCGCCGTCGCAATAGACCGGCTCATGCGCCGCCGCCGACATTTCGGGGCAGGGGCTTACCTCCACAGCCTGCGCCATGCCGGTCCACGCGGTGACCAGCATGATGAGGGAGAGGAATATAACCAGCTTGCGCACGGCCCGGCCATAGCATCACTTTTAGCGGATGTAATCCTCGGACGGAGCATCAAGATATCGGGAGCCGCCGCTCGGTGCTTCGCTGCTCGGCATTGTAACAAAATATTTCTCGAAACCGTGTCGATCGGGTGAACCGAATATGAACGAAGCCGTTCAGGCCGGGATATCGGCACGTGCCTAGAGTGCGGCCCAAAGGCAGCCGGGTCACCGGTTTGCTTCAACCCGAAGGTAAGTGAGAGAGTTCGATGGCGACACGCGCGATGCCCTTACCCGCCGGCCCCGATGAAACGAAGCGGGCAAAGGGCGCGCTTCAGGCGCTCAATTTCTTCATGGCCGATATGCAGGCCGGGATCGGCCCGTTCCTCGGCGTGTTCCTCCAGCAAAAGGGCTGGACCGCAGGCCCGATCGGTACCGTGATGACGGCCGGTGGGGTGGCCGGTATGATCATGACGGTGCCGGCCGGCGCGTTCATCGACCATACCGAGAAGAAACGGCTCGTCGTCATCGTCACCGGCATCTGTACGGTCATGGCGTCGTTCCTGATCCTGCTGTCGCAATCGGGGCTGGTCGTCACCGTGAGTCAGGTCGCGACCGCGATCGCGGGAGCCGCGATCGGGCCGGCCGTAACCGGCATGACGCTGGGGATCGTGCGGCAAAAGGGGTTCAACGCCCAGAACGGGCGTAACCAGGCCTGGAACCATGCCGGCAATATGGTGGGGGCCGGCCTGTCCGGCTATCTCGGCTGGAAGTTCGGCATGCCGGCGATCTTCTATCTGGCCGCGGTGTTCGGCGTACTCGCGATCACCGCAGTACTGACGATCCCGGAAAAGGCGATCGACCACCGCGCGGCGCGGGGCCTGGAAGGGAAAGCCAAGGATGGCGAGACCGACGAAGCAGGCGGAGGTCAGGCCGAGGGGTTCAAGACGCTGTTGCGTAACAAGCCGATTTTGATCCTCGCCGCGTCGCTTGCTTGCTTCCATCTCGGTAACGGCGCGATGCTGCCGCTCTACGGGCTCGCCGTCGTCGGTGCGGGCAAGGGCAACGCCGCTTTGTTCGTCGCCGAGACGGTGATGGTCGCGCAGGCGGTGATGATCGTCACCGCCCTGATCGCGATGCGGATGGCGGCGGGCAGGGGCTATTGGCTCGTCATGCTGATATCGTTCGCGGCTTTGCCGTTGCGGGGAATGTTGGCGGGCACGTTCATCGAACATTGGGGCGTGTGGCCGGTACAGGCCTTGGACGGAATCGGTGCGGGATTACAAAGCGTTGCGGTGCCGGGGCTGGTCGCGTGCCTGCTCAACGGCACTGGGCGCGTGAATGTCGGACAGGGCGCGGTGATGACGATTCAGGGCCTCGGCGCGTGCCTAAGCCCCGCTATCGGCGGCTGGCTCGCGCAGGAACTGGGCTATCACGTCGCCTTCTACATCCTTGGCAGTTTCGCCCTGGTCAGCGTCGGCCTGTGGGTCGGGTTCGCCGGCACGCTGCGACCGGCCTGTGCGGGTAGCGGTGATGACGGGGCGGAGAACGACGCGTGACCGCGTCGATCACGTGGGTCCATATTGGCGATCTGCATATGGACGAGGCGGACGGGCTGATCAGCAGGCAGCGTCTTCAGGCCATCGTCGCCGAGATTGGAACCCATATCGGGGCGTCGGCGGATTTCGTGTTCCTGCCGGGCGACAATGCGAACCACGCCACCCCCGAGCAATATCGGCATATCGTAGATGCACTGGCCCCACTCGGTTTGCCCTGGCGGGTTATTCCGGGCGATCACGATTTCGAAAATGGCGATCTCGCCAGTTACGAGGCGGCCTTTCCGGAGGCATGTCGGCCGGAGTCCGAAGTGATCGCGGGGCATCGCTGCATCTTTCTCGACATGATCTCGGCCGGCGCCGGTGGCCCGGATTTCCGACTGACGATGCATCACCGCAACCGCTTGCTGGAGGAACTGGCGCGGGCCGAGGCCGAGCAGCAGACGCCGATCGTTTTCATGCACGCTTATCCCGGCGATCTCGCTGCCGATGGCGAGACGATCGCGCGAACCTTCGCCGATGCGCGCGTCGCCTTCGTCGACACCGGCCACACGCATTACAACGAACTGCTCAACGACGGCCGCGTCGTCTATGGCGCGACGCGCTCGACCGCACAGATCGAGGAGGATGACGGGCGGCCGGGCTATGCGATCGTCACGGTCCATGATCGCGTTCCGAGCTGGCGGTTCAAGCGGCTGGGTACGCCTTGGCCCTTCGTGCAGTTCGTGGCGCCGGCCGATTACCGGATGGTTACCCGTCCGGCCGACAGCCGGCAAGTACCGCGTCCGGGTGAGTTCGAGGTGATCGCCAAGGTATACGGATGGTCCGGCGAACCCGTGACGTTGCGGATCGGGGACGAAGAGCATGCTATGATCCGCTCGACCGATACTGGGCTGATGAGCGTCACGGTGGCGCTGGAGGCTGGCCTGCACACGCTCGTCGTCGCCTCGGGCGAGGATCGCGACACGATCCGGGTGCTCGTCCGTGCGGAAGACGATATTCCACGCCGCAGCGTTCCGATCGCACCGGGTCGCGACGTGCATGCGATCGGTGCCTGGCCCGATCACGGCATCGAGGGCACGCAACTCGGCCCCAACAAGAACGGGCGGCATTGGTGATCCTGGCGTCTGGTGTGACCTGGGGGATTTGCGCCGCCGCGACGGCCGGCGTGATCTCGCGCCCGTTCCGCTGGCCGGAGGCGATCTGGGCGGTCGCCGGTGCCGTTTTGCTGTCGATCCTCGGGCTGATGCCGCCCGCCGCCGCGCTAGGTGCGGTCGGCAAGGGGATGGACGTCTATCTGTTCCTGATCGGCATGATGCTGCTCAGCGAAACGGCGCGCGAACAGGGGCTGTTCGACTGGGTGGCCGCGACCGCCGCGATCAGGGCGCGCGGATCGACGGTCCGGCTGTTCACTCTGGTCTATGTGACGGGGATTATCACGACGACGTTCCTCTCCAACGACGCGACTGCCGTCGTGCTGACCCCGGCAGTGTATGCCGCCGCCCGAAAGGCCAAAGCCGAGCCGCTGCCTTTGCTGTTCGCCTGCGCGCTGATCGCCAATGCCGCCAGCTTCGTGCTGCCGATCTCTAATCCCGCGAACCTCGTCCTCTACGGCGGAAAGATGCCGCCGCTAGGGCAATGGTTCGGATCGTTCGCGCTGCCATCGTTGGCGGCGATCCTCGTCACCTATCTGGCGCTGCGCTGGGTGGAGCGGAAGCGGCTGATCGGCGCATGCGAATGCGATGTCGATCGCGATCCGCTATCGACCGGCGGCAAGGCGGCATTCGGAGGGATCGCAGCGACCGCAGTGCTGCTGATCGTCATGTCGGCCTTCGATCTGCCGTTGGGCCTGCCGACGTGCATCGCCGGCGTCGCGACGATGCTGGGCGTCTGCATGCTGGCCGGGCGTTCGCCGATCAAGGTGGCGGGTTCGGTGTCGTGGAGCGTGTTGCCGCTGGTCGCCGGGCTGTTCGTACTGGTCGAGGCGCTGGATCGGACGGGTGTGATCGGTAGCGTCGCGCAGGCGCTGCAGCGAGCGTCGGCCGATCCCGTCCGCGCCGCCGCAGTGTCCGGCACGATCCTCGCTTTCGCATCGAACCTGATGAACAACCTGCCCGCCGGGCTTGTCGCCAGCACCGCCGTGGCACAGGCCCATCCGCCCCGTCTGGTCGTAGACGCCCTGTTGATCGGCGTCGATCTGGGCCCCAATTTGTCGATCACCGGGTCGCTCGCCACCATCCTCTGGCTTCAGGCCATTCGCCGCGAAGGCGAGGATGTCGGCTTCTGGCGCTTCCTCAAGGTCGGGACGGTGACGATGATCCCGGCGCTGGCCGCGGCGCTCGGGGCGCGTCTGATGATCGGCTGAGCGCGGCGCTGAGATCCGTAACCGGACGCAGCCCGATGAACGGTCGCAGCCAGCCGATCCGTCGTCCGGCATCGTAAAACACCCAGCAGCCGATCGCCGTGGCGGGGACGAGGATCGCGAACTCGGCCGCCGCCCCGACGTGCAATGGCTTCAGCCAGGCTTCGACCACGACGATGATCGTCTGGTGGATGATATAGAAGGGGAAGGTCGCCTCGGCGAGCGTCGCGCGCCATCGATGGTCGCTGTTCCAGAAGCGCTCGGCTATACCGATCAAGGCGGCGATCGCCGTCCAGGTCTCCAGATGACGGACGATCCGATAGGTCCAGAGCACCGGCGCGCTGTCCGGGAAGGTGAAGTCGGGCCAGCGCAGCAGCAGCGCGGCAATCGTGGCGAAGCACAGGCCCGCGATGGCTGCCGCCGTCCGCCAATGCCGGGCGAACGCCGCCAGCACGGCGGGTGATCCGGCAAGGCCGAAGCCGAACAGGAAGGCCGGGACATAGCGCAGATGGGCGACGCCATCGTTGATCAGATCGTGCGTATCCTCCGGCCGGTGGAACAATACGGTTTCGATCAGCAGCAGATACGCCGCCGGCACCGCGATCGCGCGCCACCCCGCGAAGACCCGGTCGAACATCTTCTGCCCGCGCGAGGACCGGTTCAGCCACACGGCCACGGCAAGCGCCGCGGTGTAGACCCAGAGGTACAGCACGAACCAGAGGTGGTTCCAGGTCGGCAGCATGATGCCGTCGAGCGTGCCGAAGCGGAAATAATCCTGCGTCCAGAAATGGAGGAAGCCGGCCGCATAGCCGTGCTGTGTGGACAATTCGACCCAGGCCTGGGGCGGAACGATCACCGCGATGCCGAACGCGAGCGGCACGAGCAGGCGTGCGGAGCGATTGCGGAAGAACGCGCCGACGCCCCGCGACTTCGCCGCCAGCGCCCGGCTGGCATAGCCGGATACGACGAAAAGCAGGGTGAGCCGCCACGGGCTGGTCAGGAACATCGGGATCTCGGCCCAAATGATCGGCTGCGCGGTCTTCACCTGGAAGCCCCACGGCACGAACACCATGCCGACATGATAGAGGATCAGCAGGCCGAACGCCCCGATCCTCAGCCAATCCATTCCGTAATGCCGTTCCATATTCGCCTCCGAAATCCTGTGATCAGGCAAGGGTGGCGGGGGATGGGAACGGGCACTATCACCGAGGGATGGCAGGCGGATCGGCAGGGATGGCGGCGGGGCAACCGGGGACGAGCGGCGGCTGGCGCGGGATGAACGGCGCGCAACGCCGGATCATGGCCTTGTTCGTCGCCGGCTTCCTTACGGTCGTGGCGCTGATCCTCGTCGCGAACGCCGAATCGACGATCAGCGATCTGGCTGCTTCCGGCGCGCGTATTCCGGCCCATCTGGTCTGGTCGTGGGAATGGAGCAGCATGATCGGGTGGCTGAGCCTTTATCCATTTTTGTGGTGGGCGGTGGCGCGGTTCAAACCGCCGCGATCGTCCTGGCCGCTGGCGATCGTGCTGCTGATCGGCGGAAGCATCCTGGTGTCGGGCTGGCACATCGCGGTGATGGTCGCGATCCGGCACGTCTATTACGACGCCACAGGCCACGGGCCGTACCGGTTCTTCGGCGTGATCGGCGACCGCCTGCTCTACGAATTCCGCAAGGACGTTTCGACCTACGTCCAGTTCGTGGCGATGGCGGCGCTGGTGCAGTGGCTGATCGCTCGCGCCGCCGAACAGCCGGCGGTCACGGCGGCGCGTATCCTGACCATTCAGGACGGGACCATTCGCCACGCCATCCCGATCGATGAAATCGACGCGATCCGCGCGGCCGGAAACTATGTCGAGGTGATGTGGGCAGGCCGCACGTTGCTGCACAGAGCGACGCTCACCGCGACCGAGGCCGAACTCGGTGACGCCTTCGCCCGGATCCACCGCGCGCAACTGGTCCGGCGAGAGGCCATCCGCCGCATCGCGACGGACAAATCGGGCGATTTCGTCGTGACGTTGCAGGACGGAGCGGAGTTCCGGGGCAGTCGCCGGTATCGCGGCGGCGTAGAAGATCTATAGGCGACGGTCGCGCCAGGCGGCACCGATCCCGGCCACGAGATCGTATGGGATCGCAGCACCTTCGCGCAACCACATCTTCATTTGCAATTGTCGCGAGCCGCGTGCGGCGAGCCGAACGGGTCGGCTCGCAAGACCCATGAGAAGAAAGAGCATGCGGACACGCGGCTGATGATAGGCATCGGTACAGGTCAGGATCGCGGCATAATCATGAGCGCGCGCATAAGCCGAAGCGGCGCGAACCGTTTGAAGCGTGTCGGCGCTGACGTCGTCGAGAATGAGCCGGTCGGCGGAAACGGCACCGTCCAGCATTCCGGCCATTACAGCGGCTTCCGATGGCGGATGGGTTCCGACGCCGCCCGACAGGAACAGATCCACCGCCGGATCCGCTTCGGCGATGGCGGCGGCATATCCGACGCGACGCGCCAAGGCAGGGCTTGCGCTGCCATCGGGGCGGACGGCGGCCCCGAACACGACGGCGAGCGTGCGCCCGCCCGGAGGGGTGTTCTTGGTCATCACGATCGGGTAGCGGAGCCGCCGACGATCCGGAACTCCTTTCGTTTCGATCGGGTGGCAGGCAAGTGGGAGGCCGGCCAATGAAACTTTTTGTTAGGTGAGTGGTTTTCGGCTGATGGGGATAAAAACAAATTCAGGCTTGAGGATGGGGCGCTTCGGACGATTGGATCTCCGCAAGATTCTGGTGTTGGTCCCGGCCGCTTTGCTCACTGCCGGCCTGTCCTATAGCCTGTCCTCGCCGACCAGCGGCTCGCTGATCGCGGCAGCGCTTGCCGATCCGCTATCCGTATTCGCAGATCGGTCGCCCGGTACCAGGACGACGGCGGCGCTCAACCAGACCAAGAAGGCGCGCGCGCATAGCAAGGATGGGTCGCGCGCAGTCGCAGCGAATCCCCCGAGCGAACGCGTGCTGACCAATGTCCGGACGCGGCCGCCCGTCGCTGTGCCGGACGCTTCGCAATATACCGACGCGCTGCTGACGACGCCGTTGGCGAGCGATGGCGCGGCGGTCGTTCCCGATATCGGCATCCTTCCGCCGGCAGCGGTGGCACCCACCGGCATCGGATCGATACCGGGCTTCGCGCCGGGCGGCGTTGGTTTCCTGCCCGGTGGTGGTGGTGGCGGTGGCGGCGGAGTAGTGCCCGTCGAGCCGGGCGCGCCGGTGGCGGGCGTGCCGGAAACCTCGACCTGGTTGATGCTGATCGTCGGTTTCTTCGCGATCGGCTGGTCGCTGCGATCCCGGCCCAAGGGCTTTTTCGGGGAGCGTGAGCGGGTTTCGGGATGACCGGCAGCGATCGGCGGCGATCGTCCTCGATCTGGCCTTACATCGTCGCTGCCATCGGCCTTTGCGTCTGCGTGATCGTGGCATGGTCGGTTGCCGTCGAACGCCAGCCGGCTCAGCCGCTCCCGCCACAACCCAGCCCAGCGGGGGCGCGGATAAGCTATGCTGTCGGAAATTATCCCAAGCTCGTGTCGCCCGATGGCAGCGTGCATGAGGTGCGCAGCATCCTTAACGAGCGCAAACCGATCCGGTTCGGCGATTACGTCTGGAACGATGGCGGCGTGCCGCAGGGACCATCCTGGATCAGGGTCGATCTCGCGCGGCAGACGATGTCGATCTTTCGTGCTGGCCATGAAATCGGATCGGCGGTCATTCTGTTCGGCACCGATGGCAAACCAACGCCGTCCGGCGTCTTCCCGATCCTGGCCAAGGCGGAAACGCATCGCTCGTCGTTATACGATGCGGATATGCCGTTCATGCTTCGGCTGACCAGCGACGGAGTCGCCATCCACGCGAGCAATGTGCGGCAGGGATCGGCCACGCATGGGTGCGTCGGCATCCCGGAGGGTTTCGCCAAGCTGGTCTTCGCGGAAATGCAGCGCGGTGACGAAGTCGTCATCATACCGGAGGCGGAAGCGGCTCGCCGCGCCCGAACTGAGGCCGCCGGCGAAAAACCTGCCTAACGTCCTTCTAACCATGGCCTGAAACCTCGCCGAGAGGGGACCCGTGTCAAATCTTCCGTGCTTCACGGGAGATGGACTGATGCACGGTGGAAACGCGCGACGAAGGCTGGCGACTTTCGCGTTCCTGTGTCTGGCGGCACCGGCGCTGATGGGCGCAACCAGCCTGGCACCGTTGTTCGACGCCCGGATCCTGGCGGTCCATAATCGCGAACGCGCGACCTTGGGGATCGCGCCGCTGCGGTGGAATGCCGATCTCGCGGTATCCGCGCAACGCTGGGCCGATCACCTCGCCGCGACCGGAGCGTTCGAACACGCACCCGAACTGCCGACCAATCCGCAGGGCGAAAACCTGTGGGCGGGGACCAAGGGCTATTATCCGCTCGAGGCGAGGATCGAGGCGTGGATCCGCGAGAAGCGCTATTTCAAGCAGGGGACGTTCCCCGACAACAGCGTCACCGGCAAGGTGGCCGATGTGGGGCATTACACGCAGCTTATGTGGCGCGAAACGCACGAGGTCGGGTGCGCGCAGGCGACCGGGGATCGGGAGGATGTGTTCGTCTGCCGTTATAGCAGCGCGGGAAACTATATTGGTGAACGGGCCTTCTGACGGCGCATAAATAGCAATCTTTTCCGGACCATCACGCAAAGTTCGCCGTGACCCGTTCAGCTTGAGGCTCTATGAGCCACAGCATGAACGGGCGGTGTTTCGACCTTTGCAGATGGACAGATTGATGAACGACCGACGCCCTTTCACCCGCCGGATCGCCCCCGCACTGATGTTCGCCGCTTTGGCCGCCACGATGCCCGGTTTTGCGCAGCAGGCGGTGGTGGTGCCCCGGCCGCTGCTCAGCCCGGTCGTCGCGCTCCCGACGCTGACCGACGCCCAGGCCGCCCTGCTCGCCACGCTGATCGATCGCGATTCGATCGCGCAAGGGTTACAGGAGAGTGCGACGCCGCGCGCCGTGCCGCTCGGCCGCGACGCGCTGGTTCGCGCTGCGCTGGATCATGCCAGTGCGGTCCATGCCGGGCGCTTGATCGAGGACGATTTCCAGCTCGAATGGGGCATCAGGCCCCCGGCTTACGATCCGCTGCCCGCTTTCGCCGCCGCCGTGGCCAGCGATCGGCTGGCGAGCTGGATCGCGTCGCTGCCGCCGCCTTATGCCGGTTACGATACGCTCGTTGCCGGGCTCGCGCGCTATCGCGCCCTTGCCGCCGCGGGCGGTTGGACGGCGCTCGCCGGGACCGACCTGAAACCCGATGCCAGCGGCCCCGCGGTCGCGGCGTTGCGGAAGCGGATCGCGATCGAGGATGCGACGCTGGATGCCAGTGGCGATCGCTATGATGCGGCGCTGACCGAAGCGGTGCGCCGCGCACAGCAGCGCTACGGGCTCAACCCCACCGGGGCGGCGGGTGCCCAGACGATCGCCGCACTGAACGTGCCGGTCGAGGCGCGCATTCGGCAGATCATGGCCAATATGGAGCGCTGGCGCTGGCTACCGGGCGAACTGCCCAAGAACCGCATCCAGGTGAACATCGCCGCGGCGGTGCTGACCGTGTTCGAGGGCGACACGCCGGTGATGTCGATGAAGGCGGTGACCGGACGCCCGGGTGCGGAAACGCCGATGCTCGTGTCGCAGATTCACAGCGTGGTGCTCAATCCGCCCTGGAACGTGCCGTCCACGATCGCCAACCGCGAATTGTGGCCGAAGGAAAAGGCCAAGCCCGGTTACCTGAAGCGCAACGGCTTCCGCATCATCGACACCGGGGATGGCGGCAAGCGGCTGCAGCAATCCTCGGAGCGGAGCGCGCTTGGCAAGTTCAAGTTCGATTTTGACAACAGGTTCGCGGTGTATCTACATGATACGCCAGCCCAATCCGGCTTCGCCAAATTCGACCGGCTGTCGAGCCACGGCTGCGTACGGCTTGAAAAACCCGCCGATCTCGCGAAACTGCTGCTCAAGAACACGCCCGAATGGACGCCCGACGCGATCGATGCGACCGTGGATGGCGGCAAGACGGTGCGCGCGAGCATGGCCGACCGCGAGGCGGTGTATCTGCTGTACTGGACCGCGTTCGCCAATGCGAATGGCGTGGTCAGCTTCCGTAACGATCCCTATCGCTGGGATGGCACGCTCGCGACCAAGATCGAAACCCGACAGGCGCGCCAGGCGCTCGCTTCTTTGTGAGAGACACGATGATCAAACCGACCCGTTCGCCCAAGGTTTTGCCTGCGCTGTTCGCGACCTTGCTGCTGGCCGGCGCGCTGGCTGCCTGCTCGCGCGATGAGCCAGAGCGTGCGCCGGAGAACGACGTTCAGCAGATCGAAGATTTGCCGCCGACGCCGACCCCCACGCCCAGCCCGACAAGGGCCGCACTCCCCGTGCCCGACGCCACGATCCAGTCCAACGCGATCGACGAACTGAGCGAAGCGCCGCCGGAGCCCGACGCCCAGATGCTGGACGATGCGGCCGCGTCCGGCATGACGGCGCGGGCCTCGCGCGGCGAGCCGCAGCAGCAGGCTCCGGCCGAGGTTGTTGAGCGAAAGTAACGGCCGGGCTAAGCTCTCGCCTTCGACTTCACGGTCCTGGTTTTCCTGTCGGGGTTTGCTGCATCGTCGCGCTGGTGAGGCCGACGGACGATCGGCGGTATGAAGCCAAGTTCGAGCAGATTGGCGACGCGCAGATCCCGGTCGGCGGCCGTCCGGGCCCCCAGGACGATTACGACGATGCGGACGCCGTTCCGCTTGGCGGATGCCGCGAGATTGTAACCGGCGTCGACCGTGTAGCCGGTCTTGATGCCATCGACTCCGGTGACCTTGCCGAGCAGATGATTGTGGTTGCGCATCGTCCGCGTGTTCCAGCGCACGTTGCGCGTCGCGAAATAGCTGTAATATTCGGGATAGCGGTGGATCAGCGCGAGGGACAGCGTGGCCATGTCACGCGCCGTTGTGCGATTGCCTGGGTTTTTCAGCCCGGTCGCATTGGCGAAATGGGTATTGCGCAGCCCCAGCCGTCCGGTGGCGGCGTTCATGCGCGAGACGAAATTCTTTTCGCTGCCCGCCAGTGCCTCGGCCATCGCAACGGTGACGTCGTTGGCCGAATCGACAGCGATGATGCGGAGTGCATTGCGCACCGACAGCGTCTTGCCCGCGGCGATGCCCAGGCGCGAGGGCGGCTGGTTGGCGGCATGACGGGAGATCGCGATCGACGCGTCCGGCTCCAGGTCACCCTTGGCCAGAGCCTCGAAGGTGAGGAACATCGTCATCATCTTGGTCAAAGATGCCGGTGCCCGAACCCGCTCGGGCGCATCGCGGTAGAGTGTCGCGCCGGTCGCTGCATTCACCACCAGCGCAGACACCGGCGGCAAGGCCTTTTGCCGGGCCTCCGCGATTGTCGGAAACAAGGCGATCGTCGTTGCCGTCATCGCCAGTCGCAACGCCGCGTTGCGCATTACCATCCACATAAATTCACTCAGTCATTCGATTCGCCAAAGCCCCACGTCCTATGGTCGATAGCGACCGAACTGCCGATGAACGCGGCCCAGCGGCAGGGCAGGGGTGAAGAGCGGGATGTCAGCGGACGACGGTGTCCCGCTTCATCGGCGCCAGCTTCGCCAGCAGGCGGTTCTGCGCGAAGAACGGCACCTTCTCCTGTCGCATCGCAGCCTGAAGGTTCTCCACCAAGGCATTGAAATCGGCTGTTTGTATGCCGAGGTCTTTATGCGAGGACTTCATGTCCCGCCCGGTATAATCGCACCCGCCATTCAGGATGAAGCAGAACTGCTCCTTCAGCGTGCGGCGCAGGCGGACCATATCCTGCCCCTTGAAGATATCTGAAATGCGCGGATCGGCCATGCTGCGCGTCACCAGCCCATCGACGACTCGCGCGATCCCGTCCTTGCCGTGGAACGCCTTGAGCATGCCCGGCCCGGCAAACGGGGTCGCCCCGGCATTGGCGTTGCTCTGCGTATAGGGATCGACCGGGTCTTCCGGCGGGGTCACGGGCGCGGCCTGCACGCCGAGCAAGGCGGCAAAGAAGATGCTGATCACTGGATTTTCGGCTCCGGTTAAAAACTGCCCTGTAGCGACAGGAACGCGCCGCGCTGTCGACGTACCGTAGCGATATCGCCGAGATCGGCATAGGCTGCGGTAAACGCGACGTTGTTCGAGACCGACCAGGCTGCGAACACGTCCAGCCCGCGCTGTTCGCGCGCGAAGTCGAGATTGCTCGGCCGGGTACGCACCTCCGCACCGACCAACAGGTTGCGTTTGACCAGCATGCCGGCCGATCCTTCGAACTGTGGCTTGTATTTGTTGCTCAAATCCCCGCCGAAACCCAGCAATCCGAACTGGTTGGCCTTGGTGAACCGCACCGTGGCGTTCACCACCAAGGATTTCGACAGGATTACCTTGGTCGCGGCGACATAGAAATCGGTGCCGTTCGATTGCTTGCCACCGACGGCTGCGATGATCGGCGCCTTGTCGGCCCGCTTGTGCTGCACGCCGATCGAGATTTGCGGCAGGATTTTATCCTGATCGTACAATGCACTACCGGCCACTCTGACTTTCACGCCGTAAATATCCTGGCCGAACTTGAAGCCCTTGCCGAGGCCCAGGGTGGCACCGGCCTGGCGCGTGTCGAAGCTCTGTCGCGCATAGGAAATCTCGACCCGGTCTTTGATCCCGACCGCAACGCCGGCGCTGGCAAGATCGAAGTCCGGCAGCGCGACATAGGTCGCATGCACCTTGCCGCCGATTCCCGCATCCGTTTCGTTTCCGGCGATCAATGCCCAGCTCGCCAGCCCGCCGCCTGCCGCACCCTCGACGCTGCTCACGCCACCGGTCAGCAGCATCTTGCCGCCCTGGCGCATCTCTCCCGCCATCGCCGGGCCGGCTAACGCGAAGGCGATCAATGCCGTCATCAGCCGAAGCAGGATTTTGAGGCTCATTTCAGGAAGCTCCGGGGGATCATCAGCCCCGCTCATGGCCACCGATGGTTATCGTCTCGTAAACGTGCGGTTTACCGGTCGGAAAGGATCGCATGCCTAGGTCCGATCATGCCTTACCGCGCTTTTCTCGCCCTGTTGGCGACCGCTGCTACGCCAATCGCCGCTCATGCCGCGACCGCCAACATCGACGTGCGAGGTGCCGACGGAAAACCGCTCGCGGGTGCCGTCGTGATGATCGACACGCCGAAAAAGCCCGCCGCGCCGATCCGCTTCGACTGGGGCACGGCCATGGCCCAGCGCAACATCCAGTTCGATCCGCATGTCCTGATCGTGCCGCTCGGCTCGACCGTGACCTTCCCGAATTTCGATAAGGTCCGCCACCACGTCTATTCCTTCTCCAAGGCGAAGAAGTTCGACCTGAAGCTGTACGGCAAGGACGATACGCGCAGCGTCGTGTTCGATCGTACCGGCGCAGTGGCGCTAGGCTGCAACATCCACGATCAGATGAGCGCGTTCATCATCGTCGTCGATACGCCGTTCGCGGTGCAGACCGATGCCAATGGCCATGCCACGATCCCCAACGTACCAGCCGGCGGCGCGACGGTGCGCGTCTGGCATCCCTCGATCCGCGCGCCCGACAACGTCCTGGCGCAACCGGCGACGATCGCCGCGGGCGGATTCACCAATACCTATACGATCAAAGGCAAGTGACCCGCGCCCGCGCCGTCGCGCCGATCGTCGCGCGATTGTTCGATTTCCGCCACCTGCGCACGCGCCTCGCCGTGCTGTATGCCGGGCTGTTCGCGATCGCGCTGATCGTCGTCGCGATCGTCGCGCAGGTGATGATTCGTGCCCATGCCCAGGCATCGGTGCGCGCGGAGCTTTCCACCAGCGGTACGGTCTATGATCGCATCTGGGCGCTGCGGGCGAAATCGTTGACGGGTTCGGCCGACGTGCTCGCTCGCGATTTCGGTTTCCGCACCGCAGTGGCGAGCGGAGACCGCCCGACGATCGCCTCGGCCGTCGCCAATCTGCGCAGCCGCGCCGGCGTCGCCAATGCCTTCGTCGTGGAGATGAGCGGCGAGGTGATCGGTGATGGCCCGGCCGATTTGCGCGCCGCGCTCACCTCGCTTCCGTCCAGGTTCGCCAACGGCACCAATAATGCCGTTATCGCGAGCGGCGCGGGGACGTACCGGCTGATCGTCGCGCCGATCATGGCCCCGGTGGAAATCGGGCAGGTCGTCTTTGCCGTGCCGCTCGACGCCAACGAGATGCGTGCACTGGAACGCCTGTCGGCCATTCCGCTCACCGCGACGATGCTTCATCGCCGCACCGACGGCCATTGGGTGGCCACCGATCGGTTCGCCGCCGGCGATACCGCGCTCGATCGCTTCGTGGCCGGCGCGATCGTTTCGGCGGGATCGGCCCCGGCGACGCTCGATCTGCCGGGCGGCAAATCCTTCGCGCTCGCCATTCCGCTCGCGGGGCGCGGCAATACGCCCGAGGCGGCGTTGCTGCTCAGCTATCCGCTCGAAAAGGCGCTCGCTTCCTATCAGTCGCTGCAAATCGGCATCGCGCTGGCCGGCGTGATGGGCCTGATCCTCGTCCTGCTCGGTAGCCGCCGCCTCGCGAACGGCATCGCCCGCCCGATCGCCGCGCTCGACGCCGCGGCCAAGGCATTGGAGGAAGGCTCGCGCGCCGAACTCGCGGTCGAAGGTTCGGACGAAATTGCCCGCCTCGCCGAAAGCTTCAACACGATGTCCGCCGGCATCCTGGAGCGCGAACATCGCATCACCCATCTTGCGTTCCACGATTCGCTCACCGGCCTGCCCAACCGCACCTATTTCCGCCAGCAACTGGAAGCCGCGCTGATCCGTGCGCCGAAGATGGCCGAGAAGGCGGCGGTGCTGTGCCTCGATCTCGACGGGTTCAAGGGCGTCAACGATACGCTCGGCCACCCGATCGGCGACGCGCTGCTGCGCCAGGTCGGGCTTATGCTCGGCGATCTGGCGCAGGACGGCACGGTATCGCGCTTGGGCGGCGACGAATTCGCCATCATCCTTGCCGGTCGCCTCGACGACGATCGCCCCCGCGCATTGTCGCAGGAGATCATCGACCGGTTTCGCAAGCCCATTCTGGTCGATGGCCACCAGATCGCCACCGGCGTCAGCATCGGCATCGCGATCGGGCCGGGTGACGGCGCGGATGCCGACCTGTTGCTGAAAAGCGCCGACCTCGCCTTGTACCGTGCCAAGCAGGACGGACGCGGCGTATTCCGTTTCTTCGAACCCGCGCTCGACGCCGCCGCGCGCAAGCGCCGGCAACTGGAGCTGGACCTGCGTGAGGCGATCCTCACCGGGCAGTTCCGCCTGAACTATCAGCCGATCTTTGATCTCGCCAAGGATCGCATCGGCTGTTTCGAATCGCTGCTCCGCTGGCAGCATCCGACGCGCGGCGACGTATCTCCGGTGGAATTCATTCCCGTCGCCGAGGAAACCGGCCTGATCGTCGCGATCGGCGAATGGGTGATGCACGAGGCCTGCCGCCAGGCGGCGGAATGGCCCGCCCATGTCCGGGTCGCGGTCAACGTCTCGCCGCTGCAATTCCGCAATTCCGGCTTCTCGAACATCATCTTCCAGGCGTTGACCCGCAGCGGCCTGCCGGCGAACCGGCTGGAGATCGAGATCACCGAATCCGTCTTCCTCGATGGTGAAACCGGCGTGTTGCAGGTGCTGCACCAATTGCGCGGCATGGGCGTGCGCATCGCGCTGGACGATTTCGGCACCGGCTATTCCTCGCTCAGCTATCTGCGCAGCTTCCCCTTCGACAAGATCAAGATCGACAAATCGTTCGTCGATCGGGTCGCGCAGGACGAAAGCTCGGCCGCGATCGTCCATGCCATCGTCGATCTCGCCAGGGCGCTGAAGATGGAAACCACCGCCGAGGGCGTCGAGGACCGCGAACAACTGAACGAGCTGCGCGGGCAGGGCTGTTCGAGCATCCAGGGCTATTGGTTCAGCCGCCCCATCGAAGGCAACGCCGTACTGGAGATGCTCGCGGGAAAGATGTCGGCGGCGGCTTAAAACAGGCGCAGCCAGCTTATACTTTCCTCTCACGCGGCCAACGTGCCGATCGTCACCCAAGCGATCTTGGCGGTGTATTGCCGATCCGCATCAATGCGCGCATTCTGGGCATCAGGCTGAGAGGCGGCGAAAAGGAGATTAAGCGATTGGCGCGGATTGCCACGCTTCTCCCATGAATACGTCAACGGCGTCCGCCACGATGCGCGGGACGGTGCCGCCCGACCGATTTTCGTACCGCGTAGTCCGAACATTACCGACGACCTCGAGGGAGACAGACCATGACCATGATCACCACCACCGACGGTACCGAGATATTCTACAAGGATTGGGGCCCGAAGGATGCGCAGCCGATCATGTTCCATCACGGCTGGCCGCTGAGCGGGGACGATTGGGACGGTCAGATGCTGTTCTTTCTCGAACAGGGGTATCGCGTGATCGCGCACGACCGGCGCGGGCATGGCCGATCGACGCAGACCGCGACGGGCAACGACATGGACACCTATGTCGCCGACGTGATCGCGGTGACCGATGCGCTCGATCTGAAAGATGCGATCCATATCGGTCATTCGACCGGCGGCGGTGAGGTCGCGCGCTATGTCGCCAGGGCGAAACCCGGCCGGGTCGCCAAGGCCGTGCTGATTAGCGCGGTGCCGCCGCAGATGGTGCAGACTTCGACCAACCCAGACGGCGTGCCGATGGCGGTGTTCGATGATATCCGCGCCCAGACCGCCGCCAATCGCGCCCAATATTTCTGGGACTTCACGTTGCCGTTCTACGGTTTCAACCGCGATGGGGTGACGCCGCAGGAAGGCATCCGGCTCAACTGGTGGCGTCAGGGCATGATGGGCAGCGCGCTGGCGCATTATGCCGGGATTGCCGCTTTCTCGGAGACGGATTTCACGGCCGACCTCAAGGCGATCACCGTCCCCGTTCTGGTGCTGCATGGCGAGGACGACCAGATCGTGCCGATCGCGATCTCCGGCGATCTGTCGTCGAAGCTGGTGCCCGGTGCCGAATACAAGACCTATCCGGGCTATCCGCACGGCATGCCCGCCACGCATGCAGCCCAAATCAACGCCGATCTGCTCGCCTTCGCCAAGGCGTGATCGTCGACCCGGGTGGTGCGATCGCTCCACCCGGACCGACGCGGAAGCCGCCGCTCGTGGCCTTAGATGACGGTCATTTCGGCATGCCCGAAAGACCGCTCGCCTGCCGCAGCATCTGGCCGTCGAGGCGGTAGCCATCGAGAAATACGGTCTCGACATGGCGCAGGTTGGTGATGTCCTTCGATACGTCGCCGTCCACCAGGATGATGTCCGCGGTCTTGCCGACGGCGATCGATCCGGTCCGGTCGGCCATGCCGGTCATCCGCGCCGGCACGATCGTCGCGGTCTGTAGCGCAGCGGCATTGCTCAGCCCGGCCTGTTGATAGAGTTCGAGTTCGCGCACCAGCTCGAGGCCATAACCGTCGGTTCCAGCGACAATCGGCACGCCGGCCTTGTGCAGCCGCCCGACCAGCTCGACCATCTTGGTGAAGCTCTTGCGGAAATCGTCCCGCGTCAGCCCGTCGAACAACGGATAGCCGCTGATCTTCCAGCCGCGCACGACGGCCGGCGGCGCGACCTCGGTGAACGGCGCGTATTCCGGCGAGATCGCGCTGCCGTCCGACGTCATCAGTGGTTCCCACACCGTCAGGGTCGGATCGATGACCGTCTTGCGGTTGGCGAGTTCGGCATAGAAGGATTTCATCGCGGGCGAATCGAGATCGACGTCCTTGCCGTATTTCGCTGGCCCTTCCAGCCGCGCCGCGGTATTGGCCTTGTCGACCACGGCCTGCGGCATCGCCTGCATCATGATGAAGTTGATGTGCGTGACCTCGTCATAGCCCGCGCGTACCGCATCGAGCGGGCGCATGCCGGCGGCTACGTGGCCATGCACGTGCAGTCCCAGCTTGTGCGCCTCCGCGGCGCCGGGCGCGATCCAGGCCGGCGTCATTGACGTGTAGAATTTCACGCCCCACAGGCCCGCGGCCTTGATCTTGTCCACCGCGGCGATGGTTTCCGCTTCCGACGATACCGTCAGCGCACCCTGCGCGGCGAGCGGATCCTTGCGATCGATGATCACCGAGATCTTGCCGTCGGGCGCGAGCAGATCGCCCGAAGCGCGGCGCTTGAGGATGCTGAGCGATTCCTCGATTTCGGAACCCGGGCTGCGATAGTTGGTCATGCCGGTGGCGACGTTCTGCAGGAGCGCCCAATCGTCGCCGACATGCTGGTGCGCGTCCCACAGGCCGGGCGACAGCGTCTTGCCGCGCCCGTCGATCACCGTCGCGCCCGCCGGGGCCTTGACCGATCCGCCCGCGCCAACGGCGACGACCTTGCCGTCGGCGATCAGCACCGCCCGATCGGGCAGATAGGTGCCGGCGACCGAATCAAACATCAACACGTGATCGATCAGCGTGGCGGTGCGGTTGGCGGGGGTCAGGAACTGGTGTGCGACATCGCGCACCATCGCGGCGGTCGCCTTGTCCTGCACGTCTTTCAGGATCGGGCCGGCCTTCTCATACCCCTCGGGCAGAAGCGACATGCCGCCGGCATTGCCGAAAAACCGGTTCTGCTCGTCCAGCCAGACGGGGGAGGGGGAGAATCCGTAGCCGCGGATGAAGGCGAGCTTGACCGTCTTCGGCCCCGCCGGGCCGTCGATCCGCTGCGGCGGGCCGATCGTCAGCGTGGCATGACCGGTCGGCAGGAGATCCACGCCCTTCTCACCGGCGGCAACCAACGCCTCTATATCGTGTTCGTTGGCGAGCCAGGGGCCGCCATAGGTATTGTAGCGTCGGCCCGTGAACGGCGCGCTGCCGGTATCGATCGAAGTCTTCCAGCGTGCGATGCCGCCGGAATCGACCGTGAAGTCCTCCGTCGCGTCGCCGCTGTCGGTATAGCCGCGGATCGCGATTCCGGTCGGCCGCTTGTCCGGCCCGAGCGTCATGATCTCGTCGGTTTCGGTGATCCATCCGCGCAGCGACATCGACATGCGGTACGCGATGCGGCCGTCCGGCAGCGTCCAGGACCAGATGTCGCCATGCTTCCCGGCGATCGAGCTGATCGTGTAGTGCCGCGCGCCGGCTGGAGCCTTGAGGAGCTGCTCCTTGGTCGCCGAAGCGGGGGCAGGGGCCTGTGCCGGGGGTGCCGCCAACGCCATCGGAGCGCAAGCCGCGAGCAATGATCCAACTACCAACCTAAGCATCAGATACTCCCCCAAAAGCCCGAAGATCAGTCTGACAACACGTCGACGTTTAGGCAAGAATAGCGTTCGACGGCCGGAAGCGTCGTCGCGCGCTAGTTCTTGGAACGCGGTTCGTACGTGGATCGGACGTCCAGCAATGCCTGCAACATTCGCCCCGGTTCTTCCACGAACGAAAGATGGGCCGAATGCTCGAACCAGATCGCGCGCTTTTGCGGGGCGTGGAGATGCGCCAGCCAATCGGCCGCGATCGGGGCAGGCGTGGTGTAATCGTGCCGGCCAAGGAACAGATAGATCGGTACATCGAGCCGATCGATCCGCTTGAAGCTGAAGTCGATCAGCGCCGGCCACACCATCTTCATCGTAAGTTCGCTGCCGGCATCCCAGGCCTGTCGATCCGCCGTCGTATAGAGCGGCGAAAGTCGGCCGAGATGGAAATACCAGTCCGCCTCCGGCCGGTAGGCTACGAGACCGCCATAATGGATATTCCAGTTCCGCTCGATCATCGTCCGCGCGACCGAGAGCGGACCATCTCCCGGATAGGGTTCGAGCGCCTCCAGTGCGGCGACGGCCGCCGCGTTCTTGTTGGCTTTAGCCTGGGCCAGCGTCCATTCGAAACCGACCCGCTCGTTATCGCGCCCGTCGATCACCTGACCGACGCCGATATAGGCCCGCAGCAGATCCGGACGCTTGATCGCCACCGAAAGGCCGATAACCGAGCCATAGCTCAAGCCCAGTACATAGACTTTGCGCTGGCCGTAGCGTTTGCGCAGCAATTCGATCAGTTCGATGGCATCGTCTCTGTAGCGCTCGGATGACAGGGTTGGCGCGATCGTTGCCGGATCCTCCAGTCGATAGGAGCGGCCCGATGCCCGCTGGTCCCATTGCACTACGGTGAAGAAATCTTCCCATGGTCGCTGGAAGCTCCAGGCGAGCGGCATTTCGGGTGACGCCGGGCCACCATGGATGAACACCAGGATCGGGTTGGCGCGGTCCGCACCCCGCACGTTGACGACCTGTCGCGCGCCGCCGAGCGTCGCCACGAACGTCTCGTCCACGCTGTTTGGCGTGACGATCTTCTGGAGCCGGCGACGATCTCACGTCCCGGCGCGTAGATGTCGGTGGCGGGCACCTGCGCCGTCGCCACCATGCTGGAGGCGAGCGCAAGACCGAGTGCGATGATACGGATGGCGAACATGGTTCAAATGTCTCCGATCTACTCGGTCATTATGCCGCCAATTGCGATGCCGTGCCAAAGTATTATTGCGGCGAACGTGCCGCTCCTAAGGTTCGTCTTGAAAGGCGTCCTCGTCAGCGACGTAACGCGGCCATCGCCTCACGGCCCAATCGTGCCAGTCGCGGAAAACTCGCCGCGCGTTCGCGGGCATGGGCCGAGGCGGCGGTGCCGCGGATCACCCGGCCCTTGATGCCGTGGAAGATCGCGGCGAGGCGGAAGAAATTGAACGCCACGTAATAATCGTAATCCGGCATGCCAGAGCGCCCGGTGCGGCGGCAATACCCCGCGACATAATCCGCCTCGTTCGGGATCCGCAACGCGGCAAGATCGGCCCCGGCCAGACCGGCGACGATATCCGGCGGCATGCGGTACATCATCGCGTGGTAGGCGAAATCGGCGAGCGGATGGCCAAGCGTCGAGAGTTCCCAATCCAGCACCGCCAGGATGCGGGGTTCGTGCGGATGGAAGATCATGTTGTCGCAACGGAAATCGCCGTGGACGATGGCGCTTTCATCGCCCACCGGAATGTTCGCGGGGAGCCATTCGAGCAATGCGTCCATGTCCGGATCGCGGCCGGCATCGGCATCCTCCAGATATTGCTTCGACCAGCGCGCGATCTGCCGCGCGAAATAATTGCCCGGCCGCCCGTAATCGCCGAGCCCGACCACGTCCGGATCGACGCGGTGCAACGCCGCGATCGTCGTGTTCATCGCGTCGAAATACGATGCCCGCTCGGCATCCGGCACGCCGGGGAACGTCGCGTCCCAGAAGATGCGACCCTCGACCATCTCCATAACGAAGAACGGCGTGCCGATCACCGTATCGTCGGCACAGATGCCATGGATCTGCGCGACCGGCACGTTTGTGTTGGCGAGCGCGGAGAGGATGCGCGCCTCGCGCAACACATCGTGCGCGCCCTTGACGAGATCGCCCGGCGGCTTGCGACGCAGCACGTACGCGCGCGTCGGCGTGACGAGCCGATAGGTCGGGTTCGATTGGCCGCCCTTAAACTGCTCGACGGTCAGCGGCCCGGCAAAGCCATCGACGTTCGCCGCCATCCACGCCGCCAGCGCCGCCTCGTCGAAACGATGCGCATCGCGCACTGCGGTGGTGCCGGCATTGGCGGCCTGATCCAGAGCGCCCGCCATCGTCAGCCGTCCTTCCGGTCACGCTTGATCTTCTTGGCGAGGCTCCATTTGTGCACCTCGGTCGGCCCGTCATAGATGCGGAACGCGCGGATTTCGCGGAACACCTGTTCCACGATCGTATCGCCCGTCACGCCCGTGCCGCCCATCACCTGCACGCATTTGTCGGCAACGCGCATCAGCGCTTCCGACACCGCGACCTTGGCCATCGAGCTTTCCGCTCCGCCGGCGGCGCCGCTATCCAGCACCCCGGCGCACCAGTCGATCATCAATTCGGCCTGTTTCAGGTCGATCAGATTTTCCGCCAGCATGAAGCCGACGCCTTCGTGATCGATCAGCGGCTTGCCGAACGCGTGGCGGCGGCAGGCATAATCGGTCGCGATCTCGTTCGCGCGGATGCACGCGCCGAGCCAGCGCATGCAATGCGACAAGCGCGCGGGGGCGAGGCGGATCTGCGCATATTTGAAGCCTTCGCCACTGTTTCCCAGCATCTGGTCGGCAGGGACGCGCAGATTGTCGATCTTCACCACCGCGTGCCCGCCGGGCATCGACGAATCGATCGTGTCGAGCACGCGTTCGATCGTGATCGCGGGATCGGGCAGATCGACAAGGAACATGCATGCGCCATCGTCCGATTTGGCCATGACGATGCCGACCTTCGCGCCCTCCGCGCCGGTGATGAACGCCTTGCGCCCGTTCACCACCCAGTGATTGCCGTCCATCACGGCGGTCGTCTTCATCATCGAAGGGTCGGATCCCGCGCCGCCTTCTGCGGCAGGTTCGGTCATGAAGAAGGCCGATCGCGCCTCGCCGGCGACCAGCGGATCGAGGAAGCGCGTCTTCTGTTCGGCGCTGCCGACCTTGCCGAGCAGGAACATATTGCCCTCGTCCGGTGCGGCGGTGTTCACCGCGATCGGGCCGAGTGGCGAGAGGCCTGACTGGCGGAGTACGAACGCCGTCTCGCGTTGATCGAGATGACTCCCATCGGGCAGGATGTGCGGGGTCAGCACGCCCGCCGCCCGCGCCAGCCCCCGCAGTTCGCCGACCAGCGCATCCGACGGGCCATGCGCGCCGCAGCGGGGATCGCGTTCGTACGGCGCAACCACGTCGCGCACGAACGCCTCCACCCGCGCGCCGATCGTCAGGGCGCGCTCGCTCGGGCCGGTCGGGCCGGGGGCTTGATCGCTCATTCTGTTTCTCCTGATGATCTGGTCTTGCTCAACATCGCGGTCCCGATTTTGTCCAGCCGAGGCGCAGGCGTCGCCGCCCTATCCGCGCCGTGATCGTACGGCCACTGGAGAGAGGGATAGGTCGCCCGCCCCGGCCGACGTCCGCCTGTTACGGGATCAATACCACCTTGACGCAGTCGCCCCGCGCCTGCGCGGCGATCGCCCGGTTGATCTCGGTCAGGGGAAATTTGTGCACCAGCCGGTCGAACGGAAAGCGTCCCGCCGCATGATGCGCGATCAGTTCGGGGATGAACACCTGCGGGTCGCTGTCGCCCTCCATGATGCCGATCACGCGCTGTCCGAAAGTGATCATGCCAGCGATGTTGATGCTCAGCGCATCCTCGGCGCGGGGCGGCACGCCGACCAGCCCGATCATCCCGCGCGGCGCGAGCGCACCCAATGCAGCTTCGATCGCATCCACGCGTCCGCTGGTGTCGAACGCGAAGTCCGTGCCCTCGGGCAGGATCGCGCGGATCGCCGCGGTGACGTCGCCCGCCGCCGGATCGATCGCATGCGTCGCGCCAAGTTCCTCGCCCAGCGCCCGGCGCGACGCCACCGGTTCGACCAGCACGATCGGGCCGCAGCCCCGGATCTTCGCACCCATCACCGCCGCCAGCCCGACCGGCCCGCCACCGACGATCACGATCGCAGACCCGGCCGGGCAGGCCATGGATCGCATCACGCCCCCAGCGCCGGTCTGGAACCCGCAGCCAAGCGGTCCGAGGATGTCGAGCGGCGCGGACTCATCCGTCACCTTCACCACGTTGCGCGCCCGGACGATCGCGTGCGCAGCGAATGAAGATTGCCCGAAGAAATGCGACGATACCGGCTCCTCGCCCGTGGACAATGCGGTCGATCCGTCCTCCAGCCGCACGCCGGCATAATTGAGCGGCGGAAACTCCCGGCAATAGCTCGGCAGGCCCTCGTCGCAGCGCGCGCAGTGACCGCAACTGGAGAAACCCAGCACAACCCGGTCGCCGACCGCCAGCCCCGCGACGCCTTCGCCCACCGCCTCGATCGTGCCCGCGCCCTCGTGCCCCAGCACCGCCGGCAGGGGGTAGGGTGCGAACTGGTCGCGGAAGATCAGGTCGGTATGGCACAGCCCCACACCCGCGATGCGCACGAGCAATTCCCCGGCGCGCGGGGCCTCCACATCCAGCGTCTCGATCGAGAAATCGCCACGGGGTTCACGTGCGACCGCGGCTATCGTCTGCATCGAAACCAGCTCCAATCACTGCAAGGTGGCGGCGCGCCAGCCGCTCGGCGTCTGGCCGCTAAAGGCGCGGAAGGCGCGGGTGAAATGGCTCTGGCTGGTGAAGCCGATACTGTCCGCGATCGCCGCGATCGACAGTTCGGATTCGCCCAGCATCTCGCGTGCGCGTTCCAGCCGCGCCTTCATCACGTACTGGTGCGGCGAAATGCCCGTCGCCTTCTTGAACACGCGGCAGAAATGCGACGGGGTCAGCCCCGCATCGGCCGCCATCGCCTCGAGGCTGTGGTCAGCCTCGGGATGCGCCAAAACCGCGTTCATGATGTGGTGGATGCGGTGGGCGGAGAAATCGGCGGTGGGGAAGGGGGCATGGTTGGTGATCGCGGGGCCGCGCAGGGTATGCGCCTTCAACGCATCGAGCAGCACGTTGATATAGGCCGTCCGCTCGGCCGCTTCCGGCGCGTAGAGTTCGCCCAGAATCTGCCGGGTCAGCGCGATGCCGAGCGGATCGGCGAAGGCGAAGCGCATATGCTTGAACCGGTCGACCGCATCCGCGCACGTCAGCGACGCGATCGGCACGCTCACCGTCACCACGTCCAGTTCGCCATCGATTCGCCAGCCGGTCGCCTGCCCGGCCGGTACGATCGTCGCGCAGCCCGGGATCGAGCGCGATTTGCTCCAATCCTCCGCCTGCCACAATCGCGTATCGGGCTTGCCGCCGACATGCACGACGAACACCGGATCGACCAAAGCGGGCAATTCGTAGCTGCCGATGAACTGCCGCCAGCGCGCGAACTGCCAGTCGCCGATATTGGCCGAACGATCGGGCGCGCGGCCCAGCGTTTCGGAAATGATCGTCTCGTTGGTCGATGCACGCTCGGTCATCACGCTCTCCTCACGCAGCCCGCAGGATGACGTCGAGGTTCTTCAGGCCGTTGATGAAATTCGACCGGAACCGTCGCGGCGGTGCTTGCACCTCGAACCGACTAACACGATCCGCCAGAATGTCGAACGCCACCCGCAATTGCATCTCGGCCAGCCGCGATCCGACGCACACGTGCTGCCCGGCGCCGAACCCGACATGCTGGGCGCCCTTGCGCGCGATATCGAACGTGTCGG
Organism: Parasphingomonas caseinilytica; assembly: GCF_036663755.1. Taxonomy (NCBI): domain Bacteria; kingdom Pseudomonadati; phylum Pseudomonadota; class Alphaproteobacteria; order Sphingomonadales; family Sphingomonadaceae; genus Parasphingomonas; species Parasphingomonas caseinilytica. Next base: position 166,180 of record NZ_JAXOJL010000001.1, read on the forward strand.
GCCGGTCGTAGACGGCGGCGTCGCGATTGCCGGAAATGTACCACAAGACGACCTTGTCGCCCTTCTTGATCGCCTGCCCGCCAATCACCGTGTCTTCGGTGGCGGTGCGGCGCATATGCATCACCGGGCTGGCATGGCGCACCATTTCCGGCGCGGCGGTCTTCAGCAGCGCGCGGTCGGCGCGCAACGCATCCCACTGGTCGGGATTTTCCGCGAACGCGATCACGCTGTGGCTGAGCGAATTGCGCGTCGTCTCGTTGCCGCCGACCAACACGAGGATCAGGTTGGCGACGAAATCGCGGAACGGCACCGGTACGCCGTCGATCTCGGCATTGGCGAGCAACGATGCGATATCGTCGGTCGGTTCGGCCCGCCGCGCCTCGAACAAGTCCTGGCTGAAGGCGAAGAATTCCGCCAGCGTCTCGCCCATCGCTTCCGGGCTCTGGCGGAATTCGGGATCGTCCTCGCCGACGAACGCGTTGGTCCAGTGATACAACTTCACCCAGGTGTCGCCCGGCACGCCGAGCAGTTCGGCCAGCGTCATCAACGGCAGCGGAGCGGCCAGGGTCGGCACCAGGTCGATCGTCTCGCCCAGCGGAATCTCGGCGACCAGCGCCTCGACCCGCGCGCGGATCCGCGCCTCGATATCGCCCAGCCGCACCGGTGACAGCGCCGGCATCACGAACTTGCGATAGCGCGTGTGGATCGGCGGATCGCGGGAGATGAAGGGAATGCCGATCGCGGATTCCCCCGCGCCCGTCAGCCCGACCTCGTTTTCGTTGAAGATGCGGTGCCCGCCATTTTCGTGCGCGGAGGAGAACAGCAACGGTTGGCGCGAAACCTCGACGATATCGGCGTGCCGCGTGACCGCCCAGAACCCGGCACCGTCGCTTTCCGGATTCCAGTGGACCGGATCGTTGCGGCGCAGATCGTCGAACGCGGCCCACGGCACGCCTGTTTCGTAGAGCGACGGGTCTTTCAGATCGGGTGCCTCGACCATCAGAAAGCCACGCGGATCGAGCCGCCATAGGTGCGCGGCGTGGACGGCACGAGGAAGTTGTACGGGAAGCCCGCGCCGCGCAGATCCAGCCCGTAGGCATAGGTCTTTTCGTTGAACAGATTGGTCGCGAACGCCTTGAAGGTGAAGCGATCGATCGTCAGCGCGGCGGTAATATTGACCTTGGCATATGCACCCTGCTGCAATTCGCTGTTCATCTGGCCCGTGCCCACCGCATTCTTCGCATTGAAGGGCGAGAAATACTGGCGCGAGAAATAGGCGACGCTGGGCGAGATCGTCAGGCCGTTCGCCCCGTCCTTCAACAGCGTGAAATCCACTCCGCCCTGTGCGGTGAAACGCGGCGCGAAGGGCAGATCGTTGCCGTTCAGCACCGTCGATTGCAGCGTCAGCTCCTTGTAGGTCGAATGCAGATACCCCGCCGCCGCGGTCAGTGTGATCGCGGGGGACAGGCGCAACCGTGCCTCGCCCTCCGCGCCGTAGACCTCGGCCTTGGGCGCGTTGACCAGGAACGAGACCGGGCCGGGCCGCGTATCCTGAACCTGCTGGTTCTTGTAATTGTAGTAGAAGCCCGCCGCCGACAGCGTCAGCATGTCGAAGTACCGGCCCTTCACGCCGACCTCATACGCATCCACGCGCTCCGGCTGGATATAGCTGATGCCCGACGACGACGTGTAGCCGCCGCCGTTGAACGCACCCGAGCGATAGCCGCGATTGTAGCTGGCATAGACCAGCGTACCGCTATCGAATGTGTAGCTGAGCGATGCCCGCCCGGTCAGCGCATTGTTGCGCCCCGGAATGGCGAAACGCAGCGCGGGATTATAGGCGCAGGTGCCCGCCACGCCGGGACACGGCACGGTCGTCGCCAGCGGCGTCTGCGCGCCGTTGATGTTGCCGGCGAAGAGATAGGCGAAGCCATCGTCGTATAGCGCCCGATCCCAAGTGTACCGCGCGCCGAGTGTCAGCACGAGCTTGTCGGTCAGGCTGTAATCGCCCTGCGCGAAGACGGCATAGGACCGGCGCGTCTGGCGATAATGCTGGAAGAAGCCGCCATTCACGCCCGGCCCGAGCGCGCTGCCGATATTGAACGTATTGTCGGTGACGGTGCTGTCCCAGCCATAGAAGCCGCCCGCGACCAGTTTCAGCGCCGCGCTGCTAAAGTTGAACCGCGCCTCTTCGCTGAACTGCTGGAAGCTGGAGCGCCAGTTGATGTCCAGCACGTCGAGCGGCGATCCGTCCGCTGCCTGTTGCAAATTCTGCTTGCCGCCGTCGCGCGAGGTGATGGACGTGAAGGTGAGTGCCGGCGACAGTTCGTAGGCGATCGTGGCCGATGCGCCGTACGCCTCGGTGCGGTTCAGCCCCAGCCGGTTCTCGTTCGTCTGGAAGAAGCCGAGTCCCGTGCGGAACGGAAGCAGGCCATGCACCGCCGCCTGCGATCCCTTGTCGCGCCCGCCATAGACCTTCAGCTTGATATCGAGCGGCCCGTCGCCCGGCCGGATGCGCAGGATCGCGCGACCTTGCAGCGTATCCTGCGAATTGCCGTCCCGACCCCCGACGAAGACGTTCTTTATCTGCCCGTCGCCCTTGGCGTAATTGCCCGAGATGCGCAGGCCGAGTTGATCCTCGACCATCGTCGTCTCGATCGCGGCCTGCGCGGTATAGGTGTTGAAATTGCCGTAGCCCGCCTCGGCGTAACCTTCGTTACCTTTCAGCGTCGGTGCCTTGGTGATGAAGTTGATCGCGCCGCCGGTCGTGTTGCGTCCGAACAAAGTGCCCTGCGGCCCGCGCAGCACCTCGACCCGGTCGAGATCGAACAGGCCCATGCCGTGGGCGGTGCGGCTCGCGAGATAGATGTCGTCGATATAGACGCCGATCGGCGAGGCCTGGTTCGAATTGTATTCGTTCGCCACGCTGATGCCGCGCAGCGAGAAGTTCGGCTGCGTCGTGCCATAGGGGCTGCTGACCTGCAGATTGGGCACCGCGCTGGCCAGCGCGGCCGAATTGGTGATGCCCTTGGTCGCCAGCGCATTGCCGCTGACCGCCGAGATCGCGATCGGCACCGAGAGGATCGACTGTTCGCGCCGCTGCGCCGTCACGATGATGTCGCCATCGGCCACGGTCTGCGCGGCGGGACTTTCCGTCGCCGTGGCGGGGGCGGTGGTCGCATCGGGGGTCGGGTTGGTCGCCGGGGTCGGATCGGCGGATTGTGCCTGCGCCGCCATCGGCAGCATCGCCGTTACGCCAGCGAGCAGAAGTCCGAATGTCTGGGCTTTCATATCCATCTCCATGAATCGTGAAGCTCTGGCTGGCTTCTATCGATTTCGGATTGATAGCGGCCATTGCCGCAAGCGGCTTTGCATGGATGTGCGATGCTTTTTGACAAATCTTGCGCACCCGTCAGCATCGGCCGCACGGCCTGCTAGAAGGGCGGCAACGAACGATAGGAGCGGGCGATGAACTTCGACGGCGAGTATGCGATGACGATCGATGGTGCGCTGGTCGGCGGCGGAACGACATTCAATGTCGTCAATCCAGCTACCGAGGCAGTGATCGCGCAGGCACCGGATGCTGGCCGCGATCAGCTGGACGCCGCCGTCGATGCCGCGCGCGCCGCCTTTCCGGGCTGGGCCGCGACGCCGATCGAGCAGCGCCGCGCGGCCCTGAACGCGCTGGGCGATGCGATCCTCGCCAATATCGATCCGTTCAAGCGTCTGCTCACCGCCGAACAGGGCAAGCCGCACGGCGATGCCGAAATGGAGATCGGCGGTGCGGGGATGTGGCTGAAGGGTGCCGCGACGCTCGATCTGCCCGTCACCGTCAACGAGGACAGCGCGGACCGCTATAGCGAAACGCGGCACGTGCCGATCGGCGTCGTCGGCGCGATCGCGCCGTGGAATTTCCCGATGATCCTGGCGATGTTCAAGGTCGGTCCCGCCTTGCTCGCCGGCAACACTATGGTGCTGAAACCCTCGCCGTTCACGCCGCTGACGACGCTGAAGTTCGGCGAACTGGCCGCGGGGATCCTGCCGCCGGGCGTCCTCAACATCATCAGCGGCGGCGATGCGCTGGGGCCGTGGATGACCGAACATCCCGGCATCGACAAGGTCAGCTTCACCGGCTCCACGGCGACCGGCCGGCGGGTGATGCAGAGCGCCTCGGCGACGTTGAAGCGCGTCACGCTGGAACTCGGCGGGAACGATCCGGCGATCGTGCTGCCCGACGTCGATGTCGAGAAGGTGGCCGAGGAATTGTTCTGGGCGGCGTTCCGCAACAACGGCCAGATCTGCATCGCGACGAAGCGGATGTACGTCCACAAGGACATCTACGAACCGCTCAAGGCGGCACTGGTCGCCTATGCGAAGACGGTGAAGATCGGCGACGGTGCGGAGCAGGGTACGCAGATCGGCCCGATCAACAACAAGCCGCAATATGATCGCGTGCTGGACCTCATCCGGGACGCGAAGGAGCAGGGCTACGATTTCCTGATCGGCGGCGATGCGGCGGACGTGCCCGGTTATTTCATCCCGGTTACGATCATCGATAATCCGCCCGAGAACAGCCGCATCGTGCAGGAGGAACAGTTCGGCCCAGTCCTGCCGTTGATCAGGTTCGACGATATCGAGGACGTGATCGGCAAGGCCAATGCGACCGATTACGGCCTTGGTGCCTCCGTCTGGAGCAAGGACGAAGACCGCGCCTATGCGATCGCCCAGCGCATCGCCAGCGGCACGGTGTGGGTCAACGAGACCCAGCATCTCACCCCATTCGCAGCCTTTGGTGGGATGAAGCAGTCGGGCGTCGGAGTCGAAGGTGGCCGCGAAGGTCTGCTCGAATATACCAACGCCATGACCATCACCCGACGCCGCACCGTCGCGAGTTGAACTGGGTCTCCGTTATCCCCGGCGGAGGGCCGAACATTGCCTCCCGTTACAGGCCCTGGGCGCGAGCCCAGGCGACGAAAAGATCGGGCCACGCCTCGGCCGGTTTGCCCATCGCGCGGCGCAGGCCAAAACCGTGGCCGCCGTTGGTGAACAGATGAGTCTCGACCGGAACCTTGTGTCGCTTGAGCGCGGCGCGAAAGGTGAGGGTGTTCTCGACCGGCACGGTCGGATCGTCTTCGGCATGGACCAGGAAGCAGGGCGGGGTGGCCGAGGTCACATTCTCGGCAGTGGAATGGGCGAGTTCGCGCGCGGGGGTGGGATGCTCACCGAGCAGCAGCGCACGTGACCCGGGATGGGCGTCGGGTGCGGACATGGATTCCACGGCATAGATCGGCGCTGCGATGTCGGGGCGGGCGCTCAGGCGATCGGCCTCATCGATGGGGGCGTAGGTGCGTGTCGCGAAGCGCGTGGCGAGATCGCCGCAGACATGGCCGCCGGCCGAAAAACCCATCGCGGCCACCCGTTCTGGCACAATGCCGTAATCGCGCGATCGGGCGCGGATGATACGCATCGCGCGCTGCGCATCGGACAGAGCGACATCCGGACCGGCCAGCCATCCTTCGCCGGGCAAGCGATAGAACAGCACGAACACGGTGAACCCGCGCGCCGCCAGCCAGCGCCCGATCTCATACCCTTCCTTGTCGATCACCACCCAGCGATATCCGCCGCCGGGCATCACCAGCACGGCCGAACCGTTCGGCACGCGCGGACGGAAGACGACCATGCGCGGTCGGGAGATGCCGTGGACCGCGCGATCGGTGACCTGATCGTCCTTGCTGCGTTCGTCCACCGTCTCGACCGGCAGGACGGCCGGCGCGCCGGGTGCGCCCATCGGCCACAGGTCGATCGTCTCGTTCGGTTCGGGCAGGCCCGGCACCGGGCCGTAGCCGGGTTTTCGCGCGGGCGGCGCGGTCTGCCCCTTAGCCGTGCCGGCCATTCCGGCCGCCAGCGTCGCCAGGATCAGCTTTCGACGATCGATCATCTTTCCTCTTTCGCTATGCAAAGAAAGACGGACGCCCGCCGTTGGGCGAGCGTCCGACAAGGTGGTCCGACGATGAAAAAGGTCAGATCTTCAAACGTGCGCCGACCAGCAGCGTACGCCCGAAATGATTGTTCTCGTAATTCCGGTTCGCATCGAGATCGGTGTAGCGATAGCGATACTCGTCGGTGATGTTGACGCCTTCGATCGAGAATTCGAGCCATTTGGTCAGGCGATATCGCACCGAAGCATCGACGTTGATCGTCGAGGCATAGCCCTCGAACACATTGCCGGTGCCGCTGTTGGCATCGACATAGGGGCCACGATAGCTGATCGATCCGCGTGCGCTGAACTTGGTATCCTCGTAATAGAGCGTGCCGTTATAGGCGACCTTGGAGAGGCCGAACAACGTGCTGGTGCGCGGCACGGCGGCCGGCGCGGTCAGCCGGCAGGTGAACGCCGTAGCGCAGACCAGTGTCGACGGGCCGACCACGCCGTACGATGCGTCCGATCCGATGAACGTGGCGTTGGCGATCGCGCCGAAGTTCGACAGGAAGCCGGGCAGGAATTTGAACGGTGCCTGCACCGAGAGTTCGACGCCCTTCAGCGACGCGCCCGTGCCATTCACCGTCGTGGCGATCGTGTAGAGCTGGTTGGGATCGAATTGCAGTGCGGCGGGCGAACTCGGCGGCAAGACGTCGCGTGTCAGGCCGGCCGAGGCCAAGGTGCCGGTGATCGTCTGCGATACGGGAAAGCTGCTGATCGATTTCTTGAAGAACGCGACCGAGGCGATCGATTGCGGTGCGAAATACCATTCGAGCGCCAAATCGTAGCTGGTGGCGCGGAATGGATCGAGGAACGGATTGCCGTTGGTGATGCGGTAGTTGAAGCCATCGACCGAACCGCCGGGGGTGAGATTGCCCAAGGTCGGGCGGGTAACCACTTTTGCGATCGCGCCGCGAATGATGATATTCTCGGTCGGGAACAAAGCGACGTTCAGCGCCGGCAGCCAATCTTCATAGTTGCGCTTCACCGTCGCCGATACGCCACTGACGAGGCCCGTCGACGTCTGATCGGTGCGGACGTAGCGCATGCCGGCATTGGCGGCGTAGCGCAGGCCTAGCAATTCGCCCTTCACGTCGAATTCGAGATAGCCGCCCTTGGTCGCCTCGGACACGCTGCGCGTGTTGCCCTGATCGACAACCAGGGCACGGCCATAGAGCTTGGTGAAGGCAGCGGCCTTGTCGATATCCGCCACGACATATTGCGTCGTCGTGCCGCTGGGCTGGCCCGCCTTGCCCAGATCGACCAGCTGGGTCAGTCCGGCAGCCGGGAAGCCGTAGATCGCGGTCGGGCCGAACACCGACGAGAGCGAACAGGTCAGCGTGCCGAGCACAAGATCCTGGCCGCCATTGCCGCAGACGGCGGTATCGCGCGTGAAGCCGACCGTTTCGAAGCTGAACTTGCGATAGACCGCACCGGCCTTGATCTGGAAACCTTCGGCCACATCCCATTCGGTGCGGATCTGGCCGGTGCGGAACTTGTTAATCGTGCTGGACGGGCGATCGCGGATTTCGGCGAGCTGGAACTCGTTCGGATCGGTTACGCTGGTGCCATAGGTCAGCTTCGGGCTGGCCATGTTGGTGTAATCATACTGGTAGCCCTGCGCATCCTTGTTATCGAGCAGGATGGTGGTCTCGACAGGGATGCTGGCGTTCGATTTGGAAAAGCCGCCGAGCACGGTGACGCGGAACTTGTCCGTCACGTCCTGATCGAGCGTGCCGCCGAGCTGGTAGAATTTCGTGCTCGATTTACGCACATAATGTTCGTTGCGATTGTAGACGTCGTTGAGCGTGCCCGAGATGATGTTGTTGTTGGCATCGTAGACGGGATTGACGAGATCGACCGCGCGTTCGTTCGACCGCAGTAGCACTTCGAGCCACTTTTCTTCGCGTGTTTCCTTGAAGCGCGAATAGAGGCCGTCGATCGAGATCTTGGTGGATTCGGTGGGGGCGAATTGCAGGCTGCCGGTGATACCCAGCCGCTCGCGCTTGTGTTCGATCACGCCATAGCGCGGAATGCGCGGGTGGAAGGCGAGCGACGCCTTGTCGCACGCCGCGCTCTGCCGGTAGACGCCGCCGCTGTTCGGGCGTGCGGTGGTGAAGGCGGTGGCCGCGCCGGTGCCGGTGGTGTTATAATAGCAGGGCGTGCCATCGACCGAGTCGAACTGCGCCTGTGCCCAGCGCACGCTGTTATTGCCGAGTTCGAGCGTATCGGATTTCGAATAGGCCGCCGACGCCGAGGCACCGAACGTGCCGGCTTCGTTGCGCCAGGACAGCAGGCCGGCGACGCGAGGGCCGACATTCTTGCTCAGATCGTTATACGATGCCTGGCCGGACAATGCGCCCGACAGGCCGATCTTGCCCGCCAGCGGATTGCCGGTGTTCAGATCGACCACCGCACCGAGCGAACCTTCGTCGAGCGAGGCTTCGGCGGTTTTGTGGACCACCAGCGAGGTGAAGAGTTCCGAGGCGAAGACGTTGAAATCGAAGGCGCGATCCCGGTTCGCGCTGGCGCCGTCGGTCGATGTGGCGACCGTTTCCAGGCCATTGACGCGGACCCGGGTGAATTGCGCGCCGAGCCCGCGCACGGTGATCGAACGGCCTTCGCCGCCATCGCGCTGGATCGAGATGCCGGGGATACGCTGCAGCGATTCGGCGAGATTCTGATCGGGGAATTTGGCGATATCTTCGGCGATCACCACGTCCACCGCGGCGACGGAATTGCGCTTCACGTTCAGCGCCTGTTGCAGCGAGCGGCGGAAGCCGGTGACGACGATCTCGTCTTCGGCCGCGCCGGGTTGCGCCGCGACATCCTGCGCATCGGTGGGTGCCGGCGTTGTCGTCTGGACCGGCAGCGCCGCGGGCGCGGTGGCGACCGGGTCGGCTGCGTTGGCGGTGGCCGGCAGCAACAGACCCATGGTCAGCGCGCCGATCGATGCGCCCCAGAAGCCGGCCCGTGCCGTCGTCCGTAGCCGCTGAACAGAATCCTTCATCGTCATTCCCCTCTTCGCGCCTTTCCCGACGCTTATGACACCGGTTGCCGATCCACGCGGCCGAGGCTGCGAGACGCTACCAAAGATCGGAGAGGGGAGGCTGGCTATGCCGGCCCGATCGATATCCTCTCCGCGACGACCGTTCTTCGACGGCCTGTCCTGAGCGATATGTGTCCGCTTTGGTAACCGGTGTCAACGATTTTGCGACGGTGATGTTCGGTATTTGGAATCGGCATCGAAAAGCGATCTGTAGAAGCGAGGATCGCCGATCTTCGCCGTGCCTTTTCAGGTCCCCGGCTGGATGTACGGCACGCGGGCGAACAGCTCGCGCTCCCATTTGCGGGGATCCTGCACGATGGTCGGCGGCGCATCGACCAGCAAGGTCGATCGGTGCGCCAGATCGTATCGTGGCCAGTGTGGCAGGCCGGAATGATCGGGATTGCCGGTTTTGGCGAAGGCGACGAAGCTGTCCTGCAGCGCCGTGCTCGCGATCCGGGCGTCCGTTGCCGTACCGGTCTGCGATCCTGTCGCGCCCAGCGTGCCGAACACCAGGGGGATGTCCATCGTATGGAACGCGCCGCGACGCGGATCGGTGCGGGAGGCAAAATCGACCTGATAGACCCAGGTCGGCGCGCCGGCTTCGACCCGGCGCTCCGCCTCGATCACCTGCCCGCGCCAGCTGCGCCCTGCGGTTGTCGCGCCGTAGAAGATGTCGAGCGGCGACCAGGCGGGGAATTGCGCGCGATATTGCGCGACGACCCATTCGGGTAGGATATCGATGCGCAATTCGGGCGCGATTCGCTCGGCAAGATTGCTCCAGTCGAGCCCGCGCAGTCGGGGCGAATCGAGGCCGATAAAACCGCGCGTCTCGTCATGCGTGTTGCCGAGCAGCATCGGGATAGCGTTCGATTGCGGATTGGCGTCGGGCCAGAAGGGGTGGCGCGTGAGCCATGTCATATCGAGCACCGGGCCGAAATAGACGCCGCCGCCTAGGATTGGATCGGTCGCGTCGAGTGCTTCGACGAGCTTTTGCTGCGGCATGGCCAGCAATGGCGACAGATCGGTTTCGCCGACGCTCAGTTTCGCCAGATAGGCACGTGTGCGCTGGGTGGCGTTGAGCGGGCCGGAGGCGGTGACCTGCTGTCCGCTCATCGTCGCGGCGCGGTGGAACAGGCCCTTCGCGGCCGGCATGCCCATCATCGTGGCGATCTTCGCGCCGCCGCCCGATTGCCCGACCACCATCACGCGCGAAGGATCGCCGCCGAACGCCGCGATATTATCGCGCACCCAGCGCAGAGCGAGGATCAGGTCGAGCTGACCGGCATTGCCGCTGTCCGGGAAACGCGGATCGAGCCGGGCGAGATAGAGGTAGCCGAACGCATTGAGGCGGTGGTTCACGGTCACCACCACGACATCGCCCCGTGCTGCCAGCGTCACGCCATCGTTCAGCGGATCGGTGACGCTGCCGCCGGAATAGGCACCGCCGTGGATGTACAGCATCACCGGCTTGCGCGCGGTGGGCCGTGCATCGGTGGTCCAGACGTTGAGGAACAGGCAATCCTCGGATTGCGGGCCGTAGCGATCTCCGCTTTGGGGCGCGACCGGGCCGAAGGCATCGCAAGGGATGATTGCATCGGATCGTGCGGGCGGGCGCGGTGCCTGGAAGCGTTCGGCCACGCCGTAGCGGATGCCGCGAAAGGCGGTGACCCCGTCCGATCCGCGCACACCGCGGAACCGCCCGGCCGGTGCGGCGACGACAGGCGAGGCCGTCGCGCTGCGCGCGCGATGCGGGATCAGCAACGCCGCGCCGCTCGCGCCGATCAGCGCGCGGCGGCTGATCTCAGCGGCGGACATCGAGGCCGCCGGCGAGATAGGCGTCAATATCCGCCTGACGAAACAAGGCTGCGTCGCCGGGCAGCGAATGTTTGAGCGCAGCAAGCGCCAGCCCGGTCGTCGCCGCTTGTGAGATATCTCCGCCCGATCTCAGCGCGTGCAGCACGCCGCTGGCAAAGGCATCGCCCCCGCCGATCCGGTCGACGATGCCGGCCAGCGTCACTTCGTCGGTCTGGGCATGGCCGTCGCGCGTGTCGATCCGGGCGGACAGGCGGTGCAGATCGACATGCTCGACATGCCGTGCGGTCGAGGCGATCGTCTGGAGCTTCGGGAAGGCATCGAACGCGGCGTCGGCGGCTTCGCGCCGGCGGCCTTCGGCATCGGCGGCGAATTCGCGACCGAGTAGCAGCGCGATGTCGCGGTGGTTGCCGAACAGCAGATCGGCCTGCGCGACCAGATCGGTGAGGATCGCGCGCGGGTTCGAATCCCAACGCTCCCACAATTTTCCGCGCCAATTGCCGTCGAACGACACCGCGATGCCACGATCCGACGCCGCACGCACCGCCGCCAGCGCGCTTTGCGCCGGCACGGGGCCTAATGCCGGGGTGATGCCCGACAGATGCAGCCGGTCCACCCCGTCGAGCAGGCTATCCCAATCCCATGCCGACACCGGAGCCTGCGCGAAGGACGACCAGGCGCGATCGTAGATCACTTCGGTGGCGCGCATCCCGGCACCAGAGGTGACGAAATACAGCCCCATCCGTTCGCCGCCGAGCTGGATCGCCGAGATATCGACACCGTGGCCGCGCAGCGTGGCCGTCGCCGAGCGCCCGAGATCATTGTCCGGCACCATGCTGGCAAAGCCGACATCGTGACCCAATCTGGCCAGTTGCGTGACGACGTTCGCCTCGGCACCGGCCACCCAGACGACCAATTTGGGCGTCTGCAGCAGCAATTCCCGGCCCGGTGGCGACAGGCGGAGCATGATTTCGCCAAAGGCCAGGAATCTACCCATCAGCGCGCCAGCCAGCCGCCATCGACCGCCAGCACATGACCCTGCACGTAATCAGCCGCGGACGATGCGAGGAACACCGCCGCGCCGCCCAGATCGCTCGCGTCGCCCCAGCGCCCGGCGGGGATGCGGTCCACGATCGATTTGTTGCGTTCCTCGTCCGCCTGCAATGCGGTCGTGTTGTTGGTCGCGATATAGCCGGGCGCAATCGCGTTCACGTTCACGCCCTTGGCCGCCCACTCGTTGGCGAGCAGTTTGGTCAGCCCGCCGATGCCCGATTTGGACGCGGTGTAGCTCGGCACGCGGATGCCGCCCTGAAAGGTCAGCATCGAGGCGATGTTGATGATCTTGCCGCCACCATTCGCGATCATGTGCCGCCCCGCCGCCTGGCAGAGAAAGAAGACCGATTTCAGATTGGTGTCGATTACCGCGTCCCAGTCGGCTTCGGTGAAATCGACCGAGTCCGCGCGGCGGATGATGCCCGCATTGTTGACCAGGATATCGACCCGTCCGAGCTTCGCCAGCGTCTCGTCGATCACGCGCTGCACGGGCTCGATCGTGGACAGGTCGGCGGAGACGATCTCCGCCCGCCGGCCGAGCGCACGTATCTTTGCCACGGTATCCTCGGCGGGCGTCCGGCCGACGCATGCGACATCCGCGCCGGCCGTGGCGAGCGCGAGCGCGATCGCCTGGCCGATGCCGGTGTTCGCGCCGGTGACGATGGCGACCTTACCGGTCAGATCGAAGGGGTTGGTCATCGCGGATCAGGCTAGCTGACAGATGTCGAGCACATTCATGTCGGTATAATCCTGATTCTCGCCGGCCATCGCCCAGATGAAGGCATAGGCTTTCGTCCCCGAACCCATATGCACCGACCAGGGCGGGCTGATCACCGCTTCCTCGTTTGCCATCACGATGTGGCGCAGGGCCTCGCCTTCGCCCATGTAATGGAACACGCGGTCGCTCGGGCCGTCGAGTTCGAAGTAGAAATAGATTTCGCTGCGACGTTCGTGGATGTGCGGCGGCATTGTGTTCCACACCGAACCCGGCTTCAGCACCGTCAGGCCCATGACGAGTTGTGCGCTGTCGCAGATGCCGGGGATGACCATCTGGTGGATCGTGCGCTCGTTCGATTCCTCAAGACTGCCGCGCTCCAGCGTGGTGGAGTCGCCGACCGAAACCGTGCGCGTGGTGAATGCTTTGTGCGCCGGGCAGGACGCCAGATAGAAACGCGCGCCGTCGCCCGAGAACACCACGTCCTTCGCACCCATCGTGACGTACAGGCAATCCTTGTTGCCGAGCGTGAAAGTCTCGCCATCGACCGTCACGGTGCCGTCGACCTTGCCGACATTGACCACCGCCATCTCGCGCCGTTCGAGGAAGGGATGGCCGGCGGCGGAGGCCGGTTCGCTCTGGTGCGGCAGGGTCACGCTGCCGCTCGCCACCGCGACGCCGCCGATCACGAAGCGCTCGGCATGGGTGTAGTTCAGCACGCATTCGCCGTCGCGGAACAGGTCCTGGATCAGATAGCGGTCGCGCAATTCGTCGTTGGAGACGCATTCCATCATGTCGGGATGGGTGGCGTAATAGGTACGGTCGAACATGGGAAAACTCCTGGGGGTTTTCAGGCGGCCTTCGCGGCCGGCTGTGATGGATCGATCTTGTAGGCGCGGCGGACGAGGCCGCTGGTGAGTTCGTGCGCCAATTCGGCTGCCTCGCAATCGGCGAGGCGGTGTTCCACCACGAGCCGCGCGAGAAAGCCGCAATCGACGCGTCGCGCGACATCATGTCGCGCCGGGATCGACAGGAAGGCGCGGGTGTCGTCGTTGAAGCCGACGCTGTTGTAGAAGCCGGCGGTCTCGGTCGTCATCTCCCGGAAGCGGCGCATGCCCTCCGGCGAATCGTGGAACCACCAGCTCGGGCCGAGCTTCAGGCAGGGATAATGCCCGGCCAGTGGCGCCAGTTCGCGGGCATAGGCGCTCTCGTCGAGCGTGAAGAGGATGATCGACAGGTCCGTGTTCGTACCGAAGCGGTCGAGCAGCGGTTTCAGCGCATGGACGTAATCGGTGCGAGTCGGGATGTCCGCGCCCTTGTCGCGCCCATGGCTGGCGAACAGGCCGGCATTGTGGTTGCGGAAGGAGCCGGGATGGATCTGCATCACCATGCCGTCCTCGACCGACATTGCTGCCATTTCGGTCAGCATCTGCGCGCGAAACAGTTCGGCATCGGCGGGTGCCCAGGTGCCACCGACGATCTTGCGAAACAGCGCTTCCGCTTCGACCGGGGACAGGTTGGCGGTGGCAGCGGTGGGGTGGCCGTGGTCGGTCGCAGTTGCGCCTGCTGCGCGGAAATCGGCGCGGCGCTTGCGATGCGCGGCGAGGTAGCCGGTCCAACTATACACATCCTCACCGGTCAGTTCGGCGAAGCGCGTCATCGCCGGCGCGAACGCCTCATGCTCGACATCGATCACGCCGTCCGGGCGATAGGTGGTGACGACACGACCGGACCAGCCCGAAGCTCGGATGCGGTGATGCGCGGAAAGATCGTCCTGCGCGCCCTCGGTGGTGGCGAGGAAATCGATGCCGAAGCGATCGAACAAAGCGCGCGGGCGGAACGGCGCGCTCGCCAGCGCCTCCGCGATGCGATCGAAATATCGGTCGGCGGTCGCTGCCTCCAAAACGATATCGAATCCGAACACCTCGGCGAAGACATGGTCGAGCCACAGCCGCGAGGGCGTGCCGCGGAACAGGTGATAGTTCTGCGCGAACAGCCGCCAGGCCGCGCGCGGATCGGTCGCCGGGGTCCCGTCGCGGTGCGGGATCGCGAGCGAATCGAGATCGATCCCCTGGCTGTAAAGCATCCGGTAGAGATAATGGTCCGGCGCGAGCAGCAGAGACGTCGCGTCGGTCCACGGTTCGTTGTCGGCAAACCAGCCGGCATCGGTATGGCCGTGCGGGCTGACGATCGGCAGGTGCGCGACCTCTGCGTACAGGCTGCGGGCGACGTCGCGGGTTGCCGCATCGGCCGGAAAAAGCCGGTCGGGGTGCAGTTTCAGTCGCCGTGCCATCGTCATCCCTCCTGCCACCTCTGCCGGACAGCCCAGTGCTTGGTAACCGGTGTCAGGTTTTAGCGCAACCGTCTCTCGCGTCAGTTGGCCGGTGGCGTCACCGAACCGCGACGGATCAGCGTCGAGAGAAACAGGCTCGGCTCCTCTACCGTCCGCTCCTCCAGCGAGGCGGTGATCTTGAGGGCTGCGGAGCGGGCCATTGAAGCGATGGGCCAGCGGACCGTGGTGAGCGGGGGCCAGACATGCGCGGCGACGGGCGTGTCGTCGAAGCCGATGATCGACAGATCGGTGGGAATATCAAGGCCGCGCTGGCGCGCCGCATGCATCACGCCTGCCGCCATCTCGTCGTTGCAGGAGAAGATCGCGGTCGGGCAGGGCATCAGATCGAGCAGTCGCCCGGCCGCGGAAATCCCGGACTCAAATGTATAATTGCCGTCCGCGATCATGCTGCGCGTGATCGGGATGCCGGCGGCGGTCAGCGCCTCCTCGAAGCCCAGACGCCGCTCGCGGGCGGAGCGGAAGCCGTGCGGTCCGGCAATCAGACCGATCCGGCGATGCCCCTGCGCGATGAGATATTCGGTCGCACCGCGCACCGCCTCGCGATCATTGGAGGCGACCATATGATCGTCGTCGTCGAGCGGGGCCGATCCCATGCGGACATAATGGCAGCCGATCTCGGCGCAGAGGCTGGCGATGGTGTCGTTCTCGCTGATCGGGGGCAATAGCACCACGCCGAACAGGCGCTGCCGTTCCAGGAAATGCCGGAGATCGTCGAGCATCGTCGCCGACCCGCGATCGAGCGGGCGTACGACCAGTTCGAATTCGGTATCCTGCAGCGCCTCCAATATGCCCTGCTGCACGTTCATCACCATCTGCGCATTGGGATTATCGTGGACGAGGCCGATGAGGAAATTGCGCCGGAGTGCCAGCGCCCGCGCCTGGGGATTGGGAATATAGCTGAGGTCCGCGATCACATCCTCGACGCGCCGGCGCGTTTCGTCGTTGAGCAGCGGCGAGCGGTTGATGACGCGGCTGACGGTCTTCTTGGAAACCCCCGCGATACGCGCCACATCGTTGATCGTCGGCTGGCCGCTTTTTTTCATAGGGGTCAGCATAGCTGCGAGTATCCCGGCTCGCCAGCCCAAGCGCTGGACGGCCCTTGCCGGGCATCGCATGCTGGGGCAAAGGCTGGGTCTGACACCGGTTTCCAAGAGAATTACTGATGGCTGAAGCCCTGATGATCGACCCCGCCGACAGCGTCGCGACGCTGATCGAGGATGCTGCACCCGGCGATATGGTCGTGGCGGGCGGATCGCGCGTCGTCGCGGGCACGGCCATTCCAAGCGGCCACAAGATCGCGCTGCAAGCGGTGGAGGCCGGTGCGCCGGTGATCAAGTTCGGCTTCCCGATCGGCCTGGCGACGCGGCCGATCGCGCCGGGCGATCATGTGCATGACGGCAATCTGGTGACCGCGCTGCGTGGCGAACTGGCTTACGAATATGTCCCGCAGCGGCTGGCTGCGCGCGCATCCGGCGGGGGCGAGTTCATGGGTTATCGTCGCGCCGATGGCCGGGTGGGCACGCGCAACGAAATCTGGGTGCTGCCCACGGTCGGCTGCGTTGCGCGAACGGCGGAGCGTATCGCTGCGCGGGCGAGCGGCGAGCACGGCGGCGCGATCGACGGCATCCATGCCTTCACGCACCCCTTCGGCTGTTCGCAACTCGGTGCAGATCTGGCCGCGACTCGCCGCATCCTTGCCGGGCTGGCCGACAATCCCAATGCCGGTGGCGTGCTGATCGTCGGGCTGGGCTGCGAATCGAACCAGATCGACGCGCTGCTGGCCGAAATTCCCGAGGCCAAGCGAGGCATGGTCCGCACATTGGTCGCGCAGCGCGCCGACGACGAGGTGGCAGAAGGTGTCGCCCTGGTCGGAGAACTCGCCGCGCTGATCGCGGCCCCGCGCGAGCGTTGCTCTCTCGATGCTCTGGTGCTGGGGGTGAAGTGCGGTGGGTCCGACGGTTTCTCTGGGCTGACCGCCAATCCGTTGGTCGGGCGGATGAGCGACCGCGTGACGGCGGCGGGCGGCAAGGTGATCTTCACCGAAATCCCCGAAATCTTCGGCGCGGAACAGATGCTGATGAACCGCGCCGCCGATGCGCAAGTGTTCGAGGGCATCGTCGCGATGGTCAATGGCTTCAAACGCTATTTCACCGATCACGGCGAACCGGTGTCGGAAAATCCGTCGCCCGGCAACATCGCCGGCGGCATCACCACGCTGGAGGAGAAATCGCTCGGCGCGGTGCAGAAGGCCGGGCGCGGGGAAGTGATCGACGTGATCGGTTATGCGCACACCGTGCGCAGCGCCGGGCTGACCCTGCTGGAGGCGCCGGGCAACGATGCGGTATCGTCCACCGCGCTGGCGGCGGCGGGGGCGACGGCGATCCTGTTCACCACCGGGCGCGGCACGCCGCTCGGCTTCCCGGTGCCGACGATCAAGATCGCGTCGAACAGCGCGCTGGCGGCACGCAAGTCTGGCTGGATCGATTTCGATGCCGGTCGCGTGCTGAGCGAAGGGTTCGACGGCGCGGAAACGGCGCTGGCCGATTTGCTGGGCGCGGTCGCATCCGGCCGCGAAACCGCTGCCGAGCGCAATGGCGAACGCGAGATCGCGATCTGGAAGCGGGGCGTGACGCTGTGACGCGATTGTCGAACGTCACGCTCGCCGGGCTGCCCGGGCAGGTCGCCCGGCCTCGGCGCGGCCCGATCGGCACGGGCATCGTGCATTTCGGGCCGGGCGCGTTCCACCGCGCGCATCAGGCGGCCTATGTGGATACTTTGCTCGATCACGATCCGCGCTGGGGCATCGCGGCGATATCGTTGCGCAGCGCCGGCACGACCGATGCGCTGAAGGCGCAGGACGGGCTGTACACGCTGGCGATCCGCGATGTGACGCCGGCGTGGCGCGTGATCGGCGCGCACAGCCGCTTCCTTGGCCCGGATGCGGCGGGCGAGACGCTGGCGCTGCTTGGCGATCCGGCGGTGCGGCTCGTCACCTCGACCGTAACCGAAAAGGGCTATTGCCTTGCCGCCGACGGGATGCTCGATCTGGAGCATGCCGATATCCGCCACGATCTCGCCGCCGGCGCGACACCGCGCAGCCTGATCGGCTGGCTGGTGGCCGGACTGGCCGCGCGACGCAGCGCGGGTATCGCCCCGTTCGTGCCGATGCCGTGCGACAACATGGCCGATAACGGTGCGAAGCTGCATGCCGCGTTGGTCGCCTTCGCCGGCGCACGCGATGCTGCGCTGGCGGAGTGGATCGCGGGCGAAGTGCGCGTGCCGGGCACGATGGTCGATTCGATCACGCCCGCCGCCGATGCGCGATTGCAGGCCGATGTCACGGCGATGCTGGGCGTCGAGGATCGTGCCGCCGTGCAGCGCGAGGCGTTCACGCAATGGGTGATCGAGGATTTGGATTTGGGCTCAGGGCCCGATCTGGCGGCGGCGGGCGCGATCGTGACGTCGGACGTCGGCGGTTACGAGCGCGCCAAGCTGCGGATCCTGAACGGCGCGCATTCGACTCTGGCCTATGCCGGGCTGCTGCGCGGCCATGCCAGCGTCGATCGCGCGATGCAGGATGCGCCCCTCGCCGCATTCGTCGATACGATGATCCGCGAGGACATCATTCCGGTGCTGCCACCGGTGCCGGGGCTGGACCTGCAGGAGTATCGCGCGGCGGTGCTGGCGCGCTTCGCCAATCCGGCGATCGTCCACCTGCTGGAACAGATCGCGCAGGATGGATCGCAGAAGCTGCCGTACCGGTTGGCGGATACGATCGATGCCAACCGTCGCGTCGGGCGGATGCCGCGATGTGCCGTCGCGGCGATCGCCTGCTGGGTGGTGTTCCTGATGCGCCGGGCGAGTGCCGGTGTGGCGATTCTCGATCCGGCAGCCAGGGCACTGGCCGATGCCGCGGCAGACGGCGACGCGGCGGCGGTGATCGATCGCCTGATCGCCTCGGACCTCGGCCTGCGGCGATCCTGGCAAGTCGACACGGCGCTGATATCGGCGATCGGCGAAGCAGCGCGGCGTACCGAAGCGGGCGAATGGGATGGTGTTTTCACAGCCTGACTTGTCAATGACACCGGTTTCCCATACGCATCGTCAAACGGCGTAAAAACGCCTCATGGGGGATGCCGGTGCAAGGTTCGGACGAAATTTCTGGCAATACCGCTGCGATCGCACGCGCGTTCGTCGATGCGCGGCGGGCCGGGGCGGCATTGACGGCGTATCCGGGCGCTCTGCCTGCGGAACTCAGCGACGCCTATGCCGTGCAGGATGCGGCGATCGCGCTCAGCGCGCGCAGCATCGCCGGCTGGAAGGTCGGGCGGATCAACCCGCCGCTGGGTGAAGTTGACCGCCTCGCCGGCCCGATCTTTGCCGATCAGATCGAGATCGAAAGCGCGACGCCGGTCGAGATGCCGGTATTCGCCGGCGGGTTCGCGGCGGCGGAGGCGGAATTCCTGCTCCGCATCGGCACCGCGCCCGATCCGGCGAAGCGGCACTATACGATGGACGAGGCGCGCGCGCTGATCGACGCCGTGCATGTCGGCATCGAGATCGCCAGCTCGCCGTTCGAGGGCATCAACAGCCATGGACCGGGCGTGACGATTTCCGATTTCGGCAACAATAATGGCCTGGTGGTCGGTGCAGGCATCCACGGCTGGCAGGATGCCGACCTCAATGCCTGGCCGATCGAAACCTGGATCAACGGCGCACGCATCGGCGCGGCAACGGCGGCGGACATGCTCGACGGACCGTTCGGTGCCGCACGCTTCCTGTTCGAGGCGCTGGCGGCGCGCGGCATCGCGCTGATGCCGGGGCAATGGATTTCCAGCGGCGCGGTGACCGGCGTCCATCCGGTGGCGATCGGCGACCGGATTGAGGCGCGCTTCGATGGGCGCTTGTCGGTGAAGTGCGGTATCAGCGTTCAATAACGGCAAGGCTCAACAGGGCTGCCGGACAAGGGAGAGACGAGATGGCGAGTGCGGACATGCCGGAGGTGAACGCCGCGGCGGCGCGCGTCGGGCGATATCGCTGGGTGATCTGCGCATTGTTGTTCGCGGCGACCGCGATCAACTACGTCGATCGCCAGATGATCGGCGTGCTGAAGCCGACGATCTCGGCCGAACTCGGCTGGAACGACGCCACCTATTCCTATGTCATCATCTGGTTCCAGGCGGCCTATGCGATCGGCTATGTCAGCTTCGGCTGGATCATCGACCGGATCGGCGCGCGCATAGGTTATTCGATCGCATTCGTCATCTGGACGCTGGGCCACACCTTGTGCGGTTTTGCCGGCACGGCCGGGCAATTCTCCGCCGCGCGCTTCGTGCTCGGCATCGGCGAGGCGGGCAATTTCCCCGCCGGGATCAAGGCGGTGTCGGAATGGTTTCCGGCCAAGGAACGTGCGCTGGCGACCGGCATTTTCAATGCCGGTGCCAATATCGGCGCGGTGATCACGCCGCTGATCGTGCCCGTCATCACGATCGCCTTCGGCTGGCGCATGGCGTTCATCATCACCGGTGCCGCCAGCCTCGTCTGGCTGGTGGCGTGGATCGCGATCTATCGCCGCCCGCGCGAACAGCCGCGCCTGTCGGCGGCCGAACTCGCGCATATCGAAAGCGACCCGGCCGACCCCGCGGTCAAGATCGGGTGGGGCCGCCTGCTCGGCTATCGCGAGACCTGGGCCTATGCGCTGGGCAAGTTCCTGATCGATCCGATCTGGTGGCTGTTCCTGTTCTGGACGCCGGATTTCCTCGCCAAGACCTATCATCTCGATCTGAAATCGTTCGGGCCGCCTTTGGTGGTGATCTACATCATCTCCGATCTCGGCAGCGTCGCGGGCGGCTGGTCGTCCTCGCGGATGATGAAGCGCGGTTTCTCCGCCAATGCCGCACGCAAGCTGACGATGCTGGCCTGCGCGTTCCTGGTGATGCCGATCTTCTTCGCGCAATATGTCGACAATCTGTGGCTCGCGGTGGCGATCGTCGGGCTGGCGACGGCCGCGCATCAGGCGTTCTCGGCCAATCTCTATACCATCCCGTCGGATATGTTCCCGCGCGGCGCAGTGGGATCGGTGGTCGGCATCGGCGGCACGGTCGGCGCAGTCGGCGGCATGGGAATGGCCTGGTTCACGGGGTACATCCTGCAGACGACGGGCAGCTACACGTTGATCTTCGCGGTGGCTGGTAGCGTGTATCTGATCGCGGTGGGGGTGATCCACCTGCTCAGTCCGCGACTGGCGCGGGTCGATGCGATCTGACGGTGGCGGTCTGTAAACGGGGTGAATTTTTTCCTGAGGATTAGGCGTTTGCGTATTTTTACCCCGACCCTGGCGATCCTGTTGGCGAGCGCGGCGATCCCCGCCGCAGCGCAGGACGCGACCAGCCTGCTGTTTCGTGCCTCCGCCGATACCGGCCTGACCGCCGAGGTCGCGGGCGGCGATGCGGTGCCAAATTTCCGCAGCGGCGTGACGATCGTGCCGGACGGCGCGATCGGCGGGGCGATGCGCTGGGCCGATGACGGCTATGTCGCTTGGAAGGCACCCGGCAACATTCGCGCAGCGCGGGGCACATTGTCCTTCTTCTGGCGCGCCCGGACGCCGGTGGGCGAGGCACCGTTCAACATCTTCCGCGTCGGTTTCGCCGATCATAGCAGCTGGGATATGGCGTTCCTGCGCATCGACTGGAATGGCCACGGCTTCGACGCCTTCGTCACCGATGCCAATCTGTCGCGCGTCCGCGTGTCGTATCGCATGGCCGATCTGCCCGCGCCCGATGCCTGGCACCATATCGCCGTCGCGTGGGACGAGACGGTCGGCCTGCGACTGTACATCGACGGCAAGGAAGCGGCGCGGCGCGACCAGAAAGCGGATCTCGATAGCGGCCTCGACCAGTTCGGTCTGGCCGGGCGCGTCCTATCGCCGCATCAGGTGCAGAGCCGGTACAATTTCATGCGCGGCAGCGATGTGGACGAACTGCGCATCTACGGATCCCTGCTGCCTGCCGCCGATATCGCAGCGCTGGCGGCGAAGCGCGAACCCGCCGGAGCGCCGCCCGCCGACAAGCCCGCCGAGCGGCTGGCATGGCTGCACCGCTTCGGCTGGGACCGCGTCTCGCCGCCTGTGTTGGACGCGCCCGTCACGCGCATCCGCAAGGTCGAGTTCGCCGACGCGAAGGACCTGAAGGAATGGATGTGGAAGGGCGTGGACGGCATCGCCGAGACGACCTGGCCCGGCGTCTACAACCGATCGAAACTGCCCGGCCGCGATGACTATTTCGAACTGCCCGACTGGAACACCTATGTCGAAGGCGGCAAGCGCTACGATCTGACCGTGCCGGCGGGCGAGCGTTTCAACCGCATCGAGATCCGCGGCGCGGCCTATGGCGCGCTCGACTGGAGCGATGGCGGGAAGGCCGTATCGCTGGCGAAGCGACCGCAGAATGTGGTCCGGTCGGTCGATCAGTTTACGCCCCGCACCGGTGGCCGGATCAGCTTCACCAATGTGATGCAGGAGCAGCCGATCCAGGAGCTGTGGGCGTATGACGTGTCGGCGGGCGCGGTGCCGGCGGGCACGTTTGCGCTCAGCTATACCGTGCATGCCGAACTCGCGCCGAAGCTGGCCGCGCTCGATCCGCTGAACGCTTACATTGCCGGACGCTATGCTCCCGACGAGCGCAGTACGGTTCTCGCCACGCCGACCTCCGGGATCAAGGCGGCGGTCGGCGCAGGTGCGGCGGGGGCGACCGGCACGGTCGATCGGCCGCGCGATGCGGCACCGATCGTCCATATCCTGATCCCCGCCAGTTTCGGCGATGCTTATCCCGATCAGGCTGTTGCCCGTGCCTGGGACTATGGCTGGCAGAATGTGCATGACGGGCTGGACGGCATCGCGATCGACCTACCCGCGATCAAGGCGACGCCGGACAGGAATGGCCTGATCCCGCTCAACATCCGCGTGAAGGACCCGCTCTGGCCCGGTCGCGACATGATCGACGTGTCGGTATCGGTGAAGCCGGGCGTGGCGCGGACCCTGTGGCTCGATCTGCGCGACCGGATCCTGCCCAACGACAGCCTGTTCCTGACGGTCGCCTCTGCCGCGCCAGACTTCGGCGCGACATCTTTGGACGGCGCGAAGATCCGTCTGGTGTTCAAGGATCGCGCCGCCGCGCTGCCCGAACATATCGCGGATCGCTTCAATCAGGTGAAGGACAATTGGGGCTTCCTGGTCGAGGAGCATACCGCGTCGAAACGCGCATCGCTCTATGCGCGCCTGTTCGCCGATATCGGCGACCTGTTGCGCGTCGATCCCGAAAATCCCCGCGCCCGCGCTTACTGGGCGGATATCAACTACCGGCCCGAAAACCTGCCGCCATTCGTGCAGCCGGTGGCGCCCGCCGGGGTTCCGCTCTGGGCGTTCCGCCAGCTCGAGGACCTGAAGCAGGTGCAGCATTTCGTCGATTGGTGGATCGATGAACGGCAGGTGCCGTATGGCGATTTCGGCGGGGGCATCTCCGACGATGTCGATCTGACGCAGCAATGGCCCGGCCTCGCGCTGATGGGCGTCGAGCCGGACAAGATCAACGCGTCGCTGCGTGCGCTTTCAGACGCATCGTACAAGAACGGCATGCGGGTGAACGGCCTCGGCTACATCACCACCGACGAGCTGCATGCGTATGAGGAGGGGCTGAATTCGGATGCCGAGCGGCTGTATCTCAATTGGGGCGAGCCCAAGGCGGTCGAGCGGCTGATGGCGACGACGCGGGCGTTGCAGGGCGTGATCCTGCGCAATCCGGCCGGACACATGCACTTCGCCAGCAATTGGTACGGCGGACGCAAGATGTACCGCGAGGGGCCGTGGGAATGGCAGAAACCGTATAGCTGGACGGTGACACACGGCCCGATGTTGGTCGGCCTGTACAACGGCAATCCGGCGGCGCGCGGGCTGGTGATCGGGCTGGTCGATGGCTGGATGGCGCATGGCAAGCAGGGTGCCGATGGGCAGTGGAGCTATCCCAACGAGATCAATTGGCGCACCGATGCGACCCGCGTGGGCGACGGCGGCGGGGCGACCACGCCGCTGCAGACCGCTTGGGCGGCGTGGCGCTTCACCGGCGACGCGACCTACTTGCGCCCAATCTCGGCACGCGTGGCGAAAGCGGGGGCGGGGGCCCTGTCCGAATTCAACGAAAATGCGTTCGATCTACTCCCCGGCGGCAAGGCAGCGCAGGCGTCACTGGTGGCGCAGGCGGCCAAGTCCAATGACCCATTTACCCTTTACGGAGCCTGGTCGGCGAGCGGCGACCTTAGTTGGCTGGAAAAGCTGCATGCGGATGCGATCGCCGACAAGGCGCAGCACCAATATATGTACACCGAAGGGCATTGGTGGTCCGATCGTGTGGATCAGCCGAGCGACATCCTGCAGCGCGAACGGCTCGGCGGGATCGCGCTCCGGCGCAATCAGGGCTGGCCGGGCAACACCGTGAGCTGGCGCTTCGCCGATCCGGCCGCGGCGACGGCGGTCGCGATCCTCGTGTCTGCCGCGACGCGCGATCGGTTCCGCGTGATCGCCTATAATGCCAGCGCCACCGATCAGCGCGCGACGATGACCGCGTGGAACGTGACCGGCGGTACTTGGTCGATGGCCCTCGCCACGAGCAATGACGGCGGCAAGACGCTCGCGCCGATCGGCGCCGTGCGCAACGTGACGCTCGAACGCAGCGCGGCGACCGATCTCGCCTTTGCGGCTGGCACGACGACCGTCGTCGATTTCTCGCTCGTCACGCCGACGACGCCGGTCGAACAACGCCCCGATCTCGGCATAGCGGCCGAGGATGTGCAGGTGACCGGGCAGCGCGTGACCGTGACGGTGCATAGTCTTGGCGCGGTGCCGGCGATCGGCGGCCGCGTCGATCTGGTGGCGCGCGACGGGCGCGTACTGGCCAGCGGCGTCGTTCCCGATCTCGCCGCGCCGCTGGACCTGCTGCCCAAGACGGCGACAGTCGTGCTGACGCTCCCGCCGAAGACATCGCTAGAGGGGATAACGGTACGTGTGGCTCTGCGAGCCGACGCGCCGGAGACGACGCGGCTCAACAATGTCGTGGTGCTGTGAGGCGATGACGGCGCGACTTTCGCGTCGCGCGGTGATCGTCGGTGGGCTGGCGAGGTTGTGCGTTGCGGCGCCGGCACGCGCCGCGTCTAGTGCCGATGATGCATTGCGGGCCTTGCTGGATGCCGTCGCTGGTGGGGCGGATCGACTGGCAGAAGTGCGGCGGTTTCCCGAGTCCGGGCTGTCGCCTTCGTCCCGGCTTGACCTGCGCACCGTCCGCGCTGGGTTGGTCATCGACGCCGAATTGGCGCGGCGTTTTCCCGACCCGAAAGGGGCCATGAGCCCGGCACGCTATGGCCTGTTGCTGCGACGGATTACCGGCGACGATACCGATCCGGCCGAGGCGCTGGAACGGCTGGAGCATGAGTGTCGCGCGCTTCTGGCGGAGGCCGATCGGCGGCTGAAGACGCTGGGGCTCGCAAGCGGCACGGTCGGCGCGCGCTTCACGACATTGTGGCGCGATCCCCGCTGGCTGTACGCCGACGACGATGCAGGCCGGAACCGTGCGGTCGCCGATATGAACCGCGCGCTGGTGTCGGCCCGCCATCTGACCATCGCCGCTTTCCCCGGCCTAGCCCCACGCTGTCTCAATGTGGGTGTCCATCGGATGTCCGCCGCCGATGCGGCAGCGGGAAGGGGCGGCTATCGCGATCTGCCGACCGCTGGCGTGCAGGGCAACTACACGGTCGATCTGAAGGACATTCGCCGCCGCCCGTCCTGGACACTCACCGGGGTGGTGCATCACGAACTTCTGCCCGGGCACATGGTGCAGATGCCGACCGAGGCGATTGCCGCGCCGCACCCGCTGAGGCTTAAATATGCGCCTGGATTTGCGGAAGGCTGGGCAATCCATGCCGAGCAGTTCGCCGCCGATCGCGGAGCCTTTGTCGACGATGCGATGGGCATGATCGGGCATCTCCACTGGATGTTGTTCCGGATCGGCAGGGCGCTGGCCGATCTGCGCATCCACCTGTCGGGCTGGTCGATCGAACGTGCACGCGAGCAACTGGTCGCATGGCAGGGAGAGCCGGCTTATTTCGCGCCGTTCAATACCGATCTGGCCCGCATCGCGGCCGAGCCGGCGGTGCGCGTCGCCGAAGCGCTGGCATGGCTGACGATCGCCGATCTGGCGCGGATCGACAGCATCAAGGCGCATCGCATCGCGCTCGCGCACGGCCGGATGCGCAACGACGAACTACGCCGCATCATGCACAAGGAAGCATCGAGATGAGCATCACGAGACGCGAGATTTTTGGCGTCGCGGGCAGCGGTGCGGCGCTCTTGTTGCCCGGCGGCGCAACGGCCGACCCACAGCCGCCAGTCGAGACGCCGTGGCGGCGCGGGCCGGACAATCAGCGTATCGCCGATCTCGGCGATGGCCGCTTCCTTAATCCGATCGTCTCCGGCGACCGGCCCGATCCGGCCATCCTGAAGGACGGCGCGGACTATTACATGACCTTCTCCAGCTTCGATTCCTATCCCGGGCTGGTCATCTGGCATTCGCGGGATCTGGTGAATTGGCGGCCGATCGGCGCGACGCTCACGCGGAACATCGGGTCGGTCTGGGCCGTGTCGCTGGCGAAGCATGGCGGGCGATATTTCCTGTACATCCCCACTAAGAGCGATCCGAATTCGATCTGGGTAATTCATGCCGATCGGATCGAGGGGCCGTGGAGCGAGCCCGTCGATCTGGGGCTGCACAAGCATATCGACCCATGTCACGCGGTGGGGGAAGATGGATCGCGCTGGCTGTTCCTGTCGGGCGGCGATCGCATCCGCCTGTCCGCCGATGGCCTGTCGACGGTCGGCGCGGTCGAGCATGTCTACGAGCCTTGGCGCTATCCTGCCGATTGGGTGGTCGAGGGCTTTTCGCCTGAGGGACCGAAGATCGTCGCGCATGGCGGCTGGTTCTATCTTATCACCGCCGTGGGTGGGACAGCCGGGCCGCCAACCGGCCATATGGTGATCGCCGCGCGATCGCGATCGATCCATGGCCCGTGGCAGGATTGCCCGGCGAACCCGCTAGTACGGACCAAGGACGCCAACGAACGCTGGTGGTCGCGTGGGCACGCTTCTCTCATCGAGGGGCCGGCGGGCGATTGGTGGGCGGTGTATCATGGCTACGAAGCGGGCTTCCTGACGCTCGGGCGACAAGCCTTGCTCGATCCGGTGGAATGGACGCCGGACGGTTGGTTCAGGATGGCGGGCGGAGACCTGTCGCGCCCGCTGCCCAAGCCGCGCGGTGGGGCAGGCGGGGCATCCGGCATCGCCCTGTCGGACCGGTTCGACACGCTAGCGCTGGGCACAAAATGGAGCTTCTTTCGTCCCGGACCGACCGAGACGGCGCGTGCCAGCGTTCAGGACAATCGCTTGCACCTGAAGGCATCCGGCGGCGCGCCATGCGACTCATCGCCGCTGATGCTGATCGCCGGCGACCCAGCCTATCGCTTCGAATGCGATGTGGAGATCGACCCCGGCGGCACCGCCGGGCTGATCCTGTTCTATGACGACAAACTTTATTGCGGGCTGGGCTTCGACGCGACCCGTTTCGTCACGCACCAATACGGCATGGAGCGCGGCCGGCCCGCCAATCCCCATGGCAGCGCAATGCGCATCCGCGTGACCAACGATCGCCATATCGTGACATTCGACACCAGCGGCGATGGCGGCAAGACGTGGCAGCGCTTCGATCGCGGGATGGAAGTTTCCGGTTATCACCACAATGTTCGTGGCGGCTTCCTGATGCTTCGCCCGGGCTTGTATTCCGCTGGTGCCGGCACCGCGCGCTTCGCCAATTTCGAATTTCGCGCGATGTGATCGGAGTTATGGCGCGTAGCGTTGCTGGTCGGCTTCGTTATACGGCGCGCCATGACGATGTTGCAGGCCCATGCCGATGATCTGAATGCGCTGGATGGCAGCGGGCGCCTGCGCCGATTGCAACCCCGCAGCGGGATGGATTTCGCTTCCAACGACTATCTCGGCTTGGCCAATGCGCCGCGTCTCCGCGTAGCTGTCCAAGAAGCTTTGGCGCGCGGCGTGCCGATCGGGTCCGGCGGGTCGCGCTTGTTGCGCGGCAACGATCCGGAGCATGAGGCCCTCGAAACCGAGGCTGCTACGTTCTTCGGCAGCCAATCGGCGCTGTTCTTTTCGAGCGGATATGCCGCCAACAGTGCGCTGTTTTCGACCTTGCCGCAGCGTGGCGATCTCGTGATCCATGATGAACTGGTCCATGCCAGCGCTCATGAAGGCATGCGTCTCGGCCGTGCCGCGCACGTGGCAGCGCGGCATAACGATCCCGATGCAATCGATGATGCGATTAAGACGTGGCGGCACGGTGGAGCCACCGGGCGGTCATGGATCGCGGTCGAAAGCCTGTACAGCATGGATGGCGACCGGGCGCCGCTCGCCGACGTCATGGCGGTGGCGGAGCGACACGACGCAATGGTGCTGATCGACGAAGCCCATGCGACCGGCGTGTTCGGCGATCGCGGGCGCGGTCTTGCGGCCGATTTCGAAGGGCGCGAGGATGTGATCACGTTGCGTACCTGCGGCAAGGCGTTGGGTTGTGAAGGGGCCCTCCTCTGCGGGCCGCGCACGGCTCGGGACTTTCTCGTTAATCGCGGGCGCGGCTTCATCTTCTCGACCGCGCCGTCCCCGCTGATCGCCAGCGCAGTACGCGCGAGCTTGAACATCCTGGCCGACGAGCCGGAACGCCGCATCAGGTTGAAAGCACTGATCGACTTTGCTGAACGCGCGCTTGGTGCATGCGGCGTGGCCCCGACCGGGTCGCAGATCCTCCCGCTGCCGATCGGTGAGGACGCTGCGACGATGCGCATGGCGGCCGCGCTGCAAGCCGCCGGGTTCGACGTGCGCGGTATCCGCCCGCCGACCGTGCCGCCCGGCACCGCGAGGTTGCGTATCTCCCTGACGTTGAACGTCACCGAAGCCGACATCGCCGCCTTTGCCGATGCGATCATGGCGCTGCCGCGATGAGCGCGCCGACGATCGTGGTCACCGGCACCGACACCGATGTCGGCAAGACCGTGTTCGCCGCCGCGCTCGCCGGAGCGCTTGGCGCACAATATTGGAAGCCGGTTCAGGCGGGGTTGGAGCCGCGTGGCGATTCCGACAGCGTCGCCTCGCTTTCGGACTTGCCGGCCGACCGCATCCTACCCGAAGCCTATCGCCTGACCACGCCATGTTCGCCACACCGCGCGGCGGAGATCGACGGCGTGACGATCGATTCGGATCGGCTGGCGCTGCCCCTAGTCTACGGCCCGCTGATCGTCGAGGGCGCAGGCGGCGTGCTGGTGCCGATCACGCCGGACCTGCTGTTCGCCGATCTGTTCGCGCGTTGGGCGTGCCCGGTGGTGCTCGTCGCGCGCACGTCGCTCGGCACGATCAACCACAGTCTGCTTTCGATCGAAGCGCTGCGGCATCGCGCCGTGCCGATCCTTGGCATCGCGTTCGTCGGCGAAAAGCAACCGGACAGCGAAGCGACGATCGTTCGGCTAGGGGGCGTGAAGCGGCTCGGCCGCTTACCGTTTATCGATCCCCTCGATGCGAATACGCTCGCCGCGACGTTCGTTGCGTGTTTCGACCTGGATGATTTCCGATGACGCACTCGCCGATCTGGCATCCCTTCACGCAGCACGGGCTGGGCGAACCGATCCCGCTGGTTACGCATGCCGAAGGGGCTGCGCTTTACACCGATGACGGGCGGCGCATCATCGACGGCATATCGTCCTGGTGGGTCACGACGCACGGCCATTGTCATCCGCGTATCATGGCCGCGATCGCCGAACAGGCCGGAAAGCTCGACCAGATCATCTTCGCCGGATGGACGCACGAACCGGCCGAGACACTGGCGCGCGGACTGGCGGCGATCATGCCACCCGCGCTCACCCGCATATTCTTTTCGGATTCGGGATCGACCAGCGTCGAGGTCGCGCTGAAGATGGCGCTCGGTTTCTGGGCCAATCGCGGCGAACCGCGCCATCGCATCCTGGTGATGGAGCATAGCTATCATGGCGATACGATCGGCGCGATGTCGGTCGGCGCGCGTGGCGCATTCAACGCCAGCTATGCACCATTGCTGTTCGACGTCGGTACCTTGCCGTTCCCGGTGATGGGCCGGGAACAGGCGACGCTGGACGCGCTTGAGGCGGCATGCCGCGATGCGCCGGCGGCGTTGATCGTCGAGCCGCTGATCCTCGGTGCCGGCGGGATGCTGATCTACCCCGCCTGGGTGCTCGCCGAGATGCGTGCGATCTGTGCGCGCCACGGCGTGCTGTTCATCGCCGACGAGGTTATGACCGGCTGGGGCCGGACCGGCACATTGCTGGCATGCGAGCAGGCGGACATCGTGCCGGACATCCTGTGCCTGTCGAAAGGGTTGACCGGCGGGGCTGTACCGCTTGCAGTGACGATGGCGAGCGAGGAAATCTACGCTGCGCATCTTTCCGACGATCGCGCCCGGATGTTCTTCCACTCATCCAGCTACACCGCCAATCCGATCGCCTGCGCCGCGGCCAATGCCAACCTCGCGATCTGGCGCGAGGAACCGGTTTTGGGTCGAATCGCCTATTTGGCGGCGCGACAGGCGCGACAGCTGGCGATGCTCGCAAAGCTTCCCGGTGTCGTACAACCCCGCGCGATCGGCACGATCACCGCGATCAATCTGGTCGATCCGAAAGGCAGCGGCTATCTTTCGCAGCTCGGGCCACGTCTGCTGGCGCAATTCCAGGCACGCGACCTGTTACTGCGTCCACTCGGCAATACGATCTACGTCATGCCGCCATATTGCATCGACGCCGCCGATCTTGATCGTCTTTACGAAGGCATCGCGGAAGCTGCCGAAGAGATTGGTCTTTCGGACCCCGGCTAAAGCCGGCAGCGTTTCGCGCAGAACTTGCACGAATTACGCCGCGACGAGATCCCCCAACGCAGCGCGCAGATCATCTACGTACGGGGCGAATCCCGCGAGCAGCGTTTCGGCGTCGCGATTGATCGGCTTGCGCACCTGCTCCGCGCTTGGCGTGAACACCGGCCGATCGGATTCGTGAAAGCGCAGGCATTCGGGGGCGAACGGCAGGTCTAAATGATCAAGGAGGTCGCGCACCGTCGCTTCAGTGTCGTCGATCAGATCGGCGAGTTGGATGCGCTTGATCCGCCCCGGACGAAGCGCTTCGAAATGCGCGATCATGCGATCATAGGAGCGATAGACGTCGGCGAGGCTGTCGACGGCGTAAGTGAACGACGCACCCCGTGCGAAATGCTGGCGGAACATCGACAGGCAGCAGGCCAGCGGATCGCGGCGCGTATCGATGATCCGCGCATTGGGCAGAATCAGTTGGATCAATCCGATATGCAGCCAGTTGGACCATTGCTTGTCGAGGAAATGCGGGCGATCCGTGCGGCGTTTGGCGGCAACGCCGGTCAGATAGTCAGCCCCGAGCGCGCGGAGCCGATCCGGCCCGCAATCGGCAAGGCTTTGGGGATAAGCGGGGGCGCCCGGCTGACCGACAGGATCGAGGCTGCGCGCGATCAGGCCGAGTTCGGGCAATTCCTGAGTACCCTCAATCAGCGGGTGCGCCGACAGGATCTGTTCCACGAGCGTCGATCCGCTGCGCGGCATGCCGAGAATGAAGATCGGCGCGCGTGACGGATCGCCCACGCCCCCATGCCGCGCCAGAAACTCGGGCGTGAACAGGGCGATGGCGCGATCGACCAGTTCGGAGCCGGTAATGTCCGGCACCTCGGGCTGGACGCGCAAGCGATCGCTGTTCGCGACGCGATAGGCCTGCATGGCGGTTCCATAATCCCCGCGATCCTCAAGCGCCCGCGCCAGCGCGAAATTCAGGTTGCACCGATCTTCGCCCGAAGGCGCATCCGAGGCGAGGAGCGCGCGGATCGTCCCGATGTCTTGGTCATCCAGCGCGCCGATCTTGAGATTGGCGAGCTGCCACCACGCCTCGCCCTTATGCGGCGTCAGCGCGATGACTCTACGATAGGCGGCGGCGGCATCTTCCGCGCGACGCAGCGGGCGCAGCGTATTGCCGTAGGTCAGCAACACATCGGCACATCCCGGATGTGCCCGAACCAGCGCCGCGTTAATCGCTACGGCGTCGGCGACGTCACCCCGGCCGACCAATGCGGCCGAGCGCATGCGGAGATACTCCAAGTGGCGCGGTGCCGCGCGCAGCAAATGATCCGTCTCGGTCAGCGCCTGATCGTACTTCCCCTGCGACAGGCACGCCGAGGCGAGACGATAGCGTGCTTCCGCAAATGCCGGCACGATCTCGAGCAGGCGCCGTAACGATACTTCCGCCGGTCCGAACTTACCGATCGCCAAGGCCGCCTGGCCCAGCAGGTGCAGCGCCGCGGGATCGTCCGGATCGCTGGCGAGGTGCTGGCCGAGCATGAATTCGGCCGAGGCGAAATCCCTTCGCGCGATCGACGCCTGCGCGGCGCGCAACAGAGGCTCCGTCAGCGGTTCCGACAAATAACGCTGGAACGCCTTGGCAGCGCCCTTGCGATCACCCTTGGCCAGCAGCTTGGTGGCGCGGCGATACCAGTGTGCTGTCGTATCGAGCGGTGGCAACGCCTGGCCTGAAACGGTCGATTTTTCCATGCGCTAGGCCTTTAAACGATAGACAGCAAAAAGCCGCCAGCCTTTCGACCAGCGGCTTTCCGATCGCGTGACGAAGCGAAATTAGGCGAACTTGACCGTCGTCTTGACGCTACGCTTGCGCGCAGCCGCACCGATCATGCCGAAGCCGAGGATCATCATGCCCCAGGTTGCCGGCTCGGGAACCGCGCCACCGGCGGCAGCCACGGTGAGCGAAGCGCCCGTATTCTCATAGACCAGCTGCGTGATCGTCGCCGGGAAGCCCAGGCCCGTGCCGGTGCCGGTCGCCGTCGTGATGCGGGCATAGCCGTAATTGACTGCGCCGGTAGCTTCATTGACGAACTTGAAACCTACGATGTGGCTGCCGCCGACCTGGAAGGCCGTCCCGACTGCCTGGCCAGTCACGAAGGTGCTGGTTGCGCCGATCACGAAACCGGCGGAGAGATCCAGCGCAGCCGAAGTGCCCGATGTCGTTCCGTTGGCAACCGTGCCGCCGGGGGAAGCGGCCGAGAAGAACGTCAAGCCAGCGCCGTTGTTGTACGGGTTCAAATCATAGCCCGGAACGGTGGTGGAGGACGTGCCGGTCGCGCCGGTGATGACGTTGATGTACACACCGTCGATATTGTTCGGCACCGAAATGCTCACGTTCGTCACTACCACAGCAGCCTGAGCTACAGACGGAAGCGTGATAAGCGCAGTTGCGGCCAAAAGGCTCTTCGTAATCATTTTCATTTCAGGATCCCCGTTTTACGCACGCCCCTTGCGCGCTCCCAGCGCTACTTCAGCAATAAGCATGCCAGTGGCGGATTTCCTAAGATTACGCTCAAAAAAAGTCGCGTTAACGAAAAAGTGTAATATATATTTACACTTTTTATTAACGAGTTCGTGGGTTTGCCGTAGATGGTCAGCCGCCTTTGGCAGGCAACAGCGCATGGCAGTCCGCAGTCGTCCAACGGACGACGCAGGGGAGAGTATTATCGTGCGGATTGTCTGAACGGACAACAAGATGTCGGTGCGCCGAAGCATGCTGGCAGCATTTGGCAGTATTTCTATTCATGGATAGCTGCCTGGCGCCCCTGCGCGAAGAGCCTCTCGAACTCGCTCTGATTCAAAGCGCCCAGCGCGACGACTGTCCCGGCCAGAAACGCAGGCGTTCCGGGAAAGCCCAGACCGAAGGCTGCACGTCGCGTTGAGCTTAGCTGCCGTTCGATCTCAAAGGCATGTGCTTGCAAATCACTTTGCACTTTCAGCCAGTCACCTCCCGATCGCTTTACGCATTCGCGCAGGATCGTATCGTCGAGCCGGCGGCGCTCCGACATCAGGCAAGAATGGAGCCTGGGATAGATGCCCTGCCGGTCAGCCGCGATGGCCACACGCGCCGCCCGCTCCGACGGCGCGCCGAAAATAGGCCAATCCTTATAAACCACGCGAATATGGCCATCCTCCACGATGGCGGCGGCCATCGCCGGATCGGCCAGCTTGCAAGCCGGGCATTGATAATCGGTGAAAACCACAAGCGTCAGCGTCGGTTCGGGCGACGATCGAGAGGGTGAAACTCGATCGTTCAGGAGGCTCTTCACGGTCTCGTTCGCACCCAGATCACGGCCGACCGGCACCGAGCGCCGCAACACACTTCCAATCCCGAGACCGAGCAGAACCAGGATCGCCAAAACGAGCATGTGTCGGACGGACCAGGACGCTTTCATCTATAGAGTGCCCGGTAGCCTTCCGCTTCGCATGGCACGACATACCGTACGTGCCGCAGTCCATTCTTGTCTTGGTATGTCCCTAATCATCGCAGCTAGACCATATTTACCAACTTCGCAGGAGCTTTATTTAGAAGCTGGCCTAAGTTGACGCGCGCCCGCTAGAAGGATGGTCCTATTCAGGGGAGAGCAGATGCCGCTGGATGCGATCGACTTGGCAACCGACGACGACGGATTAAGATGTAGCAAGCTGTTGTGAAATAGATGGTGGACGCACTTGGGCTCGAACCAAGGACCCGCTGATTAAGAGTCAGCTGCTCTACCAACTGAGCTATGCGTCCGTATCCGGTGCGGTGTCTTGTGGCGCTTTGGAGGGCACCACCGCGTTCGGGGAGGGCGCGAACTAGCATCGCTCGCGGAGAATGCAACCTCTTTTTGCCGGTTTGACCGCGCTTTTCGTTACCAGCGGTTGGTCTGGCGATTTTGGCGGTCGATCGACATCAGGATGCCGAGGCACAGCAGCACCGTGAGCTGCGCGGAGCTGCCATAGCTGATGAAGGGCAGGGGGATGCCGACCACCGGCGCGAGGCCCATCACCATCGACATGTTGATCGCGACATAGAAAAAGATCGTTGCCGACAGGCCGGCGGCGGCAAGACGGGCAAAACGGGTCTGGGCATTCAGCGCCACGTTTGCACCCCAGAAGATGATCGTCAGGAAGGCCGCGATCACGAGCACGCCACCGAGCAGGCCCCATTCCTCCATCATCGTCGCGAGCGCGAAGTCGGTGTGGCCTTCGGGTAGATAATCGAGGTGACTCTGCGTGCCGTTGAGGAAGCCCTTGCCGAAAATGCCGCCGGACCCGATCGCGATCTTGGACTGGCTGATGTGATAGCCTGTGCCGAGCGGGTCGCTTTCCGGATCCATGAAGATCAGGATGCGGTGACGTTGATAATCGTGCAGCACGTAGTTGAACGCGACCGGCACCAGCGCGCCGAGCGCCAGCGCGCCACCGACGAACAGGCGTAGCGGTACTCCCGCGAGGAACACAACTGTCACTCCGCCGGCCATGACCATAAGCGCGGTGCCGAGATCTGGCTGCTTGATGATCAATGCTGCCGGGATCAGGATGAGCAACGCGGCGGGCCAGATCGCGCTGAATTTGCGGGTTTCACCTGGTGGCAGCAGATCGTAGAATTTGGCGCAGGCCAACACGATGAACGGCTTCATGAATTCGGACGGCTGCAGGCGGATCACGCCGAGATCGAGCCACCGCTGGCTGCCGCCCCTGACTGCGCCTAGCAGCTCCACCGCGATGAGCGAAAAGACCAGGACGCCGTAGACCGGGAGGGCGGCGCTACCCCAGAAGGATTCGCGCACGCGGGACAGCAGGATCGCGCCCGAAAGCAATACGGCGAACCGCACGCCCTGATTGAGCGCCCAAGGCTGCCAACTGCCGCCCGCCGCCGAATACAGCACGACGAGGCCGAAGGCGCCGATCGCACACACGAGGAGGATGATCTTCCAGGGTAGTTGAGCCAGCGGAGCGGGGACGAAGTTGCGGGTGCTCATTGTGGTTCCGGCGATCCGGTGGTCTGCGCGACGCCGTTGCCGGTCGCGGTATCGTGCGCCTGCGCTTCGGCGGTGGCGTTGGCAGCCGCGGTGGCGGCTTCCACGGCGGGTGCGTCGGTGGCGGCGGCGGCGTCCTGCTCTGTCGCGGCGCCGACCGCTGGCGGCGGCGCGGAGGCGGCGGCGCGGTAGGCGGCGGCTTCGGCTGCATTACGCGTAGTGATGTCTCCGCCCCAGGTCGGCTCGAACTCGGCAAGCGATTTCAGCGCCATCTCGCGATCGAACATATAGGTCATGATGTCCCGCCCGGTGAGCGGCGTATCGAGATTGGCGACGGTATGGCCGTTATGCTCCAGCACGATGCCCAATGCGTATTTCGGCTTGTCGGCCGGCGCGAAGCAGACGAGCAAGGCGTGATCGCGCATCTTGAAGGGCAATTGGCCGTTCTTCAGCACGCCGCCGGCGCGTTCGGCCATGGTGATGCGGCGGACCTGAGCTGTACCGGTCTTCGCCGCCATCGCGACGCCGGGCACGAGCAGGCGCGCACGGCCGCCGGTGCCACCCTGATTGACCACGCCGAACATCGCATCGCGCACGATCGCGAGATGCTCCGCCGAAAAGGGCAGGGGCTCGGCGACCGGGGCAGGGCCATCGATCACCAGACGCGGCTTCAGATTCTTGCCCGACCCGATCCGCGCCGCCATCATCGCGAGCTGGAACGGATTGGCGAGTACGTAGCCCTGACCGATCGAGGCGTTGAGCGAATCCGCGACGGTCCAGGACGTCTTGTATTTCTTCTGCTTCCACGCGGCATCGGGCACCGTGCCGTAACGCTGAGATCCGAACGGCAGATCGTATTTCTGCCCGAGGCCGAGCGTGCGCGCGATCGGCGCGATCGTGTCGTAACCGACGCGCCGGGCCATTTCGTAGAAATAGATGTCGCAGCTCTGCATCACCGCGTTCTTCATATCGAGCGCGCCGTGCCCGCCACGCTTGTGGCAATGGAACACGCCGGTGCCCAAGCGCATCGCGCCGCTGCAATTGACCCGCGCGTGCGGATCGACCCCGGCATGGAGCAAGGCCAGGGCGTTCATCGGCTTGACCGTCGAGCCGGGGGGATAGAGGCCCTGCAGCGTTTTGTTCATCAACGGCACGTGATCGTTGTCGGAGAGCATCTTCCATTCGAGATGGCTGATCCCGTCCGAGAATACGTTGGGGTCGTAGGCGGGCATCGACACCATCGCGAGGATGTCGCCGCTGTCGCAATCGATCATCACCGCCGAGCCGCTGTTGGTGCCGAGGCGCCGGGCGGCATATTCCTGCAAACCCGCGTCGATCGTCAGTCGCGCGGTCTTGCCCGGCACGTCGGGGCGCGTCTCCAATTCCTTCACCAGCTTGCCGCGCGCGGTGACCTCGACGCGCTTCGCCCCGGCCTTGCCGCGCAGCGATGCTTCCAGCGTCTTTTCCAGGCCATCCTTGCCGAGCTTGAAGCCCGGCGTGACCATCAGCGGATCCTTGGTCTTGCGATACTGATCGGCGGACGCCGCGCCGACATAGCCAGTCAGATGCGCGACGGCCGGGCCGGCGGGATAGTTGCGCGAGAAACCGCGCGTCGGCGCGACGCCGGGCAGTTCGGGCAGGCGCACGCTGACCGCCGCGAAGCGCTCCCAATCGAGGTTTTCGATCACCTGCACCGGTTGGAACCCGGCGGCGTGCTTCAGGTCGGTATCGATGCGCTCGATATCTTCCGGCGGCAGACCGAGGATCTTCCCCAACAGGGCGAGAACGCGATCCTTGTCCTCCAGCCGATCCTTGATGATGTCGACGCGGAAATCGGTGCGGTTGTTGGCGATCGGCGCACCGTGTCGATCAACGATCCAGCCGCGCCGGGGCGGCACCAGCGTCATGTTGACGCGGTTGCTCTCCGACATCGCCTGATAATGTTCGTTCTCGGCGATCGACAGCCACGCCATGCGCCCGGCCAGCATCAACCCGACCGCGCCTTGTCCGACACCGAGCATGACCGCGCGGCGCGAGAAGCTGTAGGATTGCGATTGTTCGGTGGCGCTCCGCATGGGCCGGTCTATGCGCTCTCGCGCTTCCCATCAAGCCAAGCGCACAGGCGCGCCACGACTGGGAAGAGCATGATCGAGATGACCGCCTGCATCAAGAGCACGGTGTCGACATGCGCGACAATCGGCGTGGCGAACAACCGCCCGGCGATCAGGCAGAAGGCGATCGCGCCCGACGCGATCAGCCAATCCTGCCAGAAGTCGCGGAACACCAGGCGTTGTTCGATCAGGTCGATGGCGAAGAAGCAGAGCGTCCAGAGCAGCATCGCGCTGCCGAGCGGTTGACCGCTCAGCAGATCGTCGAACAGGCCGAGCGGCAGGGCCGCCCAGATATGGAAATTATCCGAGCGCATCAAACGCCAGCCGAGCAACATCAGCAGGCCGAGCGGCGGCAGTACGGGCACGGTGGCGATGAACGGCCAGATCGTCACCAACGATCCGAGCATCACCGTCAAGGCGGGCAGGGCGCGCGACAATTTCCCGGCCGGCGCGGGATCGAACGGGCCGCGCCGCGGCTGTGGTTGCGGTCGCTTCATTCGTCTGCCGCAGGTTTGGGTTTAGGCTTCGCAGTCGGGCTGGGGGCAGGGACCGGAGCCGGCGGCGGTGGGGGCAGGAAAATTTCCTGCACGAGCGCGAAATCCAGTGTGTCGGGGCGGGCGAAGCTGCGGGCGAGGGCGCTGTCCTGC
This sequence comes from Parasphingomonas caseinilytica, assembly GCF_036663755.1. Classification (NCBI taxonomy): domain Bacteria; kingdom Pseudomonadati; phylum Pseudomonadota; class Alphaproteobacteria; order Sphingomonadales; family Sphingomonadaceae; genus Parasphingomonas; species Parasphingomonas caseinilytica. The sequence goes on from NZ_JAXOJL010000001.1 coordinate 204,916, forward strand.
CCGCGTTCTATCACCCTCGCGACCGGGATGCCGGGGGCGTAGATGCCGCCATTGCCCGATGTCACGAACACATCGCCAGGCGCGAGCGAGACGTTCGACAAGGTGCCAGCATTGATCTGCAGCAATCCATCGCCGCGCCCGTTGGCCAAAGCGACCAGACCGTCGCGGGTACGGCGCACCGGTACGCGGCTGTCGGCATCTGTGATCAGCAGCACGCGCGCGGTATTCGGCCCGGTCTCCAGAATACGACCGATCAAACCATCCGGCCCGCGCACCGGCTGGCCTTCCTTCACGCCCTGCCACGATCCGGCGTTCAGCGTGGCGGTGCGCCGCGTGCTGGACGCCGAGGAACTGACCAGACGTGCCGCGACGACGGGCACGGCGATGCGCTCGCGGATCTGTAACAGGGCGTTCAGGCGGCGATTGTCGCGCGATAGCGTGCGGGCGCGCAGCAACAATGCCTGCACGTCCTTCAATTCACGACGGAGTTCGGCATTCTTGTCGACGGTGTAGAAATGCTCCGAAATCTCCTCGGGGATCGCGGTGATGCCGCGGCCGATGCCGGCGATGCCGGAGGAGATAGGCGTAGTGATCTCCGCGATCGACGCGCGCAGCGCGGCGAAGGCCGGCGGGTTGAGCGTCGCAAGGGCAAGCAGGACCGCCGCGACAATCGCCCCGGCGATCGCGATGACATATCCCAGGAACAGACCGTATTGCGCCCGCCGCGAAAACCCCGGGCGCCGGTTGCGAGACGGCGCCATTCTATCCCTTCATCTGCCGCCCGGCCGCCAGTGACCGTGCAGGGTGCGATGCCTCGGCACCATGTGTCAGTCTAGCAGCGACGCGGCGCGGCCGAAACCGGGGCTTCAGGCGCTGTGCAGCACGCCGCGGAACATCGGATCCTCGAGCGCGCGACCGGTGCCCAGAGCGACGCAGATCAACGGATCGTCGGCGATCGTCACCGGCAGCCCGGTTTCGTCGCGCAACACTTCGTCGATGCCGCTGAGCAGCGCGCCGCCGCCGGTCAGGACGATGCCCTGATCGACGATATCGGCAGCCAGTTCCGGTGCGGTGTTTTCCAGCGCGATGCGCACGCCTTCGACGATCGCGCCGACCGGCTCGCTCAGCGCTTCGGCGATCTGGCCTTGGTTGATCTGGATTTCCTTCGGGACGCCGTTGACCAGATCGCGACCCTTGACGTGGATCGTCAGGCCGATGCCGTCCGCCGGGGGCTTCGCCACGCCGACTTCTTGCTTGATCCGCTCGGCAGTCGAATCGCCGATCAGCAGATTGTGATTGCGGCGGACATAGGAAACGATCGCCTCGTCCATCTTGTCGCCACCGACACGTACCGACGTGGTGTAGGCAAGACCACGCAGCGACAGGACGGCGACTTCGGTCGTGCCGCCGCCGATATCCACGACCATCGAACCGATCGGTTCGGTCACGGGCATGTCGGCACCGATCGCGGCGGCCATCGGTTCCTCGATCAGCCACACCTGCGACGCACCGGCGTTGGACGCGGCATCGCGAATCGCGCGGCGCTCGACCGAGGTGGAGCCGGAAGGCACGCAGATCACGATCTGGGGCCAGCGCAGGAACGGCTTCTTGCCGCCATGCACCTTGCGGATGAAGTGGCCGATCATCTGTTCGGCCACGTCGATATCGGCGATCACGCCGTCGCGAAGCGGGCGGATCGCCTGGATGCTGTCGGGCGTCTTGCCCATCATCAGCTTGGCGTCTTCGCCGACCGCCTTGACCTTCTTGACGCCGTTGATCGTTTCGATCGCGACGACCGACGGCTCGTTCAGCACGATGCCGCGCCCGCGCAGATAGACCACGGTGTTCGCGGTGCCGAGATCGATCGCCATGTCGTGCGACATCAGTCTGAACAGGCGCGAGAAGAAAGCCATGTATCGTTCCGTTATTGGCCGCCCCGTGCACGGGGCCGGCGGTGCGCGTCATCATCGGTTGCGAAACGGCTTATGGAACGGCGGCCTGAGCATGGGTGCCACGCTCAGGTTTGCCGTTCAGTTCCGGGTCGCGGGATGCCGTCGCTTGGTCTAGAGCAACCCCCATGTCAATACGACGCCTGCCCGAACATCTCGTCAATCGTATCGCTGCCGGTGAAGTGGTCGAACGGCCAGCCAGCGCGTTGAAGGAACTGGTCGAAAACGCCGTGGATGCGGGCGCGACCCGAGTCGATGTACGCCTGTCGGGCGGGGGAATCGACGGCATCGAAGTGATCGACGACGGGTGCGGCATGACGCCTGCCGACATGGCGCTGGCGCTGGAGCGCCATGCGACATCGAAGTTGCCGGATGAGGCTATCGAAAACGTCGCAACGCTCGGTTTTCGCGGCGAAGCGTTACCCTCGATCGCCAGCGTCGCGCGGATGACGCTGGAGAGTCGGGTGCGCGGCGATGCTGGGGCCGCCGGGGGCTGGGCGCGCGTGGTGGATAACGGGATGGTCGTGTCGGAAGGGCCGGCGGGGGTGCCGCCGGGCACGCGCGTACGGGTCGAAGGACTGTTCGCGCGGGTGCCGGCTCGGCGCAAGTTCCTGCGGTCTGCGCGCTCGGAATATGCCGCGTGCCTCGATGTGGTGAAGCGACTGGCGATGGCACGGCCCGATATCGGTTTCTCGGTCGAGCATGACGGGCGGCGCGCGCTGCAGGTGGCGGGCGGCGATAGCCTGCCGCAGCGCGTCGCGGCGCTGACCGACAAGGGCATGATCGACAACGGCGTGCCTGTGGATCTGGAGCGCGAGGGGTTGCGGCTCGGCGGGATCGCGGGACTGCCGACGTTTAATCGCGGCATTGCGGATCACCAATATCTGTTCGTAAACGGCCGGCCGGTGAAGGATCGTCTGCTGATCGGCGCGATCCGCGGTGCGTATGCCGAGATGATGCCGCGCGACCGGCACGCGATGGTCGCCCTGTTCCTCGACGTGCCGAACGACGCAGTGGACGTGAACGTGCATCCGGCGAAAACCGAAGTGCGCTTCCGCGAACCGGCGATGGTGCGTGGACTGATCGTCAGCGGGCTGCGCCGGGCGCTCGACGAGGCGGGCCATCGCAGCGTGCAGCGCCCGAGCGAGGATGCGATGGCGGCTTGGACCAGCGAAGGTCATCCCCGCGAAGGCGGGGATCCCGCTTCTTCCTTCTTCGCGCCCGTGGAAGGCAGCGGGATTCCCGCCTTCGCGGGGATGTATGTAAGCGACCGCCGCCCGACCTTCATCGCGCCGCCGATGGCGCGCGCCGAACCTTCATACGCGCCGCCGCCGGAAACGATCACCCACCCGCTCGGTGTGGCGCGAGGGCAGGTCGCCAAGACCTATATCGTCGCCGAAGCCTCGGACGGCCTCGTATTGGTCGATCAACACGCCGCGCACGAACGCCTCGTGCTCGAACGGATGCGCAAGGCGATGGCGGAGGGCGGCGTCGCGAGCCAGGCGCTGCTGCTGGCCGAGGTGATCGAACTCGACGAACCGGCCTGCGATCGCCTCGAAGCGCGCGCGGCGGAACTCAGCGAATTCGGTCTCGACCTCGAACGCTTCGGCCCGCGCGCGATGCTCGTTCGCGCCGTGCCCGCTTTGCTCGGGCAGAGCGACGTTGTCGGCCTCGTCACCGATCTCGCTGACGAACTGGCCGCGTTCGACGAGGCATTGTCGCTACGGGAGCGGCTCGACGCGGTCGCGGGCACGATGGCATGCCATGGGTCGGTGCGGGCAGGTCGCGTGCTGTCGGTTGTCGAGATGAATGCCCTGCTCCGTGAGATGGAGGTCACCCCGCATTCCGGCCAGTGCAATCACGGTCGCCCGACCTGGGTGAAGCTGGCGCATGGCGATATCGAGAAGCTGTTCGGGCGGAAGTGAGCGGCCTGCGTCACCTTGCGTTGGTGTAGGCCGGCAAATTGTCGGCGAGGAAGCGGCTGTTCTCCTGGCGAACCCTGGCGGCCGCTTCATCGTACAGGAACGGCAGGTAGGCGTAGCGCCGCCCGCGCGTGACCGGCGTCGCCTCGTGCAGCAACGAACAGGAGAACACCACCGCGCCGCCGACCGGCGCGCGATAGGTGCGTGGCCCGAATTCGGGGAAGCGCAGGTCGCCGCCCTCGTAATCGTCGTTCAGGTTGATCGTGACGGCGAAACGGCGATGCGCGGTGCCGCGCGTGGTGTTGTCACGATGTGGCTGGAAGCAGCCGCGATCGGCGGCGTCGTAGCACGCAACGAGATAGCGCTCGATCCGCGTCGCCTCGAACTGGAAGGTGCGGCGGATCGCCGGGACGAGGCGGGTTGAAAGGCGTTGCTGTATGATGTCGATCATGGCGGAATCGACGAGTTCGTGATCGTTACGGCGCTTGAAGGTGGGATCGATGATGAGGGAGGTCTTGCCCTCGATCTCGCGCATGAAGCCGGATGGTGCGCCGCCCGCTGTATCGTAGAGGTCGATCAGCCGGCGGCACATTTCGGGTTCGAAGACGTGCGGTACGGTCAGTATCGGCGCCCAATTCTGCCCTAAGTCGGCCATCGCGCGCACGACCGCGTCGAGCGCTGCCTCGGGCTCGGTGATCTTGAAACATGCGATCGTGTGCATGGCCCGATCCAGGAGTACGAAATGCGGCTGATACTGGATCGTGCCGTCCGCGACGCCGGTATGCGCGCCGTAAAGAGCGCTCACGGCGCCGTCGATATCGAGGAAGTGGCGAATGCCGGGTATGGATTGTCCGACGCGGTTCTGGCTCGCGTCCGACGCATCCATGCTCACGCCGAAGAAGCTGGCGGCGATATCGTCGAACATTGCCCGCCGCGCGATCACCGCGTCGATCGCGGCACGCGCGACGGGGTTGGCCGCGGAACCGTAAAAGAGCATTAGGCAGATCCTGCCGCCAGCCGCGCTGAACGTCCATTGATCCGGTCCTCCGATCGTGGGGGCCGTGAACCATGGCGCGGATTCGCCGGGATCGAGGGGCCGCTGTCGAATCACGTCGCTGGTCATGGCGGATATGGTAGCGCGGCAATGTTTACGAAACCGACGGCTGGCGCGACGCATGCTCAACCGCACATATTGTCCCAATTCGGTTCATCCTGGAAAAGGTTCGCTACGTCGCAGCGATATTTCCGTTCATCCACTGGAAACCTTTGGGTCCGGTGCGCATTTAGGGATCAGGTCCTCAGATCACGAAGTGAATTCCACATGAAGAGCATTGCCCCATTGATCTTCGCACTGATCCCGCTGGTCGCCGTCGTCGGCGCATGTGTGGCGGTGCCGTGATCTGAGCTTGCCGCTTTCTGTCTTCCAGGAAGCGGAAATTGTATGAAAAGGGCCGCCCGGACTTGTGCCGGGCGGCCCTTTTATTTTCCGGTTATCGATCGAACCACAAACCAAAAAGGCCGCCCGGATCGCTCCGGACGGCCTTTCTAGTACACAGAGCGAAAGCCTCAGCCTTCGGTCGTGGTCGCTTCGTCCGTTGCTGGCGCGTCGGACTGGACCTCGGCGGTCGCGCCCGGCTCGGCGTTGGGATCATAGGCTTCGACGAAACCGGCCTCGTCCTTCTCGAACATGGCCTCCATCACGTTGACGCCCTGCGCCTGCATCTCGGCCTCTTCAGGCGAGCGTGCGACGTTGACCTTGACGGTCACGGCGACTTCCGGATGCAGCGTGACCTTCACCTCGTACACGCCGATCGCCTTGATCGGCTTGTTGAGGACGATTGCCGACTTGGCGACCTTATGGCCTTCGGTTTCGAGCGCTTCGAGCAGATCGCGCACCGCGACCGAGCCGTACAGCTGGCCGGTGTTCGACGACTGACGGATCAGCGTGAGCGTGATGCCGTCGATCGACTTCGCCTCGATCTCGGCCTCGCCGCGGCGTGCCGCGTTGTCGGCCACGATCGATTCGCGGTTCTTCTCGAACACCTTGAGGTTGGCCGCGTTCGAACGTAGCGCCTTCTTGTTCGGGAGCAGGAAGTTGCGGGCGAACCCGTCCTTCACGGTGACGACGTCGCCGATCTGCCCAAGCTTCTCGACGCGTTCCAGCAGGATGACTTGCATGGGTCTGTCCCCCTTACTTAACGATGTAGGGCAGCAGGCCCAGATGACGCGCGCGCTTGATCGCCTGGGCGAGTTCGCGCTGCTTCTTGCCGCTCACCGAAGTGATGCGGCTCGGGACGATCTTGCCACGCTCGGACACGAAGCCCTGCAGCAACCGGACATCCTTATAGTCGATCCGTGGGGCGTCCTTGGCCGAAAACGGGCAGGACTTGCGGCGGCGGAAAAATGGGCGTGCCATTGTCTATATGCTCCTTATTCGCCGTCGAAGTCGCGACGCGGGCGCTCGGAGCGCTCTGGGCGATCACCACGGTCGGGACGGCCGCCTTCACGGTCGCTGCGACGCTCACGGTCACGATCGGACTTGCGCATCATGACGCTCGGGCCCTCTTCATGGCCCTCGACCTTGACGGTCATGTAGCGAATGATGTCTTCGTTGATCTGGGTCTGGCGCTCCAGCTCGGCGACCACGTCGCCGGGGGCGTCGATTTCGAGCATCACGTAATGCGCCTTGCGATTCTTGGCGATCTTGTACGCCAGGCTGCGCAGGCCCCAGCTCTCGGTCTTCACGACCCGGCCGTTGTTATCGTTGATGATCTTGGTGGCGTTTTCCGCCAGTGCATCCACTTGCGCCTGTGCCAGATCCTGGCGCGCAAGGAACACATGCTCGTAAAGAGCCATGTCTTGTCCTTCGTCTTGGCCGATCGCTGACGCCCGCACCATGCGAGACGCCCCTCCGGCTGTCGTACTCAAATAACGATCGGGGCAGAAAGCGTGCGCCTTCCACCCCGATCGACGGTGTCCATACAATCATACGAGCAAAACGCAACCGCTTCAGTCGATCTCGTCGTGGATTCCCGCGATCAACACTTGCGGGACAGCGGATTCAGGCACTTCGACCGTTTCGTCGCCCGCCGCCGTCCGCCGCGTCAGGCGATATATGAAGCCATCGGGATGCCCGGCGGGCGTAGACGCAGCGTGCGACGCGAATAACGCCATGACGCGATCTCGATCTTCGACCGACAACGCATCGAGCGAGATGGTGCCGCGACTTCTGATCCGCGATCCTGGCAGGCCGAAGCCCCCCAGGCCACCGATGCGTTCGATCGTCAGCACCATCGCCTCTCCATTCCGGCCGCGCACGTCTTGCCTGTCGTGTTGCTTGCCGTCGTGCGCGGCAGATTGCCGCCGGGGGCTACAGCCCGACGTGCTTCCAGCCGTAATCCACGGCAGCAGCAACAGCAGGCTTAGCCGGAAATAGCTGCGCGGCAACAGTGCGTGTGCGATTGGCGAAGTCCTTCATCCCGAGGTTCGGACTGGGACCGAAGCCGGACATCGACTTGTACCAGACCTGTCCGATCGTCTCCCAGCTTTTCCCCCCGGCCTTCATGCAGGCGGTGTAGAAAGCGAGATTGGGCGGCCCGCTGCTGTAATGCGGATCCATACCCGGTTTGATCTGGGAATATTGCGTGGGTTGCGGTGCCAAACAATGCTTCGCGGCGGGATTTGCCATGTCGCGTAGGCAGGTCAATCCCTTGGCGACTGCCGCCGGCCCCATAATGTCCTTGCCGATCAACCAATCGGCCTGAGCTGCCGTTTGGCCGGCTTCCCATTGGCGGAACATCGATCCGAAGCAGTCGGACAGACTTTCGTTCAGGCCGCCTGGTTCGTTCGAATAGACCAACTGCAATGTGTGCTGGGTCACGCCGTGGGTCAGTTCGTGTCCGATCACGTCGTTACCCCGCGAAAAGTCGAGGAAAATCTGACCGTCGCCATCTCCGTACGTCATCTGGGAGCCGTTCCAGAACGCGTTGTTGTAGAGGTTTCCGTAGTGAATCGAGGACAACAGCGCCATGCCGGCATTGTCGATCGAATAGCGCTTGAAGACCGACTGATAGAATTTCGCCAGCGAGCGAGTCTCGGTGAAGACGTGCTTGGCTGTCGGGTCTGCCGACGTACCCGGATTGTTGATCAATGCACCGGGCAGCGATTGGGTGTGGTTGCAGGTGTAGACCGAAACAGGAACCAGCTTGGTCGGGAAGGGAAACGGGATCGGGAAAGGGATGGGAAGTGAGATCATGGTCGACACTTCCGCCCGCATGCTCCGTATCTGACGGCGTTTGTTGTCGACGGCGGCGGTATCGACGAGCGCCTTTCGAGTGGCATCGGAAAATTCGGTATCCTTTGCGAGTTTGCGCAGGATGTCTTCCGGAACGATGTGACAGCAAACCATGTTTAAATCTCTTCTTGTTTGAGGCGACCTTGTTTTGTTATTGCTGAAAAATTGCACTCAATTTAAATCACATAGAACGTATAGTTCTATAAATTAACTGATGATTGCGAATGATGTTATTTTGTAATTCATTCGGCGAACAAGAGTCAATTGTTTAATTAATATATTCGCATCGAATATGGATGGATTATTATATTTTTATTTCAAACGAAATTAATTGAATAATCGAATATTTGCAAGATGTTGCTTTAGCACTTTGAAGACGATGCGATCACCGGCAACGCCGAGTAGCGTCGCCGGTGACCTGTTAGATATCAATTCGGGTGATTTACCGGATCGCGCCGGCGACGACCGCGGCGATCAGGCCGCTGGTGATGCCGACGAGCACCGCATCATTGCCCGAACGGACATAGTGATAGCCGCGCGGGGGCGCGCGCAGGCCGCGATACTGGCGATAGTCGATCTGGCGATAGTTCTGCGCATAGCGGCGGTCGAAGCGCTCGCCCTTGCGCCAGTTGCGATGCTGAGGGGCGGACTGGCGGGTGACGGTGCGCTGCACGACATCGCCGTTGCGGCGCACGACCGTGGTGTCGCGACGCTGCTGATATTGCTGCGCTTCGGCGACCGTGGCGGCGAGTGGCGACAATGCGACCGTGGCGGCCAATGCTGCGAGGATCATCTTCTTCATGGTTTTAACTCCCGAAAAACCCGGCGCCGTCTTTGGCGTCCTCCCCTAAATGGGTGGCAGGTGTCGCAGCCCCGTCCCAACTTCGCGGCGAAATGGTCGCAAATTGTCGCAAGCTTGCCGGGGGGATCGCGCTTGGCTAGTCCGGCGCGCCTGATCACGGAGCGAAACCCATGCGAGCATTCATCTTTCCCGGGCAAGGCAGCCAGGCCGTCGGCATGGGCAAGGCACTGTCAGACGCCAGCCCGGTCGCCAAGGCGGTGTTCCAGGAGGTCGACGATGCGCTGGGCCAGCATCTCTTCCGCCTGATGACCGAGGGGCCGGAGGATCAACTGGTGCTGACCGAGAATGCGCAGCCGGCGATTATGGCGAATGCCATCGCCACGTTGCGCGTGCTGGAACAGGAAGGCGGCGTGCGGCTGGCCGACAAGGCTGATTATGTCGCGGGACATTCGCTCGGCGAATATACGGCGTTGTGCGCGGCGGGTGCGCTGGATCTCGCGACGACGGCGATCCTGCTCAAGCATCGTGGGCAAGCGATGCAGGCGGCGGTGCCGGTGGGCGAGGGCGCGATGGCCGCTTTGCTTGGTGCCGATGTGGAAAAGGCCAAGGCGATCGCTGCGGCCGCTGCAGAGGGGGAGGTGTGCACCGTGGCGAACGACAACGATCCGTCGCAGGTGGTAATCTCCGGCGCGCGCGGCGCGATCGAGCGGGCGATCGCGATGGCGAAGGACATGGGTGCCAAGCGCGCGGTGCTGCTGCCGGTTTCAGCCCCATTTCACTGCCCGCTGATGCAGCCAGCCGCCGATGCGATGGAAAAGGCGCTGGCCGAGGCGCGGATCGACGCGCCTTTGGTGCCGGTGTTCGCCAACGTCACGGCGGCGGCGGTCAGCGATCCCGACACGATCCGCCGGCTGCTGGTGGAGCAGGTGACGGGCATGGTCCGCTGGCGCGAATCGGTGCTGGCGATGGCGGAGACAGGCGTGGAGCGGTTCGTGGAATTCGGCGGCAAGGTGCTGAGCCCAATGGTCAAACGCATCGCGCCCGATGTCGAGGCGACGAGTGTGATCACGATGGACGATATCGAGGGGCTGGTTAAGAGCCTCTGAAGCAGGTCGTTTACGCGAAGGCGCGAAAAAAGGGGGGGCGAAGCGATGAAGGATATCGAAGCTATCGCTGCCGATGTTGTCGATATCGCTTCTTCGCGCCTTCGCGTGACCCAAATCAACAGGAGTAATTAATGTTCGACCTTACAGGCATGACCGCGCTCGTCACCGGCGCATCGGGCGGCATCGGGTCCGCCGTTGCGCAGGCGTTGGCTGCGCGGGGGGCGCGGCTGGTGGTGTCCGGGTCCAATCTCGGCAAGCTGGAAGCGTTCAGGGATAGTCTGGGCGGGGATCATGTCGCGTTGCCGTGCAACTTGTCCGACGGCGCTGCCGTCGATGCGCTGGTGCCTTCGGCGGTCGATGCCCTCGGTAAGCTGGATATCGTCGTCAACAATGCCGGGGTTACGCGCGATAATCTTGTCATGCGGATGAAGGACGAGGAGTGGGACATGGTGATCCGCGTTAATCTGGAGGCGGCGTTCCGGTTGGCGCGGGCGGCGGCGCGGCCGATGATGAAGGCGCGGTTCGGGCGGATCGTTTCGATCACGTCCGTGGTGGGTACGACCGGCAATCCGGGGCAGGCGAACTATGCCGCTTCCAAGGCCGGTCTGGTCGGCATGTCCAAGGCGCTGGCGCAGGAACTCGCCAGCCGCGGCATCACCGTCAATTGCGTTGCGCCGGGCTTCATCACCTCGCCGATGACCGATGCGCTGCCAGACGCGCAGAAGGAGGCGCTCAACGCGCGCATTCCGGCCGGAAAGATGGGCGAGGGCGCTGACATCGGTGCCGCGGTCGTCTATCTGGCGAGCCGGGAAGCCGGTTACGTCACCGGGCAGACGCTGCACGTCAACGGCGGCATGGCGATGATCTGAGGTCGCCAGCCCCTTGCGCAGGCACCAAGCGCGTTCTACGTGCGTTCAGCAATTACCAAAAACCCCCAGCGATAGAGGGACGATACCATGAGCGAGACCGCAGACCGCGTTAAGAAGATTGTCGTCGAGCATCTCGGCGTCGAAGCAGACAAGGTCACCGAAGACGCGAGCTTCATCGACGATCTCGGTGCGGACAGCCTCGACATCGTCGAGCTGGTGATGGCGTTCGAGGAAGAATTCGGCGTCGAAATCCCCGACGATGCCGCCGAGAAGATCACGACCGTCAAGGACGCGATCACCTTCATCGACGAGCATAAGGACTGATCGGCGGGCATGGGTTTCGCGCAATCGCGCGGCCCGCGCCCTTCGATACCCGAGAAGACATGAACGGCTCCCCGTCCCGGCATATCGCACAGGGGCGGGGGGCCGTTCGCATTTGAAGAGATACGGAGAACAACCCATGCGCCGTGTTGTCGTAACCGGACTTGGCCTCGTCACCCCGCTCGGCGCAGATGTCGAAACGGCGTGGAAGAACATCATCGCCGCGAAATCCGGCGCGGACGTGATCACGCGCTTCGACGCGAGCGAGTATAAGTGCCGCATCGCCTGCGAGGTGAAGCCGGCGGATCACGCATATGGCTTCGATCCGAACAAGCGCGTGGACCACAAGGTTCAGCGGCAGGTCGATCCGTTCATCATCTACGGCATCGATGCGGCCGGCCAGGCGCTGGAAGATGCCGGCCTGCTCGACATGACCGAAGAGCAGAAATATCGCGCCGGCTGCTCGATCGGTGCCGGCATCGGCGGACTTCCGGGCATCGCCAGCGAATCGATCGTGCTGCACGAAAAGGGGCCGAGCCGTGTTTCGCCGCATTTCGTGCACGGCCGGCTGATCAACCTGATCACCGGTCAGGTGCAGATCAAATACGGCCTGATGGGACCGAACCATGCGGTCGTCACGGCCTGTTCGACCGGTGCGCATTCGATCGGAGATGCCGCACGGATGATCGCGATGGACGATGCCGATGTGATGCTCGCGGGCGGTGCCGAAGGCGCGATCTGCCCGTTGGGCATCGCCGGTTTCGCGCAGGCACGCGCGCTCAGCACCAATTTCAACGACACGCCGGAACGCGGCAGTCGCCCCTATGACAAGGATCGCGACGGGTTCGTGATGGGTGAGGGCGCGGGTGTCGTCTGCCTCGAGGAATACGAACACGCCAAGGCGCGCGGCGCGAAGATCTATGCCGAGGTGATCGGTTACGGTCTGTCGGGCGATGCCTATCACGTGACGGCGCCGCATCCGGAAGGATCGGGTGCGTTCCGGTCGATGGAAATGGCGATGCGCAAGTCCGGGCTGCAATTGTCGGATATCGATTACATCAACGCGCACGGCACTTCGACGCCGCTTGGCGACGAGCTGGAACTGAACGCGGTGCGCCGCCTGTTCGGCAGCAACATCGGCACGCTGTCGATGTCCTCGACCAAATCGGCGATCGGGCATCTGCTCGGCGGCGCGGGCGCGGTGGAAAGCATCTTCTGCATCCTGGCGATGCGCGATCAGATCGTTCCGCCGACGCTCAACCTCGACAATCCGAGCGAAAATTGCGTCGGTGTCGATCTCGTGCCGCACAAGGCCAAGGAGCGGAAGGTGAAGGCGGTGCTGAACAATTCGTTCGGCTTCGGCGGGACCAATGCTTCGCTGGTGATGAAGGCGATTTGATCTTCTTGTGTTGCTTCCCCGGCGTAAGCCGGGGCCCAGTCGGGAGCAGTTCGTTGGTTGATGCCGCGCTTCGTTACATCCACCTTCGCGACTGGGCCCCGGCCTTCGCCGGGGACGCGCCATAATGAGAAAGTTTGGCTGCCTCATTCTCATCATCGTCCTCGCCGCGCTCGCCGGCGGGTTCGTGGTCATGCAGCAATGGGGTCATGCCGGACCGTCGACACGCAACATCTCGATCCAGATCGCACCCGGCACCAGCCTGGCGGGCGCCGCCGAGCAACTGGAGAAGGCCGGGGCGATCACGTCTGCCAGCCGTTTCCGCCTGCTGGCCCGCGTGTTTGGTGGCGGGCAGGGCATCAAGGCGGGCGAGTATCGCTTGCCGGCGCATCTCAGCCAGTCGGATATCCTGAAGCTGCTGCAAGGCGGCAAGACATTGCAGCGCTTCGTCACCATTCCCGAGGGCTATCCTTCGGTGATGGTGCGCGACGCGGTGATGAAGGCGGACGGGATGACCGGCGAGATCGCCGTGCCGGTAGAGGGAACGATCCTGCCCGACAGCTACAGTTTCCAGCGCGGCTATGCGCGCGCTTTCATGATCGATCGCATGCAGCGCGCGATGACCGACTATCTCGCCGAGGCATGGGCCAAGCGCAAACCCGGCATCGCGGTGAAAACTCCGCGCGAGGCGCTGATCCTTGCCTCGATCGTCGAAAAGGAAACCGGCAAGCCTTCGGAGCGACGCACCGTCGCGGCGGTCTATTCCAACCGGCTGAAGCGCGGGATGATGTTGCAGGCCGATCCCACGATCATCTATCCGCTGACCAAGGGCCGCCCGCTCGGCCGTCGCATCCTGCGCTCCGAAGTGAGGGCGGTAAACGGCTACAACACCTACGCGATGGTCGGCCTGCCGGCTGGACCGATCGCCAATCCAGGGCGGGCGAGCATCGATGCGGTGCTCGATCCGGCGCAGTCGAACGCGCTGTATTTCGTGGCCGACGGGACGGGCGGGCATGTGTTCGCGGATACGCTGGAACATCACAATGCGAACGTGCAGAAATGGTATGCGATCAGGCGGTCGCGCGGCGAGATGTGATCTTTAGTTCCTCCCCGTGCCGGGGAGGGGGACCTCCCGGGTTCTTCAGTCGGGTGGTGGAAGGGGCTCTCCTCAAGCGTTGCGTTGCCGGCCCACCCCCTCCGTCGCGCTGCGCGCGCCACCTCCCCCTGCCGGGGAGGATTACGCTGCTTCCGGGATCGCCATCATTCCGGTCAACCACTCTAACGCCTCTTCGCGCGTGTCGAACACACGCAGGTTCGGCGCGTCGATCGTGCGTTTGACCTGCAACCGGTTCAGCATCGATCCGACCACGATCGCGACGGCGCGGGCGCGCTTTGCCTTGTCGTGGCTCATCACGCGATCGAAGGCCGATGCGATCGCTGGGGTCTGAACCGCGAAAGCGCTCGCATCGCTCAGCACCGCATAACGACGGCTTGCCAGCCGCAATTTCGTCACGTGATACAGCAGGGTGGCGGTGAAATGCGCGAACGTCGCGGCGGTCCAATGGCCTTCCAGCCGCAGGTGCAAGATGCCCGCCTGATCGTCGAAGCGAATTTCGAACATCGTCGGCGCTTAGCGCCGTTCGGTTAATTTCCGCCTAGTGCCGCCGCCGCGCGCGCCTTGGCCTCGACCTCGGCCATCGTTCCACCGATCACCCAGCTTCCGCCGACGCACAGGACGGGGCCGAATGCCAGCCAGTCCGGCGCGGTCGCTTCGCTGATGCCGCCGGTGGGGCAGAACTTCGCCTGATAGAAGGGCGCGGCCAACGCCTTGAGCGCTTTCAGCCCGCCGCTCGCTTCGGCCGGGAAGAATTTGAAGTGCGTCAGCCCGAGATCCAGCCCGCGCATGATGTCGCCGGCATTGGCGATGCCGGGCAGGAACGGCACGCCGCTGTCGATGATCGGCGTCGCCAGCCGCTCGGTCAGGCCGGGCGAGACGATGAATTCGGCGCCGGCCTCCATAACCTGCGCGAACTGATCGGTGTCCACCACCGTGCCCGCACCGACGATCGCGCCGGGCACCTTCTTCATTTCCTGCATCGCCTCCAGCGCGCAGGGGGTGCGCAGCGTCACCTCGAGCACGCGCAGGCCGCCGGCCACCAAAGCCTCGGCGAGCGGCCGGGCGGTGGCGATGTCGTCGATCACCAAGATGGGGATGACGGCGCTGGTCCGCATGATCTGTTCGATGCCGGTCATCGGCTGTGCTCCTGCGCGAAGGCAGCGGCGGCACCGTAGAGGCCGGGCTGCGGATGGATGATGAGCTTGACGGGGATCGCCGCCATCATGGTCTGGAACCGCCCCTTGGCGGCGAAGCGCTGCGCGAAGCCGGAGCGGGTGAAATGATCCTTCAGGCGCAGGCCGAGCCCGCCTGCGATCACCACGCCGTTCGCGCCGTGCGCCAGCGCCAGATCGCCTGCCACCGCGCCCAGGCTGAGGCAGAAACGGTCGAGCGCGGCGAGCGCCAGACTGTCCTTGCCCTCCAACGCCAGCCCCCAGATCGTCTTGTCGTCGAGCCGCTGCACCGCGCGGCCCTCGATATCGGCGAGCGTTTCATAGATCGCGACGATGCCGGGGCCGGAGACGATCCGCTCGGAAGATACGCGGGTGTAGGTCTTGCGCAGATGCTTGACGAAGGCGTCCTCGATCCCGTCGAGTGGGGCGTAATCCACGTGCCCGCCCTCTGTGGGCAGGACGTGATAGCCATGATCGGTATTGAGCACCTGTGCGACGCCGAGGCCGGTGC
Organism: Parasphingomonas caseinilytica; assembly: GCF_036663755.1. Taxonomy (NCBI): domain Bacteria; kingdom Pseudomonadati; phylum Pseudomonadota; class Alphaproteobacteria; order Sphingomonadales; family Sphingomonadaceae; genus Parasphingomonas; species Parasphingomonas caseinilytica. The sequence continues at coordinate 220,375 of NZ_JAXOJL010000001.1, forward strand.
CGGGGCCGCACACCGTGAGCACGCCGGTGTCGGGGAAGGGCTCGTCTGGGCCAGCGAGATGCAGGAAATCCTCGGCGCGCGCCTGGGCTACGGCATGGCCGACCGCACCGAAATCGTTGATCAGGCTGAACGTATCGACCTGCAACCGATCGGGGATCAGCGCCGGGCGGATGATCCAGGGATTGTTGGTCATCTTGATTACCTCGCCGCCGATCGGCGAGGCGACCGCAATGGCGGCGGCGCGGGGCAGGGGCTGCCCGGCTTGCGCGCCGAAAGCCTGCCACGCGGTCTGCAGGCTGGCATAGTCGGCAGTCTTGAGCGTCACCGGCTCACCGAGCGAGACGACGCGGCCGTCCGCGACCTCGGCGATGGCGAAGCGGGCATGCGTTCCGCCGAGATCGACTGCTACGACCTGCATCATCATCCCTTACCAGCCCATCGCCGCGAGCATCGCCGATCCGCCGCGTTCCGCCTCGTTTGCGGTGGTGCGCATCAGTGCGAACATTTCGCGGCCCATGCCGATTGCGGGCGCGGGGGCCGGGGCGAAATCGCGTGCCGCCCATTCCGCCGGATCGACCAGGGCGACCAGTTCGCCGGTTTCCGCGCTCAGGCGGATGATGTCGCCGTCACGCACTTTGCCCAGGGGACCCCCGCCAAGCGCTTCGGGGCTGGAATGGATCGCGCAGGGCACCTTGCCACTCGCGCCCGACATGCGGCCGTCGGTGACGAGTGCCACACGAAAGCCCTTGTTCTGGAGGACGCCCAGCGGCGGCGTAAGCTTGTGCAATTCCGGCATACCGTTGGCGCGTGGCCCCTGGAAGCGGACGACGACCACGACGTCGCGATCGAGTTCGCCGGCCTTAAACGCATCCTGCACTTCCTGCTGGGTCGAGAATACGCGCGCCGGGGCCTCGATCGTCCACCGATCGCGCTCCACGGCGCTGACCTTGATGCAGGCGCGGCCGAGATTGCCGGCGAGGATGCGGAAGCCGCCCTCGGCCGAGAAGGGCGCGGTGGCGGGGCGGACGATGCTCTCGTCCTTGCTCGCGCCGGGATCGGCCCAGGCGAGCGTATCGCCCTGCATCTCGGGCTTGGTGCCGAAATCGGCCATCGTCTCACCGCCGGCGGTCAGCACGTCGCCATGCATCAGCCCGGCGGAGAGTAGTTCGCGGATCACGTACGGCATGCCGCCGGCGTCCTCGAACTGGTTCACGTCGGCCGATCCGTTGGGATAGACCCGCGCGATCAGCGGCACGATCTTCGACAGGCGATCAAAATCCTCCCAGTCGATCACGATCCCGGCACAGGCGGCGATGGCAGGCAGGTGGATCAGGTGGTTGGTCGATCCGCCGGTGGCGAGCAGGCCGATCGCGGCATTGACGATCGCGCGTTCGTCGACGCACTGGCCGATCGGGCGGTAATCGTCGCCCGCCGCGCCGATTTTGGCGATGCGGTGAACGGCGGCGCGGGTAAGTTCCTGCCGCAGCTTCGTGCCCGGATTGGCGAAGGCCGAGCCGGGGATGTGGAGCCCCATCATCTCCATCATCATCTGATTGGAATTGGCCGTGCCGAAGAACGTGCAGGTGCCCTTGCCGTGATAGGCGGCGATCTCCGCCTCGAGCAGTTCCTCGCGGCTGGCATCGCCGGTCGCGTATCGCTCGCGCACCGCGGCCTTTTCCTTGTTGGCGAGGCCGGTGCGCATCGGGCCGCCGGGGATCAGCAGCATCGGCAGATGGCCGAAGCGCAGCGCGCCCATCAGCAGGCCCGGCACGATCTTGTCACAGATGCCGAGCAACGCCGCGCCCTCGAACAGGCCGTGGCTGAGGGCGATGCCGGTGCTCATCGCGATCGTGTCGCGGCTGAACAGCGAGAGTTCCATGCCGGGATAACCCTGCGTCACCCCGTCGCACATCGCCGGCACGCCGCCCGCGACCTGCGCGGTGACGCCGGCCTCGCGCGCCCAGACCTTCATTTGTTCGGGATAGCGATAATAGACCGCATGGGCCGAGAGCATGTCGTTATACGCGGTGACGATGCCGATGTTCATGGCCTGGCCCGGCTTCATGACGTCGCGGTCCTCGTCCGTCCCGGCATAGCCGTGCGCCAGGTTCGCGCAGCCGAGCGACGGGCGTTCGAGGCCATGATCGCGCTCATGCCGGATCAGCGCCAGATACGCGTCACGCGTCGGCTTCGATCGCGTGACGATGCGATCGGTTACGGCCCCGATTTCGGCATGCAGCGCGGTCATCGTCATTCGCTCCAGTGGATGTCCACGGGCAGTTCGGCATCGGCCAGCACGCGCCCGATCGGGTATTTCGACGAGGGGCCCTGTTTGATCGCATCTTCGATCACCTTGCGCTTGGCGTCGCCGGTGACGGCGATCATCAGCGCCTTGGCCGAGACGATCGCGGCGCGGCTGAGCGTGATGCGGGCGACCGGTGCCTCGGGCGGCAACGGGTCGGGCATGACGCCAAGTGCGCGGCGCTCGTTCGGGCCGGCAATCGCTTCCTCGAAATCGGCACCGGGGAAGATCGATGCGGTATGGCCGTCGGCACCGACGCCGAGCAGACACAGGTCGAGCGGCCAGTGCAGATCCTGCATCAGCGCGTCAGCGGAACGACCGGCGGCCTTGTAGTCGGCGGCCTTGTCGCTGACGATCGGCATCACCCGGGCGCCCTTGGGCAGGAAGGTCTTGGCGATCATCGTTACGTTGGACAGTGGATCGCCGAGCGGCACGATGCGCTCGTCGGTCGGGATGATCGTGACGCGCTTCCAGTCGAGCTTCGTCTCGGCCAGCTTGGCGTAGATCGGGATCGGCGTCTTGCCGCCCGACAGCGCGATGACCGCAGCACCGCGCGCATCGATCGCGCTTTCGATGACGAAGGCGATGTCACCGGCGACGGCCGCGGCCATCTCCTCGGCATCTTCGTAATCCCACCATTCGATTTCGTGTTCGTCGCTCATGATAACTCCATTTCGTCACCCCGGACTTGTTCCGGGGTCCACTCATCCGCCATTCCAACGCGCGTGTGGCACGGTGGACCCCGGAACAAGTCCGGGGTGACGGATGAGGGACTATTGTTTCTCGCGTTCAATCATCCTGCCAGGTCACGCCGTCGCGCTCGGTCAAGGCGATCGCGGCCGACGGACCCCAGGTGCCCGAGCCATAGCTTTTCGGCTTCACGCCATTGGCGTCCCAGCCGGCGCGGATCGCGTCGGTCCATTCCCATTGCGCCTCGACCTCGTCACGGCGCACGAACAAGGTGGGGTCGCCCTCGATCAGATCCAGCAGCAACCGCTCATAAGCGATCCGTCGCCGCGCGCCCGCAAAGGCCGCGTCCATGCTCAAATTCAACGGCACTTCGCGCAGGCGGATGCCGTCGCGGTCGAGACCCGGCTCCTTGGCCATCACCAGCAACTGGACGTATTCCTCCGGCTGCAGGCGGATGATCAGCACGTTGGGCTGCAGCAGTCCGCCGCGCCCGGCGAACATCGAATGCGGCACCGGTTTGAACTGGATCGCGATCTCGCTGCGGCGTACGGGCAGGCGCTTGCCGGTGCGGATGTAGAACGGCACGCCCTGCCAGCGCCAATTGTCGACACGCGCCTTGATCGCCACGAACGTCTCGGTGTTCGAGGGCTTGCCGAGTTCGTCCTGATAGCTCTTGACGATCTCACCGCCGACCGCACCCTCGCCATATTGGCCGGTGACCGTCAGATGCGGAACTTCCTCCGGCGTCATCTTGCGCAGCGAACGGAACACCTTGGCCTTCTCGTCGCGCACCGCGGTGCCGTCGAAGCGGGCAGGAGGCTCCATCGCGATCAGCGCCAGCAGCTGGAGCATATGGTTCGTCACCATGTCGCGCAGCGCGCCGGCAGTCTCGTAATAGCCCGCGCGATCCTCCAGCCCGACCGTCTCGGCAATGGTAATCTGCACGTTGTCGATCCCGCGCGCGTTCCACACGGGTTCGAAGAAGCTGTTGCCGAAGCGCAAGGCTAGGATGTTCTGCACCGTCTCCTTGCCGAGATAATGATCGATGCGGAACGTCCGCTCTTCAGGGAAGGCGGATGCGACGGTGTCGTTGATCTCGCGGCTGCTCGCCAGATCGTAGCCCAGCGGCTTTTCCAGCCCGATGCGCACCGTCGGCCCGGCGAGCCCAGCGGATTCCAGCCCCTTGATGACCGGTTCGAACAGCGACGGCGCGGTCGACAGGAAGATCGCGAGTCCGCCCGCGACATCGCCGACCTTGGCCGACAGATCTTTGTAATGCGCCATGTCGGTCGCATCGAGCGCCTGATAACCGAGCCGTTCAAGGAACGACTTGACCGCCTTCTCGTCCTTGCGATCGGCCGGCAGGAACTCATCCAGAGCCGCCTTGGCGAACTTGCGATAGCTCGCATCGTCATGATCGGAGCGCGCGGTGCCGGTGATCGTCAGACCATCGGGCAGCAATCCGTCGGCATGCAGGCCGTAAAGCGACGGCAACAGCATGCGCTGCGCCAGATCGCCGGTTGCACCGAACAGAAGCAGCTTGGCCACCGGATTGCGCGTCATGTCGACCTCATTCTTGCGTCGCCGGTGCCGTAGCGGCGGCGTGGGGCGGGGACAATTGGAATACGTGTGCGGTGGGTCGAAATATGGGTTCGTTACCCACCGTTCGGCCTGAGCCTGTCGAAGGGCAAGTGCGCGCCCTGGCCTTCGACAGGATCAGGCCGAACGGATGTTTGCTAGAGGATCAGCCCCGCCACCGGATCCAGCCCGGCCATGACGTTCAAATTCTGCACCGCCGCGCCGCCAGCACCCTTGCCGAGATTGTCGAGCGTTGCGATCAGCAGCGCCTGGCCGGTATCGGGATTGCCGCATACGCGGAGCGTCAGTCGATCGGTGCCGGCATCGTTCTCGATCGCGACCATCGCCGCATCGCCCTCGGCGATCGTGATCAGCGGGCAATCGCGATACGCCTCGCCCAGCACCGCCTCGCAGACATGCAAAGTTGGGCGGCGGGGGAAGGCGTGGAGGGGAAGGGGCAGCTGAACCACCATGCCGCGATAGGTGTTCACCACCGCCGGCGTGAAGATCGGCGCATGTTCGACGCGGGCGTGCTTCTGCATTTCCGGCACATGTTTATGTGCGAGACCAAGGGCATAGGCGCGGAAGGCGGGCGGCGTAGCGGCGCTCTCGAACTCCGCGATCATCGCTTTGCCGCCGCCGGAATAGCCCGACACGGCATTCACGGTCAGCGGCCAATCGACCGGCACCAGCCCGGCGCGGACCAGCGGACGAACGAGCGCGAGGAAACCGGTCGGGTAACAGCCGGGATTGCTGACCCGTTTCGCCTCGGCGATCGCCGCCTGCTGTCCGGGTTCGAGTTCGGGGAAACCGTAGGTCCAGCCGTCGCCGGTACGATGCGCGGTCGAGGCGTCGATCACGCGGGTGCGATCATTGGCGATCAGCGATACCGCCTCGCGCGCGGCATCGTCGGGCAGGCAGAGGATGACGAAATCGGCATCGTTCAACGCCTCGGCGCGCGCCGAAGCATCCTTGCGCTTGTCTTCGGGCAATTGGATCAACGCGATGTCGGTGCGCCCGGCCAGCCGGTCGCCGATTTCGAGCCCCGTCGTGCCGACTGCGCCGTCGATGAATACGCTGATGGTCATTTCGCCCGTCCGCCAATCGCAGCGGCGTCGATGTAACCGACCAGCCCGCTGTCGCAGGCGATACCCCAGGCGTTGCTGCCCGCCAATTCGAACACTTCGAACACCTCACCCGCCGCAATCTCGACAATTATAGGCGAGTTTGCGTCGGCGGCTTCACGCAATGCGACAGGCTGGCCGAGTTCGACGGCCATCGGCGCGGCGTAATGCGGCGCGAATACGCGATCGGCCAAGCGAACGTCGGCCAGATCGCCGCGCACGGCATGCGTCCGTGGATCGAGCGTGACGGAGCGGCCCGAGAGCGCGAAGCTCCTACGCGGCGTTTCGACGTATGGCGGGTTGCTCGGCCTCGCCGAGGAAATGCCCGAACTCTTCAAGAAACTCTGCCCCTTCAGTCGTGCGCGCGACGAAGATATTCCGCTTGTCGGTATCGTCGCGCTGCCGGCGCAGATAGCCGAGAGCACCCAGCCTATTCAAGGCGCGCGTGACCACGGGCTTCGAGACGTTCAGCGCACGCGCCAGACCCCGTACCGTATGCGGCCCCGGTTTGAGATAAACGACGAGCAATAGCGCCATCTGGCGGTTGGTCAGATCGGGTTCGCCAGAGCGGACGTAATCGACCAGCGCCTTCATCCAGGTCGCAAGAGTCGATCCGAGGGTCTGTTCGAGGATTGTTGCCACGATCTCCGTCCAATGTTGCTTGATGCAAGGGGGGTGCATCACGGTTCCTAACGATCCGACGGCGATAGGGTTTCAGTGCGGATGCGGAATGTTAATTTTGTTACGATGCAGGCGCTTCCGCTTACCCGATCGTCTGCCCGGTTGATCGGAGCCGTCCGCTCCCCTATGTGGCCGCTTTCGCAAACCATAGATCGCCCGCACAACCATGTTCACTTTCCTGCTCGTCGTTCACGCCATCATCGCCGCCGTTCTGGTCGGCGTGATCCTGATGCAGAAGTCGGAAGGCGGCGGTCTGGGCACCGGTGGCAGCCCCGGCGGCCTGATGTCGGCACGCGGCGCAGCGGATTTCCTGACGCGTTCGACCGCCGTGCTGGCGACTGCTTTCGTCGGCATGTCGATCCTGCTCGCGGTTCTCGCATCGAGCGGCCAGACGGTGAAGGTCGATACCTCGCTCGCGACCAAGCCGGGCGCTCCGGCGGCCCCGGCCGCGGCACCGGCTCCGGTCGATGCCGGCAGCGCGGCGGCGATCGCGGCGAACCAGATGGCACCGGCGGCGGCTCCGGCCGGAAACAGTGCGGTGCCGCTCGCGCAGTAAGCGCCAGCCCACCGTTCGTTCGTTTTATTCTCATGTAACCGGAGTCGCGCGCTTGCCGCGCGGCACCGATAGACGTTAGGCGTTTTCTCCCATGGCGCGGTTTATTTTCATCACCGGCGGCGTGGTCTCCTCGCTCGGCAAGGGTCTCATGGCGGCGAGCCTCGCGGCGTTGCTGCAGGCACGCGGCTACACCGTGCGCATCCGCAAGTTCGATCCGTATCTGAACGTCGATCCCGGCACGATGTCGCCATATCAGCACGGCGAGGTCTACGTTACCGACGACGGAGCGGAGACCGATCTCGATCTCGGCCATTACGAACGCTTTACCGGCGTTCCCTCGCGCCAGTCGGACAACGTGACGTCGGGCCGCATCTATCAACAGATCATCGCGCGCGAACGGCGTGGCGATTATCTGGGGGCCACGGTGCAGGTCGTGCCCCACGTGACCGACGCCATCAAGGAATTCGCCCAGGCGCAGAGCGACGACGTGGATTTCGTGTTGTGCGAGATCGGCGGCACCGTCGGCGATATCGAATCGCTGCCGTTCATCGAGGCGATCCGGCAACTGCGCAACGATCTCGGGCGCGGCAATTCGGTCAGCATCCATGTGACGCTCGTGCCGTACATCGCGGCGGCTGGCGAGTTGAAGACCAAGCCGACCCAGCATTCGGTGCGCGAACTGGCGGCTTTGGGCGTACAGCCGGACGTGCTGGTGTGCCGTTGCGAACATCCGTTGCCCGAGAGCGACCGTGCCAAGATCGCCCTGTTCTGCAACGTGCCGAAGGAAGCGGTGATCCCGGCGCTGGACGCCAAGAGCATCTATGCCGTGCCGGTACAATATCATGAGGAGGGGCTGGACGACGCGGTGCTCAACGCGTTCGGCATCCTGCCCGGCCGGTCACCCGATCTGTCCCGCTGGACCGATATCATGGACCGCCTGACCAACCCCGAGGGCGAAGTGACCGTCGGCGTGGTTGGCAAATATGTCGGCCTGCAGGATGCCTACAAGTCGCTCAACGAGGCGCTGGTCCATGGCGGCATCGCCAACAAGGTGAAGGTGAATATCGAGTGGATCGACGCCGAACTGTTCGAATCCGCCGATAACGATATCGCCGCCCGGCTCGAACCGCTGCACGCCATCCTCGTGCCCGGCGCGTTCGGATCGCGCGGCGCGGAGGGCAAGATCGCCAGCGTGCGCTTCGCCCGTGAGCGCGAGATTCCCTATTTCGGCATCTGTTTCGGGATGCAGATGGCGTGCATCGAAGGTGCGCGCGATCTCGCCGATATTCCCCATGCCAGCTCGACCGAATTCGGCGCGACCGAAGAACCGGTGGTCGGCATGATCACCGAATGGATGACCGCAGAGGGCGTGGAGAAGCGCGAAGCCGGCGGCGATCTGGGCGGCACGATGCGGCTGGGGGCCTATGCCGCGAAGCTAGACGGCAACAGCGTCGTCTCCTCGATCTATGGCGACACCGACATCTCCGAACGCCATCGCCACCGTTACGAGGTCAATACCGGATACCGGCAAGCGCTGGAGAAGGGCGGGCTGGTGTTCAGCGGCATGTCGCCGGACGGGATGCTGCCCGAGATCGTCGAGCGGCCCGACCATCCGTGGTTCGTCGGCGTGCAATTCCACCCGGAATTGAAGAGCAAGCCGTTCGATCCGCATCCCTTGTTCGCGAGCTTCATCGCGGCGGCGGTGAAGCAGAGCCGGCTGGTCTGATCGGCGGATCGACCCGGACGGGCCCGGCCGGACGATAAAGTTTGGCTATGTGCGGGCCAAGCACAACCCGGAGTGATATCCCACCTGTTTGATAGGTATTGCTTCTCCCATATTCGCCGGACACGGCATCTAGGGGGAAGACATGCTCGGTTACGCTTCATACGTCCTGATGGCTTCGACCGCAGCTCAGGCGGTCGTTCCGCCGCCGCCTCCGCCAGTGGTAACCACGGTTCCCGGCACGCAGGACCGCGACGAACTCAACGTCCAGCAGAGCTCGGTCGCCTCCGACATCGTCGTCACCGCCCGCCGTCGCCAGGAAGCGGCGCAGAACGTACCGATCGCGATCTCGGTGGTCGGCGTGAAGGAACTGGACAGCACCGGCAGTTTCAACGTCCAGCGGCTTCAGCAATTGCAACCGACGCTGCAATTCTATTCGTCCAACCCGCGCAACTCGTCGGTCAATATCCGTGGTCTCGGCGCGCCGCTCGGGCTGACCAACGACGGTATCGATCAGGGCGTGGGCGTCTATATCGACCAGGTCTATTTCAGCCGCGTCGCCGTCGCCACGCTCGATTTCCTGGACGTGCAGCAGGTCGAGACGCTGCGTGGGCCACAGGGAACGCTGTACGGCAAGAACACGGTCGCCGGCGCGATCAGCATCACGTCCAAGCCGCCGAGCTTCGATTTCGAGGGCCGCGCCGAGGTTACCGCGGGGAACCTTGCGTTCAAACAGGCCAAGGCGTCCGTTTCCGGCCCGATCAGCGATACGGTCGCGGCGCGCATCGGCCTGTCCACCACCAGCCGGCGCGGGACGATCTTCAACGTAAAGACCGGCAATTACGTCAACGAACAGGACAATATCGGTGTTCGCGGTGCGGTGTTGTGGAAGGCGACCGATACGCTGAATTTCACGCTGTCGGGTGATTACAACCGGCAGGACCCGGAATGCTGCGCGCAGATCTATGTCCGCTACGGCCCGACGCAGCGCGCCGCCAACCGGCAATATCCCGCGCTGACCGCCGCATTCAACTATGCCGTGCCGAGCACGAACCCGTTCGATCGCCTGACCGATCTCGATGCCGATCTCAACGCCCGCAACATTCTCGGCGGCGCGTCGCTGCGCGGCGAGCTTCAGCTCGGCTCCGGCACGCTGACGTCCGTCACGGCGTGGCGCTTCTGGGACTGGCTGCCGGCGAACGACCGCGACTTCACCGGCCTGCCGATCACTACACTGTCGCAGAACCCGACCAAGCAGAACCAGTATACGCAGGAACTGCGCTATGCCGGTGAGGGCAACCGCTTCGACTATGTCGTCGGTGCGTTCGCTTTCTATCAGGATATCCACACCACCGGCGTGCAGCGGCAGGGATCGGCGGCGAGTCGCTGGCTGATCAGCCCGAGCGCGCGCGACACGACGGTGGCCGGCTCGCCGCTGCTCTACCTCGATCCGACCGTGCTCGATGGGCTGACGGCCAACAACGACATCCGTCTTAAGAACTTCAGCGGCGCGCTCTTCGGCAAACTCAATTACAAGATCACCGACGAGATCACGCTCTCGCCGGGTGTCCGCCTCAATTACGACGACAAGGTCGGCAGCTATGTCAGCATCGTGCGCGATGGGCAGGGCAATCTCGTGCCGGCGACGGGCGGCAACCCCCGGCAGGTGGAACAGCGCACCGCCCTGACCCCGCAATCGTTCGTCGACGAGGCCTATCGCCAGTGGAACGTGTCGTACGATTTCACCGGATCATACAAGCCGTCGCGCGATATCCTGATCTACGGCACCTATGCGCACACCTTCAAATCGGGGGGGCTCAATCTGAACGGCGTGCCCGTCGTCAATGGCGTCGCGCAGACGCAATTCGCGCAGGTCAATCCGGAGAAGGTCGATCACTTCGAGGTCGGCTTGAAGTCGCAATTCTGGGATCGCAAGGCGACGTTCAACCTCACCGGCTTCTGGACGTCGATCAAGGATTATCAGGCGCTGGTCAACGACGGTGCCAACGCGACGTTGCGCGGGTATCTCGCCAATGCCGGCAAGGTCCGCGTGCGCGGGATCGAGGCGGATTTCTCGGTGCGCCCGTCGCAACGCTTCAACCTGTACGTCAACGGTGCCTATACCGACCCCAAATACGTGGATTTCGCCAATGCGCCGTGCCCGCCCGAGCTTTCGGGCGGCACGTCGGCCCCGGCCGGCAGCGCGGGCGGCACGCCCGGTGTGCCGGGCCAGCTCAGCCCGCTAGTGTGCAACATTTCCGGTCAGCTGTTGCCCGGCATTTCGAAATTCGCCTTCTCCTATGGCGGCGAATACAATGTGCCGGCCAAGCTGTTCGGGCTGGACGGGCAAGCGTATCTGGCGGCGGATGCGAATTCGCGCTCGACCTTCTCGTCCAACGCCTCGCGTTCGATCTACACCGACATCAAGGGATACACTCTGGCGAACTTCCGTGCCGGTTATCGCACCGATACGTTCAACATCTTCGGCTGGGTGCGCAACGCGTTCGATCGGGAATATTTCGAACTTCTGGCAACGACGCCGGGCAATACCGGTCTGGTCTCGGGCAATGTCGGCGATCCGCGGACCTATGGCCTGACGCTGAGCGCTTCTTTCTGAGGAGCTTCTCGCCCGTCATCCCGGTTTGCGCCGGGGTGGCGGTGGCGAGGGGCGGGGTTGCAGACAGGACGCCGGCAAAGCCGTCGTCGGACGGGCGGCTTGCAGCGCCCGCCGGCCGTTTTGGGCGATCCGCGCTTTTGCGCGGACCGGAGCGACGCAGTCGCGCCTTCGCCCAAAAAGCAAACGCCCGGGCCGTTTCCGACCCGGGCGTCCTGCGTGACGATCGCTCGTCAGCCCCCTTTGTCCCGCTCCCCTCGCCACACCCGAAGGCGGCGTTGAAAGCATTCCCCGAACCACGGCCGTTGCCTGTGTCTCAGTGATTGTGTTGCTAGGTAAGATGGCGCGATTTGTCACCGGCAATGTGGCCGGTGCGGTTGGATTGCGGCTACCCTGTGGCGATTCCGCAACAGGGTGTTTCTGTTGCCAGCGCGGAGCCGGCCCCCTAGAGCAAACGCCATGATCCTCTCCCGTTACGAACGCATGATCGCCCGGCGCTATCTGCTGCCCGGCAAGGGCGAGGCGTTCATCTTCCTCGTCGCCTCGATCAGCCTAGTCGCCGTGATGCTGGGCGTCGCCGCTCTCGTCATCGTCATGAGCGTGATGAACGGCTTCCGCGCGGAACTGTTCGACAAGATCGTCGGGCTCAACGGCCATGCGGTGGTGCAGGGAATCGGCGGGCAACTGCCCGACTGGCGAGATATCGTGAAGACGGCGCGCGCCACGCCCGGGGTCACATCCGCCACGCCGCTGATCGAGCAGCCGCTGATGACGAGCTATAACGGCCGGGTCGAGGCGGTGCTGGTGCGCGGCATGCGCGTGGCCGATATCCGCGCCAACAAGACGATCAACGGCAAGGTCGTACTGGGCTCGCTCAACGTCCTGACCGCCGGCAGCAACAAGATCGCGATCGGATCGCGCCTCGCCGATGCGCTCGGCGCGACCGTCGGTAGCGAAATTTCGCTGATCAGCCCGCAGGGGCAGACGACGCCGTTCGGCACCGTGCCGCGCATCGTGTCCTACACGGTCGGCGCGATCTTCGAGATCGGGGTGTACGATTACGACAAGGCGTACATCATCATGCCGATGGAGGACGCGCAGACCTTGCTGCTGATGGGCGACAGCGTCGGCATGGTCGAGGTGCAGACGGAGGATGCCGACCGGGTCGGCACGATCCTGGCGCCGCTTCAGGAAAAGGTCGGCCGTCGCGCGGTGATCGCCGACTGGCGGCAGATGAATGCGCAATTGTTCGAGGCGCTGGCGGTCGAGCGTGTGGCGATGTTCACCGTGCTGTCGATCATCATCCTGGTCGCGGTGTTCAACATCCTGTCGTCGCTGATCATGCTGGTCCGCGCCAAGACGCGCGACATCGCGATCCTGCGCACGATGGGCGCGACGCGGGGCGGGTTGATGCGCATCTTCATGGTCGTGGGCACGACGATCGGCGCACTGGGCGTGCTGGCAGGTTTGCTGCTCGGCTTCGTCTTCCTGTTCTATCGCCAGGGCGTGGTGAATTTCGTGCAGTTCGTGACCGGGCAGAATTTGTGGGATCCTTCGATCCGCTACCTCACCGAGCTGCCGTCCAAGACCGATCCGGTCGAGATCGTGGTGATCGCGCTGATGGCATTGGTGTTCAGCTTTCTCGCGACGCTTTACCCCGCGTACAAGGCGGCGAGCACCGATCCGGTTCAGGTTTTGCGCTATGAATAAGTGTCACCTGACCACCACCGTTCGCCCTGAGCCTGTCGAAGGGCATGGCGCAGCGTGTGGGCTTCGACAGGCTCAGCCCGAACGGGTGTTTGCATGACTGATATCCTCCACGTCACCGGCCTGACGCGCAGCTTTTCGCAGGGCGGTGTCACGATCGAAGTGCTGCGCGGCGTCGATCTCACCGTCGGCCAGGGCGAGATCGTCGCGTTGCTTGGACCATCCGGCTCGGGCAAGTCGACTATGTTGCAGGCGGTCGGATTGCTCGAAGGCGGGTTCGCCGGATCGATCATGATCGCTGGCGAGGAAGCGGCGAAGCTCGATGCGCATGGCCGTACGCTCGTGCGCCGCGACCAGCTCGGCTTCGTCTATCAATTCCATCACCTGCTGCCCGATTTCAACGCGACCGAGAATGTCGTGCTGCCGCAACTCGTGCGCGGTGCCACCCGCGCCGTGGCCGACGAGCGCGCCGCCAGCCTGCTCACCGCTCTGGGCCTCGGCCACCGCCTGACGCACCGCCCCAGCCAGCTATCGGGCGGCGAGCAACAGCGTGTCGCCGTCGCCCGCGCGCTCGCCAATCGGCCGGCGCTGGTGCTGGCGGACGAACCGACCGGCAATCTCGACGAAGCCACCGCCGACATCGTGCTGACCGAATTCCTCCGTCTGGTACGCGGCGAAGGTTCGGCAGCATTGGTCGCCACGCATAACGAGCGCCTGGCCGCCAAGATGGACCGGGTCGTGAGGTTGCACGAAGGCCGATTGGCATGAGCCTCTGGCGCGAAACGCCGACGCTCGTCGGCCGTCACGTCACGCTCCGGCCCTTACGTGAAGACGACAAGGAGGCGCTGGTCGCCGTCGCTTCGGCGGACGATCTGTGGGACCTGTTCTACGCCAGCGTCTCGCAGTTGAAGGACGCAGACCGCTTCATGGCGGCAACCCTTCGCGAGCGGGATTATGGCCGCGCATTGCCTTTTGCGGTGCTCGATCCGGCTGGCATCGTCGTCGGCGCCACCCGCTTCATGCGCATGAACGAGGCCAATCGACGGCTCGAACTCGGCGGGACGTTCTACGCCAAGTCGGTCCAGCGCACCGGCGTGAATACCGAGGCCAAATTGCTGCTGCTCACCCACGCATTCGAAGTGTTGGGCTGCCAGTGCGTCCAGATCCGCACCGATTACCTCAACAAACGCTCGCAGGTCGCGATCGAACGCCTCGGGGCGAAGCGCGACGGCATCCTGCGCGGGCATCAGGTTCTACCCGACGGCCGCTTGCGCGACAGCGTGGTCTACAGCATCCTCGCGCACGAATGGCCCGGCGTGCGCCAGAACCTCGCATTCCTGCTCGCCCGCAACGAAGGGAAATCCGCATGACCGCGATCACCGACCTCACCGTCAAGGCCGCCGACGGCACGCCCGCCAATCTCTCCGCCTATGCCGGTAAGGTGCTGCTGGTCGTCAACACCGCCTCCAAATGCGGCTTCACTCCGCAATATGAGGGGCTGGAGGCATTGCACCGCGATTATGCCGACAAGGACTTCGAAGTGCTGGGTTTCCCCTGCAACCAATTCGGCGCGCAGGAACCGGGCGACGCGGCGGAGATCGCCAATTTCTGTTCGCTCACCTACGACGTGACCTTCCCGGTCTTCGCCAAAGTGGACGTCAACGGATCGAACGCCGATCCGCTGTTCGTCGAACTGAAGAAACAGGCACCCGGCTTCCTCGGCACCGAGGGAATCAAGTGGAACTTCACCAAATTCCTGATCGGCAAGGACGGGCAGGTGGTGGAGCGTTATGCCCCAACGACCAAGCCCGCCGACATCAAAGCGGATATCGAGAAGTTGCTCTAATCGCGCGCCAAACCGTCATCTACCTCGCTACAAACCGTCATTCTCCGTGCCATAACCGTCATCCCAGCGCAGGCTGGGATCTCGAGCGGCAAGGGCGCGACAGGAACCGCATGAGATCCCAGCCTGCGCTGGGATGACGAGATGAGGCTGCGTAGATCAGGCTGACGAGGGTAGGGCGAAACGCGTCGAACCCCGCTTCCCGAATCGCACCTCAGCCCCCATAGTCCCGCGATGCCGCATTCCGCCTTCGTGCCTCTCCGTATCTTCTCGTCCTACACCATGCTCGATGGCGCGATCGAACCGAAGGCGATCGCAAAACGTGCGCAGGAACTGGGCTTTCCCGCCGCCGCGCTGACCGATCGCAACGGCCTTTATGCCGCGATGGCTTATTCGGACGGGTGCAAGGGCGCGGGCGTGCAGCCGATCATCGGCACGATGCTGGGCCTGGCCCGGCCTGACATGCCCGAGGGGATGGAGGCTCCACTCGACTGGATCGCGCTCTATGCGCAGGACGAGGCCGGATACGACAATCTCTGCGCGCTCGTCAGCCATGCGCATCTCGGCCGCCCGGTCGAGCAATCGCCGCATGTCGATTTCGAGATGCTGGCCAGGCACACGGACGGCCTGATCGCGCTCACCGCCGGGCGCGAGGGCGGGCTGACGCGCCTGCTCGCCGATGGCCAAGCCGACCGCGCCGAACTGTATGCCGACAGGCTCGAGGCGCTGTTCCCCGACCGCCTCTATATCGAACTCACCCGCCGGCTGGACGAAGTGGAGGGCAGGGCGGAGGCGCCGCTGCTCGACATGGCCTATGCCCGCGGCCTGCCGCTCGTCGCGACCAACCCGTGCTGCTATGCCGACGAGGATTTCAGCGAGGCGCACGACGCCATGCTGTGCATCGCCCATTCGACCTATATCGCCAGCGAGGATCGCCCGCGCTCGTCGCCCGATGCGTGGATGAAGCCGGCCAAGGACATGCGCCTGCTGTTCGCCGATTTGCCCGAGGCGATCGCCAACACTTTGGTCGTCGCGCAACGCTGTGCCGTGTCCGCGCCCTATCGCAAGCCGATCCTGCCCAGCCTCGCCGGCGATCCCGAGGCGGAATCCGCCGCCCTGCGCAGCGACGCGCATGCCGGCCTGACGGAACGCCTGAAGAAGGGCCTCGCGCCGAACACGACCGAGGCGGATTACCGCGCGCGGCTCGATTTCGAGCTCGACGTCATCGTGTCGATGGGGTTCCCCGGCTACTTCCTGATCGTCGCGGACTTCATCAAATGGGCCAAGGACCACGATATTCCGGTCGGCCCGGGTCGCGGTTCGGGCGCGGGCTCGGTCGTCGCCTGGGCGCTGACCATCACCGATCTCGACCCGATGAAGCTGGGGCTGCTGTTCGAACGCTTCCTCAACCCGGAACGCGTGTCGATGCCGGATTTCGACATCGATTTCTGCGAAACCCGGCGCGAGGAGGTGATCCGCTACGTCCAGCGCAAATACGGGACGGATCACGTCGCGCAGATCATCACCTTCGGTCGCCTGAAGGCGCGCGCGGTGCTGAAGGATACCGGGCGCGTGCTGCAGATGAGCTACGGCCAGATCGATCGCCTTGCCAAGCTGATCCCCAACCACCCGACCGATCCCTGGACGCTGGATCGCACGCTGAACGGCGTCGGTGAATTCCACAACGAATACAAGGCCGACAGCAACGTCCGCCACCTGATCGACCTGGCGATGAAGCTGGAGGGTCTGCCGCGCCATTCCTCGACCCATGCCGCCGGCGTAGTGATCGGCGATCGTCCGCTGGCGCAGCTCGTGCCGCTGTATCGCGATCCGCGTTCGGACATGCCCGTCACGCAGTTCGACATGAAATATGTCGAGGGTGCGGGGCTGGTGAAGTTCGATTTCCTCGGGCTGAAGACGCTGTCCGTCTTGAAAAAGGCGATCCAGCTGCTTGCCCAGCGCGGCATCGTGCTCGATCTCGACAGCCTGGAATGGACCGACGAGGCGACGTTCAAGCTGATCCAGAGCGGCAACACCGTCGGCGTGTTCCAGATCGAATCCGAAGGCATGCGCCGCACGCTGACCGCCGTGCGCCCGACCGTGTTCGAAGACATCATCGCGCTCAACGCACTGTACCGCCCCGGCCCGATGGACAATATCCCGATGTTCGGCCGCCGCAAGAACGGTGACGAGCCGATCGAATATCCGCATCCGCTGCTCGAAGGCATCCTGAAGGAGACCTATGGGATCTTCGTCTATCAGGAACAGGTGATGCAGGCGGCGCAGATCCTCGCCGGCTATTCGCTCGGCGGCGCCGATCTGCTGCGCCGCGCGATGGGCAAGAAGATCAAGAAGGAGATGGACGACCAGCGCGCCACCTTCGTCGAGGGTTGCGCGACCGCGCACGGCATCGGCGCGCCAAAGGCCAATGAACTGTTCGACTTGATCGACAAGTTTGCCGGCTACGGCTTCAACAAGAGCCATTCCGCGGCTTATGCATTGCTGACCTATCAGACGGCCTATCTGAAGGCGCACCACCCGCACGAATTCTTCGCAGCCTCCATGTGCTACGATCTGCATCTGACTGATAAACTGGCGATCTTCGCGGACGATATGCGCCGCATGGGCGTGACGTGCCTGCCGCCGTGCGTGAACGCGAGCGAGGCGGAATTCGGCGTCGAGGAGAGCGAGGACGGCCTGGTCGTCCGCTATGCGCTCGCGGCGCTGAAGGGTGTGGGCGAGGGTGCGATGGAGAAACTCGTCATAGAGCGCGGCCAGAACGGCGCGTTCGACAGCATCGACGATTTCGCCCACCGCGTCGATCCGCGCCTGCTCAACAAGCGCCAGCTGGAAGGGTTGGCCGGGGCCGGCGCGTTCGACGGCATGAACAAGAACCGCGCCGGCATCTTCGCCATCGCCGAAACCCTGCTCGCCACCGCCGCGCGTACGCAGGAGGCGAAGGTCAGCGGGCAGGGCGGCCTGTTCGGAGAGGGGCAAGCGTCCGAACCCGCGATCAAACTGCCGCTCGCCGCGCGCTGGACGCTGGCGCAGCGTATGGAGCAGGAGAAGGAGGCGTTCGGCTTTTATTTCTCCGCCCACCCGGTCGATCGCCATGCCCATCTCGCCAAAGCGCACGGCGTTCGCCGCTATGCCGCGCTGGCCGAACTCCAGATCCCCGACGACGGCAGCCGCGCCGGTGCGACGATGGCCGCTCTGGTCGAGGACGCGCGCTGGCGCACCTCGGCGCGGGGCAAGCGCTACATGATGGCGACGCTCTCCGATCCGTCCGGCCAGTTCGTCGCGACCTGTTTCGATGACAATGTCGCCGCCGACCTTGAGGAAGCCGCACGGGTCGGCGGGTGCGGCATTATCACGGTTGAGTTGGATCGCCGTCCGGGCGAGGATACGCCGCGCGTTTCGATCAAGCGCATCCAGCCGTTCGAACAGCTCGCCGCCACCGCGCGTTTCAACCTCGTGGCGGACGTCGCCTCGTGTGCCGCGATCCGGCAATTGGGCGAAATCCTCTCCGAACATCGCGGTGCGCGGGGCGAAGTGTGGATCAATGCGGCGTTGCCCGATGGTGGATCGGCGCGCATCCTGCTGGGGCGTGATTTCCTGCTCGACGGCGAACTGGCGGGACGGATCGAGCTGCTTCAGGACATCGCCAACGTCGAACTGAAGACGTCCGAAACCCGGCTCGCTTTGGTGGGCTGAAGCCTGTCGGGAACGTTTCGTTACATTGTAAGCATTGCCCCCCGGGTCAGCATCATTATGCTGCGCGTAAACCAGCCGCGCGGGACATGAGACCGCAAGCGGGAGAGGAACGACGATGCTTGGTGGAATGCAGGATTTCGAATTGCGCGTGCCGCGTCTGCTGGATCATGCTGCGCGGGAGCACGGCAAACGTGACGTCATCACGCGCTGGGCCGATGGCCGCGAAACCCGCAGCGACTGGGCCGGCATCGCGCATGATTCCCGCCGCCTGGCGCAGGCGCTCGAACGGCTGGGGCTGAAACCCGGCGATCGTGTCGCGACGCTGGCGATGAACCATGGCAGCCATCTCGTCGCTTGGTACGGCACAATCGGGATGGGCGGCGTGATCCATACGATCAACCCGCGCCTGTTCGACGAGCAATTGGTGTACATCGCCAATCACGCCGAGGATCGCGTGTTGATCTACGACAAGCTGTTCCAGCCCTTGGTCGATCGTTTGAAACCGCTCTGGACCAGCATCGATCACTACATTTGTTTCGATAGCGAGGGCGCCGACAGCTTCGATGCGTTACTGGACGCCGAGAACGGCGATTACGCCTGGTTCGAGGGCGGCGAGCGCGAGCCGTGCATGCTCTGCTACACCAGCGGCACGACCGGCAACCCCAAGGGCGTGCTCTACACCCACCGCTCGACGCTGCTGCATGCGATGCACGCCGGATCGGCCTCGGTGATGACGCTCAGCGCGCGCACCGCGATCCTGCCGATCGTACCGCTGTTCCATGCCGCCGCCTGGGGCCTGTGCTTCGCCGCGCCACTGGCCGGATCGAAGATGGTGTTCAGTCAGGTCAACAATGCCGATGTGCTGTGCGGCCTGATGAATCGCGAGAAGGTGACATTGGCGAGCGGCGTGCCGACCGTCTGGCTGGCGCTGTTCCAGCATATCGATGCGACCGGCGAGCTTCCCGCGACGGTCGAGCAGATCACCGTCGGCGGATCGGCCGCGCCGCGTGCGATGATCGCCCGCTTCCTCGATATGGGCATTCAGGTGATCCACCTGTGGGGCATGACGGAAACCTCGCCCGTTGCCACCGCCGCCTGCCCGCCGCCCGGATGGCAGGATATGTCGCGCGACGAGCAGCTCGATATGCTCCAGAAACAGGGCAGCATCCCGTTCGGCATCGAACTGCGCGTGCTGGACGACGATGATGCCGAGCAACCGCGCGACGGCGTTTCGTCGGGCCGCTTGCAGGTGCGCGGGCCGTGGGTCGTGCAACGCTATTTTGGTGCGGCCGAGGATGCGGTGGACGAGGACGACTGGTTCGACACCGGCGACGTCGCGGTGCTGCATGCCGACGGTACGATGCAGATCACCGATCGCGCCAAGGACGTGATCAAATCCGGCGGCGAATGGATCAGCTCGGTCGATCTCGAAAACGCCGCGGTCGGCTGCACCGGCGTCGCCGAGGCCGCCGCGATCGGCATCTATCACCCGAAATGGGATGAGCGCCCGATCCTGCTGGTGGTCAAGAAACCGGGCAGCGAGGTAACGCCGGCCGAGATCAACGCGCATCTCGAAAAGCATGTCGCCAAATGGTGGCTGCCGGACGAGATCCTGTTCGTCGACGACCTGCCGCATACCGCGACCGGCAAGCTGCTGAAGACCGAGCTGCGCGCTCGGTTCAAGGATTATCAGCTGGCGGCTTGAGTGGGGGCTTCATTCCGCTAGTTTAAAACGATCCGTTCGTCCTGAGCCTGTCGAAGGGCGTGTTCCAAGCGCAATGGTGCATTCAGGCACGTGCTTCGACTGACTCAGCACGAAAGGCGGGTAGGGGGCCCCCTTTTACTTCCTTCCCCGGCGGAGGCCGGAGCCCAGTCGCGAAGGTCTATGTTATGATGCGCGGTGCCCGATTACGTCAGTCTCCCGACTGGGCCCCGGCCTTCGCCGGGGAAGCGTAAAGGGTTGTGGCTGAAACGTGAGGCTAAGCCAAAGCCAACCTCAAACCTCCGCGGTCGCCAACGCCAAGGCCCGGCTCGTCTCCAGCAACTTCATCCGCAGCGTATGCGAGAAGTTTCGCCCGATCGCATTGCGCACCTCCTGATTGGCGGTGATGTACGCCCGCAGCGCCCCGGCCTCCGCGCACCAGAAGCGCGCCGGGGTTTCCAGCACCACCGTTGCGGTCGCCGGCTCCCCGGTCAGCGCGCTCGCTTCGCCGATCAGGTCCCCGGCATGGCAGGTCGCGACCTTGCGGCCGGAGACTGTCACCGTGGCATCGCCGCTGAACAGATAGACGAGATGCGCGGTATCCTCGCCTTCGCGGGTCAGCGCCTCGCCCGCTTCGCCCGAGATCCAATATCCGCGATCGATGAAATGCCGCGCCGCCGAAGGGGAGACCCCAGTCAGCAGACTGTCGCGCATCGCCGCATCCTCGACCGAGAAGCGCGCCGCGCCGTTGCGGGTCAGCGCCGCCAGCCCCAAAAACGCACCGCACAGCACGATCCCCGCCGTCCAGCCGATCGCCACCCACCCGCTGTGCCAATAGAAAGCGTGCACGCCCAGGATCGCCGCTGCCAGCCCGATCAGCCATCGTGCCCGCGCATTGCCGACGATCATCGCCGCCAACAGCAAAGCATAGCCGATATGCAGGCTCAGCGCTGGGATCGCGAACACGTCCGTCCTTTCGAAACACTTGCCCAAATATAGGTGCCGGGTCGCGCATTCGTTACCCTAGAAGAACAATTCACCCTGCGGACCTTGCGGCGGCCTGAACAGATCGCGCCGCACCGATATCTTCTCTCTGTTCAGCCCGTATTTCCGGCATGCAATGTGAAAGCGCGTGCGCAGCAGATCGCCGAATGCGCCTTGCCCGCGAAACCGGCTGTGGAAATTCGGGTCGTTGTCGCGCCCGCCGCGCAGCGACCGGATCGTCGCCATCACCTTGGCCGCGCGATCCGGGAAATGCTCGTCGAGCCAGGCCCGGAACAACGGCGCAACCTCATGCGGCAAACGCACCGGCAGGAAGAACGCCGCCCGCGCACCGGCCTCCGCCGCACGCTCGAGGATATGCTCCATCTCGTGATCGGTGATCGCCGGGATCACTGGCGCGATCGACACATAGGTGGGGATGCCGGCCTCGCTCAGCCGCCGCACCGCCGCCAGTCGCCGAATGGGGGCAGGGGCCCGTGGCTCGACCGTCATGGCGATCCTGGGGTCGAGCGTGGTGATCGAGATCGCCACCGCCACCAGTCCTTTCGACGCCATGGCGCCGAGAAGGTCGATATCCCGCGTCACCCGGTCCGATTTGGTGGTGATGGTCAGCGGATGATCGGTTTCCGCCAGCACCTCGATGCACGCGCGGGTGATGTGCCAGTCGTTCTCGATCGGCTGATACGGATCGGTGTTCGTCCCGAACGCGATTGGTAGCGGCTCGTAGCCCGGCCTGGACAATTCCGCGCGCAGCAGCACCGCGGCATTCGGCTTGGCGAACAGCTTGCTCTCGAAATCCAGCCCCGGCGATAGATCGTGAAACGCATGCGTCGGCCGTGCGAAGCAATAGATGCAGCCATGCTCGCAGCCGCGATACGGATTGATCGAGCGATCGAAGCCGATGTCCGGCGACTGGTTCTTCGAGATGATCGTGCGCGGCGTCTCCACCGTCACCGTCGTGCGCAACCGGGGCGGAGCGCCGTCCAGATCCTCGCGCGCATCGAGCCAATCCCCGTCCGCCTCGGTCTGCGGCAGGTTGAAGCGACTGCTCTCCCGATTGAGCGTCGCGCCGCGTACTGGCCGGGGGTTTGCCATTTCCATGGGGTAACTGGATTAATGGAACATAGCAAGAACGCAACGGTGCCGTCCGTGGCAATCAGCGCGATCTGACATCTGGCGAAAGTACCCCGTCAACCTCGCGCAGGCGGGGGATCCCGCTTCTTCTTCGGGCTGCGGGGCAAGGCAGCGGGATCCCCGCCTTCGCGGGGATGACGGGCTGGGGGTGCCAAGTCATCGGTCGTCTGCCCGGCAGGAGCGAGACCCTACCGCTCCATCAGCCGCGGCATCAGTTCCACGAAGTTGCAGGGCTTGAACCGGCTATCCAGCTGGTGGACCAAGATCCCGTCCCAACCGTCCTTCACCGCCCCCGTCGATCCCGGCAGCGCGAAGATATAGGTGCCGCGCGTCACGCAGGCGCAGGCGCGGGACTGGATCGTGGAGGTGCCGATCGTCTGGAAGCTCAGCCAGCGGAACAGTTCGCCGAAGCCCGGGATCATCTTGTCCGCGACCTGCTCGATCGCCTCGGGCGTCACGTCGCGGCCCGTCACGCCGGTGCCGCCGGTGGTGATGACGCAATCGACCTGATCGTCGGCGATCCAGCGTTCCAGCTTGGCGACGATCGCCGGCACGTCGTCGGTCACAATGCTGCGATCGGCCAGCACATGGCCCGCCGCGTTCAGCCGATCGACCAGGAACTGGCCGGACTTGTCGTCGGCCAGGCGGCGGCTGTCGGAAATGGTGAGGACCGCAATCCGAACGGGGCGCAGCGTCGCGCTTTCTTCAATTGGCACTGAGGATCGTGCTCTTCACCGCCGTCAATCGCACCGCGCTCGCGCCCGCCATGCCTGGGAAGCGCGGCCACATGCCCTGGGTCAGCGCCATGCGGCTCGGCGAGACGGCCTTGCCGCCCTGCGATTCGTACATCCAGTAATTGCGCAGCACCGTCGCGACATAGCCCCGCGTCTCCCAATAGGGGATCGATTCGATGTAGAGCAGGGGGTCGCCACCGTCGCGCGACATCGCGTTCCACAATTGCACCGGTGCCGGCCCGGCATTGTACGCCGCGATCACCTTAAGCAGCAGACCGCCGGTCAGCGGCAGATCGCGCAATTGCTCGAGATAGGATTGCCCCACCTCCATATTGACCGAGGGCTTGCTCAGCGCCGAGCGATCATAGACCCGGCCATGCTTGCGCGCGATATCGGTCGCGGCGGCGGGCATCACCTGCATCAGGCCGTATGCGCCGGCCTTGCTGATGACGTTGGTGCGGAAGCGCGATTCCTGCAAGGTGTGGGCGTAGACCAGCGCCTTGTCGACGCGCCAGCCGCCATCCGGCGTCCAGTTCGGCGCAGGGTAACGCGCCGCGAGCGACGGCTGTGCGCCGACCGGGCCGTTCTGCGACAACCACACCTGCGTGCCGGGCAGATCGAAGCTGGCGGCCAGCCGGACCAGCGCGCCGAATTCGGACGGGTCGCCAAGCTTGGCCTCCTGCCGGATCACTTCGTCGGCCAGGCTTGTCTCACCGATCTCGACCAGGGCAGCGGCGACGCGGACGTTGGGGCGGCGGCCCAGTACCTGCCAGTCGGCGGCGACATATGCGTCGGGCTTCGGCATCACCTCGCGGATGCCCAGCGCCTGACGCGCGAGCAGGCCATAGAAAGTCTCTTTATATTGCGCCGCGCTCTTCAGTCGGCCTTCGATCCGGTCGGGGCGGGCACAGACCATGTCGGCGCGCGCGGCCCAATATAGTGCCGCGGCGCGGAGTTCGATATCGCCCGCCCGGCCGGCGACGCGTTCGAAACCGCTGCCTGCGACGGCACAATCCTTCTGACGCCACGCCGCCAGCGCGCCGACCCATTCGCCCTGGATCGACCAGTCGCCAATGCCCATCGCCGCCTTGGCCGCCATCGTGCGGGCGTTGTTGTCGTCGCCCTGCAGATAATAGATCCAGGCGACCTTCTGCTGCCATTCGGTCAGCGCCTCGGGCGTCAGCCCCTGCGTCGAATCCAGCAAGGCCTGTGCCGATACGCCGTCATCGGCCTTGATGAAGGGCTGCATGCGGATCGCTAGTTCGGCGGTCGACATATCGGTCTTGATGCTCTTGGCGCGCGCGCGAACCGGGGCGCTGCCCAGCCAAGTCAGGCGATTGCCCTCCGGCAGCGGCGGAAGGTCCACCGCGCCGCGCGACCGGGCCATCGTGTAGAGCTGTTGTGCCTGGGGCAGTTCCGGTGCCTCGGCGAGCAATTTCATCAGCGGATCGAGATCGGCCTTGGGCGACCCCTTGGCCGTGAGCAGTTCGGCGCGGGCGATGGCATGCAGCGGGCCGGGCTTCATCGAGGCGAGCAGCAATTGCGCGTCCTGCCATTTCTGGTCGCGGATCAGCGCGAACAGCGTGCGATATTCCTCGCGCTGGCCCGCATCGAGCTGGTCCGGGATGCCGGCCTTGGCGCGGGGCGCGGTGGCGGTGGCAGTGGCAGTGGTCGAAACGTCCGCCGGCTCCGCGGCATATGCGGTCGCCGGGGCCACCGCCGCGATACAGGCCAAAGCCAGAACTGCCTTCACGATTCCAATCCCCCGATCAGCATCTGCAAATCTTTCCAGGCCTCGGCCTTCTTCGCCGGTTGTTCGATCAGGAAGCGCGGATGGAACGTCGCGACGGCCTGAACTTCATCGGCGACCGTGCCTGCCTGATGGTTAACCGCACGTAAACCCCCGCGCGCCTTGAGAAAATCCATCCCGAGCAGCGCACGGCTCGGCGCATTGCCCATCAACAACACTCGTTTCGGCGCGGCGAGCGCAACATGATGCGCCAGGATCTCGCTCAACCGCGCCTCGATTTCCGGCGCGATCCGGCCAGCGGCGGGGCGCGCATTGCACATCGACACCAGATACACCGTCTCGCGACTCAGTCCGATCGCCGACAGCATTCGATCGAACAATCTGCCCGCAGATCCGCTCATCAGCACGCCGCTGGCCGCATCCTCGCGCTCGGGCATATCTATCACGATCATGATATCGGCGGAGGCATCGCCCTGTGCCGCGATCGCCTTGCCGTGCCATGCCGCTTCGGGGGTATCCGCACCCGTGCGCCACGCTTCGAACGCCGCCAGCGTTTCGGGCATCGCACCCGCCGCTACGGCATCGGCGATCGTTACGCCGGGATCGGCGGCAGGCGTCGGGGCGGGGAGGGCCAGCCAGTTGCGCGGCGTCTCGTCGATATTGGCATCGACACCCGCATCGCGCCACCATTCGAGCGCGCTCGCAGCCGCTTGATTCCAGTCGAAATTTTGATCAGCCCCCATGTCGCCCTTAGAGTGTGTTATTGACGCGAAGGTCAACTTGCTGGCACCGCATCTTGGACAGGACGTTGCAGCGGCGCGACGAGATAGCATCGCACGGCCCCCGATGGAGACGAAGAGTGAGCGAACGCGAATCCATGCCCTATGACGTCGTGATCGTCGGCGCAGGCCCTTCCGGCCTTTCGGCAGCGATCCGGCTGAAACAGCTGGCCAATGAAAAGGGCAGCGAGCTTTCCGTCTGCGTGCTCGAAAAGGGTTCGGAAGTCGGCGCACACATCCTGTCCGGCGCGGTGATCGATCCCCGCTCGCTCGACGAGCTGATCCCCGACTGGCGGGAACAGGGCTGTCCGATGGCCGAGGTTCCGGTCAACGACAACCAGCACTGGATCCTGACGAAGAAGAAGCGCTTCGGCATGCCGCACTTCGTCACGCCCGGCTTCATGCACAACAAGGGCACATACACCGGCAGCCTGGGCAATCTCTGCCGCTGGCTGGCGGGCCAGGCGGAAGAACTCGGCGTCGAGATTTTCCCCGGCTTCGCCGCGGCTGAAGTGCTGTTCAACGAGGACGGTTCGGTCAAGGGCGTCGCGACCGGCGACATGGGCGTGGCGCGGGACGGCACCCACAAGCCGGATTACACGCCGGGCCTCGAACTCCACGCCAAATACACCTTCTTCAGCGAAGGCGTGCGCGGGCATCTGTCCAAGGAGCTGATCCGCAATTTCGATCTCGCCAAGGACAGCGAGCCGCAGGTCTACGGCCTCGGCATCAAGGAATTGTGGGACATCGACCCCGAACTCCATGCGCCAGGTCGCGTGATCCACACGCAGGGCTGGCCGCTGAGCGAAACCGGCTCCAACGGCGGCGGTTTTCTCTATCACCAGGCGAACGGGCAGGTCGCCCTGGGCTTCGTGACGTGGCTCAATTATTCGAACCCCTATCTCTCGCCGTTCCAGGAAATGCAGCGCTGGAAGACGCATCCGGCCATTTCGGAAATCCTGAAGGGCGCCAAGCGTGTGTCCTATGGCGCGCGTGCGATCAGCGATGGCGGATTGCAGGCGATCCCCAAGCTCGTCTTCCCCGGCGGCGCGCTGATCGGCGACAGCGCAGGCTTCCTCAACGTGCCGCGCATCAAGGGCACGCATACCGCGATGAAGAGCGGCATGATGGCCGCCGAAGCCGCGTTCGATGCCGTGACGGCAGGCCGCGAGCATGACGAACTTGCCGCGTACCCTGAGGCATTCGACGCGAGCTGGGTGAAGAAGGAACTGTCGATCGTCCGCAACGTGCTGCCGCTTGTCGAAAAATTCGGCGACCTGATCGGCACGGGCCTGGCCGGCATCAACATGTGGCTGGAAAGCTTCGGCCTGAAGATGCCCTTCACCATGAAGCATCATCCCGATCACAAGAGCCTGTGGCGCAAGGATCTGGTCCAGAAGATCGACTATCCGAAGCCCGATGGCGTGCTGACCTTCGATCGCCTGTCCTCGGTATTCCAGTCGAACACCAATCACGAAGAGGACCAGCCGGTCCATCTTACGCTCAAGGACCCGTCGATCCCGGTCGCATACGACCTGCCGATGTACGACGAACCGGCGCAGCGTTATTGCCCGGCCGGCGTCTACGAGATCGTCGGCGAGGATGTCGGCGACCCGAAGTTCGTGATCAACGCGCAGAACTGCGTCCACTGCAAGACCTGCGACATCAAGGACCCGACGCAGAACATCAATTGGGTGGTGCCGGAGGGCGGCGGGGGGCCGAATTATCCCAACATGTGACTGTATGTGCTTCCCCGGCGAAGGCCGGGGCCCAGTCGGAATGGCCATGGTTATGGAGGACGGCGCACAGTTATGACCGTCTCCAGACTGGACCCCGGCCTTCGCCGGGGAAGGTCTAATATTCGTGAGCCGTTAATCCGATGATCCTCGAACCCGCCCCAGCCAAGATCAACCTCGCGCTCCACGTCCGCGCGCGCCGGGCCGACGGCTATCACGAACTCGAAACCCTCTTCGCATTCCTCCGCGACGGCGACGAAATCCGCGTCTCGCCCGGTTCGGCCAGCTTCACGATCGACGGTCCCTTCGCCGCCGGCCTCGCCACCGAAGGCGACAATCTCGTCATACGAGCGGTTGGATTATTCTCCAAAGCTTTTGAGATAACGGCAGAATATAAAATCATTCTGACCAAGAACCTCCCCATTGCCTCCGGCATCGGTGGAGGCTCGGCCGACGCTGCCGCCACCCTCCGCGCACTCGCCCGCCTGAACGAAATCGCGCTCGACGACCCCCGCCTGTTCGCCTGCGCCGACGCGCTCGGCTCGGACGTTCCCGCCTGCCTGCTCGGCCGCAGCGCGATCGGAATGGGCAGGGGGGAGAAGCTCGAACCGCTGGACGGCCTCACTGGCATTCCGGTCCTGCTCGTGAACCCCGGCGTCGCCGTTTCTACCGCCGCCGTGTTCAAGAACTGGGACGGCAGGGATCACGGCCCGATCGGCAACGGCCCGCTGCTCGATCTCGCGCAAGCCGGCCGCAACGATCTCGAACCAGCCGCCCGGGCGCTTGCGCCCGTGATCGGCGACGTGCTGGATCAGCTCGCAAAGACGGCGCCGGTCCTCGCCCGCATGTCCGGTTCCGGCGCGACCTGCTTCGCGCTTTACGCCAGCGCAGCCGATCGCACGCACGCAGCCGTCGCGATCCGCGCCCACGATCCCGTCTGGTGGTGTCTCGAATCGACACTCGCGTAACGCTTTTCCGTGCCGCAACGGGACGTGTCCAAAATCGTTAACCTTTCAGACCCGCACCAATGCTGAACTGGCCCCGCTCTTGCTGAGTGGGAGCCAGAACGGATCCGCCGCCGGGGAGCGCCGCGTCCGCCGATGATCTGCGGATCCCGCACGTCATTCAGCAAAGGGGGCGGTGCACGCAAGTTCGCCGCCCTTTTTCATGCACTTCCCGCAACACACTTGCGCAAACGGGCCTTCTGGCGACATAGGCGCACCCTATGAGCAACCGTTTCGATAAATCGAGGCTCCCGAGCCGCCACGTCTCCGTCGGCCCCGAGCGCGCGCCCCACCGCAGCTATTATTACGCCATGGGGCTGACCGAAGACGATATCGCGCGTCCGTTCGTCGGCCTGGCCAGCGCCGGCAACGACAGCGCGCCGTGCAACACCCGCCTCGACGCGCAGGCCGACGCGGCACGCGAAGGCGTGATCCAGGGCGGCGGCATGCCCCGCCGTTTCAACACCATCACCGTCACCGACGGCATCGCCATGGGCCATCAGGGAATGAAATCCTCGCTGGTCAGCCGCGAGGTCATCGCCGACTCGGTCGAACTCAGCGTGCGCGGCCATTGCTACGATGCGCTCGTCACCTTCGCCGGCTGCGACAAATCGCTGCCCGGGATGATGATGGCGATGTTGCGCCTCAACGTGCCGTCGATCTTCGTCTATGGCGGATCGATTCTGCCCGGCCGCTTCCACGACAAGGACGTAACGGTCGTGGATGTGTTCGAAATCGTCGGCCGCTACGCCGCCGGCACCTGTCCGATCGAGGAAGTTCATGCGCTGGAAAAGGCCGCATGCCCGGGCCACGGCGCGTGCGGCGGTCAGTATACCGCGAACACCATGGCCTGCGTCGCCGAGGCGATCGGCCTGTCACTGCCAAACAGCAACATGATTCCGGCACCATATAGCACGCGGGAGCAGATCGCGGTGGCCGCAGGGGCGCAGGTGATGGAATTGCTCGCCGCCAACATCCGCCCGCGCGACATCTGCACACGCGAAGCATTCGTGAACGCCGCCCGCGTCGTCGCGGCGACCGGAGGCTCCACCAACGGCGCGCTGCATCTGCCGGCCATGGCACACGAAGCGGGCATCTCGTTCGACCTGTTCGATGTCGCGGAAGCCTTTAAATCAACGCCTTACATCGCCGATCTGAAACCCGGTGGCCAATATGTGGCCAAGGATATGTACGAGGCCGGCGGCGTCTACATGCTGATGAAGACGATGCTGGCGAACGATCTGCTCGACGGCAATTGCCTCACCGTCACCGGCAAGACGCTGGGCGAGAATATCGACAAGGTAACGTGGAACCCCGATCAGAAGGTGATCTACGACGTGAAGTCGCCGATCACCCCGACCGGCGGCGTCGTCGGCCTGCGCGGCACGCTCGCGCCCGATGGTGCGATCGTGAAGGTGGCCGGCATGCACCGCCTCCAGTTCGAAGGCCCGGCGCGCGTGTTCGAATGCGAGGAAGATACCTTCGCAGCGGTCGAGCGGCGCGAGATCGTCGAAGGCCAAGTCATCGTCATCCGCTACGAAGGGCCGAAGGGCGGCCCCGGCATGCGCGAGATGCTGTCCACCACCGCCGCGCTCTACGGTCTGGGCCTGGGCGAGAAGATCGCACTGATCACTGACGGGCGCTTCTCCGGCGCGACGCGCGGCTTCTGCATCGGCCATGTCGGCCCGGAAGCGGCGGAGTGCGGCCCGATCGCCTTGGTCGAGGATGGCGACATCATCCGCATCGACGCCGAGGCCGGCACGATCGACCTCGATGTGCCGGAGGACGTGCTGGCGGTCCGCCGCGCGAACTGGCGGCCACGCACGAACGACTATCAGTCGGGCGCGCTGTGGCGCTATGCGCAGAATGTCGGCCCCGCATATCAGGGTGCCGTCACCCATCCGGGAGCGAGCGCCGAAACCCATGTCTATGCGGATATCTAGTGCATCAAGTGTTGTAATCGCATCACTCTCGACCGTCCGTGCTGAGCCATTCGAAGCACTGCCTTTTTCTTCGTTCGGCAATGTTTAGTGGCACGAAGAAGGACAGCCCTTCGACAAGCTCAGGGCAGACGGATCGGGGTTAGCGCTCGCCGCCTTATCGCATTGGTGTTGGCCTTGGTCCTCGCCGGGTGCGGCGAAGAGAAAACCGATCACGCGAATCTGGCGAAGTATGAAGCCGGCAAGCGCGAACCCGCCGATGATCTTATCGACTGCGCCCAGCGTGGCGCGACATTCATCCGCGCCTGCACCGTTGATCGCCAGACTGGCGATGACGGTTTGATCCTGACCGTCCGCCATCCCGACGGCGCCTTCCATCGGCTGCTCGTGACGAAGGACGGTCGTGGCGTGGTCGCCGCGGACGGGGCCGAGCAAGCCATTGTCAGCGTCATCGGCGACGGCCGGATCGAAATTGCCTTGGGCGGCGATCACTACCGCCTGCCTGCAACCATCAAACCGAAGACGCCATGACGCCAATCGCCGGCCAACCCATCCTTACCGCCACCCAGATGCGTGCGGCGGAGTGCGCGGCCATCGCCGCGGGCGCCACGGTCGAAAGCCTGATGGCGCGGGCCGGGCAGGAGATCGCCACCGCCGTCCGCCGCCTCGCTGGCACGTCCCCGATCCTGATCCTGTGCGGCCCCGGCAACAATGGTGGCGATGGCTATGTCGCTGCGCGGCTGTTGCGAGAGGCGGGGCTGGATGTGCGTGTGGCGGCACTGGCCGAACCGAAGACCGATGCGGCAAGGGCAGCAAGGGCAGGGTGGCATGGCCCGGTCGAACCGTTCGCCGAAGCCGAACCCGCGCCCATTCTGGTTGATGCCCTGTTCGGGACTGGCTTGACGCGCGCGCTGGCCCCAAACATCGGCGCAAAACTCCGCGAACTGGTGGTTGCCGCGCAACTATCAATAGCGATCGACCTCCCTAGCGGCGTCGCCACCGACGACGGCAAAGTGCTGGGCGATATCCCGATCTTCAATGTCACCCTCGCACTGGGTGCGCCCAAGCCCTCGCATCTGCTTCAGCCCGCCGCGCATCATTGCGGTGACATCCGCCTGCTTGATATCGGCGTCGTGGCGTCGTCCGACGCGCACGTAGTGGCTCGACCAGACCTTCCGGAACCCGGCCCGGACGCGCACAAATACACGCGCGGTATTGTCGCGATCATTGGCGGCGCGATGCTTGGTGCCAGCCGTCTGGCTAGCATCGCCGCGATGCGTGCCGGTGCTGGCTATGTCCTGCTGCTCGCCGACACGCACAGCCCGCCCGATGCCTTGGTCCACAAGCCCTTTTCCGATCACGCCATCGCCGATCCCCGCATCGGTGCGCTCTTGGTCGGCCCCGGCCTCGGCCGCGACGATGCCGCCAAGGCCAAACTCAGAGCGGCGCTCGCTACGCCGCATCCGCTGGTGATCGACGGCGATGCGCTCCACCTGCTCGATCTCGCGGATATCGCCGGTCGCGAAGCCCCGGTGATCCTCACGCCACACGGGGGAGAATTCGACGCTCTGTTCGGCAAGTCTGAGACCGGTAAGATCGACCGCGCCCGCAACGCCGCTGCCCGATCGAACGCCGTTGTCGTGTTCAAGGGTGCCGACACCGTCATCGCCGCACCCGACGGGCGCGTCCGCGTTTCGCAGGCCGCCAGCGTCTGGCTCTCCACCGCCGGCACCGGCGACGTGCTGGCCGGCACGATCGCCGCGATCCTCGCCGCCGGTCCCCATCCGCTCGAAGCAGCCGCCGCCGGCGTATGGCTGCACGGCGAAGCCGCGCGACGTCTCGGCCCCGCCTTTATCGCCGACGATTTGGCGCATGCGCTAACCGCCGCTAGGGCGTCGCTATGACCGATACTATCATCCGCGTCGCCGCGCGCGGCGAGGGCCTTACCGCCGATGGCCGCAGCGCCCCGCTCGCCGCACCGGGCGACACGCTGACCCAGGCATTCGAGGTGATCCCCGGCCCGCATCATCAGAGCCCGCCATGCCGCCATTTCCCCACCTGCGGCGGGTGCCAGCTCCAGCATCTCGACGACGAGAGCTATGCGCTGTTCATCACCGACCGCATTGCCGGCGCGCTCGCCGCGCACGATCTGGTCGCCGATATCCGCGCGCCGAAACTCTCGCCCCCGAAAAGCCGGCGCCGTGCCGCGCTGCAGGCGGAGATGAAGAACGGCAAGGTGCAGATCGGCTTCAGCGAGAATGCCAGCCACGTTCTTGTCGATATCCAGGAATGCTGGGTCCTGACGCCGGAATTGTTCGCCGTCATTGCGCCGTTGCGCAGTTTGCTCGCAAAATTTCTTAAGAAGAATCGCCGCGCGCGCCTGCACCTCACCCAAGCCGATCAGGGCATCGATCTCTTAGTCGAGAGCATCGAAGCCGAGGGGCTCGATGGCGCCGAGGCGATCAGCGATTTCTGTCAGAAACACGGCGTAGCGCGCTTCGCGATCGACAGCGGGCTCGGCCCCGAAGTGCGCTGGGAACCCGAACCGGTCACGATCACGCTCAGCGGCGTGGCCGTACCGCTGCCGACCGCATCCTTCCTGCAAGCGACGCGCGAGGGTGAGGCGGCATTGATTGCCGCCGTGCGCGAAGGGGTCGGCGATGCCTCAACCGTCGCCGATCTCTTCGCGGGTTTGGGCACCTTCACCTTCGCTCTCTCCGGCAAGGTCTATGCCGGAGAGGCCGCGCGCGAAGCGATCCTGTCGCTCAAATCGGCCGCCGCCCGGACTGGCCGCCCGATCTTTGCAGACCACCGCGACCTCTACCGTCGTGCATTGACCACCGCTGAACTGGACCGGTTCGGCGCGATCGTCCTCGATCCACCACGGGCTGGCGCGCGGGAACAGGCGTTGCTCCTCGCACCGTCAAAGGTGCCGGCACTGGTTTATGTTTCGTGCAACCCCAGCAGTTTTGCCCGTGATGCGCAGATTATATGCGAAGGTGGTTACACGCTCGACTGGATCCAGCCGGTAGGGCAATTCCGCTGGTCTACCCATGTCGAACTGGCGGCTAGGTTCAGCCGCATCCTTCCTTAGTCACCCCGGCGAAGGCTGGGGTCTCAAGCGGCAAGCGCACGCCGATTGCCACGAGATGCCAGCCTGCGCTGGCATGACTATGAAACGGGATAATCCGCCCCCACGAAGAACAACCCATCCGGCGGCGCATTCAACCCCAGCCGCGTACGATCCCGCGCGGCGAGCGCCGCCGCCAGATCGTCCGCCGACCATTTCCCTTGCCCCACCAGCGACAGGCACCCGACCATCGATCGCACCTGATGATGCAGGAACGACCGCGCCTCGGCGAACACGCTGATCCGCTCGCCGTCCTGCACCACATCCAGCCGGTCCAGCGTCCTGATCGGGCTGTCCGCCTGGCAGTGCGCCGAGCGGAACGTGGTGAAGTCGTGCCGCCCGATCAGCCGCGCGGCACCCTCGGCCATCGCCTCCGCATCCAGCCCCTTGGGCACGCGCCACGCCAGCCCGCGCTCCCACGTCAGCGGTGCGCGACGCAGGACGATGCGATATTCGTACCGCCGCCCGATGCACGAAAAGCGCGCATGCCAATCGTCCGGTACCGTTAGGCAATCGAGGATAGCCACCGGCGTCGGCCGCAGTTTCGCGTTGATCGCCTCCATCAATCGGAACGGCGCGAGCGGCTTCTCGACATCGACATGCGCGCGCATCGCTGTGGCATGCACCCCGGCATCGGTGCGCCCGGCGGCATGCACCGCCACCGCCTCGCCCGTCACCGCCAGCACCGCCGCCTCGATCGCCGCCTGCACGCTGGGCGACGAAGTCTGCCGCTGCCATCCGGCGAACGGCCGCCCGTCATACTCCACCGTCAGCGCGAACCGCGTCAAAGCTGCGTACCCGCCGGGATCGGGAAGCCGCGCAGCAGTTCCGCCGCCGTCATCACGCCACGACCGGCGCGCTGGAGCAGGGTGGGACGGAGAATACCATCACCGCATTGGATCGAAAGGTCGTCATTCACCACCACTCCGTCACCCCGGCGCAGGCCGGGGCCGCTGGCGGCCGGTGCGGCACGTCCTTCCACGAGATCCCGACCTTCGCCGGGATGACGGTTTTGGGAGGGGTCAACCTGGGCCACCAGCACTCGAACGCGTTCGCCACCCATCTCGAACCACGCGCCCGGAGGATTGAACCCACGCACCTGCCGCTCGACCTCGACCGCATTTTTCGAGAAGTCCAACCGCGTCTCCGCCTTGTCGATCTTCGGCGCATAGGTGATGCCTTCCTCCGGCTGAGCGACGGCAGGGTAAGCCGCAAGATCGCCCAGCACCCGAACCATCAGCGCCGCCCCCATCGCGCTCAACTCGTCGGTCAACTCACCCGCCGTCTTGCCGCCAACCGGCGTCCGCCCCTCCAGCCGCACCGGACCGGTGTCGAGCCCTGCCTCCATCTGCATGATGCCGACGCCGGTCTCCGCATCACCCGCCAGAATCGCGCGCTGAATCGGCGCCGCGCCGCGCCAGCGCGGCAACAAGGAGGCGTGCACGTTCAGGCACCCAAAGCGCGGAGCGTCCAGCACGGCACGCGGCAGGATCAGCCCGTACGCCGCCACCACCGCTACATCCGCCCCGAACGCAGCGAATTCCGCCTGAGCCTCCACGTCCTTCAGCGACACCGGCGTGCGTACCGCGATCCCCAGCGCCTCGGCGCGCGCCTGAACGGGGGAGGGCGTCACCGCCTTGCCGCGACCGCTCCGTCGCGCCGGCTGGCTATAGCTTGCCACCACATCGTGCCCGGCGTCCACCAGGGCCTGCAACACCGGCACCGAGAATTCGGGCGTTCCCATGAAGATTATGCGCATGATCCATTCTCTGGCCGCTTGGCATTACCCGGCGCAACCCCCTATCTGTTCCCCATGGCCTCTCCAGAAATCGAAGCGCTGACCCAGGCGCTCGCGCGGCTCCCCGGCCTCGGCCCCCGATCGGCCCGGCGCGCGGTGCTGCATCTGCTGAAGAAGCGCGAGACCGCACTTGCGCCATTGCTCAATGCTTTGAGCGCGGTGGAAGACAATCTCGCAACCTGTTCCACCTGTGGCAATATCGATACGACCAACCCGTGCGCGATCTGCGCAGACCTTCGCCGCGACGCCCGTGCCTTGTGCGTGGTCGAGGAGGTCGCAGATCTCTGGGCGCTCGAACGCTCGCGCCTGTTTCCCGGTCGCTTTCATGTGCTCGGTGGCCGGCTGTCCGCCCTCGAAGGCATTCGTCCGGAGGATCTCAGCATCGATTCGCTCGTCCGCCGCATCGAATCCGGCGGCGTGGACGAGGTCGTGCTGGCGATGAACGCAACGCTGGAGGGCCAAACCACCGCACACTATATCGCCGAACGCATCGAACGCTTCCCCGTCCGCGTAACCCAGCTCGCCCATGGACTGCCGGTCGGCGGCGAACTCGATTATCTCGACGAAGGAACGCTGGCGCAGGCGCTCAGGGCAAGGCGACCCGTGACGTGATGGCGGTCGCTTGACGTAACCGCGCGGTTTTCCTAGCGCGCGACCATGGCAATTCTCGAAATCCTGGAAGTCCCGCACCCCGGCCTGCGCGCCGTCGCCAAGCCCGTCGCTGAAGTGAACGATGCCGTCCGTGCCATCGTCTCCGACATGTTCGACACGATGTACGACGCGCGGGGCATCGGCCTCGCCGCGACGCAGGTCGCGATCGAACAGCGCATCGTCGTGATCGATCTACAGGAACCCGAAAGCGACGAGGAAGACGCCAAACCCGTCCGCGCACCGCACGTCTTCATCAACCCGGAAATCGTCGCACTCAGCGAGGAATTCGCCAGCTACAACGAAGGCTGCCTGTCGATTCCCGAGCAGTATGCCGAGGTCGAACGCCCCGCGCGCTGCACGATCAAATGGCTCAACGACAAGGGCGCCGCCCACGAAGCCGAATTCGACGGCCTGATGGCGACCGCGATCCAGCATGAAATCGATCACCTCAACGGCGTGCTCTTCACCGATCACATTTCGAAGCTGAAGCGCGACATGCTGATGAAGAAGCTCACCAAGGCGCGCAAGGCGGGTTGAGGCCCGCCTCAATCAACGCCATCCGTACGAGACCCCAGCCAGCGCTGGGGTGACTATCAGGCGTGATGCTCAAACAAATCCATCACGTTTCATGATCGGTCGCAGCCTGCCAACCCGTTTCGCTGTCTGGTGATACAGGCGCGTCTCAAAACACCTGACCAATATTTGGCAGTCGTGTTCGCCCAGCTTTGCTGCCCGTCGCAGCCAAAGCCGAAAACGCAGCATATCGCCACGGTTGAAGTAGCTCAGCGCCAAGTGCTGGGCCGCGCGAGCATCGCCCTTACGCCAAGCACGATAATAGAGATTTGCGGCAGTGTAAGGCTCGCCCATCCCAAGCAGATCATCGGGCTGATTATCGCAAGTGTACCAACTCGCCAGCTCGATCATGGCATCGGTATGGCCGCGCAGGGAAAGGTGGCGGAGCTTCGCGACCCATGTTCCACGCCCTTTCCCTTCCCGAATTTCGAGCGCCCGGAGATAGAGCTTCTCCGCGTCCATCAAAACAATCCCTCGATCTCCCCGTCCGACCCGAAGCGGATCGCCTCCGCCGCCGGCACCCTCGGCAGACCCGGCATCGTCATGATTTCCCCGCAGATCGCCACCACGAACCCCGCACCCGCGCTGAGGCGCACCTCGCGGACCGGCACCACATGCCCGGTCGGCGCGCCGAGCTTCGCCGGATCGGTCGAGAAGCTATACTGCGTCTTTGCCATGCACACGGGCAGGGCACCGTAGCCGGCCTCTTCCCAGCGCTTCAACTGCGCATGCACCCCCGGATCGGCGATCGCCTCCTCGGCACGGTACACGCGCGTCGCGACAGTGTTGATCTTGTCGAATAACGACAGTTCGTCGCCGTAAAGCGGCGCGAATTGCGCGGCACCGTGGTCGCACAGGTCCGCCACCTTCTGCGCCAGCGCCTCCGCGCCCGCGCCACCATCCGACCAATGCGTGCACAATACCGCCTCGGACCCTTGCGCCGCCGCAATCTCGCGGATCACGTCAAGTTCGCCCGCACTGTCACCATCGAAGCGATTGATCGCCACCACCACCGGCACGCCGAACATCCGCACATTCTCGATATGCCGCGCCAGATTGACGCCACCGCGCCGCACCGCCGCCACGTCCTCGCCGCCAAGATCGGCCTTGGCGACCCCGCCATTCATCTTCAGCGCGCGCACCGTCGCCACGATCACCGCGGCGGCCGGTTTCAGCCCCGACTGCCGGCACTTGATGTCGAAGAATTTCTCCGCCCCCAGATCCGCACCGAACCCGGCCTCCGTCACGACATAATCGCCCAGCGCCAGTGCCGTCCGCGTCGCGATCACCGAGTTGCAGCCATGCGCGATATTGGCGAACGGCCCGCCGTGCACGAACGCGGGCGTGCCCTCTAGCGTCTGAACTAGGTTCGGCTTTATCGCCTGCGCCAGCAGCACCGCCATGGCGCCATCCGCCTTCAGGTCGCGCGCCGTCACCGGCCTGCGGTCCCGCGTATAGGCGACCACGATCCGCCCCAGCCGCGCCTCTAGATCGTGCAGGTCGGTGGCCAGGCACAGGATCGCCATCACCTCCGACGCGACCGTGATGTCGAATCCGCTCTCGCGCGGATATCCGTTCGCCGGCCCGCCCAGCGATTGCGCGATATCGCGCAGCGCTCGGTCGTTCATGTCCAGCACCCGCCGCCACACGATCCGCCGCACGTCGATGTCGAGCGCATTGCCCCAATGGACATGATTGTCGATCATCGCCGCCAGCAGATTGTGCGCGCTGGTGATGGCGTGGAAATCACCGGTGAAATGGAGATTGATGTCTTCCATCGGGGCGACCTGCGCATATCCCCCG
The DNA here is from genome assembly GCF_036663755.1 of Parasphingomonas caseinilytica. Lineage (NCBI taxonomy): Bacteria > Pseudomonadati > Pseudomonadota > Alphaproteobacteria > Sphingomonadales > Sphingomonadaceae > Parasphingomonas > Parasphingomonas caseinilytica. The sequence goes on from NZ_JAXOJL010000001.1 coordinate 258,643, forward strand.
CCCGCCGCGCCGCCCTTGGTGCCGAAGCATGGGCCCAAAGACGGCTCGCGCAGGCACAGCACCGTCTGCCGCCCGATTCGGTTCAGCGCGTCCGCCAGACCAACGGAGGTGGTCGATTTGCCCTCGCCGGCCGGGGTGGGGTTGATCGCCGTCACCAGGATAAGCTTGCCCTGCCGGCCGGTGGCGGGAACGCGCGACAGATCGATCTTCGCCTTGAAATGCCCATAGGGTTCTACGGCGTCCGGCGGGATCGAGAGTTTCGCGGCGATCTCGCCGATGGGTCGAAGCGTGGCGGCGCGTGAGATTTCGATGTCTGACAGCATGGTGCCACGTCGTAACGGTGGAAAACTGAGCCGCAAGTCGGGAGCGGCAGATTTTCCATCTGTCTTCCGTGTGGTGTTCAATCTATGTTCCGGCCATGTTAGTGTCCGATTTCTCCGCCGTGCCGTTCGTCGTGCCCTCCAGTCCAACGCTTCGCGACGATGCCAATCGCGCCATCACGAGCCGGCAAAACCCCGCTGGCACCTCGACCCATTCAACATTCGCAGGCGCACGCTGATGGAGATCCTCGCCGTCGCAATGGTTGCGATCATCGTCGGTCTGGCGCTCGGCTGGCTGGTCGGCAACCGTTCCGCCGCGCAGGCCCGCGCCGATCGCGATGCCCGAACCGAGGAATTCAAGCGCGCGATCGTCGATCTCGCCTCGGCCGAGGAACGCGCACGCGCTGCCGCCGATCTGCGCGAGGAACTTGAAACGATCCGCGACGATCGCGATTCGGCGCGCACCCGGCTCGCCACGCTCACCGCGCAGGCCGAGGCGTTCGAGGCGCGTATGATCGAGCAGCGCGACGTTCACAACGCCCGTATGCTCGAACTGCGCGAAGCGAAGGACGTCATGGCCGCACAGTTCAGCGACGTCGCCGGCAAGCTGCTGACCGAGGCGCAGACGAACTTCCTCAAGCGCGCTGACGAACGCTTCAAGCAATCCGAGGAAACGGCCGGCCAGAATTTGAAGTCGATGCTGCAACCGGTCAGCGATCGCCTGCTGAAATATGAGGAAGCCGTTGGCAAGGTCGAGAGCGAGCGGAAGGGCGCCTTCAGCGAACTCAAGGGCCAGATCGAACAGATGCGCATCGGCCAGGAGAAGGTTTCCAGCGAAGCCGCCAAACTGGTCAACTCCTTGCGCAACGCTCCCAAATCGCGCGGCCGCTGGGGCGAGCAGCAGTTGAAGAATGTCCTGGAATCCTGTGGCTTATCCGAACATACCGATTTCCAGACCGAGGTTTCCGTCGCCGGCGGCGATGAGGGCGGGCGGCTCCGTCCCGATGCGATCGTCACCGTTCCTGGCGGCCGAAGCCTCGTGATCGATGCCAAAGTTTCGCTCAACGCCTATCAGGATGCCTTCGGTGCGGTCGACGAAGTCGAGCGGGCGAGGGGCCTGACGCTTCACGCGGCGTCGATGAAGGCGCATATCAACGGCTTGGGCAACAAGGCCTATTGGAGCCAGTTCGCCGACGCTCCGGATTACGTCATCATGTTCGTGCCCGGCGAACATTTCCTCTCCGCCGCGCTCGAACAGGAACCGGGCCTGTGGGACTTCGCGTTCGAAAAGCGCGTTCTGCTGGCGACCCCCACCAACCTCATCGCCATCGCCCGCACGGTGTCGGCCGTCTGGCGGCAGGAGCGGCTGGCGAAGGAGGCGCGACAGATCGGCGAACTCGGCAAGGAATTGTTCGATCGCCTAGCCAAAGCAGCCAGTGACCTGCGCAAGGTCGGCGGCGGGCTGACCAGCGCGGTCAACAATTACAATACGTTCGTGTCCAGCTTCGAAAGCCGCACTTTGGTCACGGCGCGTAAGCTGAAGGATCTGAATATCGAACCCGGTGCCCGCGAGATCGAGGCGATGCAGCCGGTGGAGGCGCTTGCGCGCTATGGGGATGAGCCAGTTGTACTGGAAAGCGCGGTCGATGTGGAGACCTGAGGCGCATGGAGCAGCCGGCATTCCCCGGAATGCCGGCTGTCCGCGAGGCGATCAGGCAAGGGTGCTGATCAGAAGGCCGGACTGGCTGCTGCTGGTGGTCGAACTCGTACCGGTGGCGCTGTAGGAATCCTTGGAATCCTGGCTGTTGCGCAGGTTTTCGAGCATCTTCATCAGCGCATCGAGCTGGGTGGACGCCGTATCGGTGCTGCTGGTCGAGCCGGTCGACTCTTCCGCACCCGGCGGTGGCCCGCGATGCCCCTTCATCCCGCCCGCGCCCTTTGGGCCGCCTTCGGCGAAGAAGCCCTTCAGTTCGGTGGCCTGCGCTTCGGTCAAAGTGCCGGAACTGACCTGTTCGTCGATCATCGACCCGATCTTTTCCTTGAACGACCCGGATTTCTGTGTGCCGCTATCCCTGCTGGCGGACAGCGAGGAATCGATGCTGTCGAGCGCGCTGCTGAGCGCCGTCTGATCGGTGGCACTGATCAATCCCGCGGACACCGCCTTGGAGATGCGCTCGTTCATCTGCGTGCGCGGCGATGACTGCGGGGTGAAGCTTGATAGCGACGATATACTGCTCATGAGACACTCCTTTGAACGCCGGCAAAGGCCGGTGGCACAGGCTCTCACAAATTCGTTGAGATATGGTTATGCGGGATTTACCATCTTCGCGCCGGATCTCGCGGGAACGGGTCGAGGCAAGTCGCACCGTTCGATCGTGCCGGTCTAGGGCGCGATCGTCTCGTCGATATTTCGATTCATTGCAGTGTGTGACAGCCGCCACGGGGGCGATCCGCGCGCAGGTCAGCCGATCCGGCGTTGCGCCAAAACCTCATAAGCCATCACCGCCGTCGCCACTGCGGCGTTCAGGCTGTCGGCCTTGCCCAGCATCGGCAGCTTGACCAGCAGGTCGCACTCCGCGGCCATCTCCGCCGGCATGCCCTGCGCCTCGTTGCCGGTGAGCAGGAAGGTCGGGCTGTCATATCGGGCCGCACGGTAATCGTTTTCGGTATCGAGGCTGAGGCCGACCAATTGCCCCGGCCCGGAGCGCAGCCACGGCAGGAACTCGTCCCATTCCGCCATCACCACCGGCACGGTGAACAGCGCGCCCATGCTGGCCCGCACCGCCTCGACCGAGAAGGGGTCGACGCATTCGCCGATCAGGATCAGCCCGCCCGCGCCGACCGCGTCGCCGGTGCGCAGGATCGTCCCCAGATTGCCCGGATCGCGCAACCGTTCCGCCACCAGCCAGATATCGGCGGACGTCCGGTCCAACACCTTCAGCGCCCCAGCAAACTCGGCGAACACGCCAACCACCGCCTGCGGATTATCCTTGCCCGACAGCTTGCTGAGGATGTCCGGCACGGTCTCGATCGCCTGCCCGCCACTATCCTCGACATCGAAGATCAGGGTGCGGACGAGCGGATGGCTGGCCCCCTCGCGCGAGAAGAACAGATATTCCGGAATACGCCCGTTCTCGCGCGCTTCGGTCAGGATGCGCAGACCTTCGGCGAGGAACAGCCCTTCCTCGCGGCGATGCTTCTTCTCGCGAAGCGAGCGGATGCGCTTGATGAGCGGATTCGAAAAGGCGGTGATCTCGCGTGGCATGGCGTGGCGGCCGACCTGTCAGCCGAAGGCTGGCAGAAGGCAAACGAGCCACGCCCGGCCGGCGCAGCCCAAGCTGCGGCCGACGGCGCGGCTTTGCCGCGACGCCATTTCAGTCTTCACCGAACTTCGCCTCGACCAGCTCGCACAGCGCGCCCACCGCCGCCTCATCGCCGTCGCCATCGGCGGAAATGATGATCGAATCGCCCATCGCCGCGCCGAGCATCATCAGGCCCATGATCGACGTGCCGGTGACGGAACCTGCCCCGTCCTTCTCCACCGTCACCTCGATCGGCTGGGTAGAGGCGAGGGTGACGAACTTGGCGCTGGCGCGCGCATGCAGGCCGCGCTTGTTGGTGATGAGGACGGTGCGCTGAACCGGCATCAGGCCGCCGCCTCGCCGAGCACTTCGGATGCGACGGTGATATACTTGCGCCCGGCCTCGCGCGCGGCAGCGACCGCATCGACGACCTTCATCTTGGAACGGGCAGACCCCAAGCGGATCAGCATCGGCAGGTTGATCCCCGCGATCACCTCGAACCGGCCCTTTTCCATCAGCGAAATGGCGAGATTGGAGGGCGTGCCACCGAACAGATCGGTCAGCAGGATCACGCCTTGCCCGGCATCCACGTCATGAATCGCATCGGCGATATCCTTGCGGCGCGCTTCCATGTCGTCTTCGGGGCCGATCGCGATCGTCGCGATCCGCTCCTGCTTGCCCACAACATGCTCCATCGCGGTCACGAACTCCTCGGCAAGGCGTCCATGCGTCACCAGAACCAGGCCGATCATTCCAACTGCGTTCCACTGCCAGTGCCGTCTGCCGGAGCGCCCTCCAGACTATCCTGGGGCGCGGCGGCCAGATCACGATGGGTGACCGTGGGCGAAAATCCCGCATCGCGCAACGCCCTTGCGATGCGTTCGGTGACGTGAACCGACCGATGTCTCCCTCCGGTACAGCCGAAGGCCATCGTCACGTACGATTTTCCCTCCGCTTTGTAGCGTGGAAGCAACAGCAGCAGCAGCGACTCGATCTGGGCGAGCGCCGGTTCATAGGCCGGATCGTCGGCGATATAGGCGCTCACATCGGCATCCAGGCCGGTGCCGGGCCGCAAATCGGGCACCCAGTGCGGATTGCGCAGGAAACGCATGTCGAACACCAGATCGGCATTGCGCGGCAGCCCCCGCGCGAACCCGAACGAGGTGACGGAAAGGGTGGGGGCACCGAGCCGCTCGCCCGAAAACGTCTCGCGCACCTGCTGCGCGAGCTGGTTGGCGGTCAGATCGGTCGTGTCGATCAGCCGGTTGGCCCAGTCCCTAAGCGGCGCGAGCAATTCGCGTTCGCGCGCGATGCCGTCGCTCGCCGGTCGATCGAGCGCCAGCGGATGCCGTCGCCGCGTCTCGGAATAACGCCGTTCCAGTTCCGCGCCCGAACAGTCGAGGAACAATGTGCCGATGTCATGGCCGTGCTGTTCGCGCAGCGTCTTGATGCGTTGAACGATGCGATCCGGATCGAAATCGCGTGTGCGTGCCCCGATGCCGATCGCCAGTGGCAGATCGTTGCCACCGGATCCTTCCGGCAAAGGCGCACCGAGCAATCGATCGAGCAGCAGCAGCGGCAGATTGTCCACCACCTCCCATCCAAGATCCTCCAGCGTCCGCAGGACCGTCGATTTGCCCGCGCCGGACAGCCCGGTGACGAGCAGGATATTCTTCGGATCAGCCATCAGGCGATCTGCCTCTTCAATGCGAGTTCGACCTTGATCGGCGCAGAAGCCTCGCGGGCATCGAGCGCGATTTCGGGGATGATGATGCCGGCGATGCGCCGCTCAATAGTCTCAAGCGGCATGCGCTCGACCGTATCGGTCAGCCGGACGAGCAAAGCCACCTCTATGCCCTCGGCATGCGGCATCGGCAGGATGCCGATTCCGCGCACCTCGATCCGGCCCGCGATCGTCCGGGGCGCCGTGGCCCGAAGCGCGCCGTGATCGGCATGCAGTATCGTCCGATCGTCGCTGATCAGCACTGCGCCGCGATCGATCAGGCGCAATGCGAGGTCGGACTTGCCGGCACCGGACGGCCCCTCGATCAGCACCGCGTGACCGCCGATCGCCACCGCCGTCGCATGCAGCGTCTCGCTGCTGAGCGTCGGAATGCTCATCGCCGGTCAGCCAACGGCAATCTCACCACGAAGCGCGCGCCCTTCACCCGGTCCTCCCGCGATTCCACCGCGATATCGCCCTGATGCCCCTCGACGATGGTTCGCGCAATGGCGAGGCCAAGGCCGGAATGCTTGCCGAACTCCTCGCTTTCGGGGCGCAGCGACTGAAAGCGGCTGAACACCTGCTCGCGCGCTTCCTCGGGCACACCGGGGCCTTCATCCTCGACCCGGATGCGCAACATCTCCTGCTCGCGCGCGGCCGAGATCGCGATCATTCCGCCATCGGGCGAGAAGGACACCGCATTGTCGAGCAGGTTTTCGAACACCCGTTCCAGCCGCGCACCTTCGGCCATCACCGTCATCCGCTCGCCGTCGCGGTGATCGTAGCGCAGGCGGATGCCACGTTCGACACCGCGCGCCTCGCGCTGAGCCAGCAGGCCGGCGATCATCACGCCGACATCCACCGGCTCGAACTTGGCCCGGCTGAGCTGGGCGTCGAGCCGCGAGGCTTCCGAAATGTCCGTGATCAGGCGATCGAGCCGTTGGACATCGTGGCGCACGATCGTCAGCAGCCGCGCCTGCAATTCCGGATCCTTGACCATCGACAGGCTCTCGACCGCGGAGCGCAGGGAAGCGAGGGGGTTCTTCATCTCGTGCGTCACATCGGCCGCGAACGCCTCGGTCGCGTCGATCCGCGCGCGCAGACCCAGGCTCATGTCGGACAAGGCCCGCGCCAGCATCCCGATCTCGTCGCGCCGCGAGGGCAGGCGGGGTACCACCACTTCGCGCGCCCGGCCCAACCGCACCCGTACGGCCGCGCGGGCGAGGCGCCGCAACGGACGCACGATCGTGCGCGCCAGAAATAGCGACAGCAGGATCGACACCAGCGACACGATCAGCAGAACGACGCTCAGGCGGAAGCGCTCGACGCGAACCGTCTGCGTGATGTCGGTCGCGTTGGCGGTGGTCATCACCACGCCCTGGCCCGCCACGGCGGCAGCGGCGGTGATGACGGGTGTGCGATCGGGCGCGCGCCACACCGTCGCGGCGATGAGGTTTCCGCTCCGTGCCGTCCGCACGTCCGGCCAGGCGAAGCCGTCGGCCCGCTCGCGGTAGAGGGGCGGGCGGGCCGCACCGACCACGGTATCGATCATCGCATCCAGGAAACGCGCCGCCGCCTGGCCACGCCCTTGCTTGTCCGGATCCTGCAGCACCATGTTGCGCAGGCCCAGCGCGCGCGTATCGGCCAGCAGCTTGCCGCGCTCGTCATACAGCCGCAATCGCGCGCCGGTGTCGCCCGCCAGCCGAAGCATCAGCGCATCGCGCCGATCCGGCTCGGCCGAACGCAACGCCTCGGCGATCAGTCGCGCCTCGCTGCTGGCCTGCGTGACGCGGCTGTCCACGATCCGGCTGCGATAGGAATCGAGATAGAAAAACCCGCCCGCCAGAAGTGCGAGCGCGAAGATGTTGACCGCAAGGATCCGCGGCGTGAGCGAAACCCGGCCCGACCAGCGCAGGCTCAGTTCGCCGTCGTCACTCAACGCCGAATTCGTCATTCCTCGGAAAATCGGTATCCCGCGCCATACAATGTTTCGATGGCATCGAATTCGGGATCGATCTGCCTGAACTTGCGGCGTACGCGCTTGATGTGGCTGTCGATCGTGCGATCATCGACATAGATGTCGTCCTGATAGGCGGCATCCATCAACTGGTTCCGCGTCTTCACGATCCCCGGTCGCTGCGCCAGCGTTTCCAGGATGAGGAACTCCGTCACCGTCAGCGTCACGTTGACGCCGCCCCAGGTGACGCGGTGCCGCGCGGTATCCATCGCCAGCCGCCCGCGTGCCAGTTCGCCGGCCGCCACCTCTTCGTCACCCGCCGGGCCGGATTGTGCCAGTTCGGTACGCCGCAGGATCGCGCGGATGCGGGCGATCAGCAGGCGCTGGCTGAACGGCTTGGCGATGTAATCGTCGGCGCCCATCGCCAGGCCCAGCGCTTCGTCCAGCTCATCGTCCTTGGAGGTCAGGAAGATCACCGGCGTGGACTGCTTCTCGCGCAGCCGGCGAAGCAGTTCGAGGCCGTCCATGCGCGGCATCTTGATATCGAAAATGGCGAGATCCGGCGGATTTTCGATCAACGCCTTCAACGCCGTCTCGCCATCCGAATAGACCCGCGTGACGAACCCTTCCGTCTGCAAGGCAATCGATACCGATGTCAGAATATTGCGATCATCATCAACGAGCGCGATCGTTGCCGTCATCAAGTTTCGTCCTGCGTTGCGGATCGATCAATTAGTCTAAACCGTCTGTCCGCTCAACCGATTGCGCGGTCAGCGTTGTCATCTGGACATGATACCGTCCGGCACGATAAGCGCGAATCACACAATGCATACGTATGCGGGTAGTAACCGCGCCGTGATTTCAGGAGAGATTCGTTTTGAGCGACCGCATTCCCACCGCCGGGCTTGAAGCGCAGGGCATCGAAACCCGCGCCAACCTGCACTGGAACCTCGTCACCGCACGTCTGGTCGAGACGGCCGTGGCCAAGGGCGAGGGCAAATTGTCCGCCGATGGTCCGCTGGTCGTCGAGACCGGCGCGCATACCGGTCGCTCGGCGCAGGACAAGTTCATCGTCCGCGATGCCGAAACCGAGTCCGTCGTGTGGTGGGGCAAGAGCAACAAGGGCATGAGCCCCGAGCAGTTCGCAACGCTCAAGACCGATTTCATGGCCGCGCTGAAGGACAAGGAAGACCTGTACATCCAGGATCTGTTCGGCGGATCGCAGCCTGAAAATCGGGTGCGCGTTCGTGTCGTGACGGAACTGGCCTGGCACAATCTGTTCATCCGTACGATGCTGGTGCGCCCGCAGGAATCCGAACTGCGCGGGTTCGAGGCGGAATATACCATCATCGACCTGCCGAGCTTCCGCGCCGATCCGGCCCGGCACGGCTGCCGTACCGAGACGGTCATCGCGGTGAACTTCACCGAGAAGCTGATCCTGATCGGTGGCACGAAATATGCCGGCGAGATGAAGAAGAGCGTGTTCGGCCTGCTCAACTATCTGCTGCCGGTCGACGGCGTGATGCCGATGCACTGTTCGGCCAATATCGGCCCGAACGGCGACACGGCGGTGTTCTTCGGCCTGTCCGGAACCGGCAAGACGACGCTTAGCGCCGACGCCAGCCGCACGCTGATCGGCGATGACGAACATGGCTGGTCGGATACCGCGGTGTTCAATTTCGAGGGCGGTTGCTACGCCAAGATGATCCGCCTGTCGGCCGATGCCGAGCCCGAGATCTTCGCCACCACCAAGCGCTTCGGCACGGTGCTGGAGAATGTCGTGATGGACCCGGTCACCCGCGCGCTCGATCTGGAGGACAACAGCCTGGCCGAGAACAGCCGTGGTGCCTATCCGATCGACTTCATTCCCAATGCCTCGGAAGAGAATATGGGGCCGGTGCCGCGCAACATCGTGATGCTGACGGCGGATGCTTACGGCATCCTGCCGCCGATCTCGAAGCTGACACCGGATCAGGCGATGTACCACTTCCTCTCGGGCTATACCGCACGCGTCGCGGGCACCGAGATCGGCGTGACCGAACCGGATGCGACCTTCTCGACCTGCTTCGGCGCGCCGTTCATGCCGCGCCATCCCTCGATCTATGGCAATCTGCTCAAGAGCCGGATCGCCAAGGGCGGGGTGGATTGCTGGCTGGTCAACACCGGCTGGACCGGCGGCAAATACGGCACCGGCAACCGCATGCCGATCAAGGCGACACGCGCCTTGCTCAACGCCGCGCTCGACGGGTCGCTCAACGATGCCGAGTTCCGCACCGATCCGAACTTCGGCTTCAAGGTGCCGGTCAGCGTGCCGGGCGTGGACAGCGCGATCCTCGACCCGCGCGAGACCTGGGCGAACAAGGCGGAATATGACGCCACTGCGGCCAAGCTGGTCGATCTGTTCGTCGAGAACTTCGCCCAATTCGCCGAACATGTGGACGAAGGTGTGCGCCAAGCCGCCCCAAAAACCGAAGAACCCGCCTGACATACCCGGTCATCGATCGGGGCCGAGGAACCCGATCGATGACCGACTTGCCCTTCCGACCCTTTGCTGACGATGCCGCGATCCGTCGCATCGGAGAGGGATTGCTTGGCCGCACCCTGCCGAAAGCGGAATGGACGCATGAGGCGCATCTGGCCGCATGCCTGTGGCTCCTGCTCGAACGCCCCGGGATCGATATCGACGGCGAGATCGCCGGAATCATCTCGCGCTATAACGAGAGTACCGGCGGGGTGAACGACGATACCCAAGGCTATCACGACACGATAACGCGCTGCTTCATCGGCGCTGTCCGGCTGCATCTTGCCGGGCGACCGGCCGGAGAATCGCTCGCAAATTCGGTAAACGCGCTGCTCGCGTCGCCAATGGGAGAGCGGGGCTGGCCGCTTCGCCACTATTCTCGCGCCCGACTTTTCTCGGTAGAGGCACGTCGAGGGTATCTGCCTCCCGATCTATGATGGTGCGAAAATGACCGAAGCAGAACATTATCGGGCCTTTGGCTATACCGGACTGACCGGCCTGTTCCCGCCGATCGTGCTTAACGGCTTTTACGAACAGATGCGGGTCGATCTGGGCCTCAGCCAGCGGGCGCGGCAATTCACTACGCGTGGACCGCTGATCAGCAAGGACGCGATCGCGGTCTATTCCAACGCCTATCCGCCAATGATGACGTTCCTGTGGGGGCTGACCCCGCGCATCGCCCAGGCGACGCAATGCGACTTGTTGCCGACCTACGCCTATTTCCGCCTGTATCATAAGGGGGATATCTGCCGCGTGCATTCGGATCGGCTGGCGTGCGAACATAGTTTGTCGCTGACCATCGCCTATGGCGACGGCGTGCCATGGGCGTTGTCGGTCGGATCGGATCAGGTGGAACCGTCCGGTTCAGTGAAGGATGATTTCGAGGGCGCGCCCTATGGATCAGTCGCGATGGAACCGGGGGACGGTGTGCTGTATCAGGGCGTCCATCGCCGACACGGGCGGCTCGCACCCAACCCCAATAGCTGGTCAGCGCATCTCTTCCTCCACTGGATAGATGCCAACGGGCGTTATGCCGATCAGGCGTTCGATCGTCCGGCACTGGCAAAAGCGCATGCGGGCCGGTGAATATTGGCGGTGATGCCCGAAAGTCGCTAAATTGGTCAGGTGAGCCATCCCCGCTCGCGATCCGCTGAAGGATATTGTCATGGGTTTGTTCGACGGACTGCTTAGCCAGGTCACTGAAAACGTGGACATCAAGAATCTTGCGGCCAAGGTCGGGATTTCACCCGAACAGGCCGAATCGGCGGTGGCCGCTTTGGGCCAGGCGCATCCGGAACCGGGCGATACGGTAGAGACGGCGGCGGCTTCGACTGGTCTGTCGCCGGACATCCTGCAACAGATCGTCGGTCATATCGGTGGCGAGGGATCGCTTGGGCAGTTCGCCAGCCTGCTTTCGGCGCAGGGTGGCGAGGGCATCATGGGCAAGCTTTCGGGTATGCTCGACAAGGATGGCGACGGGAATCCGCTCAACGATCTGAGTGGGTTGGCGAGCGGGTTGTTCGGCAAGAAGTAGGTTCGACCGGTCAGCCGGTGGTGGGCGTCTCCACCGGCTCGACCAGCAGCATGCCGCTTTCGACCTCCGTTACGCGCATTTTCTTGCCGATGGCGGCATCGGGGCCACGTGCCGGCCAGACGCCGTCGGCGACCTTCACCCGACCGCGACCGTGTTCGATCGCCTGATCAACGGTGACGATCTCGCCGATCAGACGGGCGGCACGATCGTTGAGCAGGGGATCCGACGTGGCGACCGGGTAGTCGCGATACCAGCGGCGACCGATCAGCACCGTCACCCCGCTCCAGATCGCGAACGAGGCGAGTTGGGCGGCGACGGGCAGGTCGGGCAGCACCAGCATGGCCAACCCGGTGATCGCGGCGGCGATGGCCAGGAAGACCAGAAAAACGCCGGGCACGATCAGTTCGGCCACGCCCATCACCAAAGCGAAGACCAGCCACAACGTCCCAGCGCCGACGTCGTCCAGCGTCATTTGTCGCCCTGTTCGAACGGCCCCTTGACGCGTACCGGCGGCGTAGCGGCTTTGGGCTGCGCAGGCTGATCGTTGCCGAACGCCGTCCGGGCGAGTTCACCGATGCCACCCAACGTGCCGATCAACTGCGTCGCCTCGACCGGGAACAGGATCGTCTTGGCGTTGGGAGAGGTGGCGAACTTGCCGACCGCCTCGACATATTTCTGGGCGATGAAATAGTTGAGCGACTGCGCGCTGCCCTGTTCGATCGCGATCGAGACGAGTTCGGTCGCCTTGGCCTCGGCCTGCGCGGCACGCTCGCGGCCCTCGGCGTCACGGAAGGCGGCTTCGCGGCGGCCCTCCGCTTCTAGGATCTTCGACTGTTTCTGACCCTCCGCACGCAGGATTTCCGACGCCCGCGAACCTTCCGCCTCCAGGATGTTGGCGCGCTTCTCGCGTTCGGCCTTCATCTGGCGGCCCATCGCGTTGACGATGTCGGCGGGCGGGCGAATGTCCTTCACCTCGACGCGGGTGATCTTCACGCCCCAGGCCGCCGTGGCGTGATCGACCACGACCAGCAGGCGCGCATTGATCTCGTCGCGCTTCGACAGCGTCTCGTCCAGATCCATCGACCCCATCACGGTGCGCAGGTTGGTGGTCGTCAACTGCAGGATCGCGACATAGAGTTCGGACACTTCGTATGCCGCCTTGGCCGCATCGAGCACCTGGAAGAACACCACGCCGTCGACCGCGACCATCGCATTGTCCTTGGTGATGATCTCCTGACCCGGAATGTCGATCACCTGCTCCATCATGTTCACCTTGCGGCCGACACGGTAGAAGAAGGCGGGATAGAAATTGAAGCCGGGCCGCGCCGTGGTGGTGAAGCGGCCGAAATGTTCGATCGTATATTGATAGCCCTGCCGGACGATCTTGATGCTGGTGAACAGGTACAACAGCACCAGGGCCAGCGCGAGCACGCCTGCGGTCAAACCCATGATCTCGTTTCCCCTGCTGCGATGTCGCAACAATTTAGCAGATCGCGCCGTGGGAGATAGCAGAATAGTGCCGCTCGCCATTGCGCCCGCGACCAGATTTTGGCGGCCGAAGTTCACACAAAGTCACGCGGTATCGCGGTTGGGATGATGTTCGCCAGGGGTGGGGCATTGAAGATTGTGCAAAGGAAGAGCGATCGGGCCATGGCTGGGCACACGAGCAACGCATTCCCAACATTGCAAGCGCGCCGGGCCGAATTCGGATCGGTATCAGGTGGATCGTGAACTCAGGCCACCGACACTGCGCACCCTAGCGCATCCGGCCCCCTTTGGTTACATGGCACGCCACGATTCCCTCCCCATGCAACGGAACTGGCACCCCATGGACATCCGCCTCGGCCTCACCTTCGACGACGTTCTGCTGTATCCGGCGGAGTCCGATATCGTGCCGAGCATGGCGGATACGCGCACGCAGCTGACGCGCGGGATCAAGCTTGATATCCCGATCCTGTCCTCGGCGATGGACACGGTGACGGAGGCCGACATGGCGATCGTGATGGCGCAACTGGGCGGCATCGGCGTGCTCCACCGCAACATGGAGATCGACGAGCAGGTCGCCGCCGTGCGCCAGGTGAAGCGGTTCGAGAGCGGCATGGTCGTCAACCCGATCACGATCGCACCGACTGCGACGCTGGCGGAGGCGCAGGCGCTGATGACGCGCAACAGGATCAGCGGCATCCCGGTGGTGGAAAAGGACGGCAAGCTGGTCGGCATCCTGACCAATCGCGACGTGCGCTTCGCCGGCAACCCGCACCAGCCGGTCGCCGAACTGATGACGCACGAGAATCTCGCCACCGTTTCGACCGGCGTCGGGCAGGACGAGGCGCGGCGGTTGCTGCATCAGCGCCGGATCGAGAAATTGCTGGTGGTGGACGAAAGCTATCGCTGCGTCGGCCTGATCACCGTCAAGGACATGGAAAAGGCGGTCAATTACCCGAACGCGACCAAGGATGCGGCCGGACGGCTGCGCGTGGCGGCGGCGACGACGGTGGGCGACAAGGGCTTCGAGCGGACCGAGGCGTTGGTCGATGCCGATCTCGACCTGGTGGTGATCGACACCGCGCATGGCCATAATCGCGACGTCGCGCGGGCGGTGGAGCGCGTGAAGAAGCTGAGCAATTCGGTGCAGGTGATCGCCGGCAACGTGGCGACGGCGGAAGCTGCGCGGGCGCTGATCGATGCCGGCGCGGACGGGATCAAGGTCGGCATCGGGCCGGGATCGATCTGCACCACGCGGGTCGTGGCCGGCGTAGGCGTGCCGCAGTTGACGGCGGTGATGGACTGCGCCGAGGAAGGCCACAAGCACGGCGTGCCGGTAATCGCCGATGGCGGCATCCGCACATCGGGCGACATCGCCAAGGCGTTGGCCGGGGGTGCCTCCAGCGTGATGATCGGGTCGTTGCTGGCGGGCACCGAAGAAGCGCCGGGCGAGACGTTCCTGTATCAGGGGCGGGCATACAAATCGTATCGTGGCATGGGATCGGTCGGCGCGATGGGGCGCGGTTCGGCGGATCGCTATTTTCAGGGCGATATCAAGGATCAACTGAAGCTGGTGCCCGAGGGGATCGAGGGACAGGTGGCGTTCAAGGGCCCGGCCAAGGACGTGATCCACCAGTTGGTCGGCGGGGTGAAGGCGGCGATGGGTTACACCGGGGCGGCCACCATTCCCGACCTGCAACAGCGTGCGCGGTTCGTGCAGATCACCGGGGCGGGGCTTATGGAGAGCCATGTGCACGACGTGACGATCACGCGCGAGGCGCCTAATTATCCGACAAGATAATTCCCCTCCCGCTTGCGGGAGGGGCTAGGGGAGGGTTGTGAAAACACCATCCATCATAACAAGCCCTCCCCCGACCCCTCCCGCTTGCGGGAGGGGAGAAGAATGACCCCCTCAGCCCGTATCCAGGCAGCGATCGACCTGCTCGACGCGATCGTCGCCGCGGCGCGAGACAGCGGGGCCGCGGCGGATACGATCATCGCCAAATATTTCGCCCAGCGCCGCTATGCCGGCAGCAAGGACCGGCGCGCGGTGCGTGAGCTGGTCTATGCCGCGATCCGCATGTTGGGCGAGCGGCCGGCGAGCGGGCGGGCGGCGATGCTGGCGCTGGCCGAGGGCGATGCGGAGATGACCGCCCTGTTCGACGGATCGACCCATGCGCCCGCCGCGATCGGTGCCAAGGAAGTCGCAGCCAAACCGGGTGTCGCGCCGGAATGGATCGTGGCGAAGCTGCTTGCCTCGGGCATCGGCGCGAACGAATTGCCCGCGCTGATCGATCGCGCACCGCTCGACGTGCGGATCAACCGGTTGAAGCCCGCGCCCGATCCGATCGAGAGCGCGGAAGCGATCGCGGGGCTGGCCGACGCGTTGCGCCTGCCATCAGGCACCAATGTCGAGACGCTGGACGCCTTCAAGGCCGGGGCGATCGAGGTGCAGGATGCGGGCAGCCAGATCGTCACGCTGGCGGCGGAGGCCTCGGGCGGGCAACGGATCGTCGATCTTTGCGCCGGGGCGGGCGGCAAGACGCTCGCGCTGGCGGCGGCGATGGGCAATGACGGCGCGTTGCTGGCGACCGACACCGATCGTGCGCGGCTATCCCGCCTCACGCCTCGCGCAGAGCGGGCGGGCGCGACGATGATCGAAACCCGGCTGCTCGATCCGGGGAGCGAGGCCGAGACGCTGTCGGATTGGGCGGACAGTGCGGACTGCGTGCTGATCGACGCGCCCTGTTCCGGCACCGGCACCTGGCGGCGCAACCCCGAGGCACGCTGGCGGCTGACGCCGGAGCGGATTGCGCGGCTGGCGAAGACGCAGGAGCATGTGCTGGAAGTCGGTGCCGGGCTGGTGAAGCCGGGTGGGACGCTCGTCTATATCGTCTGTTCGCTGCTGGACGAGGAAGGGGCGGGGCAGGTCGCCGCGTTCCTGGCCGGGCATCCCGGCTGGACCAGTGATACGCCCGATCTGCCGGCCGGGCGCGCGCATGGCCCGGGCGTGCGCCTGACTCCGGCACATGACGATACCGACGGCTTTTTTGTCGCACGCCTCCGGCGCGCGTGCTAGCCGGTAGGGATTGTGCGCATTCTGGAGAGCATCATGCGTTATTCGTCCGTCGCCGCCGCCGTCGCGCTCACGTTGCTGACGGTGTCGACGTCGCTGCACGGCCAGCGCCCGGAAGAGCAGATCGATCCGCGTTCGATGGCGTTGCTGGCGCAGGGCCGCGCGGCGCAGGCGGCGGGCAATCTGGATGGTGCGACCGATCTGATCGAGACCGCGCTGGCGGTCGATCCACGCAACCGCGCCGGGTTCGTGACACTGGGCGACGTGGCGCAGGCGCGCGGCCTGCCGGGCAAGGCGATCCGCCTGTACCGCGAAGCGTTGCTGCTGGAGCCGAATGATCGGCTGGCGCTGAAGGGCCAGGGCGAGGCGCTGGTAATGAAGGGCGCGGTGATCCAGGCCAAGGCCAATCTGGCGAAGTTGCGGGCGTTGTGTGCGAAGGCTGCGTGCCCCGAGGGCAATGCGCTGGCGGCGGCGATCGTGAAGGGGCCCCCGGTTCAGACGGCGGCCGTGGCGACGAAGGTGCCGGAGAAGACGACTGCTAAGGAGTGATTTCGGAGTGAGCGGTGGCAGAGGCCCGAATACCGCACAAGTTGCCCTATTGGTGCATATCGAACCGGAGCGGTTGAACTCATCGACTTTACGCATGTCGCAGGGAAAGGAATGGAAATGAAGCTTGCTTCTTATCTGCACATCGCTGGATTGGCGTTATTGACAGTTCCGGCGATGGCCGAAGCGAAAGGCATAACCTACGATTGTGACACGGCCGCTGATCATTTCTCCGAATTGAGCCTGCCTGCTGAAGGTATTTCGTTTACGGTGTCCGGAAATGTCCAACTGAAGACATTGGCCGCAAGCAGTAAGTACGTACCTCTTGCTCGGATTCAAATCGCATCGTCCGCTATGCCAGGACAGAATCCTGAATTCTATGCCGGCTTTGTGCTTACAGCGTTGCCCGCGGACCCTAAAAAAACACCCTCGGGCGCATCAGCAGTCCAGATGCTAAGTTGGAATTTGAACGGGAAAAAGGATGAAATATTACCTTTATCTGTCATGACCGTGCCGGGTACTGTCCAACCCTTCACTTTATCATATGATGGCAACAAGGTTCTGGTGACACTAGGGAATGAGACCAAAAGTTTTCCCTTGAAAACCACTGATCCTGTTGTACGATTGATTTGCTCAACAGGTGAATTCTTGTTCACGGATTTGATCATCACGCCTTCACGGTAGAAATCGAAGCCTGTGTTAGCTTACATAGCCGCTAACGTGTAGTTCAGCCGCTCATTACCCGCGCAACTTCGACGAATTCCCCGACGCTCACCGTTTCCGCACGCCGCGTAGCCTCGATGCCGACGGCTTCCAATGCGGCCAGCGCGCCCGGCACGCCTTTCACGCTTTGGCGTAGCATCTTGCGGCGTTGACCGAAGGCTGCGCCGGTCAGGCGTTCGAGCGTAGTGAAATTCACGCCCTCGGGTGCTGCTTCGGGCAGGATGTGCACCACGGCCGACATCACCTTGGGGGGTGGGGTGAAGGCGGAGCGGTGGACTGGCATCGCCAGTTTGGCCGAAGAGCGCCACTGCGCCAGCACCGCCAAGCGGCCGTACGCGTCGTCGTCGGTGCCGGCGACGATGCGGTCGGCGACTTCCTTCTGGAACATCAGCGTCAGGCTTTGCCACCACGGAGTCCAATCGGCGGAGAGCCAGCGGACGAACAGGGCCGTGCCAATATTATAGGGCAGGTTGGAGACGATGTGCGGCTTGCCCTCGAACAGCGAGGCGGCGTCGATTTCCAGTGCGTCGTCCTCGATCACGCGGAGCTGGCCGGGGAATGCTTCGCTGAGTTCGGCGAGGGCGGGGATGCAGCGGCGGTCGCGCTCGACGGCAGTGACGCGGGCACCGGCCTGCAGCAGCGCGCGGGTCAGGCCGCCGGGGCCGGGGCCGACTTCGAAGACTTCCGCGCCGTTCAGATCGCCGGGGATGCGGGCGATGCGGGCGAGCAACTGGCCGTCGAGCAGGAAATTCTGGCCCAGCGCCTTGCTGGCGTTGAGGCCATGGCGCGCGATGACCTCGCGCAGAGGTGGCAGTTCGGTCACAACAAGCGCGCGGCGCGGCGCTCGGTCGCTTCCCCGGCCATGCGGATCGCGGCGATCATCGCGCCTGGATGCGCGACGTTCTTGCCCGCGATGCCGAACGCGGTGCCATGATCGGGCGACGTGCGCACGATTGGCAGGCCAAGCGTGATGTTCACGCCTTCGTCGAAATGCAGCGTCTTGAGCGGGACCAGAGCCTGATCGTGATAGCAGCAGATCGCCGCGTCATAAGTGGCGCGGGCGCGGGCGTGGAACATCGTGTCGGCGGCAAACGGGCCGGTCGCGTCGATGCCTTCGTCACGCAATTGCGCGATAGCGGGGATCAGGAAATCGATCTCCTCGCGCCCGATCGCACCGCCTTCGCCGGCGTGCGGATTGAAGCCGGCAAAGGCCAGCCGCGGGGTCTCGATGCCGAAATTCTTGCGCAGGCCGCGCGCAGTGGCACGGCCTTTGGCGACGAGCAGGTCGATCGAGAGCAGGCCGGAGACGGCAGCGAGCGGGACGTGGGTGGTGACGGGCACCACGCGCAATGTCGGGCCAGCAAGCATCATCACCGCATTCTCGCGCGAAACGCCACAGCGTTCGGCGACGAATTCGGTCTGGCCGGGATAGCTGAAGCCGATCTGGTAGAGCTGCGCCTTGGACACCGGGCCGGTGACGAGTGCGCTGGCGGCATCGGAGCGCGCGAGGCCGGCGGCGACCTCCAGCGAATGCAGCGCGCAGCGGGCACCATCGACATCCGGGTGGCCGGGCGAGATCTGTCCGCCATCATCCACGCCGAGCACCGGCAGGCCACGCGCAAAGGCTCCCAAGGCCTCGGCGGGATCGAGGATCGACGCGACCGGGCCGTCCCACACGGCGGCAACCGCGCGCGCATCGCCGACCGCGAAGAATGGCGGCACACCTTGCGCATCGCGCGCGGCCCAGGCCTTGGCGATGATCTCCGGCCCGATACCGGCCGGATCGCCCATCGAGACCGCAAGCGGAGCGATCATCGCAGGCGCCCGATCAACGATATTCGACGATCGCATCGCGGCGAAGATCGCGCAGCAGCTGTTGCGCGCGCAGGTTGACGCGCTGCTGCTCCATCTGTTCCTGCAGGCGGCTGGAATTGGGCAGATCGCCACCGCGCGGTTCATCGCGGCCGCACAGCACCAGCGCGCGCACGCCGTCCTGCGCAGAACCGAAGGGCGGGGTGGACTGTCCGACCGCCAGCTTCAGCATGATATCCTGCAGTGCAGGGGGAAGATCGCGGATCGTGGCCGAATCGCTGTCCACCACGTCACCGCCGAGCGAGGCGGCGACCTTGGCCACATCGCCGCAGCCCTGCATCGCCTTGGTGGCGGCGGCAAACGCCGCGACGCGCTCGGTGGCCTGCGTCTGGGTGGTGCCGGCGGGGAAGCGCACGGTGATCTGCTTGAGCGCGAGTTTCGCGTCGCGCGGATCGGCGGTCAGCACCTGGCGCTTGTCGACGAGATAGAGGACCGAGAAACCACCAGCGACGGCGATCGGGCCGGCGATCTGGCCGACCTGCATCGATTCAGCGGCGCGGGCGAGTTCGTCGGGCAGTTGCGAGCTGCGCACCCAGCCGAGATCGCCATCCACGCTCTTCGTCGTGGCCTCCGAGAAGGTGCGCGCGAAATAGCCGAACGGCGCCTCGCCCTTCTGAATCTTGTCGATCATCTGCGTGATGCTGGCCGCAATCTGCGCCGCCTGCGCCGGCTCGGCATGGATATAGATTTCGTTGACGTGATATTCCTGCGTGCCCTTGGAATCCTGCAGGCGCTTGAGGATCGATTTGACCTCTTCCTCGCTGACGTTGACCGTCGGCTCGACCTTGCGCCGCAGATAACGCTGCCACGCCAGTTCGCCCTCGATCTGGCGCTTGAGCGAGCGTTCCGAGGAATTCACCTGACGCAGATACGTGCGCATCTGTTCCGGCGAACGGCTGAAATTCTTCGCCACGCCGTTGAAGCTCTGCGACAGTTCCGCCGGGGTGATGACGACTTCGCTCGCCTTGGCTTCCTGGATCTGCAGCGTTTCGTCGATCAACTGGTTCAACGTCTGCGTGCGCAGCCGGGCGGTATCCTCGGGGCTCAGCTTCCAGCCGTTGATCGCGACGGCGAGCGCGAGACGCTGATCGACGTCGGTGCCGGTGATGACGGTTTCGTTGACGATCGCGGTCGGCTTGCGCACGTTCGGATCGAGCTTGCCGTAAAGCTGCAGATTGTCCGGAATGTTCAGGCCGACATCCGGAACGCCGTTGTCCGCCACGGTGTTTTCGGGCGCGGCACCGTCCGGTGCCCTAGGATCCGCCTGGGCGGCGGGTGCCTTGGCCGAAGGGGTTTTTGTCGCCGGCGTCTTCGCAGGCGCCTTGGCCTTGGGAGCCTTCTGAGCCATGCCGCCGATCGGCGTGCAGGTTACGGACAATGCCGCGAGCAAGGCCACCGCGCGGCCGGTCTTCACCGCCTTCGTCACAGAAATCATCACGTGTTCAATAATCCCATATCGTGCCGCCCACATCCCTAGACGACGCCCCGGCGGTACTCCCCCATCCATGATGGCAGGTGAACCCCAGCTTAGCGTCCAAGATTCTTGAATGAAAGCGACAACAGGAAGCCGTTGCCGGCGCGCGCATCGCCGGTGCTCTGGTAATCGTGCTTCCAGGTGAACCCGATCTTCAGGCAATCGTCTTCATAGGCGACGCCGAGGCGATGGCGGACCGGCGTGAACCCGTCGGATACCGACAGCGGATCCTCATCCCGGTTGGTGAGATCGACCAGCGACGATCCGTACAGGGACCAGAAGCGCGCGAACTGTACACGACCGGCGATGCGAACCTCCTCGCGATCCTGCAGATCCTCGGTCGTGGTGATGTTGCGATTGAGCTTGAGATAACCCAGCAGGATGTAGGTGGCGCGCGACCCGATCGTCGCATCCAGTTCGTTCCGGCGTATCGCCAGACCATTCTTGTCGAGCCGGTAGCGATGCGTGAGCGAGACGAAATCACGATAGCGGACCTCCGTCCGCCCGACGAAATCGGAGAAGCGGCCGTCCAGCCCGGTGCCGGGCGGAAAGATGTCCGAGCGCGTACCCAGGCGATAGCTCTGGCCGATATTCGTTGAGATCGCCACGCCGGGCAGATCGAGCGCATAATCGGCACCGTAGGTCAGGCGCGTACCGTCATCGATCCGGTCATAGCCCGGGAAGCGGTTGAGCGCGAAGAGGTTCGAATCCTCCAGATCCACGGCGCGCGAATCCTCGTTCGGGATTTCGAGGTTCTTGATGTGCGGCGAGGCGACGATCTGCACGCGAGGGGTAATGCGTTGCGTGCCGCCGAGGAATTGCCCGATCAGCGGCCATTTCACGTCCACCGCCACGGCACCCATCACGCGGCTCTGGACGCCCTCTTCACCGCGATAATTGAGGACGCTCGTCGCCAGCGTATCGCTGGTGTGGTAGAAGTCGCCGCGCCCGAAGGCGGTGAAGGTGACTTCCTGCCCCCAGCGGGTGAGCTTGCGCAAATCCCAGCGCGCACTGAGGAAGCCGCGCTGCGTGTCCTGTCCATCGGTGCGAGTCAGCGCCAGCGTGTTGGCCTGGAACGTGAATTTTCCGCCGAGCAGACCGTCGTCCATGCGGCGGCGATAATCGATCTCGGGAAATGCGATCGGCTGCTGGCCCTGGCTGTCGTTGACGCGAACCGTCTGCACGGCCCAGCCGGTGATGCCGAAATAGCTGTTGGCATCGATATGTTCGATCCGCGCGGTAGACCGCAGGCGATCGTCGTACGAAATGTCGTAGCGGCGCAGGAAGGTGCGGTCGCTGGCCACGCGGATCGACGCGCTGGCGCTCCAGTTCGGATCGAACTGGTAGCGCGCGATGCCGTCGATATAACCGCGGAACGCCACCGACGTGTCGGTCGGCTCGAACGTGTCGAGATCGTCGCTGCGCCGGCTGTAGGTGCCGTACCCCGTGATGCTGAACGCGCCCTTCGTATCGAGCGCAGTGTACTGCGCCTTGAGCAGCGGCAGCGCGCCGGTGAAGACGCGCGGCGTGATCGTCAGCCCGCGATTGGGCGCGAGGCGAAAATAATACGGCTGGGCATATTCGAAGCCGTTCGTCCGGCTGTAGCGGAGATCGGGCGAGAGCAGGCCGCTGTCGCTGCCGCCGCCGACCGGGTGGGAGAAGGCGGGCAGGGGAATGGTCGGCAGGCCGAAGACGTTGATCTGCGCGCCCTTGTAATAGATGCGCTGGCGATCCGGGCGATACGTGACGCGCACCGCGGTGATCTTCCACGACGGTTCCTTGGGGCAGCCCTTGGAGGTCGTGACGTTGCACGGCGTGTAGGCGGCGTCCTCCAGTTCGACCTTCTCGTCCGGAAAGCGCGTACCCTTGCGGGCGGCGAGACGCCCGCCGCGTTCCAGCACGACAAGCATGTTGTCGACCATGCCGTCCTTCAGCGAATCGGTCAGATCGATCGAATCGCCATAAGCGATATCGCCGCCGGGGTTGGTGACGGCCACGCTGCCGGTGGCGAGGACCTTGCCGGTCTGGCGGTTCCACACGACCTTGTCGGCGCGCAATTTGTCACCGCTGCGCGCCATGCGGACGTCGCCGGTGGCGGTGACGATCTGGCTATCGGTATCGTATTGCAGCGTGCCGGCGCTGAACGCGACCTGATCGTCCGTCGCCGTGGGCAGATCGACCGCGGAGGGCGGCGGCGTGGGTGGCGTCTGGAGGTCTTGCGCCAGCGCGGACTGCGCGAAGAGCAGGCCAAGCAGCAGGGCGACAAACGGGGCGCAGGTCGAGAGCAGATCGGAACGCTTCACGTCGGGAAAAACACCCCCAGACGCGCCGGAATGACGCGCGAATGCTCGCCCTATCGCACCGGCAGGCCCGCGCCGCAATCGCCGGATCATCCATGCCGCGCTTTGCCAGCACGGTGCGGCGGGTCTAGAGCGGGCGAATCGTATTTGATTTCCCAGACCCCTCCAAACACCTCCCCCAAAACTTTCGAGGATTCCCATGCAGATCGTTCTCTCCACCGCGCCCGCAGATGCCGGCGCCGCGCTCGCGCTGCCGATCGAGAAGGATGCGCTGGAGCGCAGCGCGATCGGCGGTCTGGATGCGGTCGCAAAGCAGGTCGTGCTAGGTGCCGCGAAGGGTGGGCGGTTCGATGGCGAGGCCGGCGCAGTGATCGAGGCGTTCGTGAGCTCGGGCGAGACCGTGCGGCGTGTTCTGCTGCTCGGCGTGGGGGCCGGGAGCGAAGCGGATTACGAGCGGGCCGGCGGCGCGCTGACCGCTAAGCTGCTGACCTCCGGCGTGGACGGGGTGACGGTCGATTTCTCCGGCACCGGTGCGACCGCCAAAGCAGCGGCGCGCTTCGCAGGCGCAGCGGCGCAGCGCGGCTGGCGGCACGATATCTACCGCACCAAGCTGCCCGAGAAATCGAAGCCGACGCTGGCCGCGATCACGCTGACCGGCGTGCCTGAAGGCACCGATGCCGCCTGGGCCGACCAGAAGGCGGTGACCGAAGGCATGGACCTGACCCGCACGCTGGTGGCCGAGCCGCCAAACGTGATCTATCCGGAAACCTTCGTCGCCAAGGTGCTGAAGGAGATCGAGGGTCTGGGCCTCGAAGTCACCGTGCTCGGTGAAGCGGAAATGCTCGCTTTGGGGATGGGATCGCTGCTCGGCGTTAGCCAGGGCTCGGCAAAGGATGCGCAATTGCTGGCGCTCAAGTGGAGCGGCAAAGGCGCGGGCGATCCCGATCTGGCATTGGTCGGAAAAGGCGTGACGTTCGATACCGGCGGCATCTCGCTCAAGCCCGGGCCCGGCATGGAAGACATGAAATGGGACATGGGCGGCGCGGGCGCAGTGGTCGGCGCGATGAAGGCGCTGGCGGGGCGCAAGGCCAAGGCGAATGTGATCGGCGTGTGCGGGCTGGTGGAGAACATGCCCGACGGTAATGCGATCCGGCCCGGCGACGTGCTGACCAGCATGTCCGGCCAGACGATCGAGGTGTTGAACACCGATGCCGAGGGTAGGCTGGTGCTGTGCGATTGCGTTACCTGGGTACAACGGACGCACAAGCCGAAGACGATCGTCGATCTGGCGACGTTGACCGGCGCGATCATCATTTCGCTGGGCAACGAACATGGCGGTTGCTTCGCCAATGACGATGCGCTGGCGGATCAGTTGTTGAAGGCTGGCCTCGCCAGCGGCGACAAATTGTGGCGCTTCCCGCTCTCGCCGACCTACGACAAGCTGATCGACTCTCCGATCGCGGACATGAAGAATGTCGGGCCGCGTGGGGCCGGATCGATCACCGCGGCGCAGTTCATCCAGCGGTTCGTGGATACGGGCGTGAAGTGGGCGCATCTCGATATCGCGGGCATGGTGTGGTCGGACAAGGCCGGGCCGAACTACGACAAGGGTGCGACGGGCTATGGCGTGCGGTTGCTCGACCGGTTCGTGGCGGATAATTTCGAGGGCTGATGCAGGTCGATTTCTATCACCTCACCGCCACGCCGCTCGACCGGGCCTTGCCGCAGATCGCGGAGAAGGTGCTGGCGAGCGGCGGGCGGCTGCTGATCGTGACGGACAGCGCGCAACAGCGTGCGAGCCTCGATCGGTTGCTATGGAATTACAGCGCCGAGAGTTTCCTGCCGCACGCTGAGGCGGGCGGGGAGGGCGATTCCGCGCAGCCGGTGTTGCTGAGCGCCAGCCCGGAGCCGGCCAATGCCGCGCGCAATATTGCGATGGTCGATGGCGTATGGCGCGACGAGGCGCTGGGCTTCGACCGGGCGTTCCATTTCTTCGACGCGGATCGCATCGTCGAGGCGCGTGTCGCCTGGAAGGCGCTGGCCGATCGCGACGGGGTGACGCGCAATTACTGGAAGCAGAACGAGGGCGGGCGCTGGGAGAAGGCGGCCTGAATTGCTGGCCGCAGCGCTTGCATCACCGCCCGCGCCCGACTAGGGAACCGCCACTTTCCGCTATCACAGATTTAAGGAGCTTCACGGTCATGGCCGCGAACCGCACGTTTTCGATCATCAAGCCCGACGCGACGCGTCGCAACATCACCGGTGCCGTCACCAAAATGCTGGAAGAAGCTGGCCTGCGCGTCGTCGCCAGCAAGCGCATCCAGATGACCCGCGAACAGGCCGAGGGCTTCTACGCGGTGCACAAGGAGCGTCCGTTCTTCGGCGAACTGGTCGATTTCATGATCTCCGGCCCGGTCGTGGTTCAGGTGCTGGAAGGCGAGAACGCCATGCAGCGCAACCGCGACATCATGGGCGCGACCAACCCGGCCAATGCCGATGCCGGCACGATCCGCAAGGAACTGGCCGAATCGATCGAGGCGAACACGGTGCACGGTTCGGATTCGGACGA
The DNA here is from genome assembly GCF_036663755.1 of Parasphingomonas caseinilytica. NCBI lineage: Bacteria > Pseudomonadati > Pseudomonadota > Alphaproteobacteria > Sphingomonadales > Sphingomonadaceae > Parasphingomonas > Parasphingomonas caseinilytica. The sequence continues at coordinate 284,045 of NZ_JAXOJL010000001.1, forward strand.
GAATGCCGAGATCGAGATCGCTTACTTCTTCAAGCCAGAAGAAATCGTCGGTTGATGAAATGGCGCGTGCGACAGGCGGGGGCGGATGACGCGGCCCTTCTGTCGCTCGTCGCCAATGCCGCGTTTCTCGATACCTATGCGCAATCGCTGGACGGCGGCGACCTGCTGGCGCATTGCCTGAAGAACAACACCGCCGAAGTGTTCGCGCGCTGGCTCGGCGACACTGGTTGCGTGGTAACGGTCGCCGAGATCGAGCCGGGCTTTGCTCCGCTCGGCTATGCAGTGCTGACGCCCCCCGATTTCCCGATCGATCTCCAGCCGGGCGACGTCGAGTTGCGCCGGATCTACACGTTGCGGCAAGCTCATGGCAGCGGCATCGGCGCAGCGTTGATGTCGCGGGCCAAGGACGATGCTCGGGCGGCGGGCGGCAAGCGCCTGTTGCTCGGCGTTTGGGAACACAATGCGCGGGCGCGGGCCTTCTACGAACGGCAGGGTTTTCGCGTGATCGGTTCGCGCGAGTTCGTGGTCGGCAGCGAAGTGCATGTCGATCCGGTCTACGCGCTGGACCTCTGACGATAGGTCACTTGGCAGGTTTGGGCTTCTCCGCCGCCCAGATCGCATCGAGCCGTGCCGCCGAACCCGTTCGCTCGCGCAGTTTGAGACCCTCAACCTTCAGCGCCCGACCGGCCAGGAATCGACCTTCGGTCTTCCACGTCACGTCGTAGATCGCGCTATCCTTGCGTTCGACATCGCCGTCCCAATAATGCGCGGCGATCAGCACCGGCAGGCGACCCTCGCGCTTGTCGGGGCCGCCATCGGTGAGGTCCAGCAGCGCGCGCGAGAACCAGTTGGCCTCGATCTTGGGATCGACATCGCTTAGCGCCGCGATGCCGAGCGCCTTGGGGAAGGTGACATCGATCGATTGCACGTCGTGCGCGGCATCGGACAGGGTCAGCTTGTCGCCGTTGCCGCTGGCTTTCAGCATCACCAGCGTGCGCACCTTGGCCTCGGTCGCGCGTTCGGCCTGTTTGGCATTGACGTCGGCGCGGCGGTCGGACCAGGTCATCCACAGGCCCAGAGCGGCGATGACGAGCCCCGCCACACCGACCAGTTCGGCCAGGCTGACCCAGCGGCGGCGCGTCGCGGCGGCCTCCGCACGGTCGACCGCCTGCTGTGCGACGGTCTCGACTGAAGGGTTGGGCGGGACGATCGCATCGGTCGGCCCCTGCGGAACTTCGGGAACCGGCGGCGGCGGCGTTTCCTCGTTCATCGCCCGCCTGCCTCGAGCAGGCGGCGCGGGGCGGCGAGTTCCCAACTGATCGCGATCCGGTCCGCCACACGATCCCAATCGACCTCCGCGCCATCGAGCCGCATCGCGACCCAGCCGGACGGGCCGAGATAGGGTGGCGCATAATAGAAATCGGGATCGCTCTCGATCAGCATCTGCTGTTCGTCCAGCCCGGTCGTCTTGACGATCGCAATCGTCTCATTGTCGCCGTGATGGTTGTGCCAGAAATAGGCGAAGGCCTTGCCCTGTTCGATGAAGAAACCGGGCGAGCCGTGCGACAATTTCTCGTAGGTCGAAGGAAGCGACAGCGCCGCGTCGCGTACTTTCGCCAAGACGGGTTCGGGATCGGGACTCATGACGCGGCGAAGTCTGCCAGAACCCGCGGGTAAAGGCGATGCTCGGCGGCAAGGACCCGTTCCGATAGCGTGTCGGGCGTGTCGCCGGGCAGAATCGGGACTTCGGCCTGACCGAGGATCTCGCCGCCGTCGAGTTCCTCGGTGACGATATGGACCGAACAGCCGGCGGTCGCATCGCCGGCGTCGATCGCGCGGGCGTGGGTGTCGAGGCCCTTGTATTTGGGCAGCAGCGAGGGGTGGATGTTGACGATCCGACCGCGCCAGCGCGCGACGAAATCGTCGGAGAGCAGACGCATATAGCCGGCGAGCGCGACGATCTCGATGTTCGCGGCGCGCAGGGCGGCGTCGATCGTCGCTTCATAGTCCGCCTTGGGCATGCCCTTGGGGGACTGGGCAAAGGTCGGGATGTTTTGTGCGGCGGCCCATGCGAGGCCGGGAGCCTCGGGCTTGTCGGAGGCGACGAGGGCGATCTCGTAGCTTGCTCCCGACGCGCGGGAGGCCTCCACGAGCGACATCATGTTAGAGCCTCGGCCTGAGATGAGGATGCCGACTTTCTTCACTGCTCCCCTCCCGCTTGCCGGAGGGGCTGGGGGAAGGCGAGGCAATTAGCGGCAGCCCTATCGTTCACGCCCTCCCCCAGCCCCTCCGGCAAGCGGGAGGGGAGAAGAAATGGGTCACGCATTGTGCGTGGCGGTCCATGGCGAGCGGGCGCCCCAGGTTTCCAGGCTGCCGGTGACGGTGCAGCCGGTTTCGCCGGCCTCGATCGTGCCGATTTCGAAGACGGTTTCGCCGGCCGATTCCAGCGCGGCTTTGACATCGGTCGCCACATCCGCAGCGACGACGACTGCCATACCGACACCGCAATTGAACGTCCGCGCCATTTCCTCCGGCTCGATCGCGCCCTGCGCTTGCAGGAAGGCCATTAGGCGCGGCTGGGGCCAGGCGTCCCCGTCGATCGCCGCATGCACGCCTTTGGGCAGCACGCGGGGGATATTTTCCAGCAGGCCACCGCCGGTGATGTGGGCGAGGCCTTTGATCCGGCCCGCCTTCAGCAGCGGGAGCAGGCTCTTCACATAGATACGCGTCGGGGCCATCAGCGCGTCGATCAGCAGCGTCTCCTGATCGAACAGAGCCGGGCGATCGAGTTTCCAGCCCTTGTCGGCGGCAAGGCGGCGGACCAGCGAGAAACCATTCGAATGCACGCCCGACGAGGCCAAGCCCAACACCACGTCGCCCGGGGCGATCTCGCGACCGGTCAGCACGTCCGATCGCTCCACCGCGCCGACGCAGAAGCCGGCGAGATCGTAATCGCCCGGCGCGTACATGCCGGGCATCTCCGCCGTCTCGCCGCCGATCAACCCGCACCCGGCCTGCAAACATCCTTCTGCGATCGAGGCGATGACGCGTTCGGCGACGGCGGGTTCGAGTTTTGCGGTGGCGTAGTAATCGAGGAAGAACAGGGGTTCGGCACCCTGCACGATCAGGTCGTTGGCGCACATCGCGACGAGATCGATCCCAACGCCATCATGGGCGTTATGCTCGATCGCCAGCTTCAGCTTGGTGCCGACGCCATCGTTCGCCGCGACCAGCAGGGGATCGACGAAGCCCGCCGCCTTCAGGTCGAAGAAGCCGCCGAAGCCGCCGAGATCGGCATCGGCACCCTTGCGGCGCGTCGATTTCGCCAGCGGGCCGATGGCACGGACCAGCGCATTGCCGGCGGCGATCGATACGCCTGCCTGGGCGTAAGTGTAGGGTTCGGTGTCGCTCATGTGCGCGCCCTAACCATATCCTGCTTGGATTTCCACGCCTGCTTCGCCAAAAGGGCCGCAATGTCGGTTGTTCAATCTTCGCGCGGTTTGCGTTTCGCCCTGACGCTTGCGCTTGCCGCGACCGGCGGGATCGTACTGGCGCAGGGTGACGACCCGGCAGCGGACAGCGCGCCGCTGGCCGCGGCGGACGGATCGGGCAGCTATGAGGTCGGCGGGATCGACGTCGATGTGACGGGCAAGACGGCCGATGCTGCGCGCTATGCCGGCTGGCGGCTCGCGCAGCGCAAGGGTTGGATGATGCTCTCGCAGCGGCTGGGCGGCAGCGGCGGCGGGCTTTCCGACGGCGCGCTGGACGGCATGGTTTCGGGCATCGTGGTCGAGAACGAGCAGATCGGCCCGAACCGTTATGTCGCGCGACTGGGGGTATTGTTCAGCCGGGCGCGGGCCGGATCTATTCTGGGCGTCGCCGGATTGGGCCAGCGCTCCTCGCCGATGCTGGTCGTGCCGCTGCAATATTCGGGCGGCGTGGGGCAGGTGTTCGAAAAGCATAGCGACTGGCTGGATGCGTGGACGCGTTTTCGCACCGGCTCCAGCAGCGTGGATTATGTTCGCCCGGCGGGCACTGGGCCCGATTCGCTGCTGATCAATCTCGGCCAGATCGGGCGACCGGGGCGGATGTGGTGGCGTTCGATCCTCGACCAATATGGCGCGATCGATATTCTGGTGCCGTCGGTAAGGTTGTATCGGCAATGGCCCGGTGGCCCGGTGATCGGCGTGTTCGAGGCGCGCCACGGGCCGGACAATGAGATGATCGCGCGTTTCACCCTGCGCGTCAGCAACGGCGACGGCCTCGCGGCACTGCTCGATGCCGGCGTGAAGCGGATGGACGAGGCGTATCAGGGCGCGTTGCGGGACGGGCGGCTCTCGACCGATGCCGGCCTGTCCTATTCTCCGCCGACCGAAGAGGTGCCGCCGGCCGACGATGCCGCGCTGGCCGATGCCGCTGCGGCGGCGGCCGCTGCCGCCGATACGGCGCAAACCGCGACGACGACGGGCAGCGTCGTCAGCGTGCAGTTCGATACGCCGGGCGCGAGTGCCGTGTCGGCAGCCGAAGCGGCGTTGCGCGCGATTCCCGGCGTGCGCACTGCGCTGACCAGCAGCCTGGCGCTCGGCGGAGTCTCCGTGATGCGTGTCGGCTTCGATGGCGATCCGGCAGCACTCGCCGCCGCGCTCACCGCGCGCGGATGGCAGGTGCAGGGCAGCGGCACGACGTTGCGCATTCGCCGCCCCCTACTGCCGCCGCCGAGCGTGGGCGCGGCGGACAACAGTACGGGTTGACGATGACGGGCAGCCAGATCGCCCTGCCGTTCGAATGGCCCGCCGATCCGCGCGACGACGAATTCCTGGTCAGCGACTCCAATGCGCGGGCGGTGCAACTGCTCGAACATTGGGCGTCATGGCCGGTGATGAGCGTCGTGCTGGTCGGCCCGCGCAAGTCGGGACGCAGCCTGCTCGCACGGATCTTCGCCGCGAAGAGCGGCGGCACGATCATCGACGATGCCGAGCGCCAGCCCGAGGCGAGCCTGTTCCACGCCTGGAACCGGGCGCAGGAAGAGCGGCATCCTTTGGTGATCGTCGCCGATGTCGCACCGCCGGAATGGACGGTGAAGCTGCCCGATCTCAGATCCCGCCTCGCCGCCAGCCCGGTCGCGCGAATCCATGCGCCGGACGACGTGCTGATGCAGGCCTTGTTCGAACGGCAGTTCCTCAGGCGCGGCCTGGATGCCCGGCCGGACCTGATCCAGTGGCTGCTGACCCGTGTGGAAAGGAGTCACATTTCGCTGCTACGCGCGGTCGATGTGCTCGATCAGGCGGTGCTGGAGCGGCGGAAGCGCTTGTCGATTCCGCTGGCCCGGGCCACATTGACCGAGGCTAGCCTGATGATCGATCCCGCGCCGACTTTGCCATTCGAGGTTCCATGACCCGCCCAGCCCATATCGCGCGCCTCGACGAGCATGATGACGACCAATTCGTCGGAACAGAAGGTAGCGAGCGCTACTTCAACCGCGAACTGTCCTGGCTGGCGTTCAACCGGCGCGTGCTGGAGGAGGCGCGCAACGCAGCGCATCCCTTACTCGAACGGGTGCGCTTCCTGTCTATTTCCGGCTCCAATCTCGACGAATTCTTCATGGTGCGCGTGGCCGGCCTGAAGGGGCAGCTGGTGCAGGATGTCGATCGCCGGTCGGCCGACGGTCTGACGTCGGGCCAGCAATTGGCGGCGATCGTCGCCGAGGCGGACGAGCTGATCGAGAGCCAGCGGTCGGTGTGGCGCGAATTGCGACTGCAACTGAGCGAAACCGGCATCGACGTGCTCGGGTCGCGCACGATCGACGAGATGCTGACCATCGACGAGGTCGCCTGGCTGGAGAAGCAGTTCAAGGAACAGATCTTCCCGATCCTGACCCCGCAGGCGCTGGACCCCGCGCATCCCTTCCCGTTCATGCCCAACAAGGGGCTGGCGGTGATGTTCGATCTGGTGCGCCTGTCGGACAAGGAGCCGATCCGCGAACTGGTGATGCTGCCGAGCCAGATGCCGCGTTTCGTGCGCGTGCCGGGTGAGCGGGCGCGCTATGTGGCGGTCGAATCGCTGGTGAAGCGTTTCGCGGCACTGATCTTTCCCGGCTATACCGTGGCGGGCGGGGCGGAATTCCGCGTGCTGCGCGACAGCGATCTGGAAATCGACGACGAAGCGGAGGATCTGGTCCGATACTTCGCCAATGCGATCAAGCGACGGCGGCGCGGGCGGGTGATCCGGCTGGAGCTGGAAAGCGGCATGCCGCACGACCTGGGCGAGGCGTTGCGCGCGGAATTGGGCGAACATGCCTTCGTGACCGAAAGCGGCGCGTTCCTGGGCGTGGGCGATCTCGAATCGATCGTCGACGAGGACCGGCCCGACCTGAAATTCCCGCCTTATTCGCCGCGCTTCCCGGAGCGGATTCGCGAATTCGGTGGCGATTGTTTTGCGGCGATCAGCGCCAAGGACATCGTCGTCCACCACCCGTATGAGACGTTCGAGGTGGTGCTGGCCTTCCTGAAACAGGCGGCGGCCGATCCAGACGTGGTGGCGATCAAGCAGACCTTGTATCGCGCCGGCAAGCAGCCCGCCGTCATCAACGCACTGATCGCGGCGGCGGAGGCGGGCAAGTCGGTCACCGCCGTGGTGGAGCTGAAGGCGCGATTCGACGAGGAGCAGAATATCGTCTGGGCCTCGGCGCTGGAGCGCGCGGGCGTGCAGGTGGTGTACGGCTTCATGGAATGGAAGACGCACGCCAAGATATCGATGGTCGTGCGCCGGGAAGGGACCGCGTACCGCACCTACTGCCATTTCGGCACCGGCAATTATCATCCGATCACCGCCAAAATCTATACCGATCTCAGCTTCTTCACCGCCGATCCTCGCATCGGCAACGATGCGGCGCAGATGTTCAACTATATCACCGGCTACGTCGAACCCGAAGGCATGGCCTTGGTCAGCCTCTCGCCGCGCGACCTGCGCCCGCGCCTTGTGACGCTGATCGATGCCGAAATCGCCAATGCGCGCGCGGGCAAGCCCGCAGCGATCTGGGCCAAGATGAATTCTTTGGTCGACCCGGCGGTGATCGAGAAATTGTACGAGGCGAGTGGTGCCGGGGTCGAGATCGACCTGATCATCCGTGGCATCTGCTGCCTGCGCCCGCAGGTGCCAGGTCTGTCCGATCATATCCGCGTGAAATCGGTGATCGGTCGCTTCCTTGAGCACAGCCGCATCTGGGCGTTCGGCAATGGCAAGCTGCTGCCCAATGACGATGCGCAATTGTTCATTTCCTCGGCCGACTGGATGCCGCGCAATTTCGACCGGCGCGTCGAATATATGCTGCCGATCCTGAATCCGACGGTGCACGACCAGATCCTGGATCAGGTGATGGTCGCCAACCTGATCGACAACGAACAGAGCTGGGACCTGAAGGCGGACGGAAGCTATGTGCGCGAGGATCCGGGCGACCGGCCGTTCAATCTGCACCGTTACTTCATGACCAATCCCTCGCTGTCCGGGCGCGGTGCCGCGCTCAAAGGCAAATCGGTTCCGAAATTGTCGCTGCGACGCGGACACTGAGCGCGTGACATCTTTGTTTCGTAAAGCCCGCGTCGAGGCGGAGATCGCGCCGCGCACCGGGATCATCGACATCGGATCGAATTCGATTCGTCTGGTCGTGTATCAGGGGCCGGAGCGGCTGCCGGCGATCCTGTTCAACGAGAAGGTGATGGCGGGGCTGGGCCGCGGATTGGCCGAAACCGGCGCGATCGCGCCCGAGGGCATGAAGCTGGCCAAGGAGGCGCTGGCGCGCTTTGCGGCCGTATCGCGCGAGATGGAGGTGACCCGGCTGCGCACCGTGGCGACGGCGGCGGTGCGCGACGCATCGAATGGCGCGGCATTGCTCGATACCGCGCGCGATCTTGGGCTCGAGGTCGAATTACTGTCCGGCGAGCAGGAAGCGATCGCGGCGGGGCAGGGCGTAATGTCGGCGATTCCGGAGGCGGACGGCATCGTCGGCGATCTCGGCGGCGGCAGTCTCGAACTGGTGCGGGTGAAAAACGGCGAAATCAGCGACCGTGTATCGTTTCCGCTCGGCGTGTTGCGTATCGCCGCAATTCGCGCCAAGGGATCGGGCGCGCTGGAGCGGCAGGTGCACAAATTGCTGAGCGGTGCGGGCTGGCTCGGGCGTGGTGAGGAACTGCCTTTATATCTGGTCGGCGGATCGTGGCGTGCGCTGGGGCGGCTCGACATGCATTTGTGCAGCTATCCGCTGCCGGTGATCCACCAATATGCGATGGCCCCTGCGGCGATCGCGCGGATGGGCCGGACGATCGCGCATGTCGACAAGCATTGGCTGCGCGCAGTGCCAGGCCTTTCGTCCGCACGGTCGGCGACTCTGGGCGACGGAGCGGCATTGCTTACGGTGCTGCTCAAGCATCTGGGCAGTCCGACCACGATCGTCTCGGCCTTCGGGCTGCGCGAGGGGTTACTCTATGGCGCGCTGGACGAGGATTGCCGCGCGCAGGATCCGCTGATCGTGGCGACGCGCGACGAGGGCCGGGTGTTCGGGCGCTTTCCGGAACATGGCGATCTTCTCGACCGGTGGATTGCCCCATTGTTTGATCGCGATCTGCCGGAGATGGCGCGATTGCGGCATGCGGCGTGCCATCTGTCCGATGTCGGCTGGCGCGCGAACCCGGAGTTTCGCGCCGAACGCGGCGTGGAGATCGCATTGCACGGCAATTGGGTGGCGATCGACGCACGCGGGCGGGCGCTGGTCGCGCAGGCATTGTTCACCTCGCTTGGAGGCGGCACGAATGCGCCGGAGCCTTTACCGACGCTCGCGCCTCCGGTGGATCTGAAACGCGCCGTGGCCTGGGGGCTGGCGATGCGGCTTGGGCAGCGACTCAGCGGCGGGCTCGCCGGGCCATTACAACGATCCCGGCTGAGCGAGGATGGCAGCGTGGTGGCGCTGCATCTGTCGGGGGAGGACCGGGCGCTGTACGGCGATGCGGTCGAACGGCGGCATATCGCGCTGGGGAATGCGGTGGGGCGGAAGGCCGTGGTGGCGGGTTAAGCCCCGTCGCTATCCCTATCCCTCATCCCGAACGTGATCCGGGATCCCGCTTCTTCTGTAACCGCAGGAAAAAGAAAGAAGCAGGGCCCCGAGTCAAGCCCGGGGCGACGGGTTGCAGAGGGTTTGGATCAGCCGCAGCTAATCCGTTCCGCTTCGCCTTTGAGACCAACCCACACATTCACGCGATCGACGCGGAATTCCATCGTTACGCGCATATTCGGCGTGATGCGCCGGGCAAGCGCAGCACCAGACTGGCGGCGGACCTTGGCGACCAGAGCCGGCGTCGCGGGCTGACCAACGAAGCGTTGGGCGGGACCGGCTTCGCAGGCGCGTGCCGGGCCGGGCAGGGGGTGGGGGCGACCTTCCATGCAGGCCGTAAGCGCGAGCGTGCTCAGCATCAGCGTGATGAGGGCGATCTTCATGCCTCGTCCTCGGTGAGCGTCATCTTGAGCTTGCCGTTGACCACCGCGAATGCCAGCCGCCCTTCGACCAGATCGAGCGCATCGCGGCCGAACTGGTCGAAGCGCCAGCCAGTGAGAATCGGAAGATTTTCGCGCACACCCGAGGCCAAAGCCTCCAGATCCTCGCTGCGAGCCAGCAGGCGCGGGGCGACGTCGATTTCCTTGGCGCGGATCTTCAGCAGCAGTTTCAGCAGATCGGCGACCAACGCTCCGTCCTTGCCGAGGCCCGGCTTGCGATCGTCGCGCTGCGGCATCTCCTCCGCGCTCATCGGGACTGCGCTATCCAGAGCGGCCATCAGGCGACCGCCGATATCGTTGCTGGCCCAGGTGGCGGAAAGCCCGCGCACCTTGGCGAGATCGGCCTGCTTGCGCGGCGGGTGGCCGGCAATGTCGGCGATCGTCTCGTCCTTAACGATGCGGCCGCGCGGCAAATCCTTCTGCCGCGCCTCCATCTCGCGCCAGCGGGCGAGCGCTTTCAGGCGACCGAGCAGGTCAGGTTTGCGACCGGGCACGCGGATGCGCTTCCACGCCTCCTCCGGATCGTTGGCATAGTTGGCTGGATCGCCGATCCGCTCCATTTCCTGATCGAGCCAAGCGCCGCGCCCGGTCTTGCGCAGGCGGGCGAGCATCTTGGGGAAGATCTCCGCCAGATGCGTGACGTCGCCGATGGCATATTCGATCTGGCGGGCATCGAGCGGACGACGCGACCAATCGGTAAAGCGCGCGCCCTTGTCGACCGTGATACCGAGATAGGCATCGACCAGATTCGAATAACCGATCTGTTCGCCCTGGCCGAGCGCCATCGCCGCGACCTGCGTATCGAACAGCGGATAGGGCGTCTTGCCGGTGAGGTTGTAGATGATCTCGAGATCCTGCCCGCCGGCATGGAACACCTTCAGCACGTCCTGATTCTCGGTCATCAGATCGAGCAGGGGCTTCATGTCGAGGCCCGGGGCCATCGGATCGATCGCCGCCGCCTCCTCGGTATCGGCGATCTGGATCAGGCAGAGTTCAGGCCAGAAGGTGTTCTCGCGCATGAATTCGGTATCGACGCACACGAAGTCCGCGGTGGAGAGGCGGGCGCACAGATTGGCGAGCGTCGCGCTGTCGGTGATGAGGGGGTGGATATGCATCGCGGCGCTATAGCGAGGGTCGCGCGCCTTGACAAAGGGCGGCTGGAAAGGGAAGCGCGGCGCCATCCATTCCACCGTCATCCCAGCGCAGGCTGGGATCTCCGTGGGGCGAGCGTGACGCCCACCCCATGAGACCCCGGCCTTCGCCGGGGTGACGAAGCAAGAAGAACGATCATGCACGCCTATCGCACGCACACCTGCGCCCAGCTTCGCGCCGCCGATGTCGGGACGTCCGTCAAGCTTTCGGGGTGGGTCCACCGCAAGCGTGACCACGGCAACCTGCTGTTCGTCGATCTGCGCGACCATTATGGCATCACCCAGATCGTGACCGACAGCGACAGCCCGACGCATGCCTTGCTGGACAAGCTGCGCGCGGAATCGGTCGTGACGATCACCGGCGATGTGGTGGCGCGTTCGGCCGAGACGGTGAATGCGAACCTGCCCTCGGGCGAAATCGAGATCCGCGCGCGCGACGTGGTGGTGCAATCGGCGGCGCAGGAATTGCCGATGCCGGTGTTTGGCGAGAATGAATATCCCGAGGATATCCGCCTGCGCTATCGTTTCCTTGATCTGCGCCGCGAGCGGTTGCACGCCAACGTCATGCTGCGGTCGAACGTGATTTCATCGCTGCGCCAACGCATGATCGGGCAGGGCTTCACCGAATTCCAGACGCCGATCCTGACCGCGAGCAGCCCCGAAGGCGCGCGCGATTATCTGGTGCCGAGCCGTGTGCATCCAGGCAAGTTCTACGCGCTGCCGCAGGCGCCGCAGATGTTCAAGCAACTGCTGATGGTCGCCGGGTTCGATCGCTATTTCCAGATCGCGCCGTGCTTCCGCGACGAGGATGCGCGCGCGGATCGCTCGCCGGGCGAATTCTACCAGCTGGATTTCGAGATGAGCTATGTCACGCAGGAAGACGTCTTCGCGGCGATCGAGCCGGTTCTGCACGGCGTATTCGAGGAATTCGCCGACTGGCAGGGTAAGGGGCGCATGGTCAGCGCGTTGCCGTTCAAGCAAATTGCTTATCGCGAATCGATGCTGAAGTACGGCAATGACAAGCCGGACCTGCGCAATCCAATTGAGATTAAGGATGTATCGGACGTATTTCTTGGCTCCGGCTTCGATGTGTTCGACAGCATTGTTTCGGAGGGTGGCGTTGTTCGAGCAATTCGTGCGCCTAAAACAGCCGATCGTAGCCGCAAATTTTTTGACGAACTAAATGACTGGGCGAAGACCGAAGGTTTCTCTGGACTGGCGTGGGCGCGTTTCGAGGATGGTTTAACAATTGAGCGCAAGCAACGCTCGGGTGAGGAAATCCCTATAAGCGAGCTATCTCAGGGTTGGACTGTCGCGCGTGGGCCGGTGCTAAAAAATATGGATGCTGAGCGCGTCCTAAAAATCGCAGATATTTGCGAGATCGAACCCGGCGACGGCCTATTTTTCGCGGCCGGCAAGGAAGCGTCGGCGGCGAAGCTCGCCGGCCTGGCGCGCACCCGCATCGCGGATCAATTGGGGCTGATCGACGACAAGCGTTTCGAATTCTGCTGGATCGTCGATTTCCCGATGTTCGAATACGACGAGGACGCGAAAAAGGTCGATTTCAGCCACAACCCGTTTTCGATGCCGCAGGGCGAGATGGGCGCGCTGGAGACGATGAACCCGCTCGATATCCTCGCGTATCAGTACGACATCGTCTGCAACGGGATCGAACTCTCATCCGGCGCGATCCGGAACCACAAGCCGGAGATCATGTACAAGGCGTTCGAGATCGCCGGTTACACCCAAGCCGATGTCGATCTGAACTTCGCCGGCATGATCAACGCGTTCAAGTGCGGCGCGCCGCCGCATGGTGGTTCGGCACCGGGCGTGGACCGCATCGTCATGTTGCTGGCCGACGAGCCGAACATCCGCGAGGTCATCACCTTCCCGATGACGCAGAAGGCCGAGGACCTGATGATGGGCGCGCCGAACTTCGCGACCGAGAAGCAGTTGAAGGAACTGAATTTGAAGACGGTCCAGCCGGTCGGGGTGAAGCCGAGCGAGTGAGTCGGCTTGACTGGGATGATAGCCAGCGGCTGCGTCTTCGGCTGGCGCTGAAACGCTGCGGCTGTTGCGGCATACAGCTTCGCGACACATTGGCCGGATCTCTGCATGAAGATCAACCTGTTCGATCAGAACGCTGGCAGGATTTTGCAAAGTTGCAGACCCGCCTTCCACGTCCTTTACATTTTGCAGGATGAATGATTGCCGGGCCGACCAACCGAAAATGTCGTAGTACAGCCTGTATTAAGAAACGATGCGCAACAAGCGATGGATGATAATTAGTTCATTCCGGATGTTTGCTGGCCTATCGGTAACAGTGTTATGCTGCTATCCATCGATAGCGGTTGCTCAAGAGGTCAATGCACGAATCGATCAGGCGGAGGCGCGTATTGAGGGGCGGGAAATCCTCAAGACTTTCGTCGATCGCAAGTGTAGATATCTGCGGCAAGGGGAAAACCGCGCGCATCGGGGGTACAAAGCCAATGATCCAAAGTGTTTGCCGCGCAACGATAATATTTGCGAGCGTCTGTGCCCAGCCCTGCCTAGCGCAGACGACGCCCGATAAGGCGCTGGATATCGCCGAAGCACGGCTGGATCGTGTCGCTGATTTCACTTCGGCCGGATCGAGTTTCGATAAGATCTTCGCACTTGACGGTAGCGCTACGCAGCCCTGGAAGTTCAAACTGGCGCTTCCCTTCACTTACAATAGCAATGTGAGCAACGCAGCCTCCACCGAGCGCGGTGCCTTTCATACTACGCCGCAGATCGGATTGAGCCACGACTGGCTTGCGGGAAAACTGAAGATCGGCTTGTCTAGTGTCGTGGATTTGGACGTGCACACGCGTCATCGCGACACGGATGGGTCGGATTATTCCGGCACACTGTCGGTGCGGTACGGCGACCCTTCTAAACAAGTGTCACCTTACGGCAACTACACAATCCTAGGGATTTACAATGGTCAGTTCGGCAGTCGTATCGTGACCACGCACGGCTTCGTGGCGGGTGTTAGCCGCCAGTTCGATGGCAAAGACAGCGTGTTCACCCTGGACCTCAATGCGCAGCGCCGCGAGGCAACGTTGGCCAGCACCGAGCAGAACAGGTTCACGCTGTCGAGTGCGTATCGCCGCTATCTCAATGATAATCATGAAAGCTACGTGTTCTTAGGCGGGCGCGGCCAATTGATCCATTATACCGGCGGAACGGCGCGCGGCCGGGACGACCAGAACCTGAAAATATCTGGGGGATATAATCATAAGCTCACGCCCGATATTGCGATCGAACTTGCCGCGTTCGCTCAGAAAAATTGGTCTGATGCCGCAGGCAAGGACTATTTCGTCTTCGATACTGGGCCATCGATCACGCTGACATCCAGTTTCTGATCCTGGGATACGCTAAGCTGGCGTGATGTAATTCATGCCGGCCCGAACTCGCCATCGTCGCCCATCACGTGCAACACCCCGTCGGCGATGGCGAAATAGGCACCGCGCAACCGTAGCGTTCCGGCCGCTTCGCGCTCCGGCACGAACGGAAAGGTGCGCAGATTGGCGATCGAGACGCGGACGGTTTCAAGCTCCAGCGCCTTGACGGCTTCCGGCCCGGTGCCGTGTTCGGCGACGATCCGGTCGCGTGCTTCGTCCAGCATGTCGACCCAATGCGCGATGAAGCCGCCTTCGCCGGCCGGCTGATCCGCGAAACGACGCGACAGCGCCGCCGAGACGCCGCCGCACGACCCGTGGCCGAGCACGAGGATGTCGCTCACCTCCAACTGCGTGACGGCGAATTCCAGCGCGGCGGATACGCCGTGGCGGCCCTTATTGTCCTCGAACGGGGGCACGAGATTGGCGACGTTGCGCACGACGAACATCTCGCCGGGCGAGGCATCGAAGATCTGCGTCGGATCGACCCGGCTATCGGAACAGGCGATGACCATCACCTTGGGGCTTTGGCCTTCGCGCAATTGCGCCCAGCGCTCGCGCTCATGCTCGTAATCGTCGGCACGGAACCGCTGATAGCCGGCGAGCAGGTCGGTAAATTCGGTCATCGGTGGTCCTTGTCGCTAAAGGGGCAGGGGGTAGAAAACGCCATGCCGAAAAAAGGTCCATGAGGCGGCGTGTTGTGTCGATCGTACTCCGTCGCTATCTCACGCCCATGAACGAGATGACTCCGCTTACCCCCGTCCCGCGCCAACGCAAGCCGGACTGGATTCGCGTCAAGGCGCCGACCAGCACGGGGTTTGCCGAGACCAAGGCGATGATGCGTCGGCTGGGCCTCAACACGGTGTGCGAGGAAGCGGCCTGCCCGAATATCGGCGAATGCTGGACCAAGAAGCACGCCACGGTGATGATCCTAGGCGACACGTGCACGCGCGCCTGCGCATTCTGCAACGTGAAGACCGGCATGCCCCGCAAGGTGGACGCGCTGGAGCCGCAGCACACCGCCGATGCCGCGGCCGAACTGGGCCTGAGCCATATCGTCATCACCTCGGTCGATCGCGACGATCTCCCGGATGGCGGTGCATCGCAGTTCGTGAAGGTGATCCAGGCGCTGCGCCGTACGACGCCGGACACGACGATCGAAATCCTGACGCCCGATTTCCGCAACAAGGCGCAGGCCGCGGTCGAGTCGATCGTCGAGGCGGGGCCGGACGTCTACAATCACAATCTCGAGACGGTGCCTCGTCTGTATCCTACGATCCGGCCGGGCGCGCGTTATTACGCTTCGCTGCGCTTGCTGGAGAGCGTGAAGCGGCACGATTCGTCGATCTTTACCAAATCGGGCATGATGATGGGCCTGGGCGAGGAGCGGATGGAGGTGCATCAGGTGATGGACGACATGCGCAGCGCCGATGTCGATTTCCTCACGCTCGGCCAATATCTCCAGCCGACGCCGCGTCACGCCAAGGTGATCGATTTCGTAACCCCGCAGGCGTTCGACGCTTATGCCGCAATCGCGCGGGCCAAGGGATTCCTGCTGGTCGCCGCATCACCGTTGACACGATCGAGCTATCACGCCGGGGACGATTTCATGCGCCTGCGCGCGGCGCGTGAGGCGAAATTGGGGCGGTGATCACTGCCCCCGTATCGTCACCCCAGCGCAGGCTGGGGTATTCATGGGGCTGTTGTCCCGCGCGCCTCATGGAGATCCCAGCCTTCGCTGGGATAACGGGTTAGGCATGCCTCGCCACTCCGAAACCCGGCGCCTGCCGTATAGCTGCGAACAGATGTTCGATCTGGTCGCGGATGTTGGGCGCTATGCCGAGTTCCTGCCCTGGGTAACCGCGATCCGGGTGCGATCGAACAGTGCGACCGAAATGGTCGCCGACATGATCGTCGGTTTCAAGGGGCTGCGCGAGACGTTCACGTCCAAGGTCGAAAAGCAGCGGCCGACAGGCATCAAGGTCGATTATCTCGACGGGCCGCTCAAATATCTGCGCAACGACTGGACGTTCCGTCCCGATGGGGAGGGCGCGTGCTTCGTCGATTTCACGGTCGACTTCGCGTTCAAGAACCGGGTGTTCGAGATGCTGGCCGGGCAGGTGTTCGGCGCAGCGTTGCGCAAGATGATCGGCGCGTTCGAGGAGCGTGCGGCCGTGCTTTACGGGGCGTCCGCAGGCGCTTCGACAGGTGGCGGCGGCAACAGCAGTTCGAGCGCGCACAGCGCCGCCTGAAGGCGCACGCCACCACGCCCGATATCGCCATATTGCTTGCGATCCGCGACGATATTGGCCGGATCCGCCCCCTTTTCCGCGCGCGCGAACACGACGGTGCCGACCGGTTTCTTGTCCGATCCGCCCTCCGGCCCGGCGATGCCGGTGATCGCCACCGCGACATCCGCGCCGCTGCGTTCCAACGCGCCCTGCGCCATGCTCCACGCGACCGCGATCGAGACCGCGCCGAAGGTTTCCAGCACATCGGAACTGACGCGCAGCAGATCGAGCTTCGCATCGTTGGAATAGGTGACGAAGCCGCAGCCGAGCACTTCCGACGAGCCGGGGATCTCGGTCAGCGCTGCGCAGACCAGCCCGCCGGTGCAGCTTTCCGCCACGCTGACGCGGCGACCGATGGCGAGGTTCTGTTCGACCACCTTGCGCGCGGCTTCGACCAGTTCGGCCGGCAAGATCGTGTCCGCAATCGCGGTAGGCGTCGTCATGGCTTCGGTTCCGCGCAGATCGGCAGGTCGGGCACGCCCTTCGCGCCGATCTTGCCGTTCGCCTTATGCTCCTTCAGATACTGAAGAGCGGTTACGATCAAGCCCGCCGTGTTGCGGGGCGGCAGCGGCTGGAGCAGCGAGGCCATGCGATCGATCTTCCCGCAATCGCCGACATCGATCCGGCCGACGATCTGTGACACGGCCAGCGTGGTGAGCATCTGGCGCGCGACCTGCGTGTTGAGCAGAGGTTCGATGATCGGATCGGTGAGCTTCAGCAGCGCTTTCTGCGCGGCAGGCCAGGCGCGATCGGCCTCGGCCTGGTATTTCGCGATCAGCGGTGCCGAATTGGCGCGCACGAACGCGGAGGGGGGCAGGGCCGTGGTGCAGATCCGGGCGGTTTCCCGCAGGATGTCGGGCAGCGCGACGAGCGCGAGCGATTCGGCCTCTTCGGGTTTCAGGCAGCGCATCGGCTGTGCGGCGGCCGGCGCGGCGATCAGGCTGGCCGCGAACAGGGCGAATAGGGCGCGCTTCACGCGGGGATCCGGATCGTCGCCATGGCCTGCGCCGCAATGCCCTCGCCGCGCCCGGTGAAGCCGAGGCGTTCGGTGGTCGTGGCCTTCACGCTGACCTGTCGCGGAGTCAGGCCGAGCAGGCTGGCGATGCGGGTGCGCATGGCCTCGCGGTGCGGGCCGATCTTGGGGGCTTCGCACATCAGCGTAAGATCGATGAAGTCGATGATCCCACCTTCCGCGCGAACCAGACCGGCGGCGTGTTCGAGGAATTGCGCCGAATCGGCACCCTTCCATTGCGGATCGCTGGGCGGGAAGTGCGTACCGATATCGCCTGCCGCGATCGTGCCGAGCAGGGCGTCGGTGATCGCATGGAGCGCCACGTCGGCGTCGCTATGGCCGGACAAGCCCTTGTCGTGCGGGATCAGGACACCGCCGAGCCAGAGTTCCTCGCCGAATTCGAGCCGATGAACGTCGAAGCCGCTGGCGCTGCGGGAGATGAGTGACACGGCATCGTGGCGCGCCTCGGCGGCAGCGAAATCGGCGGGGTAGGTGATCTTGTCGAGCATCGTATCTCCTTCGACCATCGCGACGCTGCCGCCAAGCCGTCGCACCATCTGCGCGTCGTCGGTAGGCTCGTCGAAGGTCCAGTTGCGGTGCGCATCGAGGATGGTGGCGAAGTGGAACGCCTGCGGGGTCTGGACTCGCCACAGGCCGTTTCGGTCCACGGTTTCGCCGAGTGAGGCATCGCCTCGCGCCAGCGTATCGGCGACGGGCAGTGCAGGCAGGGCGCCATCCGTCTCGACCAGCGCGGCGATCAGGCGATCGATGATGGCGGCAGACAGGAAGGGGCGGGCGGCATCGTGGATCAGGACGGATTCGATATCGCTGTCGGCCAACGCCTCGAGGCCAGCCAGCACCGACAGCCGTCGGGTCGCGCCGCCGGTGATGCTGGCCGCGCCCGGCACGGCTTCGGCCAGCATCTGGTCCTGATCTTCGCCGATCACGACGACGATGCGGGAGATCGCCGGATGCGCGGCGAGCGCGGCATGGCTGTGCGCGATCATCGGCTTGCCGGCGACCGTGGCAAATTGCTTGGGCGTATCGCTGCCGCTGCGCGAGCCGGAGCCGGCGGCGACGATGATGGCGGCGGTGAGGGGGGAGGACATTCGCTTCGCCTAGCCCAAGCCGAACGGCCTCGCCAGCCTTGCCATTTCGGGCCGCCGCCGCTACTGCCCGTTTTTCAGGCATATTATGAAAACACCCCCTTTGAAGACTCTGGCTCCCATTCAGGTCGGCCCCGTGCGGATCGACCGCCCCGTCGTGCTCGCGCCGATGACCGGCGTGACCGACCTGCCGTTTCGCACACTCGTGCGCCGCTACGGCTCCGGGCTGAACGTCACCGAAATGGTGGCCAGCCAGGCGGCGATCCGCGAGACACGCCAGTCGCTACAAAAGGCGGCGTGGCATGCAAGCGAAGATCCGGTGTCGATGCAGCTCGTCGGCTGCACGCCGCATGAAATGGGCGAGGCGGCGAAGCTGAGTCAGGATCGCGGCGCGGCGATCATCGACATCAATATGGGCTGCCCGGTGCGCAAGGTGACGAACGGCGATGCCGGTTCGGCGCTGATGCGCGATCTCGACAATGCCGCGGCGATCATCCGGGGCGTGGTCGATGCCGTCACCGTGCCGGTGACGCTGAAGATGCGCATGGGCTGGTGCCATGACAGTTTGAACGCGCCGGAACTGGCGAAGATCGCGCAAGAATTGGGCGTGAAGCTGATCGCGGTGCATGGGCGCACGCGCAACCAGATGTACAAGGGCAGTGCCGACTGGGCCTTCATCCGCAAGGTGAAGGACGCGGTCGACGTACCGGTGATCGCCAATGGCGATATCTGCACGATCGAGGATGCCGAGGCGGCGCTGGAGCAATCGGGCGCGGACGGGGTGATGATCGGGCGCGGCGCTTACGGCCGGCCGTGGTTCCTGGCGCAGGTGATGGAATGGTTCGCCACCGGGCGGCGCGTGTCCGACCCCGATCTGGGCGAGCAATATGACGTCATCGCCGAGCATTACGATGCGATGCTGAGCCATTACGGCAACGAGGTCGGCGTCAACATGGCGCGCAAGCATATCGGTTGGTATACGCGCGGCATCCACGGATCGGCCGAGTTCCGCAATCGCGTGAACCAGATCCCGGACCCGAAGGTCGTGCAGGCGATGCTCGCCGAATTCTACGCACCGTATCGCAGCCGCGCGGCGGCATGACCCGTACCGGGGGGCCGGGGTTCGCCGAACTGTTCGCGGCGCTGCCGGTCGCGGTGATGGTGATCGATCCGCAGGGCAATATCGCGCATGCCAATGCCGATTGCGAGGCTTTGCTCAACCTGTCGGAGCGCGCGATGCTCGGCCAGCCGCTCGAATCGGTGCTGCGTTCGCCGCGCGATCCCGCCAGTCGCGACGATCATGGCTTCGCTGCATTCGACAGCGAACTGGAACTGGCGCGCGGGGGAAGGGTGCGGGCGGATTTCATCGAATCCGGGGTGGCCGATCATCCCGGCTGGCGCACGATCACCTTGCATCATGCCGCCACATCGCGGCGGCTGGGCCACAGCGCCGATCGCGCCTCCGCCGCGCGGGCCGCCGTGGGGGCCGCGGCGATGCTGGCGCATGAGATCAAGAACCCGCTATCCGGGATCCGCGGCGCGGCGCAATTGCTCGGGCGAGGCAAGGAGGGCGACGAACTCACCACGCTGATCGTGACCGAGGTCGATCGCATCGCCGCGCTGATCGACCGGATGCAGGATTTCACCGATACGCGTCCGCTGAAGCTGGCGCCGGAGAATATCTATCCTCTGCTCGATCATGCGCGGCGCGTCGCCACGGCGGGCTTTGCCGCCAAGGTGACGATCGAGGAACGCTTCGATCCCTCGCTACCCCCCGTGCTGGGCGATCGCGATGCGATCCTGCAGGTGGTCCTGAACCTGCTCAAGAACGCTTGCGAGGCGATGACGCTACAGGCCGATGCCCGCATCGTCCTGTCCACCGCATACCGGCACGGCATGGCGGTCAGCGCGGCACCGGGCCGTCCGCGCCAGCCGCTGCCGATCGAGATCTGCGTGATCGACAACGGCCCTGGTGCGCCGGCCGAAATCTCCGAACATCTGTTCGATCCGTTCATCAGCGGCAAACCGGAGGGGCAGGGGCTTGGCCTCGCCCTGGTCGACAAGCTGGTGCGCGATATGGGCGGCATCATCCAATATGCGCGCGAAGGTTCGCCCGAAGCGACCGTGTTCCGCATTCTTCTGCCCCGAGGGCAATGATGAAGGGCAATAAGTGATCAAATCCGGCAATATCCTGGTGGTGGACGACGATGCGGCGATCCGAACCGTCGTCGCGCAATCCCTGCGCCGCGAGGGGCACCGGGTGACGTCCGTCGCGACCTTGGCCGAACTGGAGGTGCAACTGGCGATCGCGATGCCGGATGTGCTGATCTCCGACGTCGTGCTGCCCGACGGCAATGGTCTCGACCGGATCGCGCGCCTGACCGTCGAGCATCCCAATTTGCCGGTGATCGTGCTGTCGGCGCAAAATACGCTGAGCACCGCAGTGCGTGCGACCGAGGTCGGCGCCTATGATTATCTGCCTAAGCCATTCGATCTGGATGCCCTGTCGCGCGCGGTGCTGGGGGCGTTGGCACGTGATTCGGGTGGGCCGATCGATCCTGTGGGGGAGGATGACGCCACGCTGCCGCTGATCGGGCGGTCGGCGGCGATGCAGGACGTGTATCGGATCATCGCGCGGGTCGTGTCGAACGACCTGACGGTGTTGATCTCCGGCGAATCCGGCACCGGCAAGGAACTGGTCGCGCGCGCGATCCACGATCTGGGGCCGCGCAAGCGCTTCCCTTTCGTGGCGATCAACATGGCGGCGATCCCGCGCGAACTGATCGAGGCGGAATTGTTCGGGCATGAACGCGGCGCGTTCACCGGCGCGCAGGCGCGCTCCGCCGGGCGGTTCGAACAGGCAGCAGGCGGCACGCTGTTTCTGGACGAGATCGGCGACATGCCGATGGAGGCGCAAACGCGATTGCTGCGCGTGCTGCAATCGGGCGAATTCACCACCGTCGGTGGGGCACGCACGATCCGCGCCGACGTGCGCATCGTCGCGGCGACCAACAAGGATCTGTCAGGCCTAGTGGCGGGCGGGCAGTTCCGCGAGGATCTGTTCTACCGCCTCAACGTCGTGCCGGTGACGCTTCCGGCGTTGCGTGCGCGGCGGCAGGACATCGCTTTGCTCGCGCGCCATTTCCTCGACAAGGCGGCGGAGAGCGGCCTGCCGCGCAAGCAGCTCGAACCGCAGGCCATCGTCTCGCTGGAGAATTACGACTGGCCCGGCAACGTGCGCGAGTTGGAGAACATCATGCGCCGCATGGCCGTGCTGGCGCGCGACGAGCGCATCGATGCCGGCGAAGTGCGCGCGATGCTCGGTGCCACCGCCACGCAGCGGCCGCAGTTCGATGGCGATGCAGGGATCGAGGCAGCGGTGCAGGCGCGGCTCGAACGCCTGGCGCGCGAGGAACCGGCGGTGCTTGACGACGGCACGCTCTACGACCGGATCATCGGCGAGGTCGAACGCCCGCTGATCGAGGCGATGCTCGCGCGGCACGGGCAGAACCAGTTGCGGGCAGCGCGCGCGCTGGGGATCAACCGTAACACATTGAGGAAACGGCTCGATACTTTGGGCATCGATCCGGCCGCCGGGCGTCCGGCCGAGAGTGTGACGGGGTAGGCCGACGATAAACTGTGTTCTAATGGCCACAATTGCGTTGTACTAAGGCCACGATGACGGCCGAAACCATAACGATGGACGCCCCAACAGCGACGAACCGCCGGTTCAGCGTGATGCCCTTCGTCGAACTGCTCGTGCTCGGTGTCGCACTGGCGATCGCGCTGGCGAGCTACTTCCTGCTGAAATCCAGTGGCACGCCGCAGAATATCCTGACGCCACCGGTCGTCGCCTTCCTGCTGGTCTCCAATCTGCTGCCCGGCATCGCGTTGCTCGTGCTGCTCGGCCGACGCATCGCGGTGCGCCGCGCCGCGCGGTCGCCGATCGGGGGCAGGGCCAGGCTCCATGTCCAACTGGTAGCGATGTTCTCGCTCATCGCCGCCGTGCCGACGCTGTTGGTGGTGATCTTCGCCTCCCTGCTGTTCCAATACGGCGTGGAATTCTGGTCGTCGCAACGCACCGCCGCGCTGGTCGGCAATGCCCGGTCGCTGGTGCAGGAGAATTTCCAGCGCGAGGTGGAGCGCGTCGAAGGCAATGCGATGGCGATGGGGCCGGACCTGGTCGGCTATCTCCAGACCATCCCGATCGACGCCAAGCGTTTTCAGGAATTGTTGTTCCTGCAAACCTATAATCGCGAACTCTCCGAAGCGATGATCGTCCGCAAGGGCGAGGTCAATCCGCTGATCGTCCTCAACCCGTACGGCCGGTCTACCGAGAACATCATCAGCCGCGCCGTCATGGACCGGCTCGATCGCGGGGAACAGGTCGTGCCGATCACCGACAACAAGCGCGTCGGCGCTGCGGTGAAATTGGGCTTCGGCAAGGATACCTATCTCTATACGTCGCGCCTGATCGAGGATCGGCTGGCGGTGCAGCTCAAGCGCGGCGATGCGATCATCGCCGATTACAGCGCGTTGCAGACCCGGTCGCGCGCGCTGCAACTTCGCTTCAATGCGGCGCTGATGGTCGTGTCGCTGCTGATCGTCGGAATCGCGGTGTGGATCGCGCTGGTCGTGGCCGATCGACTGGTGCGGCCGGTCGGGGAACTCGTCGCAGCGGCGCACAAGGTCGCCTCGGGCGACCTGACCGCACGCGTGCCCCGCTCCAAGACCAATGACGAGTTCGGCACATTGGCCAACGCCTTCAACGTGATGACCGATCAGTTGCAGGCCCAGACCGGCGCACTGGAAAGCCGCCGCGCGCTGATCGAGGCGGTGATGTCCGGGGTCAGCGCCGGCGTCGTCTCGATCGCCGGGGACGGCACGATCCGACTGATTAACCGCTCGGCCGCCGAACTCCTAAACACCGGCGAGAACAGCCCGGTCGGACGGCAACTGGCCGATATCGCGCCCGAACTCGCGGCCTTGATCGATACCGACCAGCGCGATGCGATCGTGGAGGTCGATGCGCATGGCGAGGCGCGGACGCTGGCGGTGCGCATCGCCCGCGCCGCTGCCGGACCGATCCTAACCTTCGACGACATCACTCAGCAATTGCTCGATCAGCGCCGTGCCGCCTGGTCGGACGTCGCCCGCCGCATTGCGCACGAGATCAAGAACCCGCTGACCCCGATCCAGCTCGCCGCCGAACGATTGCAACGCCGCTACGGCAAGCAGATCGCCAATGACGACGGCACGTTCGCTCGCCTGACCGAGACGATCATCCGCCAAGTCGGCGACCTGCGCCGCATGGTCGATGAATTCTCTTCCTTCGCACGCATGCCCAAGCCGCTGTTCAAGCGCGAATCGCTGGTCGATATCGCCCGCCAGGCGCAGTTCCTGCACGAGGTCGCGCATCCCGGCGTTCGCGTCGCGCTGGAGCATGATCGCGCGGCGATCGATCTGGTCTGCGATCGACGCCAGATCGGGCAGGCGCTGACCAACATCGTCAAGAACGCGATCGAGGCGATCGAAGCCAGGGACGCCGAGGACGGAGAGGTCATCATGACCCTGTCCGGCGATCCCGCGCGGCAGGTGACGGTGGAGATTTCCGACAATGGCGTCGGCCTGCCGGCCGCGCGCGACCGTATCGTCGAACCCTATATGACGACGCGGGCGCGGGGCACTGGCCTCGGCCTCGCCATCGTCAACAAGATCGTCGAGGAGCATTGCGGCACGATGACCTTCGGCGACCGCGAGGGCGGGGGCACCCTCGTTACGATGCGGTTCGATGCCGCCGCACTCGCGCGGCTCGACACCGGCAGCGATGCCGAAGACGAAGACGATGTCGGCCGTCGCCCCTCAGACCTCAAGATACGGACATAAATCATGGCGCTCGACATCCTCATCGTCGATGACGAACGCGATATCCGGGAACTCGTATCCGGCGTTCTGGAAGACGAAGGCTATGACGCCCGCACGGCCGCCGACAGCGATGCGGCGCTGGAGGCGATCGCCGCGCGACGGCCCTCGCTGGTGCTGCTGGATGTGTGGCTGAAGGACTCCAAGCTCGACGGGCTGGATCTGCTCGATGAGATGAAGCGACGCGATCCGTCGATCCCGGTTCTGGTCATTTCCGGGCATGGCAATCTCGACACCGCGGTCGCCGCGATCCGGCGCGGCGCGGTGGATTTCATCGAAAAACCGTTCGAGGCCGAACGCCTGCTGCTGATGGTTGCGCGGGCAACCGAGAATGAGCGGTTACGGCGAGAAGTGGCCACGTTGCGCGCGTTCGTCGGCCGCGACGATGACCTGACCGGCAATTCCACCGCGATCAATAACGTGCGTGCGACGCTCAAGCGTGTCGCCTCCACCGGCAGCCGCGTGCTGGTAATGGGTGGGGCGGGGGTCGGCAAGGAAGTCGCCGCGCGGCTGCTCCATGGCTGGAGCCAGCGTACGGACGCGCCGTTCGTGATCGTCAGCGCCGCGCGGATGACGCCGGAGCGCGTCGAGGAGGAACTGTTCGGGGTCGAGGAAAGCGGCGGCCTCGTCCGTCCCGGGCTGCTCGAACAGGCGCATGGCGGCACCCTGTTCCTGGACGAGATCGCCGACATGCCGATCACGACACAGGCCCGCATCCTGCGCGTGTTGACCGACCAGAGCTTCACCCGCGTCGGCGGGCAGCGCGTGGTTAAGGTGGACGTACGCGTCGTCTCCGCCACGGCGCGCGATTTGATGCAGGAGATTGCCGAAGGGCGCTTCCGCGAAGACCTTTATTACCGCCTCAACGTCGTGCCGGTGTTGATCCCCGGCCTGTCCGAGCGGCGCGAGGATATCCCGGCGCTGGTAATGCATTTCATGGCGCATTACGCCAACGAACGCCGCGTGCCGACGCCGGAGATTGCGCCGGATGCGATGGTTGCGTTGCAGAGCTACGAATGGCCGGGCAACGTCCGCCAGCTCCGTAACGTGGTGGAGCGCACGATCATCATGGCACCGGGCGACCGGATCGGGCGCATCGACCTCGATCTGCTGCCGGCCGAAGTGCTGGGTGATCCCGGTGAGATGGGCGGGGGGAGCAACGCGATCATGGGTTCGCCGCTGCGCGAAGCGCGCGAGACGTTCGAGCGGGAATATCTGCGCGTCCAGATCCGGCGCTTTTCCGGAAATATCTCGCGCACGGCGCACTTCATCGGGATGGAACGGTCGGCGCTGCACCGGAAGCTGAAGCTGCTGGGGATCACCGAAACGCGCGAGGAATAGTCCGCGAACCAGTGGACGCGGGCAGCCGGCATCCCTAGATTGATGCGGCACGGCAACGCACCCGTGCAATCCGACGCCGGGAAACGGCGCAAAGCGGGAAATTCCCGCCAAGAACAAAGGATCGACCGATGGCCGACAAGCAAACTTCCCTCCAGGATCTGTTTCTCAACGCGCTGCGCCGGTCGAAGACTCCGGTGACGATGTTCCTCGTCAAGGGCGTGAAATTGCAGGGGATCGTTACCTGGTTCGATAATTTCTCCGTCCTGTTGCGCCGCGACGGCCAGAGCCAGTTGATCTACAAGCACGCCATTTCCACGATCATGCCGTCGGGCAGCGTCGATGTCGCCGCGATCGTCAATGCGGTGGGCGAGGCGCAGAAGCGCGCGCCCTTGTTGCAGGAAATCTTCCTCAACGCCGTGCGCAAGTCCGAGGACAGCGTGACGATGTTCCTCGTCAACGGCGTGATGCTGCAGGGGCAGATCGCTGCGTTCGACCTGTTCTGCATGCTGCTTCAGCGCGATGGCATGTCGCAGCTTGTCTACAAGCACGCCGTTTCGACGATCCAGCCGGCACATCCGCTCAACCTCGCCGATGAGCAAGCGGACGGCGACGACGATTGAGCACTGGTTTCGAACGCGACAAGGATGAATTCGCCCGCGGCGCACGCTGCGTCGTGGTGTTTCCCGAACATGGCATCTCGTCGCGGGACGTCGAGGCGCGACTGGCGGAAACCGCCGGGCTCGCCATGGCGATCGGGGTCGTGGTGGCGGACAAGGTGTCGTTCCGCGTCCGTGCCCCGCGCCCCTCGACCCTGATCGGCAGCGGGCAGGTCGAGATGCTAGCGGCCACGGTGCGGATGGAGGAGGCCGACCTAGTCGTGTTCGACGCCGCGCTGACGCCGGTGCAGCAGCGCAATCTTGAAAAGGAACTCGGCGCCAAGGTGATCGACCGCACCGGGCTGATCCTCGAGATCTTCGGCGAACGCGCCGCGACCGCCGAGGGCCGATTGCAGGTCGAACTTGCGCATCTCGACTATCAGGCTGGCCGGCTCGTGCGCAGCTGGACCCATCTCGAACGCCAGCGCGGCGGCTTCGGCTTTCTCGGCGGCCCGGGTGAAACACAGATCGAGGCCGACAGGCGCTTGATCCGCGATCGTATGGCGCGGCTCAAGAAGGAGCTCGAACAAGTCAGTCGCACGCGCGGGCTGCACCGCGACCGGCGCCAGCGCGCGCCATGGCCGGTGATCGCCCTGGTCGGCTATACCAACGCCGGAAAGTCCACGCTTTTCAATCGCCTGACCGGGGCCGACGTCATGGCGGAAGATTTGCTGTTCGCAACGCTCGATCCGACGTTGCGCCAGATCAGCCTGCCGGGTGTCGACAAGGCGATCCTGTCCGACACCGTGGGGTTCGTGTCCGAATTGCCGACGCAGTTGGTCGCCGCGTTCAAGGCGACGCTGGAAGAGGTGATCTCGGCCGATCTGCTGATTCACATCCGCGACATCGCGCATCCCGATACAATGGCGCAGCGTGACGATGTCGAGGCGGTGCTGCGCGATATCGGCGTGGATGATACGACGCCGCGGATCGAGGCATGGAACAAGCTCGATCTGCTCGACGAAGACGACCGGATCGAACTGCTCGGTGAAGCGGAACGGCGCGATGATGTCGTGGCGATCTCGGCACTGAGCGGGGAAGGGGTGCCGGGCCTGCTCGACACGATCGCAACATTGCTGACGGCGGGGCATCGTCGCTACGCCATCACGCTGGATGCCGGGGATGGCGCGGGCGCGGCCTGGCTGCACGCGCATGGCGAAGTGCTGGCGCAGGATGTCGAAGGCGACAGCGCGTTGTACGACGTGCGCATGGCACCGCGCGATTACGAGCGGTTCTTGCAGCGCGGTGTCTGAACCGGCCGACCCGGATCTGGTGGCCGCTTGGCTGCGCGGGAGATCGATCGCGGGCAATCTGCCTGTGCCGGTCGCCGAAAGTGACGGATGGCGGCTGGAGACCGGGTCCGAGACCGAAGTTCGCCGCTACGTTTTCGCCGCACCGTCTCCGGCCATTGCCGAACTGGCCCGGACGACCGATCGTCCCAGGGTATTCCTGAAGGCCTGTGTCGATGGCAACGTGCTGAGCGCTTTGCTCACGCCGGCATGGCGGGTTTGCGAGCCGACCTGGATGATGACCGGGCCATCAGCAATCGATCAGCGCCCCTTAGCCGACGGCTACACCGCGACGATCGACCGAAAGAATGGGGTGATCGCTGTGCGAATAACCGCAGCCGATGGCACTCTGGCCGCCAGCGGTTACGCCGCTGAAACTCAAGGCGCCTTCGTCTATGACCGCATCATCGTATCGCCGGAACATCAGCGCCGGGGCTTGGGTGGCGCGATGATGGCAATCCTTGGCCGGGAACGACGGTCGCGCGATTCGTGCCCGGTTCTGGTTGCGACCGATCAGGGAAGGGCGCTCTATCTGGCGTTGGGATGGCAGCTCCACGCGCCCTATGCGACGGCGGTCATCCCTGATCCGGTCGCTTGATCGACTGCCAGAGCGCTTCCTTCTCATCAAGCGACAATGCTGAGAAACCTTCTCCAGCTTCGGCCTCCATCGCCTTGAATCGTTTTTCGAATTTCGTGTTCGCACCGCGCAAGGCCGCCTCCGGATCGACGCCGATATGCCGCGCCCAATTCACCACGGAGAATAACAGGTCGCCGACCTCATCCTCGCGCTCCGCTGCCGAGGCCGCATCGATCTCGGCGATCTCCTCAAACACCTTGGCGCGCGCGCCGCTGGCATCGGGCCAGTCGAACCCGGTGCGCGCGGCGCGTTTCTGCAACTTCTCGGCGCGGAGCAGAGCGGGCAGGCCGATCGCCACGCCGTCCAGCGCGCCGACCCAGGCATCCTGCTTGCCCTTGGCCGCCCGTTCGGCCGCCTTGATCTGCTCCCATTGATGATGCCCGCCATTCGCGGCATCGCCGAAGATGTGCGGGTGGCGGCGTTCCATCTTGTCGCAGATGCCCGCCGCGACATCTTCCAGTGCGAACAGGCCGGCTTCCTCGGCCATGCGGCTGTGGAAGATCACCTGGAGCAGCAGGTCACCAAGCTCATCCTTGAGATCGGCCAGATCATTGCGCGCGATCGCATCGGCAACCTCATAGGCTTCCTCGATCGAATACGGTGCGATCGAGGCGAAATCCTGAGCGCGATCCCATTCGCACCCCGATTCCGGATCGCGCAACCGCGCCATGATCGCGACCAGCCGCTGCATCTCCGGAAACCGGGCGGGGACGGAAAAGGGATTGGAGGACACAAGGCCCCCCGTCGCATCAGCCATCTTCAAATCCGATAATATACATTATGTAAAATGAACAGGTTGGGTCAGGTTGAAAGGGGGTGCCTGATCGGCTCACCCTTTAGGTTCCAATATCAGCACATCACCCTCGACCCGCCAGGATTTGAGCCGCGACAGGAAATTCATGCCGATTACGTCGGTGTCTCCAAACGCTGGCGACACTACCACCGACAAATCGATCGCCTGGATGCCGCCGATGTCGAGTTTGGCGATCGTCGCACGCTTGGCGCTGATCGGGCCGTTTGCCGTCTCGAGCACCGTCGGAATGATGCTTTCGCTCAAATCCAGGCCGGCCGCCTCAGCGGTGCCCGACGACAAGGCGGTCGTCGTCGCTCCGCTATCGACCAGCATCCGACGCGCCACGCCATTGACCGAGACCGAGGCCCAGAAATGCCCGTCCTGCGCCATCCGTATCCGCACCGTCGATCCCGAGATCGATTGGTCGCTGATGCCCAAAGTGTCGGCGATCGGCTGAAGCAGCGGCGCGACGCGACCCCAATTGCCGACGATCACGATCAGCACGCCGAAGATGGCAACCCAGGCGAGCACCATCTTCATCACGCTGCCCACCGGCAAACGCCGTGCGGTGAGCGCAGACAATGGCAGGATCAACATGAGCGCCAGAATGGCAAAATCCGCGCCCCGGTCGCTCATGCCGTCAGCTCCAGCCCGTCATAACCCGGCTCCACGCCATCCGGCAGTTCTGCGATCAACGCGGCATAATCCATCGAATGGTCCATGTGGATCAACGCCGATCGCTCCGGTTGCAGCTCCTCGATCCATTCCAGCACCTCGGAAAGTTCGGGGTGCGACGGATGGGGGAACCGCCGCAGAGCATCGACGATCCAGATATCGAGATCTTGATACAGTTTTCGCATATCATTGGTTAAGATATTGAAATCGGTCGCATAGCCGATCGATTTTCCATCGCATTCGAAGCGCAGGCCGGCCGAATGGATGTTGCCGTGCGGCTGATCGACCACGCGAAGCCGGATGTCACCGATCTGAACTTCATCGGGCAATACCTCGCCGGCGATGGTGGGCGGATATCCGGCACGGCCGTTAAAGGCATAAGCGAACCGCGTCGTGAGATGATCGAGCGTTTCAGCGCGTGCCAGTCCGCGTACCGGCACCCCCTTCGCATGATATACCTGCCGAAGATCATCGATGCCGTGGCAATGATCGGCATGGTCGTGCGTCCAGATCACCGCATTCAGATCGGACACGTCGGCAGCGAGCAACTGTTCGCGCATGTCCGGGCTGGTATCGACCAGGATACGCGTGGTTGCCGTCTCGACGATGATCGATGCGCGGGTGCGGCGGTTGCGGGGGTTGGTGGGGTCGCACGCGCCCCAATCGTTGCCGATCCGCGGCACGCCGGATGAGGTGCCCGAACCGAGGATGCGAACCTTCACGCGCGAGCCGTCACGCCGCCGTCTTGGCGAACAAGGCATGGAAGTTGTGCGCGGTGGCTTCGGTCAATTGCTCGACACTCTCGCCCCGCAGATCGGCGAGGAATTTCGCGGTGTCGGCAACGAAGGCGGGTTCGCCGGTCTTCCCGCGATGCGGCACCGGCGCGAGGAACGGCGCATCGGTCTCGATCAGCAGCCGGTCGAGCGGCAGACGCGCTGCAGTTTCCTGCAGATCCCTGGCATTCTTGAACGTCACGATACCGGAGATCGAGATGTAGAAGCCAAGGTCGAGCGCGATATCGGCGAACGCACCGCTGGCGGTGAAGCAATGGATGACGCCGGGATAGGCCCCCTTCCCCATTTCCTCGCGCAGAATCGCCGCCGTGTCTTCCTCGGCATCGCGGGTGTGCACCACGATGGGCAATTGCGTTTCACGACACGCCGCGATGTGCGCCCGGAAACTGGCTTGCTGCCGTTCACGGTCGCTATGGTAGTAATAATAATCGAGCCCGCTTTCGCCGATGCCGACGACGCGGGGATGGCGGGCGCGGTCTACCAGCTTGGCGGTATCTATGTGCGAATGTTTGTCCGCTTCATGCGGATGGATGCCGACCGTGGCCCAGACGTCCGCCTCACGCTCGGCGGTCGCGAGAACGTCGTCCCACTCACTCTCGCGCGTCGCGATATTGAGCATCGCCGTCACACCCCGCGCGCGGGCGCGTTCCAGCACGGCCTGTTGATCTTCGGCCAAGCCCTTGTAGTTCAAGTGACAATGGCTGTCGGCGAGCATCAGGCGGTCTCGGCCGGAAGTTCGAGGCGCGGGAACAGGCCGACCGGCTGATCGATCTTGAAGTCGCTTTCCGCCAAAGGCGAATACCAATGCGACCCGATCGCGGTGAAGGTGCGAAGATCCTCGGCAATCCCCATGCGATCGAGCAGGGTCTTCGCGCTCGCCGGGATGATCGGCGCGATCGCGACCGTCAGTTGCGCGATGCAGATGTACAGCACCGCCAGCACCGTCTCCATCCGCGCGGGATCGGTCTTGCGCAGCGCCCAGGGTGCCTGCTCGTCGACATAGGCGTTGCAGGCATAGACCGCCTGCATCCATTGCTCGATGCCCTGCGACAACGCCAGATCGCCGAACGCCACCGGCATTGCGCCGCGCACGGCCTTGTCCACCACGTCGAACAAGGCAGTGTCGGGAGCATCGAGCCCGTGGATTTCCGGCAGCCCGCCACCGCAATTCTTGAATATCTGCGACAAGGTACGCTGTGCCAGATTGCCGAAACTGTTGGCCAGTTCGGCATTCACGCGCGTGACGATCGCCTCGGCGGAATAGCTGCCGTCCTGCCCGAAACTCACTTCGCGCAGCAGGAAATAGCGCAGCGCATCGACGCCGAACGCTTCGGACAATTCGATCGGGTCGACGACGTTGCCGATAGATTTCGACATCTTCTCGCCGCGGTGAAGCAGGAAGCCGTGGCCGAACACCGTCTTGGGCAGCGCCAGCTTCGCGGACATCAAAAAGGCCGGCCAGTATACCGCATGGAATCGCACGATATCCTTGCCGATCAGATGCAGATCGGCCGGCCACCATTTCGCCAGATCATCGGCGTTATCGGGATACCCCGCGCCGGTCAGATAATTGGTCAGCGCATCGACCCAGACATACATTACGTGCCCATCACTGCCCGGCACCTTCACCCCCCAATCGAAGCTGGTGCGGGAAACGGACAGGTCCATCAGGCCACCCTCGACGAACTTCACCACCTCGTTGCGCCGGCTTTCCGGGCGGATGAAATCGGGGTTGGCGGCGATGTGATCGAGCAACGGCTGCTGATATTTCGAGAGGCGGAAGAACCAGCTTTCCTCGGCGGTCCAATCGACCGGCGTGCCCTGGGGGGAAAGCTTTGCCCCCCCTTCCCCGTCGACCAGTTCCTTTTCCTCGTAAAACGCTTCGTCGCGCACCGAATACCAGCCTTCGTAACGGCTGAGATACAGATCTCCGGCATCGGCCATCGCCTGCCAGATCGCCTGGCTGGCGCGGTGATGATCGCTTTCGGTGGTGCGGATGAAACGATCATAGCTGATGTTCAACGCATCATCCATCGCACGGAAATAGCCGGACATTTCGGCGGCCAAGTCCTCGACGCTCACGCCCTTGTCGCGGGCGGCCTGAACCATCTTCAGGCCATGTTCGTCGGTGCCGGTCTGGAACTTCACGTCGCGCCCGGCCTGACGGTGGAAGCGGGCGATCGCGTCGGCGGCGATCGCTTCGTAGGCGTGGCCGATATGCGGGCGGCCATTGGGGTAACTGATCGCGGTGGTGATGTAATAAGGGTCGGCCATGCGCGTGGCTCTAGCGTGGTTTTGGATAGGGTGGAACCACTGCGATGGCAGATTCAGCGCGGCGCGAGCGTCGCCACCAACCCGGCCATCTCGAACACCGTCGCCTGCGCGTCGAGCGACAGGCCCCGGGCGCTGGCCGCGAGCGAACGCGCCGCATCATAGCTGTCGAGTGCGGTCCGCAACGCAGTTCCCTGCCGCCCGGGTGCCGCAGCGGCGATGAAGGCGGGTACCCGGTCCAGAAACGCTTCGTAGCGCGGTTGAGCGCCTTTGGGGGCGAGCGATTTGGCGAGTTTGGCGCGCAAAGCGTTGCTCGGATCGCCGTCGCGCGCGATGGCGGCCATCGCGCTGTCGAGTGCGGCCATGTCGAGGCCGGCAAAGCCCAGTGCGCGGCCGGGCGAGCCCTGCCCCGCCGCGATCAAAGCGGCGATCTCCGCATCGGGTGCATTGGGCTGGCGGGCGCGCAGCACCTGTTCCATCGCCCGATCGTCGAGCGCCTCGAACCGCAACAGGCGACAGCGCGAGCGGATCGTGGGCAGCAGTCGCCCCGGCGCATGGCTGATGAGCAGGAAGATCGTGCCCTGCGGCGGCTCCTCCAGATTCTTGAGCAGGGCATTGGCACCGGCACGTTCGAGATCGTCGATCGCATCGATCAGGATCACGCGGCGCGACGACATGCTCGGCGTCACCGCGAACAACGGTTGCAACGCGCGCACCTGCGCGATCGGGATCGAGCGGGCTAGATCCTGACCCGGCTTGTCGGCGTCCTTGGGCGCACGGGCGAGTTCGCGGTAATCGGGGTGCGATCCGGCGGCGATCAGGCTGCGCGTGTAATTGTCGGCGGGCACGTCATAGCCGGGGGGCAACGGCGTTTTCGCCGCACCGTCCGCCAGTAGCCGCATGGCCGCGATCCGCGCGAAACTGGCCTTGCCCACGCCTTCCGGTCCGGCGAACAGCCAGGCGTGGTGCAGCGCGCCGCCGTCCATCGCCGCGGCAAAGGCGGTGTGCGCCGTCGAATTGCCCAGCGGCAGGCTCACGGCAACAAATCGGCGAGACCCGCCAGCAACGCTTCGGTTACCGCTTCGGCACTGGCCGATGCGTCGATCAGCCGCACACGATCCGGCTCATGCTCGGCATAGCCCCGAAACGCCGCCGCGACCGCGCCGTGAAAATCGTCGCCGCGCGCCGCGAAGCGATCCGCCGCCGCCCCGTCGCGCACCTCGGCGCGTGCGCGGCCCTGCTCGACCGGAACTTCGAGCACGAAGGTGCGATCGGGCAGCAACCCGCGCGATCCGAAGCCGTGCAGCGCCAGCACCGCAGCATCGTCGATTCCGCCCGCCACGCCCTGATAGGCGCGGCTACTGTCGATGAAACGATCGCAGATCACCCACATGCCCGCGCCGAGCGCCGGTTGAATCCGCTTCTCGACATGATCGGCACGCGCGGCCGCAAACAGCAGCGCCTCGCTGTGCGGGCTCCAGCGCGCGACGTCGCCAGACATCAGCAGGCTGCGGATCGCCTCCGCACCTTCACTGCCGCCGGGCTCGCGCGTAACCAGAGTCTCGATCCCGCGCGCCGCCAGCGCCTCGGCGAGCCTGCGCACCTGCGTGGATTTGCCCGCTCCCTCGCCGCCTTCGAGCGAGATGAAGCGGCCCCTCACCCGCCGAACAGGCCCTTGAGCCCGGCCCATGCGCGACCGAAGAACCCAGCCTCGCCCACGTCGCTCTCGGCGACCAAAGGCAGGGTCTGCGACGGCAGGCCCGGCGACGTCACGACGAGATCGGCGATATGCTGCCCGGCCTTGATCGGTGCCTTGATCGGCCCGTCATACACGACACGGCCCTGCAAGGCCGGCGATGCGCCCGATGGCAAGGTCACCGCCAGATCGGTGCCGGCGACCAGACCGACGGTCGCGGCATTGCCCAATTGCACCTCGGCGGTTTCGACCTTGCGGCCCTTGCGGACGATCGGCTTGGACTGCCAGGCGCGGAAGCCCCAATCCATGAACTTGACCGATTCCTCGATCCGCTGGTTGAAACTGGTCAGGCCCGCCATCACCATCACCAGACGCCGTCCGCCCTGAATCGCCGAACCGGTGAAGCCATAACCCGCTTCGTCGGTATGCCCGGTCTTCAGGCCATCGGCACCAGCGACACGACCGAGCAAAGGATCGCGGTTCGCCTGCGTGATGTCGGCACCGGCACCCAGCGTCTTGCCCCAGGTGAAATTCGGCAGCGAATAGAACTTCTTATAATAAGCCGGGTGATCCTGGATCGTCGCGGCGGCGAGCTTCGCCAGATCGCGCGCTGTGACATAGGTCACGCCGTTGTCGGGCCAGCCGTTCGACGTTCCGAAATGGCTGTTGGTCAGGCCGAGTTTCTTCGCCGCCTCGTTCATGCGATCGGTGAATGCAGCCTCGGTGCCCGAAATCCCCTCGGCCAGCACCACGCAGGCGTCGTTGCCGGAGAGGGTGACGATACCCTTCAGGAGGTTCTCGACGCTGACATTCTCGCCGGTCGACAGAAACATCGTCGAACCCGCTGCCGGGCCATGCCATTTCGCCCAGGTCTCGGGCCGCACCGGGAAGGTCTGGCCGAGCTTGATCTCGCCCTTCTTGAGCATATCGAACGCGACATAGACCGTCATCATCTTGGCCATCGAAGCCGGCGGCATGCGGCGATCGGCGTCCTTGGAGAACAATACCGCGCCGGTCGTCAGGTCGGTGAGATAGGCAACCGGTGCCGGCGTGGGGAAATCGGGAGCCGCCGCGATGCCCGGATTGGCGAACAGCAAGGCAGGCGTGAGGACGCTGGCAGCGAGGAGTTTCTTGATCGGCAGATTCTTCATCGACAGTCCGTGACGCTTGGGGTGAACTCAGTTCGTTTGCACGATACGAGCATCCCCATAGCCTTGCCGTGCCACGCCGTCACGCGCGGCTTTCGCCGAAACGGTATTTGCGTACGGCCCGATCTGTATCCGGTAGATCGCGCCGACGCGCTGCACCCGCCCGTTCAGCCGGGTGGCAAGCGCCTTTGCTTTCGATTCGTTCGACAAGGCAGCAACCTGTACGAAGATGCCCGAAGTGGAGATCGGTGCCGCTACGGGCCGGCTTTCCAAGTGCGCGGGAGGAGCGTCCGCAATGGGACGAGGCGTTCGTACCGGGCGCGGCTTGAGCGCAGGGGCGGACATGGCGGCGGGCCTAGCGACCGGCATGGCCCGCGGCGGCAGTTTCCGGCGCAATGCGGTGAGCAAGGATTGCGGTGCATCGATTCGCGGCGAGGCGGGATGCCCCGATCGCAGCGCCATCATATCGGGCGGAGTGGCGTTCACCAGGCGGACGCGCACCGGCGCGGTGGCGGTGACGCCGAGCAATTGCGCCGCGCCACGCGACAGATCGATCTCCAGATCACGCTGGCCCGGTCCGCGATCGTTGACCAGCGCCAGGATCGTGCGGCCGGAATCCAGTGCGGTCACCTCGACGATCGAGCCGAGCGGCAGCGTGCGGTGCGCGGCGGTGATCGCGGCGGGATCGAACGGCTGGCCGGACGCGGTGGCATTGCCCTGCATCTCCTCCCCATACCATGTGGCGTAGCCGACGGTGTCGTAACGTTGCGCCTCGCCCGATGTGCCGCGCGGCCCGGTGCTGGCGGCGACGGCGGGCGGCATGTCGACCGGTTGCGGCTGAGAATAGGGCGCTGGTGCGCGGCGCGCCGAGGGTGGCGGCGGCGCGTCGTAAGCGGCGCCGGCACGAGATGCGTGGGCCGGGCCGGCGCCGTAAGCCTGATCGCCCGGAGCGCCCGGCTCCGGCGGGTAATCGCCCTGCAGCACATGGCCGGATGGGTCTGCTTGGCCGGGCGGTGTCGCGACGGGCGGCGCATCCCTCAGATCGGCCGGCGCATTGGCGATCCGTGGTACATCGGCATATCCCGCCCCGCCGCACCCGGCGAGTATGACGGTGAAACCCAGAGCGATTTTAATGTTCGACAGCATCCGCGAGCAGCCCGACTGAAAGTGCGTAAAAATTCGAGCAGTTATAATCGAGGATGACCCGATAATTTCCGGTTAGCAGATACGCAGTTTTTCCGGGGCCATCGGGTTCGAGCAGCGTCGCCAGCACCCGATCGTCCGGCCAGGTGCGCGTCTGCGGGCTGATGCCGAGCGCGCGCCATTCGCCGATCGTCTTCCACCCGCTATGCCGCGCGAACACGCGTTCGCAGCGTGGAGAGATGAGCCGGTTGGTAATGCCGGAGCGGTCGAAGCCGGCCGGCACGGTTACGGCAAGCCCCCAGGGCTGGCCGCGCCGCCACCCGGCGTTGGTGAAATAATTGCCGATCGACGCCAGGGTGTCCGCCGGGCTGGTCCAGATATCCGCGCGCCCGTCGCCATCGCCGTCGCGCGACAGGCGCAGATAAACCGAGGGCAGGAATTGCGGACCACCGGTCGCGCCGGCCCAGCTGCCCTTTAACTGCGATACCGGAACGCCGCGATCGACCATCTGCATCGCGGCGATGAATTCGTCGGCAAACAATTGCCGCCGCCGCCCCTCATACGCGAGCGAGGCCAAAGCGCGGGGCAGATCGAAGCCGCCCATCACCACGCCGTAACTCGTCTCATGCCCCCAGATCGCGACCATCACCGATTCGGGAACGCCGGTCTGGTCCTCGATCCGTTGCAGGCGCCCGCGCTGCGACTTATAAGCCGATCGCCCGCGTGCGATGATCGCCGCGCCGACATGCTGCGCCTGATAGGGGGCGAAATTGGGCACGGTCGCGATTGTGCTGGGGCTGCCACCCGGTTGCGCGCGGTCGAGTTCGATCACGCGGGTGTTGAGCGTCAGCGTCGGCAGGACCGTATCGAGCGTCCGGGCGCTCACGCCCTTGGCAATGGCCTGCGCGCGAAGCTGGACGAGATACGCCTGAAAACCCGCCTCGTCCTGCGCCGCCGCCGGTCCGCCGCTGGCCACGAACGCCGCCGCAGCCAGCGCCACGCCGATCCAGAACTTCTTTTTAAATGATCCCCACATGCCGCGATCTTGCCACAGCGGCCCGCGTACATGAACCCCCGACGGTCGCAGTGCTTGCACAAAGCAGCGCAGGGCGATTATGCGGACGACGCCGGAAGGGTGGCAGAGTGGTCGATTGCAGCGGTCTTGAAAACCGCCGATGCGCAAGTATCCGTGGGTTCGAATCCCACCCCTTCCGCCAGATCGGGTATCGGCCGATCAGGTGCTGGGCGAGGCCAGTGCCGTGAGTTCTTCAAAAGCATGCATGTCGAGCGGGTGGCCGAAGCGGCAGCCGGCTTCGAAATCGTCGGCCCACATCACCGTCGCCGCGACCTGCCCGACCAGCGGCAGCGTCAGCCAGATCGTGTCGCCCTTGCGCATGGCCGAATAGGTCTGAAGTCGCGCACCGTGGATCGTCAGGTCGGTGACCTTGCACAGCGTGCGATAGAAACCGCCCCGGCCGACGCGCGCGTTCAGCGAAACGGCGGTGCGTGTCGCGCTCCGGTGCCCGGTGACCTCGGCGGATTCGAATTCGGCGGCGAACATGGCTTTCCCTTCGTCGATACGAGGGAAAGCCTAGTCCTGCGATGCCTAACGCGCCGTTAAGAACGACGCGAAAAGACGATATTCGGGTGTTACTTCTTGCCGAACGAGAGGCCGCCGAAACGCTTGTTGAAGCGTGCGACCTGGCCACCGGTGTCGAGCATCGTGCCGCGGCCGCCGGTCCATGCCGGATGCGCGAGCGGATCGATTTCGAGCGTCATCGTGTCGCCTTCCTTGCCCCAGGTGGAGCGGGTTTCGTACACGGTGCCGTCGGTCATCTGCACCTTGATGGTGTGATAATCGGGGTGAATGTTCTTCTTCATCGTCAATCTCCGTCAATGGCTGGTTTCCGACCAGCCGGGACAAGCGCGGCGCACTACACGCCGCGCCCCGGTAGAGCAAGGTGTTTAGAGCCTAAGCCGCTTTCGGCGGATCCGCGATCATCGCCATGAACTTAGCCTCGGCGGCGAGCTTGCCGTCGATCAGCGCGCGGCCGGCGAATTTGGTGCTGCGCGAGCTCTTCTGCACGATCTCGACCTCGAGGCGTAGCAGCACGCCGGGTTCGACCGGCTTGCGGAACTTCACCTCGTCGATCGACATGAAATAGACGAGTTTGCCGGTGCCGGCGAGGCCGAGCGATTCCAATGCGAGGATACCGGCGGCCTGCGCCATCGCCTCGACGATGAGCACGCCCGGCATGATCGGCCTTCCGGGGAAATGCCCCTGGAAGAACTGCTCGTTGATCGTCACCGCCTTGATCGCGACGATCGACCGGTCGAGGATCACCTCTTCGACACGGTCGACCAGCAACATCGGATAGCGATGCGGCAGCGCCGCCATGATCCGCCCGATATCGAGCGGACCAAGCGTCTTCACGTCCGCAGCCGGGGCTGCTTCTTCACTCACCGCGTGGTCGGCTTCTTGGCCGGGGCGGTCGTCGCTGCCGGAGCATTCTGTGCGCCCGCGCCGGCCTGGCCCGGCTGCCAGTTGGCCGGTGGGGTGGTGCTGACGCTCGGCACGACCGTGTCGAGTTCGGCGGTGATCGCGGGGGTGAGATCGGCCGCCGGCTGGGCGAAGATCACCGCATCCGGACGGACGATCAGCTGGACGCCGCGCTTGGCCACGACCGACTGCAGCGCCGCTTCATACTTCATCGCGATCTGCTCGGCGGCATATTGCTGTGCGCGTGCAGCCGGTGCTTCGAGGCGACCTACTTCAGCCTGCACGGCAGCCTGCTTCTGCTGGATCGCGGCGATCTCGGGACGCTTGGCGGCCTGTGCGGCTTCCAGTTCCTGCTGGCTGACCTGGCCGTTCTTGTCGGTATCGAGCGCGAGTGCGAGGGCCTCGATTTCCTTCTGCACGGCAGCGCGGCGTGCGGCCGACTGATCGAGCTGAGTCTTGTAGGTGGTCTTGATCTGCGCGACGGCGGCACCGAACGCCTTGGTGTTGGCGATCGCGCCCTGCGGATCGGCAACGCCCACCGCCTGAGCATTGGCCTGTGCCGCGCCGAGCATGGTGGCGGGGGCCGCCAGAATGGCGATCAGCAGCATTTTCGAGTTCGTGTTCATCAGAAACTTGTCCCTACGTTGAATGTTACGAGTTTGGTGTCGTCGCCCTTATCCTTGACGAGGGCATAGGCCACGTCGATGCGCAGCGGGCCGAACGGCGAGGTCCAGTTGACGCCGGCACCGATCGAGATGCGCGGCTTGGCCGAATTGCCGACGAAACGCTCCAGGAATGGCGATACGGGCGTCCCCTGGGGCGTGTTGGGAATGATACCGTTACAGGCACCGCTGGAATCGGGAAGACCCGCACGGCACGAGGTCGAGACCAGTCCGCCGTCAGCTTGCGTGAAGTAATATAGCTGATTGCCGGCCGTGTCCAAGACCGGAATGAACGCCGATCCCACGGTGGTCACGCCATTGGCGTCGGTGGTCAGCGGGAAGCAGTTGAGCGTCGCTCCGTTGGCGCAGGTGCCGATCGTCGCCAGCGGCTTGGTCACGCCGAACAAGGCACCGGCCTGAACGTAGATCGACGGCCGCAGGCCGAGTTCGCGCGCACCGGCACCGAGCGGGATTTCGAGTTCCAGACGGCCCGAATAATAGGCCCGACCGCCGAGCGCATCGTCGACGATGCTGTTCCGGTCCGTGGTCAGCGTCTGCACGCCGTTTCCGTCGGTGACGTATGGCACGCGCTGGACGCGCGGGCCGACGCCACGAATGTCGAAGCCGCGGAATTCCGGTTCGCCGAGATAGAAGCGATCGGTGATGCGCACCTTGTCGATGCCGACGCCACGGCTGCTCTCCAGCGACTTGATATAGCCGCCTTCCGCTGTTGCCGAGGCAATGAAGCCGCCGCCGATGCCCCAAAACTTCGAGGCGTCGAACTTGGTACGGATATATTTCACGTCACCGCCAAGGCCCGCGAAATCCTGGCTGAAGATGAACTTATGTCCAGCGCTTGGCCGCAAGCGGCTGTTCAGACTGTCATAGACCAGCGAGTAGCCGACCGAGGACGTGGCGCGGTTGCCGATCGAATCGCACAGATAGCGACCCGCCTTGATCGGGTCGCAGACGCCGTTGGTGTAGTAGGTGCCCTGATCCAGCGTGACGTTGTCGAAGCTGAGGCCGTAGCGACCCGACAGCGACCAATATTCGGTCAGCGGCACGCCGGTGCGGATCTGGAAGCCGGTCGAGACCTGCTGATAGGTCGTGTTACGATCGCCGCTGGCGGTAAGATTGAACGAGTTGTAATCGCGCCGGAAGATGTCGCCGCCGATCGCGATATTCTTGTCGAACAGATACGGCTCGGTAAAGCCCAGCTCGATCGACTTGGA
This sequence comes from Parasphingomonas caseinilytica, assembly GCF_036663755.1. Lineage (NCBI taxonomy): Bacteria > Pseudomonadati > Pseudomonadota > Alphaproteobacteria > Sphingomonadales > Sphingomonadaceae > Parasphingomonas > Parasphingomonas caseinilytica. The sequence continues at coordinate 325,329 of NZ_JAXOJL010000001.1, forward strand.
ATAGCTCGAATAATTGACGCTGGCGCGCAGTTCCTGGCCCTTGCCGCGGAAGTTGCGCTGACGGATCGAGGCCTGGATGATGAAGCTCTCGAGGCTCGAGAAGCCGGCCGACAGCTGCAATTCGCCGGTCGATTTTTCTTCCAGGTCGGCAACCAGCACGACCCGGTCGGAGGCTGATCCGGGGTTCTGCTTCAGCTCGAACTTGTCCTGGAAATAGCCCAGCGAGTTGATGCGATCGGTCGAACGCTTCACCTGGAAGCTGTTGAACGCATCCCCTTCGGCCAGACGGATCTCGCGCCGGATCACCTTGTCCTGCGTGTTGGTGTTGCCGTTGATCTCGACCCGCTCGACATAAGAGCGCTTGGCCTCTGCGATGTTGAAGGCCATCCCCATCGTCAGCGTTTCACGGTCGCGGCTATATTCCGGATTTACCTCGGTGAAGGCATAGCCGAACAGGCCGGCCGTCTCGCTCAGCTGATCGATCGAATTCTCGACCTTCTTGGCGTCGTACCAGTCGCCCTTCTTGATCGTCAGGCCCTCGGCCAGCTTCTTGTTGTCGAAATCGCGGATCGAGCTTTCGACCGTGACGTCGCCGAACTTATAGCGCGGACCTTCTTCCACCACATAGGTGATGATGAAGTCCTTCTTGTCCGGCGTCAGCTCCGCAATGGCGGAGGTCACGCGGAAATCGGCATAGCCTTCGGTCAGGTAGAATTGGCGCAGCTTCTGCTGGTCGTACGCCATCCGGTCCTGATCATAGCTGGTGTTCGAGCTGAGCAGGGTCAGCAGGCGCGCTTGCTTGGTCGCCATCTGCTCGCGCAGCTTGCTGTCCTTGAACACCTCGTTGCCGATGATGTTGATCGCGCGGACTTTGGACTTGGCACCTTCGCTGATCTCGAACACCACATCGACGCGGTTCTGATCGAGCGTGACCATCTTAGGCTGGATGGAAGCGGCGAACCGGCCCTGGCGACGATACAGTTCCACGATGCGCGCGATATCCTGGCGGACGGCGGTACGCGTGAAGATCTGGCGCGGCGCGAGCTTGATCTCCTTGCGGATCTTGTCTTCCTTCAGGCGCTTGTTGCCTTCCAGGATGACGCGGTTGATCACGGGATTCTCGCGGATGCGCAGTACGATATCGCCGCTCTGAGCACCGTTGATCGACACGTCGGCGAAGAAATCGCTCGCGTAGAGATCCTTGATCGCCTGATCGAGTGTTTCGTTGGTGAACGCCTGGCCGACGCGCAGCTTGGTGTAGGACAGCACCGTATCCGGTTCGATGCGCTGCGATCCTTCGACGCGCAGCGACTTGATCGTACGGGTGACCGGCGCAACCACGGGGGCCGGCGTGGCAAGCTCGCGGACCGGGCCGGCCGGCGCCTGCTGCGCATAAGCGGCGATCGGCAGGCTGGACAGCATCGTGCCAGCCAGCAGAGCCGTCGTAGCGCGCACGCCGTATTTCGAAACCTTGATCGCTGTCACTATCCCACCCCAAAAACGGAGAAATTACGCGGGCCGCCTAAAATCGCGCGCCCGCCCTGCCTTACCTGCGTCAACCGATCAACCCGGCCAGACTTTTACCCAGGCCCTTCCAGAGCCCGAACGTGCCCAGATCGTTGAACGTCACCATCAGCATCAGCGCCAGAATTGCGATCAATCCTCCGCGGAACGCCCATTCCTGTACCGCCGCCGGAACCGGACGCCGCCGAATTCCCTCGATCGCATAAAAGAACAGATGACCGCCATCCAGCATCGGAACTGGCAATATGTTGATGAACCCCAAGTTAATCGACACCAGGGCGATCAACCCGATCAGATCCGGAATACCCAGCGCCAGTTGCTCGCCCGACACCTTGGCGATACGCAAAGGCCCACCCAATTCGCTCACCGGACGTTTGCCGGTGATGATCTGGCCGATACTGTCGACCATCATCGTCAGGATCGACCCCATGCGCTTCACCGCGACGACCGGAGCCTCGACCACGCCGACCGGAACCCAGACCGGCTTGACGGGCGCGATGCCGAGCAGACCGAGCTTGAACTCGTTGCCGAACCGGTCGCGCAAGGTCTGCGAACCCACGGCGGCATTCACGCTCATCGCGCGGCCGCCGCGATCGAAATCGACCTGCACCGTCTCGTTGGCGCGCAACTGGATATATTTGGCGACGTCGTCGAACGTCTCGACGCTGCGTCCGCCGAGCGCTGTGATCCGGTCTCCGGCCTGCATCCCGGCCTTGGCGGCTGCGCTCCCCGCCACGATCTCGCGGGCCACGGCCGGGGTGCGACCGTCACCGTACGTCAGCGCGAAACCCATCAGGATCAGGAAAGCGAGCACGAAGTTCACGAAAGGGCCCGCAGCGACGATGATCGCGCGCTGCCATAACGGCTTGGCTTGAAACGTCTGTTCGCGCACCGAGGCAGGCAGCAGATACCAATCCGGGGCGGGCTGGCTCGCCGGGTTCATGTCCCCCGCGAACTTGACGTAGCCGCCGAGCGGCAGCCAGCCGAATTTCCAGCGCGTGCCGCGCTTGTCGGTGACGCCGAACATTTCCTTGCCGAAGCCGATCGAAAACGCCTCGGCCTTCACGCCGAACCAGCGTCCGGCAAGATAATGGCCCATCTCGTGCACGAACACGAGCGGCCCGATCACCAATGCGAATGCCAGGATCGTCAGGAAAAGGCCGGGGGCTTCGATCAACTCACGCAATCCTTTACACGCTCATCCGCAATTCTACGCGCCCCCGCGTCGATTGCCAAAACCTCGTCCAGCGTTTCGGGTGCCGGCGGATCGTAACGATCGAGCGTATCGGCGACGATTGCGGCAATTTCGAGGAAGCCGATGCGTTTCTTGAGAAAAGCGGCGACGGCGATCTCGTTCGCGGCATTGAGGATCGCCGGCCGCGCCCCGCCCGCGTCCAGCGCCTCGCGCGCCAGCCGCAGTGCCGGGAAGCGCGTCTCGTCCGGTGCGGCGAAATCGAGCCGGCTGATCGCGATCAGGTCGAGCGGTGCCATCGGCGTCGCCATCCGGTCGGGCCAGGCCAGGCAATGCGCGATCGGCGTACGCATGTCGGGCGGCCCGAGCTGCGCCAGCACCGATCCGTCGATATAATCGACCAGCGAATGGATCACCGATTGCGGGTGAATGACGATCTCGATCGCATCGTGCGGCACGGGGAACAATCGCGCCGCCTCGATCAGTTCGAGGCCCTTGTTCATGCAGGTCGCCGAATCGACCGAGATCTTCGCGCCCATCGACCAATTGGGGTGCGCGACCGCCTGTTCGGGCGTCACGTCGCGCATCCGCTCGGTCGACCAGTCGCGGAACGGCCCGCCGCTGCACGTCAGGATGATGCGCCGGACATTGCCGGGACGGGTCGCGTCGAAGCATTGGAAGATCGCGTTATGTTCGGAATCCGCCGGCAGCAACGTCGCGCCGCTGCGCTCGGCCGCCTTGAGGATCACGTCGCCGGCCGAGACCAGCGGCTCCTTGTTGGCGAGCACGACGATGCCCCCCTGCTCCACCGCCGCCATCACGGGTTCCAGCCCCGCACAGCCGACGATCGCGCCCATCGTCCAGTCCGCGCCCATTGCCGATGCCTCGAGCAACGCCTGCGCGCCACCCGCCGCCTCTACGCCGCTGCCGGCCAGCCGGGCGCGCAGATCGGGCAGGCAGCTTCCATCCGCCACCACCGCGCGTTTGGCACGGGTCCGGATCGCCGCCGCCGCCAGCTTCTCGGTATCGCGATTGGCGGTCAGCGCGAGGATCTCGAACCGGTCTGGCTCCCGCTCGATCAGATCGAGTGTGGAAGTGCCGACCGATCCGGTCGCGCCCAAAATCGTCACGGTCTTCATGTGTAGAATCTCGGCAAAATCAGCAGGAAAGCGGCCAGCGGCGCGACTGGGACCAGCCCGTCGAGCCGATCGAGCACGCCGCCATGGCCGGGCAGGATCGATCCGCTGTCCTTGACGCCGGCGCGCCGCTTGAGCCAGCTTTCGAACAGATCCCCGCCCTGCGCCAGCACCGCCAGCACCGGCGTCGCCAGCGTCATGCGCCACGGCAGGCCGTATTCGACGTGCATCACACCGGCGAACAGGCTCGCCGCCACGACGCCGCCGATCAGCCCGGCCCAGGTCTTGTTCGGGCTGATCCCCGGCGCGAGCTTTGGCCCGCCGATCGTCCGCCCGGAGAAATACGCGCCGATATCGCACGCCCATACGAGCGCCAGCGCCCAGAGCGTGAAGACGATCGCCGCATCCTGTCGTCGCAGGAAAACCAGAGCCAAAACCGGCAACCCGCAATAGAGCAATCCCGCCGCCAGCTCGCGTCGCCGCGTCACGATCACGACGAAGAACGCCGCCCCCGCCAGTAATCCCAGCGTGAAGAAATAATGCACCTCCAGGATCAGCGAAGGCGGGGCCATCGTCGCCAAGGGCACCGACAGGCTGAACTGCGCGATCCGCTTATGCGCCGCGCCGGCACCGACCAGATCGGCCCATTCGCCCATCATCACGATCGCGCCCGCCACGCACAGCAGCCAGAACCAGACACCGCCGGCCCACAAGGCCGTGGCGGCGACCGCGATCATCGCCACGCCCGAAACCGCACGGACGCCCAGATCGGACGAGCGTTTGGGGCCGCTCACAGGCCGCCGAAGCGCCGTTGACGCTGGCCGAACGTCGCCACCGCCTGTTCAAGCGCCGCCCCGTCGAAATCGGGCCACAGCGTGTCTACGAACAGCAATTCGGCATAGGCCGCCTGCCATAGCAGGAAATTGGACAACCGCACCTCGCCCGAGGTGCGGATCATCAGGTCGAGCGGCGGCAGATCGTGCGTATCGAGTTCGCCCTCGATCGCCGCCTCGTCGATCGCCTCGGCCCGCAACGCGCCCGTCGCGACTTTCATCGCCAGCGCCCGTGCCGCCGCCGCGATCTCCGCCTGCGCGCCGTAATTGAGCGCGATCGCCAGGATCGGCCCGTCATTGTTCGCGGTGCGCGCGATCGCATCGTCGACCAGCTTGACCAGATCGGGCGAGAAGCGCCGGTAATCCCCGATCACGCGCAACCGCACATTCTCGCGCGCCAGCTCGTCCAGATCGCTGCGGATGAAGATGCGCAGCAACCCCATCAGGTCGCTGACCTCCTCCTCCGGCCGCCGCCAGTTCTCCGAGGAGAAGGCATAGAGCGTCAGCGCCTCGATCCCGAGCGCGCGCGCCGCCCGCGTCACCTTGCGCACCGCCTCCACCCCGGCCTTGTGCCCGGCGAGACGCGGCAGGAAGCGCTTCTTCGCCCAACGCCCGTTGCCGTCCATGATGATGGCGACATGACGGGGCAGATGCGACGGACCGTCCGACGCCTTACCCACCGTGGCGGGAATCGTGGCCGGCGCGGAACTCACTTGCCAAGGATTTCCTTTTCCTTGGCCGATGCCGCCGCATCGATATCGGCGATCGTCTTGTCGGTCAGCTTCTGAACTTCGGTTTCGAGCTTCTTGCGATCGTCCTCGCCGAACAGGCCCTTCTTCTCGTCGGTCTTCAGCGAATCCATACCGTCGCGGCGCACGTTGCGCGCGGCGATGCGCGCTTCCTCGGCATATTTTCCGGCCAGCTTGGCGAGTTCCTTGCGCCGCTCCTCGGTCAGGTCCGGGATCGGCAGGCGCAGCGTCGTGCCATCGACGATCGGGTTGAGGCCCAGGCCGGCCGAACGGATCGCCTTGTCGACCGGGCCGACATTCATCTTGTCCCACACCTGCACCGACAGCATGCGCGGCTCGGGCACGGATACGGTCGCGAGCTGGTTGAGCGGCATATGCGCGCCGTACACCTCGACCGTCACCGGATCGAGCAACGAGGTCGATGCGCGCCCGGTGCGCAGGCCCACCAGATCGCTCTTCAACGCCTCGACGCTACCGGCCATGCGGCGTTCGAGATCGGCTTTATCGTATGCGGCCATGTTCAGCCCTCCTTCTTGACGGTCGTCGAGATGCCCTCACCCGCCAGCACCGCGGCGAGATTGCCGTGATCGCGGATGTTGAACACGACGATCGGAATGTCGTTGTCGCGGCACAATGCGATGGCGCTGGCGTCCATCACCTTGAGATTGTCTGCAAGCACGGTGTCGTAACTCACGGTATCATAACGCTTGGCGGTCGGCACCGTCTTGGGATCGGCATCGTAGACGCCGTCTACCGACGTGCCCTTGAACAGCGCATCGCACTTCATCTCGGCGGCGCGCAATGCAGCCCCGCTGTCGGTGGTGAAGAACGGGCTGCCGGTGCCGGCGGCGAAGATCACCACACGCCCCTTCTCCAGATGCCGCATCGCGCGGCGGCGGATGAACGGTTCGCACACGCTGGCCATCGGGATCGCGGATTGCACGCGCGTCTCGACGTTGATCTGCTCCAGCGCATTCTGCACGGCCAGCGCGTTCATGACGGTCGCCAGCATACCCATATAATCGCCGGTCGCCCGGTCCATGCCGCGCGCCGCGCCGGCCATGCCGCGGAAGATGTTGCCGCCGCCGACCACGACGCAAAGCTCGAAACCCTGGTCCTTGGCATCGGCGATCTCCTGCGCGACGCGTGCCGTCACCGCCGGATCGATCGCCAGACCACCCTCTCCCATCAGGACTTCACCCGACAATTTGAGCAGGATGCGTTTGTACGAAGGTGCTGTCACGGGATTCCAATAAGCTGCTGTCGGGGGGCGGCGCGGACCTTAGTTGGGCAGGCGCGGGATTGGAAGCGGGAAGGCGCAATGGCGTCGCCGCTTTCGGGCAGGCCGTTACGGTACCTGTGGATAGCGCGTGAGCACGTCACCCAGCGCGTCCTTCATCGGGCCGAGCCACGCCTCGTAATGACGCCAATGGTCCACGGCATCGGCATAGATCGGCTGACGCACCTGTTCCGCGCTCGGCGTGCGGACGGCGCGGGTGCTGGTGTGGAAATCGAGGCAGACCGGATCGAACGGCAGGCCCAGGAAGCGCAGCATCCGCCGCACCTCGCCCTCGACATCGGCGATGAGGTCTTCATAGATCACACGGTGGACGAAGCCGGGCAGGCGCGCATCCCACAGGTGCATCATCCCCACATAATCGGCATAGAAGCGCCCGACATGCTCGATCGACGTGGCGAAGCTCAGCCCGGTCGGGAAATATTGCTTGAACACCGAAAAACCGCAGCCGAGCGGATGGCGGCGCACGTCGATGATCTTCGCATTGGGCAGGATCAGGCGGATCAGGCCGACCGACATGAAGTTCATCGGCAGTTTGTCGATGAAGAACGGCCGGTCGGTCTGCCGCCAGCGCTTCGCGCGATTGAGGTATTCGGCACCGAGCCCGGCGAGCTGCGTGGCGGAAAGCTTCGCGATGCTGTCGGGATAAGGCATCGTCGCCGGATCGCCGATCCCGCCCAGCATGCGGGCTATGCGCGGCAGTTCGGGCAATTCCATCGTGCCCTCGATCGCCGGATGGCTGGCGAGGATCTGCTCGACCAGGGTGGAGCCCGACCGCGGCATGCCGAGAATGAAGATCGGGTCCGGCGCGGGATCGCCGCTTCCGGCGTGCGCGGTGAAGAATTCCGGCGTGAACAGCGCGTCGCACCGTCGTGCGAAAGTCGCCAGATGCTCCGGATCGTGTGGAGAGTGGGCGAGTTGCAGGCGATTGCCAGCACTATAGTGCGCGAAGGAATCAAGGTAGCGGCCGTGATCTTCCAACGCCTTGCCCAATGCGAAATCGAGGCAGATGCGGTTGGCATCGCTCAGCCCCGGGCGCATCAGTTCCGCCTGCATCGCGGCGATATCGGCCTCGTCGAACGCGAACGATTTCATGTTGGCGAGACCCCACCAGCTTTCGCCGGTCTCGGGTGCCAATTCCAGACTGCGCCGGAACGCGGCGATGGCGGCAGGGATATCGCCGATCGTCTTCAGCACGTTGCCCAGCGTCATCCAAACCAGCGGTTGGGCCGCATCGTCGTCCAGCATGTCGCGATAGCCCGAGACCGCGCCGGTATAATCGCCGAGCAGATCCAGCGTCGCCGCACGCAGGTTGCGATAACCCTTATGCTTGGGATCGATCAGCAGCAGCCGATCGAACTCCGCCAACGCCTCGGGCAGATCGCGATTTTGGTATCGGGTGCGGGCAAGCTGATTGCGTGCCCGCTCATATTCCGGCGCGATCTCCAGCGCGCGGTTCAGAAACCGCACCGCATCCGCGGAATTCCCGGCCCGCGAGGCAATATCGGCCAGCACGACGATCGCCGCGACATCGGTCGGCGCGGTGCGCAGCCGTTCACGAACGATCTGTTCCGCCGTCGCCAGCCGGTTGCCCTCGATCGCGGCCAGCGCGTCGCTGAGCGGTGGCCGGGAAAACGACAGGCTCGCGGCGCGATCGTGCGCGAGCGACGCCCCTGCCCCGTCTCCGGCCGCCCGCCTGGCATCGCCCAGCGCGCGCCAAGCCCCGTCCGCCTCGGGCCGGATGCGCACGGCCCGCTCCAACGCCTCGATCGCCTCGCGCCAATGCTGGGCATTTACATGCGCTTGTGCCTTGTCGATCTCGGTTTTGAAGGCGGTGGCGGGATCGGTTTGGGTCATCGGGCGATCAAGCCCGGCCACGATGTGGTGTCAATCGCGCTCGGCGGAGGGTCCGTTTCAGTTTGATCCCATTTCCGATCGTTCCGTGCCGAGCTTGTCGAAGCACGAACCCCGAACACGCCGTTCGACAGGCTCCGGGCGAACGGGAATGAGTGGATTTGCATCCGTCGAAGATAACGAATCAAAAAGGGCCGCGTCGCGCGACGCGACCCTTCATGTTCGTATCAAGCGACGGCGGCTTATGCCGGCTGCTTGACGCCCGAAGCGGCGGCAACTTCAGCCGCGAAATCGGACGTTTCCTTCTCGATGCCTTCGCCGAGCTGGAAGCGGACGTAATCGACCAGCTTGATCGGCTTGCCCGCTGCCTTCGCCGCATTGGCGACGACGTCTGAGATCTTGGTCTTGCCGTCCATCACCAGCAACTGGCTGACCAAAGCGTTTTCCTTGCGGTACTTGGCGATGCCGCCTTCGACCATTTTGGCGACGATGTCCGCCGGCTTGCCGCTCTCGGCCGCCTTTTCGGTGGCGATCGCGCGCTCGCGCTCGATCACTTCCGGGTCGAGGTCTTCCTCGTTCAGCGCCAGCGGGAAGGCGGCCGCGATGTGCATCGCGATCTGCTTGCCCAGCGGAACGAGCACGTCTTCACTGGCTTCGCTCTCCAGCGCGACCAGCACGCCGATCTTGCCCAGGCCCGGTGCTGCGGCGTTGTGCACATACGGCACGACCGCGCCCGACGTCACTTCCAGGCGCTTGGCGCGGCGGATGTTCTGGTTCTCGCCGATCGTCGCGATGTTGTTGGTCAACGTCTCTTCGACGGTCTTCTCGCCGAGCGAGGTCGCCTTGATCGTCTCGATCGAATCGCCCAGTTCGAGCGCGACCGAGGTCACGTCGCGAACGAACGTCTGGAACTGCGCGTTCTTGGCGACGAAATCGGTCTCGGAATTGACCTCGACCGCCGCACCCTTGGTGCCGGACACTTCAACGCCGACCAGGCCCTCGGCCGCAGTGCGGCTGGACTTCTTGGCCGCCGAAGCGAGGCCTTTGGCGCGCAGCCAATCGATCGCCGCCGTCATGTCGCCGCCGGTCTCGGTCAGCGCCTTCTTGCAATCCATCATGCCCGCGCCGCTCTTTTCGCGCAGATCCTTCACCGCTGCTGCCGTGATCTCGGCCATGTCTCTAATCCTTCTACAGTCTGTAAATGTGATGCGGGCGAGGAAAGGCCATCAAGCCCTACCCCGCCCGCTAGATCAGCAAGGTTACGCTTATGCGTCGATCTGGCGCTCACCCTCGACGGCCGTTTCCGGCTCGGTCGACGCCGCCGGGGTCTCCGGATCGGCAGCAGCGAAATCAGCCTCGGTCACCGAAGTATCGGCTGCGACCGAAGCAGAAGCCTCGACCGGTGCGACCGTCAACGCTTCCTCGACCGGCGGCTGCTCGAGCGAACCGACGTCGACGCGACGGGCCTGCTCCTGCTGGCCGCCACGCGTCGCGGCGATGGCGATCGCTTCGCAATACAGGCGGATGGCGCGGCTGGCGTCATCGTTCGCCGGAACCGGAAATGCGATGCCGTCCGGCGAGACGTTCGAATCGAGGATCGCGACGACCGGGATACCCAGCGTGTTGGCTTCCTTGATCGCCAGCTCTTCCTTGTTCGCGTCGATCACGAACATCACGTCCGGAATGCCGCCCATGTCGCGGATACCGCCGAGCGAAAGCTCGAGCTTGTCCTTCTCGCGCGTCAGCTGCAGCACTTCCTTCTTGGTCAGGCCGTGCGTGTCGCCCGACAGCTGCTCTTCCAGCGTCTTGAGGCGCTTGATCGAGTTGCTGATCGTCTTCCAGTTGGTGAGCATGCCGCCCAACCAGCGATGGTTTACGAAATGCTGGCCCGAACGACGGGCCGCGTCCGCGACGGGGTCCTGCGCCTGGCGCTTGGTGCCGACGAACAGCACCTTGCCGCCGGCGGCGGTCGAAGCGGCGACGAATTCGAGCGCGCGGGCGAACAGCGGCACGGTCTGCGACAGATCGAGGATGTGGACGCCGTTACGGTCGCCAAAGATGTAAGGTTTCATCTTCGGGTTCCAGCGGTGCGTCTGGTGTCCGAAGTGCGCGCCAGTTTCGAGCAATTGCTGCATCGAGACGACAGGTGCCGCCATAGGTAGTTCCTTTCCGGTTGTTCCTCTGGGAAGCGAGTGATCCATCGGGCGAAGCCCCGGACACCGGCTATGTATGCTTCCCATGCGGTGTGAAGGCGCGGTCCCTAGACGACCTTCTTCCACAAATCAAGCGTTGACAGATGGAACATGAGTGGAACATACAGGGTCCGTAAAGCGGACAAGGAACCGAATGCACCCGGAAGGGTTAGCGTTTCTTTACTTTGGCCCACATTCAGGGAGTTGGGCAATGATGACGATCGTGGCTTTCTTGGTTTTCGGAATCGCTTTGGCAGTAGCGCTGACGGTGATCGTTCACACGCTGGCCCCCGCTATGCCGCGGATCATCGCCTTGCTTTCGGGACAGGACGTCGCGACGACGCCGCAACTCGTGCTCAGGGATCGACGCCCTGCCCCGCGGAGCCGGCTGGTGGCGCAATCCCGGACGGCACACCGCGCAGCCGCTTAACCCGCGCGTAGCTGGCGATGCTGAACGGTATCGACAGGATATAGACGACACACAGCGCGGATACCGTGTGCCAGGGTGCGGAGATCACTGCCGCGCCCAGCAAGACCACCACCGCCAGCGCTTCGAACCGGATATTCCGGCGCAGTTTGAGCGAGCCCCAGGAAAACGTCGCGACGCTGGAGATCATCAACGTCGCCATCAGCGCGACCCATGGCGCGACCAGATAAGGCGAACGGAACACCGCCTCGCCGGTCCAGACCCAGAAGAACAATGGCAACATCGCCAGCGCCGCGCCCGCCGGAGCCGGAACGCCGGTGAGGAAACCGGCCGATTTGTGCGGCTGTTCCTCCAGATCGATCTGAGCATTGAACCGTGCAAGTCTCAGCGCGCAGAACACTGCCAGCACCAAGGCACATAGCCAGCCGATGCGCGGCAGTTCCTTCAGCGACCATAGATACAGGATCAGCGCTGGCGACACGCCGAACGAGATCGCGTCGGCAAGCGAATCGAGTTCCGCCCCGAAGCGGCTCTCGCCGTGCAGCATCCGGGCGATCCGCCCATCGAGCCCATCGAGCACGCCCGCCAGCATGATCATCGTCACCGCGATCTCGAAATCGCCGGAAATGCCGAAGCGGATCCCGGTCAGCCCACAGCACAAGGCCAAGGCCGTCACCGCATTCGGCGCGACTGCACGCAGTGGGAGACCTCGTCGTACGCGCGGTAATGGACGCTTCATCGCTTGAATATCACTGTGAAATGCCGCTGGGTACTACGCCGCCGACCCGGCCGAGAACGGTTTCCCCGGCAACGCTGCGCTGGCCAAGGCACACCTGGCACACGACATCGTCGGGCAGGAACACATCCACGCGGCTGCCGAAGCGGATCAGCCCGACGCGCTGACCGGTCGCGACCATGTCGCCCGGCTTCACGAAGCCCAGGATGCGCCGCGCGACCAGTCCGGCGATCTGCGTGAAGCCCACGCGCCGCCCGTCCTTGCCCTCGACCACGATATGCTGGCGCTCATTCTCTTCCGACGCCTTATCGAGATCGGCATTGAGGAACTTGCCGGAGATATAGACGACCTGCCGGATCGTACCCGCGATCGGCGTCCGGTTGATGTGCACGTCGAACACCGACATGAAGATCGAAACGCGCACCAAAGGCGCCTCGCCCAAGCCGTTTTCGCCCGCCAGTTCGCGCGGCACCGGCATGCGTTGGATCATCGTGATCAGCCCGTCGGCGGGCGCCACGATCAGATCGTCGCCCTGCGGCGTCACGCGCACCGGATCGCGGAAGAACAACGCCACCCAGGCCGTCACGCCGAGCAATGGCCAAAACAGCACCCTGGAGATCAGCCAGGTACACAGCAGCGTGATCGCCAGGGCGATCATAACGTACTTGCGTCCTTCGGGATGGATTTCGGGAAGACGCCATTTGACGGGCGGCTTGCCGTTCGGCTCGTTATACTGGGATGCCATACGCACATCCTATCGGTCGCGACGGACGCTGACAACGCTCCTCGGCATACCGCGCCATCCGGGCCGGTGACAAAGGATCATCCCAAAGGTTGATCGACACCGTCCTTGCTCCTAGACGCATCGTCAAACCTCCCCAGAATGGACAAGAGCAGCATGGCGAAGATCAAGGTTAAGACGCCTGTCGTGGAGATCGACGGCGACGAGATGACGCGGATCATCTGGCAGTGGATTCGCGAGCGCCTGATCCTCCCCTATCTCGATATCGACCTGATCTATTTCGACCTCGGCATCGAGAAGCGCGACGAGACGGACGACAAGATCACCGTCGACAGCGCCAAGGCGATCCAGAAATACGGCGTCGGGGTGAAGTGCGCGACGATCACTCCGGACGAGCAGCGCGTCGAGGAATTCGGCCTCAAGAAAATGTGGAAGTCGCCCAACGGCACGATCCGCAACATCCTGGGCGGCGTGGTGTTCCGCGAACCGATCGTGATCAAGAACGTCCCCCGCTTGATCCCCAGCTGGACCCATCCGATCGTCGTCGGCCGCCACGCGTTCGGCGATCAATATCGCGCGACCGATTACAAGGTGCCCGGCCCCGGTAAGTTGCGCCTCGTGTTCGAAGGCGATGACGGCACGATCATCGACGAGGAAGTGTTCCAGTTCCCGAGCGCCGGCGTCGCCATGGCGATGTACAATCTCGACGATTCTATCCGCGATTTCGCCCGCGCCTCGATGCATTACGGCCTCAACCTGAAATGGCCGGTCTATCTCAGCACCAAGAACACGATCCTCAAGGCCTATGACGGCCGCTTCAAGGACCTGTTCGCCGAGGTGTTCGAGGCCGAATTCAAGGACAAGTTCAAGGAAGCGGGCATCGTCTACGAACATCGCTTGATCGACGACATGGTCGCGTCGGCGCTGAAGTGGAACGGCGAGTTCGTGTGGGCGTGCAAGAATTACGACGGCGACGTGCAGTCGGATCAGGTCGCGCAGGGCTTCGGTTCGCTCGGCCTGATGACGTCGGTGCTGCTGACCCCGGATGGCAAGACCGTCGAGGCCGAAGCGGCGCACGGCACCGTCACGCGCCATTTCCGCCAGCACGAACAGGGCAAGGCGACCTCGACCAACCCGATCGCGTCGATCTTCGCCTGGACCGGCGGCCTGAAATATCGCGGCAAGTTCGACGATACGCCGGAAGTGACCGAGTTCGCCGAACTGCTGGAGCGCGTCTGCATCCAGACGGTCGAGAACGGCCATATGACCAAGGATCTGGCGCTGCTGATCGGCCCGCAGCAACCCTGGATGACGACCGAACAATTCTTCGAACAGGTCCGCGTCAACCTCGAAACGGCGATGACCGCCCGCGGATGATCTTCATGTCCGCTCGCCGGCATCCGGCGAGCGGACATGCTCCGGCCGAAATCCCATTCCCACGATCCGGGCGGGGATCCGACGCAGCGGCGCGATCCGGTCGATGATCCGCGCAGCCAGCGGAGGCCGCTCCATCGGCGCGGTCGCACCGAGCACCGGCGCGATGATCCGGTCCTGCACCAGCTTCTGAAGTCCCTGCGTCAGCTTCACCGCACCGATCCGCCGGTCGCGCACTTTATGCAGCAGCGGATCGGGGTCGCCTCCCGCCGCCATCGGCCTGGCCAGCAGATTCGCCGCCGCCACCGCATCCTGCACCGCCAGATTGATGCCGACCCCGCCGATCGGCGACATCGCATGCGCCGCATCGCCGATCACCAGCAATCCCGGTCGGTGCCACCGCTCCAAACGGTCCACGGTGACGGTCAGCAGCTTCACATCGTCCCAACTCGTCACGCTTTCGGCCACTCGTGCCGTTTCCGGCCCGACGACGCGAACCCGATCGACGAACGCCGCCAAGCCCTCGCCACGCACCTTTTCCGCACCGCCCTTGGGAAACACGAACGCGCATTGCCAATAGTCGCCACGATCGATCAGCACGAAGATGCGCCCGGTATCGAATATTCCCATCGAATCGTTGTTCGGCTGCTCGGTCTTGGGAATGTGGAACCAGAACACGTCCATCGGCGCGCCGACATCGGTCACCGGCAATCCGTCGCGATGCCGGGAATCGCGCCCGTCACAGGCGATCACCAAACGAGCACGCACCTGTTCACCGTCGCCGGTACGCACGCCGACGACGCGCCCGCGATCCTCGATCAGCCCCATACCCTCGCATCGCCTGCGCAGCGAAAATGTCGGGTAACGGGCCGCCGCCTCGGCCACGAAATCGAGAAATTCCCATTGCGGCATCAACGCGATGTACGGCGCGGGCGCCGCCAGATGCCGGAAATCGACCATCGCCAGATCGCGGCCGGCGATCCGCGCGCCGAGTTGCTCGACCTTCTGGTGCGGCCGGGCGAGCAATTCATCCAGCAAACCCAGTTCGTGGAAGATCCTGAGTGTCGAAGGATGCACCGTATCTCCGCGGAAATCGCGCAGGAAATCCGCGTGCTTCTCCAGCACCAGCGTCTTCACGCCGGCCCGCGCGAACAGCAGACCGGCGACCATCCCGGCCGGTCCGCCTCCGATTATCGCCACATCCGTCTCGACCATGGGCTGACAACGCCTTCCTTTACCGGTTAGATGCCTGTCATGACCTCCCCACTCGATAATAGCGGTTTCAGCGACGCACTCGTCATCCTCGGCGCCGCGGGAATCGTGATCCCGGCCTTCGCGCGGTTCAGGATCAGCCCGGTCATCGGGTTCATCCTGGTCGGTTTGCTGGTCGGGCCGTCCGGGCTGGGCGCGTGGGTCAACGAACATCCTTGGCTCTATTATTTCACCATCTCGAACGCGCATTCGATCGAACCGTTCGCCGAATTTGGCATCATCCTTTTGCTGTTCTCGATCGGGCTGGAACTGTCGCTGAAACGCCTGTGGTCGATGCGCGGGCAGGTGTTCGGCACCGGCGCGGGCAAGTTGCTGACCTCGGGCGCGATTATCGGGCTGGGCCTGTATCTGGTCGGCCAGGCCCCGGTCGGCGCGGCGGCACTCGGCATGGCGCTGGCCTTGTCCTCTACCGCTCTGGTGCTGCCGATCGCAGGGACGAGCAGCGCGGTCGGGCGATCGTCGTTCGCGATGCTGCTGTTCGAGGATCTGGCGCTGGTGCCGATCATCTTCGTGCTCGGTGCGCTCGCCCCGCATGCGGCAGGCGACGGGCTGACCAACATCGTCGGCGTGCTCGGGCGCGGCGTGATCACCGTCGTGATCATCTTCGTCGGCGGGCGCCTGCTCCTGCCCAAGCTGTTCGCGCAGGCCGCGCGGACCAAGAGCCCGGAACTGTTCCTCGCCGCCTCGTTGCTGGTGGTCATCGCCGCCAGCCTGGCGACCACCGCCGCCGGACTGTCGCCGATCGTCGGCGCGTTGCTCGCCGGGTTGCTGATCGCAGAGACCGATTATCACAAGGAAGTCGAGGTGATCACCGCGCCATTCAAGGGCCTGGCGCTCGGCGTGTTCCTGATCACGGTCGGGATGAGCCTCAACCTCGAACTGATCGCGGAGAATTGGGTCAGTCTGCTGCTCGCCATCGCCGGCGTGGTCGCGGTGAAGACAGCGGTGACGTTCGGGCTGCTCAAGCTGTCGGGCATCCGCAACGGCGTGGCGGCGGAAACCGGCGTGTTGATGGCCAGCCCGTCGGAAACCACTTTGATCGTGCTGGGCGCGGCCTCGACCGCGCAGCTGATCCTGCCCTCGACCGCCAATTTCTGGCAAACCGTCACCGCGATCGGGCTGACCATCACGCCGCTGCTCGCCCAGCTCGGCAAGCGCGTGTCGAAGCGGATCGAGCTGCGCACCAAGGACGATGCCGGCGCGCTCGAGATCCCGCCCGAAGGCCCCGGCACGGTCGTGATCGGTTTCGGCCGCGTCGGGCGCATGGTCGCCGACATGCTGAAAATCCACCATCAGCCGTTCATCGCGGTCGAGGCGGATATCGACGTCGTCGCGGCGGCGCGGCTGGAGGGCTATCCGGTGATCTTCGGCGATGTCGCGCGCAGCGAATTGGTCGACCGGCTCAATCTGGGCCGGGCCAAGGCGCTGATCTTGACCATGGACGATCCGGTGCTGTCGGTGCATCTCACGCGCCGGGTACGCAACTGGGTGCCGGATCTGACGATCGTCGCCCGTGCGCGCGACACCGCCCATGCCGCGCAACTCTACAAGGCCGGCGCGACCGATGCGGTGCCCGAGACGCTGGAAAGCTCGCTGCAATTGTCCGAGGCGGTGCTGGTCGATCTCGGCGTAGCGGTGGGCCCGGTGATCGCCTCGATCCACGAAAAGCGCGACGAACTGCGCAAGGAAATTCGCGCCGTGGCGGACATGGACCGCGATCCCCGGCTCAAGCGGTTGCGCAGCAAGACTGCCGGGCCGAGTACCCTGGGCGAAAACGTCGCCTGAGCGTCAGCGCCGCGTCAATGTGATCGCAAGGCCACCATCCGCCGTGAGCGTCACCGCTTTCCCGGGTGTCAGCACCACGCTATCGTTCAATTCCACCGATCGGGCGCTTCGCCCCATCGGGCAGGCTCCCTCGGCGGATCGGCCCCAGCGCAGCGAGACGCCGAGACGCTCAGGCTTCGTATAGCGGTTCGAAGATAGCTGGAGGTTCAGCGATTGCTGCATCGGAACGGAATATCGCTCCGCCCCGCAACTGTCGTCGGAGGGCTCGTTCTGATCGCGGCGAAAGCTGCTGGACGTGCCGGTCGCGACTTTCAGCGTACCCGCTTGCAGCAAAGTCTTACCGGCGCAAATTTGGAAATCGACATAATAGCGTTCGCGCGGTTCGGTCTGCGCGATCATCGCCCGTGGAACTTGTATGATCGGTGGCGGGGCTGGCGGGACCGTGGCAAGCGCCTGCATCAAGATCGCCCAAACGCCTATCGTCATCGCCATTCCGATTCTGTTGTCTCGCGATCAGCATCGCCCCGACATATTACCGGGCGATGAAGGCCGCGCGCGACCTCACCCCGCCAGCGCCGCCCGGATCGCGGCGATCGCCTCGTCTGCCTTGGTGCCGTCCGGTCCGCCACCCTGTGCCATATCGGGACGCCCGCCGCCGCCCTGACCGCCGAGCGTCGCGACGGCGATCTTCAGCAGGTCCACCGCATTGTGGCTCCCCGCCAGATCGGCGCTGACACCGACAGCGATCGACGCGCGGCCTTCGTTGACCGCGACGATCGCCGCGATACCCGATCCGATCCGCTGCTTCGCCTCGTCCACCGCTCCGCGCAGGCCCTTGGCGTCGAAATCCTGCAACACCTGCCCGACGAAATTCACTCCACCGACCTGCTCCGGCCCGGCAGGCGCCGCCCCTGCCCCGCCGCCCAGCGCCAGCGCCTTCTTCGCCTCGGCCAGTTCGCGCTCCAGCCGGCGGCGATCCTCGACCAAGGCGGCGACGCGCGCCGGCACTTCGTCGGGCGTCGCCTTCAGCGTGGCCGCCGCCTCGCGCAATTTCTCGTCGCGCGATGTCAGATAATGCCGTGCCGCTTCGCCGGTCAGCGCCTCGATCCGGCGCACGCCGCTCGACACCGCGCTTTCGCCGACGACCTTGAACAGACCGATATCGCCCAACGCCGTCACATGCGTGCCGCCGCACAGTTCGAGCGAATAGACCTTGCCGTCCGCCTCATTGCCCATCGAAACGACGCGCACCTCGTCGCCATATTTTTCGCCGAACAACGCCATCGCGCCTTCCTCGATCGCCTCGTCCGGCGTCATCAGGCGCGTGGAGACCGCGCCGTTGCCGCGGATCTGGCGGTTCACATCCGCCTCGACCTCACCGATCCGCGCCGGATCGATCGCGCTTGGTTGCGAGAAATCGAACCGCAGCCGATCGGGTGCGACCATACTGCCCTTCTGCGCGACATGCAGGCCGAGCCGCTGGCGCAGCGCCTCGTGCAGCAGGTGGGTGGCGCTATGGTTGGCGCGGATTTGGTCGCGGCGGGCAACATCGACGTTGAGCTTCACGGTATCGCCGACCCGGACCTCGCCCGCCGCGACGGTCGCTTGATGCACGAAAACGCGCCCCAATTGCTTCGAGGTTTCCGTGACCTGCGCCTGCAGACCCTCGTCGTTCGAGATCGCGCCCGTATCGCCGACCTGCCCGCCACTCTCACCGTAGAAAGGCGTCTGGTTGACGACGATCGCCACGCTATCGCCGGTCACGGCATTGTCCACGCGCGCGCCGTCCTTGACCAAAGCGACCACCTGCCCCTCGCCCGCCGTCGCGGTGTAACCCAGGAACTCGGTGCCGCCGGAAACCTCGGCGATATCGAACCAGATATCGTCCGATGCCTTGGCCCCGGACCCCTTCCACGCCGCGCGCGCCGCGCGCTTCTGCTCCGCCATCGCCGTATCGAAGCCGGCGCGGTCGATCTGCATGTCCAGACTGCGCAACGCATCCTCGGTCAGATCATAGGGAAAGCCGAACGTATCGTAGAGCTTGAACGCCGTCTCGCCGGGCAGGGTGTCGCCCGCCGCCATACTCGCCGTCGCCTCGTCCAGCAGGCGCAGACCGTTGGTCAGCGTGCGGCGGAACTGAGTCTCCTCCTGCAACAAGGTCGATTCGATCGAAGCCTGCGCGCGCAGCAATTCCGGATAGGCCGCGCCCATCTCGGCGATCAGCGCCGGGACCAACCGGTGCATCAACGGCTCCTTCGCGCCCAGCAGATGCGCGTGGCGCATCGCCCGGCGCATGATCCGGCGCAGCACATAGCCGCGCCCCTCGTTCGCCGGCAGCACGCCGTCCGCGACCAGAAAGCCCGAGGTGCGCAGGTGATCGGCGATGATCCGATGGCTCGCCTGATTGTCGCCGGTCGTCGCCGTACCGGTCAGCGCGCCCGATGCGGCGATCAGCGCCTTGAACGTATCGGTGTCGTAATTGTCGGTCACCCCCTGCAGCACGGCGGCGACGCGCTCCAGCCCCATGCCGGTGTCGATCGAGGGCTTGGGCAGATCGGCGACGATCACATTGTCGGCCTGCTCGTATTGCATGAACACGAGGTTCCAGATCTCGACGAAGCGGTCGCCATCTTCGTCCGGGCTGCCCGGCGGGCCACCGGGGATATGGTCGCCATGGTCGTAGAAGATTTCCGAACACGGCCCGCACGGCCCGTTATCGCCCATCGTCCAGAAATTGTCCGAAGTCGGAATGCGGATGATCCGCTCCTCCGGCAGCCCGGCGATCTTCTGCCACAGGCCGAATGCCTCGTCGTCGGTGTGATAGACGGTGACGGTCAGCCGGTCGGCGGGCAGGCCCCACACCTCGGTCAGCAACGTCCAGGCGTGCGTGATCGCCTGTTCATTGAAATAATTCCCGAACGAGAAATTGCCGAGCATTTCGAAGAACGTATGATGCCGCGCGGTGTAACCGACATTGTCGAGATCGTTATGCTTGCCGCCGGCGCGCACGCACTTCTGGCTCGACGTCGCGGTCGAATAAGGTCGGCTTTCCAGCCCGGTGAACACGTTCTTGAACGGCACCATGCCGGCATTGACGAACATCAATGTCGGATCGTTCTGCGGCACGAGCGGCGCGGAGGCGACGCGGGTATGGCCTGCGCTCTCGAAATATTCGAGGAAGGAGCGGCGGATGTCGTTCGTGGACATGTAGTGTGCGGTCATGGGCAAGCGATCTAGGCGAGCGCGCGCCTCCGCTCAAGCCATGGCTGGACGATATGCCGATGCCGCCATACGTTTGCTGCCGACAAACGTCCCGCAGGGAGAAACGTGTTGCGCACCGCGTCCTGCTGCTGCGGTCAATTGCAGATCCATCTCGCCGGCGCACTACGTGGCGTCGGCGTGTGTCACTGTCTTGCATGCCAGCGTCGCACCGGCAGCGTCTTTGCCGCGCTGGCCGGGTTCGATGCGCCCTATACGGTCACTGGCAACGCCACGGAATATGTTCGCACCGGCGATCACGGCGCGCGGTTTCGGTTTCGCTTCTGCCCGGTCTGCGGAACGTCGCTGTTCCATACCGAGGAAGGGCGGGACGGATCGTCGGTCAGCGTCGCAGTGGGGGCGTTCGCCGACCCCGATTTTCCACCGCCGGAGGATTCCGTTTATGATTGCCGTCGGCATAAATGGATAGAATTACCGGCCGGTATCCGCATTCACGACAAGGATCCGGAGTAATTCGTCAAGCCGATCAGGCGGGATCGGACGAATTAATGATCGTCGTAACAAAATGTCACGATCGGTTCGAAAGCCAGCCAAACGATCTTCGTTCTGCATCTGAACGCGAACGGAGATTGTCATGAAAAACACGAATGACCAAAGCTCGAACCTGAAGATGTACTTGTCGCGCCCTGCCCTCGGGGTGATGGCGCTGGTGCTGGCGATCGTGGTGATGGTGGTGGTGATCAGCCAGACGGAGATGTTCCAGCTACGCCCCGCGACGGGCACGGCGAAGGCGATTTCCGAGGCTTCGGCACCCCCCGCAACGGAGTCTGCGAAACCTTGATCGGGGTCCCCTTCCCGCCCTGCCTCAGGCCTTGGCAGGTGCCAGCACGGTCAGCGCGCATGGCTCGATCGTGAAGTCCAGCGGCAGGGGCAGTTCCACCACTTCGCCGTCCAGCGCGACGTCCACCTCGCGCGATCGGCCGGTGACCGTGAGGGCGGCGACATCCCCGATCGCCGCGAAATCCTGCCGCCGGTCGGCGCGGCCGATCAGCGTACGCAGCGCGAAACCGATCAGTGCCACCCGGCTGCGCTCGGCAATCGCGAAGACGGACAGTTTGCCGTCGTCCAGCGCGCTGCGCTTGCCGACCTGCCCGGCCTTGAGTTCGTAATGGTTGTTGCCGACGAACAGCATCGGCGTGACCACGTCGCTGGCCCCGCCGGGCGATCGGAGGCGCAGGCGGTGATGGCGTAACCGCTTCAACGTGCCCCAGGACGCGGGGATCGCCGCGAGCCATTTGGGCAGGTTGAGTTGCTCCTGCTCCTCGTCGCGCAGCCGCACCATCTCGGGATACAGGCCGATCGAGGCATTGTTGATGAACAGATGGCCGTTGACGCGCGCGACATCGATCTTGCGCCGTGTGCCCGCCGCAATCAGCTTTGCCGCCCCGGGCAGGTCCAGCGGCACGCCGAGTTCGCGGGCGAGATGGTTGCGCGTGCCGAGCGCCAGAATGCCGAGCGCCGCCTTGCCCTTAAGCACTTCGCCCGCCGCACATCCGATCGTGCCATCGCCACCGCCGACGACGACCAGCGGCAGGTGCGCGCGCTTCTTCACCGCATCCTGCATATCGCAGCCCTGGATCAGATGCAGATCGATCGCCACGCCCGCCGCAGCAAAGGCGTCGCGGACTTCGGTTTCGAGTTTTTTCCCCTTCCACGCGGCCGTCCCTCCGCCCGCGTTGATCAGAACAGGAACCGCTTCGCTCACCCGAACGGCGCGTCGATGGAGATGGGCGGCTGCGAGAACCAGACCGGGCCGGTCGCATTCATGTGGAAGCAATCCTCCAGCCGCACGCCGAACTTGCCCGGGATATAGATGCCCGGTTCGTTCGAGAAGCACATGCCGGGCGCGAGCTTCGCCATCTCGCCGCGCACCAGATTGACCGGTTCGTGCCCGTCCATGCCGATGCCGTGGCCGGTACGATGCGACAGGCCGGGCAGCTTGTAGTCCGGGCCATAGCCGAGCGACGTATAATATCTGCGCACCGCATCATCCACGCTCCCCGCCGCCGCACCGATCTTCGCCGCGGCGAACGCGGTCTGCTGCCCGCGTGCGACCTGATCCCACACCTTGCGCTGTTCCGCATTGGAGCTTCCGAACACGAAGGTGCGCGACACATCCGACTGATAACCCTGCACCGTACAACCGCAATCCATCAGCACGATCTGCCCGTCCGCCACGATCTGCGGCTTCTTGCTGCCATGCGGATAGGCTGCCGCCTCGCCGATCAGCACCAAAGCGAATTCCGGACTGCCGCCCAGCTTGCGCGTCGCGGCGTTCATCAGCGCACCGACATCGGTGTTGCTCATGCCCTTCTCGATGCGCGAATGCGTCCAGCGATAGGCGGCGATGGTCACGTCGGTGGCGGCCTGCATCAGCGCGATCTCGGGAGCGGTCTTGATCCCGCGACATCCGCGCACGATCGGGTTGGCGGACACGATCTTCGCCCCCGGCAACACCCGCGCTAGCCCGTTCACCGCGAAATAGCGCACCGTCTCCTCGATCCCGATCGGGCGCGCGGCCAGCCTGCGCTCCTTCAGGAACCCCGCGACCACCGCCAGCGGATCCTGATCCTCCTGCCACACCCGCACATCCGCCGCGATGCCCAGCGTCTCACGCACCGATGGTTCCTCGAAGAACGGCGTGACGATGCACGGCTCGCCCTCCACCGGCAGGACCACGCAGGTCAGACGCTCGCTCCGGCCCCAGCGCACGCCGGAGAAATAGGTTAGCGACGATCCCGCCTCGATCAGCACCGCCCCGATGCCGTGTGCCTTCATCAGCCCCTGCGCCCGCGCGATCCGCGCGTGCCGCTCCGCCTCGCCGATCAGCGCCACGCCTCCGGTCATGTCCGACAGCGCCGACAGATCCGGCTCGGCGGCGCGCAGCGATGCGGGGATCGACAGCAAGGGCAGAGCGGCGGCGGCACCGATCAACTGGCGGCGATTGAAGGGGGCGTGGCTCATGCCCCAAGCGATACGGCGCTTGACCGCGCCGCCGCAATCCCCTTCCTTGCCCGCAACAACGAACACCGGAGCATTCATGGGCAAGCGCCTGACCTATTACATCCTGATCGGGCTGGTCGCCGGCATCGCGCTGGGCCTCGCCATCAACGGCTATTACGACGACAATGGCGGCCCGGGGACGAAGTTCGCTGCCGAGATCGCCGGCTATTTCTCCATCGTCACGGCGTTGTTTCTGCGCCTGATCAAGATGATCATCGCGCCGTTGGTCTTCTCCACCCTCGTCATCGGCATCGCGCATATGGGCGATACGCAGGCGCTGGGTCGCGTCGGCTTCCGCTCCGTCGCATGGTTCATCTGTTGCAGCCTGGTGTCGCTGACTCTGGGCCTGATCCTGGTCAACCTGTTCCAGCCGGGCGTTGGGCTCGCTATCCCGGTCCCGCCGGTCGATGCCGCCAGCGGCGTCGATCGGGCGGCGTTCAACATCAAGGATTTCATCACCCATATCGTGCCCTCGTCGATGGTCGATGCGATGGCCAAGAACGAGATCCTGCAGATCGTCGTCTTCTCGCTATTCGTCGGCGTTGGCATCACCGCGGTTGGTGAGAAGGCTGCGCCTCTGGTGCGCGGCGTCGATGCGCTGGCACAGGTGATGTTGCAGGTGACGAACTACGTCATGCGCTTCGCCCCGCTCGCGGTGTTCGCCGCGGTCACCGCGACGCTCGCCGAGCAGGGGCCGTCGATCATCGGCCGCCTCGCCTATTTCATGGGCACCTTCTACATCGCGATGGGCCTGCTCTGGTGCCTGCTGATCGGCGTCTGCTTCCTGATCGTCGGCCGGCGCACCACGTTGCTGGTGAAATATATCCGCGAGCCGTTGCTGCTCGCTTTCTCCACCGCTTCGTCCGAGGCCGCCTATCCGCGCACACTGGAAGCGCTCGACAAGTTCGGCGTGCCGCCGCGCATTGCCAGCTTCGTGCTGCCGCTCGGCTATTCGTTCAACCTCGACGGCTCGATGATCTACATGACCTTCGCGACGATGTTCATCGCGCAGGCCTACGGCATCCCGCTGACGATCGGGCATCAGATCACGATGCTGCTGGTGCTGATGGTCACGTCGAAGGGCGTCGCCGGAGTGCCGCGCGCCAGCCTGGTCGTCATCGCCGCGACGTTGGCGTTCTTCGACATCCCCGAGGCCGGCCTGTTGCTGATCCTAGCGGTCGATCACTTCCTCGACATGGGCCGCTCAGCCACCAACGTCGTCGGCAACGCGGTGGCGAGCGCAGTGATCGCGAAGTGGGAGGGCAATCTCGATGCGCTGGAATCGCCGGTGATCGACCCCCTGCCCGCCCCGTCGGGTGGCGGCCCGAAGGTGGATCGGGACAGCTTTCAGGGCTGAGCAATCACGCGTAGGCGTAAGGCCCGCCCTTCTTCAGCGCGGTCTGATAAGCCGGGCGGGCGTGAATCTTGTTCAACCACGCGATCGTCGCGGGCCGCGATTCGTTGAGGCCGGCGCGGCCGCGCGCGGCCTCCAACGGGAAGCTCATCATGATGTCGGCGGCGGTCATCTCGTCGCCGGCAAACCACGGGCGTGAGGCGAGTTCGCTCTCGACATAATCGAGATGCGCGTCGGCCATCGGCTGCACACGCTTGATTGCCTTCTTGCCGAAGAACGGGATCCGCCCGAGGATCAGCAACAAAAGCAAGGGCGGCATCATCGAGCCTTCCGCATAGTGCAGGAACTGGCGGTAGCGCAGCACCGATTCGCGATGCCCGCTCGGCCCCAGTTTGCCGTCCGCCTTCTCGACCAGATATTCGCAGATCGCGCCGGTCTCGGCGATCACCTTACCGTCATCCTCGATCACCGGCGATTTGCCGAGTGGATGGACCTTCTTCAGCTCCGGCGGCGCGAGCATCGTCTCCTTGTTCCGCTCGTAGCGCCTGATCTCATACGGCAGGCCGAGTTCCACGAGCATCCACAGAATGCGTTGCGACCGCGAATTTTCGAGATGGTGGACGATGATGGTCACGAACGCTCTCCTATCGGTTCTCCGCCGACCATAGCCATGCCGCGGCGGGGAAATCCACTGCATTGCCATTACGATAGCGCGTACAGACTTCCGCGACCCGGTCCAGCATCCCGCTCCGGCGCTCGGCCGGGGCATCGCGCAGCACGCGCGCGGCTGGACCGATGCGGGCGAAGAACGCGACCGCGTCGCCGACCGGATCGTTCCCCGCGCCAGCGCGATAGGTGAAGTCGATCGCGCGGCAGGTCGCATCCGACCAGCCCGCCGCCGCCAGCACCGATCGCACGAACGCCTCGTCGGCAAAGGCGAACGGCCCGGGGGCATAGAATGCGGGTGGCGGCGGTGGCACGTCGAGCATCGCGGCCACGATCTCCGACGACCAGAGATTGAGCGCAGGTGCCCGGAAACAGGAGAAGATTAGCCCCCCGCCGGGTTTCGTGCCCGCCCGCATCGCGGCCAGCCCGACGACGGGATCGGGAAAGAACATCACGCCGTGCCTTGAGACGATCAGGTCGAACGGCCCGGCGGCCGGAATGATATCTTCGACCGGCCCGGCCACGAAGCCGACATTGGGAAGCCCAGCGGCACGCTCCGCCGCGACGGCGAGCAACGGCACCGACAGGTCCATGCCCGTAACCCTCGCGGCCGGATTGGCCCGAGCCGCAGCGATCGACGTCGCGCCGGCCCCGCAACCGACATCGCCGACCACAAGCGCCTGACCGCCCATCCTGTCGCGGATCGCAGCATCAAGGTGCAGCGAGAGATCGGCGAACGTCCGATCGGTCCGCCGCCATTCCGCAGCCCAGACATCGCCGACCGCTCCGGTCCATTCGCTCGCGTCGATGATCGTGCTCCCTTTGGCGCAAGTCTCTACCTGGCCTGGGACGGACGCAAGTGTTTGCCGTTGGAGGACGCTAGGTGATCGATAAAAGCGGCTACCGGAAGCGGCAAAGCGGACGGGCCGCCTCTGTGCCCAATTGCAGACATTCCGCCTTTCGGCGATGATCGGGGCATGAGCGACGACAACCTAAGCTGGCTGGCCTCTTGGTATCTGGCCGAATGTAATGATGACTGGGAACACTCCTATGGCGTGAAGATAGACACGCTGGACAATCCCGGCTGGACGGTCGTCATTGACCTGAGAGAGACAAATCTGCAAGGGCGCGTGTTTGAGAAGGTATCCGTAGGAGAACCAGCCACCGATCTAAACGAGTGGAGGCGCTTAGGATCATGGTGGGTTGCTGATGTTAGCGGCGGCAGGTTTGAGGCGGCGTGCGGCCCTCTTGATCTTGGGAATGCGATCGGCGTGTTTCGATCGTGGGTAGAGCGTGCGAACGTCAGCTAACCACCCACAATCGGACGTTCCGCGCGCTCGGCGGTGTCCCCGAAAGCGGACAGGCCGCTTACGCCCACTTGCGGTCGTTTTCCTCATCGGGGAATAACGCTGCACCTCGTCACTTGCGATCAGCCTATGTCGGCTGCACGAGGTCTCCGCGCATTGGAGTTCCGTATGGATAAGTTCCAGAAAGCCAAAACGGTCGAACGCGGATGGTTTTTGGTAGTGTTCGCCCTGCTCGCTCTCGGCGGCTATTGCTTCGGACATTTCCGGGGTGATCTGCCAGACTGGCAGCTAGTCGGTCTGATACTGACGGGGTATTTCTTCACCTACGTTATCTACCGCTTCGCGGTGAAGCGCGCGCTTAAGAGTCGGGGCTTATGAACCCTTTGCCGTGCAGTGCTTAACGTTCATTTTCCACCCAGAATTAGACGTTCCGCCGTTAGCCGCGCGCCAGACTAATTATGGTAAAGTTTGATGCGCTTAGATTATGGGACGGTCCCACGTCTTCCCCGTTCGTGCTGAGTCTGTCGAAGCACCGACCTCCTCCTGTTATCGCCGAAGGAAAAACAGCCCTTCGACAAGTTAGGGACAACGGGGATAGGCGTTGCATCCAGATCGTAATGGTGTCGAGGCCGAAGACCCAAGCCGCGCCTAACCGTCATTACCTTGCAGGTAGGAATCCTTACTGAACGTCGAGACTATGGATTCCCGCCTGCGCGGGAAAGACGAGACGGGTTGCGAGAGCGGGACACACACCGGGATTGACGCGACGGTTCCCGCCTAACGGCCCCGAAACCCAACGCCCTCGAAAACCAACGCGAAAGGCTCGCCGACGCGGGCGAGCCTTTCCATGTGTGTGCGACGCGCATTGGAACGCCGCCTTGAAACGCTTCGTGAGCAGGCACGATAAAGACTTCGCCGACCATCGTGTGGTGGCGTTCCCCATCGTATACCCCGCCCCTCTCATCGGAGAGGGGCGCAGGCATTACATCTCGTCGTCGGTATCGTCTTCGGGCTCCGGCCCGGCCATCATTTCCTCGGCCACCTTGTCGGTGCGGGTGCGGATCGCCTTTTCGAGGCGGTCGCACATTTCCGGATGTTCCTTCAGGAACGTCTTCGAATTCTCGCGACCCTGGCCGATGCGCACGCTGTCATAGCTGAACCAAGCGCCCGATTTCTCGACCAAACCGGCCTTGACGCCGAGATCGAGAATCTCGCCGATCTTCGACACGCCCTGACCGTACATGATGTCGAATTCGACCTGCTTGAACGGCGGCGCGACCTTGTTCTTCACCACCTTCACCCGTGTGGTGTTGCCGATGATCTCTTCGCGATCCTTGATCTGCCCGGTGCGACGGATGTCGAGACGAACAGAAGCATAGAATTTCAGCGCGTTGCCCCCGGTCGTCGTCTCGGGATTGCCGTACATCACGCCGATCTTCATGCGCAGCTGGTTGATGAAGATCACCATGCACCGCGAACGGCTGATCGACCCGGTGAGCTTGCGCAGCGACTGCGACATCAGTCGTGCCTGCAAGCCGACATGGCTGTCGCCCATCTCGCCCTCGATTTCGGCGCGCGGCACGAGCGCGGCGACCGAGTCCACCACCAGCACGTCGATCGCGTTCGACCGCACCAGCGTATCGACGATCTCAAGCGCCTGCTCGCCGGTATCCGGCTGCGACACGATCAGTTCATCGATATTGACGCCGAGTTTCTTGGCATAGACCGGATCGAGCGCATGTTCGGCATCGACGAACGCGGCGGTACCACCGGTCTTCTGCGCCTCGGCGATGACGTGCAGCGCCAGCGTCGTCTTGCCCGAGCTTTCCGGGCCATAGATTTCGATCACGCGACCACGCGGCAGGCCGCCGACGCCGAGCGCGATGTCCAGCCCGAGCGATCCGGTCGAGATCGTCTCGACCTGCATCGTCTGTTTGGACCCCAGCTTCATCGCCGAGCCCTTGCCGAACGCACGATCGATCTGCGCGAGCGCTGCTTCGAGCGCCTTGGCGCGTTCGCCGGAGGCCTTCTCGGCCGCCTTATCGTTGGATGCTGCCATTTTGCTGTCGATGACCTTCAAAGATACCGCCATTGGGGGCCTCCACCGCTAGACCGAACGCCCGTCGCGTTCAATCGCCGATGCAGCATGTATCGCGTTTGTTCTCGTGGAACAAGAGCGGAACGAAATTTTTTCCAACACCGTGAAACCGGCGCCAATCCTAAGCCGTCAGCCTAGAGCTTCGAGCGCCTTCGCCACGCCGTCCATCGTGAACGGCTTGGCCAGCGTCGGGCGATCACGATGCTCCTCGCCAAGCCCGTCCTGCGATCCGCCGGTGGCGAACACGAACGGCACGCCCTGCGCCGCCAGTGCATCGGCGATGGGGAAGCTCTTTTCGCCACCGCGCAGGTTCACATCCAGGATCGCCGCATCGATCCCCCCGCCCGCGACCAGCGCGAGCGCATCGCCGACATTATCCGCCTGGCCCGCCAGCTCCTTGCCCAGCACTTCGAGGAAATCCTCGAGCATCATCGCGATCAGGGGTTCGTCCTCGACGATGAGGATGCGTTGCGGAGCCGTCATATCATGGCCTTAGCCAATGCACCCGACTCCCGCCACCTTATTTCGCAACCAGAACGGCGCGGGCGGCCTCGGCAAGTTGCTGCACGGAAAAGGGTTTTGCCAGGAACTGGACGTTGTCGAGGTCGATCGACTTGCGCAGCGTTTCTTCGGCATAGCCCGACATGAACAGGATCGGCAGGTCCGGATAGCGTTCGCGCGCCTGCCGCACCATCGTCGGGCCGTCCATGATCGGCATCATCACGTCGGAGATCAACAAATCCGGCCGATCGTTCTTCGCCAATACTTCCAGCGCGGCCTCGCCATGTTCGGCGGTCAGCACCGTATAACCCTGGCGACTGAGCGCACGCTCGGCGATCGCGCGCACCATGTCCTCGTCCTCGACCAGCAGGATCGTGCCGGTGCCCCACAGATCGGTCGGCTTCTCCTTCACCACCGCCGGCGCGCGGGCGGGTTCGGGCGCGGCCGTGGCGGTGTGGACCGGCAGATAGATGGTGAAGGTCGTGCCCGGCCCGCTCTTGTTGTTGTCGGCGAAGATATAGCCGCCGGATTGCTTGACGATGCCGTAGACGGTGGAGAGGCCGAGGCCCGTGCCCTTGCCCACTTCCTTGGTGGTGAAGAAAGGTTCGAAGATCTTGGGCAGAATTTCGGGCGGAATGCCGGTGCCGGTATCGGCAATTTCCAGCGCGACGTAATCGGCGATCGGCAGGATGTCATTGCCCATGTGGCGGACCTGCGCCGAGGACACCTGCTTGGTCTGGATCGACAGCACCCCGCCGCCGCCCTTGGACATCATGGCGTCGCGCGCATTGACCGCGAGGTTGACAACGACCTGTTCGAGCTGCCCCGGATCGGCGCGCACCGCACCCAGGCTGCGGCCGTGCTTGACGGTGAGCGTCACTGTCTCGCCCAGCAGCCGCTTGAGCAGGTTGGAGACCTCGGAAATCACGTCGGGCAGTTGCAGCACTTGCGGGCGCAGCGTCTGCTGGCGCGAGAAGGCGAGCAATTGCCGCGTCAGGCTGGCCGCGCGGTTCGAATTGGCGCGGATCTGCTGGATATCGTCGTAATCGCTGTCGCCGGGCGTATGGCGCATCAGCATCAGGTCGCAATGCCCGATGATCGCGGTCAGGATGTTGTTGAAATCATGTGCGACACCGCCGGCCAGCTGCCCCACCGCCTGCATCTTCGTCGCCTGCGCCACCTCGCGTTTCAGGCGCGTCTCCTCGCCATTGTCCTTCAGGCTGAGCAGCACCGCCGCCTCGCCCAGCCCTCGGGCGCCGGCGATGGAAAGCGCGACCGGCTCGTCGGGATGATCCTTCAGCCGCACCGCGAGATCGGTCGAATGCGTCGCGCCGTTCGCGAAGCGACGGATCGCATCGGCGACCACGCCCTTGTCCTCGCGCACCAGCAGATCGCCGGGATAAAGCGGCGGCGCGTGCGGATCGACCTGAGCGGCGCGCGCGAAGGCGTCGTTCATCTGGATGAAGCGCCCGTCGCGATCGACCAGGGCCATGCCGAACGGCATCAGGCTGACGAGGCTGCGGACATGCGCGGTGGCATTTCCGCCGATCGCCGGGGTGGCGATGTTGGTTTCCTCGTCGAGCAACGCGACCAGCAGAGGCGCGTCGTCGCCCTCGAGGAACGGGATCTGCAGCACGCGCAAGGGCACGCCGCCCAGTCCTTCACGTTCGAACCGCACCTGGCCGTGATCGTCGGTGATCAGGAAACGCGCGAAATCGCGGCCGGACACCGCGCTGTCGTCCTGCCCCATGGCGCGCGCGCGGAACACGCGGTTGGCGCTGCGGATGCGGCCTTCCGGGCCGATCAAAGCGGTCATGATCCCGGCGGCGGCAAGGCGGTCCCCAGTCTGACCGGAGATCATGCCCTCGACCGAGGCGGCCATGTCCAGCCCTTCCGCCCCGCGAAAGCGCCAGACGAGCAGGTCGTCGGCCTGCCCCGCCCGCTCGACGATCGCGGCAAGCGGCGTGCCCCGGGCGAGCACCCGATCGACCTGCGCGCTGCCATCGCGCCACGCCGCGCGTCCGGCAATGCTCAGCCGGTCGACGCCGTTATCGTCGACCGGAAGCCCCGGCGGCGTGGGGAAACCTGCGAACAGCTCCTCGTAACGATCATTGGCACAGATCAGCCGCCCGGCGCGGTCAGTAATCGCCACCGCATCAGGGCTGGCGGCCGCCAGCGCGCGCGCCACGCTCCAGTCCGGCTCGGCCACCTTGCCGCGCGTCTCGGGGAATAGCCGCCGCGTGGCGACAACCCCGCCCGCGACGACCAGCCCGGTCGCCAGAAACGCTCCGGCGATCGCGATATTGCCGATCAGCCAAAGCATCACGGCCGCCGCCACGACCCCGCATCCGCCGGCGATCAGCGCAGCGTTGCGGCTCGGGTGCGGATCGGTGGTTGCGAGGCTGGCCATGAGCTTTGTCTTGGGGCCTGTGGCTTTGGCGTCAAGAGGTTAGGCGCATGTTAAGCATGCCCCCTCCCCGTTCGCCCTGAGCCTGTCGAAGGGGCGTTCCTCTTCGACAAGCTCAGCACGAACGGGGTAGGGTTGGTACGTTATCAGAAGCGCACGGCGCTCGCAGCGATCACCAGACCTTCAAACGATCCGCCGGGGCCAGATACAGCGTCTCGCCCGGCTTGGGCTGGAACGCGCCGTACCACGGGTCCATGTTCCGCACGATCGAGGCGCGCTGTTCAGACGGGCTATGCGGATCGGTCAGCAGGCGCTGGCGCAGCGTCGCCTCGCGGTAGCTGCGCCGCCACACCTGCGCCCAGCCGAGATAGAAACGCTGGTCGCCGGTAAAGCCATCGATCACCGGAGCCTCGGCCCCGTTGAGCGATTTCTTGTACGCATCGTACGCCACCGTCAGGCCGGCCAGATCGGCCATGTTCTCGCCCAGCGTCAACGCGCCCTTCACATGCATGCCCGGCAGCGGCTCGTACGCGTCATATTGCGCCACGACCTTGCCGGTCAGCGCGGTGAAGTTCTTCACGTCGGCCGGAGTCCACCAGTCGGAGAGCGTGCCGGTCGCGTCGTACTTCGCGCCCTGATCATCGAAATGATGGCTCAGTTCGTGGCCGATCACCGCGCCGATGCCGCCATAATTCACCGCCGGGTCGGCCGCCGGATCGAAGAAGGGCGGTTGCAGGATCGCCGCCGGGAAGACGATCTCGACCATGCCGAAATTGGCATAGGCGTTCACCTCCATCGGCGTCATGCCCCATTCCCAGCGCTCCACCGGCTTGCCGAGTTTCGCGGTCTGGTAATCGGTCTGGAACTGGTTGGCGCGCACGTTGTTGCCGAACGCATCGCCGGCGACGATCTTCAGGCCCGAATAATCCTTCCAGCGATCGGGATAGCCGATCTTGGGCACGAACGCGGCCAACTTGGCATGCGCCTTCACCTTTGTTTCCGGCGCCATCCATTCGAGCTTGTCGATGCGCGTGTCCATCGCCGAGATGATGTTCTTGACCAGCTTGTCCGCCGCCGCCTTGGTTTCGGGCGGGAAGTATTTCGCGACGTACAGCTTGCTCACCTCGTCCTCCAGCGACTGGCTGGTAAACCGCACGCCGCGCTTCCAGCGCTCCTCCTGCTGCGGCGTACCGGCCAGCGTGGTGCCGTAGAACGCGAAACGCTCGTCATCGATCGCCTTCGGCAGCACGTCGGCGAAATTGCCCAGCGCCTTGAAGATCAACTGATCCTGCAACACGCCGATCGGCGCGGCGGCAACCAGCTTCGAGATTTCCGCCACCGCGCTCGGCTGCGCGACGACCACTTCGGTCACGCCCTTCGCCCCGCCGGCGGTAAACAATGCCGGGAAATCGATCCCCGGTGCCAGCGCCTGAAGCTGCGCCACGGTCATCTTGTTGTAGGTCTTGGTCGCATCGCGGCTGTCGATCCGCGTCCAGCTCACCTTGGCGATCGCGGTCTCGAAATCGACGATCGCCTTCGCGCGCGCCGCCCCGTTCGGCTCACCCGCCAGCGTGAACATTCTGGCGATATGCGCTTCGTAGCCAGCCTTGGAGGCGGCCAGCTTCGCGTCGGTGCTGAGATAATAGTCCCGGTCCGGCAGGCCGAGGCCCGATTGATAGATTCCGAAGACATAGGCATTGGGATTCTTGTCGTCCTGCCCGACGCCACCGGCGATCGGAGCGCCCACGCCGTCGCGCGCCAGTTCGCCGATCAGCGCCGAATAGCTCTTCTTGGTCGCGCCCTTGATCCTGGCCAGCATCGGCTTGATCGGCGCGAACCCCTTGGCGTCGATCGCCGGTCGATCGAGATAGGTCGAATAGGCCATGCCGATCTTGGACGACGGATCCTTCAATTGCCCGTCCAGGATGCCGCGCGTGCGCGCTTCCGACAGGTCGGACAGGATGTTGAACGCGCCGTAATTGGATTTGTCGGCCGGGATCGGCGTGTTCTTGGTCCACGCCCCGCTCGCATAATTATAGAAGCTGTCGCCCGGCTTCACGCTGCGATCCATGCCGGCCTCGTCGAAACCGAACGTGCCGTAAGCGGGCTTGGTCGCAGGCGCGGCGGCCGGAGCCGTCGGAGCGGACGCCTTGGGCGCGGGCTTGGCATCCTTGGCTTGCGCCGCCGCAAAACCCGCAAGCGCGGTGGCGGACAAAAGTACGATTGCGAGCGAACGGTTCATATGCAGCGACTCCGAAAAGAGCAGGATGTCGCGTGTGTTCTACATCGCCAATACGCTTGTCAAATTGTGGTAACAAAAATTACCGGTTGCGAGGAGAGAGTTATCGAAACCGCTCGACCAATCAATTTCCGTCACCCCGGGCTTGACCCGGGGGCCAGCTAGCCTGGGTCACCGAAAAAGCTGCCCCCCGGGTCGAGCCCAGGGTGACGGCTAAGTTGTTTTTCATAAAAGAGGGGGCAACGATTAGCCCTCGACTGCAGCCCGCCGGTGCCGGTTCCGCCACTTATGCCCGACCCACAACCGCCAGCCGAGTGCCGTCAGCGCATAGCCGACGACGGAGAAGACGACCGTCACCACCACCAGCCCGACGATCGTCGCCGGCAGCGCGCCCGCCCACAGCCAGTGGATCCAGTCGGTATTGGCCGCCACCGTCTGCGCGATCGGATCGCCCGGCACGGCCTGATCAAGCCGCAACACGGTCTTGCCGATCCAATAGGCCGCGACCCACAACGGCGGCGTGGTCAGCGGATTGGTGATGAACGTGGTCGCCGCCGCGGTCGGGATATTGGCGCGGAACGGCAGCGCAAACACCGCCGAGAGCACGATCTGCGCGACCGGAAACAGAATACCCGTCACCATGCCCAGCGCCACGCCGCGCGGCACGGATCGCCGGGTGAAGCGCCACAATTCCGGCGCCAGCACACGGTGCGCGACCGGCTTCAGATACCGATTGCCCTCCAGGCTCTCGCGCGTCGGCATCGACCTGCGCCACCAAGCAGCGAGGCGGGAGAACAAGCCGGGTTTATCAGCCACGACCGAGCAAAACCATCATTCGGTACTGATCAGCGCTCGCCTTCAAAACGCACCGTCATGCTGAACTTGTTTCAGCATCCAGGCGCGGTCGCCAGCACCACTGACACCGTTCATTTGGCAAACGTACGCGCCTGGATCCTGAAACAAGTTCAGGATGACGGAATTGTTTTCGGCCAGGGAATCACCCACGATCACGCATGATCCTCCCCTGTTCCCGCTTCCAGTCGCGTTCCTTGATCGTGTCGCGCTTGTCGTGCGCCTTCTTGCCCTTGGCCAGTGCGAGTTCGACCTTCGCCTTGCCCGAGGGATTGAAGTAGATCGACAGCGGCACCAGCGTCATGCCGTCGCGCGCCACCGCGCCGTGCATCTTCTTGATCTCGCGCTCGTGCAGCAGCAATTTGCGCGGCCGCTTGGGCTCGTGGTTGAAACGGTTGCCGTGGCTGAACTCGGGAATGTTCGAATTGATCAGCACGACCTGCCCATCGGACACCTCGGCATAGCTCTCAACGATCGACCCCTGCCCGAAGCGCAGCGACTTCACCTCGGTACCGACCAGGGCGATACCCGCCTCGAACACCGTCTCGATGAAATAGTCGAACTTCGCGCGCCGGTTCTCGGCGACGATCTTGGTCTTTTCGAAGGTAGCGGGTTTGGGTCTGGCCATGGGAGGCCGCGATGTAGGCGCGCAGGCCCGCGAAGGGAAGCGGTCGTCGGTCGAATCGCGCGCCGATCAGCCGCCTTGCAGCCGGGCGAGCATGAAACCGACGAAATCGGTAAGGAAATGGGCCAGCATGTTTGACCCCAGATCGCGGCGATACAAATACAATGCCGTCAGGATAGCCGCACCGAAGGCCACCACGATCAGTTGCGCATAGCCCCAACTCGAAATGTGTACCGCGATGAACGCGGCCGCTGACAACAGTGCGCCGGCCCAACGACTGCCGGTCAGCATCGCGATCCGCTCGATCGCATACCCGCGAAAGATGATCTCCTCGACCACGCCGGCGCGTACCATCGTCGCCGTTTGCAACCATAACGGAACATGCGTCAGGCTGCGCACCTGCTTCATGTTCATCTGCAATCCCAGCGCGGGGAAGATTACCGCGTAGCTCAGCATCACCGTCGCCATCATCGCGATCGCCGCAATGACACCCCAGGCGACGCCCTTGAACCGTAACGCGCGCAGACCGATCGACCGCAACGGCAGTCGCTCTACCCGCACGATCCACACCAGCACGAACGCACCGAGCGCCCACCAGATCGCTTCTCGACCGATCCGTGCCGATAGATCATCACCCGGCGATATCCACATACCGAGCGGAAGAGCGGCAAGCCCCAGTGCTAAGACCAGTCCGATCGCGGCCAACAAACGCGAACGTGAAGCAATGAAACGTGTCATCGGTTCGGCTCCGATCCGAAAGATCATCGCCGATGTTCTAGGGCCGCCCCGTCGATGTCAACGCGGTGCCCCGATCACAACACTCCCGCCGCCACCAGCGCAGCATCCACCGCCGCGCGGCTCGCCTCGTTCGGGGGGGTCATCGGCAGGCGCAGATGCATCGGCCATTCGGGCTTCAGCTTGCCCAGCGCGTACTTGACCGGGCCGGGCGAAGCATCGGTGAACATCGCGACGTGCAGCGGGAACAACCTGTCCTGCAGGTCCAGCGCCAGCGTGTAATCCTCGTCCGCGCACGCCGCCTGGAATTCGGCGCACAGGCGCGGCGCGACGTTCGCGGTCACCGAGATGCAGCCCACCCCGCCGGACGCGTTGAACGCCAGCGCCATGTCGTCATTGCCCGATAGTTGGCAGAAATCCGACCCGGCCGCGATCCGCTGGGCCGATGCGCGCTGTATAATGCCGGTCGCGTCCTTGATGCCGACCACGCTCGGAAACGCCTTGGCGATGCGCCCGACCGTCTCGACCGCGATGTCGGTCACCGTCCGGCCCGGCACATTGTACAACACGATCGGCAGGTCGCACGACCCAGCCACCGCCTCGAAGTGACGGAAGATGCCCTCCTGGTTCGGACGATTGTAATAAGGCGGCACCATCAGCGCCGCATCCGCACCCGCATCCTCGGCCGCCCGGATGTTGGCGATCGCCACGCGCGTATCGTTGGACCCCGCCCCGGCGATCACCGGCACGCGGCCCTTGGCCTGATCGACGCACACCCGCACGGCGTGGAAATGCTCCTCGGCAGAAAGCGTCGCCGCCTCGCCGGTGGTGCCGCATGGGACCAGCCCGTTCGATCCTTCCGCGATCTGCCATTCGATGAACTCGCGATACGCTTTTTCCGCGAAGGACCCGTCGGATTCGAACGGGGTGACGAGCGCCGGGATCGATCCGGAAAACATGGCTAATCTGCTCCTGTGGTGCGACAATCCGCCGATCCCGGCGCTTTTGGTGGGCGACAGATACGAAGCGATGGCATATCCTGTCCACATGATACCGCTGTTCAAGACCGCCTTGATGTTCGCGACCGCTGCCGGCCTGATGGCGGCGGGGCAGGAACAGCTCGGCTGGGGCCGCGTGCAGCAGATGCTGGAGGGGCAGAACCCGACCCAGGACGCCGCTTTGGCGTCGGCGGTGGTCGAGTGGCAGTCCCTACGCCAGTCGCCCGGCTATCCGTTCGAGAATTACGCCCGCTTCATGCTCGCCCATCCCGGCTGGCCGGGCGAGACGGCGTTGCGCGATACGGCGGAGCGCGCGCTGGCGAAGGGCGCGTGGTCTCCCTCGACGGTCGTCACCTTCTTCCGCCGCTTCCCGCCCCGTTCGGGCGCGGGCGGCACGGCGTTCGCCAGCGCCCTGGCGATGAGCGGTTTTCGCGACGAGGCCAATGCGGCGGCTCGCAAGGCGTGGGTGGGCGGATCGCTCGCCGCGACCGACGAGGCCAAGCTGCAGGCCGATTTCTCCTCCGCCTTCGGCCCGCTCGATCAGGACGCGCGGATGGACAAGTTGCTGTGGCAGAACAGCCTGCAATCGGCCCAACGCCAGATTTTCTTCGTAAGCCCTTTGAAACGCCAGATTTTCGAAGCCCGCTTGGCCCTGCGCATGAATGCCCCAAAGGCGGCAACTTTGGCAACTTCCGTCGAATCAACCGGCGCGAGCGATCCCGGCTTCATCGCCGATCGCGCGATCTGGCTCCGTAATGGTGCGGCCGCCCCCTCCGCCCGCACCCTGCTCGCCCGCCCGCGTCTGCTCGCCACCCGGCCCGGAGATATCGGCCGCTGGTACGATGTGCTTCTGACCAATGCGCGCGAATCCGCGAATGATGGGCAACTGACGCTCGCCTACGACATCGCCAGCAAGGTCGATGACGCCTATCCCGCCGGCACCGACGTGTCGAAGGCACCGCTCAGCGAACGCGACGATTATACCAGCCTCGTCTGGCTCGCCGGGCAGAGCGCGATGAAGGCCGGTCGCCCGGCGGATGCGATCGGCATGTACGATCGCTACGCGCGTGGATCGCAGACGCCGCAGTCGCAATCGAAGGGCTATTACTGGGCCGGGCGCGCAGCGGAAGCCGCCGGGCGACAGGTGGATGCCCGCGCCTGGTTCGCCCGCGCTGCCGGCTATCGCGACCTGTTCTACGGCCAGTTGGCGATCGAGCGGCTCGGCCAGCCGCTCACCCCGCCCGCCGCGCCGCTCGCCCGTACGATCGACGCCAGCGCGCGGAGCAAATTCTACAATCGCGAAGTCGTCCGCGCCGCGCAATATCTCGGCACCACTGGGCGCTGGGAAGACCAGAGCCTGTTCGTTCGCCAGATCGCGATCGACGCCAAGAGCGACAGCGATCACGCGCTGGCCAGCGAATTCTCGCGCGTCATCGGCCGCCCCGATCTCGGCGTGATGGTCGGGCGCAGCGCGATGCAGAACGGCCTCACGGATTACACGACGGTCGCCTTCCCCAGCGTGAAGGTGCCGG
Organism: Parasphingomonas caseinilytica; assembly: GCF_036663755.1. NCBI lineage: Bacteria > Pseudomonadati > Pseudomonadota > Alphaproteobacteria > Sphingomonadales > Sphingomonadaceae > Parasphingomonas > Parasphingomonas caseinilytica. The sequence goes on from NZ_JAXOJL010000001.1 coordinate 364,038, forward strand.
CAGACCAGGCGGCGAACTGGTCGATGATCCACGCCATCGCGCGGCAGGAAAGCCAGTTCGACCGCGCCGCGATCAGCCGTGTCGGCGCCCGCGGGCTGATGCAATTGATGCCCGGCACCGCGCGCGAGCAGGCCGGCAAGCTCGGCCTGTCCTACGATCCGGCCGCATTGACTGCCAATACCGATTACAACGTCCAGCTCGGATCGAGCTATTTCCAGCGCATCTACGGCCAGTTCGCGAGTTATCCGCTGGCGGTGGCAGCGTACAATGCCGGCCCGGGCAACGTGAACAAATGGCTCCGCGCCAATGGCGATCCCCGCATGGGAACGGTGGATATCGTCGACTGGATCGAGGCGATCCCGTTGCAGGAGACGCGCAACTATGTGCAGCGCGTGCTTGAGAATGCGGTGGTCTATGATCTGATGAACCCCGCCCAGGCGCGATCGGCCGGCGCGACCAACAAGATGAGCTGGTATCTCGGCAAGGGCCGGCCGGGCTGAGGCTTATTCAGCCCCTCCCATTTCCCCAACGTTCGTCACCCCAGCGCAGGCTGGGGTCTCATTGGGGAATACGCAACGCCAGCCCCATAAATATCCCAGCCTGCGCTGGGATGACGAATTCGGCTGGTTTAGGGTGAGAATATGGATCGCCCGAACTACATCACCCCCGCCGGTTACGCAGTGCTAAGCGCCGAATACCGGCAACTCCTCGGCGAAGAGCGCCCCAGGCTGGTCGATGTCATCTCCTGGGCGGCCGGCAATGGCGACCGGTCCGAAAACGGCGACTATATCTACGGCCGCAAACGCCTGCGCGAGATCGATCGTCGCGCCGCCTTTCTCGCGCGTCGCATGAAGGCAGCCAAGGTGATCGATCCGGCCCAGCAGCCCGATCGCTCGAAAATCTATTTCGGTGCCACCGTCACCATCGCCGACGAGGATGATCATCATCGCACACTAACACTCGTCGGCGATGACGAGACCGATGCCGGCGAAGGCCGCATCGGCTGGAACGCCCCGCTCGCCAGAGCGCTACGCGGTGCAGGCATCGGGGACGTCCGCCGCGCCGAATTGCCCGGCGGTGAGCGCGAATATGAGGTGATGGCGATCACCTATCCGTCACCGGAAGGTTTCGCAGGCGGGAATTGACGCGTCCGTACGGAAGTGAAACGATCGGTCACGCGTAACGGAGAAGATTTGCCATGCCCATTCCCGCCACCTGGTCGCCCAAATTGCTTGCTCTGCTGCGCATCGTCGCGGGTCTCGGCTTCCTGCATCACGGTACGTCGAAATTCTTCAACCTTCCGCCCTTCCCAATGCCGATGAACCCGCTGCTGACGGTTGCGGGCGTGCTGGAACTGGTCGGTGGTGCGCTGATCGTGCTGGGTCTGCTGACGCGTCCGGTCGCGTTCGTGCTCGCCGGCATGTCGGCCGCCGCCTATTTCATGGTCCACGCACCGAAATCGCTTTTCCCCAGCGTCAACGGCGGCGAACCGGTGATGCTCTACTGCTTCATCTTCCTGTACCTCGCAGCGGCCGGCGCAGGCGCCTGGAGCGTGGATGCAATGCGTTCCCGACCATGAGGTCCCACGGGGGGTGACACGCCCCCCAACCGCCTGATACCGCTTCTCCGAAATTCGAGGAGACGGAATTGAGCGACGAACCTTCCCGCAACGTCGCGCTTCTGATCGACGCCGACAATGCCCAGCCATCCTCGCTCGATCCGGTGTTGACGGTGCTGGCCGATCTCGGATCGGTCAACGTGCGCCGTGCCTATGGCAATTGGAGCAAGCCGGGCCTCAAGACCTGGGCCGCGCTGACGCTGAAGCACGGCATCGAGCCGCAACAGCAATTCGACATCACCAAGGGCAAGAATGCCACCGACATGAAGATGACGGTCGACGCGATGGACCTGCTCTATCGCGGTCGCGTGACCGGTTTCGGTATCATGTCGTCGGACAGCGATTTCATGCCGCTGGTCATGCGCATCCGACAGGAGGGATTACCGGTCTACGGCTTCGGATCGTCGCGCACGCCGGAGGGGTTTCGCCAGGCCTGTACGCGCTTCATCGATGTCACCGGCCTCGCCGTGCAGGAGGAAATGCCCCTGCCCCCGGCCATCTCGCCCAAGGCATCGAGCGCCAAGCCCGCGCCGGTGAAGGGAGCCGCCCCCGCTTCCATGCCCGCTCCGGCTAAGGATAAACCGCTGCCGGTCGGCGAAGAATTGCTCAAACTGCTCGGCGACGCTTGGAAAGCGGCGAAGCGCGACGCCGACGGTTTCGCCAGTGTGTCCGAAGTCGGGCGCATTGCGGGCAACCGTTCCAGTTTCGACGTGCGTAGCTACGGCTTCGCCAAGCTCGGCGACCTGATCGCCACCCTGCCTGAGTTCCGCAGCGAAGTGCAGGACGGGCGCACCTATGTGAAGCGAGTACGATGATGCGCAGGATCACCCTAGGCCTGATGGCGCTGTCGTTAATCGGCGCGGCCAAGGCACCACCCTCCGTCGATCCCGCGCGCCTGTCGGAAACAGTAAGGGTGCTGGCCTCCGACGAATTCGAGGGCCGCAACCCCGGTACGCCGGGCGAGACGAAGACGATCGAATACCTCATCGCGCGATTCAAGGCGCTCGGCCTGCAACCGGGTGGCCCCGGCGGCGCCTGGGTGCAGAAGGTGCCGTTGATCCACACCCGCCTCGGCGAGGGCGACACCGCGCTGATCGCCGCCGACGGCAAGCGCATTCCGCTGATCCGCCCGGCTGATCTCAATCTCACGACCGTCGGTGTCGCGCCGAAGATCGATATCGCCGGTGCACCGATGGTGTTCGTCGGCTACGGCGTCTCCGCGCCGGAAGCGAAGTGGGACGATTTCAAGGGCGCAGACCTCAAGGGCAAAGTCGCTGTTTTCCTCGTCAACGACCCCGATTTCGAGGCCGTTGCGGGCGATGATGCGTTCGGCCGGTTCGGCGGCAAGCGTATGACCTATTACGGTCGCTGGACCTACAAATTCGACGAGGCGGCGCGGCGTGGCGCGGTCGCGGCGCTGATCGTCCACGACACCGGCGGCGCAGGTTATGGCTGGAGCACCGTCTCCGCCAATCAAGGCGAGAATTACGACATCGCCCGCGGCCCAGAAGATCGCCGCGTGCCACTGCAGGGCTGGATCGCTCATGACGTCGCCGACAAGATGTTCGCCGATGCCGGGCTGGACCTGAACGCTCTGCGCAAAACTGCCCGCTCGGCCAGCTTCAAGCCGGTCGCCCTGCCGTTGCGCTTCGCGGCCTCGCTACCGGTGAAGGTCGATCGGATCGAAAGCGCCAACGTCCTCGCCAAGATCCCCGGCGCGAAACGTCCGGCCGAGAGCGTGATGTTCGGCGCGCATTGGGACGCGTACGGCAAGGGTCAACCCGATGCGACCGGCAAGACGATCCGTCCCGGTGCGAACGACGACGGGCTGGGCGTGGCCGGCGTGCTCGAACTGGCTCGGTTGTTCAAGGCCGGCCCGGTGCCGGATCGTTCATTGGTCTTCGCGCTGTGGACCGGCGAGGAACGCGGCCTGCTCGGTTCGGAATATTACGCTACCCACCCGGTCTATCCGTTCGCCACAAATGCCGCGAACCTGACGCTGGACATCCTGCAGAACGCCGGCCCGGCAAAAGACGTGATCCTGGTCGGCGCGGGCAATTCCTCGCTCGATGCGCTGCTGGCCGATGCGGCGAAGGCGCAGGGCCGCACGATCACGCCGGAGACGTTCAGCGAACGTGGCCTGTTCTACCGCGCCGATCACTTCTCGGTCGTTCGCAAGGGTGTGCCCTCACTGCTGCTGATGGCGCTGGGTGGCGCACCGGACCTGAAGGTCGGCGGCAAGGCGGCGGGGCAAGCGTGGCTCGATGCGTACATGGCCTGCTATCACAAGACGTGCGATCAATGGTCGGCCGATTGGGATCTGCGCGGTGCGGCGGAGGATGTGGCGCTGTTCCATGCGATGGGCTCGCGACTGGCGAAGGCAGGCACCTGGCCGGAATGGAGTGCGGGCTCGGAATTTGCCCAATTGCGGGGGAAAACCCGCGCGGCGCGTAAATGACCGGCAACGGATCGTCGTGTCTGGCGACCGTTTGACGCCAGAAGCTGCTCGAATCGCGACGGGAATCCGTCGCCCATCTGTGCCGGCCGTCGCCAGCTGATAGCCATCGCCAAAGAAACCGGGCGGGGGTCGCACGGATGAAGGCGACAGACATTGACGACATGGCAGCACACCGAATCATCGTAACCGGCAAGGTTCAGGGCGTGGGCTATCGCAACTGGGCGGTCACGCGGGCACGGGTGCTGGGCATCACCGGCTATGTCCGCAACAGCGGCAAATCGGTCGAGGTCGTGGTTTCGGGCGAGGATGCGGTGGTCGAGAAGATGATCGAACTGTTGCACGATGGTCCGGCGCTGGCCCGCGTCGATAATGTCGAAATCCACGCCGCGAACGATGCGCGGCTGAAAGGGTTCACGAAGCGGCTTGGGGCCTGACAACGAGGCCACCGGATTGCTCCGATGGCCGGCGTCATCCTCGTGAAGGCGAGCATCCCCGCCTTCGCGGGGATGACGGGAGGCCTGTTTCAGCCTCCCCTCCCGATCAGCGCGTCAGCTTCTTGTACGCCAGCGCCGTAGGCCGGTCCGCCGCGTCGCCGAGGCGGCGGCGCTTGTCTTCCTCGTACGCCGCGAAATTGCCTTCGAACCATTCGACATGCGAATTGCCCTCGAACGCCAGGATGTGCGTGGCGAGGCGATCGAGGAAGAAGCGGTCGTGGCTGATCACCACCGCGCAACCGGCGAAATTCTCGATCGCTTCTTCCAGCGCGCCCAAAGTCTCGACGTCGAGATCGTTGGTCGGTTCGTCGAGCAGAAGGACGTTGCCGCCACGCTTCAGCATCTTGGCGATGTTGACGCGGTTGCGCTCGCCGCCCGACAGCTTGCCGACGTTCTTCTGCTGGTCCGCGCCCTTGAAGTTGAACGCGCCGACATAGGCACGGGTCGACTGGTCGTGGCCGTTGACCTTCATGTAATCCAGCCCGTCGGATATTTCCTCCCAGACGTTCTTCTTCGGATCGAGGTGATCGCGGCTCTGGTCGACATAGCCGAGCCGCACCGTGGTGCCCTTGTCGATCGTGCCGGTGTCGGGCGTCTCATTGCCGATGATCAGCTTGAACAGGGTCGACTTACCCGCACCGTTAGGCCCGATGACGCCGACGATGCCGCCGGCGGGCAGCGTGAAGGACAGGTTTTCGAACAGCAATTTGTCGCCATACGCCTTGGAGACGTTCTCGACCTCGATCACCTTGCCGCCCAGACGCTCGGGCACCTGGATGACGATCTGCGCCTTGCCCGGCGTACGGTTCTGCTGCGCTTCGACCAGGCGATCGAAGTTCGCGATACGCGCCTTGGACTTGGTCTGGCGTGCCTTGGCACCCTGACGGATCCATTCGAGTTCGTTGCGGATCGCGGTCTTGCGGCCCGATTCCTCGCGATCTTCCTGTTCGAGGCGCTTGGCTTTCTTCTCGAGATAGGTCGAGTAATTGCCCTCGTACGGGAAATACTTGCCGCGATCGATCTCGAGGATCCATTCGACGACATTGTCGAGGAAATAGCGATCGTGGGTGATCATCAGCACCGCGCCGGCATATTCCTTCAGGTGATTCTCAAGCCATTCGACGCTTTCCGCATCGAGATGGTTGGTCGGCTCATCGAGCAGCAGGATCGACGGCTTGCGGATCAACAGGCGGGTGAGCGCCACACGGCGCTTCTCACCGCCCGACAGGCTGGTAACCGGCGAATCCGATGGCGGGCAGCGCAAGGCCTCCATCGCGAGTTCGAGCTGGCTGTCGAGCGACCAGCCGTCGATCGCATCGATCTTGGCCTGCAGGTCGCCCATCTCTTCCATCAGCGCGTCGAAATCGGTGTCGTCCTGGGGATCGCCCATCTCCGCCGAGATCGCATTGAAGCGATCGACCATATCCGCCGCCGCGCGTGCGCCGTCCTTGACGTTTTCGAGCACCGTCTTGGTCGGATCGAGTTCCGGCTCCTGTTCGAGATAGCCGACCGAGATATTCTCGCCCGGCCACGCCTCGCCGGTGAAATCCTTGTCCACGCCGGCCATGATCTTCATCAGCGTGGATTTACCGGCGCCGTTGGGGCCGACGATCCCGATCTTGGCGCCCTGATAGAATTGCAGGTTGATGTTGCTCAGCACCGGCTTGGGTGCGCCGGGGAAAGTCTTGGTCATGTCCTTCATGACGAAGGCGTATTGAGCGGCCACGGGAATTGCTCCGTTCTTAGCGAAATGGTCTGCGGGGAAGTCGGGTGGCGATGTAATGGCCGCAGGGCGGATTGGCAAACCTGCGCGAGGGATGCGTGGGTTGGAACGCCTTCACCCGAATCGCGGGTCGAATCTTTGCCGGTCGTGCCGGGCGGGTTTGGCCGGGTTCAACGACTCGGAAGTTCACACAAAGTCACACGATCTGCGTTTGCACCAGGCAAGCGGACAACGGATCCGGCAGGCCAGCCGGGACAGTTCGGGATCGAGACGAGGGTGCTGGATGGGGCATAATCCCATGGTGGCATGACCAATGGCCTGTAGGACAGAGTGGTTTTTCGACCTAGTTCTCGGGGGCGGTGTTTGTGGGATGTCCTGCCGGGCCGGTTCGCTTTAAGCCTCGCATCCGACAGCGGTGCTGACCGGGTCGCCACACGACGGAGTTTTCGTATGAACCGCACTTTCATGCTCGCCGCTTTGGCCGGCACCGCCCTTTCCGCGTCCGTGTCCGCGCAAACCCCGGCACCAACGCGCCCACAGCAGCGCACCACCCTGCCCGCGCCGGTCAAGGTGGATCCGACCGTCGCGAAGCTGCGCGACGCGGCGCTGAAGGACGAAGTGGCCTATGACATCGTCGAGGGGCTGACGACCGAAGTCGGCCCGCGCCTCGCCGGCACCGAGGCGGAGGCCCGCGCCCGCGCCTGGGCGGTCGTCAAGCTGAAGTCGCTCGGTTTCAAGAACGTGCATATCGAGACCTACCAGATGCCGGTGTGGGTGCGCGGCACCGAGACGGCGGAAACTGTCTCCCCCTTCCCGCAGAAATTCCACGTCACCGCTTTGGGCAATTCCGGCGCGACCCCTCCTGAGGGTCTCACCGCCGAGGTCGTCTATTTCCTGAGCTTCGCCGATCTCCAGTCCGCACCCGACGGCAGCCTGAAGGGCAAGATCGCGTTCGTATCGAATGCGATGGTCGCGACGCAGGACGGATCGACCTATGGCCAGTTCGGCGCGGCGCGCTTCACCGGGCCTAACGTGGCGGCGAGCAAAGGCGCGGCGGCGATCGTAATTCGCTCGATCGGGTCGGATCACGGGCGCGGGCCGCATGCCGGCCTGACCAACTTCGCCGCCGGCGTGACGCCGATCCCGGCCGCAGCATTGTCTACGTCGGACGCCGACAACCTCTCGCGCATGGTGGCGCGCGGCAAGCCCGTTACGCTGAAGCTCGTCCTCACCCCGCAGCAGACCGGTACGCACGAATCGGGCAACGTCATCGCCGAAGTGCCGGGCAGCGACGCCAAGGCCGGCATCGTGCTGATCGGCGGACATCTCGACAGCTGGGATCTCGGCACCGGCGCGATCGATGATGGCGCGGGCGTGGCGATCACCGCGGCGGCGGCCAAGCGCCTGCTCGACGGGCCGCGCCCGAAGCGTACGATCCGCGTCGTCTGGTTCGGGTCGGAAGAAGTCGGCGGATTCGGCGGCCGGGCCTATGCCGAGGCGCACAAGGGCGATCGCCACGTGCTGGCGGCCGAATCCGATTTCGGTGCCGATAACGTCTGGCGCTATCAGGCCAGCTTGCCGGATGCCGCCAAGCCGGTCGGCGAGCGCGTCGGTGCGGCACTCGCCCCGCTCGGCATCGTCAAGGGCAAGGACGCGGCGCATGGCGGCAGCGATGTCGAGCCGGTGCTGGCGACCGGCGTCGCGGGAATCGACCTCAACCAGTCCGGCCAGCGCTATTTCGACTATCACCACACGCCCGAAGATACGCTGGACCGGATTGATCCTGCGCAGCTCGCGCAGAATGTCGCGGCATGGACGGCGATGCTCGCGGTGGTGGCGAATGCGCCCGAGGATATCGGGCCTGTCGCGATAAAAAGAGACGAACCGAATCGCTCCGTCTCCTTGCCACAGCCTGAATCCCGACCGTCTTGATCGGAGTTTGCGATTGACGGTTCCGCAAACGCCGTTATTTGCAGGGGTTCGCGGGGGGCAATCGAGCTGGCCGCGAGTATTGCTATGCTTGGGAGCAACCGCATGAAGAAGATCGCATTTGTTCTCGCCGCCGCCGGCCTGATGTCCGTGGCTGCTTGCACGAAGTCCCCTGAGGCCGAAGCCGTCGTGAACAACGCCGACATCGCCGCAGACAACCTTGAAGCTTCCGCCGACAACATCGACGCGCTGGCTGACAACACGTCGAACGCCGTTGCGGCCGACGCACTGTCGAACACCGCCGACAACCTGAACGCGGCAGCCGACAACGTTCGCGACGCAGCGGACGCCAAGGCAGACAACATGAAGTAAGTCCTATCGGGCCTGCGCGGCCCGATGGATTTGTTTCGACGAAGGGCGCTCCCGAAAGGGGGCGCCCTTTTTTGTTGCGCCGCCAAGACGTAGCGAAGCTACGGCGCCATCAGCGGCGCAACCGGCCGGCGGCGCCCAAGCGCCGACCGACGGCGCGGCTTCGCCGCGACGCGCCACGAGGCACCACGAGGCGTTCTTATTACCCTCTCGCGGCCGTGAGCGTCAGGTTCAGCCGTCAACCCCGCCTTTCACCTTGCACCCCGGCGCAACCCCGCCTAAGCGCTCCCTCGCGTCGGGGAGTGGCGCAGCCCGGTAGCGCGCCTGCTTTGGGAGCAGGATGTCGCAGGTTCGAATCCTGTCTCCCCGACCATTCCGGCCTGACGGCCCGACGCCAGTTCAGGGGTTCCACGCATTCGTCAGATCGCCGCCTTGCCCTATCGTACCGAAGGCGTGGCTGCGGAATCCGGCGTTCGGATTCTGCTCGTCACGTCGCGTGAGACGAAGAGATGGGTCATTCCCAAGGGCAATCTGATGGCGGGCCTCGGCCCACATGCCGCCGCCTTGCAGGAGGCGGAGGAGGAGGCCGGCGTATCCGGCCCGGTCTGCCCTACCCCGCTCGGCTCCTATCGCTATCGCAAGAAACGCGGCAGCGGGGCGTCGCTGATGATCGATGTCGATGTCTTCCCGCTCGCCGTCACGCGTGAATTTCCCAAGTGGAAGGAACAGGACCAGCGCGAGCGGCGCTGGTTTTCGCTGGCCGAGGCGGCCGGCGCCGTCGAAGAACCGGATCTGCGCGAATTGATCCGCTCGTTCGGTGCTTCTGAATTCAAGGCCGCCGCGCGGCGCACCGGCTTCACCGCCGCAGTCACCCAATCAAAGGTAGGATCGATGTTCGCCTGGTTTCAGCGTTTGTTGCCTCGTACGGGTAACTTCTTCGGAATGTTCGAGGCGCATGCCGCGACGGTGACGAAGGCGGCCGACGCGCTCGCCCGTCTGCTCGACGGCGGCCCGAACGCGGCGGAGCATATCCGCGAAGTGATCGAACGCGAGAACGACGCCGACGAGATCACGCGCGAAGTGCTGCAGACCGTCCGCAAGACGTTCCTGACGCCGTTCGATCGCGGGGCGATCAGCAGCCTGATCGGGGCGATGGACGATGCGATCGACGAGATGCAGGCCGCGGTCAACGCGATCGGCCTGTACGAAGTCCAGATGTTCCAGCCCGAGATGAAGGACATGGCCGCGATCGTCGTGGATGCCGCGCGCGTGATGACCGAGGCGATGCCGCTGCTGCGCGACGTCGGTGCCAACGGCCCGCGCCTGCACGAACTGACCGAGCGGCTGGTACGGATGGAAGGCCACGCCGACGAGATCCACGCCGCCGGCCTGAAGAAGACGTTCCTGGAATTCGGCACCAGCGACACGCTGAAGTTCGTCGTCGATCGCGAGATCTACAAGCATCTGGAGCGGATCGTGGATGCGTTCGAGGATGTCGCGAATCAGATCGACGGCATCGTTATCGATCATTCCTGATCGATCCGGACCATGCATGAACTCGCCTTCCCGCTGCTCGTCGCGCTGATCGCGCTGGCGCTAGCATTCGATTATCTGAACGGCCTGCACGATGCGGCGAATTCGATCGCGACGGTGGTGGCGACGCGGCTGCTGAGCCCGGTCAAGGCCGTGGCGTTCGCGGCCGTCTTCAACTTCGCGGCGTATTTCCTGACGATAGCCTTCCCTGCCCTCCACGCCGTGGCCGATACGATCGGCAAGGGGCTGATCGACAAGGATCTCGTGACGCCGGCGGTGATCTTCGGGGCGCTGGTCGGCGCGATGTTCTGGAACGTGGTGACTTGGCTGAAGGGCATCCCGTCCTCGTCCAGCCATGCGTTGGTCGGCGGTCTGATCGGATCGGGCGTCGCGCATGCTGGCCTGTCCGGCATCAAATGGGCCGGGCTGAACAAGACGCTGATCGCGATCGTGCTGTCGCCAACGCTCGGCATGATCCTGGCAATGCTGATCATGCTGATCACGAGCTGGCTGTTCCACCGCGCCACCGCGCGAACGGCAGAGAAGAGCTTCCGCGCGCTGCATCTGGTGTCCTCCGCCGCCTACTCGCTGAGCCACGGTTTGAACGATGCGCAGAAGACGATGGGGCTGATCACGGTGCTGCTCTATTCGACCGGATATCTGCACGGCGATTTCGAGGTGCCGCACTGGGTGGCGATCAGTTGCTATATCGCGATCGCACTGGGTACGCTGACCGGTGGATGGAAGATCATCGAGACGATGGGATCCCGCATCACCCGCCTGTCGCAGCATCAGGGGTTCAGCTCGTCGCTCAGCGGATCGATCATCCTGTTCTCGGCCTCGGCGCTGGGTATTCCGGTCTCGACGACGCACACGATCACCGGCGCGATCATCGGCGCGGGTACGGCACGACGTGCCTCGGCGGTGCGCTGGGGCGTGGCGCGGAGCGTGGTGACGGCGTGGATCATAACGATCCCGGCCTCGGCTGCGGTGGGGGCGCTGTTCTACGGGCTGACGACGCTGTTCTAGGATCGCCTCCGTCACGGCGGAGAGGTCAGTCCGGCTCGTTCTGGAGATCGGTTTCGCCTACCAATCGCCGCACCAGATCCAGATCGGCCGGCTTATCGACATCGACCGCCGCCAGTCCGAACGGACTTGGCACCATCGCCGCCTTTACACCGGCCAGTGCGCCGATCCGCGCCAGTCCGGCCGCCAAGGTCAACCGTCCGAGCAGATAGCGCAGCAACAAGGCAGGCCCCAGCCGCCGCACGATCAGCCACGGCCGCTTGCGGTCCGCCTCGACCGATTGCCACAGGGTGATCGCGGATGCCGCGCGCGGCGTCGCGAGGTAGAAGAGATTACAGCCCGACCACGATCCGTCGGCGAAGCGCAGATAGGTCCGCTTCGTTTCCGGCACGACCTGTTGGATCGCGTCGCGCCTGGCGAGCAGCACCGCGACGTCGGCGTCCGCCGGGACATCGGCGATGAACCGCGTGACCCATTCCGGTTCGAGCAGCGCATGATCGGCGGTCGTCACCAGCAACGGGGCACCCAACAGGTCGAAACCTCGCCTGGCACTGGCGCTCGGTCCCGTTGCGGCGTCGATCACCTCTAGGCCCAGCATCTCGGAATGCGCGCGCACGACCGGAGACGATGCCACGACGACGATCCGCCCGGCGCCGGAGGCGCGAACAGCATCGGCCACCCGCGCGAGCATCGTTCGACCGGCGATCTCGATCATCGCCTTGTCGCCAACCCCGGCATAATCGGCGACCGGATCCACCCCGCCGCGCGATCCGGCGAGGATCAATGCGTTGAAGCTGCCCGCCGGATTATCTCGCGGGATCACGAGGATTGCGTGCGCATCACCCGCCACAGCACGCCGGGTGCAGCCAGCACCGGATGCCGCTCACGCCACGGCGTAAGCGCAACGTCCACCCCGGTATGACGACGGACCTTCCACAGACCGTAACGTGCAGCGCCTTCGAACGTGAAGGTGGCCTTGACGAGCCGCGCGATGTTCAGCGCCTTGCCGAGCCGCACACGGGTGAGCCAAGCTTGGGTAAGCGCCCGATAAGGTTCGAACGCGATAAAGGGTGCCAGCGCTTCGCCATCGTCGGCAAAGACGATGCCGCCTGCCTCCCACGCGATCGGCAGCAACGCTTCGTAGCGCGCCGGATCGTAGATCAATATCTGCTTCTCGCGCCCGGGCGGTTCAACCCGCATTTCCGCACGATAAGTTTCGCGGAACAGCGCCAGCCAATAGTCGCGCGCCGCGCCGCGTTCGGGACCGAGCACTCCAGCAAATCGCGCAGCGGTGATCGCGGCATCCGCCACTGCCTGCCTCACGCGCCGTGCGACCAAAGCATCGCGAACCGACAGCAAGGCGGAAGGCTGCACGAAGCGGGTCCAGATCGTCGTATCGACAAACGACCCGCGCGTGGCCTGCTCGAATGTGGCGATCGGCATGGTCGCCACCTTGGCGCGCAGCACCTGATCGCCAACGACGACTTCATGGAAACTGACGTCCGGCCAGAGCCAGCGCATGCCGGCACGGCGTAACAGCGATCCGCTGGCCTCCTCCGTCAGCACGTAGAAATCAAGCACGCCGTCGAGGTCGCCGGTGCGCAAGGCCGATCCATAAAACAAAACCGCGACGCCGTTCAGACGCGAGCGAACAGCCTCGCCGACAGCGCGGATTTCTGCACGCACCGGGGCGGCGAGTTCCTGCGCGACGAACCGCGCGAGCTTTTCGGTCATGGAACTACGAACCGCATCGGGCAGCCCTGGCGCAGCGCGATTTCGCCACCGGCGAAGGTCTCGCCATCAAGAATGAAGCCGCCATCGACGCGCAAATCGAACCGCTCCGAATCCTCGCGATGATAGCCTGCCTGAGTCATCCAGCGCGGATGGCCGCCGCCGAGCAATGCGGGGAGCGCGGCGATGATCTTTCGCGGCGACCCCTCGACCCGCAACAACTTCAGTCCGGCGCGCGGCTCGCCGAACGGACGCACCTTGAGCGGCATATGGACCAGCGTCGAGCCGATCAGCATGTAATGCGCGCCGTCGACATCGGTGCCGTCCGCCGATGCGACCCGCATCGGCTCGCCGCGCCGCCAGCTATTGTCACGCCCACCGAACAGGGTTTGGGTCACGGCCCCGACGATCGACAGCCCGACCGCCAGCCCGTTGAATGCGCCTAAGCGATGGGTGGTCTGTGCAAGGCCGGTCGCACGCACGAACGCACCCGCGCCGAAGATGAAGCCGCGCAACTCGGCCTGCTCGGCACCGGGCCGCCACACCTCGATCGGAGCGCGCTCCTTGACCCCGCCGAAACGGATCGCCTCGATCGCATCCTTCGCGGTCCAGTGTTTGGGAATGCCGAGATCGAGCGCCAACGCATTGGTCTTGCCCGACGGCACGATCGCGATGCGCGGGAAAAGACCGGAATAATGGCGGGAGGCGAGCGACATCACGTCTCGCACGGTGCCATCGCCGCCGTCGATGATCAGGGCGTTTATGCCGCGCGCGGCGAAGCAGGCCAAAGCCTCATCCAGTTCCTCATGCGATTGCGGCCGGACGTGTTCGCAACCATCGACAGACAGCGGCGCGGCGCGCAGCACGTTATGGCGCGCACGGGCATTGTGGATCACGGCGATCCGGGTTTCGGCATCGGCCGGCGTAGCGATGCGCAACGGCGAAGGCCAAGGTCGGCACAGACGCCGTTGATATTCGGCTCCGGCCGGCTCGGGAATCCGTTTAGCCGGCGCTGTCGCACCGAATTGGCGTTGATCGAGTTTCAATTGCGCATCTTTCGTACTGTCACAGAACCGTAACGAGTTCGTCTCGATTTGGTTGCTTCTTGCTACCAAACCATTGCTGAACGGCGGCTCGTCCGTTCTATGTTTCAATAAAATGAGGGATATGCGTCAATTTCGTGACGACATCTGGGCCACTGCCGACGTATCGCAAGAACGGCATTGCGCTTAAGGTAGCTACGGGGGGCATGAACAAGATGACGAAGCGCGACGCCCCGGGCGCACGACATGCCGCTTGGTGGATCGCAGCGATCGTCGTGATCGGCCTGCTCGCGCTTGGGCATTTGTGGTGGCTCCCCGTACAGGCCGCGCTTAACGTGAACGAGGGCTGGAACGCCGGGCAGGCGATGCGCGCGCTGGGGGCCGGGCCGCTATATCCGCATCCGGAAGCGCTGACGGCGAACAATTATCCGCCTTTGTCCTTCTACATCGTCGGGGCGGCTGGATGGCTGTTCGACGATATGATCATCGCCGGCCGCGTGATCGCCTTGCTTGCCCAGATCGCCAATGGGTTGGCGGTATATGTCATCGTGCGACGGCTGGCGGACGCGCGCTGGGCTATGATCGGCGTACTGCTGTTCGCTGGCTATTCGGTGACGTTGCTGCGCTCGTATATCGCGATCAACGATCCGCAATGGCTCGGGCAAGCGGCGATGAGCTGGGCGCTGGTGTTGCTGCTGCCGCCGCGTGCCGGGGGGCGGATCGCGATCGGGATGGTGGTGGCCGCGGCGCTGCTGGTGGTCGCGGGAGGATTGATCAAACACAACCTCGTCGCGTTCCCGATCGCGATCACGCTGTGGTTGTGGTGGGCCGACCGGCGTGCCCTTGCGGTGTGGATCGCGTCCGGCGCGATGTTCGCCGGGATCGCCGCGCTCGGGCTGTTCGCGATCTGGGAGACTATGGTGTTCATCGACGTGCTGTCTCCGGCACGGAGCTATTCGCTCGCGCGCATGGCGGCCAAGGGCGGGCCGTTGCTGCTGCTGATGCTCCCGACATTGCTTGCCAGCCGCCCGCTGATCGCGCGGCTGCGGGGCGACGTGCCGCTGGCGCTGCCTTTATTGTTGCTGATCGTGTCGATCCCGCTGGGCATCGTCCAGCGCTCGGGCTCCGGCGTGGATGTGAACGCGTTCTTCGAGGGCATCCTAGCACTGGCGATCGCTGTGCCCGTGGCCTGTGCGCTTCGCCGGGATGCGCCGTATCGCTGGCTGGCGATCACCGCCCTGCCCGCTTTATGCCTGCTGCCCGTCTCGGCGATCAAGACCGTGGGCGACTTCGCCGGTCGCGACGAGGCCGTGCAGAGCGGTCGTGCATTCATCGCCGCCATCGCCGCCGCGCCCGGCCCGGTCGCCTGCGACGATCAGGCGATCTGCTATTGGGCCGGGCGGGAAAGCGGGATCGACTTCTTCTCGGTTAAACAACGCCTGCTGAAAGGCGATGGCGACGCGCTGGTCCCGGCACTCGAACGCAGCCATTTCGCGATGATCCAGATGCGCAGCGACAATCCCGGCTGGCAGAAGAATTTGCTGATCCCGATCATCCGCGCGCATTACCGGCCCGTCTATAGTTCGGGCGGCAGCGAATTGCTGGTCCCGAAGCCTCAGGGATAGCGCGCGACGAGCGCCTCCAGCCGCACGCGGATGTCCCCGGGCATCGCGAAGGTGCCGTGCGCATAGTCCAACTCGCCATGCCCGGCGCGCAGTACCAGCTCGTCGTGAAATGCCCCCATCAGCCCGTTGATCGCGCTGAGATAGCGCGACAGCACGACGTGCTCGGGCGCGGGGTGGATGATGCGCATGTCGTCATGGAACGACACCTGCCGGCTGACGATCTTGCGCGCGGCGTGGAAACGGTGGCCGGTGGTATCGCGCCCGGCCAGCGTATCGCGAAGGTCGGCGATCTGGCGCAATGTGAAGGCGCGAAAACTGGCGGCATCGCTGTGTTTCAGGTGATGGACTTCGCGGTCGAGCAGTTTGAGCGGTAGGTGCGAGAGCATCGCGCGCAACACCACCGATTGCCGCACCGTCGCGTCGCGCCGGTTGTTGCGGAAGGCGTCCTGCAACAGGCCCATACTGGTGGTGATCGACTTGAACATGCGCGGGCAGGCGTGATCCGCGCCGTACAGCACGAAGGCGAAGCGCAGATGCTTGAACTTTGCGCGGACGTGCTTGAACCAGAGTTGCTCGTCCGCACTGATCGGTTCGCCGCGTCGCAGCTTCGCGATGAAGGCGATCAGATCGGCGCGATCGAACCCCTCGCGCCACAATTGTCGCGAGATCGCGAAGCCGTCGGCAAGGTGGCCCGCCGGATAATCGATCCGGATCTCCGGTGGCAGTTCGACCCTCGCGTCGACCACGTCGTTGACTAGGATCGCCTCGAACAAGGCATCGCAGTCGGTGGTGGAGAAATGCCTCATGGCTTGGGCGTATCCGGATGCCAGATGATAGTCGCGCGCTGGCGATAGGCGATGATCGTAGGGACCAGCATGCAAAGGGACACCGCGATCGTGCCGAACAAAAAGGCGATGCCCGCCCCGGTCAGTCCGAACCAATGGGTGAATGTGGCCAGCAGGGCGAAATAGCAGATCACCGCGGTCACCTGCGCGACCAAAGCCGCGCGCTGCCGACCGGCCATGTAAAGCAGGGATTCGAGCGGGAACGTCGCCATCTGGATCGCCAGCGAGAAGACCATCAGCCGCAGCAGATCGTACGCCGCGAGATATTTCTGCCCGAAGGCGAAGGCTATCACTGGCTTGCCGCCGACGATCACGACCAGCGCCACGATAAGCCCGACGCCGCCCGCCAGCAGCCCCGCGCGCACGCCGAGCAGCCAGGGCCGCGTGCTGGCGGGATCGAGCCGCATGATCTCGGGATAATAACCGCGCCGCAGTAGGTCTGCCGGCTTGGTCGCCGAATCGAGCAAAGTGCTGGCGATCTTGTAGAGGCCCGCCGCGACCGGCCCGAGGATCGTCGCAACGACCAGATTGCTGAGCGGGCCCCAGGCAGCATAGACCGAATGCGCGGCGTTGGTGGTCCAAACGAAGCTCCACGCCTCGGGCAGGCGGCGCGCGACGCCGAACATGCCGGGACGCAGGGCATCGAGCATACCACGCCGCCTCAACTCGCGCACCGCGAAGCCCCACAATACGAGATCGCCCACAAGATCGGCGACATACCAGGCGATGATGAAGCCCGGCAGGCCAAGATCGGCGAAATAGGCGATCGCCGCGCCACCGCCGCGCAGGAACGGCGTCACCACCTGCTGCGCGGCGATGAGGTCGAACCGGTCGAGCACGCGAAGCGAGCCACTGGCGGTCGCCTCGGTCATCGTCGGGACGAGCGTGCAATAAGCGATGGCCCAAGGGAGATATTCTGCACCGATGCCGAAATAGCCCGCGAGAAACGGCAGCAGGATGATCGCCAGCACCATGCCGGTCAGGCCACTCGCCAAATCGAGGCCGAAGGCGAAACGGATCACGTCGCGTGCCCGCTCCCGGTCGCCATGGTGCAATGCCGGGGTCGCGTGGCGGACGATGTACTGCCAGGTCTGGAACTTGACGATCCCGCCCGCGCCGGTGGCGTAGGTGTGGATGATCATCAGCACGCCGAACAGGGTCGGCGTCAGCCCGCGCCCGGCACAGGCCAGAGCGACCAGCCCAAGCCCCGCCCCGACCAACTTGCCCGATCCGAGCAGCCCGGCATTACGCAGGACGGTGCGGAACACCCCGTCGGCGAACCACGCCCTCACGGGTTGAGGACGCGCAGGATCGCCGCCTTGGCGTCGGCAATCACCTCGTCCAGCGGTTGCGTCGAATCCAGATCGAGGATCGGCGCGCCGTTGAAGGTCAGGCGCGGCACATCCTCGATCTTGGTCTTGAGCGATGAAGGGCGGTGATCGGGTTTCCGCGCCAATGCGGTCGCCAGATCGACGTTGAGGCGGATGACGAGCGTGGGGCGATACGCCTCCATCCATTCGTAATGCCGGCGTTCGCGCCGCGCGAGCAGGCCCTGGAATCCGCCAGTCCGCACCTTGGCGAGGCCAAGTCCGTCCATCGGCCCGGGCACCGCGGTCTGCGGGAAACGATCGGCCAGGATCGTGATGCCGCGCCGCCGGTCGGCCAGCATGCGCCTGAACCGCCGCACCCGGCGCATCGAGAACAGATAGATGACCAGAGCCGTGAACGCCCCCGGCCCCTTGGGATCGCGCGCACCGCCGGATTTTTTGACGATCGTCTTGTCCAGTCGTTGCCCGACGATCGGCCAGCGCGCGATGGCGCGGCCGATATTACCGGTCTGCTTGCCGAGATGGTGCAATTCGGTCGGGCGGCTCTCCTGCAGCCAGGCGAGCAGCACCTCTCCGACGGTCGATTTGCCCGATCCGTCGGACCCGACGATCGCGATCAAAGGCGCCAGTGTCTCTTCGCTCATCGTCACCTAACCCAGCACCGGCAGGATGCCCGCCAGCGCCCGCCGCCGCATCTCGTCATAGGGCGCGCGTGAGTCGAGATCGACGATCTGCGCGCCGCCGAATTTCAGCGACGGCGTCACCGCCACTTTCTGCCGCAACAGGCCGATCTCGTGATCGGGCTTGCGGGCGTGAGCAGTCTCGGCATCGATATTCAGGCGCAGCACGAGCGTCGGGCGATGGCTCGCCATCCATTCGTACATGGCGAGTTCGCGCGCGGCGAGCCACGCGACAGCGCTGCTGCCCGCGCGAGCGGCGGAGAGGCCCGGCCCGTCATAGAAGCCCGGCACCTCGATCTGCGGATAGCGATCGGTGATCACCGTCACGCCCCGTTGCCGCAGCGCCAGCACCTTGCGAAAGCGCCGCCGCCGGAGCAGCGAAAAACCGTAGATGACGAGCGCAGTGGCGAGACCGGGGATATTCTCGCCCTTGGTCCGCGCCTTGGTGCCGCGCTTGGCGAGGGCGGCTTCCGCAGCCACGCCGATCAGCGGCCATCGCTTGATCCGCGCGCCGATCGCGCCCGATCCAAGGCCGAGATAGGCGAGCCGCACCGGCCGGTCCCGGCCCAGCACGCCCGCCATATCGGTGGCGAGCGTCGATTTGCCGGAGCCGTCGCAACCGACGATCGCGATCAAGGGAGCGAGCATCTCCAAAGCCCTGCCCGCGCCGGAGGATGCCGTCAATCGGATGCGCGGATCGGCTTGAAGGTCCCGCCATCGAGATACATCAGCGTGACCGGAACGATCGTCGTTCCCGCCCCTACGGGAAATTGCACCTTCGCCGGATCGGGTTTGCGCGACAGAAGCATGTCAAACAGGCTGATGCGCGGGTTGCCAGACGTGCCGCCTCCGTCGGACTTATCGGTCTTGCCGTCGCCATTCTCATCATGCCGCACATCGACGGCGTAGAGACCGGGCTTCGGCGCGACGACGCAGATAGTCACCGCGCCGCTCGCCGGCACCGGGCGCTCGATCCGCACCAGCGCCTGCTTCTTGTCGAAATAGGTCGAGGTCGCGCCGCCGAACAGTCGCACGCGCACCTGCCCCGCTCGGCTGCGGAAGCCGGTGATGCGCACCGCGATCTCGTTCGCGACGCCGGCATGGCATTGCCCGTCGGCGGCGCGGGGCTGCGGCGGCGCGGCGGCGGCCAGTATCATTGAAGCGAGTATCGCGATCATGGTCTTCCTGTCCTGCCGGGCGATTGACCCGACGCGTAGCATCACGCAGGTGAACCCTTGCTGTCGCCAGTCCGTTCCCGCCCCCAGCACCCACAAGGCACGCCTTATGCGCACAACCTCACATGACGTTCCCGTCCGCCTTTATCATTTGAGCGACGACGGCGTCGCCTCCACCCTGGTCTACGACACTTTGGCCGAGGCGCTGACGCTTGCCGCCGCGCAACCCGAGGACGTGCAAGACGGGCTTTTCCTGCAGACGAGCAACGATGTGGTCGGGTATCTCGATTTCATCGAGGGGTAGCGGTGCCTTGCCGTTCGGCGGTTAGCCTTCACCCCGGACATGTTCGGTGCCTATCCTCGTCAACGAATATGCTTCCCCGGCGAAGGCCGGGGCCCAGTCGCGAAGGTAGATGTAACTGCGCGCAACGCCAGATCACTTCTGTTTCCCGACTGGGCCCCGGCCTTCGCCGGGGAAGGGCTGAATGCAAATGTCGGAAAGGTGCGGACCGCCGAACAAGTCCGGGGTGACGAAGAATTGCCCAACTAAAAACAACTATCATCACAGCCTTGCGCCAGCGGCGAACCATCCGCTAACGCGTGCCGGTGCGTGGGCCTGTAGCTCAACTGGTTAGAGCTGGCCGCTCATAACGGCTAGGTTGCGGGTTCAAGTCCTGCCGGGCCCACCACCTTATCCCGCCGACGCCGCGATCAGATCGTCGAGCGACGCCGCCCGCACCCCGCGCCGCGCCAAATCGGCGAGCACGACATCCCACCAATGATGGAATGCCGCCAGATCGGCCGCATCGCGCACGTACGGGGTATGGCCCGGCACCAGCGACGGCGAATGAAACGCGAAGTTCAGCACGCGCGCCCCCTCCCCCACCGCCACGGCGATCGCCCGAAGCGCATCGGCCAGCGGCATATCCTCCGGCGTCAGCGCTACGCGGGACATGAGGTGCGTGTGGGCGAACACGCCGCGTCCTTTGGGAATGCGCCCGAGGGCTCGGTACAGGCCGACTCCGCCCGACCTTGCAGCGCCGGTAAAGACGGTGGTCAGCGGCAGTTCGACGATCGCCCTGCCCGGCCCGCAGCGGAAGGCGTGGTTGGGGATGGATGAGAAATCCGGTCCGGCCTCCGGGCTATAGTCATAGGCGGATCGCATCGAGCTATCGATCCGGTACCCACGGTCGGCCAGCAGGGCGAGGGTCGCCGGACCGATGCCATAGCGTCCGGCGCGATAGATGCGCGGTGCCACGCCGATGCCCTGCGTGATCGCGTCCGTCAGCACATCGAGCTTTGTCGCCTCGAGCGCGGGCGGCAGATTGCCCACGAACGTGTTCGCCGGAATCATTTCCTCATCGAGCGGCGGATTGACCCAGGGATGAAGCTGCGTGCCGACCGCCGATCGCCCGTCCTCGACCAAACGGCGCAGGATCTCCATCGCGGCGGGATCGGTCGCGACAGGGTGATCGACCAGATAGGTAAGCGGCACGCCGCTGTCGCCGAACCGGCGATGGGTTTCGGGAAGCGCCACGATCGTCTCGACGGAACGGTTGGTGCTGCTCAACGGCGCGCGCCAATCGAATTCCTCTTCGGTATCGACCATGACGGTGAAGCGGGTGCCGAATGCCTCCGGCCACGCCACGAGATCGGCGGCGGCGGGCGCGGGCACGCGGTAGCCCGATCTGCCCTCGGAAGACATCGACCCCGCCACGGTCAGTTGGAAGAAGCCTGCTCCACGGTCGCGATAACGGCGGCGGGCAGCCGCAATGTCAAGCGCTGCGCATCGATCGAGAGCGCCCCGCCCAGTTCGATCGCCAGATTACGCGCCAGGCGCAGGGCGAAACCGGTGCCGAGCAAAGGCGCACCCTCGACCTCGGCGACGGCTTCGGCATCGATCGACATCAAAGCCTCGCTGCCGAACGCGGCCAGCGTCGCCGGGCGATCGAAAGTCAGCACGACCTGCCCCTCTGCGGCGAGCGACGCCACGACGCCGATCGTCTCGCCCGCACCGCCCGAGGCGACAAGCGTCGCCATGAGGCGGGCGATCAACCGTTCGACGGCGCGCTCGTCCCCGGCAATGGCGAGATCGTCCTCTGCCGTGATCGTCAGGTTCGTCCCGCGCAGAGTGGCGAGCGGTGCCAGATCGCCGGCGATCCGGTTCAACAACACACCGACCGGCACGCTCTCGGCGCGCAGATCGAGCGCATGCGATTCGAGCCGCGCGGCCATGTCGATATCGTCGATCGCGGTCAGCAGGTCGGCGGTCTGGCGGCGGATCGATCCGGCCTGATCGCGATAGCCCTGCGGCACAGGCCCGAGCAATTGCGTTTCGATCATCTCGGCGAAACCGGCGATCGCATTGGTCGGGGTGCGCAGTTCGTGCACCAGTTGGCGCAGCGATTCCGCTGCCGGGCTGCGCGGATTGCGCAACAACGCGGCGCTCTCGTCGATGCGCGGGCGGCGCGCGGTGCCGCGATAGCCGGAGAAGCGTCCGCTCGCGCGATCGAAGACCGGCAGGCCGGTGATGCGCCATTCCCCCGCGGCATCGGATTGCCCCTCGACCGACAAGCGCGCGTCAGCGAACCCGGCACGCCGGCGGAATGCGCCCGCCGCCACACCATCGACCCGCGAATCGCCCGGATGCACCGCGAAATCCAGCGACAGGCCGATCAGCGGCGCGCGGGCCGCCCCTTCGATCCACCGCACCACGCCCGCCGCGTCGGTTTCGAAGCGGAACGCCTGCGCCTGCACGGGCTGGAGATCGAACAAAGCGGGCTGGTCTTCATTCGCCGCAAACGGCGGACGATCGTCGCGGTGGCGCTGATAAGCGTCGATCCGCGCGACCAGTTCGGCGATCTGGAACGTGCCGTCCGTCTGTTCCGGTTGAACCGGCACCTTTGCCGCTTCGGCCTGGCGGATTGCTTCGGCGACCACCGGCAGCCCCAAAGCGATCGTACCGACCGATACGAAGGCGGTCTCGACCGGTAGATGCACGATCGGTTCGGCGACCGGGGCCTGAACCTCAACCGGGACCGGATCGGAAACCAACGGTTCCGCGATCGCCTCGACAGCGACCACATTGACGGAGGTAAGCCGGAAATCCTCCGGCCCGAACGTCTTCAACGCGCGAACGACTTCGGCCGGCAGATCGCGACGATGGCGAAGCACGGAGCGGGAAGCGGGCGACATTGCCGGCAATATCGCGGTCCATTCCGGGCCGCTCAGCCGGGCGGCGCGCACCACCGGTGCGGCAATCGCAATCTCGTCGCTGACGAACAGGCGGACCAGGGCGGCGGGCGGATTCGCCGTGGCCAGCGCCCGCGCGCTTGCCGCGCGTACCGGCGGCGGCACGGCGGCGCGGATCGATTGCAGTCGCGCGATCGTCTCCGGCGTCGCTGCCGTGCGGCCCCGCCCGATCAGGTCGACCAGCTGCCGCCAGGTCGATTGCGCGCCGAACGGCGACACCATCTCTGCCGAAAGAACCGTGTCCAGGCTGTCGTCGAAACGCAAATCGTCATCCTCTGGCCGAGCGCCACTTTGGCTCGTAAAGGATTCCTTAACCGCACCGGGGACCCGCGCAACCCGGAGATTTTGGGACGTAGCAATGTGGGACAATTGCGTTCGCCCGCAATTATATTATGTTCGCATGCAGCAGGCCGCCCGAAAAATCGCGCCGCCGGGGAGTGTTGCGTAATGGCTTTTGATCATATCGACCGGCAAATCCTGACTTTGCTGCAGGAAGACGGGCGGATGACCAATGTCGATCTTGCCGAACAGGTCGGCCTCACGGCACCGCCGTGCCTGCGCCGGGTGCGCGCACTGGAGGATGCCGGTGCGATCCGCGGCTACCATGCCGAACTCGATCCCGCCGCGCTGGGCTATCCGATCACCGTGTTCGCGATGGTCAGCCTGCGCAGCCAGGCCGAACACGATCTGGCGGCGTTCGAGGAGCATGTCGCGGCGATCCCCGAAATCCGCGAATGCCATATGCTGAACGGTGAGATCGACTTCATCCTGAAGATCGTTGCTGCCGACCTAAAGAGCTTTCAGGACATCCTGACCACGCACCTGACGCCCGCACCGAATGTCGCCAGCGTCAAGACATCGCTTACAATTCGCACTGCCAAAGCGCTGCCTGGTATCCCGGTACGGATGGATTGAACGGCGGTGATGTGCCGGGCGGGTGCGTCCGCAAATGGCGATAACTGGTGGAAGGCTGACATCAGACATCGCCTGCGAGCAACGCGAACAGGATGTAGCCACCAAAAATAACGATCAGGATGGTCCCGGCGAGGACCGGCCCCAACAGGGTTTGGTTGCGCTTATGCGGCTTTGCCATGGCTGGTATTAGGCTTGGATCACGGGTGTCGGCAATTGGGCGTTAGCGGCCACAGCGATCCAGCTTAGAGAATCTAATGGCCGACAAAAAAGGGGCGGCATCGCTGCCGCCCCTCTCCCGCTTTTCAGTCGAGCGAAGCTCAGCCAGCGGTCGGAACACCCGGTGCGTCGGCCCAGGTGGTCCACAATTGCGCGATCTGCGTGCGCAGACCGTTCTTGACCAACGCAAAGGCCGTCTTTGCCGACGCCTTGTCGCCGGATTCCAGATAGGCGATGCCGAGGTGGGTGTTGACCTCATCGACGTTCAGCTTGTCGCCGCCCTTGGTCAGCGCGAGTTTGTACATCTCGATCGCCTTGGCGTAATTGCCGTTGCCGAGATAGAAATCGCCGGTGCCCGCCGCCGACAGGCCGTTGGGCGATGCAGCCGCGGATTTCTCCTGTGCGGCCGCCGAACCTTCCTTGGCCAGCTGCGCCGCGGCATCGGCCGAGATGCGGCTGACATTCGCATTGGTCGCGGCGATCTTGTTGCTCGCCTTGCCTTCCTTGATCACCGACTGGCTTTCGGTCGCCACGCCGATCTCGACCGCGAGATCGGCATATTCGAGATACTCGCTCTCACCCGCGAGCGATCCGGTCGCGCGCAGCAGGCGGAACAGATCGACGCGCTCGCGCTTGGTGATCACCTTCTGGTTGGCGCCCTGGAAGCCGAACACGAAGATCGCGGTGTGCCAGTTCTTCTGCGTCGGATAGGCATAGAGCCATTCGCGCGTCCAACGCTGCGTCGCGGCGACGTCGGTCGTCTTCTGCAGCGCGGTGATCGTATACTTGTAGAGATCCTCGTCGGACTTCTTGCCCGCCGCCTTGTCGGCAGCGATGATCGCCTCGATATCCGCGGCACCACCGGCGGCATCGCCGCCTAGAATCTTGGTGCGGGCCAGCATAAGGCCGAGCGTCGGGCTGACATAACCCAGATCCTTGGCCTTCTGATATCCTGCCAGGGCGGCGGGATATTGCTTGGCGTTGTACGAGATGTTGGCGCGCATGAAGCTGAAGCGACCGACTTCGGTCTTCGGCGTCGCCGGATTCGCGAGCAAAGCGTCGATCGGACCGGCCAGCGTCGCGTCGTTGCCGTTGGGGCCGAGCTTGTTGGCTTCAAGCTGCAGGCGCATGATCTGGGCGAAATAGCGCTCGTCATCGGTCTTGGCCCCCGCCTCGACGGTGGCGATGCTGGTTTCTGCAGCCGCGAAATCCTTGGCAGTCAGCGCGGTCTGCGCGGCGATGATCGCGGGGCGGAGCTCGGCGCTCACCTTCGGACCGGCGGGGGCCTCGTCCTTCTTCTTGGCTTCTGCCGGCATCACGAAGGCGATGCTGCTGGTGCCGGCGATCAAGGCGGCCGCCAGTGCGGCCCTGGTCAAAGTCTTCACGAAGCAACTCTCCTTATAGGGCGGCGGCGATGCGCCTCTCTCGAACACAAATCCGCTGTAGCCTGCGGCATCGCCGGGTCAAGCGACGCAGCGCGGCTGGTGGCGAATGACGGCTGAACAACGGTTGAACCCGCAAACGGCTCCCGTCGCTTTGACCCCGCCCGCCTGCGCCGCTAACGCCGCGCCATGATCGCCACGCTCTCCCCCGCCAAGACGCTCGACTACGACAAGCCGATTCCCGATGTGACGCCGACCGTGCCGCGTTTCGCCGCCGAGGCGGAGAAACTCGCCGCGTCCGCCGCAAACCTGAGCCAGAAACGGCTCGGCGAATTGATGCACATCTCCAAGCCGCTGGCGAAACTCAATGCCGATCGCTTCGCCGGCTTCGTCGATCAGCCCGAGCGACCCGCGCTCTACGCCTTTGCCGGCGACGTCTACACCGGCTTCGAGGCGAAGACGCTGGACGAGGCGGCGGTCGAATTCGCGCAAGGCCATGTTCGCATGCTCTCCGGCCTGTACGGCCTGCTCCGCCCGCTCGACGCGATGCGCCCATACCGGCTGGAAATGGGCACGCGCTGGGCACCGCGCCGCAAGGGGCTGTACGAATATTGGGACAAGCGCATCGCCGCCTTGCTTGCCGAGGATCTGGCGGCGGAAGGATCAGGCACGATCCTGAACCTCGCCAGCCAGGAATATTGGCATGCGGTGGACGGCAAGCTGCCGAAATCGGTGCGCGTGATCGAGGTCGATTTCCGCGAACCCGGCCCGAACGGACCCCGCTTCGTCAGCTTCAACGCCAAGCGCGCACGCGGCATGATGGCGCGCTATCTGTGCGAACATCGCATCGACACGGTCGAGGATATGAAGGGCTTCGACAGCGACGGCTATCGCTTCGACGCCAATGAGAGCGAGGCGGATCGCTGGCGGTTCACGCGGGCATGAGCGGTTCGGCGGTCGTCATCGGGGCCTCGGGCGGGATCGGCGCTGCGCTGGAAGAGGCGCTGATCGAGGAAGGCACGTTCGATATCGTTCACGGCTTCGCCCGTTCGCGGGCCGACGCGCAGCATCTCGATCTGGAAGACGAAGCGAGCATCGCAGCCGCTGCCGCGATCATCGCGAAGGGGCCGGCACCGACCCTGATCGTCGTCGCGACCGGGCTGCTGCACGATGGCGATCGCGGCCCCGAAAAGGCGATGCGCGAGCTCGATCCCGTCTGGCTGGCGCGCAATTTCGCGGTCAACACGATCGGCCCGGTTTTGGTCGCCAGGCATTTCCTGCCGCTGATGACGAAAGGCACGCGCGGCGTGTTCGCGGCGCTGTCGGCGCGCGTCGGCAGCATCACGGACAACAAGATGGGCGGCTGGTACGGTTATCGCGCATCGAAGGCCGCACTCAACATGATGATCCGCACACTGGCGATCGAGGAGAAGCGCCGCAACGATCGTAGCATCGTGGTCGGCCTGCATCCCGGCACGGTCGATACCGGCCTGTCGAAGCCCTTTCAGGGCAATGTTCAGCCCGGCCGGCTGTTCGATACCGGGCGGGCGGCCGTGCAATTGCTCGACGTGATCGACGGGCTGAAGGTGCCCGATAGCGGCAAGATCTTCGCCTGGGACGGTGCCGAAATTCCCGCATGACGCTTTTGTCATGTCCGCGCCACGCGGCCGTCAGGTGGCATCACGCATAAGCTTTCTCACAAGCGGCGGCACGATCCGGCCCCGCACCACAGTTGAGGAAGCCGACATGTCCAAATCGACCCCGCTGATGATCCTGACCGCCGCCGCCTTGTTCTCGGGTGTCGCCGGTGCCGCGACGCGCACCACCGTTAAAACGACCAAACCCGTAACGACGGTGACGACCACGAAATCCACCGCCAAGCCGGCGATGGTCTCGACCAGCAAGACGGTCGCCAAGCCAGCGACGGTGACGACGACGAAGACCGTCGCCCGGCCGGCGATGACGATGACCAAGCCAATGCCGGCACCAGCCGCAAGGCCTGCCCCCGCCATGAAGATGGCCGCGGCCCGTCCCGCCCCGGCCGGCCGCATGGTCTCCGCCAAGCTCTCCAATGGCAAGACCGTGACGTACAATTGCTCGCTCGCCGGCAACGCCACGAAGAAGGCCTGCAAATAATCCAGTTTGGCCGGTCGGGGATTCCGCCAGCTCCCGGAGCGGCGTTCCCGGCCGGTCATACCCGCCGCTTGGTGAGGCGGCGGCCGCCTCTCGCGCGTACACGCGCACAGGCGCGCGGGGTTGGCATAGGGTGACGGCTCGGCTAGAGCCGTAACAACACTGAAACCAACCCCGAAAGCGCTGAAATTTGACCGACGAGACCATCCTCGCCGACCCTTCCGATATCTCGCCGATCTCGATCGTGGACGAGATGCGGTCGAGCTATCTCGACTATGCGATGAGCGTGATCGTATCGCGCGCGCTGCCCGACGTGCGCGATGGCCTGAAGCCGGTGCACCGCCGCATCCTGTTCGCCAGCCAGGAAGGCGGTTTCGTCCCCGGCCGCCCGTATCGCAAATGCGCCAAGATCGTCGGCGACGTGATGGGCAATTACCATCCGCACGGTGACAGCTCGATCTACATGGCGCTCGCCCGTCTGGCCCAGGATTGGGCGATGCGCGTGATGCTGATGGACGGCCAGGGCAATTTCGGATCGATGGATCCGGATATGCCGGCATCGATGCGCTACACCGAGGCGCGGCTGACCAAGGCGGCGATGGCCTTGCTGTCGGACATCGACAAGGACACGGTCGATTTCGCGCCCAACTATGACGGATCGCGCGAAGAGCCGACCGTCCTGCCGGCGCGCTTCCCCAACATTCTTGTCAATGGCGCGGGCGGCATCGCCGTCGGCATGGCGACCAACATCCCGCCGCACAATCTCGGCGAAGTGGTCGATGCCTGCCTCGCTTATATCGAGAATGGCGGGATCACGATCGACGAACTGATGGAGATCGTGCCCGGTCCGGATTTCCCGACCGGCGGGATCATTTTGGGGCGTGCCGGTTGCCGCTCCGCGTATCATGAGGGCCGCGGCTCGATCATCGTGCGATCGCGCCACACCATCGAGGAAGCGCGCGGCGATCGCCGGTCGATCGTCCTCACCGAAATCCCCTATCAGAGCGGCAAGAACGCTCTGGTCGAGAAGATCGCCGAGGCCGCCAAGGACAAGCGCATCGAGGGCGTCAGCGACATTCGCGACGAATCGAACCGCTTCGGCGTGCGCATCGTCATCGACCTGAAGCGCGATGCGACGGCGGAGGTCGTGCTCAACCAGCTCTGGCGGCACACGCCGGCGCAAGGCAGCTTCCCGGCGAACATGCTGGCGATCCGTGGCGGTCGTCCGGAAACGCTGAACCTGCGCGACATCATCGAGGCGTTCGTCAAGTTCCGCGAAGAGGTGATCACGCGGCGTTCGAAATTCGAACTCGCCAAGGCACGCGAGCGGGCACATCTGTTGCTCGGCCTGGTCATCGCCGTAACCAATCTGGACGAAGTGGTGCGGATGATCCGCGGCTCGTCCAGCCCCGCCGTCGCCCGCGCCAAGCTGCTCGACATGGCCTGGCCGATCGCTGAGATCGCGCCGTACATCCGCCTGGTCGAGGCGGTCGAGGACAAGCAGGAGGGCGACGTCTATCGACTGTCCGAAGCGCAGGTCCGCGCGATTCTCGATCTCCGCCTGCATCGCCTGACCGCTCTGGGTCGCGACGAGATCGGCAATGAGCTTCAGGGCCTCGCCGATTCGATCACCGAATTGCTCGAGATCCTCGCCAATCGCGCGAAGCTGTACGAGGTGATGAAGGCCGAACTCGCCGCCGTACGCGCCGAATTCGCCACCCCGCGCAAGACCGAGATCGCCGCCGCCGCCGATGGCATCGACGATGAGGATCTGATCGAGCGCGAGGAGATGGTCGTCACCGTCACCTTGCAGGGCTATATCAAGCGCACCACGCTCGACACGTTTCGCGCCCAGGCGCGCGGCGGCAAGGGCCGCGCCGGCATGGCGACGAAGGACGAGGACGCCGTCACCAACCTGTTCGTCACCAGCACGCACACGCCAGTGCTGTTCTTCTCGAACCACGGCAAAGTGTACCGCATGAAGGTGTGGCGCCTGCCCGAGGGCGGCGCGGCGACGCGCGGACGGCCGATGATCAACCTGCTGCCGCTCGCGACCGACGAGAAGATCACCACCGTTCTGCCGCTGCCGGAGAACGAGGACGATTGGGGCGCGCTCCATGTCATGTTCGCCACCGCCAAGGGCAGCGTGCGCCGCAATTCGATGGACGCGTTCACCAACGTGCCGACGAACGGCAAGATCGCGATGAAGTTCGAGGGTGACGACGCCGATGACCGGTTGATCGGCGTTGCGGTGTTGGATCAGGACGACGACGTGCTGCTCGCGACGCGCGGCGGCAAGGCGATCCGCTTCGCCGCGACCGACGTGCGCGAATTCCAGAGCCGCAATTCGACCGGCGTGCGCGGCATGACGCTGAAGGCCGGCGACGAGGTGATCTCGCTGTCGATCCTGCACCGCGTCAACGCGACACCCGAACAGCGCGAGAATTACCTGAAGTTCGCGCCGTGGAAGGCCGAACGCGAAGGCGCGCCGGACGATCAGGCGCTATTCGACGAGATGGTGACGCGCGAGCAGTTCATCCTGACGGTCTGCACCAACGGCTATGGCAAATTGTCGAGCGCCTATGATTACCGCCGCACCAATCGCGGCGGCCAGGGTATCACCAATATCGACAATATCGCCCGCAACGGTCAGGTCGTCGCCAGCTTCGCCGCGGCCAAGGGGCATCAATTGATGCTCGTGACAGACCAGGCCAAGCTGATCCGCACGACTCTGGGCAGCTTGCGCGTTATCAGCCGCAATTCGGCCGGCGTGAAGCTGTTCGACGTGGGCAAGAACGAACATGTCGTCTCCGCCGCACGGATCGAGGAAACCGAAGGCGACGCCGAGATGGACGTGCGCGGCCCCGAGGATCTGCCCGAAATCGCTCCCAACGACGACGCCAACACCGCCGACGACAGTGCCGCCGGCCCGGAAAACGGCGAATGAGCGAGGGGCGAATGAGTGGGCGCGATACGACCGCCTACAAGGTGCTGACGGCCGAGCAAATGGCGGAACTGGAGGCGACCGGCAGCTTTGCCGGCGCGCCGATCGATCTCGCGGATGGCTATATCCACCTGTCGACGCCCGGGCAGCTGACCGAAACGGTCGACAAGCATTTCGCCGGGCAGACCGATTTGCACGTCGCGGCGGTGGACCTCGGTGCGTTCGGCGACATCCGCTGGGAGGAATCCCGCGGCGGGCAGTTGTTTCCGCACATCTATGGCAGCCCGCTGCTGCTGGAAACGGTGATCGCCTATGGGCCGCTGGAGTGGGATGCGGATGGGCAGGTTAAGTTGCCGGTGGCGGGGTAAACACAGCCGCGATTGATCGACACGACGATAGAGAAGTCATTTGCGAAAATTACTGGCCTTCGTTCTCGCGCCAATTCCCGCTGCAACACTTCAAGCGATCGTCGTCGCGCTTTGGCCGAAACCCGAACGCGGTGGGGTTTTCGCGCACCCTTCATCGATGCTCGTTGCTATGTGCATTATATTCTATGTGCTGCAGATCCTGGTCGGCATTCCGGTAGCGGTAGCGCTCAGCAAGCGAAACTACACCAATCTGAAATCCTATGCGCTGAGCGGGTCGGCAATGACCTTTCCAATTCTGCTGATAGTCGCCTGGACCTTTGCGAGGCAGGGTTTGTCGGCCTATGCGGCATGTTACAATGTCATCTATTTTATGGCTTCAGGCGCTTCGATCGGTACGGTTTTCTGGCTTCTTCAAAAGCCCGGCCGCAGCAATTCCATCTGAACGCGGCACCCTCAAGCATACAAATCCACCACTTCGACGCCCTCGCCCACCGCGTCCAGCAGCAGCGTTCGGTGGCAATGGCACGGGTCGCGCTCGTAACAGAGCAACGCGCTTGGCATCTCGTCCGCCAGTTCGAGCATCTGGGCCGCCTGCACCTGCGCCTCGGGCAAATCGAGCTGATCGGCATAGACTGCCTTCAGCGTCGCCACGTCGCCCTTCTTCGCCGCGTCGCGCCCGCGCTTGGGCGTGCCGAGCGCCTTGAGGTGGACGTATCCGATCCCCGCCTCGGCCAGCGACGCGGCGAGCGAGGATTTCGAGAAACCGGGGCGGCGCGACAGCGGCAGCGCGCGGACGTCGATCACGCGTTCGACCCCCGCCCCTTTCAAAGCAGCGAGGAATTCGGCCATCGTGGTGGCTTCGTAGCCGATCGTGAATATCTTCATCGCGCAGAGATGGGGCGGCCCAGACCGCCGCGCAATCCGCGCACCACGCCGATCGCGATCAGCGTCTGGCCGGCGAAATAGGTCGGCCAGATCAGCAGGCCGGGCAAATGAGATCCCGCCAACACACTACTCTTGGCGAAGATCAACAGGTCCGAAAATACGAACAGTGCCGCGCCCAGCCCGACCAGATGGCGATCGAATCGACTGGTCAGCGCCGCCCCCGCCATTCCACCGAGTACCAGCCCGTAAATTGCGACGCCGCCATCCCGCGTCAGCGCGAACGCCACGCCGGAGATAATGACAGCGGATGCCACCGCCGCGACGATCGACCGCCCGAGCCTGCCGCGCGGCACACCAAGATACAAGGCGATCGCCAGCACATGCCCGATCAGGAATGCCACTGCGCCGACTACCGTACCTGACGTCTCCAGCAGCACGTCGCCCAGCGCGCCGAACGTCAGCATCGCGACCAGCAGCCATCCCTCGCGGTTCCGCGCCTCGCCCGCCGCCCATGATGCGAGCAACGCCACGCCCGCGCCCTTCCAAGCGATCAGCCCGGCACCTGGCGGCAGATCCTTGACGAACTGGAAGCTGATCCCGGCCAGCAAGGCGACGATGAGGAGCAAGCGCGACATCGCGGTACGATAGCCCTTTCCCACCAAAGAACCAGCGCTTGACCCGTCATGCGAAATCGCATATTTCTGAATTTACAGAAATGGAAGACAGATGAAGCTCTACGACCATCCCGATGTGAAAGCCTTCGTTCTCCATTGGGGGGAGATGGGCACGCATTGGGGCGTCGCCCGATCGGTCGCGCAGATCCATGCCTTGCTCTATCTCAGCGACAAGCCGCTGAACGCCGAGGAGATCGTCGAGACATTGGGCCTCGCGCGGTCCAACGTCTCGACCGGGCTGAAGGAGTTGCAGGGCTATGCGATCGTCCGGCGCGTGCATGTCGAGGGCGACCGGCGCGACCATTTCACGGCGGAGACCGATCTGTGGGAGATGCTGATGCGCATCGCCGCCGAGCGCAAACGTCGCGAGATCGACCCGACGATCGCGTTGCTGAACGACCTCGCCGAACGGCTCGCCAAGGATAAGACCGCGCCCGCGCACGTCCGCGAACGGATCGGGCGGATGCACGAATTCCTGGCGACGCTCGGCACCTGGTACGACCAGGTGCGCGTGCTGCCCAAATCCACGCTCGTCACGTTGATGAAGCTGGGCGGCAGCGTCGCCCGGCTGATCCCCGGCCGGAAATCCAAGACCAAGGATTGAGGAGTTCGAAACGATGATGCCCTCGTCTTAAGTTCGTCCAACGATTTCGATCTTTGCAGAAATTACAGAACAGGATGCAGACCATGGAAGACGAGAACGCCGCCGTCCGCAAACCATCGGCCACGACCAGGATCGGCATTGCCATCGCGGCCGCGCTCACGTTCGCATTCGGCGTGTATTTCCTCATCGAGGCGACGCAGCCCTCCGGCGGGCTGATCAGCTTCTCGTTCCTGCTCATCCTCCCAGCGGCAGTGTCGGCATTCGTTTGTTATGTCGCCGACCCTTATGCTCAACGTTCAAGCGGACAATATCTCGCAATGCCGTTCTGGCTGCTGCTCGTCGTGGTCGTGGCCTCGATCTTCTTCCTGCGCGAAGGGGTCATCTGTGTGCTGATGCTGTCCCCGTTATGGATGATCAGCGGCATGATCGGTGCGGCCATCACCTACAAGATGCGCCGCCGCCTGCCGGAGGAAAGCGGGCGGACCTATTGCGCCGTGCTGATCGTGTTGCCTCTGCTGTCGATGCAGGTCGAGCCGATGATCCCGCTGCCCTCGGACACCAAGATGGTCGCGCGCAGCATCGTCATCGACGCCAGCCCGACGCGGATTTGGCCGTTACTTCGCGGTATACCGGACGTGCGCCCCGGCGAAGGAGAGTGGAATATCTCGCAGGACGTGATCGGCATTCCACGTCCGGTCGGCGCGCGGCTGATCGGCAACGGCATCGGTGCTGACCGCTATGCCGATTGGGGACAGCGCATCAAGTTTCGTGAACGCATCGTCGAATGGCAGCCGGGGCGTCGGATCGGCTGGCGCTTCATCTTCGACGACATTGCCGGCTGGGGCTATACCGACCGTCATCTGATGCCCGACAGCCCGTATTTCACGGTGACGACCGGCGGCTATACGATGCAACCGCTGGGGCCAAATCGCACACGGGTTACCGTTGACACGCATTACCGTATCCAGACGCCGGTCAATCTCTACTCGGCGTTATGGGGCCAATTGTTCCTCGGCGATCTCGAGAACAATTTGCTGGCACTGATCAAGCAACGCGCGGAACGCGGAACGGTGGTTGGCGAAGGCCGGTGATAGGCGCTATCGGCACCGCATGACACACGACATCCAAATCATCGGCGGCGGGCTGGCCGGATCGGAAGCGGCATGGCAGCTTGCCGAAGCCGGCTTCCGCGTGAAGCTCTCCGAAATGCGTGGCACGGGCGAGAAAACCCCCGCGCATCACACCGATGGCCTTGCCGAACTGGTCTGCTCGAACAGTTTCCGGTCCGACGATGCGAACAGCAACGCGGTCGGGCTGATCCATCAGGAGATGCGCACGCTCGGGTCGCTGATCCTGCGCGAGGGCGATATCCACAAGGTGCCGGCCGGCTCCGCGCTGGCGGTGGACCGCGATGCCTTCTCGAGCGGCGTGACGGCGGCGGTCGAGGGCCATGCCAACATCACGGTCGTGCGCGAGCGGGTGGATGTGATCCCCACCGATGGCCCCGTGATCATCGCCACCGGCCCGCTCACCGCCGCGCCGCTCGCCGCCAGCATCGGCGCGGCGACCGGCGCTGATGCGCTGGCGTTCTTCGACGCCATCGCCCCGATCGTCCATTTCGACAGCATCGATATGGAGACGGCCTGGTTCCAGTCGCGCTGGAACAAGGGTGAGGGCAAGGATTACATCAACTGCGCGATGGACAAGGAGACGTACCACACGTTCGTCCAGGCGCTGGTCGATGGCGAGAAGACCGAATTCCGCGAATGGGAAAAGGACACGCCCTATTTCGAAGGCTGCATGCCGATCGAGGTGATGGCGGAACGCGGGCCGGAGACGCTCCGCTTCGGGCCGATGAAGGGCGTCGGGCTGGACGATCCGCGCACCGGGCGCTGGCCCTATGCCGTGGTGCAGTTGCGGCAGGATAATGCCTCGGCGACGTTGTGGAACATCGTCGGTTTCCAGACCAAGCTGAAGCATGCCGAGCAGGTTCGCCTGTTCCGTACCATTCCGGGGCTGGAAAATGCCGAGTTCGCGCGGCTGGGCGGGCTGCACCGCAACACGTTCATCCGCTCGCCGGAGCTGCTCGATCCGACGTTACGGCTGAAGAGCATGCCGAACGTACGCTTCGCCGGGCAAATCACGGGGTGCGAAGGGTATATCGAGAGCGCGGCGATCGGGCTGATCGCCGGGCGTTTCGCCGCTGCGGAGTTGAAGGGCGAGACCTTGACGCCACCTCCGGTCGCCACCGCCCTTGGGGCGTTGTTGCACCACATTACCGGTGCGGCGGAGGCGGAGACGTATCAGCCGATGAACGTCAATTTCGGCCTGTTTCCGCCGATTCCCGGTCGGACGAAGAAGGCGGATCGGAAGAAGATGTATACCGATCGTGCTCGGGTGGCGTTGGGGGAGTGGCTGGCGGCTTGAGGGCCTCCGCCGAGCCCCTCCAAACCCGTTCGCCCTGAGCCTGTCGAAGGGCGTGTTCGGGGCACGTGCTTCGACAAGCTCAGCACGAACGGTTTTGGCTGCCTTTTCCCCAAACCCTCAACTCTCCTCCTCGCCCTTCCCCACCGGCGGGCACGGTACCTTGGCCCGCTGAGTATTGCGCTTCACCGCGGTCGTGGAGAATTCCGCGGCATTCATCGCGCCGGACTTGTCCTTGTCCGCCTCGGCAAATTTGGTCGTGACCTTCACCGCCCATTCCTCGAACGACAGCTTGCCGTCGGCGTTCGTGTCCAGCCGCGCGAAGGCCTTGCGCCGTGCCGCGAGATATTCCTCGCGGGTGATCTTCGCGTCGCGATCCTTGTCGTAACGGCTGAAGCGCTTCTCCTCGCGCGTCTTCGCGGTCGCTTCCGGCACGGTGTCCGGCAGACCCTCTGCCTGTTCCGCCGAGGCCGCAGGCGCGGCAGGCAGCGGCGAATCCGATCTCGCCGGGCTCTTGAACAGCAGCACGCCCGCCGCCACCAGCAGCAACGCCGCCACTCCACCCGCCAGATAACGCCACATCGAACTGTTCCCCTGCTGCCGTCCAACAGGGGATAGCCCGGCGAAAGATCACCGCCCACTGATCCGATGGTATATCAGCCGCCCCACCCGACCCGGCGCGCCCCATCGGATCGGCTGTCCTAGCGGTACCGCCAGATCCAGGCGCGCGAGGTGCGCCAGAGCGCCAAGCGTCCGCGCAATCCTGCTCCATTTCGCGGTCGTGGCCACGGCCAGCGCCATGCCGGCCAAAGCGGCGGCGCGTGACGCCACGGCCTCATCGCCGACATGCCGCGCCAGATCGGCAAGCGCCCAGCCCCGCCCCGCCGGCGCGACCGGATCGCCCGGTCCGGCGCCGAGCACTGTACCGATCGCTCCGAACAGGATCACGCCGCGCGCGGCATAGCCCTCCAGCGTCGCATCGTCCGGCGTATCGGCATCGAGCAGCATTTCCCACGCGTCGATCATCCCGGCCAGCCGCGCGCCGGTCACGCCCCGCGGCAAGACCTCCGCCGCCAGCGCGCGTAGCACCGGCTCGGCCGGCGGCGGCGCGCTGTCCAGCTGGCTCAACGCCTCATGCCACCAGGTCAGTCGCATCTGTCCGACGACCGGCTCGCGCGTGGTGCGCAGGATCTGCCCGAGCAGATCGTCCAGCGCGAATAGTGCCGCCACCCCGGCCCGCGCTTGCTCAGGCGCGTAGGACAGGGCCAGCAGCCGTTCCGACGCGGCCCCTTCGTGGCGCGCAATGGTTACCGCGCCGTTTACCATGTCGTTTGATCCGGCCTTATCCATTCACCGCCTATCGCCCGTCATTGGAGTTAATTCCAGAGTGTGCGGGATAGCTGGATGTGGGGATTTAAGCGCAGGTCGGCGACAGCCAAGACCTTTTTCGGCCGACTGAAGCGGGACATCGGCGGCAACACGCTGGCGATGATGGCGATCGCGCTCGTGCCGCTGTCGGCGCTCGCTGGGTCCGCTGTGGACATGGGCCGCCTCTACGTCGTCAAGGTTCGTCTGCAGCAGGCGTGCGACGCCGGCGTCCTGGCCGGCCGCAAGAATATGGTCTCGTCCGGCTCCACGCTCGATGCCGCCTCGTACGATCAGGCCAAGGCGTTCTTCGTCAACAATTTCCGTGAAGGCTGGCTCAACACCACCGCCGTTGCTTTCGCGCCCAGCAAAACGAGCGACAATCAGGTCAGCGGTACGGCAACGGCCACTGTGCCGATGTCGATCATGAAGATGTTCAAGATGCCGGACGTTACGCTCAACCTGACGTGCGAGGCGCGCTACGACGTTGCCGATACCGACATCATGTTCGTGTTGGATACGACGGGATCGATGTCCTGCCTGCCGCAGGATTCGACCAGCGCCTGCAGCACCTATGTCGGCAATGCCGGCACGACGACCTACACCAAGCCGGCCGATGGCACGGCCAGCGGCAATCTGAGCGTTGGCGGCTACCCCGGCTCCACCGGCTATTACGTGCCCGAGAAGAGCGGATCGCGCATCGCCGCGCTGCGCGCGGCCGTCCTCAGCTTCTACGACACGATGGTCAACACGGCGGATCCGACGACCAATGTTCGCTATGGATTCGTGACCTATACCTCGACGGTAAACGCCGGGCGGGCGATCATGGACAGGAGCCCCGCCTACATGGTGGGCGGTAGCGGATCGCAGACCTGGAACTACCAGTCCCGCAAGCTGAACGGCGAGAATGCGTCGACTTCGACCGCCACCTACAACAATACCAGTTCGTCGACCTGCAACGGATATGCCCAGCCCCGTACGCCCGCGACCGGCTACGACAATTCGACCGGAAGTCCCGGCCCAAAGGCGACCATGGTCACGTCGAGCCGTAGCGGCACGACCTGCACGGTCGTGACGACGACCTATCTGCCCAAATGGACCTACGCCCAATACCCGTTCGACGTGTCGGGCTATGTGGCCGGGGGTGTCGTGGACGATCCCACCAAGGTGAACACGGCCACGTCGCGCTGGGCGGGGTGCATCGAGGAACGCGATACGACCGCAGGTGCAAGCAGCTTCGCGACGGCCAATCTGCCGCCCGATCTCGATCCCGACCTGATCCCGACCAGCGCGACGTCCACGCGCTGGCGTCCGATGTGGCCGGACATCATTTATGATCGCTATTACGATCCGGATTCGACCAACGGCGACGATACAACCAATCGACCTTCTTTGGGCTCCGCCTCGCGCTTGCAGGCCGGCTATGTCAGCTGTGGGAAACCCGTGCAGCGCCTGAAGGTAATGGCTCGCGCCGATGTCAGCGCTTACGTGAACGCCCCTGATTTCCGCGCGATCGGCGGCACCTATCACGATACCGGCATGATCTGGGGCACGCGCATGCTGTCACCCAACGGTATCTTCGCCAGCGATACGGCACCTTGGGCGGGACGTCAGGATCCCAATCGCGTGCTGATCTTCATGACCGATGGCGACATGGCACCGAACATCAACATCTATGGCATGTACGCACTGGAGCAATTCGACAAGCGCGTCACCAACGGCGATTATAACGACGCCACGACCTATCAGAATTACCACAACCAGCGGTTCCTGGCGGAATGTTCGAAGGCGAAATCGTTAGGGATCGACGTTTGGGTGGTCGCCGTCGGCCAGGCCGTGACCACGCAGTTGACCGCCTGCGCGTCCAGCCCGACCCAGGCGGTTTATGCCGGCACCTCGTCCGACGTGTCGGCGGCCTTCGCCAACATCGCCAAGCATGTTGGCGCGCTCAGGATCTCGAAGTGAGGCGGCGGCACCTGCCGCGTCGGCTGAAGCACGACGAACGCGGCGCGACGATCATCGAATTCGCTATCGTCGCGCCGGTCCTGATGACGTTGATCATGGGCCTGAGCGAGATGACGTATCAGGAATATCTGCAAGTGCAGCTGAACGGCGCGGTGCAGAAGGCGGCGCGCGATTCCGCCATTCAGGGCGGCGCGGGCAATGCCGCCACGATCGACGCCAAGGTGATCACCCTGGTCGGCGCGATCACCAAGACCATGACGCAATCCTGCGCCACCAGTCCGGCGGCCAGCACGTGGTGCTCGACGCGCAAGAGCTATTCGCAATTCGGCACCATCAAGCCGGAATATATCTACGACACCAACAGCAATGGCGTGCTCGATCCCGGCGAATGCTTCGACGACGTCAATGCCAACAATAATTGGGATGCCGATCCCGGTGCCGCGGGTCAGGGCGGCGCGAACGATGTCGCGATGTACACGATGAGCATCACCTATCCGCGCATGTTCCCGGTCGTCAGCTTTCTGGGCTGGAGCGACCGCCAGACGTTGAGTTCGACGACGATTCTGAAGAATCAGCCTTATGCCAATCAGGCGACGCCGGCCGTGAAGAAGGTGTGCCCATGATCGCGCGCGCGACGCCCGTTCGGCGCATCGGCACAAGCTTGCGGCGGCTGCGCCGTGACCAGAGCGGCCTGGCTTTGCTCGAGTTCGCCTTCGGCCTGCCGCTGGTGTTGGGGATCGGTATGTACGGCGTCGAGACGGCGAATCTGGCGCTGGTAAACATGCGCATCAGCCAGATCGCGCTCAACCTCGCCGACAACGCCTCTCGCGTGGGGACGGCCTCGGGCAGCACGCAACAGCTTCGCGAGACCGACATCACGGACATCTTTCAGGCCATCCGCCTTCAGGGCGCGTCTATCGGCCTGACCACCAACGGACGGGTGACTTTATCCAGCCTGGAAGCACCGTCCGGCGTGCAGCGCATTCATTGGCAGCGCTGCATCGGCGTGAAGGCGGCCGGATACGAATCGACCTACGACCAGACGCTCGGCACGATCGATGCCAATGATGGACAGGATACAGCGACTGACAATCAGGGCGTGGCGGTTCCGGCGGGTATGGGCGATGGTGCCAACAAGGTCCTTTCGCCGAACAATTCGGGCGTGATGTATGTCGAGATCTATTACGACTATAAGCCGTTGATCGGGTCTCTGTTCATGACCCCGGCGAAGATGAAATATACCGCGTCGTTCATCGTCCGCGACAATCGCGACTTTACGAAGATCTACAACAGCACCTCTGGATCGCGGATGACGTGCGATCTGCACACGACGTAAGATAATGCCTACCGCACCCCGGCACGATCCGGGGTGCGGTCAGGCTCAAACGATCTTCTTCACCGTGTCCACGATCTTGGCCGAACTCAACAAGGCCAGCTTTTCCAGATTCGCCGCGTAGGGCAACGGAACGTCTTCGTTCGCCACGCGCAGGACGGGGGCGTCGAGATCGTCGAAGCCTTCCTCCATGCAGATCGCGACGATTTCCGACGCGATCGAGCAGGTGGCCCATCCCTCTTCCGCCACGACCAGACGGTTGGTTTTCTTCAGGCTCTTCAGCACCGCGGCCTTGTCGAGCGGGCGCAGCGTGCGCAGGTCGATTACCTCCGCGTCGATGCCCTCTTCCGCCAGCTTGTCGGCAGCTTCGAGCGCTAGGCCCACGCCGATCGAATAGCTTACGATCGTCACGTCCTTGCCTTCGCGCATCACGCGCGCCTTGCCGATCGGCAGGACGTAATCGTCGAGCGCCGGCACTTCGAACGTGCGGCCGTAGAGCAGTTCGTTTTCGAGGAAGACGACCGGATCCTGGGTGCGGATCGCCGCCTTGAGCAGCCCCTTTGCATCCGCCGCATCATAGGGTGCGATCACGATCAGGCCGGGCACGCTGGCATACCATGGGCCGTAGTTCTGCGAATGCTGCGCGCCTACGCGGGAGGCCGCGCCGTTCGGCCCGCGGAACACGATCGGGCAGCGCATCTGGCCGCCGGACATGTAGTTCGTCTTGGCGGCCGAATTGATGATGTGGTCGATCGCCTGCATCGCGAAGTTAAACGTCATGAATTCGACGATCGGCCGCAGTCCGCCCATGGCGGCCCCCGTGCCGACACCGGCGAAACCATATTCGGTGATCGGCGTGTCGATCACGCGCTTCGGCCCGAACTCGTCGAGCAGGCCCTGCGTCACCTTGTACGCGCCCTGATATTCGGCGACTTCCTCGCCCATCACGAAGACGCGGTCGTCCTTGCGCATTTCCTCGGCCATCGCATCGCGCAATGCCTCGCGCAGCGTGACCTTGATCATCTCGGTCCCTTCCGGGATCGCGGGATCGGATATCTCGGCGCTGTGCGACGCGGCATCGACCAGCTGCTTGGTGCCGCTCTCTGCCTTCTGGGGCGCTGCGGCTTCCTTGGGCTCTTCCTTCGGAGCATCTACCTTCGGAGCTGCGGCCGGCGCAGCATCCGCGCTTTCGCCCTCTTCCAGCAACGTGGCGATGACGGTGCCGACCTTCACATTGTCGGTCCCCTCGGCGACGGTGATCTTGCCGATCGTGCCTTCGTCCACGGCTTCGAATTCCATCGTCGCCTTGTCGGTCTCGATCTCGGCCATGATGTCGCCGGATTTCACGACATCGCCTTCCTTGACCAGCCATTTGGCCAGCGTGCCCTCCTCCATCGTGGGGGAGAGGGCGGGCATCTTGATCTCGATGGGCATCAGTATTTTTCCACCAGCACGTCGGTATACAGTTCGGCCGGTTCCGGCTCGGGCGCGGTTTCGGCGAAGTCGGCCGCATCGGCGACGACCTTGCGGATCTCCTTCTCGATCTCCTTCAGCTCGTCTTCCTTGACGCCGGCTTCCTCGAGCAGCTTCTTGCAATGCTCGATCGGATCGGACTTGTCGCGAACCGCCTGCACCTCCTCGCGCGAGCGGTACTTCGCTGGATCGGACATCGAATGGCCGCGATAGCGATAGGTTTTCATCTCGAGGATGATCGGCCCCTTGCCCGCGCGAACCCAGGCAAGCGCCTCTTCCGCCGCGCCACGAGCCGCCAACACGTCCATGCCGTCGACCTGGATGCCCGGGATGCGGAACGATTCGCCACGCCGGTACAACTGGTCTTCGGACGACGCGCGGTTCACCGATGTGCCCATCGCGTACTGATTGTTCTCGATCACATAGATGACCGGCAGCTTCCACAGCTCGGCCATGTTGAAGCTCTCGTAGACCTGCCCCTGATTCGACGCACCATCGCCGAAATAGGCCAGGCACACTCCGCCATCCTCGTTATACTTATGCGCGAAGCCGAGGCCGGTGCCGAGCGACACCTGAGCACCGACGATGCCGTGCCCGCCATAGAATTTATGCTCGACGCTGAACATATGCATCGAGCCGCCCTTGCCCTTGGAAATGCCGGCCTGACGCCCGGTCAGCTCCGCCATCACGTCCTTGGGCGGGATCCCGCAAAGAAGCATATGGCCGTGATCGCGATAGCCGGTGATCACACTGTCCTTGTCCGACAGCGCCGATTGCAGGCCGACCGCGACCGCCTCCTGCCCGATATACAGATGGCAGAAACCGCCGATCAAGCCGAGGCCGTAAAGCTGCCCGGCCTTCTCCTCGAAGCGGCGGATGAGCAGCATCTGCTTGTAGAATTCGAGCAGTTCGTCTTTCGACGCTTCGTACAGTTTCGGCTCGTCGGGGCGCTCGCGATTGGCAGCGAGCGGTTCGATCTTTCGGGCGGCGGGGGCTTTTGCCACAGGCTGGAACCTCGTTTTCCTTGGGGAGGAGAAGCGCGCGTATAAGCGCCTTTTGGTCGTGACATCAATCGTCCGCGACACGCAGAAGTTTCATGCCCCCAAGCAATCGATGATTGCCCCGGCCGCAACGCCCCGCCTAAAGCCGTCCCAGATGAACCCTGCCCCCGATCCTGCGCCCGCCCACCCGCTGCGCATCGCCAATTTCCGCGCCTATTTCGTGGCGCGCTTCGCCATGA
This sequence comes from Parasphingomonas caseinilytica, assembly GCF_036663755.1. Taxonomy (NCBI): domain Bacteria; kingdom Pseudomonadati; phylum Pseudomonadota; class Alphaproteobacteria; order Sphingomonadales; family Sphingomonadaceae; genus Parasphingomonas; species Parasphingomonas caseinilytica. The sequence goes on from NZ_JAXOJL010000001.1 coordinate 406,788, forward strand.
CGATCGCGCAGAACGCGATGATCATCGTCATCGGCTGGCAGGTCTACACCATCGCCCGCGAGGACATGGGGATGAGCCTGAGCGCGGCGGCGGCGCAATTGGGGCTGATCGGGCTGCTGCAATTCCTGCCGCTGTTTTTGACTACGCCGATTTCGGGATTCGTCGCGGATCGCTTCGACCGGCGCTGGATCACGCGGATCACCGTCAGCCTGCAACTGCTCTGCGCCTTCATCCTCGCGCTCGCGACCTATGAGGGCTGGATCTCGCTGCCGATCCTGTTTTCCGTTGCCGTGCTGCTCGGGCTGGCGCGGGCCTTTTCCGGCCCGGCCTTTTCCGCGCTCGCACCCAATCTGGTGCCGCGCGAGGTGCTTCCGACGGCGATAGCGCTCAGCTCGATCTCGTGGCAGGTCGGCACGATCATCGGCCCCGCGATCGGCGGCTTCGCTTTCGCGCACGCACAGAGTGGCGCATACTGGCTGGCGGTCGCTTTGTTCGGCGTCGCGCTGTTGTGTCTGTTGCTGATCGGCCGCGTCGCGCAGCCGCCACGCTCGGCGGCGCATCCGGTGCGACAGATCATCGACGGGCTGCGTTATGTCGGGCAGAACAAGCTGGTGCTGGGCACGATCACGCTGGACCTGTTCGCGGTGTTCCTGGCGGGCACGAGTGCGCTGCTGCCGATCTATGCGCACGATATCTTCAAGGTCGGCGCGCAGGGCCTGAGCCTGCTCGCCGCTGCTCCTGCCGCCGGCGCGTCGGTGATCGCATTGATCTTCTCGATCCGCCCGCTCAAGCACAATGTCGGTCCGCGCATGCTGATTTCGGTGCTGGTCTATGGCAGCGCGACGATCCTGTTCGGGATCGCGCACCTGATCGTGCCGGCTTATGCGTTCGAGGTCGGCGTGGCGGCGCTGGCGGTGGCGGGCGGGGCCGATATGTTCTCGGTCTATATCCGCCAGTCGCTGATCCAGCTCTACACGCCGGACGAGATGCGCGGCCGCGTCGGCGCGGTCTCGCAACTCACGATCTCCGCGTCGAACGAACTGGGCGAGGCCGAATCCGGTTTCCTCGCCTCGATGCTCGGGCCGGTGGGTGCGGTGCTGGTCGGCGGCGGCGGGGCGATTGTAGTGACCATCCTGTGGACCTATCTCTTCCCCAGCATCCGCCGCGCGAAGACCTTCGATCCCCCCGCAGACCAACTGGAGGCAGTATCATGAAAGCCAACACGATCCTCGAGACGATCGGCAACACTCCCCATATCCGCCTCCAGCGTCTGTTTCCGGGCAACGAAGTGTGGATCAAGTCGGAACGCTCCAATCCGGGCGGTTCGATCAAGGACCGGATCGCGCTGGCGATGATCGAGGCGGCCGAGGCTTCGGGCGACCTGAAGCCCGGCGGCACGATCATCGAACCGACCTCGGGCAATACCGGCGTCGGCCTGGCGATGGTGGCGGCCGTGAAGGGCTACAAGCTCGTTCTCGTCATGCCCGAAAGCATGTCGATCGAACGTCGCCGCCTGATGCTGGCATACGGCGCGACCTTCGATCTGACGCCACGTGAAAAGGGCATGAAGGGCGCGATCGAGCGCGCTCTGGAACTGGTCGAGCAAACCCCCAATAGCTGGATGCCGCAGCAGTTCGAAAATCCGGCTAATATCGAGGTACATACGCGGACGACCGCACAGGAAATCCTGAAGGACTTCGCCGATACGCCGATCGACGTGATCATCACCGGCGTGGGCACCGGCGGACACATCACCGGCGTCGCGGAAACGCTGAAGAAGAGCTGGCCGAACCTGAAGGTCTATGCGGTCGAGCCGCAAGCATCGCCGGTCATCTCCGGCGGGCAGCCGGGGCCGCATCCGATCCAGGGCATCGGTGCTGGCTTCGTGCCGGCCAACCTCCACACCCAGGCGATCGACGGCGCGATCCAGGTCGACGCCGCCGTCGCCAAGGACATGGCCCGCCGCGCCGCGACCGAGGAGGGCATGCTGGTCGGCATCTCGTCCGGCGCGACGCTCGCCGCCATCCTGCAGAAGCTGCCCGATCTGCCCGACGATGCGCGGGTGCTCGGCTTCAATTACGATACCGGCGAGCGGTATCTGTCGGTGCCGGATTTCCTGCCCGAAAGCTGACAAATAATGGCCGGCGCTGTCATGATACAGGTATCGCGCAGCGCCGGTAACCATTATGAATGATCCGGCGGCGTTCGGGGCGCCGATGGGGAATTTCAATGCGTAAGGCGATGATCGGCATCACCGCGATGCTGGCGCTGATCCAGATTTGGCCGGCCATGTTCGGTCAGCGGAGCGCCGCCGATCTTTCCGTCCCCGCTGCCCACGCCGCCGCGTCGAGCCCGATCCCGACCCGCCGTGGTGCCGCAAGTGCTTGGGAAACAACGACTCCTCCCGCCTGCGCACCGCAATATCGTGAGACGTTGGCCGCCTGCACCAAAGGCGACCGCGCCTGCTCCAACAAGGCCGTCAACGCCTGGGATGTGTGCGAAGCCACCGGTTTCTGGCCGCAATAGGCGCCACCTTCGGCAACTTCGACACCGCGAATCGACTTACGAGTCGCCGCTCTGTATCGGTCCGCGCATGCCGAAAACCCAATCCCCGATCTCGCCGGTCCTGCGCGCGATCCTCGGGCTCGTAGCGCTGATCGCCACTGCGGCACCCGCGCTGATCGTCGCCACCGCACCCCCGATCAAGTCGCGTCCCCGCGCCGCCGCGGTGCCGCAACGCGTGGTGCCGCAAGCCGAAGTGCCGCCGGTCGAGCCGCTCGCCTATCAGGATCTCGATCCCGACGAGGCACGCGACTTCAACAAGACCGTGCCGTTCTCGACCGACCCCAATCCCGCCGCGCGCCCGTTCTTCCTCACCGGCACCGATGACGACAAGGCGCGCGCGACCGACTGCATGGCCGTGGCAATGCTCTACGAAGCGGGCGACGACACGCTCGGCCAGCGCTCGGTCGGGCAGGTCGTCATCAACCGCGTACGCCACCCCGCTTTCCCCAAGACGATCTGCGGCGTGGTGTTCCAGGGATCGGAGCGCAACACCGGGTGCCAGTTCACCTTCACCTGCGATGGGGCACTTGTCCGGCATGCCTGGTCGGACGACGCATGGCGTCGGGCGCGGGAGACGGCGGCGCTGGCGTTGACCGGCCGCGTGTTCAAGGCGGTGGGCTATTCGACGCATTATCACACCGATTGGGTGGTGCCGTATTGGCAATCGAGCCTCGACAAGGTCGCGCGGGTGCGCACGCATCTGTTCTTCCGCTGGACCGGCTGGTGGGGCACGCCGCCCGCGTTTCTCCGAATGGTCTCGCCGAACGAACCGGTGATCCCCGCGCTTGCCGCCTTGTCGGATGCGCACAAGACCGGCGCTGCGCTGGCCGAGGCGGAGGCCGCCAAGATCGAGGCGGCGACGGTGACCGGCACCCTGCCCTCACCGACCGAAGACGATGGCAGCGCTTTCCTCGTCACCCTCGATCCCAAGCTGACGCCGGAAAGCTATGCGAAGCTGGCCGTGGCGGCGTGCGCCGACCGGATCTATTGCAAGTTCATGGGGTGGAGCAGCAAGGCCAAGACGCCGACCGCTTTGCCGCTGCAACCGGCCCAGATCGCCACGATGTCCTTCAGCTATCTCCGCGACCGTCCGCGCGGATATGACAAGCCGTTGTGGAATTGCGCGGAATTTGCCCGTGCAGACAAGACCCAATGCATGAAGCAGCAGATGCTGCCCCCGCCGGTGCAGACGGTGCGCCCGGCGACGGAGGCTTTCCGGCTGGAGACACTGCCGGGGTCGAAGGTGATGGTGCCGGTTGCCAAGCCTGCGCCGGATGCGCTGACCGGGGTGCGGCGGCGGGTGGAGATTACCGGCGTGCCGCCGAAGCCGGTGGCTACCGCGACGCCGGAGGGGCGTTGATGATCTTCCTCCGGGAAGGCTTTAATCTACTTGCTTGACGAAAAAGCAATGACCGCTTCCGCCCAGATTTGGTCATTCGGCGCGGAGTCAACGGTGCCTGACAACGGACGTTGCTCGACGTTCGATGATCCTGTTACGAAGCCGCATGACCGATCCTTCTATAGAGCATTTATGGGCCGCCCTCTGGTCACCGTCCCCTCCTTCTGAAGACTTCCGGCTCCGCTTCGAGCTTAGCGGAGAGGAGTTTGATAACACTGTCCAGCAAGTTCCCCGCTTTCTTCAAGGTCACTCGCGGGCATCGGCTGTAGCTAACGCGTTATTTACCGGGGCCTGCATAGGCGTGGTCGCGTGGAATGGTCGAACGCCATACCCAGTTGGTCTCCCTGACGATGTAAAAGACGGCTTTGTTGCCCTGCAATCTACAGGATTTGCAGCACCGCAGATCGCCGAATGGTCAACATGCCTTTACCCTGATCCGGCGGGCAATGAGGCGGAGGTATGGACGTTGCGCGGTTATGACTTGGGTCATGACAAAGTTGCCCGAGACACGCTTCTTTGGCACGCCGTCGCGTCAGAAATGCCGATTTACCCTCATGCTCCGGTCATAATTTTCCTGATCGATCCCGATATCCCTGCGATGCTGCATGTCTACGATGATCGAGGCATGGACGTTATTGTCGAGGATCCGACCAAGCTCACAGGACTTTATGCCGACTTCGCAGATTGGCTCCTCGACTATGATCGCAACCGAATGGCGGCGTTGTTCTGACTTCGGCCTCTTTTAGTGCCTCGCGCCTGAAAGCTGCCGGGCCGCTCACCACCACTATCAGCCATTCGCACCCGATCTTGCGGCGCGGTAGGCTGGGTGCCGATATAAACGCATCATTCCCGCGCAGGTCGAATCACGTCTCGCCTCAAAGGTTGTGGCTGAGGTCATGCACAATCGCACGCGTGGAAATGACGGGACGTGTATTTATGAACAGGACGAGTGCCAGCGGTTCCGGGGCCAACGTGCCGCAATGTGGGCAGTTACATCATAATTTGCATCAGATGCCATTTGGTAGACCCCGGAACGGGTCCAGAGTGAAAGTTCTTCCGAGCGCATCAGCTATAAAAGCCCTTTCTCCCAGAGAAAGGGCTTTCAGCAAAGATCACGCCGCCATGAACATCTCGGGCGGCAGTGCCATCAGCGATTCCGCGCCGCCCTCGATCTTGCGGCGCAGTGCGCCCGCATCCGGCATGATGCGTTCGGCGAAGAAGCGCGCCGTGACCAGCTTGGCGTCGAGGAACGCGGGATCGCCCTCGCCCGCCGCCTTCAGCTTGACGGCAGCGGTCGCCATGCGCAGCCACATCAGGCCGGTCGCGACGATGCCCATGATCTGCATGTAATTGTACGCGCCGGCGCCGATGTTCTCCGGGTTCTGCATGCCGTTCTGCATGAACCACATCGTCGCCGCCTGAAGCTCGCCATTGGCCTTTTCGAGCGCGCCCGCGAACGCCGCCGTTTCCGGCACCGCCTTGGCCGCCGCGACATCCTCGGCGACGATGCGGAACAGCGCCTGCACCGCGCGGCCGCCATTGGTGGCCAGCTTGCGGCCGACCAGGTCCATCGCCTGCACGCCGTTGGTGCCTTCGTAGATCATCGCGATCCGCGCATCGCGGACATATTGCTCCATGCCCCATTCGGCGATGTAGCCGTGGCCGCCATACACCTGCTGCGCATTGGTCGCGATCTCATAGCCCTTGTCGGTGCCATAGCCCTTGATCACCGGGGTGAGCAGACCGAGCAGATCGCCCGCCAACTGCTTCTCCTCATCGGTCGGCGCGGCATGTTCGAGATCGGCCTGAAGCGCGCCCCACAGGCACAACGCGCGAAGCCCCTCGGTCATCGCCTTGGCTTCCATCAGCATGCGGCGCACGTCCGGGTGGACGAACAACGTGTCGGCCTTCTCGTTCGGCTCCTTCGGGCCGGTCAATGCGCGGCCCTGGCGGCGGTCGTGCGCATACTGGACGGCATTCTGATAGGCGGTTTCGCCAACGGCGAGACCCTGAAGGCCGACGCCCAGACGCGCCGCGTTCATCATGATGAACATCGCGGCCAGGCCCTTCATCTCCTCTCCGACCAGCCAGCCGGTCGCGCCGTCATAATTCATCACGCAGGTGGAATTGGCGTGGATGCCCATCTTATGTTCGATCGAGCCGCACGACACGGCGTTGCGCGCGCCGATCGACCCGTCGTCGCCGACCATGAACTTGGGCACGACGAACAACGAAATGCCCTTCGAGCTTTCCGGCGCGCCCGGCGTCTTGGCGAGGACGAGGTGGATGATGTTTGAGGTCAGATCATGCTCGCCGGACGAGATGAAGATCTTCGTGCCGGTGATCGCATAGGAGCCATCGGCATTCGGTTCGGCGCGGGTGCGGATCAGGCCGAGATCGGTGCCGCATTGCGGCTCGGTCAGGTTCATCGTGCCGCCCCATTCGCCGCTGACCATCTTGGGGACGTACTTCGCCTTCTGTTCGTCGGTGCCCTTGACCAGCAGGGCGGCAATCGCGCCGTGCGTCAGGCCGGGATACATCGCGAACGCCATGTTGGCGGAGATCATATATTCCTGGAACGCGGTCGACACGACGTGCGGCATGCCCTGCCCGCCGAACGCCTCCGGTGCGCTGAGCGTGCCCCAGCCGGATTCCACGAACGCAGCATACGCTTCCTTGAAACCCTTGGGCGTCGTCACGCTGCCGTCGTCGTGGCGCGTGCAGCCTTCCTGATCGCCCGAATGGTTGATCGGGAACAGCACTTCAGCGACGAACTTGCCACCCTGATCGAGGACCGCATCGACCATATCGGGCGTCGCGTTCTGGAAGCCGGGCAAATTGGCGTAGTTCTGCAAACCGACGACATGTTCGAGGACGAAGCGCGTGTCGCGCACGGGCGGGGTGAATTGCGGCATGGGTGTTCCTTCAACCTTGGTTCGTACGAAGGACGACGACGAACGCATTCAATTCTGCGATCGCCGCGTCGATATCCTGTTTCTGCGCCGCGAGCAGCGCGATGCGCTCCTGACAGCGTTCGATCGTAACCGTGCGTTGCGCCCTGCGCCCGTCGCCGATGTCATAGAGGTCGATCATCTCACGGATTTCGGTCAGCGAGAAACCGACGCGCTTGCCACGCAGGATCCACGCGAGCCGGGCGCGATCGCGGTGCGAATAGACCCGCGCCGTGCCGCGCCGCTCCGGCGCGATCAGCCCTTCATCCTCGTAGAAGCGCAGCGCGCGGGCGGTGACGCCGAATTCGACCGACAGGTCCGAGATCGAGAAGTGTTCGCGATCGTCGTGCGGCGGCACAGTGACATAAGCGGGCGCGTGAACGGCGTTCTGCATGTCGCCAATTTAGGTTCCGCTTACGTGAACGTCAATCGCTACCGCACAGGAGCTGTCCCTTGGCATCGCGCAATGTCGAGGCTTCCGATGCCGACTCGCTCAGCCGCTCGACGTCCAGCGCGGCGATCGAGGCGCGACGCTGACAGACCTTGGCGCAGGCCTCGGGCAGTTGGGCCGGGAAGACGATGCGGTCGCCTTCGAAGCGCGCATCGAAACTGCAGCCCGGCGCGGCGGGAAGATCGATGTTCAGCGTCTCGCCATCGCGGGTGACGGTGCCGGATCCGGTGCAGCTGAGGTTGTCGCCATAATCGACGAATACGCCGATGCGATAATTCTTCGCCGCCGGCACGATGCACACCCGGTCGGTCTCGCGCGCATACAGGCCGGTTATGTCGGCGCTGGCCGGATCGGGGATTACGCCCGCCGCGATCGCCGCGGCCTCGAGGCCGGTGGCCGGGGTTGCGCTCGGCGCGGGCGTGGCATCTCGCCGGGAACAGGCGGCGAGGAGCAACGCGGCCAATAATGCGCGCTTCATTCGACCGGTGTCAGCGTGTCGCCGTCGATGCGGCGGAAGAAGCAGCTGCGCGCTCCGGTGTGGCAGGCCGGGCCGACGGGATCGACGATCAGCCACACCGCGTCCTGATCGCAATCGATGCGGATGTCGTGGACGTGAAGGATGTTCCCGGAGCTTTCGCCCTTCTTCCAGAGCTTGTTACGGCTGCGCGACCAGAAATGCGCCTCGCGCGTGGAGACGGTCGCGGCCAGCGCTTCGGCATTCATATGGGCGAGCATCAGCACGTCGCCGGTGGTGCGATCGGTCGCGACGGCGGTGATCAGGCCGGAGGCGTCGTATTTGGGGTTCAGCGTCAGGCCGGTGTCGCGGGAGTCGGGCATGAGGCGGGTGTAGCGCTCGCGGGAAGGATCGTCACTCCTGCCGAATCGCCCTTACCAATTCCGCCTTGGTCATCCTCGATCGCCCGGCGATCCCAATCTCCCGGGCCTCTTTCATCAAATCCGCCTTGGTCCGGTCCTCCAGCGCCGATCCGCGATGCTTTAGGGTTCCAGCCGCCTTGGCGTTTGCGATTCGCGCCGCTTTCTCGGGAGAGGCACCGTCGCGGCGCAGATCCTCGTACAATTTGTCGTCCTTGATGCTCGGTCCGTGATCCTTCGCCATGGCGTCAGCCTCCTGATTACGCCCGGAAAACGGCCGATGCGGCGGATCGCTCCCGCGTTTCTTACAAATGCGCGACAAAGCCGGATCGCGCGCCTATATGGCAGGCGAAGCAACACCCCGAAGGGCGCCATGCTGACGACCAATCCGTTCGACACCCCCGATGGGGACAAGCTGCGCGAAGAGTGCGGCGTTTTTGGCGTTTCCGGTAGCGAGGGCGCGGCAGCGCTCGTCGCGCTGGGGCTGCACGCGTTGCAGCATCGCGGGCAGGAGGCGGCGGGCATCATCAGTTTCGATGGTGCCGAATTCCACACGCATCGCGCGATGGGCCATGTCGCAGGCAATTTCGATCGTGACGACATCATCAATGCGCTGCGCGGCACCGTCGCCTGTGGCCATGTGCGCTATTCGACCACCGGCGAGACGGCGTTGCGCAACGTGCAACCGCTCTATGCCGATCTGGCGAGCGGCGGTTTCGCCATCGCGCATAACGGCAACATCTCGAACGCGATGCGCATCCGGCGCGATCTCGTGCGGCGTGGTTCGATCTTCCAGTCGACCAGCGATACCGAGACGATCATCCATCTGGTCGCGACCAGCAACTATCGCACCGTGGTCGACAAGTTCATCGATGCGCTGAAGCAGGTCGAGGGTGCCTATTCGCTGATCGTGATGACGCCTGAGGGCATGATCGCCTGCCGCGATCCGCTCGGCATTCGCCCGCTCGTGATGGGCAAATTGGGTGACGCGGTGATCTTCGCATCGGAAACCGTCGCGCTCGACGTGTGCGGTGCGGAATTCGTGCGCTCGATCGATCCGGGCGAACTGGTCATCGTCAAGGGCGACCAGATCCTGTCGCACCGCCCGTTCGCCCAGGTCGCGCCGCGCCCGTGCATCTTCGAATACGTCTATTTCTCACGGCCCGATTCGATCTCGGAAGATCGCAGCGTCTACACGGTGCGCAAGGCGATCGGCGCGCAGCTGGCGATCGAATCGCCGGTCGACGCCGATCTTGTCATCCCGGTGCCGGATTCGGGGACGCCGGCCGCGCTAGGCTATGCGCAGCAATCGGGCATTCCGTTCGAACTGGGCATCATCCGCTCGCATTATGTTGGGCGTACCTTCATCCAGCCGAACAACGAGGTCCGGCATCTCGGCGTGAAGCTGAAGCACAATGCCAATCGTGCGCTGATCAAGGGCAAAAAGATCGTGCTGATCGACGATTCGATCGTGCGCGGCACGACATCGCTCAAGATCGTGCAGATGATGCGGGATGCCGGCGCGGCGGAGGTGCATATGCGCATCGCGTCCCCCCCCACCCGGCATTCCTGCTTCTACGGCGTCGATACGCCGGAACGTGCCAAGCTGTTGGCCGCCAACATGAACATCGAAGAGATGAACACCTATATCCAGGCCGACAGTCTGGCGTTCGTTTCGATCGACGGCCTGTACAAAGCGCTGGGCGATCCGCAGCGCAACGCGATCCGCCCGAGCCATTGCGACGCCTGCTTCACAGGCGATTACCCGACCAGCCTGACCGATCAGGACGACGTGGTGCAGATCGACCAGTTCGCCTTGCTTGCCGAGCGGATGGTTTAGCCTCACGAGAACCCGTCATGCCGGGCTTGTTCCGGCATCCAACGTGCGGCATGCGCTTCCGACCGAAGCTTTTGCGGCCCGTTGGACCCCGGATCAAGTCCGGGGTGACGAAGGAAGATTGATGACTGACCTCCCCCTCCAGAACCAGATCGCCCTCGTCACCGGGGCCAGCCGCGGCATCGGCGCGGCCACCGCCAAGGCGCTGGCCGCCGCCGGCGCGCATGTCGTGCTGACTGCGCGCACCGCCAAGGATCTGGAGGCGGTCGAAACCGCGATCTTCGATGCCGGTGGCAGCGCGACGATCGCGCCGCTCGATCTGGCCGCGACCGACAGCATCGGTCGGCTGGCGGTGGCGATCGGCGAGCGTTGGCCCGCGCTCGACATTCTGGTGCTCAACGCCGCGATGCTCGGCAGTCTTACGCCGGTGCCGAGCATCGACGCGAAGGAACTGGCTCAAGTCCTGACCCTCAACGTCAGCGCGCAGACCGCGATGATCACCGCGTTCGACCCGATGCTGCGCAAATCGAAGCGCGCCCGCGTCATCGGCCTCACCTCCAGCGTCGGCCGCAAGGCACGCGCTTATTGGGGCCTGTACGGCGCGTCCAAAGCTGCGTTCGAAGTGTTGCTCACCTCATACGGCGAAGAAATGGAGCGCATCAGCAGCATCCGCACCGCGATCGTCGATCCCGGCGCGACCCGCACCAAGATGCGCGAGCGCGCTTATCCGGGTGAGGATCCGGCTTCAGTGAAGACGCCGGACGTGGTGGCGGATCGGATTACCGCCCTGGTGATCGAGGATTTCGAGACCGGGCATTTCGAACGGGTGGGTTGAGACCAGCGCCCTACCCGTCATCCCGGACTTGATCCGGGATCCAACAAGCGGCTTGGTGATCCGCCTATAATTGAAGCTCGCGATCGCGGCACGTTGGATCCCGGATCAAGTCCGGGATGACGGAATTCGAGGCTGGCGTCACTTCCCCGCCGCATCGATCAGCTTCTGCTGGAAAGCCATCCGCGCCAGCGACAGGTCCGACCCCGTCGCTTTCGGCCAAGCGCTCGACATCGCGATGACGATCCGGCGCTTCGGATCGATCAGGATGCTCTGCCCGAAAATGCCCTGAGCGCCGTATCGCGCGTCCGGGTAGGTCCACCATTGATACCCGTAACCGAAGCCCGGCCGGCCGATATCGGCCTTGGCCGAGGTCGCCGCAGCGAACCAGCCGGGCGCGACGATGCCTTTACCGCCGCCCAGCGCCAGCACGCCCATCCGCGCGTAATCGCGTAGCGACACCGACAGGCAGCAGCCGCCGATATCCTGTCCCGACTGATCGACCATCCAGAAGGCATCGCGCTCCATCCCGAACGGCTGCCACACCTTTTCGCTGAGATAGGACGCCAACGATTTCTTCGTCGCTTTGCTAACCAGCACGCCGATCAGATTGGTCTCGCCGGTCTTGTAGACCCATTTCTGGCCCGGCGGCGTGTCGCGCGGCAAGGTGCGCATATAGGCGATCGTCGGGTCCATGCCGGCCGGCACCGGGCGGAGATACATGCCGGCGACGTCGGACTTGGGATCGGTATAATCCTCGTTCCACTTCACGCCCGACGTCATAGTAAGCAATTGCGCGATGCTCACCCCGTCATAGCCGCTGCCGGCCAGCTCCGGGATGTACTTCGTCACCGGTTCCTCGACCGACTTGATGTAACCGTCCTTGATCGCCGCGCCGACCAAAGTGGAGGTGAACGACTTGGCGACCGAGAAGCTGGTATAGCGCCCGCCCGCCGAATAGCCGCGCGCATAGCGTTCCAGCCGGACCTTGCCGTCCTGCAATACGATCAACCCGGCGGTGTTGTTCTGCGCCATGAAGGCATCGACCGTCGCCGCGTCGATCGGCAGCGGCGTGCCGGCGGGGAGCGGATGGACGCGCTTGCCGTGCTTCACGACATTGCCGGGAAATACCGTCTCCATTGCCGGGAAGGTCGCATCGCGCTTGGCCTGATCCCAGAACAGGATCGCCGCGCCGACCTGTTGCAGCTTCGCGGTATCCACTGGCGTCGCGGCAGCTGGCCTCGATTGCGGCGTGGTGGCGCATCCCGCCAGCGCCAGTGCCGTGGCGATCCCCATTCCGATCCCGCGCATGCTCATCCTCCCGTTGTTCGTTTTATCTTTATCGTTTGATCAGGGTCACTTGGGCGACATCGATGCCGCCGCCTCTGAACCCGCCCTCGCAATACATCAAATAATAGCGCCACAGATCAACGAAATGCTGGTCGAATTCCGACGGCAATTGCCCGGCATCAACCGCCGCATCGAACGCGACGCGCCAGCGCCGCAAGGTCTCCGCATAGTCGAGGCCGAAGGCAAACCGATCCTGCCAGTCCAGCCCTTCCGCTTCGGCGAGCGCGCGGAAGCGGCTTTCGGAGAGCAACATGCCCCCGGGAAAAACGTAGCGCTGGATGAAATCCACGTTGCGGGCGTAGGATTCGAAGATCGCATCGTCGATCAGGATGTATTGGATCGCGGCGCGTCCGCCGGGTTTCAACGCGGCGGAGATCGCAGCGAGATAGGCCGGCCAATATTCCTGCCCTACCGCCTCGACCATCTCGATGCTGACCACCGCATCGAACTGCCCGGCGACATCGCGATAATCGGTGAGCGACACGGTGACCTCACCGCCCAGCCCCGCCTCGGCCATGCGCAAATCCACCGCCGCCTTCTGTTCGGCGGAAAGCGTGATGCCGTGGACGTTGCGCCCGGCCCGCGCCGCGGTTTCGGCGAACGAGCCCCAGCCGCTGCCGATCTCCAGGATCGTATCGCCGGGGGCGGTGGCAGTACGGGCCAGCATGGCGTGGAGCTTGGTCGCCTGCGCGTCTTCGAGCGGCTGGTCCTGCGTCTCGAAGATCGCGCTCGAATAGGTCATGCCGGGATCGAGCCACAGGGCGTAGAAATCGTTGCCGAGATCGTAGTGAAATTCGATGTTGCGCCGCGATCCCTTCTTATCGTTGCGGCGGAAGCGATGCGCCAGCCGGCCGAGGAAGCGCACCAGCCCCCCTGCCCGTGCGGTCTCGCCCAGCGACACCGCGTTGCGCATGAACAGATCGAACAGCGGCACCGGATCGGGGCTGGACCAGTCACCCGCCGCCCAGGCCTTGTACCAGCCGGCCGATCCGCCGGTGACGAGCCGCACGATCGCGCGCCAGCTCGGCATATCGACGATCGCGACAGGTCCGGGTGCCCGTCCCCCCAGCATCCGCCGTGTGCCATCGGGCAATTGCGCCTCGATCGCTCCGACCTGCAGCCCGGCATCGATCCGGTCGAGGATGCGGTGGAACAGGCCGTGGAAGCGATTGAGCAGCCAGTCGCTACGCCGGCCTTTTCGCCCGGGTCGCCTGGGCATGCCGAAGCGCCGCCCCCTGTTCGGTGTCACCGCATTCATGATTTCCGCTTCATGCACGCCGCCGGGCGCGGCGAAAAGCGATTCTCACTTCGTTCGCTTCGCCGCCGCCAATGCGCGTTCACGACCTTCGCGGTGGCCGATGATCTTGGCCGGATAGGCTTTCGGGCGGCACCCGGATTCGTCGGGATCGTGGATCGTCGTATCGTCCAGGCCCGCCAGTTCCGGCACCCATTCGCGAATGTAATCGGCGGCGTCGAACTTCTCCGACTGGCTGAGCGGGGCCATGATGCGGACGAACATATTGGAATCGATGCCGGTCCCGGCGGTCCATTGCCAGTTGACCGTGTTCGACCCGTAATCGGCATCGACCAACGTGTCCCAGAACCAGTCCTCCCCCCGTCGCCAATCGATCAGGAGGTGTTTGATCAGGAAGGATGCGGCGATCATGCGGACGCGGTTGTGCATCCAGCCCGTGGCCCAGAGTTGGCGCATGCCGGCATCGACGATCGGATAGCCGGTGCGGCCCTGCTGCCATGCCTTCAGATCGGCGCTCGCCTCCGGCCCGGTGCGCCATTCGAGGCTGTCGAGATTGGGGCGGCCGTTTTCGCGACCGTAATCGGGGAATTGCAGGATGACGTTCTGGGCATAATCGCGCCAAGCGATCTCCTTGAGATACGTGGTCGCGTCGCCCTTGGCCTTGAGGATGTGGTGCCAGATCGTGGCTGGAGAGATTTCGCCAAAATGCAGGTGCGGCGAGAGGCGCGACGTCAGTTCTTCGGACGGCAGGTTGCGGCCAGTGTCATATTCGGCGGCGTGGGGCAGGAAATCGGCGAGCCGCTCCTTTGCGGCGGCCTCCCCGGGGATCCATTCCTTGGCGAAGCCAGTGGCCCAATCGGGCTTGGTTGGTAGCAGTTTCCAGTCTGCGAGTGTGTCGCTCTTCGGCCAGCTCGATGGTGCGGGGATGGCTTGCGGGGCCGATGCGGGGTTTGGCGGGGGCATCTGTTCCTTCAGCGCGCGCCAGAACGGGGTGTAGATCTTGTACGGCTGGCCCGACCCGGTGGTGATCGTGCCCGGCGGGCTGAGGTAATTGCCGTCATGGCAGACGAGATCGAGCGTCTTGGCCACGGCACGTTCGGCGTTGCGCCACCAGGGTTCGTAATGGCGCAGGCAATGGACGCGGGTGGCGCCGGTTTCCTCGGCGAGCTTGCCGAGCACGTCGTCTGCCTTGCCCCGGCGAAGGATCAGGCGGGAGCCTTTTTCACGCAGATGTTTGTCGAGCGACGTCAGGCTGTGGTGCAGCCACCAGCGGGAAGCTCCGCCCATCTTGCGGTGTTTGGGCGTATCGTCGTCGAGGATGTAGACCGGGATTACCGGGCCTTCGTTGGCAGCGGCGATCAGGGCGGCGTGGTCGGACAGGCGCAGGTCTCGGCGGAGCCAGAGGAGGGTTGGGTCTGCCGGCAATCGCTTAACTCCGTATGTTCTGAGCTCGGTCAAGCAACAACGCTCGTACCCTGTTTCGATTAGGCTCGAAACGAACGGAATTGAAATAGGTCCACGGTTCAGACCCGACTTAAATCACGTGCGGCTCTTTCTCCACCTGCCAGGTCTGGCCCTGCGACAGGAGCTTTTGCAGATCGGGCTTCTTGCCCTTTGCGGCTTCGGCGTTTTGGGCGACTACTGCGCTTTCGAAGGTGGGGGCTGGGTCGTTGTAGATCACGCCCAGGGCGACCGGGAAGCCGACCAGCGGCATTTCGACCAGCATGTGGGCGATGGCGCGGTTGGTCTGGTTGTGGACGATGACGTCTGCGCTGGCCCAATCGCCGTCCGCCACATCGACCACCTTCAGGACCAGTGCGTCACGGTCGAGCGCGATGCCCTTGGTGCCGCCGGCGAACAGCAGCGGCGCGCCGTGTTCGACCCAAAGCTGGCCTAGCCCGGCATTGGCCTTGTCGGTGAAGTCGGCAAAGACATCGTCGTTGTAGACGATGCAATTCTGGTAGATTTCGATGAAGCTGGTGCCCTTGTGGGCATGCGCAGCCTTGAGCACGGCGGGCAGGTTCTTGTTCACGTCGATCGCGCGGGCGATGAAGCGGCCGCCGCTGCCGAGCGCGAAGGCGCAAGGGGATGCGGGGCGATCGACCGAGCCGAACGGGGTGGACGGGCTTCGCGTACCGACGCGGCTGGTGGGCGAATATTGCCCCTTGGTCAGGCCGTAAATCTCGTTGTTGAACAGCAACACCTGGCAATCGAGATTGCGGCGCAGGAGGTGCATCGTGTGATTGCCGCCGATCGACAGCGCATCGCCGTCGCCGGTGATGATCCACACGTCGAGGTCGGGATTGGCCAGCTTCACGCCCGTCGCCACCGCCGGCGCGCGGCCGTGGACGGTGTGGAAGCCGTAGGTTTCCATGTAATAGGGAAAGCGCGACGAGCAGCCGATGCCGCTAACGAACACGGTATTCTCGGGCTTCACGCCGAGTTCGGGCATGGTGCGCTGCACCGCCTTCAGGATCGCGTAATCGCCGCAGCCGGGGCACCAGCGCACTTCCTGATCGGTTTCCCAATCCTTCGGGCTGGTCTTGATCGGGGTCATTTCATTCATCGGGCGGCTTTCGAAGTTCACACAAGTTCACACGAAACCAGGGTTCTCGATCAGGTGCAGATGGCGTCGATCGCAGCCTCGATCTCGGCGATCATGAAGGGCTGCCCGCTGACCTTGTTGAGCGGCTTCGCATCGACGAGGAACTGGTCGCGCAACACCGTCTTCAACTGACCCGTATTCATTTCGGGGACCAGGATGTGAGCGTAATTTCCCAACAATGCACCGAGATTTTTCGGGAGCGGCCAGATATGCCGCAGGTGGACGTGCGCGACGTCAAGCCCGCGCTTCCGGGCGCGGCGAACCGCCTGATGGATCGGGCCGAAGGTCGACCCCCAGCCGACCACGACGAGCTTGCCGTGATCCTCGCCGAGCTCGACCTGCTGATCGGGCACGGCGATGTTCGCCACCTTGTCACGACGGATTTCGGTCATCTTCTGGTGGTTGGCGGCGCCGTAATCGATGTTGCCGGTGCCGACCGCCTTCTCGATGCCGCCGATGCGGTGGAGCAGGCCGGGCGTGCCGGGCTTGACCCAGGGCCGGGCGAGTTTCTCGTCGCGGCCATAAGGCTTGAAGCCACCTTCGGGCACATCCTCGAGGAATTGCACCGGGAAGGGTTCGTAACTGCTCATATCCGGCACCGCCCAGGGTTCGGCGGCGTTGGCGATATAGCCGTCGGTCAACAGCATCACGGGGGTCATATATTGCGTGGCGATGCGCACCGCCTCGATCGCGACGTCGAAGCAATCGGCGGCGGAACGTGCGGCGATCACCGGCATCGGGGCATCGCCGTTTCTGCCATAGACTGCTTGATATAGATCGGATTGCTCAGTTTTGGTGGGAAGTCCGGTCGAGGGCCCGCCGCGTTGCGAGTTGACCACGACCAGCGGCAATTCGGTCATGATCGCCAGCCCCATCGCCTCGCCCTTCAGCGCGATGCCGGGGCCGGACGAAGAGGTGACACCAAGCTGCCCGGCATAGGATGCGCCGATCGCGGAGGCGATCGCAGCGATCTCGTCCTCGGCCTGGAAGGTGGTGATGCCGAACTCTTTCAGGCGGCTCAGATGATGCAGGATCGCCGAGGCGGGGGTGATCGGGTAGCCGCCGAAGAACATCGGCACGCCGGCGAGCTGCGCACCTGCGACGAGGCCCATCGAGATCGCCTCGGCACCGGTAACGGTGCGGTACAGGCCGGGGGCGACGGGCGCGACGCCGATATGGTGCTGCTTCATCGGCCCTGAGAGTTCGGCGGTTTCCCCGTAAGCGTGTCCGGCGTTGAGCGCCGCGATATTGGCCTCGGCCAGCACCGGCATCTTCGCGAACTTGGCTTTGAGCCAATCGACGATCGGCGCGCGATCGCGATCGAACATCCAGAGCGCCAAGCCGAGCGTCCACATATTCTTGCAGCGCAACGCCTCCTTGTTGCCGAGGCCGAACGGCTTCACAGCATCCAGCGTGAGTTGCGAGATGTCGAAGCTCAGCACCTGCCATTTGGCGAGACTGTCGTCGGTCAGCGGGCTGGCATCATACTTCGCCTTGTCGAGGTTGCGTTTGGTGAATTCGCCCGCGTCGGCGATGATCAGGCCGCCGGGTTTCAGCGCATCGACATTCACCTTCAGGCCCGCCGGGTTCATCGCGATCAGCACGTCGGGCTGGTCGCCGGCGGTCTCGATTGCAGTCGACCCGAAATTGATCTGGAAGGCGGATACGCCGAACAAGGTGCCCTGCGGTGCGCGGATCTCGGCGGGGAAATCGGGGAAGGTCGCGAGATCGTTACCGGCCAGCGCGGTGGAGAGCGTGAATTGCCCCCCCGTTAGCTGCATGCCGTCGCCGGAATCCCCCGCGAAACGCACCACCACGGATTCCGCAGGCGGATGGGCGGTCGACTCCTCGGACGTCACATCATGGACGGCGCTGGCCATATCTCACTTCCTAAACCGCACCCTCTCTGGCGGGGGGTGTTGGACGACAAGGTAGTTTGGTTGGAGCCGGGTGCAAATGTTCTTTTCGTGGGGGCCGGATACGAGAAGGCCGCCACTCTCGCGAGTGACGGCCTTTAGTTTGCCGATCTTGGAAGGATCAGACGGCGTAGGAGACGCGCACGTTCGAGCGGCGACGCATCGCGAAACCGATCATGCCGAAGCCGGCGATCATCATCGCCCAGGTTGCCGTTTCCGGCACGGCCGACGCGGCGGTGACTGCGGTGAGCGAGAAATCGTCGACGGCCAGGCCATCGTCGGCACCGGCCGGATCGGAGTCGATCCAGCGGAATGCGAAGCTCTGACCGCTGGTGATCGTCAGGCCGCTCAGCAAGGTGCTGAGCGCGGTGCGGTTGGCGGCGAGATTGCCGTCCAGCGCGCCGACCACGGTGTTGCTCGGCGCCAGGAATTCCAATGCGGCCAGCGAAATCCACGAGGTGCTGTTGTCGGCATCCTCAAGGTTGGTCGAGGTCAGCGAATATTGGAACACCAGTGAATCGACCGAGGTGCTGCCATTGCGCCACTGCTCACCGGTGTAACCGATGTTCAGGCCGGTGATCGTCGCGCCGGTGGCGTTGGTGAAAATCGCGCCGAACGACGGGCTCAGCGCACCGCTGCGCAACGTGCCCAGCGCCCGATCGGCGGCGGTCGAACCGAAGCTGTAGACGTCGCCGGTGTTGCTGCTGCCGGTGCCGGCGGCATAGAGGGCGTTCGCACTGTTGCCGGTTTCGGTCACGATCCAGCCGGCCGGAAGCGTGCTGCTGGTACCGGTAGCGGCCAGCGTGTTGAAGTTCTGCGTGTAGCCGCCCGCACCGAGTGCGACCGAGCCGCTGCCGTAAACGAAGTCGGCGGCGAAGGACGGAGCCGCTGCAAACAGCAGCGCAGCCGCGGTCGCACCGCGAGCGGCAATCGAGAGATATGTCATGATTTTGGACCCCATTTACAAAACACGATGCGGCGCATCGCATCCACATCGCCCGCTAAGGGTCTAATGTGTAGCTATTATGACTTTTTTAACCTTTCGCGTCGATCCGCTAAGTGACGCCAAAATGTTGTCCCAAAACGAGAATCGCGCGGACGTGACGGCGGGCGATCTCGAGCGCATCCGTGCCGTATCCGCCGCCCACCGTGCTCGCGAGCGGAAGGCCCCGCGCGATGGCCAGGCGGGCGATCAGCGCCTCGCGCTGGTCCAGCCCCTGCTGCGTGAGCGCCAGTCGGCCGAGCCGATCCGCTAGGAAAGGATCTACACCGGCCTGGTAGAGGATCAGATCGGGCGCGACCTGATCGATGAGCGGCGTGAGCGTGCGCTCGAGCGTTTCGAGATAAGCGTCGTCCCCGGTTCCGTCCGCCAACGGCACATCCAGCGTTGAGCGTGCCTTGCGGACCGGAAAATTCTTTTCGGCATGGATCGAATAGGTCGCGATGCCGGGCCGCCCGGCGGTGAGCGCGGCGGTGCCGTCGCCCTGATGCACGTCGCAGTCGACGATCAGGGTGCGGATGCCCTCGCGTTCCAGTTGCACGGCGGCAATGGCGAGATCGTTGAAGACGCAGAAACCGGCTCCGGTATCGGCGAGCGCGTGGTGGCTGCCACCCGCCGTGTTCGCGGCGAAACCCCAATCGAGCGCCAGCCGGGCGGCGAGATAGGTGCCGCTGGGCACGACACGCGCACGCCGGGCTACTTCGGCGGTGACGGGGAAGCCGAGCCGCCGCTCCTTGTCGCGGGGGACACGGGTTTCCAGAACTTCGGCGACGTATTCGGGATCGTGCACCGCTTCGAGCCACGCGACGGGAACAGGCTCGGGCGTGTGCCAATCGATCGCATCGCCCTGTTCTAGCAACAGATCCCGGATCAGGCCGTTCTTGTTCCATTGATAGGTGCTGCGTGCGGGTGCCGGCGCGACGTAATCCGGGTGGTGGACGATTGCGATCATCCTGCTTACCTAGGTGTCAGCAAACGCCCGCGCCAGCGACGGGAGCAGGAGAGACCATGACCGAACCGTTCGTCCGCGCCGACACCAAGGCATTTCTGGCATTTTTGAACGCCATTCCCGGCCCGAAGATGCACGAGCTGGATGCCCCTGCCGCCCGCGCGCAGTTCTTTGCGATGAAGGACATCGCCGACCCGCCGGTCGGGCAGCTCGGCACGCGGCTGGACCTTTCCATTCCCGGGCCGGCAGGTGACATTCCCGCGACCCTGTTCGATCCGCGCGCGTCGCGCGAACCGGGTCCGGCGGTCGCGTTCTTCCATGGCGGCGGCTTCGTGATCGGCAATGTCGAAACGCATGCCAGCTTCTGCGCGGAAATGGCGCGGGCGATGGACCTGCCGGTGATCTCGGTCGATTACCGGCTCGCCCCCGAAGCACCCTGGCCCGCCGCGCCGGACGATTGCGAGGCGGCGGCACGCTGGATCGCGGAGAGCCCGGCTGAACTGGGCCGTGCCGTCACCAGCCTGATCGTGGCGGGCGACAGCGCGGGCGGCAATCTGGCCATCGTCGTCGCCATGGCGTTGCGCGATGCGCCGGCCAAGGTGCCGGTGATCGCGCAACTGCCCTTCTACCCCGCCGCCGATATGAGCCGCGAATATCCCTCGTTCAGCGAGTTCGCCGATGGCTATCTGCTGACGCGCGCGGGGATGGAGTGGTTCCATACGGCGTATGCGGCGGAACTCGACCATGTCCGCACCTCCCCGCTCACGGGCGACCTGTCCGGCCTGCCGCCCGCCGTGGTGGTGACGGCGAGCCTCGATCCGATCCGCGACCAGGGCCGCGCTTATGCTGCTGCGTTGGCCCAAGCCGGCGTGCCGGTGGTGTTCCGCGAGGCCAAGGGGAACATCCACGGCTTCATCACCTTGCGCCAGGCGATCCCGTCTTCGGTGGGTGACGTTGCTGGGGCGTTCGCTGCGCTCAAGGCGATCGTGATGGAGGCCGAGGGCGAGCGGGTTATGGCGCAGGCTGCGGCCTGAGTTTAAGCCACTCCGTCCCCCGTCCGTGCTGAGCCTGTCGATGCACTGCCCTTCTTGGCAGGAAGAAAGGGCGGTGCTTCGACAAGCTCAGCACGGACGGATAAAGGGATCAGGACGCACACATTGAGAGATTTATGATCGACCCCGACACCCTCCCCTACCGCCCGTGCGCCGGCATCATGCTCCTCAATCGCGATGGACAGGTGTTTGTCGGACAGCGCCTGGATGCGACGGTGGAGGCGTGGCAGATGCCGCAGGGCGGGATCGATCCCGGCGAGGATCCTGAGACCGCCGCACTGCGCGAACTCGGCGAGGAAACCGGCATCGCGCCGGACAAGGTCGAGCTGATCGCGATCGCTCCGCACGATCTGAATTACGATCTGCCGCCGGATCTGGTCGGCAAGGTGTGGAAGGGCAGATATCGGGGCCAGTCCCAGCGCTGGTTCCTGTATCGCTTTCTGGGAGAGGATAGCGCCGTGAACATCGCCACGAAGCATCCCGAATTCAGCACCTGGCGCTGGATCGATCCTTCGGATTTGCCCGGCGTAATCGTGCCGTTCAAACGCGAATTGTACGAACAGGTGCTCGCGGCGTTCGCCGATCATTTGTCGGAGCGATGAAGCGAGCCGTACTTGCGATAGAACCGATGTAATTCCTGCGGTAGTTGCGATATCGGAATGGTTATGCGTGCACTGTTGATCCTAGCCCCCCTGCTGCTGGCCAACGCCGACATCCCGCCACAGATCCGGACGATGCTCGATGCGGCGATCGCCGGGGGCAATCCGTCCGAAGTGGCGATCGTCGAGAAATATGCGCGCGGCGCGGCGCCCGACAGCGCCGATGCGATCAGCGCGCTCGCCGATGGCTGGCGCCATCAGCGCGAGGAGAAGCGCCTGGCGCAGATCCGTGACGCGGGGCCGCTGCAATTGTGGACCGGCAATGCGGAGATCGGCGGCTATCTCACCACCGGCAATACCGAGAATATCGGCGTCACCGGCGCGCTGAACCTGACGCGCGAGAGCCTGGACTGGCGGCACAAATTGCGGCTTGCCGCGGATTATCAGGAAAGCCTCGGGCTGGTCAGCCGCGAGCGCTATGTGGCCGCGTACGAGCCGAACTACAAATTCTCCGATCGCGGATACGTCTATGGCGCGGCGCAATATGAGAGCGATCGTTTCCTGGGGTACGACACGCGTATCGCCGCCTCGCTGGGCGCGGGCTATAGCGCGATCAAGACGCCGGGCACGACTCTCAACCTCGAACTCGGGCCGGCCTATCGGCGCACCGACTTTACGGATGCCACGCACGAAAGCAGCCTTGCCGCGCGCGGATCGCTAGATTTCGGCTGGAAACTTTCGAACGCGATATCGCTTACCCAGGCGGCATCGGCTTACGTCCAGCATTACAACAGCACCGTGACCGGTACGACCGCGCTGAATGCCAAGCTGATCGGGCCGTTGGCGGCGAAGTTCTCGTACAGCGTGCAATATGAGAGCATGCCGCCGGTCGGGCGCGTAGGGACGGATACGACGAGCCGGGCCTCGCTGGTTTATAGTTTCTAGCGGACCCGTTCGTTTAGACCCGGGCGCTTCCCCGGCGAAGGCCGGGGTCCAGTCGCGCAAGTGTTGATCACTATGCGCAACGCACGATCACTTCTGTTTCCCGACTGGGCCCCGGCCTTCGCCGGGGAAGCGATCGATAAGTTCATGCCAAAGCCATAGGCGGGGTGGAGCGATCGTGCGGGAGCGGCTAGGCTCGCGCCGATGACGCCTCTTACCGCCATTGAACATGATCTACTGGAAGCCGCGCGCGCGCAGCCAATGCTGGCGCAGGTCGAGCGCTGGGCGGCGATCAATTCCGGCACGCGCAATCTGGTGGGGCTGGCGCAGATCGCAGGGGAATTGGTCGACGCCTTCTCCGCTTTGCCCGGCGAGATCACTTTGGCCTCGCCCGCAGCGGCGGAAAGCGTGGGCACCGACGGCACCGTGTCGGCGATCGAGCATGGGCGGCATCTGCATCTGAACGTGCGCCCCGACGCGCCGGTGCGGATGCTGTTCACCGGGCATATGGACACGGTCTATCCGAGCGATCATCCGTTCCAGAAGCTGACGATGCGGGACGATGGGACGCTGAACGGTCCCGGCGTCGCCGATATGAAGGGCGGCCTCGCATTGATGCTCGCGGCGCTGACCGCGATCGAGGCGTCGCCGTTTGGGGCAAGGATCGGGTACGAGGTGCTGATCAATTCCGACGAGGAAACCGGCTCTTTTTCCTCCGCCGCGCTGATCGCGCAGGCCGCGCGCGGGAAGGTCGCCGCGCTTACATATGAACCTGCTTTGCCGGACGGTACGCTGGCCGGTGCGCGAGGCGGGACGGGGAATTTCTCGATCGTCGTGCATGGCCGCAGCGCCCATGCCGGGCGCAATCCCGAAGAGGGCCGCAACGCGATCCTCGCCGCGGCCGATATCGCGCTGCGGCTGGCCAAAGCGCGCGGGCCGCGCCTCGCGGTGAACCCGGCGCGGATCGATGGCGGCGGCCCGAACAATGTCGTGCCCGATCTCGCGGTGTTGCGGGTGAACTTCCGGCCCGCGACGACTGACGAGATCGCCCGCGCGCAGGCGCAGATCGACAGCGCGGTGGCGATGGTCGGCGCGAAGCACGACGTGCGCATCGAGGTGCATGGCAGCTTCAACCGCCCGCCCAAGCCGATCGACGCGGGCGCCGAGAAACTGTTCGCTTTGGTCAAATCGAGCGGAGCGGACCTCGGGCTTGACATTGCGTGGCGGCATAGCGGCGGGGTGTGCGACGGCAACAATATCGCGGCATGCGGCGTCCCGGTCGTCGATACGATGGGCGCGCGCGGCGGCGCGATCCATTCGGCGGACGAATTCCTGATCGTCGATAGCCTTGCGGAGCGCGCCGCGCTTTCCGCCCTCACCATCGCGCGCATCGCGCAGGCAGGACGTTTATGACCTTTCGCATTCGTGTCGCGCGGCCCGACGATCTTCAGGCTTTGTATGAAATGGCCAAGCTGACCGGCGGCGGGTTCACCAATCTGCCGCCCGATCGCCGCGCACTCGGGTCCAAGCTGGATCGCAGCCAGGAAGCGTTGGCCAATACCGATCCCAAGGGCGACGAACTGTTCGTGCTGGTGCTGGAGAACGTCGCGACGAACGAGGTGCGGGGCACCTGCCAATTGTTCACGCATGTCGGGCAGCGTTATCCGTTCTACAGTTACCGGCTGGGCAACCTGACGCAGCACAGCGCGGCGCTGAGCCGCACGTTCCGCGCCGACATGCTGTCGCTCGCCACCGATCTGGAAGGATCGAGCGAGGTCGGCGGGCTGTTCCTGCATCCGGGCGAGCGCGCCGGTGGTCTCGGGCTATTGCTGGCGCGGAGCCGGTATCTGTTCATCGCGCAGCACCGCGCGCGTTTCGCCGATCGCATCCTCGCCGAATTGCGCGGCGTGATCGACGAGGCTGGCGGATCGCCGTTCTGGGATGGGCTGGCCGGGCGTTTCTTCGGGATGAATTTCCAGGATGCCGACCAGTTCAACGCGGTGCATGGCCACCAGTTCATCGCCGATCTGTTCCCCAAACACCCGATCTACACTGCGATGCTGAGCGAGAGCGCGCGTGCCGCGATCGGCCTGCCCCACCCCAGCGGCCGTGCAGCGATGCGCATGCTGGAGAATGAGGGGTTCGCATACGAGAATTACATCGACATCTTCGACGGCGGCCCGACGATGACCGCCAAGACCGACCGGGTGCGATCGATCCGCGAGGCGAAGACCGACCGGGTCGTCGCGGTGGAGGACGATGGAGGGGAGCAGGCGCTGGTGGCGTTTGGCGAACTGGGCGATTTCCAGTGCGCCTTTGGCGGAGTGCGCGAGATCGAGGGCGGGATCGCGATCGACCGGGTGTGCGCCGGGGCAATCGGGGCGAATGCGGACGATCTGGTGATGCATGTTGGGCGAGTTTGACTAAGCCCCTCCCCTTCAGGGGAGGGGTTGGGGTGGGGCAGTCCGGTCTCGAAGAGACCAGCACCAGTTTCTGCGGCACGGCCCCACCCCAACCCCTCCCCTAAAGGGGAGGGGCTCAAGTTAGGATGACGATGCTCAAGGAAATCAACTTCGACGGGCTGATCGGGCCGAGCCACAATTATGCCGGCCTCAGTCACGGCAATCTCGCCGCGACGGGCAATGCCGGGCGCGTGTCGCGGCCGCGGGCTGCCGCGCTCGAGGGGATCGCCAAGATGCGTGCCAACCTCGCGCTCGGGCTGACGCAAGGGATTCTGTTACCGCATGCCCGTCCGGACCATCTTTGGCTGGAAAGCCTCGCCACGAATTATGCCGAGGCCGCACCCCATCTGCAGGCGCAGGCGCTGTCCGCATCGGCGATGTGGGCGGCGAATGCGGCGACCGTGTCGCCTGCCACGGACAGCGCCGACGGGTTGAGCCACCTGAGCGTCGCCAATCTGGTGACGATGCCGCATCGCAGCCACGAATGGCCCGAGACGCTGGCGCAACTCCGACTGGCTTTCGCAGACCCCGGCTTCGCGGTGCACGGCCCCGTTCCCGCCCCGTTCGGCGACGAAGGTGCGGCGAACCATATGCGGCTGTGCACCGAACACGGCGCGCCTGGCGTCGAAGTGTTCGTATATGGCGTGTCCGGCGGCCCCTTCCCCGCCCGCCAGCATATCGAGGCGAGCGCCGCCATCGCGCGCCGCCACCGGCTCGATCCGGCGCGCACGATCTTCGCGCAGCAATCCGTCGCGGCGATCGCGGCGGGCGCGTTCCATAACGATGTCGTCGCGGTCGCCAACGAGCGCGTATTGTTCGCGCACGAACAGGCGTTCGAGGATCGCGACGGTTTCCATGCCGAATTGCGCGCCAAACTGCCCGAGATCGAGATCGTCGAGGTGCCCGCCGCCCGCGTCAGCCTAGCCGATGCGGTGTCGTCCTATCTGTTCAACGCACAGCTTGTCACGCTGCCGGGCGGCGGCGGGATGGCGCTGATCCTGCCCGGCGAGGCGCGCGAGAACGCCAATGTCTGGGGCTGGTTGCAGGACATGATCGCCGGCAACGGGCCGATCCGGCGGCTGGAAGTGGTGGACGTGCGCCAGTCGATGGCCAATGGCGGCGGGCCGGCGTGTCTGCGGCTGCGCGTCGTAGCGGATCCGACGCGGGTCGATCCGCGCTTTCTGGTCGATGACGCCAAACTGGATATGATCGCGGGCGTGGTCGAAGCGCATTGGCCCGAGGCGATCGACATGGCCGACATCGCCGATCCCGCTTTGATCGCCCGGATCGAAGGTGCCCGCCGCGCGCTGCTCGACGCGCTGGGCATTGTCGAATTAATTTACATTTAACCGCATTCGTTAAGACGGGAGGACGCGTTTCCGCGCTTGGCCTGATGATTGCTTAACATGCGACCATGTGGACGAAATTCGCCAAGCTGTTCGTCATCAAGACGAAGTTCGAAGCCTTTCTGGTGATCTACGGTCTCGGCTTGGGCGCGGTCGAGCGGGGGGTGCATTATCTGGAGCAATATCCCGGCTATGGCGGCTGGATGCTGTTCGCCTGCTGCCCGATCGCGGTGTTCATGGCCGGCGCCCGCATCCTCGATTCACTGGAACGCCAAAGCACTGATTGAGGGCGATTTAAGGGCGCGACGCCGCACCCGTGCTTTGCTAGTCAGACGGAAACGTCCGTCATGAGGTGCCTCCGTTGAGCGTCGTTGCCGCCTATCTCTACCGCGATGGCAAGCGGATCCGCGACATCGCGATCGACGAGCCCTCGCCATGCGGCGGCAATCCGTCCGAATTCGTCTGGATCGGCCTGCTGGAGCCGACCGAAGACGAATTGCGCACGTTGCAGGAGCAATTCGGCCTGCATCCGCTGGCGGTGGAGGATGCGTTGAAGGCGCACCAATTGCCCAAGGTCGATGTCTACGGCGACCAGTTGTTCGTCATCGCGCGCACCGCGCACCGGGAGGGCGACAGGATCGCGTACGGCGAGACGGCGACGTTCGTCGGGCGCAACCACATCATCACCGTCCGCCACGGATCGGCGCGCGCGCATAGCGACCTGCGCGTCCATCTCGAGGCGTCGCCCGGCCTGCTCCGGCTTGGAGTGGATTATGTGCTGCATTCGATCCTCGATTTCATCGTCGACGGCTATCTGCCGATCGTCGAGGCGATCGAGGAAGAGGTGCTGGAAACCGAACAGCGCGCGATGAACGCATCGCTGATGAAGGATGAGACGGCGCGGCTGTTCGCGCAGCGCCGCGACGTGATCCGCTTCCAGCGCATTGTCGGCCCGATGGTCGAGGTCGCCAACAAACTGGCCAATCTCGACATGCCGTGCATCGATGCCGAGGCAAAACCGTATTTTCGCGACGTGCTCGATCATGTCCGTCGCGTCGAGAACATGGTCGGCGGCCTGCGCGATTCGCTGACGTCGGTGTTCGAGGTGAGCGCGCTGCTGGAACAGCAACGTCAGGGCGAGATCACGCGGCAACTCGCCGCCTGGGCCGCGATCCTGGCCGTGCCGACCGCGATCGCCGGGATCTATGGCATGAACTTTGAATATATGCCGGAACTCAAATCACGCTGGGGCTATCCGATCGTGATCGGCGTGATCGCGGTGATCTGCATCGCGCTTTACGCACAGTTCAAGCGGGTGCGCTGGCTATAGGGTGAGCCGCCACGCGACCGAGATGCGCCATTTCTCGCTATATCCAGGGTAAGGATCGTCGATCGTCCGCGCCGCTTCCAGCCCGAGTTCCGCTTTCTCGCGGTAGCGCGCGCGGACCCCGATTCCGGTCGAGGCCAGGCTGTAGCTCTGCCGGCCGAAACCCCGGTCGGCCAGACCGACCGACCCGCCATCGACGAAGCAATAGAGTTCGCTTTGCGCAAATTTCGCGGCGCGGATCGGGCGAAGGGCGATCTCGGCCGATCCGCCCGCGCCACGATCGCCGGTCAGCAATCCGGTGTCGAACGCGCGGCCAACGCCTTCGCCGCCAATCGCGAAACGCTCCGCGGCCGGCAGGCGATCGGCGCTATATTGTCCGCTCGCCGACAGCCGGACGAAGGCGCGCTTGCCGATCTGCTGCGCGGCGTTGGCGGCCAGATTGCCCTTGAAGAACTTCGCCTCGGCCAGCGGAAACGTAACGCGCGCGCCGAGCAGGTCGAGCCCGCGCGAGACCGATCCGCTGACCGAGAGGGAGCGCCGCTCGCGCGCCATAGCGAAGCTGCCGGCGATGCGCAGCGCCCGCGTCCGTTCGGTCGCGATCAGATTGCCGAACGCGGCATTGTCGCTGTTCAGCCCGTCCACGCCGATGCTGATATCGCCCGAACGATGAAAATCGCGCAGCCAGGGATAGGCGATCGACAGGCCGGCGAGCTTAGCCTTGCCCGTGATGTTCAGTCCCTTGGGCCGCGTCTGGAGATAGGCGGCGTTGGCGGCGATCGTCAGCCCGCTGGCGGTGAGCGGCGCGGTATAGCCGATCGCGCCGTAGCGATAGCGGCGGAAGTCGCTGGCGGTGCTGGCGTTGAAGCTCAACTGGTCGCCGTCCGTGGCGAGGCCGTAGAATTCGGCGGTCGCATCGAATTGCCCGTCGCCGAGCAGATCGACGCCGCGATTGCTGAAGCCAAGCGAGAATTTATGGCGTTTCTGCTTCGGCGTGACGGTCAGCGCCAGCGCGCCATCGGCGGCGGGATCCTGGAAATCACTGTCGAAGGTAAGGCCGGGGATAGCGCGGGCCAGGGTGATCTGCCGCTCGAACGTGGCGCGGGTCAGTGGCGCTTCCTCCGTCATCCGCGCGAGGCGGCGGCGCAGGAGTGCGTGACCATCGCCCTTCACCGTCACGGCGGCGACCTTGCCCTCGGTCAGCAGCACGATGATCGTGCCGCCGCTGAAATCCTGTTCTGGGATCGCGACCGTGTAGAGCGCGACCTCGGTCTTGGCATAAGCGGTCGACAGGGCCGCGGCGAGCAGTTGCAGGTTTTCGGCGCTGGCCGGCTTGCCGAGAAAGGCACGTGCCGCCTCCGCCACGGGTGCCGGGGCCTGCGCGCCGCGAAAGGCGATGCCGGCGATCGGCGTCTGCGAGCCTTTGGTGGCGATCACCGTCTTCTCGCGTTCGGGCGGCGCGTTGCTCGGCGTTGCGGGCGGGCGGGCGCGATCGATGCGGTTGCGGTCGATGACGATATCGGATGGGCCGCTCTGCGACGGCAAAGCAGCGGCGAGCAGCAGGGCGATCATCGCCACGGCCTATCCCCTTTTGTCATGATATGGCGCGAAGTGACGAGGCGCGCGTTCTGCGACGCGCGCCTCGATCGTTGATCAATGCCCGGTCAGGCCGCCCACCTTGCCGGTCAGCCCACCGACGGCGGTGGTGACGGGTGCCAATGCGCCAGCGGTGTTCACCCCGCCGGTCGCGGTCGCGCTGCCGTTGACGCTGCCGGTGATATTGCCGGTAATATTGCCGGTCAGGCCGCTGGTGACGCCGCCCACCACGGCGGTGACGGGTACGAGGACGCTGCCATTCGCACCGCTGGTGACGCCATTGACGACCGTCGTGACTGGGACGAGTGCCCCGCCCGTCGTGCCGCCGGTGACGCCGTTCACGACCGTCGTGACCGGGGCGAGTGCCCCGCCCGTCGTGCCGCCGGTGACGCCGCTCACGGCCGTCGTGACCGGAGCCAGCACGCTGCCGGTATTCGCCGCGGCACCCACGTTGACCAACGCGCCCGAATTGCCGAGATTGACCGCCGCGACGGTGCCGGTCGCCACCACCGGTGACAGGACCGATACACCGAGCAGGCCGGACCCGGCACTTGCCCCGGTGACCGTCTTGGACGCCAGATCGATTTTCACGACCTCACCCAGCTTGCCGCCGGCACCGTTCAGGAGCAGCGACTGGCCCTGCCCGAGATCGACCAGGCTTTGACCGGTTTTGGCCAACACGTTGGTGACGGTTCCCGTGATCGTGGTGGTACCCGGCGCCAGGCCGTTGATCTTGGTGGTGAGCGCGTTTTGCTTGCCCGACAGACCGATCACCGTATTGCCGGCCGTGACCAGAACCGCACCGACCACCGGCACGCCGGAAGTCGTCATGCCGCCCGTTCCGGTGCCGGTGGATCCAGTGCTGCCCGTCGATCCGGTGCCCGAACCCGTGCCTGTGCCGGACCCAGTGCCGGAGCCGCCGTCGGTCGTGCCGCCACTGCCCGTATCGGTAGGCGTGGTGCCGACGGAGGTCGTTCCCACCGAAGCGACACGATACGATCCCGAACTGCCACACGCCGCCAACGACAATGCGCCGACGGAAGCAAGCAAGATGCCGAAAGGCTTAGTATGTGATTTGTTGAACATGACACGCCTCCTTTAAGTCCAGTCAAGCCGGTTGGCTTGATGGAATTAAATGACCAAGAGACTTTCAATGTTCCGTAGATTGATAGTTAACCTATTATTAGGCTACATTTTGCTTGAGAGCGTCAAATAGAAACCAAATCTATTCTATTTATACTTCAAATTGGTTTGAGTATTGAACAGCTTCTGGTCTGGAGAACGATATCAAAACGCAAGCTCTCTCAATCGCGACGGTCGGCGATCAATGAACGCGAGGCGGGAATTCCTCGCCGCTACGCTCCAGCAACGCGATGGCGTGGGCGATATGGGCACCGGCGATATGTTCCTGCTGGGCATCGAGCAGCGCCAGCGCATGGCGCAGAAGATCGAGCGCTTCGCTCAATCCATCGCCATCTGCTTTTTCAACCACGTCGGCCCCCGCCTCACTTGAGAAGCGCCCCAGGGCTTCCTTCGTCGCGGGGCCTTGAATCGATGCGACAATAGATCGGCTTTCTAACATGGATCAGATGGCGAAATCCAGATAGTCCGTCATCAATTTCCGGCCCCGCTCGCTCAGCGCGACGACCATAGGCGTATCGTCGTTGCAAGTGATCAGGCCGGCGGATGCCAGCCAGTCGAGATAGCGTTTCGCGATTTCATGCGAGACTCCCGCTGCGGCGAGCAAGTCCGGGGCGGGCAAGGGCCGATCGTCGTCGTCATGCGCGCTCAAGGCCAGCAGCAGGTCCCAGCCCGGCTCTCCAAAACCGTCACGTTGCTCGGCAAAGACGTTGTCGCGCAAACGCCGCGCCTGCCTGAACCGCGCCGCCAGCCGTGCATGCTCGGCGGACATCATGGACGACGCTCTTTTCGGGTCACGCCGGCGCGATCCCGGGCGATGGCTTCCAGGGCGAATCGGGATCGCCGGATCGTCGTCGACTCCGGTGCCGCCACGCGCCCGCCGCCGTGGCGAGCACCATCGGGTAGGCCCAGATCTGCGCCTGGATGGCATAACCGATGGCCAGCATCCCCGGATCGAGCAGCTTGGCCAGATGCGCGACGATCGCGGCCAATTGCCACCCCGCCACCCATAACGGCCAGAACCGCGTCGACCGCCATGCCAGCACGGTCAGCGCCGCCAACAACAGTACGTCGATCGCCGCGGTGCCGATCACCGCCGAGCGATACCCGGCGGCGTCGACCATCCAATGCACCGGCAGGCCCAGCGTATAGCTCAGCACCAGCAACGCGGCCCCCACCCGCTCGGGCGCGCCGCCTCGCAGCAGCGCGTAGCCGCAGCACAGGATCAGCAGGGTCAGGAAAAGCAGCAAGCTCACGAGTAAGCGCGTTCCTTACCTGACCCGGTATCGTCAACCCCACCCAATCAGGCGGCATCGACGATGGCCAGAGCCGGTTGCGCGGCGACCTGACCGCTCGGGGCGAATTCGTCCGGTGTGTCGCCATAATCGCCGAAGGACACCGTTCCCAGGCCCATGTCGCGCTGCACCTGGCGGAACACCAGATGCGCCTCGTGCACGGCCTTGCGCGCCGCGATCAGGTTGATGTTGGCGCTCGCCAACTGTTCGAGACCGGCCTGACCGGTGTGAAGCGGCAGTTTGGCGTTGCGACGGCCTTCGATGGCGATCGCCTGCAATTTGGCCTGCCCGACCAGCGCGGCATCGAGGTTCTTTTCGATCGCGATCAATTCGGCCGCGGCTTTGCGAGTGAGTTCGAGACGGGTGTTCAGCATCGGAAAAGCCCCCATGACGGGGCAGCCCCCGCCGTTAGCGTGTCAACCGATGGACGGCATCTATCACCGGACGGGCAACGGACGGGAGCCCGTTGCCGACCGATGTCGCCAGCGCCAGCGCCACCAACGAGCCGATCGCGATCGTCGCGATCCACCCGAGCGTTTGCGTCAGCGTCAGCGAATTGCGTGGGCGATGGGGCGACGGCCAGGGCCGCGACATCGCCGATACCTCCATCGACGAGGACACCCCTGCCGCCGGCTGCTGGGCTTCGGATACCCGCGCCGGATCGCCCCCCGATGCTGCGCGGGGCACATCCCCGAACGCCATCGCCGCCGCCTCGCGCCGGTCACGCGCGCCGAGCTGCTCGACCGCTTCGGCGATGTAGCCATCCACGGTGGATTTGCTGATTCCCAGCGCGATGGCGATTTCCTTGGACGTCGCCTGCCGATCCCAGACCAGCCGGAGGCACTCACGCTGGCGCGGGCTGAGGTGATCGATCGGCAAGGTCACGAAACAGCAATACCTTCGGGTCGCCATCTCATACGCGTCGCGTTCAAGTCGTCCTTAAGACGATCGCAAGGTGATCCATCACTCGAAGATTCCGGTGGATACTGGTTCACACTCGAACATCCATGCCGCTAGCGAAGACGACATGGCACATCGCACATGCGGCCCACCCGAGTCTCTAGGGAATGGCTCCAGATCAGGTCCGCATCCCGATCTTGCGACGTCGAGACGCAGGGAATTGGCGGCCACTTCGCGCCATAAAAACATAAACCCTGCCAAGTCGATGACCTGGCAGGGTTTATGTTGGTGCACCCAGAGCGATTCGAACGCCCGACCCTCAGATTCGTAGTCTGATGCTCTATCCAGCTGAGCTATGGGTGCGTGGAGGCGGTGCAATAGAGGCGGGTTTGCAGGTACGCAACCCCGTATCTTGTTCGTACGAAGATTGCGTGTCGCTTTTTGCGCGCATAGAGCGATTGCCGATGACACAGCCCCACAAAATCGCCCCTTTCACTCGCCTGCTTCTGTTGGGCGGTGCGATTCTCGCCGTCGGAGGCTGTGTCGAGAAGAGGTCGGCGACCTATCCTTCGCTCCTGCCGCGCCCAATCGAGAGCCGCAGCGATGCCGAACCGGCGGTGGTGGCCCCTGTGGTCGAACCCGATCCGGCGCTCGACAAGATCATCGCCACCAGCCTTGCGGGGGTGGAAACCAACAAGAAGGATTTCGCCATCGCCGCGACGCGGGCCGAATCGGCGGCCAAGGTCGCCAAAGGCGACAAGGTGGGCGGCGACCGCTGGATCGAGGCGCAGACCGCTTTGGCCGACCTCGACATCATCCACGCGCAGGCACTGAGCGTCGTCACCGATCTGGAGCAAGCGGCGATCGCGCGGGCGGCGGACGGCAAACCGGCCTATCCCACGCTCGACAGCGCGCATGCGTTGGCTCAGGCGGAACTGGAGGCGGAAACGGCGACGGTGGCGCGGTTGCAGGGGCTATTGCCGGCGGCGTGAGCTAACGCCTCTCTTCCGTTCGTGCTGAGCTTGTCGAAGCACGTGCCCCCCGCACATACCACCGCGCTTGGGACACGCCCTTCGACAGGCTCAGGGCGAACGGGAGGTTCGGTGTCTATATTATGGAGATGGGGGACCCCCTACCTGAACGCCTTCACCAGCGGCAGGATGGTCGAATAGTCATCCGTCCAGGGCGTGAAGCCCGGATACGCCGTCAGCGCCGCCCAGCGCCGGTCCCGCGCCTTCAGCGCCGCGATCACCGACGGATCGTGCGACAGCGCGATCCACGCCGATCCGGTCACCGCCACCCCCGCATCGGCCGGGCGGCTGAAAGTGAGCGCCGCCGCGCTCCAACCGCCGGCTTTAGCAGCAGTGGACACGACGGGTTCCAGATCGAGAAAGCGGTTCGAGATATGCACGAGCAGCACGCCGCGCGGCGACAGGACGCGCCCATAGGCCGCGAAGGCCTCGCGCGTCATCAGATGCATTGGCACCGAATCCGACGAGAAGGCATCGAGCGCGAGCAGGTCGAGCGTCGCCGGAGTCTCGGCCTGCAAGCGCAGGCGCGCATCGCCGATCTCGATTCGGGCACCACCCGGCAAACAGCGCGACAGGAAGCTGAACTGTTCGCGCGCGATGCGCACCACCGCCGGGTCGATCTCGTAGAAGCGCCAGTCCTGCCCCGGCCGCGCATAACAAGCGAGCGTCCCCGCCCCCAGCCCGACCACACCGACCCGGGCGTTCGGCCCGTATAATGCGGGCAAAGCGAGCATCGCCTGCCCCACGCCCGATTGCGGCACGTAATATGCTGTCGGCGTGCGCTCGCGCGCGATGCTGCCTAGCAATTGCGTGCCGTGGATCGTCGTGCCGTGCGCCAGTTGTCGCACGGTGGCATCGTGAGTGACGGTGTACACCCCGAAATAGCTGCGCACCCGCGCGTCCGGCTCCATCGAGATCAGGATCGAGCGATAGCCGCCGAACGCCACCAGCGCGCCGGCCAGCACGATGACGAACGCGGCGCGAGAACCAACGACCACCAACCCCAAAGCGACGACGATCAGGAAGACGAAGCCCGGTGCGGGCATCGCCTCGCTGCCCGAATGCGCGGCGCGGATCATCACCGCCAGCACGACCGCCGCCATGATCCCGGCGATGCCGAGCGTGATGAAGCGATATCGCGCGGCCGATCCCTGCCAGAAGCGCCGCACCTGCGGGATCAGGAAGCCTTGCGGCACCAGCGCACCGGCGGCGAGGATCAGTAGCGGATATTCGTAGGTCCAATCGAACACCAAAGGCGCGACGAGCGCGGCGAACACTCCGCCCAGCGCCCCGCCGACCGACATTGCAAGGTAGAAGCCGGTCAGCCGGTCCGGGGCCGGTCGCAGCCGGTACATCGCGGTGTGGAGCGCGACCGAGGCCATGAACAGCAATACCAGCGCGAGGCCGGCGTTGAGATACGGCTTTTCCTGATATCCGCCGACCATCACGCCGCCGAACAGCAGGATGGTCACCGGCGCGATCCGCGTCAGGATGTCGGCCAGGTCGCGGTTCGCCGCGAAGGCGATCGTGAAGCTGAGCAGGTACAGGCCGAGCGGCAGCACCCACAGCAGCGGCATCGCGACAATATCGGTGGTGATATAGGTCGATGTCGCGAGCATCAGGCCCGAGGGCACGAAGGCGAGCGCGATCCACAGCGCCACGCGCGACCGGGGCGGTGCCGGGCTGACGGCCTCGGTCTGCGCCGCCACTGCGGTCGTGCGCGGCAGCCGGAAGGCGCAGGCGGCGACCAGCAGCACGACGATCGCATAGCCCGCCGTCCACAACCAGCTCTGCCATCTCACCGCCAGCATCGGCTCGACCAGCAGCGGATAGGCGATCAGCCCGCCGAAGCTGCCGAAGTTGGATGCCGCGTAGAGGGCATACGGGTCCGCCCCGTCGCTCGACACGCTGAACCAGCGTTGCAGGAGCGGCGCCTGTGCGGAGATCGCGAAGAACAGCGGCCCGATCGACGCCGCCAGCAGCCACGGCACCCACAAGGCCGGCGCGGCATCGGCGGGCAATTGCATAGCGCTGAGATGCAGCGGCAACCACAGCATCGCCGCGACCAGCACGGCGAGATGCACCAGCGCCTGCCGCCGCGCGCTCAACCGCCCGAGCCAATGCGCATAGGCATAGCCGCCGAGCAGCAACGCCTGATAGACCAGCATCGCCGAATTCCACACCGCCGGCGCGCCGCCCAGCCGTGGCAAGGCCATCCGCGCGACCATCGGCTGGACGAGGAACAGCAGGAACGATCCCGCCAGGATCGCGGCGACGAACAACCGCCGCCGGCCTGCGCCCCCCGCACTCCCCGTTCCAGTCGTCACGCTGGGCGATCGATGCGGTAGTGGATGTGGCGGCGTAGCGGATCGCCTTCGGCCAGAGCCGGGTGGTCGAAATCGCCGTCGTCGACGCGCGTCATGCCGATCCGCTCCATCGCGCCCCAACTGGCGACATTGCCCTGAACGGTGATGGCATGGACCGCCGGCCAGTCCCGGTGCGCCCAGGCCCAATCGAGACAGGCCGAGGCCCCCTCCCGCGCAAGCCCCCGCCGCCAATGATCGGGCGCGATGCCCCAGCCGATTTCCGGCAGGCCCGCGATCGGCGTGCCGTCCGGCCCGGGCTTGATCCCGCAATAGCCGATGAACCCGCCGGTTTCGCGCAGTTCGACCGCCCAAAAACACGACCCGTAATTGGCGAGATTGGCCACCTGCCGCGCCGCCGCAGCCGCGGATTCCGCCATCGGCAATGGTGGCCCCAGATGCTGCATGAACGCGGCATCGTTGCACATCGCATTGTGCAACGGCACGTCCGCATCACGCCAGCCGCGCAGGATCAGGCGTTCGGTCGTAATCATTTCGTCGGCCGATCAATCACATAGACGATCATATCGCCGATCGGATCGTCGTTATCGCTAAACCGCGGGTGGCGAAAATCCAGATCGGGCCGCCGCACCATGCCGAGCCGGATCATCAGGCCCCAGGACGGCGCATTGTCCGGATTCGTCCAGGCCGCGATGCGCTGCGCGGGGGTATTCGCCCAGCCCCAATCCCGGCTCGCCTCCGCCGCCTCGCGCGCGATGCCCTGCCCCCAATGCCGTTCGGCGATGCGCCAGCCGAGTTCGTACATGCCATCGACCGGAGTATCCGGGTGGCCGCCGATCCTCAGCCCGCAAATTCCCGCCAGCGTGCCGTCGTTGCGCATCTCCACCGCCCACATGCAATGGCCATCCGCCTGCTGTTTCGCCATCTGGGCGTCGATCAGCAGATCGATCTGAGGGCGTGGTTGCACGCCGCCGAAATGCACCGTCATCGCCGGCGTGTTGATGATCGCCTCGAACGCGGGTTTGTCGTCCTCGCGCCACGGACGAAGGATCAGGCGCGGCGTTTCGATCATGCCAGGCGGTCGATCGCGAACACGACGCTCTGCCGGCGATGATCGTCATCCGGGAAGGCCGGATGCCGGAAATCCAGCTCGGCCAGATGGCGCATACCGAGCCGTCGCATCAATGCCTGGCTCGGCAGGTTGCTGGCGGCGGTGATCGCCATGACGCGCGGGGCATCGCGGTTCGCCCAGACCCAGTCGATGCTCGCCGCCGCCGCTTCCAGCGCATAGCCCAGACGCCAATGCGCACGCGCGATCATCCAGCCGATTTCCACCTCGCCCTCGATCGGCGTCTTCTCCGCCCCCGGCTTGAGACCGCAGAAGCCGATCGTCTCACCGCTGTCGCGCCGCTCGACCGCCCAGAAGCCCAGCCCGACATCGCCATAGCCGAGATGCCGCGCGATCGCCGCGTCGCTGTCGGTTGCGCTCTTCACCGGGCCGAGATCGGCCATCACCAACGGGTCGGCCCACATCGCGTGCAAAGCCGCGCGGTCGGCCGGCGTTTGCGGGCGCAGGATCAGGCGTTCGGTCTCGATCACGCCGCCAGCAACCTCGCCGCATGCAGCGCGTGATAGGTCAGCACGCCCGAACAGCCCGCGCGCTTGAACGCCATTAGCGTTTCCAGCACAACCGCATCGCGCTCTGCCGCGCCGGCCGCGACCGCCGCCTCGATCATCGCATATTCGCCCGACACTTGGTACGCGAACACAGGGACTTGGAACTCGCTCTTCACGCGCAAGATGATGTCGAGATAGGGAAGACCGGGTTTGACCATCACGCTGTCCGCGCCCTCGGCAAGATCGAGCGCGACCTCGCGCAGTGCTTCCTCGGCATTGGCGGAATCCATCTGATACGTCTTCTTGTCGCCCTTAAGCAGCCCGCGCGAACCGACCGCGTCGCGGAACGGGCCGTAGAAGCCACTGGCATATTTGGCGGCATAGGACATGATCTGGACGTTGACGCGGCCCTCGGCCTCTAGCGCCTCGCGGATCAGCCCGACGCGGCCGTCCATCATATCGCTGGGCGCGATGATGTCCGCCCCTGCCGCCGCCTGGTTCAGCGCCTGCCCGACCAGCATCTCCGCGGTCCGGTCGTTCAGCACATAGCCGCCCTCGTCGAGCAACCCGTCATGGCCATGCGCGGTATAGGGATCGAGCGCGACGTCGGTCAGCACGCCGACCTCCGGTACCGCGTCCTTCAGCGCGCGGATCGCCCGGCACATCAGATTGTCGGGGTTCAGCGCTTCCTCGCCGCCCGCCGTACGCAAGTGCGCCGGCGTGTTCGGGAACAGGGCGATGCAGGCGATCCCGGCATCGCGCGCCTCCTTCGCCCGCGCGACGATATGATCGACCGACCAGCGCGACACACCCGGCAGGCTGGCGATCGGCTCTTCCACCCCCTGCCCTTCGGAGATGAACAACGGCCAGATCAGGTCGGCCGGCGTCAGGACGGTTTCGGCATGGAGCCGGCGGCTCCACACGCTGGCGCGCGTACGGCGCAGGCGAAGGGCGGGATAGCTTGCGGACATGGCCGTGCTTTTGGAACCTCGGCCACGGTCAAGCAAGACATAGTCGATATCGCTTGCCAGATGGATTTATGTAATGTTGTATCATCTATATAATCTTGGGAGGGACGCGTAATGCGCACGAGCATATTCATCGTCATCTTGGCGGGCTTGCCATTCTCCGCCACGGCGCAGGACTTGGCGCGACCGAACACGATTTTGATTTCCGCATCGGGGAAAGCCGAGACCCCGCCTGATATCGCGACGCTGTCTTTGACGATGCGCGGCGAAGGAAAGACGCCCGATGCGGCGACCACCGCGCTCTCCGGCAAACAGAAGGCGGTTTTCGCCGGGTTGCAGAAGCTCGATCCGAAAATGATCGTCCGCACAGGCTCGGTGTCGATACGCGAAGTCCGCAAGGGTGATTGCAATGGCAGCATGGCGACCGACGCTATGACGATGATGGCCGATAATCTTGAAGCGATGGCCGACGAGATGGACACCGGAGGCAATAGCGGCTCATCGAAAGGCCCGTGCAGGATCGTCGGCGCTTTGGCTGAGACCAGAACGGAAATCGTCCTGACTTCGATCAAGGATGCCGGTACGGCCGTCGGTCTCGCCGGTCGGCTGGGCGCGGCCAGTGCCGAAATTCAGGGCTTCGGGTTGCGCGATCAGGCTCCGGCACTGCAGCGCGCCCTTTTCGAGGCGATGGCTAATGCCCGCGCCAAGGCGGAAATCGTCGCCAGAGCGAGCGGTGCGAAGCTGGGTGCGTTGGTTTCGGTGGTCGATGGGGATAGCAATATTCGCAACCGTTACGCCTCCGCACCGCAGGAAATGGTCCTGTACAACGCACCTCCGTCTCTCATGCAGCCGGTGGCCTTGGCGATCGCGCCAACGCCCGTCGAAACTACGGCGCAATTGGTCGTCTCGTTCGCCATCGAGAAATAGTGTTTGCCAACCATGAGCGTTACGCACCCGAAATCGTTTCGCGCGCGTTGAGCCGCGCATGACCGACACGATCACGTCCGCCGCGCTCATCATCAACACCAAGTCGCGCACCGGCCAAGCGCAGTTCGAGGCGACGTGCCAGGCGATGCAGTCGCTCGACTTCCCGGTCGATGCGCGCGCCGTGCCCGATCCGGCGCGGCTGGAGGACGAACTGCGCGATGCACTGTCCAAGAAGCCAGATCTGGTCATCCTCGGCGGCGGCGACGGGACGATCAGCGGGCTGGTCGATCTGCTCGTCGGGCAGGACGTGATTCTGGGCGTGCTGCCGCTCGGCACCGCCAACAGCTTCGCGCGCACGCTCGGCATTCCGCTCGATATTCCCGGCGCGGTGGAGGTGTTGCGCACCGGCGTGCCGCGCCGGATCGATCTTGGCATGATCGACGGCGATTATTTCGCCAATTGCGCCGCACTCGGCATCTCGCCGCAGATCGCGCAGACGGTTCCCCACGGGCTGAAGAAGGTGTTCGGGCGGATCGGCTATCTCGCTTGGGCGAGCTACCAATTCACCCGCTTCAAGCCTTTCACCCTGATCGTCGGCGAAGGGCCGACCGCAGAGCGGCTGCGCGTGGTCGAGGTGCGCATCTCGAACGGGCCGTATCATGGCGGCACCGAACTGGTCGATGCGGCGGCGGTCGATTCGGGCGAGATCGTGGTGCAGGCGGTGGTCGGCCATGTGAAGCGCCGGCTGGTCAAGAACTGGGCGGCGAGCTTCTTCCGGCACGAATCACGGCACGAGGATACGCGCGATTTCCACGGCAAATCCCTGCGCATCGATACCGAACCGAGGATGCCGATCTCGATCGACGGCGAGGTGCTGGCGAAGACGCCGGTGACGGCGAAGGTCGCCGCGGGGATCATCCGGGTGATGGCCCCCGCCCCGCTCCCCGTCTGAACGCCTACCCCGTGGGCTGCAATCGACCCGCCGGTTCGGCTACGGTGTGCGCATGTTCCTCGCAATCGCCATCGTCGGGCACCGCCATCGTCTGCGTGCGCCAGGTGCCGCGACGATAGAACCAGATCGCCAGCGCCAGTGACACGACCGAGCTGATCGGGAACGACCACCAGATCGCATCCCCGCCCATGATCGGTCGCGCCGCCAGCGCGAAGCCGATCCGCACCGGGAACATCGCGATGGTCAGGATGATCAGCGGTGCCAGCGTCGCACCGTTCGCGCGTACGGTGGCGAAGAACACCATCGACGCGCCGAACAGCACGAACGTCCAGCTGCTGATCAACTGGATGTGTCGCGCGATCGGGATCGCCGGGCTCTCCGCGCCGATGAACAATGCCATCACCGGGCGATCGAACAGGATGATGGCGCCGATCACCACGATGGTGACGATCGTGTTGTAGCGGATGCCGGCCCAGGTGATCGCATCGACCCGGTCCCAGCGCCCCGCGCCGATATTCTGCGCCGCCATGCTGCTGACCGCGACGCCGATCGCCATCGCCGGCATCTGGATATAGGTCCACAATTGTTGCGACACGGCATAGGCCGCCGCCGTTTCCACGCCCAGGCGATTGATCAGCCCGACCATCGCCAGCCCGGCGGTGGACATGACCAGCATCTGCGCGCCCATCGGCAGGCCCTTGGCGACGATCGTGCGGACAAGCGCGCGGGACGGGAGCACATAGCGCAACTCGGCACCGCGCAGCCGGATCGGCAGATCGCGGGCATAGACATAGAAGATCAGCCCCAGCGTGGAGACGATTGCCGCGACCAGGGTGGCGGTGGCCGAACCGGCGATGCCCATCTTCGGAAACGGCCCGATCCCCGCGATCAGCAGCGGGTTGAGCGATGCGTCCACCACCACGCTTAGTACCATGAACCAGAGCGGCGTCACCGAATCGCCGGTGCCGCGCAGGCCCATCTGCACCAGCACGCCGAGCATCGACAACGGCAGGCCGAGGAAGATGACGCGCAGATAGGCGAGCGCCAGCGGCTGAGCCTCCGCCGGAGTGGCGAGCAGATGCAGGATTCCCGGCGCGAACACCCATCCGGCCAGCGAAATCGCCACCGCCCCGCCGACCACAAGCCCCATCGCCGATCCGAACGCCCGCCGCGCGGCTTCGATATCGCCGCGCCCGACCGACTGGCCGATCAGGATCGTCGCCGCCATGCCGAACCCGAACACGAGCGAGAACATCAGGAACATGATGATGTTGGCATTGCTTGTCGCCGCCAGCGCACCTTCGCCGAGGAAACGCCCGACCCAGATCGAATTGATCGACCCGTTCAGCGATTGCAGGATGTTCGAAGCGAGCGTCGGCAACGCGAAGGCGAGCAACGTCGCACCGATCGGGCCGGTGGTGAGATCGCGCTGGCGCTTTTGTGTAGGGGCGATCGTCATCTCATCCCGCCAATTCGGCTTTCCCCGTCACCCCGGCGCAGGCCGGGGTCTCCGGGAGGCGTGCGTGACGCTCGCCCCATGGCGATCCCGGCCTACGCCGGGATGACGGATGTGGGGAAGCGATCAACCCAACCGCGCCAGCGCCGCGCCGAGCCGTTCGGCCTCGGCCGCCTTGTCGGCATGATCGGCACGCGCCTTCTCCACCGCTTCCGGCTTGGCGCGCTCGACGAAGCTCGCATTGCCGAGCCGGCCAGCGAGCGCATCGCGCTCCTTCTCGGCGGCCGCGATGCCCTTGGTAAGTCGAGCGCGTTCGGCATCGAGATCGACCACGCCTTCGAGCGGAACATAATACACTTCATCATCATGAACGATCTGAACCGTCGCGCCTTGGCGCGCGCTCACGCCCGGTTTGAAGCGCGCCAGCCGTTCCAATTCAGGGAGGAACATCGAAAGTCTTTTCTTCGTGTCTTCGCGAGCATCCGGAATAACAAAATCGATTTTCAAACCCGGCGGAATGCTTAACTCGGCCCGCGCCGCCCGCACTTCGCTGACGAGGCGGATCAGCCAATCCACTTCCTTCGCCGCCTCCGGGTCGATCGCCCGCGCATCCGCTATCGGCCATTTCGCGACGATCAGATCATAGTCGCGCGGCCCCATCTTGGACCACAATTCCTCTGTGATGAACGGCATGAACGGGTGGAGCAGCACGAGCAACTGATCGAGCACCCAGCCCGCCACCGCGCGCGTCTCGTCCGCTTCCGGGCCGCTCGCCGGGGCATCCATCTGGCCGAGCACCGGCTTGATGAGTTCGATATACCAGTCGCAGAAGCGGCTCCAGCCGAACTGGTAGATCGCGTTCGCCGCGCCATCGAAGCGGTAATCGGCCAATGCCAGATCCACCGCCTGCACCGCCTGGATCGTCTCGGCGATGATCCAGCGATTCACCGCCAGTTCGGCCTTTGGTGCTTCCAGATGCTGGCTCGCGACGATGCCGTTCGACTGGCAGAAGCGCGCCGCGTTCCACAGCTTCGTCGCGAAGTTGCGATAGCCCTCGACGCGTTTTTCATCCATTTTGATGTCGCGGCCCTGGCTCTCCATCGCCGCCATGAAGAAGCGCAGCGCATCCGCGCCGTACTGATCGATCAGCCCAAGCGGATCGACCGTATTGCCCTTCGACTTGGACATCTTCGACCCATCCGCCGCGCGGACCAGGCCGTGCAGGTAGAGCGTGCGGAATGGCACGTCTTTCATGAAGTGGATGCCCTGCATCATCATGCGGGCGTCCCAAAAAAACAGGATGTCGAAGCCGGAGATCAGCACGTCGTTGGGGTAGCGGCCGTGGAGCGTGTTCTTCTCAAGCCCCTCCCCTTCAGGGGAGAGGTTGGGGTGGGGCAGTCCGGCGAGCTGACCTCTCTGCGAGGCATCCCCCACCCCTTGCCCCTCCCCTGAAGGGGAGGGGTTAGAGGAGAGGTCATCCGGCCAGCCCATCGTCGCGAACGGCCAGAGCGCGGAGGAGAACCACGTGTCGAGGACGTCGGGATCCTGGAACAGCAAGATTTTTTCACGCTGCTGTTTCGCGGCAGCCACTATCTCATCAGTTAGATTCTCAGCGTCGTGGTCGCCAATCTGCACA
This sequence comes from Parasphingomonas caseinilytica, assembly GCF_036663755.1. Taxonomy (NCBI): domain Bacteria; kingdom Pseudomonadati; phylum Pseudomonadota; class Alphaproteobacteria; order Sphingomonadales; family Sphingomonadaceae; genus Parasphingomonas; species Parasphingomonas caseinilytica. Next base: position 450,338 of record NZ_JAXOJL010000001.1, read on the forward strand.
TTACTCGAACCGTATTTTTTCTCAGCAAGTTTGATCGCCTCAGCTTCCGTCTCCGCGACGAAGCATTCTCGCTGGAGTCCGGTTACAGCTTCATTGCCAAAAACATATGCGAGCTCGCCATTGCTTTGAATTGCAGGCCCAAACCAAGCCGGTATCCGGTGCCCCCACCACAATTGGCGAGACACGCACCAGGGCTGAATCCCTTCCATCCAGTTGAAGAACGTCTTCTCCCAGGTCTTCGGCACGATCTTGATCGCGCCGCTCCGCACCGCGTCGATCGCGGGCTGCGCCAAAGTCGCCGCATCGACATACCATTGGTCGGTCAACCAAGGCTCGATCACCACGCCGGAGCGGTCGCCATAGGGCGTCTGGATCGTGCGCGGTTCGGAATCGTGTTCCTCGCCGTCCTTGTCGATGTGCGGTACGAGGAAACCCTCGTCCTTCAGCCGCGCGACGACCGCCTTGCGCGCCTCCGCCGTCGTCAGGCCGAGCAACTCCGCCGGGATCAGCCCGTCCGAAACCTGCACGACCTGCGCCTTGGCATCGAGCATGTTGAGCATCTCGCCCGCCTTCATGCCGGCACGCTTGCCCACTTCGAAATCGTTGAAGTCATGCCCCGGCGTGATCTTCACCGCGCCCGAGCCAAGCTCCGGATCGGCATGATCGTCGGTCACGATCGGGATCAGGCGGCCGGTGATCGGCAGGCGCACTTTCTTGCCAACCAACGCCGTGTAGCGATCGTCCTTCTCGTTCACCGCCACGCCCATGTCGGCAAGCATCGTCTCGGGCCGCGTCGTCGCGACCTCGATAAAGCCCGAACCGTCTTCCAGCGGATAGCGCAGCTTCCAGAACTGCCCCTTGATTTCGCGCGTTTCGACCTCGAGATCGCTGATCGCGGTGCCGAGGCCCGGATCCCAGTTCACCAGCCTTTTGTCGCGATACAGCAAGCCCTGCTTGTGCAAATCGACGAACACTTTCAGCACGGCCTTCGAAAAGCCCGGGTCCATCGTGAAGCGTTCGTTCTTCCAGTCCATCGAGCAGCCGAGACGGCGGAGCTGTGCGGTAATCGTGCCGCCGCTCTCCTCCTTCCACGCCCAGACCTTCTCGACGAACTGCTCGCGCGTGTAATTGGTGCGCTTGTCCTGAGCGGCGTTCAACTGCCGCTCGACCACCATCTGCGTCGCGATGCCGGCATGGTCGGTGCCGACCACCCACAGAGCATCCTTACCCTGCAATCGCGCGTGGCGCGCGAGGATGTCCTGCAGCGTATTGTCCAGCGCATGGCCGATATGCAGGTTGCCGGTGACGTTGGGCGGCGGATTGACGATCGTCCACGGCTCCGCGCCGGGGCGGTCGGGGCGGAACTTGTCGGTCGCCTCCCAATGCGCATACCAGCGCGATTCGATTTCGGCGGGGTCGAAGGTTTTGGGGAGTTCGGTCATGCTTGGGCTTTACCCAAGCACTTCTTGTCCGTCACCCCCGCGAAGGCGGGGGTGACGGACAAGGTCATTTCTTCGCGGTATACGTCCCCATCCAGCCCAGCACTTCGCGATACCATTGCCGCGAGTTCTTCGGCTTCAGCACCCAATGGTTCTCGCTCGGGTTGACCAGCAGGCGCGAGGGGATGCCACGGCGTTGCAGCGCGGTGAAGGTCGCCAGGCCCTGAGTGTAGGGAATGCGGAAATCCTTTTCGCCGGTGATCACCAGCATCGGCGTCTTCCACGCGGTGACGTAATTGACCGGGTTCCACTTCTCGAACGCCTGCGCGTCTTCGAAATAGGCCTTGCCGCCATGTTCCCACTCGTCGAACCACAATTCCTCGGTTTCGTAGGCCATCGCGCGCGCATCGAACACGCCGTCATGCTGCACGATGCACTTGAAGCGATCGGGCCACTGTCCTTCGAACCAGTTCATCATGTAGCCGCCGTAGGACGCGCCGAGCGCGCAGGCATTGTCGGCATCGAGCCAGGCGAATTTCGTCGTCGCCGCCTTGAGGCCCTTTTGCAGATCCTCCAGCGGCCAGCCGCCCCAATTGTTGCGGATCGCATCGGTGAACGCCTGTCCGTATCCGGTGGAACCATGGAAATCGACCGCGACCAGACCATAGCCCGCGCCCGCGAACACCGCAGGGTTCCAGCGATACGACCAGCTATTGTTGCTAGATCCCTGCGGCCCGCCGTGCACCATATAGGCGATCGGAACCTTGCCGCTGCTGCCATACGGCTTCACGGCATAGCCCCAGACGGTGTCGTTGTTGGCACCGGCGAAGCTGAACCGCGTGACGGTCGGCAGGTCGATCCCGGCCAGCTTCTCGGCGTTGACCGAGGTCAGGCGCGTCGTGCGCTTGCCGTCGAGGCGGTAGAAATCGTCCGGCGCGGTCAGGCTGTTCAGCGCGAAGACGATCCCCTTGGCGGTCGGCGTTACGCCCGAGACATGACCCTGCTGCGTGAGCCGCGTGACCTTGCCGGTCGCGGCGGCGACGGCGAAAGCGGGCGTTTCCTGTACGTCGTCGGCGGTGACGTAGATCGTCTTGCTATCGTTGCTCCAAGCGATCGACCCGACCGAGCGATCCCACGCTTGCGTCAGCGGGCGGACCTGCCCGGTGGCAAGATCGCGCAGCATCAGCACCTGGCGATCGGCTTCGTAGCCGGCACGCGCCATCGCGACATAAGCGAGGCTGCGGCCGTCCGGCGACACCGTCGGCAGGGTATCCGTTCCGCGATTGGCGGCCGTCAAATTCACCGGCGGAGTCGATCCGTCGGCGGGTGCGGCGAAGATGTCGAGATTGGTCGATAGCGGCTCGATCCGCCCCGCCTCGCGCAGTGCGAAATAGACCGTCCGGCCATCCGCGCTCCACGACACTTCCTCGCCGCCGCCCGAAGGCTTGGACGGCGCATCGCCGATCAGCGTCTTCTCGATCGCCACGCCGTCGCCCGGCGCGCCATCCGGCCCGAGCGGCAGGACGAACAATTGCGACCGCGTGCCATCCGCCCACGTATCCCAGTGGCGCACGAACAATTGGTCATAGGTGCGCCCCTGCCCCGCATTCGGATCCTTCTTGATCATCGCGGGGGCAAGGCTCGGCGCGCCGGGCAGGCGGTCGGCCCAGACGAGGATCTTGTCACCGGTCGGCGCGACCTTGAAGCCGCCGAAGCCGCCCTGGAACCCGGTCAGCTTCTTCGCGGCACTACCGTCGATGCCGATCGACCAGATCGCGTCGTCGCCGCCCTTGTCGGACTGGAAATAGACCGTGCGGCCATCGGCGGAGAGCTGCGGCGCGGTTTCGTTGACATCGGCTTCCGCGGCGAGCTTCTCGGGCGTGGCACCCTTGCGCGACAGATCGAGCCGCCAGAGATCGTACCGCCCCTTGTCGGCGGCGAGATCAGTCTCGCGCTGCTGCCAGACGAGCCAACGCCCGTCCTTCGACACATCAGGCGACGAGGCGCGCGACAACATCGTCAAATCGTCGATGGTGAGTTGACGGGCAGCGGCAGGCGTTGCGGCTATAGCGATGGCGAGCATGCTCGCGGACAGGATCCTCTTCATGGCCGGAAGTGATAGGCCAGTTTCCGCTATCGGAGCAACGGCCTGCTTTTTATACGCTGGCGAAGAGGTGATCGACGCTCAGCCACCCTTTGGACTTCCCCGGCGAAGGCCGGGGCCCGGTCGGGAGACAGCAGTAATCAAGTGCCGAACGTTGTTACATCGACCTGCGCGACTGGGCCCCGGCCTCCGCCGGGGAAGCGTCATTTTTGAGGGAGAAGTAGCACCGAACTATCCAGCGGCGGCAGTGACCTCCACCGACCGCCAACCAATCAATGCTGGCCAGTGATCCGAGCGATTTCCTTGGCCACCATCTGCTCGACCAGACCGGGCAGCTTGGCGTCGAGCCAGTCGCGCAGCATCGGGCGCAGCATCTCGCGGACCAGCGCCTCGAGCGTATCGGAACCGCTGACCTCAGGCTTCACGACCATGCGCGACAGGGCTTCGAGCGGCCCACGGGTCGCCTGCGTCGCCTGCACGGAAATGATCGAATCGGCGATCGCTGCAGGAGCTTCGGCCTTCGGTGCCGCCGGAACCGGAACGGGCGGCTCGACACTTACCGGCTCCACCCGGGCCTGCTCGACTGGGGCAGGAACGATCCGCTCCGGCACGGCCGCGCGCACCGGCTCGCTCAGTTCCAGAATCTCGTCATGGCTGAAATCGTCGATATCGGCGCGCGGGATCGGCAAGGGCGCACGCGGCGCGGCAGCAGCACGGCGCGAACTGCGCGCGGCAACCGCAGCATCGCCTTCCTCGGCGATGATGCGTTTGATCGACGAGAGGATGTCCTCCATCGAAGGTTCGGCGCTGATATCCCCCATCGATCGACCCTCGACGCACGGCATCGCGGTTTCGCGATGCTTAACGCGGCGTTCCTGCGGGATTTGCAACGTCCCTGTCAACCGGCGTGTCTAGAATCGGATCGAGCGGCTTGGTCACCTCCGCGCCCTGCGCCTTGGTGTCGCGCGTCGTGGTCGCCTGCGGCACAGGCTCGGGATCGGAACCCCAGTCGGACAATTTATGCCGCACGCGCTTGTAATTGACCACCGGATCGTAGAGCGCGCCGCCGTCCAGCCCCAAGTCCCGCGCCTCCGCGCGCCCCATCGCCGCCTGCAACGCAAACCGCGCGACATACGCATCGCGCCGCGCCGTCACCAACGTGACCTGCGAATTGAGCAATTCCTGCTCGGCGTTCAGGATGTCGAGAATCGTGCGGTTGCCCACGCTGTTCTCGGCGCGCACGCCCTCCAGCGACAGGCGGTTGGCGTTTACCGCCACTTCGGACGAGGCGATCACCTCCTCCGACGATTTCCACACCGCATAGGCCGATCGCGTGTTGGCGATCACCTGGCGCTCCGCCTCGGTCACCTGCTCGATCGCCTGGCCACGCCGTTCCTGCGCCTGACGGACCTGCGCCGCCGGACGCCCGCCCTGATACAGCGGCAGGGTAAGGCCTAGGCCGACCGTTGCGGCCGTGCCGCTCTGCGGAATCGACTGCCCGGTGCTCGAACCGAGCGAACCGAGATAATTATAATAATTGCCGCCGACATTGGCGCTCAGCCGTGGAAGGCGCGCCGCGCGCGCAGTCCCCTCGTCGAAGCGCGCCGCATCGCGCGCCTTTTCGGCGGCCAGCAAGGCCGGATTGTTCTTGATCGCGACCTCGACCGCCGTATCGGGGTCGGTCGGGCTATCGGGCACCGGCGGTGGCGTCTCCAGCGAGCCCGGCGCGTTGCCGATCAGGCGGATATAGCTTTCGCGGCTGGAGATCAGCCGCGCTTCGGCGGTCTGCAACTGGCTGCGCGCCACGGCCAGACGGGCCTGCGACTGCGCCACGTCGGTGCGCGTCAGATCGCCAACCTGGAAGCGATCGCTGCTCGCCTGCAGGTTGACGTCCAGCACGCGCACGTTCTGCCGGTTGAGCGAGACGATCGCCTCGTCGCGGATCACGTCCATATACGCGCCGACGACGGCGGTGAAGAGCTGCGATTCGGTGTTGCGCAGGCCGAAGCGGCTCTGTTCGACACGCACTTCCGCGGCCTTCACCGCATTGCGCACCGCGCCGCCGGCATAGATCGGCACCGAAAAGGTCGTCTGCCCGGTCGCCTGACGCGCAGGCGCAAGGAAGCTGTTCTGCGCATTCACGACGTTCTCGGTGTAATTGCCCGAGACGTTCAGCGACGGCAGCCCCTGCGACCGCGCGATCGGCACGTTCTCGTCGATCGCGCGGACATTGGCGCGATCCGCCGACAGGGTCGGGTTGGTGTTGTACGCCTTCAGCAACGCCTCTTTCAGCGTTTCGGCCATGGCGGGCGCCGCGACCATCGTCAGCGCGCTACCCAGCAGCAGATATGTCCGGCGCATCAACGGGTCTTTCAGAAGGTGAAGGATTTCGCGAGCGCGAAACCGGGCAGAGGAACGCAATCGATATCCGCGAACGGCAGCAGCGCGAAGCCGCCCGCCGTCTTGCGCCCGGATGCTAGCCGCGTGACGCCGCGATCGGCCACGCCGCCGACGACACGTCCACCGGTCGCGACCTGGGCGACCAGCGCGTCGGGAATGCTCTCTACCGCGCCGTCGATGAACAATACGTCAAAGGGGCCGCCTTCGGCATGACCGGCCTGGAGCGGACCTTCGACCAAAGTAACCTTGGGCGACCCGACCAAAGCGGTGCGCGCTAGTGCGGCCAGCGCGGGATCGCTCTCCACCGCCGTCACCGAGGCGACGATCTCAGCCAGCACCGCGGCAGTGTAGCCACCCGCAGCGCCGATCAACAGCACGCGGTCGGTCGCCTGCAACACCGCTTCGGTCAGCATCCGGCCGGTGGCGATCGGCACGTTCTGGAAGCGGCCCCGGCCCAACGGCAGCGCGGTATCGCGGTACGCCATGTCCTGCGCCTCGACCGGCAGGTAATCCTCACGCGGCACGCGGGCCATCGCCGCGACGACGCGAGCGTCGCTCACCGCATTGGTGCGCAACTGGCTGGCCACCATCGCGTGGCGCATCGCCACCTGTCCGTCCGAATCGATCGTGTTGAGTTTCATGCCGCCGCCCTTACTTCGACCTTCATCGCATAGCTGTTTTAGCCATGCAATACACTTGTTCCGTTTCGCGGCTTGTATCGTGCCGTGGGGCGCACGCCAAGCGACGCCGTGACAAATAGAATATCGCAGAATCGCACGAATGGTTGACAGCAGCGCCGCACCGCCGCATTTCGCCGCCTCGCTCGTCGAGGCCCGATGGCGGAGTGGTGACGTAGAGGACTGCAAATCCTCGCACCCGGGTTCGATTCCCGGTCGGGCCTCCAGCGATCGATCCGCGCTGACATACTTACGTTACGGGTCCAGGCCACATCCGCACAATGCAGCCGACGTCCATTGCGCCCCAGGCGGACCCACCTTATTCATCGGGCTATCGCTCGGCGTCGGATCGCCGCCGCGCGACCGGGCTGGCGTTCGCGATCATCGCGCATCTGCTGGTGTTGTTGGTGATGCTGCGGCTTGCCCCGTCCGTGACGCACAAGGTGGAGGAGAAACCGCCCACCACCTTTACGCTGACCGAGGTGCCGAACCCCGCCCCCACGCCCGGCCCCGCGACACCCAAGGTCGACAAGGCGCGTGAGACCGATCGCGGATCGCCGCCCAAGGCACCACCCGAACCGCCCAAGCCCCCGGCACCGCCGGTGACGCCACCCAAGCCGATCGAACTCCCCCAGTTGATCGGCGGCAAGGACATGTTCAACGCCGTCGGCACCGCCCTGTCGCGCCCCGGTCGTGACGGTGATGGCGATGGCCAGGCGGTGGCCGGCAAGGATAGCGGATCGGCCTATGGCCCCGGATCCGGCCCGGGCGGCGAGCGGCTGTACAATGCGGAATGGTATCGCGAACCGTCGAACGCCGAGTTGAACGGCTATCTTCCGCCGCGCGTGCAACCTGGCTGGGGCCTGATCGCCTGCAAGACGATCGAGAATTACCATGTCGAGAATTGTCGCGCGCTGGACGAATCGCCGCTCGGCTCGGGACTGGCGCGCGCATTCCGCCAGGCGGCGTGGCAATTCCGCGTCCGCCCGCCGCGCGTGGGCGGCAAGGAGCAGATCGGGGCGTGGGTCAGCATCCGCATCACCCTGATGGATGGCGGACAGGTCACGACCGGGCGCTAGAGTAACCGCTCCAGCGTGTCGATGAACGGCGCATCGGCCGGCGGCATGTCCAGCCCGCGCATCTCCGCCAGCGTGACCCATTTGAGCGCCACGGCGTCCAGCGCGGCCGGTTCGCCGATCCAGTCGCGGCAGACATACAGCAACAGCAAGAGATGCTTTCCACCAAGTGGCTCGCTGGCAAACGTAGCAGGCGTCAAAGCCGCCGCATCGACCTTGATACCCAACTCCTCCGCCAGCTCTCGCACCAGCGCCGCCTCGGGCGTTTCGCCGGATTCGACCTTGCCGCCCGGGAATTCCCACAAGCCCGCCATCTGCTTGCCCGGCGGGCGCTGCTGGACGAGCACCCGGCCGGACGCATCGACCAGCGCCGCCGCGACCACCGGGAACAGGCTGGTCGCCACGATTTGGTCGGACCTATTCGTCATTCATTAACGCTCCAGAACTAGATTTCGCATTCAGATGTACTCGGTCCGGGGCGCGCAACCGAATGTTCACACGATTCCTCATGCGGCTGGCCCGCGACCGCAAGGGCGGTACGGCGATCGAGTACGGTCTGATCCTGTCCCTCGTCGTCATCACGATGATCGCCGCCTTTGTCGAGGTCGCGAATTCGACGGTCGGCATGTGGGGCAACGTGAACACCAAGATGGAACGCGCCCGCAACGGGCAATAAGTTCCAAGCGCCCGAAAATATTTTCCGTCTTTAAGTTTTCCTCAACCCTGCCCGCCTAAATCTTAATGCGTCGATGCCGGTTCTCCGGTTCGGCCGGGTGACTGAAGACTGAAACTGGAGACCGAAAATGCAGAAGATTCGCAACTTCATCAAGAATTCCAAGGGCGCAACCGCAATCGAGTACGGCCTGATTGCCGCTCTGATCGCCGTCGCCGCCATCGCTGCCATGCAGGGTCTGGGCAACCAGCTGAAGACCACGTTCGGCAACGTCTCGTCGAACATGAAGGCTTCGTAAGCTTCTAAAGCTTATCGAAGTTCGGGGGCGGCGAAACTTTGGTTTCGTCGCCCCTTTTCTTGTCCAGGGGTGGATAATGATACACTTCATCTTGAGCGCGTTGCGCAATACGCGCGGCGCAACAGCGATCGAATACGGCCTGATCGCCGCACTGATCGCGGTCGCGGCCATCGCCGCCATGCAAGGTCTCGGCAATCGCCTGAAGACCACGTTCGGCAATGTTTCGTCGAATATGAAAGCGAGCTGAAGCTCCAGTTGGCGTAAAGGGCCGGTGCGTTACAGCCGGCCCATCGCCAAAAACTTCTCGCGCCGATCGCGGCGCAATGCGACCTCGTCCAGGCCGGCCAGGCCGCCCAAAGCATTCTGGATCGCATCGCCCAGCGTGGCGATCGCCTTGGCCGGATCGCGGTGCGCCCCACCCAACGGTTCCGGCACGATCGTGTCGATCACACCCAGACCCTTCAGATCCTGCGCCGTCACCTTCATCGCCTCGGCCGCGTCCGGTGCCTTGTCGGCGGTGCGCCACAGGATCGAAGCGCAACCCTCGGGCGAGATCACCGAATAGACGGCATGTTCGAACATCAGCACGCGATTACCCGCCGCCAGCGCGATCGCGCCGCCCGAACCGCCCTCACCCACCACCGCCGCGACCATCGGCACGCCGAGCGACAGGCACGTCTCGGTCGAACGCGCGATCGCCTCGGCTTGCCCGCGCTCCTCGGCCTGCACACCGGGGAACGCGCCCGACGTATCGACCAACGTCACGACCGGCAGGCCGAAACGGTCGGCCAATTCCATCAGGCGGATGGCCTTCCGGTATCCCTCGGGCTTGCCCATGCCGAAATTGTGACGGAGGCGGCTGGCGGTATCGTCGCCCTTTTCATGGCCGATCACCATCACACGCGTGCCGCGAAACATCGCGAAGCCGCCGAGGATCGCCTGATCGTCACCGAACGCGCGGTCGCCGGCCAGCAGCGTGAAATCGTCGAACAGCCCGGCGACGTAATCCTTGAAGTGCGGCCGCTCGCCGTGACGGGCTACCTGGGTCTTCTGCCACGGCGTCAGCCGCGCATAGGTATCGCGCAGGGCCTTGTCGGACTTTGCCTGCAACTTGGCGATTTCCGCGTCGATATCGACTGTGCCGTCGGCGGCGGTTTCGCGCAGTTCGTCGATCCGCCCCTGCAGTTCGGCGATGGGTTTTTCGAAATCGAGAAAGCTTGCCATAGCGCCGGGCGGTTAAGCCCCCTGCTTGCCGACGTCAACGCGTGGCGGCTTCGGACGGTCTCCGCCAGTGCGATCGTTGAGCGGATGCCGTTCGTTGACCAACGCGACCAGCCGGGCGCTGTCGATGTGCGTATAGATTTCCGTCGTCGCGATATCGGCATGACCCAGCATGGATTGCAGCGCGCGCAGATCCGCCCCACCCTCCAGCAGATGCGTTGCGAAGGCATGGCGCAGGACGTGCGGGGAGACGCGTTCGGGCGGGATGCCCGCCTCCGCCGCCAGCCCCTTCAACAACTGATACAGCCGCACCCGCGACAGATACGCCTTGCCCGACGGGAACAGCCACGCCCGGTCGACCGCGACATAGGCCCGCCATGCCGCCACCGCCGCCCGCGCGCGATCGGAAATCGGCACCAGCCGCTCGCGCCCACCCTTGCCGCGCAGAATCAGATACGGCCGGTCGGGCGAGATCGCGTTGCGCGGCAGCGAGACCAATTCGGTCGCGCGCAGCCCCGATCCGTAGAGCAACTCCACCAAAGCCGCGAGCCGCAGGTCGTTAGGGTCGGGCGGGTCGCGGGCGATCCTGCCGGCGATGGCGGCGAACAGCCGATCCACATCGGCATGGTCCAGCGTCTTGGGCAGCGCGCGCTGCGCCCCCGGTCGCGGCAACGCTCCACCGGGATCGTCCGGTCGGATCCCCTCATCGGCCAGGAACGCGAAGAACCGCCGCAGCGCCGCAGATTTCCGCGCCACGCTGGAGCGCGACAGGTCCAGCCAATGCTCGCCCAGACGCGACAGATCAGGGGCGGACGCCTCGCCCAGCCGATATTCGAGAAATTCCGACGCCAGCGCCAGATCGCTGCGATACGCCGCGATCGTGTTCTTCGCCGCGCCCGCTTCGGCTGCCATCATTTCCAGGAACCGCTCGATCAGCGCGCGGTCGTTCATACGAAGCCCCTCCCCTTCAGGGGAGGGGTTGGGGTGGGGCCTATCCGCGAGTCCCAAGCAAGGAATTTGCGGCACGGCCCCACCCCAAACCCTCCCCTGAAGGGGAAGGGCTTAAGAAAGGCGGCGGTCAAAGCCGCGCGATCGCCTCGGCGGCGATCATCCGCGCCTGTCCGCCCAGGCCCACGGCGCGCATGGCGGAGATCGTGCGATACAATACTTCCGGCGGCACCCCGCGCCACTGCGTCGTCTGCATGCCTGTCGCGGCCAGCAGCACCACCAGACCCGGCTGGTTGTTCCGCGCCGCCCGGTCGATCGCCTGCGTCCAGCTATTCTCCGCACCGATCCTGACCCCCAGCGATTCGGCTCCGCTCGAGATATCCTCGCGCGACAGCCGCCCCAGCCCGGCGAGCCCCGCGAACAGCATGCGCCGCTTCAGTCCGTCCGAATCGTCCTTGCCCGAATAGCCGTTGACATCGCCCATCGTGTAGCGCGCGCCCAGATCGAGGTCGGCCAGCGCCAGCATCGCCCAGGCGTCGCCACCCTTGTCCGCCTTGCCCGACCAGCGCAGCGCGGAGCGATCGAGCCCCGCCGACAGCATCGCCTTCACCAGCCGGTCGACATCCGCACCCTCGGTGTCCAGCGGCAGGCGCGCCGCCGCCCGCGCCGTGAGGATCAGCCGCGCATAGCGCCCGTCCGCCGTCTTCGGTTCGTCCCACAGGCCGGTGAGCGCCGTCATCCGCTCGGCGCGCGTGCCGGCCGAATAGGCCGTGCGCAAATCGCGTGCGATGCCCAGTTCGGCGCTCGCCTGATCGTCGTCATTGTCGAGCGCACCGTACAGATCGACCATCGCCGCGTTCGACAGCACGCCCCGCGCCGCCGCATAATCCGCCGGCGCGATCCGCGCCCGCACGTCGACCATCGGCGACAGGGCCCGCCACGCCTGTACGCGCGGATTGACCGTCGCGATCAGCGTGTCCGGAATATCGGTGCCGCTGGCCAACGCCATGCCGATGCGCCACGCGGTCAATTGCTCGACCGAATCCCATTCGATCGTCACCGCCTGCCGCCCGCGCGCGCCCATCCCGGCGACCTTCTTGGCCAACAGCATGTCGATCCCGCGCGCCGCACCGGCCTTCTCGTTGGCCGCCAGCAATTGCGTCGCCGGTTGCCCGGCCAGTGCGGCGCAGATGCTCTTGGCGACCACCCAACCACGCTCGCGTGCGACCGCCGCCGCTTTGTCCGCCACCGGGCAGAACGCGCCCGGATCGCCCGTCGCCAGACCCGCCTGCATCAGCGCATTGTACAGCTTGGGCGTATAATTCTCCGGATCCACGCTTTGCGCGACCGCCCGGCCGGAAACCGATTCGCCCATCCGCACCAGCAGCCAGGCGCGCTCGGCGGCGAAATCCGCGCCGTTGACGCGCGCCGGCGTGTCGAGCCGCGAGACCAATGTCTTGCGCAGCGCCATCGACAGCCAGCGCGACGCGATCGGCGCGTTCAGCCGCCGCATCAATTCCTCGACGTAAATCCCGTCCACGCCACGAAAAGCATCGGGCGCAAGCGCACCCTGTTGCGGCCCGGCCACGCCGACCGTGTCGAGCGAGCGGTGCGCCGACAATGCTCGCGCATAGGCCTCTGCGGCGCGCACGGCAGCGGCGGCCTGCGCATCGGCCAGCACTGCGGCGACCACCGGATCGACCACCTCACCATCCACCGCCGCAGGCGTCGCGCCGGGCAAAGGAGTCGGCGCGGGCGTCGGTGCCGCTGCGGGTCGACCCAGCGTCGCGGGGTTGAGCGTCAGTCCGCCGGGCGATGTCGGGCGCGGGCGCGGTGTCGCGGGATCGTTGAAACCGGGCGGCAGCAGCGATTCGGGGCTGTCCTGCCCCAGCGCAGGAATTCCTGCGCCGATCAGGCAGACGGCAATGGCGAGGCGCGCGCTGTTAGTTCGAGAGATTCGCAAGCGGCACCACTTTCTCCACGCGCACCGGGGACTTTTCATGCGCCATGCCGGACAGCACGAACAATCCGCCCACCACCACGACCAGAATGACGACGAGCGTGACGACCAAGCGAGACATGACAAAACCCTGTACGAACGAAGGACGAAGCGGCGCGCCATAGTCTTTTGCCGCAGACGCGGGGCCGCTGTATAGCCCCGGCGCGATGTTGCAAAGCCATCCTCCTTCGGACCCGGGGTCCACCACCCCTCCGCCGCCCCATGCCGGGCGCCCGATCGTGCTCGTCGGGCTGATGGGCGCGGGCAAATCCACCGTCGGCCGCCGCCTCGCCGCACGCCTGCACCTGCCCTTCGTCGATGCCGATAACGAGATCGAGACGGCGGCCGGCATGTCGGTCAGCGATATCTTCGAACGGTTCGGCGAGGCGCATTTCAGGGACGGCGAACGCCGCGTGATCGCGCGCTTGTTCGATGGCACGCGCAAGGTGATCGCGACCGGCGGCGGGGCGTTCATCAACGATGACACGCGCGCGCTGATCCTCGAACAGGCGGTGGCGATCTGGCTCGATGCCGATGCCGCCGTGCTCGCCGAACGCGTGCGCCGCCGCGACACCCGCCCTTTGCTGCGCGGGAAGGATCCACGCGCCGTGCTGATGGAATTGGCCCGCGTCCGCAATCCGTTCTACGCGCTGGCCCCGATTCGCATCGCCAGCAACCAGGCACCGCACGACCACACCGTTTCCGCCATCCTGAAAGCTCTCGGACTATGACCGTCATCCCCGTCGCTCTGGGCGATCGCAGCTATGACGTCATCGTCGAGAACGGCCTGCTCGCACGCGCCGGCGAGCATCTCGCCCCGCTGTCGCGCGGGCGCACGATGGCGATCGTCACCGACGAAAACCTGCTGCCCCATCTCTCCACCCTACAAACCTCCCTCACCGCCTCCGGCGTCGCGAGCGAGGCCATTGTCCTGCCGCCGGGCGAGGGCAGCAAGAGCTGGGCGATGCTTGAGACGCTGACCGACCGGTTGCTCGATCTCGGCGTGGAACGCGGCGATCATGTCATCGCACTCGGCGGCGGCGTGATCGGCGATCTGGTCGGGTTCGCCTGTTCCATCCTCAAGCGCGGCTGCGGCTTCGTGCAGATCCCGACGACCTTGCTGGCACAGGTCGATTCGTCGGTCGGCGGCAAGACCGCGATCAATTCGCGCGCCGGCAAGAATCTGGTCGGCGCGTTTCATCAACCGGCGCTGGTGCTGGTCGATCCGACGACGCTAGACACCCTGCCCGCCCGACAGGTCCGCGCCGGCTATGCCGAAGTGGTGAAATACGGCCTGATCGACGATCCCGACTTCTTCGCCTGGTGCGAAGCGAACGCCGCCGCCCTGCTGGCGGGCGACACCGAGGCGCGGACCTACGCGATCGGCCACAGCATCGCCGCCAAGGCCCGCATCGTCGGCGAGGACGAATTCGAAACCACCGGTCGCCGTGCCTTGCTCAACCTTGGCCATACCTTCGGCCATGCGCTGGAGGCCGAAGCCGGTTTCTCCGATCGCCTGCTTCACGGCGAAGGCGTCGCGGCGGGCATGGCGCTGGCTTATGGCTTCTCGGCGACACAGGGCATTGCCCCCGCCGCCGACGCGGATCGCGTGACTGCCCATCTGCGCACGATAGGCCTGCCCGACGGACTGGCGGCGGCGGGCAGCACGGATAGCGGGGAGACGCTGGTCGCGCACATGATGCACGATAAGAAGATGTCCGCCGGCACGCTGCCATTCCTGCTCGCGAAGGGTATCGGCCAGACCTATGTCGACAAGACGGTCGATCTGAAGGCCGTTGCTCGCTTCCTCGATGCCCAACCCCGCTAAGTGCCGCGCGGCGTCGCCAAGGCGAACCTTCCGACAAAGATATGTCCGGTCTGCCAGCGCCCCTTCGCCTGGCGCAAGAAATGGGAACGCGACTGGGACAGCGTGATCTATTGCTCCGAACGCTGCCGCCGAACGGGCAAGGCCAGCCCTGACAAATAGCGCTTGAAGTTGACCTAACGTCATCCGCTAGGGGTGATTCGCATGGACAGTCTAGACACAGCCGACGTCGCGAAACGCACCGGGCTCACCGCGCGTGCGCTGCGATTTTACGAGGCGCGCGGGCTGGTGCAGCCGCTGCGCACCGCGAATGGCCGCCGCTGCTACGGCGCCGGAGAACTGGCGCGGCTCACCGCGATCGTCGCGCTGAAACGAGCCGGCTTCACGCTGGCCGCGATCCAGCGACTGCTTGCCGGGCGCGAGACCGATCTCGGCCGCCTCGTCGCCGCGCAGATCGCCGAGGTCGATGCCCGTGCCGCCGATCTCGCAGATACGCGCGCTTTACTGTCCACCGTGATGTCCCGCATCGATCGCGGCGAGCCGATCGACGTCGCGATCCTCTGCTCGCTGATTTCGAAGGGAAACACGACAATGGAACACGATAATTGGAAGGCGATCAGCGACCGTTACCTATCCGACGAGGCGAAGGACGATTTCGCCGCTTCGCTTCCGAAGATGCCGGCCGATTTCGATCAGACGGCCTATTCCGCCAAGTGGGACGACTTAACCGGCCGGATAGAAGCCGCCCTGCCGATGGATCCGAAGTCGGCCCAGGCGCAGGCCTTCTACGCCGAATGGATCGCGCTGCTTGCTCCGTTCACCGCCGTCGCGAGCCCGGCGATGATGCAGGGCGTCGGCAAGATGTATGACGGCATGCACAATTGGCAGGACGAACAGAAGCCGCCCTTCTCGGCGGAGGTGTGGGCGTTCATCAAATCGGCCGGCCCCGCTCGGGTGGCGCAGGGCTAGCCCTAGCGAGCGGGCCGTTCTGCGATAACGCGGAACGGCCCGCTCATATCATCCCGGCGTTGCGGCAGACCCGGCGAGCAGCCCCCCGTCGATCGAGAGTTCCGCCCCGGTGATGTACGTCGCTTCATCCGACGCCAGCAGCACGGCGATCGCCGCGACTTCCTCGGGCAGGCCGAAGCGCTTGAGCGGCGTGTCCGCCACCAGCGCATGCATCCGGGCCTCGCGATCCGCGCCGGTGCCGAGCATCGGTTCCCAGATCGGTGTCAGGATCGCCGCCGGATGGATCGAATTGCACCGGATCGTCCAGCCCTGTTGCGCGCAATACAGCGCGACGCTCTTGCTGTGGTTGCGCACAGCCGCCTTGGACGACGCGTAAGCCGCCGCCATCGGAATGCCGACCAGCCCCGATCGCGACGAGATGTTGATGATCGATCCCGTCCCTCGCGCCTTCATCGCGCCGATCGCATAGCGGCAGCCGAGGAACGTGCCGTCGAGGTTGACGCGATGCACCGCGCGCCAATCCTCCAGATCGGCATGTTCGGGATCGTGCGCGACCGCACCGTCCTCGAACCCAGTGATCCCGGCATTGTTGACCACGACATCTGCGCGCGGGACCTGCCCCGCCAGACGGTTCCAGTCCGCCTCCTCGCGCACGTCCAGCGGCTCGAAGCGGCAACCGATCCCCTCGGCGGCGGCCCGCCCCGCATCTTTATCGCGGTCGGTAAGGATCACTTCGCCACCCTCGGCATGAAAGGCGGCGGCAATCGCACGTCCGATCCCGCGCGCCGCGCCGGTAACGACGCAGGTCTTTCCATTCAATCTTGGCATATCAGTCTCGAAACCAGAGTCCGGATCGGCGGAATATAGTCCGCCGGCTGAAAGGTTTGCCGCTTCAGCGGTGACGCTGGATCATGTCGAGAACTCCGAACTATGCCCACGGTTTAAAGGCGAGATACTACCAGGGCAAGGCTAGCCCCGCGCGCCACTCCACGCCAGCCACAACCACCCGCCGATCAGCAGCGCCCCGCCGATCGGCGTCACAGCGCCCAACCAGCGTGGCAGGCCCAGCGCCATCAGATATAGCGATACCCCAAAAATCGCCCCGCCCGCCAAAAACAGCACCGCCGGCCCCTTAGCCTCGAGCCGCAGGGCCACCAGCGCCGCAACCGCGTGGATCAGTTGATATTGCCCACCGGTCTTCAGCCAATCCGCCGCTTCGCCAATAGCGCCATGCGCACCGAACGCCCCCGCCCCGACCGCCAGCGCGCCGGACAGGCCGGCCAGGATCACGATCCAGTTCACGTTCAATGCCCCATCAGGCGCGGCCAGTGATCGACCACCATTGCCGCCGCCACCACGATCGCGCCGACGCTCACCGCCAGCACGGCCCCCGCCACCATATCCTTTACCGCCTTGATCTCGGGATGCAGGTCCGGATGCAACAGATCGGCCAGCGCCTCGATCGCCGAATTAACCAGTTCGATCGCCACCACCAGCGCGCAGATCAGCGCGACGATCGCCCACCAGATCGGCTCCGGACGCAGCACCAGCAAGATCAGCCCCGCCAGCGCGACCATCAGCGTGTGCGCACGAAAACTGCGCTCACGCTTGAACGCCGCGCACCAGCCGGCGAACGCGAAGCCGGTCCGCTCGATCAGCGATCGGTTCTTCATTTGCCGCCCCCTCCGATCCCGGTATCCGGCCGGGCATCCTGCGTGATGATCCGGTCGCGCGCCGCACGCAGATCGCCGGTTTCGTATTGCGCCTTCAGCCGTTCCTTGTCGCGGGCGCGATAATGCTCCTCGCTGCGGTTGATCTCGCTATCGTCGACGCCGATGCTCTTCATCGCCATCCGCGCCATTTTTACCGCCGATTCCATCACCTCGCGCACCACCCCATCGACATGCGCACCCTTCAACTTCAGCAAAGACCGTCGATCGAACGCGCGCACGAAGATTGCCGCCTTGGGAAAAGACTCATGCACCCCGTCGATCAGCTCGGCGCTCAACTGGTCGCCATCGGTGCAGAACATGATCAGTTCCGCCTCGCCAGCACCTGCCTGACGCAACAGGTCCATCCGCGTCCCGTCGCCATAATAGACTTTCGCACCGAAGCCGCTGGCGACGTCGATCATCTCGATATCGGTGTCGATCAGCGTCACCGGAATCCCTTGCGCGATCAGCATCTGCGCCACCGTCTGGCCGAAGCGGCCATAGCCGACGATCAGCGCATTGGCACCGTCCGCCACCGGCCCCTCGCGGTCGCTGCTATCCACCGGCTGGGCGCGGATGCGGCGGGTGATCGTCATCAGGAACGGCGTGGTCGCCATGGACAGCGTGATGATCGCGCCGAACAGGCTCGCCGCCTCGGGTTTGATCAGCAGCGCGTTCTGCGCCTGCGCGAACAATACGAAACCGAATTCGCCGCCCTGGCTGAGCAACAGCCCCAGTGCCAGCGCACCGCGCCATGGCATCCGGAACGCCATGCCGATGCCGAAGATGATCACCGCCTTGGTCGCGATCAGCGCGAGCGCCATACCGGCGACGAACAGCGGCCGTTCGGCGATCGCATGCAGATCGAGCATCATGCCGATCGCGAGAAAGAACAGGCCGAGCAGGATGGAGCGGAACGGCTCGACATCCGCTTCCAGTTCGTGCCGGTACGGGCTGTCGGCCAGCATCACGCCGGCGACGAACGCGCCCAGAGCCGTCGACAACCCCAACGCCTCCATGATCGCCGCACTGGCGATGACCGTGAACAGACCGGCGAACACGAACATCTCTCGCTCGCCCATATTGCCGATGATGCGGAACAGCGGGCGCAGGATGAAACGCCCCGCGACGATCAGCCCGCCGACCGCCAGCACCGTATAGATGAACAGCAGCCAGCCCGGCGGCCCGTTCGCATCGGCCGGATTGCGCGACATCACCGCGACGATCGTGATCAGCGGCACGATCGACAAATCCTGAAACAGCAGGATCGAAAACGCCCGCTCACCGAACGGCGTGCGCATGCGCCCGGCCGATTGCAGCATCGGCAACACCTGCGCGGTCGAGGACAAAGCGAGCGGCAGGCCCAGCGCCAGCGCCGCCGCAATCGAGCTATGCGTCGCGAACAGGACGACCGCCGATACAGCAGCGCCGCACAGCACAACCTGCAACAGCCCGAGCCCGAAAATCTCCTGCTTCATCCGCCACAACCGGCTGGGGTTCAGTTCCAGCCCTACGATGAACAACAGCAAAGTGATGCCGAGTTCGGCCACCCCGATCTTCGATTCCGCGTCCCCCACCAAACCCAGCACGTGCGGCCCCACAACGGCACCCGCGACGAGATAGCCCAGGGTCGCACCCAGGCCGAGCCGCCGGAACAGCAGCACGAAGACCAGCCCGAACCCGAGCAGCACCACGCCATCACGCAGCAGGGAAACGGCATCACCGGCGTCGTGCATCAGGCGGTCCCGTCTTTTGCGGCGGCAAGTGCGGCGGCTTCGGCGGCGGCCTCGAACGCCAGTCGGATCGAGGCGTGGCGCGCGCTATGGCTCAGCGCGGGCGTGAACAGGTCGAACCCCGGCCAATCGGGCAACGGCCCCTCGCCCGCCAGCCACGCCGCGACCGCATCGCGCGCTTCGGCCAGTTCTCCGGGCGATTTCCCGATTACGTCCGCCGATAGCAAAGACGAAGATGCCTGCCCCAACGCACAGGCCCGCACCAGCATCCCGACCGCGCCCACCCGACCGTCCGGCCCGAGATCGATATCCACCGTCACGCGACTTCCGCAGATCGGCGAGCGTTTCTCGGACGTGCCCATCGGATCGGCGAGACGCTCCTGATATGGTATCGTCGCGGCAAGGCGCAGGATTTCGGTATTGTAGAGCGGCGCATTCATTCCCGCGATGTAGGCGACATTGCGCGTCGGCACACCCCCAAAGCGTTCTGCCGCAAAGCGTTGTGGCATCGCCTCAGGACGAATTGTTGTCCGCAGTGCCGCCGGCATCATGCGGCCCGAACACCGGCAGACCCTTGCGTCGCCGATCGACGAAATCGGCGATGCTCGCGCTGGTGGCATTGAGCAACGGATAGGTCTGCGAGTCCTTCAACCATAGCGGACGCCGGGACGGCCCGCCACTCATCGTGTCGGTCACCAGCACGACGAGCAGGAAGACGAGGCTCGACATGATCAACCCCTTGATCGCGCCGAAACCGAAGCCGAGCGCACGATCCAGTGGCCCGAGGATCGAGGTCCGGGTGCGCGATCCCAGCGCGTTCGCCACCATCCGCCCGCCGAAATAGGTCAGCCCGGCCAGGATCGCGAACGCCAGCACCGCGGCGCCCGAAACCGTCCCCACCACGCCCGACAGCGCGGAGGCGAGCGGCGTGTGGAACAGCTTCACCACGAACACGATCGCCACCCAGGCGAACAGCGACAGCACCTCTGCCACGAAGCCGCGCATCAGCCCCATGATCGCAGACCCCAGCACGGCGATCAGGACGAGGATGTCGAGTGCGGAAAGTCCCATCATATGTCCCAAAGCCCCCGCCGCTCGACGCAAGCGGAAATAACGGCTCCGAAACCGCTACCCACGCCCGAGCATATGGTCAACGAAAGCCCCGAGCGTGCGGAACCCGGTCAGCTTCAACGGGCTCTTCTCGCCCGCCAGCGCGGAGGGCACCAAAGCGCGTTCGAACCCCAATTTGCCCGCTTCCTTCAACCGCAGCGCACCATGCGCCACTGGCCTGAGTTCGCCCGACAAGGCGATCTCGCCGAACGCCACCGCATCCACCGCCACCGGCCGCTCGCTCAGTGCCGACACCAACGCCGCCGCCACCGCCAGATCGGCCGCCGGATCGGACACGCGATATCCACCCGCGATATTCAGATACACTTCGCACGACGAGAAACTCAGCCCGCAGCGCGCCTCCAGCACCGCCAGCACCATCGCCAGCCGCCCCGAATCCCAGCCGACCACCGCCCGCCTGGGCGTCGCCCCGCTCGCCAGCCGCACGACCAGTGCCTGGATCTCGACCAGCACCGGTCGAGTCCCCTCCAGCGCCGGGAACACCGTCGTCCCCGTCACGCTTTCGTCGCGCTGCGTCAGGAACAGCGCCGATGGGTTGGCGATCTCCGCCAGCCCTTCGGCGACCATCGCGAACACCCCGATCTCGTCCGTCCCGCCGAAGCGGTTCTTGATAGCGCGCAGGATACGATATTGGTGGCTACGTTCGCCCTCGAAGCTCAGCACCGTATCGACCATATGCTCCAGCACGCGCGGCCCCGCGATGCTGCCATCCTTGGTGACATGCCCGACCAGTACCACCGCCGTGCCGCGCTCCTTGGCGAAGCGGATCAATTCCTGAGCGGAGGCGCGCACCTGGCTCACCGTCCCCGGCGCCCCCTCGATCAGGTCGCTGTGCATCGTCTGGATCGAATCGATCACCAGCAGCGCCGGCGGCTGGCTGCTCCCCAACGTCGTCAGGATATCGCGCGTCGAGGTCGCCGCCGCCAGTTGCACCGGCGCATTGCCAAGCCCCAGCCGCCGCGCACGCAACCGCACCTGATCCGCCGCTTCCTCGCCCGAAACGTAAGCAACCTTCAGCCCGGCCAACGCCATCTTCGCCGCCGCCTGCAACAACAGGGTCGATTTGCCGATGCCCGGATCGCCGCCGATCAACGTCGCCGACCCTTCGACGAATCCGCCGCCCAACGCCCGGTCCAGCTCCGCAATACCGCTCGGCATGCGTTCCGGCAGCGCGATCTCCGCATCCAGCCCGACCAGCTGCATCGTCCGCCCGCCGGATTGCAGATTGTGCTTGGCCTGAAACGGCGTGACGTTCCCGCCGCCCGCATCCTCCACCATCGAGTTCCATTCGGAACAATCGGCACACTGCCCGGCCCAGCGATGCGACACCGAACCGCAGGATTGGCAGACATAGCGTTTCTGGGGTTTAGCCATGATCAGCCTTTAAACGAAGAACGATACGGGAACAAACCATTTTAGGCGTCCGTTCCGGCAGATTTCTCCAACCTGTTAGCGCTTGCACAAAAATAGGCGGAACCAACCCGCAGCTCCATCGTTGCGCCCGCTCCGATCACTACAAAAACATAAGGGTTTGCAATGCGTAATCTGTTCCTGGCCTCCTGCGCCATCCTGCTGCCACTGGCCGCCTCGCCCGCGATGGCGCAAGATGTCGCCCCCGCCCCAACCGAAATGTCGACCACCGACATCAGCGCTGCACCGGCAACCAGCTTCCGTGGCATCCGCATCGAAGGCAATGTCGGCGGCGATCGTTTCCAGTCGCAGGGAGTCCATAACGACAAGCTCGGCTATGGTGGCACGATCGGCTTCGACGGCATGATCGGCGATCGTATCGTGATCGGTCCGGAAGGCAGCTACTGGCGTGCGGACGGCTGGAACGAGAACAACACGTCCGTGAACGGCGGCACGCGCAGCGTCCGGTCGTTCGAGGAATATGGCGTTGCCGTTCGCGCCGGCGTTCTCGTCACGCCGCAGTTGCTGGTATTCGGCAAGGGCGGTTACGTGAACAACGAACAACGCTCGCGCTTCACCGCGCCTTTGGCCCAGAACAGCACGTACGAGCATTTCGGCACAGACGGCTATCAGGTCGGTGGCGGCGTTGAGCTGTCGATGGCGGACAAGTTCTCCGGCGCGATGTCCGGCCTGTATGTGTCGGGTCAGTACGTCTATTCGAACTACAACGATCACACGTCGCGTCAGCGCGTGCTGCTGGGCGTCGGCCTTCGCTTCAAATAAGTTGAGCGGAATGGGAACGGGCCGGCGGAAATATCCGCCGGCCCGTTTTCTTTTGTCACCAAGCCGTCAGCCCCGCGCCGGAATCTTCAACCCGCGCTGCACCGCCGGCCGCGCCAAGCCACGCTCAAGCCAAGCGCCGACACCCTTGTAGGCCTCGAAACCCACGATCTCCCGCGCCTCGTAGAACGTGATCAGATTGTTCACCCACCCGATCATCGACACATCGGCGATCGAATAGTCATCGCCCAGAAACCAGGTCTTCCCAGCCAGCGCCGCGTCCATGACGCCGAGCAGCCGTTTCGCCTCATCGACATAGCGCCCCAGGGGCCGCTCATCCTCCCAATCCTTACCGGCGAACTTGTTGAAGAAGCCGAGTTGCCCGAACATCGGCCCGACGCCGCCCATCTGGAACATCACCCACTGGATCGCCTGCCAGCGATCAGCCGGTCCGCTGCCGAGCAAAGCGCCCGTCTTCTCCGCCAGATACAGCAGAATCGCACCGCTTTCGAACACCCCGATCGGCTGCCCGCCCGGACCGTCCGGATCGATCATCGCCGGGATCTTGCCGTTGGGATTGAGCGAGACGAACGCGTCGGATTTCTGATCGTTTTTCGCGAAATCGACCAGATGCGCCTCGTACGGCAGCCCGGTTTCCTCCAGCATGATCGACGCCTTCACCCCGTTCGGCGTGGGCAAAGAATAGAGCTGGATGCGGGTCGGATCCTCCGCCGGCCAGCGCGTGGTGATCGGAAAGGCGGACAGGTCGGTCATGGCGCAGCACTCCGTTGATTCGAGCGGGAGATAGTCACGGGGCCCGCGCTTCGCTATGGCCGCGCCACCATGCAGCCGACGGACCTCCGCGTCGCCCTCTTCAGCGGCAACTACAATTACACGCGAGACGGCGCCAATCAGGCGCTGAACCTGCTCGTCGGCTATCTGCTGTCGAAAGGGGTGACGGTACGGGTCTATTCGCCGACCAGCAGCCGTCCCGCCTTCGCGCCGACCGGAGACCTGATCAAGGTGCCGGCGTTCAAGATCCCCGGCGGACGTGACGAATACAAGCTCGCCTGGGGCATGCCGCCCGCCACCCGGCGCGATCTGGCGGCCTTCGCGCCCAACGTGATCCACGTCGCCGCACCGGAATTCCTCGGCCACGCGGCGGTCAGCTATGCGCGACGGCACGGCATCCGCTCGCTCGCATCGCTGCACACCCGCTTCGAAACCTATGGCAGCTATTACAAGATCGGCTGGCTCGCGCCCGCCGCGATCCGGTTGCTGACGCGTTTCTACAACCGGGTCGATCGGGTGGTCACGCCGGGCCAGTCGATGGCCGATCTGATCCGCGAATGGGGCGTGACGACGCCGATTTCGATCTGGTCGCGCGGCGTGGATCACGATCGCTTCTCGCCCAAGGCGCGCGATCTCGCCTGGCGCCGCTCGCTCGGCATCGCCGACGACGAGGTGGCGATCGGCTTTCTTGGCCGGCTCGTGCTGGAAAAAGGCATCGACATCTTCGCCGATGTCGTCACCGCGCTCAAGGCGCGGGGCGTGAAGCACCGCGTGCTGGTGATCGGGGACGGCCCGGCGCGCGACTGGTTCGCCGAACGCGTCCCCGACGCCGCCTTTGCCGGTTTCCAGCGTGGCGACGATCTTGGCCGCGCCGTCGCCTCGATGGACGTGTTCTTCAACCCGAGCGTTACCGAAACGTTCGGCAATGTCACGCTGGAGGCGATGGCCGCCTCCGTACCGGTGGTCGCGGCGCGTGCGACCGGCGCGGTGGATCTGATCGAGGATGGCGTGAACGGCTTCCTCGTCCCGCCCCGCGACGTGGAGGCCTATGCCGACGCGATCCAGCGCTTGGTCGAAAACGACGAAGCCCGCCACGCCCAAGGCGCAGCGGGCCACGCCAAGGCGGCGACCTATCAGTGGGACAGCGTCAACCAGTCGGTGCTGGATGCCTATCTGGAACTGCTGACGGAGCGCCGCGCCTAGGCGGTGATCGAGAACAAGGCCCCTGCCGACACATCGGCGGTCCTGACGCCAGCGGCCGAATATCCGACGACCTGCTTCATCGACGTCTCGGCGGCTTTTCGCGCCGCCTCCACCTTGACCGGATCGGTGCTGCCCCGGCTTGCATCACTCGCGGCATCCTTGTTGTTCGGTCCCGACTTCGGATGCGACGGATCGATGTTCTTGGTGGCGAGATCGACCTCCGCACAATTGCGGCACGAAAAACCATGCACCGTCACCGGTGAGGCATAGTCAACGCCGCCAACTGCCACCGCGCCTCTCCCGAAAGACAGGACGCGATAGCATGTCAGGTGTTCGCAAATCGTTATCAGGCGGGAAGTGGCCGCCAGTCGAACGCAAGCGGTGCCTCTCGAAAGGCGAACCGGTCGAGATGCCGGGCGACTGCGCCCTTCAGCCCGTCCAGCTGCCCCTCGATCGAGGCGTCGATCCGTACCTCCAGCACATCCGCCTTCGCATCGAACGTCACCAGCCCATCAGCCGGCCAGTCCGCGCCGCGCGCATTCTTCGGGAACACCACGGTGCCATGATCGGGCGTGAACTCGACCGCCAGATTGTGCTGCCAATGCTTGCACAATTGCTGGAGATATTTGCTCCCGCTCGTCGTCGGCACCGCGGCCGTTGCGCTGACCCGGCCGCTCACTTGAGCCGCTCGATCTTCTGCGCGACCTCGTCGAGCAACGCCGCCACTTCATGCAGCCGATCCGCGTCGATATCATCGGCGGTCAACCGCTGTTGCAGCACCTGGCGCAGATTGCCCATCGCGCGCCGGATCGGCCCGCCATCGGTGCGCTGACGCTCGGCGCCAACCTCGGCCAGCCGCGCGAACAGCGCCTCGACCTCGGCTTCGCGTTCGGCCAGCAGGGCTTGCCCCGCCACCGTGACCGCGAACTGCTTCTTGGCACCATCGGCCTTCTGCTCCTCGATCATGCCCATATCGTCGAGCATCGTGATCGTCGGATAGACCACGCCGGGGCTGGGCGCATAGGCACCGCCGGTGCGGCTCTCGATCTCGCGGATCAGGTCGTAGCCATGGCGTGGCTGCTCTTCGATCAGCTTGAGCAATACGAGGCGAAGCTCGCCGCTGTCGAACATACGACGCCCGCGGCCCGGACCACGCGGCCCGCCTTCATCGCCGCCGCCCCAGCGCACGGAGAAACCACCCCGCCCGCCAAAAACGCGGCCGCCGGGGCCGCCATGCCGCATGCCATGCTTGTTGTGGCAGCCACGGCCGCCTCTTTCGAAAACTATCATGTGAGTTCGTCCTTTCAATAACACGATAGCGCTAAGATATATCATGAAAGGGTTTTGGCAAGGGGCTTCCTCAACAAAATTTCGTCATCCCGGGCTCGATCCGGGATCCAACGTCCCACAAACACAACGCCGGAAACTCTCGCGGCACATTGGATGCCGGATCAAGTCCGGCAGACGGGGTGGTGAGCGGACGCCCCAACGCCTATCTTCCCCTCAATGCCCGACCTCTTCGCCCCCTTCGATCCCCCCGCCCGCGAGGCTCCGCCCGAGAACGCCCCGCTTGCCGATCGCCTGCGCCCGCGTGACCTCGCCGAGGTCGTCGGGCAGGATCACATCACCGGCCCCGAAGGTGCGATCGGTCGGATGGTCGCCGCCGGCCGCCTGTCGTCGATGATCCTGTGGGGGCCGCCCGGTACCGGCAAGACGACGATCGCCCGCTTGCTCGCCGATGCGGTGGACCTGCGCTTCGTCGCGATCTCCGCCGTCTTCTCGGGCGTGGCGGATCTCAAGAAAGCGTTTACCGAGGCCCGCGAACATGCCCGGATCGGCAAACGCACATTGCTGTTTGTGGACGAGATCCACCGTTTCAACCGCGCGCAGCAGGATGGTTTCCTGCCCTATGTCGAGGACGGCACCGTCACTCTGGTCGGCGCGACGACCGAGAATCCAAGCTTCGAACTCAACGCGGCCGTGCTCAGCCGCGCACAGGTACTGATCCTCCACCGCCTCGACGCAATTGCACTCACCAAACTGCTCGATCGCGCCGAGGCGACCGAAGGCCGTCCCCTGCCCCTCACCCCGGCAGCACGCGACGCAATGGTCGCGCAAGCCGATGGCGACGGCCGCTTCCTGCTCAATCAGGCCGAGACCCTGTTCTCGGTCGACCTGCCCGAACCGCTCGACCCCGCCGGCCTCTCCGCCTTCCTGCAACGCCGCGTCGCGGTGTACGACAAGGATCGCGATGGCCATTACAACCTCATCAGCGCGCTCCACAAATCGATCCGGGGCAGCGACCCGCAGGCCGCGCTCTACTATCTCGCCCGCATGCTGACGGCGGGCGAGGAACCGCTCTACCTGCTCCGCCGCCTCACCCGCGCGGCGGTTGAAGATATCGGTCTCGCCGACCCGAACGCGCTGGTGCAATGCATCGCCGCCAAGGACACGTACGATTTCCTCGGCAGCCCCGAAGGCGAACTCGCCATCGCGCAGGCCTGCCTCTACCTCGCCACCGCGCCCAAATCGAACGCCGCCTACAAGGCGCAGAAAGCGGCCTGGCGTTCGGCGAAGGAGACCGGGTCGTTGATGCCGCCCGAAAACATCCTCAACGCCCCCACCAAGCTGATGAAGGACATCGGCTACGGCAAGGGCTACGCCTACGACCACGATACCGAGGAGGGCTTTTCCGGCGCCAATTACTGGCCAGCCGAAATGGCGCCGCAGACCTTCTACGAACCGACCGAACGCGGCATGGAAAAACGCATCTCCGAACGCATGGCGTGGTGGGATGAATTGCGGAAGCGGCAGACATGACGCGCTTCGAGCGGTGGAGTGACGTCACCGCCTTCGCGCTTGCGCTGCCGGATACCTCTATGGATCCGTTCTACGGCACGTCGTGTCCGAAGGTGAACAAGAAGGCCTTCGTCTCCACCGGACGCGAGCCCGACAGCTTCCATGTCATGTGCCCGCAGGACGAGAAAACGATCCTCCTGGAAACCGATCCCGACACCTTCTGGCAAACGCCGCATTACGAAGGCTGGTCCGGCCTTCTGGTGCGATACGGCAGCGCCGATCCCGATCGCATCCGCATCGTCATCACCCGCGCCTGGTGGGACAAGGCATCGGCGGCGCAACGCAGGGCGTTCGGCGACCGGCCTTGAGGACGTTCGGACATTTCTCGGTGATCGACTGGTCTGGGCAGGCCGTCGCCAGGCCGAAAGGACTGGCCGTCGCCCATGCCGTCACCGGCAATGCCGCGCCGCATCTCCTCGCGCCGGAGGGCGGTTGGTCGCGTGGAGCGATCCTCGATTGGCTGCGGCGCCATGCCGAGGCGCGCACCGATATTCTGATCGGCCTCGATCTTTCCCCCGCATTGCCGTTCGTCGATGAGGGTGCCTATTTTCCTGATTGGGCAGCGTCGCCGCCGGATGCGAAGACGCTCTGGGCGCTCGTCGACACGGCATCCGCCAACGACGACCATCTCGCCGCATCGAGCTTCCTGCTGGATCCCGAAGTGCGCCGCCATTTCCGCCAGCATCTCGATTGTGGCGATCTTTTCCCCGGTGGCCGCGGGCGACTGCGAATCTGCGAGTCGGGTCAGCAAGCCATGGGTTTGTCGCCGTCGAGCTGCTTCAATCTCGTAGGTGCGGCACAGGTCGGAAAATCCAGCCTCACCGGTATGCGCGTCCTCCACCGCCTGAATGGGATCGTCCCCGTCTGGCCGTTCGACCAGATCCCCGAAACCGGCCCGGTGATCGTGGAAATCTACACGACGATCGCCGCCCGCGCCGCCCGGCTGCGCAAAGGCATCAGCAAGATCCGCGACAGCGAAACGCTCGACGCCGCACTCGGGGCGCTTGAAACCGGACCGCATGCCCCGCTCGCAAAATACGACGACCATGCCACGGACGCGATCCTCACCACCGCTTGGCTTCGCGCCGTCGCGAACCGACCCGAACTGTGGCATCCAGCCGCCCTTACCCCCCACATCGCGCGGACCGAAGGTTGGACGTTCGGGGTGCCCTGAACGCTCGAAAGCGTTTCATGTCGAAAGCGATGCAGCCACCCTGTAAGTGCCCGATCCGACGCGCAGATCGATTCTCCCTTTCGGACCTGCCGATATGCCGATCTCCGGTCGCGCGGTCAGCGGACGCCCGCCCTCCCGGATCGTCTCGGAGACGGTGTTGGGCATGCGGATTCGGGCGCTTGCACCG
Organism: Parasphingomonas caseinilytica; assembly: GCF_036663755.1. NCBI lineage: Bacteria > Pseudomonadati > Pseudomonadota > Alphaproteobacteria > Sphingomonadales > Sphingomonadaceae > Parasphingomonas > Parasphingomonas caseinilytica. Next base: position 478,948 of record NZ_JAXOJL010000001.1, read on the forward strand.
GGCGGTATGGTGACGTCGAGATGGAGGCGGTCGCGCGATGTTCGCCAACGCGTCCGCACCGTGCCGAACGGCGTGGCGAGCGATGCGGCGGCGGCGGTGATACCTGGGACCGGCGTGGGCGCGATCAACAAAGCATCCTCCGTGCCGCGGGTGAAATCGCAGTCGATTCCGCACAACCCGGTGTACAACCACGACATCACATGGCCGAGCATGAAGTGGTTTTGCGACGATGCCGGATTGGCATCCCATGCTTCGGTCAGCGCGGTCGCGCCCGCAGCAAGCTGCGCGCCGTAGCTGGGCGCATCGCGCCGCGCGAGCATCGCAGCCAGCCGATCGGGTGCCGCATCGCCAAGTGCGCGGACGACATAATGGAAGCCGATATCGCCCGCCGACACATGATCGCCACGCGCGCGGATATCGGCGATCAGATGGCCGAGCACCGCATCGCGGCGCTCCGTTGGTGCCAGTTCGAGGACCAGCGCCATCGCGTTGGCCGTCTGGCTGTTGCGATCGTAAGCGCCGGTCGCGGAATTTAGAAAGCGGGCGTTGATAACCGCTTTCAAACGCTCGGCCTGGCCGGCAAGTGCCGCCGCATCCGCCGGCTTGCTCAGGATCGTCGCGATCGCCTGCATCGCCAGCAGATCGGCATACCAGATCGTGGTACCGGTGAAGGCGCGACTGGTCAGTTGCGCTGCGCCCGGCGGGTTCGGGCCGATATCGTACCAGTCGCCCAGGCCGACATCGAGAATGCCATTCACCGATCGCGTCGCCAGATACTCCATGTACCGCCGCATGGCCGGCCATGCCCGGGCGAGGATCGCCGGATCGCCCCCGAAGCGATACGCCGCCCATGAGCTCTGCACCACCGCCGAACCCCATTCGGGCGAGTGCCGGAACGGCGAATCCTGGCCATTGGGATAGACGAAGCGGATATATTCGGGGGCAATCGACGGCACCATGCCGTCTTCCCGCTGCGCATCGATGATGTCGCCGATCGTCTTGTCGTAGAGCGGCAGCGCTTCGACAATATGGAACACCGTGCCCGCGTTGAGCCACGTCTGTTCGAGCCAGCCGAGCTTTTCGCGGTGCGGGCAATCGGTGAGGACGGTTGCTACATTGCTCAGCACTGCCTGCCGGATCAGGCCGTGGATCGCGTTGATGTGGGGCGCGCTGCAAACGAAGCCGCCGCTCGACGCCAGATCGGCCCGAACGAATTCGCCATCCAGCGCGACGACGCCGTCACCCTCGACCTCCAGATAGCGGAAGCCGGTATAGCTGAAGCGCGGCGTCCAGACCTGTTCGCCGCCGCCCCCGTCGCGAGCGTCGCCGAGCGTATAATCGAACCGGATCACGTCGCCCTCGGGAACGCCCATGCTCGCCTGGGTCACGCGGCCGGCGGCGTCGAGCAACTCGCCCGGCGTAATGCGGATCGTGCTGCCGGGCTTGCCGCGTACCGTCAGACGCGGGCGACCTGCGATGTTGCGGCCAAGATCGTGCACCGCGATGCCGGGGGCAGGATGCGTTATCGCGACGGTCTTCAACGTTTCCGCGACGGTCAGACCGGGCGTCGTCTGCGGACGTAGCGTCCCGCCCGGCCCCGTCGTCGCGATAACCGGCACCCAGCCCTCGTCGCGTGCATCCGGCCTATCCCAGCCGACCGGTTCGCAGCGCGCATCGTGATCCTCGCCGCCGAAGATCGATGAGAACAGGATCGGCCCCGGTCGCGTCCGCCATTCATCATCGCTGACGATCCAGCGTTCGCTGTCATCCTCATGCACGATGCGGAGTTGCAGGATCAGCTTGGGCGCACCGAACGACCCGACGAATTTGGTGTAACGCCCGGGCCGCTTTGCGACATCATACATCCCGCCGCCGAGTCGGACGCCGAGCATATTGGCACCCGGACGCAGATGATCGGTGACGTCGATCGTCTCGTACAGCACCGTCCTGCGATAATCGGTCCAGCCGGGATTGAGCAAAGCCGCCGACGGCTCGCGGCCGTTGATGCTGAGCGCATGCGCGCCCAGCCCCGAAACGCACAGCACCGCATGTCGTACCGGACGATCGATGCGGAAGGCGCGGCGGAGCAACGGCAGGGCGTAGGCAGATGTGGCGGGCGGGGCACCTTCGCTGGGCGGCGCGGTGATCGGGCCATCTTGTTCCGCCGCGATCCATCTCCCCCGCCACGCACCCTCGACACCGGTCACGAACCGGGCGGGTGCACTCCACGGCGATGCCCGTCCCTCACGATCCCAGACCATCACACGCCAGTCGAGCGGAGTCTGCGCCGGAAGCGCGAGGTCGCCGGGCGGCACCAGAGCGAGCGACGGGCCATCGATGCGACCGCTGTCGAACAGCGTCACACCACCCGGATCGGAGACGCGGACGCGTGCGGAAGATTGGATTAGATTGCGACGCGCCGGATCGCGCGCGGCCAGCGTCCAGCCGAATCTCGGCCGTGTACTCGCCAGTCCCGCCGGCGCGATACGATGATCGATGCGCAAGTCGCGGGGCAGAAGCGTGCCGGGCGCTTCGGCATGTGCAGCAAGCGGCGGAGTTCCGATCGTCGCAGTCAGCACCGCCAGCGTTTCGCGCCGCGTGAGGCGGGTCATTTCCGGGGGCCAAACATCAAAACATAGGAGTGACCGGCCTGCATTTGGAGCGCGGTTCCCGTCGCATGTGCCTGCCCATCCTTGAGCACGCGCACGAGCCTCTGGCCCGGCGGCGGAACGAGTGCGAACGTCACGTCTCGCTCGGGTCGCAGCGCAACACGCCGCGCCAGGCCGCCACGCCAGACGATATCGACCGCAACGCCGCCACGAGCGCGGATGCCGGTGATGCTGCCGTCCGGCCATGCGCTGGGCAATGCGGGCAGAATGCGCAGCCGGCCATCATGGCTCTGCATCAGCATCTCGACGATTGCCGCCGTCGCGCCGAGATTACCGTCGATCTGGAAGATCGGCCCGTCATCCGCCGGGTGCGTGTCGAAATAATTGCGGGCCGTCGATTCGCGGAACAGTTTGCGGAGCATCGCCCAGGCCTGATCCCCCTCGCCCAGCCGCGCGCGAAACATCGTGAGCCAAGCCGCACTCCACCCGGTCTGCCCGCCGCCGCCCGCAAGCCGCGCCGCCAGCGTCTTCCGCGCCGCGACTGCGAGTTCGGGCGTCGTATCCACGTCGATCTCGTCGCCCGGATACAGGCCGAACAGGTGCGAGATGTGACGATGCCCGGTCTCCGTCTCGGCGAACGGCTCGGGCCATTCCATGATCCGCCCATCGCTGCCGATGCGCAGCCGCTGGAGCTTGGCAATCGCATCGTCGCAACGCTTCGCCATCGCCGTCTCGCCGAGCACCACTGCCGCATCGCGACAGCGGCTGAGCACTGCATAAGCGATCGACTGCGACATCGCCGGCCCCATAACGATGGCACCCTTCCGTCCGTCGGGTAAGCGATAGCTGTTTTCAGGAGAAGTTGCCGGCCCGGCCACGAGCTTCCCCGTCTCCGGATGCGGCATGAGGTAGTCGAGCGTGAAGTCGGCGCAGGCCCTGAGCATCGGATAGGCATGATCTCGCAGGAAGTCGTGATCGCCGCCGAACAGATAATGCTCCCAGAAATGCAGCGAGAGCCATGCCAGCCCCTCCGGCCACATACCGTAGAGCAGGTCGCCTTTCAGCGCGGTGTGACCCCAAGGGTTGCTGGTGTAATGCGCCGCCGCACCGGCACAGCCATAGGCGACGCGCGCCGTCGTTCGCGCATGCGGTAACAGCCGTTCGGCGTGCAGGAACAGCGGCGCTGTGAGCGCACCGAGGCCGCAGACCTCGGCCGGCCAATAGTTCATCTGCAGGTTGATATTGATGTGATAATCCGCGCTCCAGGGCGGGGCGAACCCGTCCGCCCACAGCCCCTGCAGATTGGCGGGCAGCGAACCGGGCCGCGACGACGCGATCAACAAATAACGCCCGACATTGAAGTACCGCTCGACCAGTGCGTGTTCGTCGCCGCCCTGCGCCAGCGCGGGCGGCGGTGCCCCGCTGCCGACCGCAGGCGCAAGGTCCAGCGCGACCGCATCGAACAGCGCGCGATGATCGGCCCGATGCGCGGCGACGAGCGCCGGCCAGGGCTTGCGGCGGGCCGCAGCGATCGCGCCGGCCGTTTTACCGATCGGATCGGGAGCGAGGAGATCGGTCGCGGCGGTCAGCAGCAGCGTTACGCTGCGCGCGCCCGCGATGCGGATGCCCTCGGCGATCGCCGTCACGCTGCCTCCCTCGGCATCGCAGGACAGATCGGCGGCAAAGGTCACGCCGTGCGGCTTCGGCTGGCCCCGCAGATGCAGAATAGTGCCAGTCTGCGTGACGACCGCATCCTGCGTACGCCGCAGCCGCACCGTCAGGCCGAGCCCCGCGGGCGCGGTAGTCGTCAGCCGGATCGCCAGAACCGCATCGGGATGCGAACACAGGATCGTCCGTACAAGACGATGCCCGCCAATCGTGTAGGCCACGCGCGCCTCCCCCGTCGCCATGTCGAGCGTCCGCTCATAGTCCGTCACCGCCTCGCCGTGATCGAACGCCAACAGCAGGTCCCCGAGCATCTGGTACGACCCGTAGGTCTCCGGAGTCATCGGCGTCATCATCTGTGCCTGCGCGAGCGCGTTGGCCTCGGCATATTGCCCGGCAAAAAGCAGGCGGCGGACCTCCGGCAACGCGGCGAGCGTCTCGGGCCTATCGTCGTCCGACGCGCGGCCCGACCATAATTCGATATGATTGAGCGCGATTCGCTCCTCGGCGATCCCGCCATGCACCATCGCGCCGATCCGGCCATTACCGACTGGCAACGCCTCCAGCCATTTTGCCGCCGGCGTGGTGAAGCGCAACGCGCGCGTGTCGTCGCCCGGCGTCATCCGCGCAAACGCCATCTGCGTCCAATCCGGCAGCAGCCCGGCCGCCATCCCGGCGAGGACGGTGCGGCGGGTCGTCACGTTCTTGGCGGACGATCGGCCGGTGCGCGGCCGAATTCGCGGTTGGGTTTGCTGCCCATCTCGAACACCAGAGTACCGCCGCGAACCAGATCGGCATGCGCGATCCAGCTTTTCGTCCAGGGGCGGCCATTCCACGTGACGCTTTGGACATAGGGCCGGTCGGGTGCGTTGCCACGCGCTTCGACCACCAACCGCCTTGTGCCCACCTGCATCTCGGCGCGATCGAACAACGGGCTGCCCAGCACATAGTTCGCGCTCACCGGATCGACCGGATAGAGACCCAGCGCGCTGAGCACGAACCATGCGCTCATCTGCCCGCAATCGTCATTGCCGATGATGCCGTCGGGATCGGCCTTGTACATCTCGGTTAATAGCCGGCGGACCATGGCCTGCGTCTTCCACGCCGCGCCACAATATGCGTAGAGATAGGCGACGTGGTGGCTCGGCTCGTTGCCATGGGCATATTGGCCGACCAGCCCGCTGATATCGGGCGGCGCGTCCGCCGGCATCGTCGAGGGGCCGTTGAACAGCGCATCCAGCTTGGCCTCGAACGCCGCATCGCCGCCCATCACCGCGATCAGGCCGTGGACGTCGTGCTGGTTGACGAACGTGCCCTGCCAGCCATTGCTCTCGGTGAAGTCGCGCCATTTCTTCGAATGGCCGAGCGCGATCGGATCGTAGGGCAAGGCCCAGTCGCCGTTCGCCAGCCGGGGACGCGCAAAGCCGGTCTTCGGATCGAACACGTTGCGCCAGTTGCCGCTGCGCCGGCGCAGGCGCGCAGCATCCCCGGTCGCGCCGGCGGCGTCGGCGAGGTGCGCCGAGGCATAATCATCGTAGGAATATTCGAGCGTGCGCGAGACCGATTCCCACACCTGATCGGCGGGGATGAAGCCCAGCCGGTCATATTGCTCGCGGCCCAAACTGTGGTCCTTGTCGGGCATGGCGAAGTCGAACGATCGGCGGCGCACGTTCGGCCAGGCGGCGGCGTAATCGGCGGGGATGCCCTTGGCGCGCGCCTCGGCCAGCACCGATACGGCGTGCCAGCCGATCATGCAGCCCGTCTCCACCCCCTGAAGCGGCCAGGCCGGCGGGCCGTAAGGGCTTTGCTGTGTCTGTCGGATCAGGTCGCCGGTCAGTTCGGCGCTCAGATCCGGCTGGATCAGCGTCAGCAGCGGATGCAGCGCGCGATACGTGTCCCACAGCGAATAGGTGCTGTAGGCGCGAGCCTTGCCGTCGATCCGATGCACCTGCCGGTCCAGCCCGACATAGCGGCCATCCACATCCGAAAAGAGCGTCGGCCCGAGCTGTGCGTGATACAGCGCGCTGGCCATGATGGTGCGCTGGTCCGGCGTGCCGCCTTCGACCTTCACCGTATCCAAAGCAGGTGCCCAGCGGCGTGCGGCGTCGGCGCGATAACGATCGAAGTTCCAGTGCCGGGCCTCCGCCGACAGATTCGCGCGCGCGCCGGCGACATCGATCGCCGAGATCCCGGTACGGATAACGATCGGCGCGGCACCCGCATCGTCATAATGCAGAACGACCTTCAGGCGCTTGCCGGTAACGCCCTTTGCCGCCGCAGGAGCCGGCGTATCGCCGTCACCGTAGAACTGAATCCGGTCGGGCTGGCGGGATAGCTGCATCGCGAAATGGATGCGGCGGCCCTTGGCCCAACGGAAAACGCGCCGGCTGCCGGTCAGCAACCCGGTATCGTCGATCGCAAGCGCGGCCTCATCGACCAGCGGCTTCGTGTCCGAACTGTCGAGGATCAGGTGCGACAGATCGATCAGGATATGCCCCGCGCCCGTGGGAAAGCTGTGGCGCTGGATGCCGGTGCGATCGGTGACGGTAAGTTCGGAGCGCACGCCCGATTCCAGCGTCACCGCATAATAGCCCGGCTCGGCCTGTTCGGCGCTGAAATGCTGGCGATAGCCCGCCGCCGGATCGGCGAGCGTACCGGGCACCAGCTTCACCGGCGCGTTCCTGTCTTTATGGGCGGTCGGCACGACCAGCACATCGAGCATGTCGCCGATCCCGGTGCCCGAGAGATGCGTGTGGCTGAAGCCCATGATCGACGTGTCGGTGCGGTGATAGCCCGAACACGCATCCCACCGCTCGACATCGGTATCCGGGCTAAGCTGCACCATGCCGAACGGCAGCGTGGCGCCGGGATAGGTATGGCCGTGCCCGCCGGTGCCGATGAACAGGTCCGGCCGGGCAGTGACTTTCGGTACGGCAAAGGCCTTGCGCGACATCAGCGCCAGCGCGCCGGTGCCGGCCAGAAGGGTGCGGCGGGTGATATTCATGACGGGGCTTTCAGCAAAGCGGGGCGGCGGGCCACAACGTCCAGGATCAGTTCGCCGAACAAACCATTCGCCCAGGCGAACCAACTGCGGGTGAACTTCGCGCCGTCATCCTGATCGAAGGATTCGTGCATGAAGCCGGTGCCGCCATGCGTCGCCTTCAGCCAGCCGAGGCAACGTGCGACGGTGGCGTCGTCGCGGGCGTTGAGCGCGTGCATCACGATGCCCATCGGCCATATCTGCTTCAGCCAAGTATGCGGGCTGCCGATGCCGTCCGCCACCTTGCCGGAGAAGAAATACGGATTGCGCCGGCTCCACGCCCGCTCCGCCGTACGCCGCCAGAGCGGATCGTCGCGATCGACGCAGCCGAGATAGGCGAGCCCCGACAGACTCGGCACGTTGGCGTCGTCCATGAAATGCGCGTTGCCGATGCCGTCCACCTCATAGGCCCAGACCTGCTGCCCGTCGGTATCGCGCATCGTGCCGTATTGGCGCAATGCCGCCTCCACCTCGGCCGCGAGCGCCAGCGCATCCGCCGCCAGCTTCGGCTCGGGCCGCGCCTCGGTCGCCAGCACCGCCAATTGCCGCAGCGCGGAAACGGCGAACAGGTTGGAGGGGATCAGGAACGGGAAGAGGCAGGCGTCGTCGGCCGGGCGGAAGCTGGAATGGATCAGGCCGACGGCGCGCGAGGGCGGGCCGTAGCCGTCGAGCATCAGTGTCTCGCTCGGGATCTTCGATGCGCGGAGGAAGCGATACGGGCCGGGTCCGTCCTTGCGCTGCTGCTCGCGCATCGTGCGGATCGAGGCGCGCGCGGCCTCCGCCCACAGCGCGTCGAACGGCGCGGTGTCGCGGGTCGCCTGCCAATAGCCGTGCGCGATCCAGATCGGATAGCACAGCGAATCCAGTTCCCATTTCCGCTCGGCGACGCCGGGCTTCATGTCGGTCACATCCTTCAGCGACCAGGACAGGTTCGTCGGCGCGGCGGGATCGTGCATGAAGGCGTTGGCATAGGGATCGATCAGGATCGATCGCGCCTGCCGGGCGATCAGTCCGTGGAACAGCGTGCGCAGCGCCGCATCCTTCGCCGCCAGCGGCAGGTACGGATGCAATTGCGCCGAACTGTCGCGCAGCCACATCGCATCGATATCGCCGGTGATGACGAAGGCATCGGGCTTGCCGTCCTCGCGCCCCATGAACACCGTCGTGTCGAGCGTGTTGGGATAGCAATTGCCAAACATCCAGGCGAGTTCGGGATCGGCGATCTTCGCCGTCACCCGCGCGATCTCGCGTTCCACCGCCGGGCTGGTGAAGCGGCGATCGGCGAGCTTGGGACGCTTGCTCGCGAAGACCGACGGCGCGGCGCGGAGCGGTGAGGCCACGCCCAGCGCAGCCGCCCCGGCGATCAGCGTCCGACGATCGATCAGGGGGGCGGTCATTTCGGCACATCCTGTGTTCCGGTGACGGTGAAGACCGTATCGATCCCCGGCCCGTCACCCGGCTGTCCGCCGCCGATATGCAGGCGGTATTCGCCCGGCATCACACGGCGGTTGCCCCCGGCATCCACGCTGCTCATCGCGCGCGCATCGATCGTGAAGCTCACCCGCTTCGTCTGCCCCGGTTTCAGCGTCTCGCGGCGGAAGGCGACGAGTTGCCGTTGCAACACGGGATCGTTGAAGCCCGGCTTCATCGCGGGGGCCGGTGGCACGAGATAGGCCTGCACCACTTCGTCGCCCGCCAGCTTGCCGCTGTTGGTGACGCGCGCCTCGACGATCAGCGTCTCGCCCGCTGCCAAATTCGGCTTCAACACCGGCGGGGCATAGGCGAATTGCGTATAGCTGAGACCGTGCCCAAAGCCCCACAAAGGCTTGCCGGTGAAATAGCGATAGGTCCGCTCGCGCATGTTATAGTCGATGAACGCCGGCAGATCGCGTGTCCGGGCATAGAAGGTCACCGGCAAGCGCCCGGCGGGGTTGTTCTTGCCGGTCAGCGTATCGGCGATCGCCTGCCCACCCGCCTGCCCCGGATACCAGCCGACCAGGATCGCGTCGGCATGATCCTTCGCCCATTGCAGCGCGACGGCGCTGCCGCTCATCAGCACGACGACCAACGGCTTGCCGGTCGCCTTGGCCGCTTCGAGCAAGCGCACCTGCGCGGCGGGCAGGCCGATATCGGTACGGTCGCCGCCGGAAAAGCCCGGCACTTCGATGCCCAACGCTTCCCCCTCGACGGCGGGGGAGAGCCCGACGAACGCGACGATCGCGTCCGCATCCTGCGCGGCGGTCGCTGCTTCGGCGATCTGCGCGGCAGGCGGTGCGATCCACGTCAGCCGCAGGCCTTGATCCTCGCCGCTATGGACGAGTTCGATCCTGATATCGTGCGCGCCGGCGGTCAGCTTCACCGGCACTTCGACCTTCGTGCCGCTGCCGTCATCGTCGGCGATCAGCTTGCCATCGATCCACAGCCGCGAGGGATCGTGCCCCTTGCAGTCGAAGCAGCGCGGTACGTCCAGCCGCAGGACATAATCGCCCGCCGCCGGCGCGGTCAGCGTGCCGGTCCAGCGCACAGACCAGGATGTTGGGTCGATGCCGGCAGCCGGTGCGGTGCGATCCCAGTCGAAGTCGATCGTCCGGTCGGCCCGTACGACGGGCGTACCGGCAAAGGCGGGCCCGTTGAAATATTCGCCGCGCAGCGATAGCGCGCTATCGGGCACCGGCACCGGCACGCCGTCGGCGATGCTCGCGCCCTGGGCGTAGCGGATGTTGCCGAAGGTGGCGCGCAACGCGGTCAGCGGGGTGACGGGCGCGGCGGCGGCGCCGTGGTAATTGGCCTCCAACACGTCGATACTGTCGGCGTTGGGGCCGATCACGGCGATGCGCGCGGAGGGCTTCAGTGGGAGCACGCCGTTGTTGGAAACGAGCACCATCGCCTTACGCGCCGCCTCCAGCGCGAGCGCGCGGTGCGCCGGCGTATCTATCTGATCCGGCTTGATCTTATCCCACGGACTGGTCGCGCCGAAGGCACCGCCCAGCGCGCGGCGTTCGGCGAAGACGCGCGACAGGCTGGTGTCGATCATCGCCTCAGGCACCAATCCGCGCCGCACGGCATCACCCAGGGCGGCATAGGTGCGGCCGCAATTGAGATCCATGCCGGCGGTGATCGCGGCGGCGGAGCCGGATGCGGCATCGGGACGATAATAATGATAGGTCGCGATGTTACCGATCGCGTCGCAATCCGAGACGATCAGACCGCGCCAGCCCCAGTCCTTGCGCACCGTCTGGGCGAGCAGCGCATCCGACGCGCACACCGGCACGCCGTGGATCGAATTGTACGCGCACATCACCGATCGCGCCTTGCCTTCGGTCAGCGCCATGCGGAACGCGGGCAGGTACGTCGCCTCGCGGTCGTGCGGGCTGATATCGACGTCGAACGCATCGCGCCCCGCCTCCGGCCCACTATGCGCCGCAAGATGCTTGGGCGTGGCGATGACTTTGGGGTGGAGCGGATCGGGGCCTTGCAAGCCGCGCACGAACGCCACGCCCATACTGCCGGTCAGGAACGGATCCTCGCCATACGTTTCCTGCCCCCGGCCCCAGCGCGGATCGCGGAAGATGTTGATGTTGGGCGACCAGATCGTCAGCCCCTGATAGCGCTTGCGATCACCCTTGGGCAAAGCGTTGGACTTGGCCCGCGCCTCGGTCGAGATTACATCGCCGACCCGCTGGACCAGCGCCGTGTCCCACGTCGCGGCCAGCGCGATCGCCTGCGGAAACACGGTGGCGACGCCGTTGCGCGCCAGGCCGTGCAGCCCCTCATTCCAATAATCATAAGCCGGCAGGTCGAGCCGCGGAATGGACGGCGCGCCGCTCTTCAACTGCGCGACCTTCTCGTCCAGCGTCATACCGGCGATGGCGGGGTCGACGGTCTGGGCCTGAGCGGAGGTTGCCGACAACAAGGCGGCCAAGATGATCTTACGCTTCACTTGGTCGCTCCATAAAAGCTGCGCACCGACAGCGCGCGGTTCAGCGCGGTGAGCGATGCCTTCGAGGTGACCGCGATCGTCACGCTATCCCCACCCGCGAGATCGAACGCATTGTCGGACAACGCCACGTCGAGATCACCGAAATCGATCCACACGCCCCGCGCCAGCGCTTTGGCCGAGACGGTCAGAATATAGCCACCCCCCGGCGCGGCGACGAGTTTCACGTCCAGTCCCGGCTCGCTCAACGTCAGTTCGCGGGCATGGACGAAATAGCTGAACTGCCGCGCGACCGTCTTGCCGTCCAGAATCAGTTCGGCGACCGCGACGCTGCGCTTCGGGTCTGCCGTACCGAGCAGTTCGGCATCAGCGATCTTGGCGAGCGGCGTCGCGGCGAGCGGTGCGGCGGTCACGTCGCCACCACGTTCCGACAGCGTCTTCCCGTCACGATCCAGCACGCGCAATCGCCATGTCGCCCCGAACGCCTCGCGCTTGTCGGAGATCAAGGTGACCATCGTCTCGCCCTTGATATGCTGTGCGCCGATCGTGACCGGCGCATAGAAACGCCGTGCGCGATAATGGCTCGCCTTCCAGCGATTGTGAAAGTCGATGCTGCCCCAGGCCTGCCCCGCCCAGATCGAATTGATCAGGCCCGGCCAGGTATCGTTGAGGGTCCAGTACAACGTGCCCATGCTCTGCGGGCGCGACGCGCGCTGGCGGATCACCGACAGTTCCAGCCCTTCGGCCTGGAACAGTTGCGACAGATAGATGTAATCGACGAACGATTTGGGATCGCCATAATCGTCGCGCAGATAGCCGAGGATGCGGCCATTGCCCTTGCCGCTGTCATAGGCGCTGCCGACGATCTGCACCGGCATATCCTCCGGCCTGCGCTTACCGAGAAAATCGCGCGTGGTGCGCAGGCCGGGCATGGATTGCAGCCCGAATTCGGACATGAAGCGCGGCACCACCGTCAGATAGTCGTCGAGCGGCGCGCCCGACCATGTCTTCCAGTAATGCACGTCGCCATCGGTCATCTGTTCGGCCGGGCCGTCATAATCGGTGGTCGGCGATCCGCCCCAATATAGCGTGCCCGGCGCATGTTCCTTCACGATCGCCCGCAGATCCTTGTCGAACAGCCGGCGGATGCTGGCGCCGAAGATTTCCTGTCCATCCGGCCCGAGCGCCTTCTGGAAGGCCTTGCGGTCGCCCCAGCGCTCCCAGCCGGTCTGCACCTCGTTGTTGCCGTTCCAGATCACCAGCGAGGGGTGATCGCGCAGGCGGCGGACCTGATCGATCGCCTCTTGCCGGGTGCTTTCGTGCAGCACCGGATCGTTCGGCGGCACGGCGTTGCCGAACATGAAATCCTGCCACAGCATCAGCCCCAGCCGGTCGGCCTTATCGAACAATGCATCGTCGGGATAATAGCCGCCGCCCCAGATGCGCAGCATGTTCATGTTGGCGGCGACCGCCGCCTCCAGCGCGGCATCGGTGCGCGACGCCGGCACGCGCGAGGGGATGCTGTCGGCGGGTTCGAAGTTCGCGCCCTTGGCGAAGATCGGCACGCCGTTGACGACGAACGCCATGCTGCGGCCCCATTGGTCCTTCTCGCGCCGCATCTCGACCGTGCGCAGACCGATATTGTGCGCGGCCTGGCCCAAAGTTTCGCCCTCCGCGGTCACGGTGGCTTTGACCGCATAGAGATCGGGCGCGCCATAGCCGACCGGCCACCAGCGGCGCGGTTTCTCGATCCGTGCGGGCAAGGTGATCGGGTTGGTGCCGGCGAACAGCGTGACCTTGCGCGTCAGCGTCTGCACACTCCCGTCAGGCGCGGTGAGATCGACCCGCACCTCGATGTCGCGCGGCGCGCCGGCGGTGATTTCCACCTTCGCATCCAGCACCGCGACATCATCGTCCAGATGCACCTGCTGCACATGGAAGCCGGACAGGCGCACCCCGTCATAGGCCTCGATCCGCACCGGCTTGCTGATGCCCAACGTCACGATGCGGGGCGTGAAATCCCAACCGAAATGATAGCCCGGCTTGCGCACGTAATTGGCCGTCTGGACGCCCTTCGGCTCGTCGCCGAACGCTGTGTCGTACGCGCCCGGCAACTGGTTCTTCAGCGCCAGCGCCATCGGCAGCAATTTCTTGATCGGCGAGGCGAAATCGATCTCGATCACGTTCGCACCCGGCTTGAGCAAAGCCTTCGCCGCCACCCGGAACGTGCGGAACATATTGTCGGTGGCCAGCACCTGCGTGCCGTTCACGCGCACCGTCGCGAACGTGTCCAGCCCGTCGAACACCAGATCGACATCGCGCCGCGCCAGCGTAACGGCATCGACCGTGAAGACATTGCGATATTGCCAGTCGGACAGCCCGACCCACTGTGCCGCACGCTCACCTTCGCCGACCCACGGATCGGCGAGCAGGCGCTGGGCCATCAAATCGGTTTGCACCGATCCCGGTACGGTCGCGGGCAACCAGCGGGCTGCGCGCTTGTGCGCCTTCGCGCTGGCATCGCCGGGCAGCAGGCGAACCTGCCAGCCGGCGTCGAGCGTCCGCGTGATCGGCGCGGCGACCGGTTGGGCATTGGCGAACGGCGCCAGCAAAAGGCCGAGCAGGACAAGAAGGAATCGCATCATAGGGGAGACAGGCCTGCAAGCGTGCGAACGGTGAGGGCGCGGGTCAGCGCCGTGGCGGAGGCGGTCGACGACACCGTGACGGTGCGGGTTTCGCCGGGCAACAGATCGAAGGCATTGTCGGACGGCGTCGCGTCCAGCCCGGGAAAATCGATCCACACCGCGCGCGCCAGCCGGGTCGCGCCGAGCGTGAGCCGATCACCGTCCCAGCGCGCGGTGATGCCCGGATCGGGCAGTGCCATGTCCTTCGGCGCGACCGCCGTCGCCAGCGTGCGCGAGACGGACCGGCCATCGACCAGCAGCTCCGCCACCGCGATCGTGCGGGCCGGATCGCCGCCACCGAACAAGGCCGCGTCGGACAAGGTCGCCACCGCATTTGCCGACAGCGGGGTCAAAGTCACCGCCGCCTCGCGGGTCGCCAGCACCTTGCCGTCGACATCGATCGTGTGCACCCGCCAGCGCGCTTCGGTCGGTGCGGTGGCGTCCGAAATCAGGCTGACCTTCGTCGCCCCATCCTTGCGCTCGGCGGTGATCGCGAGCGGCGCGAAGAATCGCCGCGCGTTGAAGTTCAGCGCTTTCCACCGGCCATAATAATCGATGCTTGACCAGGACGCGCCCGGCCAGACGTCGTTCAACTGCCAGTAGAGCGATCCCATCGTCACCGGGCGGCACGCGCGGTGGTGCAGCGCGGCCAGCGCGATCCCCTCGGCCTGCATCACTTGGCTGAGATAGACGAACTCGGCGAAGTCGCGCGGCTCGCGGTAATTCTGGCGGATATAGAACAACAGCCGATCGTTGCCCTCGCCCTTCATGAATTTCTGGTGCGCCTTCATCACCGGCGAGGTCGGCGAGAGATCGCTTGGCTGTGCGAAGGTGGCGATCGTGCGCAGATCGGGCATCGCCTGCAGGCCATATTCGGACATGAAGCGCGGACAGCTGTCGAGATACGCCTCGACCGGCTTCTTGCCACCCCACACATCCCAATAATGCCGGTCGCCATCACTGTCGGTATCGGGCCGGCCTTCGTAATTGCTGCTCGGCGATCCGGGCCAATACACCGCGTCGGGATCGCGCCGTTCGGCGGCATCGCGCAACACCTGACCGAACAACACCGCCATGCCGACGCCGACCCGCTCCTGCTCGTCCGCGCCGACCGCCTTCTTGAACGCGACGCGATCGGACCAGCGATCCCAGCCGCTCAGCACCTCGTTGTTGCCGGCCCAGATCACGATCGAGGGATGCGCCTGGAGCCGGTCGACCTGTTCCTCGGCCTCGATCCGCACGCTCTCGCGGAACTCGCGGTCGGGCGGCGTCACGGCACCGCCGAACATGAAGTCCTGCCACACCATCAGGCCCATCTCGTCGGCCAGATCGTAAAAGGCATCGTCGAGATAATAGCCGCCGCCCCACACACGGATCATGTTCATATTGGCGTCGCGCGCACCGGCCAGCACGGTTCGGATCTGCGAGACGGGCACGCGCGCGGGCACCATGTCGAACGGAATCAGGTTCGCGCCCTTAGCGAAGATCGGTATCCCGTTGACGACGAACGCCATGCCGCGCCCCTGCGCATCCTTGTCGCGACGCAGTTCGACGGTGCGCAGGCCCGTGCGACGCGTGGCCGTATCGCTTCCCGCGATCGATGCCGTGACGGTGTAGAGCGGCTGCGCGCCGTAACCGGCCGGGAACCAGAGCTTCGGATCGGCGATCGCCACCGGCACCGCGACATGGCTCGCCCCCGCCGCGACCGTCACCGTTCGCGTGGCGCGCGTGATCGCGCCGTCGGGCGCCGTAACGGCGACCTGGATCGTCACCGGCCGCTCCGCGCCCGCCACGACATCCAGTTCGGCGGTCAGCAGCGCCTCGGCCCGCGTCAGGCCTTCCTGAACCACCCGCATCGCCTCGATCCGGGCATCGTCCCACGCCTCGATCCGCGCCGCGCGCCAGATGCCCTGCGTCACGATGCGCGGGCCCCAATCCCAGCCATATTGGTATTTCGGCTTGCGGATATAGGGCGAGGTCTGCTTGCCCGCCGGCTCGTCGCCGAACATCGAATCATATTCGCCGGGCAGCGGGTTGGCGGTCTTGAGCACCATCGGCTGCAACGTGCGAATGGGGGATCGGAACGTGACGAGCAGATCGTTCGCGCCGGGTTTCAGCAACGCCTTGACCGGCACCCGCCAGCGACGATGCGCATTGTCGGCGGCAAGCAGCTTCGCACCGTTCAACCGCACCTCGGCAAAGGTATCCAGCCCGTCGAACACCAGATCGACATGACCGCGTGCAAGCAATTCGGGGGTGGCGCGCAACGTGGTGCGATATTGCCAGTCGGTCAGCCCGACCCACTGCACCTGCGCCTCGTTCAGCCCGACATGGGGATCGGGAATGATCTTCGCCGCGATCAGGTCGGTCTGCGCGCTGCCCGGCACGGTCGCGCGCAGCCAGCGTGCGGCCTTGGGATGCGCCTTCGCCGCCGCTTGGTCTGCGGGATCGATGCGCATCGTCCAGCCGCTCGTCAGCGGAACGGCATCGCGCGGTGCCGCCCAGGCGCTCGCCGGCAGCAGCGCCAGCATCAGTGCCAGATAGCGCATCAGTCGCGCTCGCTCAGCTGCATCGCCTCGACCGCGTAGAACGGTTCGTCGAGCGAGGATGTGAACTGCATGCACAAATCGGCATCCCCGCTTCCCTTGGGAAGCGTGCCCTTGAACGTCATGCGATTGGGGCTGGTCGCGGGACTGGGCAGCGGGAAGGTCGCCGCCACCGGGCCGCTACAGCCGCCGCTGCGCACGACCAGCTCGCCATGCTCGGTCACCTTGTAATATTGCTTCTGCTTGCTGGTGTCGTGCGCCAGCCCGTAATGGCGGGCGAGCCGCGCCACATCGACGGTGAACGCGCCTGCGATATCGATCGGCGCGGCCGGATACATCTGGCACGTGTCGAAGATATTGACGTTGTACACCGGGGCGTTGACCCGGGCGTCCGCCGTCAGCGGCACGCGCAGGCCGAGATCGCCTTTGGGACAGGCGGCGAAATCCGATGCGGTGCGCAGCAGCAGCGCCGCGCGGCTCGTGTCGAAACTGCGCGGCGTGGCGGTCATCCGGCCGTCGGCGGCGAGGGCGACGGCGCGCATGATCGTTCCCGACGCGACCGACAGCGGCGCGGTATAGGCCTTGGAGCGCACGGTCGGTGCCTTGCCGTCGAGCGTGTAGCGGATCGTGCCGAAGCCGGTCTGCGTCGACATCGCCACGGGCACCTTGCCGCCACGCAGCGCGTCGCCACGCGTGCCTTGCAGCTTGATATCGACCGAGAATGCGCTGTCGGCGGCGGCGATGCCGGCGCGGGCGTAACGCCCCAATTGCGGCTCCATCCGGGTGACGAAACCGGCGAAATCGCGCTTGTCCTTGGGCGACCAGGTCAGTTCGGCGAATGCCGATGCGCGCGGGAACATCGCGTGCTGCACCTGTTCCGGAGTCACCAGATACTCGCTCCACGCATTGATCTGCGCCCCCAGCACATGCTTGGCCTTGTCCGGCGCGAGGCCGACCGGCGCGGGATCGTATTTGTAGATATCGGCCAGCGTCACGATCGACTTGCCACCGGACAGTCGCCCGGGCGGTTCGTCGGCATGGTCGCTTTGCAGGCTGTCGAGATACAAAGTCGGCGCAGGGCTCAGCACCACGTCATGCCCGGCATTGGCGGCCATCACCGCGCCCTTGTCACCGCGCCACGACATCACCGATGCCGAGGGCGGCAGGCCGCCTTCGAGAATCTCGTCCCAGCCGATCAGGCGGCGGCCATGTTTCGCCAGATACTCGCCGAGCTGGTCGATCATCCAGCTCTGCATCTCCATCTCGGTCTTCAGGCCGAGCGCCTTCATCTTCGCCTGCACGACCGGCGACCGTTCCCACTGGTCCTTGACCGCCTCGTCGCCCCCGACATGGATGAATTCGGACGGGAAAACCTCCATCAGTTCGTCGAGCACGTTTTTGATGAAGGCCATGCTGTGGTCGTCCGGGCTGAACAGCCACGGATTGACGCCCCAATCGTGCCCGACTTCGGGCCGGTCCCCCAGCACGCCGATCTCGGGATAGGAGGCGACCGCCGCCTGCGCATGGCCCGGCATATCGATCTCCGGCACGATCGTGATGGCGCGATCCTTGGCATAGGCGACCAGTGCCTTCAGCTCGTCCTGCGTGTAGAAGCCGCCGACCTTCGCCGTCGGCGTCTGGCCGGACGATGGCGGCGTGCGCCACGCTCCGATCCGCGTCAGGTCCGGATAACGCTTGATCTCGACGCGCCAGCCCTGATCGTCGGTCAAATGCAGGTGCAACACGTTCAGCTTCTGCGCGGCGAGCTGATCGACGATGCCGTAAATCGTTGCGAGCGGCACGAAATGCCGCGCCGGATCGACCATCACGCCACGCCACTTGAAACGCGGCGCATCGCGGATGACGAGCGCCGGCAAATTCACCGGCTTGCCGATCGCCGCATCCGGGCTGAGCAATTGCGCCAGCGTCATCGCGCCGTGGACGAGCCCGGCATCGCCGCTCGCCGCGATCGTCGCGCCCTTGCCGTCGATCGTCAGCACATAGGCTTCGTCGCCCGCGATTGCGGCATCCCGCACGATATGGATCGGGCCGGGCGCATCGGTGCGCAGCGTGATCCCGCGATCGACCTTCACCCGCTGCACGAGCAGCCTGGCGGCGACACCCGCCCCCGCATCCGCCGCCGTGATCCCCGCGCCGTCGCCAATGCGCAGGCTGCCCTTCGCCAGTTCGATCGACGCCGGCATCGGGATCAGTTTGGGCATGTCGGCCAAAGCTGCGGTTGAGGACAACAACAGCGCGAGCGTGAGGGTGCGAAATCGGATCATTGCGAGACTTTCGGCAATTGGGCGGGATCGGGCGGATAGGCGGCGGACCCCGCCTTGAACGGGCGGAACGTCTCGACCACGCCGCCGGCGCGGGTGCCGTCGGCGGTCAGGATATCGATCGTCAGCGTCACGGGGGTCGCGCGCGCCGACCAGCCGGCGGTGAACGATGCGGTGGTGCCGGGTGCGATCGTGGCAAGGCTCTGCTCGCCCTCGCCCAGCAGCACGCGGTCGCCGCCGATCGCGCGCCAGTGCAACCGGTGGCCGACCAGCGGATATGACGGCAGCGCGCCCGCCGCTCCCCCCGCGACGGTCGCGGTGAACCCGGAGGGCGTGTCGCCCGCCATCGTCCAGCCGACGCTCGCAGAAACGGCGCGCGTCGCGCGTTCCCACGCGAAATAGCTTGGCCGACGCTGACGATCGCCATCGACCAGCCCGTGATCGACCAACCCGTCCGCCTGCCCCGCAAACAGGTTCTTGTTCGAGCGATAATCCTGATAGCTCCAGAAGATTGCCCCGCCGACGAACGGGCGGCTGGCAAACGCGGCAAGCTGCTCCTGAAGGTTCGCGGTGCGCGCGGCATCGGCGCTGGCACTGTCCGCCGAGAACGGCCCCGGCCAGCCGAATTCGGAGATCACCAGCATCTTGTCGGGATAGCTTTTGCCGAACGCATCAAGCCAAGGTTCGACGCGGTTCGCCGCCCCGCTCCACGTGCCGAAATAGGCATTGGCCATGACGAAATCGGCCTCCGCCAGCGCCGGCACGCGTACCGGGCGGATCGCGATGTCGGAATCCGCGAAGGTGACGAAGCGATCCGGGTCCAGGCTCCGGATATGCGCCTTCATCGCGCGGACGAAGGCCAGCCCCTCGGGCGATGCCGCATCGCCTTCGTTCATCACGCTCCACCCCAACACGCTCGGATGGTTGCCGCTCTCCGCGATCATTTCCCCCATCATCGCCTTGGCCAAAGCGAGCAGACGCGGATCGCCGAGTTGCGCCGCCTTCATTTGCCAGATCGGGATTTCGGGGATCAGCAACATGCCCACGCGATCGGCGGCGTCGAACACCGCCTGCGGCTGCGGGTAATGCACCGGCCGTGTGAGCGTGACGTGCAACGCCGCAAGATCGCGCATGTCGTGCAGGATCGTGCCGCGCGTTTCCGCCGCACCTTCCCACGGCGAATCCTGATGCCGCGTCACTCCGGTCAGCCGCACGGCCACGCCGTTGACATAGAGCCGCCGGTCGCGGATCGCGATCGTGCGCAGGCCGATACTGTCCTCACGACGGTCGAGCAGCCGATCAGTCTCGTCGCGCAGTTCCACGGCGATGCGATAGAGCTTGCCCGCGCCGATATTCCACAATTGCGGTTTGGCGATCGCCAGCGTCACGACGGGCTGCGCAGCGCCAGCCGCCGCGACGGTCACCTTGGTTTCGCTGCGCGCAGCCTCGCCGCCATCGGGATCGATCGCGATCGCGGTCAACCGATAGGCGTGCGCGCGATCGTCGATATTCTCGATCGCCACTGCGGTGTTCAACCGTGCGGAGTCGGCGATCAGCGCCTGACGAACATGCTGGCGGCGGATCAGCCCGCCCTCGGCGATGCGCAGCGAAACGTCGCGCGTGATCCCGCCGTTCCGCCACCAATCGTACCAGACGTTGCCCGATCCGGCGAGGCGCATGGCATAACCGGGAATGGTCGCGAAGCCGGGCCGGTCATCGGCGGCGACAAGGATGCGGTTGGCACCCGGCTTCAGCAACCGCGTCACGTCGACATCGAATGCGGTGTGACCGCCTTCGTGCGCGCCCGCCGCGACGCCGTTCACCCAGACGCGGGCGCGATAGAAGACCGCGCCGAAATGCATTTCGAGATGCCGGCCCGCCAACCCGTCCGGCATGATGAGGGTGCGCGCATACCAGCCCACGCCATCGGCCTCCGCGCCACGCGTTAGGTTCCAGCTATGCGGCACCGCCACCGCCTCGGCCCCGGCGGGATCGGTCATCAGCCACGCCGCTGCCGGAGGTGCCTCGGCAGGCGCATTCTTAGCCAGCCAGAACGACCAGCCGTCGTCCAGATCGACCCGTTCGGCCATCGCCGGCCCCGCCGCGCACCACAGACAAAAAAAAGCGAGCGCCACGGCACGCCGCAACGCCCGCAGTGGGGAAGGAAGATATTTGGCAATCTCGGTCATGCCGGGTCACGATACCCCATCGTCATTGCAACAGCATCTTGATCCGGCAAAATATACCGCCGCGCCTGATAACGCGACGGCACAACCAATCACATTTTGAACGTGGCGCTGAGCGAGAATACGCGGCCGTTCTTGTAGATCGACGTCGGGAACTGCGGGTCCGAGCTGTACTGATAGTACGTCTCGTCGAGCAGATTGCTTGCGCTGGCCGTCAGCGAGATGCCTTCGCGAATATTGTAGGACACCTGCGCATCGATCTGACGATAGGCGTCGGTATAATCCTGCGACTGCAAGCGGCCGATGCGATAGAAATATTTCGACCGGCGGTTGTAGCTGACACGTGCCTGGAACGGCCCGCTTTCGAAATAGGGCTGGATCGTCACGGTGTTGCGCGACAGGAACGGCAGGCCCGTTGCGGAGGAACCGGCATCGGCATCCGCAAAGGTGTAATTGCCCATGATGCCGAAGCCCCAGATCAGGTTGGCATTGCCCGACACTGAGAAACCGGTAACCGATGCCTTGCCGCCGTTGACTGGCCGGGTGATCGAATAGGTTCCCGTCCTGCCCGTCACCGTATTGGTGAACTGGACACCGTCATCGACCTGGCTGCCGATATAGTTCGAGATGTCACGATAGAAGAATTCCGCGGAGAGCAGGCTTCCCGGTGCGAAATACCATTCTGCCGTCGCGCCGTAATTGGTCGCCGCATAGGGTTTCAGATTGGGGTTACCACCACTGCCGGTGCCGGTAACATTGCTGGAGCCGGTGCTGACGATATCGGTCAGCGAAACGGAGCCGGCAAGATCGCCGAAGCGGGGACGTGCGATCACCTTTGCTGCCGATGCGCGCAGCACGACGTCATCGCCTGCCTGGAAAATAAGGTTCGCAGCAGGCAGGAAGCGGTTGTCGGTGTTCGTCACCTTGGTGAAGGCAAAGGTGCCCGCGCTCGACAGATAGAAGCTGGACGCATCCCGGGTCGACACAAAGCGGCCGCCGATATTGCCGCGGAACTTGCCCAGTTCGAAATTCGCCTGGACGTAACCCGCAGCGATGCGCTCCTTCACCAACCAATATTCACCCTTGGCGAGACCGCGATCGTCGGTGAATGTGCCGTATTTCTTCAGCGCAGCGATGATGCCGTCACGATCCAGCGTGGCATAAGGCGTACCATTGCCCGTCACGCCGAGACCGGCATAGAAATCGTTGGAAATCACGTAGGGGTTGAGATCGGCCAGCGTGAAGTTCTGGTTGGTGAACACCGCATTGCTGTAAGTGGTGTTGCTGTTCTCGTGATCGACCAGCCGGCCGCCGAAGCGCAGCGTCGTGATCGGCCCCCAGTTCACGTCACGCTTGACGTTGATTTCGCCGTACACTTCCTTGTCGAGCGTGAAACCCGATTGTGTCGGAATACCGCCGATCTGCCGGCCGAAGAAGGTCGAGCCGTTGGTCGCGGTCACGTTCTCGCCGCCATAAGTGGTGAAGTTGCTCGTCCACTTGGTCGCATCGGTACCGGGGTTGACCCAGTTGACGTTGGTATCACGCCCGACCGCACCTGCCGTAAAGCCCTGCTTCGTACGGAAATCGAGCAGATATTCCGGATCCTTGCCGCCGGATGCACGCGTGTAGCCCACATTGCCGGTGACCGACCATTCGCCCGGGCTCCAGTCGAACATCATCGAATATGTGTCGTTCTTGATGCGCGTGCGGCGATAGTTGGTGTCGAGCTGGCCGCTTGCGGCAACCACCGTCTGCCCATTGATCTTGTCGGGGATCGTGGCGAAGGTCGCCGAACTGATGATGCCTGTGTTGGTGCCCGAAGCCGGCAGTAGCGTCGCCGCCGTCAGATACTGGCCCTGAAACCCATAAGTATATTCGGAACTGGACACGTTGTCGTAATTGCCGCGGATCACCAGCGCGGTGGCCGTCAGCCGCAAATTGTCGGTCGGCTTGAGATCGATCGCACCGTTGAAGCCGATGCGCTTGCGCTCCTGACGGAAGAATTCACGCGCCAGGATCGCGGCATAGCGCGCATTGCTGAACGCCGTGATCGTCGCCGCATTCGGAAGCGAGCCGTTGATCGTCGCGCCGCTCGTCACCGTGCCGTTGGGGCCGTTGTAAACGATGTTGCCATTGGCATCCTTGGGATAGCTGCCGAGAAGGATGCTGCCCTTATCGTAATAATAGCTGGCGACACCCGCGCGGCTGAGCTGCTCTTTATCATAATTCACGGATGCGAGGATGCCGAAAGTTTCATCGGCATTGCGCCAGCTATATAGTGCCGATCCGCGGAAACTGCCGCGGTTGGCGCGATCATTGTACTCGTAACCGCCGGTGGCCGCGATCGTGTTAGCCTTCAGATCGAGCGGCTTGCGCGTGACGACATCGACGGTCGCGCCGATCGCACCTTCCTGCATGCGCGCCTCGGGCGTCTTGTAGACGATCGCCTGGCTGATGATCGTCGGGGACAGCAGCGAATAGTTGAACGAACGGCTCGAACGATCCGACGGATTGCCACCCCAATCGGCGGAGGCGACCGAGTGGCCATCGATCGTCAGGCGATTGAGGGCGGGCTCGACACCGGCGATCGACAATTGCTCACCCTCGCCGAACTGGTGATCGACGGTGACGCCTGGCAACCGCGCTAGCGATTCCGCGATATTGGTATCGGGCAGCTTGCCGACCGCTTCGGCGCTGATCACTTCGACGATCGAATCCGCGCGGCGCTTTGTCGCGATCGAATCCTGGAGACTGCGGCGGATGCCGGTGACGACGACTTCGGAATCGTCGTTCGATTGCGCCGGCGCGTCCTGCGCGAAGGCGGGTATTGCCGCCACGATGAAGATCGTGGCGCTCGATGCGAGTAGGATATGCTTGCGAAGATTCATTGCTTAGCCCCCTTCCAATCGACGCTTTCGCGTCGTCCCCGACGCAGGATAACTGCATCGCTCTGACCCATCGGCACGCGGTATCTCTTTGGTTACATTTAACGTGACGTGGTACGAGCAATGTATAACCAATCCAATCACAACAAGCTATCGCAAAATTTTA
Source organism: Parasphingomonas caseinilytica (assembly GCF_036663755.1). NCBI lineage: Bacteria > Pseudomonadati > Pseudomonadota > Alphaproteobacteria > Sphingomonadales > Sphingomonadaceae > Parasphingomonas > Parasphingomonas caseinilytica. The sequence goes on from NZ_JAXOJL010000001.1 coordinate 502,948, forward strand.
CATTTTGATGACCCCAGCGAAATATCCTATCAACCCCGTCGCTCCGCCGCATTCTCAATGATTTATGGCCGGATCGGTTATGTCCGAACGCGCTTCGATGCTTGGGATATGTCAGCAGAACACGATCCATGTTAGGACCAGTTGATGACAGGATTGGTTGACCTCATTTCCTACCGCACAGCGATTCGAAGACGTTTCCCCAGTCACGATCGGCCGGCGGGCCTATGACGACTTTGGAAGTTTGCGTCGGTGATGCGATCGGGCTGGATGCAGCGATCGCGGGAGGAGCCGACCGGATCGAACTGTGTTCCGCTTTGTCCGTTGGCGGGCTCACACCGCCGCCGTCCTTGATTGCCACCGCAGGGACCAGCCCGGTTCCCGTGCACATGCTGGTCCGCCCGCGCGAGGGCGGCTTCGATCATAACGCGCGCGAGGCGGCGATGCTGGCCGCCGATATCGATGCCGCGGCACAGGCCGGACTTGCCGGCATCGCGATCGGTGCGAATCGCGGCGGAGTGCTGGATACGACCTTGCTGGCCGAACTCGTCGCGCACACCCATGCACTAGGTGCCGCGCGCGGACGGCCTCTCTCGCTTACGCTTCACCGCGCCTTCGATTTGTGCGCCGATCTGCCAGCAGCCCTAGAAACCGCCATTTCGCTGGGATACGATCGCATCCTGACCTCCGGCGGCGAACCGCGTGCCATCGATGCGCTGCCGATGCTGGCCCGGCTGCACCGCCAGGCCGCCGGACGGATCATCATCCTGGCGGGCAGTGGCATCGATTCTAGCAATGTCGATGTCATCCTCGGCACGGGAATCGACGAGATCCATGCTTCGTGCGGTGCCGTTTCGGTCATCGCCCCATCCCCCGCCGACTTGCGCGAACGGCGCTTCGGCTTCGTCAATCCCGATCATCGTCATACGGATGTTGCGCGGGTGCGCGCTCTCAAGGCACGATTGAACAATGCTCGCATGCCAACGCTTGAATAATACCAATCCATGACGTATCCATGAACCGTTGCTCGGATGGTCGGCCCAAATCGGTCGTCTGGCATCATCGAAAGTCTCACCATGTCCTTTTCCACGAGCATCGGTCGGTTCCGCGCCGACAATCCTGCGCCGCTGTACGTCCAGCTGCAGCAGTTGATCCGCGACGCGATCAATCGCAACGTGCTGGCCAAGGACGATGCGATCCCGGCCGAGCGCGATCTCGCGGTCGAATATGCCGTTTCGCGCATCACCGTGCGCAAGGCGATCGGCGGCTTGGTCGAGGAAGGGTTGCTGACCCGGCGGCGTGGCGCGGGCACGTTCGTCGCGACGCGGGTCGAAAAGAGCTTTTCCAAACTCTCGTCCTTTTCCGAAGACATGCTGTCGCGCGGCCGCACCCCGACCAGCGAATGGGTCAGTCGCACCTCCGGGCTGGTGACGCCTGAGGAATCGCTGTCGCTCGGCCTTTCGCCCGGCTCGATGGTCTATCGTTTCCAGCGCATCCGCTATGCCGACGACATGCCGATGGCGCTCGAATATTCGACGATCGCCGGCTATTGCCTGCCCACCGTGGATGCGGTGGAGGATTCGCTTTACGCCGCGCTGGATGCGGCGGGCAATCGCCCGGTGCGCGCGCTGCAGCGCCTGCGCGCGGTGCATTTCAGCCCCGAACATGCGCGCATGCTGAGCGTCGATGCTGGCCATGCCGGGCTGTTCATCGAACGCCGCGGCTTCCTGCGGGACGGGCGCGCGGCCGAATTCACGCAATCCTATTACCGTGGCGACGCCTACGACCTCGTCGCCGAACTCAACGATATCTGACGCCGGCGCGGAATGCGTCGGCCGGGGGGCTTATAGTGATCGAGACGACCGACCAACCGCGCCACGCCGCGCCTGTCGAACAATCCATCCCCACCACGCTGATGCACAGCGAGGCGGCCGAGGCGAGCGCCGCGGTCGCGCGGATGCTCGCCGCCAATCGCGACGCGTTCGCCACGCTCGGTGCCCGGCTGCGTGCCACCCCGCCCGCTGTCGTCGTCACCTGCGCGCGCGGTTCGTCCGATCATTCCGCGACATACGGCAAATATCTGATCGAAACCCTGGTCGGCGTGCCCGTCGCATCCGCCGCACCATCGGTATCGTCGGTCTATGCCGCACCGATGGCACCGGGCGCGGCGATCATCATCGCGGTATCGCAGAGCGGCCGCAGCCCCGATCTGCTCGCCACCGTCGAGGCCTATCGCACCGCCGGAGCCTATGTCGTCGCTCTGGTGAATGACGAAACGTCGCCGCTCGCCAAGAACGCCGACGTGATGATCGCGCTGAAGGCCGGGCCGGAACGATCTGTCGCCGCGACCAAATCCTACATCTGCGCGCTCGCCGCCTTCGCCGCGCTGACCGCGGAATGGGCCGACGACGTGGATCTGCGCGACGGGCTCGCCACGCTGCCCGATCGCCTGACCGAGGCGTTTGCGCTCGACTGGAACGTCGTGGTCGATGCCTTGGCGGAGGCGACCAACCTGTTCGTGATCGGTCGCGGCTATGGCTATGGTATCGCGCAGGAGGCCGCGCTCAAGCTCAAGGAAACCTGCGCGCTGCATGCCGAGGCGTTCAGCGCCGCGGAAGTCCGCCACGGCCCGATGGCGATCGTCGGCGAGGGTTTTCCGGTGATCGCGTTCGCCACCTCCGACACGGCGGGCGACGGGGTCCGCACCGCCGCCACCGAGTTTGCGGGTCGCGGTGCGGTCGTCTGTCTGGCCGATGCCAGGGCCAGCACCGACCACGCCCCCGCCGCGCTCGCCGCACATCCCGCGATCGAGCCGATCCTGATGATCCAGAGCTTCTATCGCATGGCCAACCGGCTGTCGCTGCGGCGCGGGCTCGATCCCGATGCGCCGCTCCATCTCAGCAAGGTGACCAAGACGGTATGAGCGGGAATTGCATGAGCGCGATGCGTTTCTCGAACGGAACGATTCTGACGGCCGACGGCGCGCTGGATGGCGCGACGATCGCCCTCGACGGCGACCGGATCACGGCAATCGCACCGTTGGATAGCGGCACGGGCGAACCGATCGATCTGGACGGCGGCTGGCTGGTGCCGGGCTTCATCGACACGCAGGTCAATGGCGGCGGCGGCGTGCTGCTCAACGATGCGCCGACCGTCGCAGGCATTGCCGCGATCGGCACGGCGCATGCGACCTACGGCACGACCGCTTTCATGCCGACGCTGATCAGCGATACGCCGGACGTGATCGCGGCCACGCTGGACGCGATGGATGCGGCGATCGCGGCGGGCGTGCCCGGCGTGGTCGGTGCGCATATCGAGGGGCCGTGGATCAACCTCACGCGCAAGGGCATCCACGATCCGGCGAAATTCCGCCGCCTGGACGAGGCAACGATCGACTTGCTGACCCGCCCGCGCAGCGGCCGGGTGATGGTCACGCTCGCCCCCGAACTGACCGATCCCGCGACGATCGCCCGATTGGTCGCGGCCGGGGTGATCGTCAGTGCAGGCCATACCGATGCCGATTACGACACGATCGTCGCGGCGATCGCGGCCGGCATGACCGGCATCACCCACCTGTTCAACGCCATGTCCCCCCTGCTCCACCGCGCGCCCGGCGTCGTCGGCGCGGCGCTCGACGACCGGCAGGTCTATTGCGGGCTGATCGCCGACGGGCTGCACGTGCACGACGCGGCGCTCCGCCTCGCGCTCAACGCCCGGCCGCACGATCGGCTGATGCTGGTCAGCGACGCCATGCCCTCGGTCGGCGCGGTCGAGAAGGATTTCTGGTTGCAGGGCCGGCTGATCCGCGTCGCGGACGGCAAATGCGTCGGCGAGGATGGCACGCTCGCCGGCTCCGATCTCGATATGGCGGGCGCGGTGCGCAATCTGGTGCAGCGCACAGACGCGAGCGTAGCGACCGCCGTGGCGATGGCATCGACCAACCCGGCCGCGTTTCTCGGCCTGTCGCACGAACGCGGCGCCCTTGCGCCGGGCCTGCGCGCCGATTGGGTGCACCTTACCTGCGATCTGGCGCCGGCCGGCACTTGGATCGGCGGCACCAAGATCAGCGACGGGGTCTGACGCATGGCCCAGATCATCCTGACGTCCCCGATGCAGGGCTGGGCGACGTCGCTCGATGCGGTGCCCGATCCGGTGTTCGCCGAACGGATGATGGGCGACGGCATCGCGATCGACCCGACCGGTGACTGCCTGCACGCGCCCTGCGACGGTGTCGTGCTGAGTCTCCACGCGAGCGGCCATGCGATCACGCTGCGCAGTCCGGAAGGTGCCGAGATCCTGATGCATGTCGGGCTCGACACGGTGGCGCTCGGCGGGCGCGGCTTCACGCCTTTAGTTGCAGAGGGCGCGAGCGTGGATCGCGGCGATCCGCTGATCCGCTTCGATCTCGATCTGCTGGTGCGCGAGGCGCCGGCGGTGATCACACCGGTGATCGTGACCAATCCCGATCGCTTCACGATCCAGCGCCGCGAAACCGACCGGCTGGTCGGCATGGGCGAAACGCTGATGACGCTCGCCCTGCGCAACGACACCGCACCGGACGCGGCGATCGTCGAGGGCGACAGCGTGCGGCGAACGATCGTCGTCCCTCTGGTCCACGGCATCCACGCCCGCCCGGCGGCGCGGATCGGCGCGGCGGCGCGCGGTTTCGTGGCCGAAGTCAGCATCGCGAAGGACGATCGACGCGCCAGCGTGCGCAGCCCCGTCGCACTGATGGCGCTGGGTATCCGGCTGGGCGACGACGTGACGATCGACGCGACCGGTCCGGACGCCGCCGAGGCGCTCGCCGCCGTTGCCGATCTCATCCTCGGCGGGATGGGCGAAGGCGCGGGTTCGCCCGCGGCAAGCACGCCTGCCCCTCCCCCTGTAACGCCCGCAATCACCACCCTGCCCGCCGATGGCCGCCTGCCCGGCGTGACCGCGTCGCCCGGCATCGCGATCGGCCAGGCGGGGCTGTTTCGCCTCGCCGAGATTCCGGTCACGCAAGCCGGCACCGGGATCGAAGCGGAACGTAGCGCGCTGGACGTCGCTCTCGCCGCGATACTCGGCCGCCTCGCCGTCCGGTCCGCCGATGCGACCGCAGCCGAGTGCGCGATCCGCGAGGCGCACGCCGCCTTGCTCAGCGATCCGGCGCTCACCGACACAGCGTTTGCCGCAATCGACCGCGGCGACAGCGCGGGCTTCGCCTGGCGCAGCGCGACCCGCGCGCAGGCCGAAGCCCTCCGCGCGACCGGAAACGCCCGGATGGCCGAACGCGCCGACGATCTGCTCGATCTCGAACGTCAGGTATTGCGTTCGCTCGCCGGCGAGGATCCCGAGGAACGGATCGCCTTTCCGCCCGGCACGATCCTGCTCGCCGACGACCTGCTGCCGTCGCATCTGCTCGGCCTCGACACGACGACGATCGTCGGCTTCTGCGTCGAACGTGGCGGGCCGACCTCGCACGTCGCGATCCTCGCCGCGACGATGGGCCTGCCCGCGCTCGTCGCGGTCGGCCCGGCGCTGGCGCAGATCGCCACCGGCACGCCGCTGATCCTCGATGTCGGCGCGGGACTGCTGCACGTTGCACCCGATGCGGCGGCACGCGCCACCGCCGAAACCGCGCTCGCCGCGCAACGCGAACGCCGCGCCGCCGCGCTCGCCGATGCGGGCCGCGAATGCCGCACGCAGGACGGCGTCCGGATCGAGGCGTTCGCCAATCTCGGATCGGCCGACGATGCCGAGGTCGCGATCCGCAACGGTGCGGAGGGCTGCGGCCTGCTGCGCACCGAATTCCTGTTCCTCGAACGCGACTCCGCGCCCGATATCAGCGAACAGACCGCCGATTATCAGCGCATCGCCGATACGCTCGCGGGCCGTCCGCTGATCGTGCGGCTACTCGATATCGGCGGCGACAAGCCGGCGCCGTATCTGCCGATCGCGGCGGAAGAAAATCCCGCGCTCGGCCTGCGCGGCATTCGCGTCGGCCTCGCTTTCCCGGACATGCTGGACGCCCAGTTGCGCGCGATCCTCGCGGTGCGCCCCGCCGGGCAATGCCACATCATGGTGCCGATGGTTGCCAGCCTCGCCGAATTGCGCGCCGTCCGCGCCGCGCTCGACCGGGCGATCGCCGCTACGGGGCATGATCACCCGGTCTCGCTCGGCATCATGGTCGAAACGCCCGCCGCCGCCGTCACCGCACGGTTGCTGGCGCGGGAGGCTGATTTCCTGTCGATCGGCACCAACGATCTGACGCAATATGTGCTGGCGATGGATCGCGGCAATCCCGCCGTTGCCGCATCGCTCGACGGGCTTCACCCGGCGGTGCTCAACCTGATCGGCCAGACCTGCGATGGCGGCGCGGCGAACGGTCGCTGGACCGGCGTGTGCGGCGGCCTCGCCTCCGATCCGCTCGCGGTGCCGATCCTGATCGGCCTGGGCGTCACCGAATTGTCAAGCGCTCCGGCTTTGGTGCCCGAGATCAAGGCGCTGGTCGCCACACTGACCCTGCCCGCCTGCCGGTCGCTCGCCCACGACGCATTGCTGTGCGGTTCGGCCGCCGAGGTCCGCGCGCTCGCCCGGGAGTTCCGCTCATGAAGTCCGTGCTCGAAACGCTCCAGCCCCTCGGCCGCGCCCTGATGCTGCCGATCGCGGTGCTGCCCGTCGCCGGTCTGTTGCTGCGGCTCGGCCAGCCCGATCTGCTCGACATCGCGGTGCTGAGCGCGGCGGGTGACGCCATCTTCTCCCACCTCGGCCTGCTGTTCGCGATCGGCGTGGCGACCGGGTTCGCGCGCGACGGCAACGGCGCGGCGTGCCTGGCGGGCGTGGTCTGCTATCTCGTCGCGTCGCAGGGCGCGCAGGCGCTGATCGCCGTGCCGCCCGCCGCGCTCACCGGCTTTACCGGCCCCGCGGTCGCGCTCGCCACCGCCGCGTTCAAGGCCAAGGCCGTCGCGCGGATCGACGTGCCGCTCGGCATCCTGTCCGGCTTGATCGGCGGCGGGTTCTACAATCGCTTCTCAACGATCGCGCTGCCCGAATATCTCGCCTTTTTCGGCGGCCGCCGCTTCGTGCCGATCGTCAGCGGCCTTGCCGGTCTCGGCCTCGCGCTGATCGTCGGTCTGGGTTTCGGAGCGATCAGCGCAGGTGTGGATGGCCTCAGCTATGCCGTGATCGGCGCGGGCGGATACGGCCTGTTCGCGTTCGGGCTGCTCAACCGCCTGCTGCTCGTCACCGGGCTGCACCATCTGCTCAACAATATCGCCTGGTTCGTCGTCGGCGATTATCACGGCAAGACGGGCGATCTCGGCCGCTTCTTCGCCGGCGATCCGCAGGCTGGCGCGTTCATGGCCGGGTTCTTCCCGGTGATGATGTTCGGCCTGCCCGCCGCCTGCCTCGCCATGTACCACGCCGCCGCGCCCGATCGGCGCAAGGCGGTCGGCGGCATGCTGCTCAGCCTCGCGCTCACCTCGGCGCTGACCGGCGTGACCGAGCCGATCGAGTTCAGCTTCATGTTCCTGGCCCCGGCGCTCTACGCGATCCACGCGGTGCTCACCGGCATCTCGATGGCGCTGATGAACGCGCTCGGCGTCAAGCTCGGCTTCGGCTTCTCGGCCGGTCTGTTCGATTACGTGCTGAACTACGGCAAGGCGACGCGCCCGCTGTTGCTGCTGCCCGTCGGCCTGGCCTATTTCGCAATCTATTACGCACTGTTCCGCTTTGTCATCCGCCGCTTCGACCTGCCCACGCCGGGCCGCGAGCGCGATCTGCCGGTCGAGGCTGCGACCGTCGCCAAGGGCGGTCGTGGCGCGGCCTTCGCCGAGGCGCTGGGCGGCGCGGCGAACCTGACGAGCGTCAGCGCCTGCACGACACGCCTGCGGCTGATCGTCGCGGACCAGGCAGCGGTCGACGACGTACGGCTCAAGGCGCTCGGCGCGCGCGGCCTGATCCGCCCCTCGGCGAACGCGCTGCAAATCGTCCTCGGCCCGATCGCGGACGTGGTCGCGGTCGAAATCCGCGACGCGATCGCCGGCGGCGCGGTGGCTGCTCCAGCCGTGATCGCACCTCCCGCCACGAACGATATCACGCTGACCCCGGCGGCAATCGCGGCGCTCGGCGGTGCGGACAATTGCCATGGCTCCAGCCGCCACGGCAACCGCTTGCGCATCACGCTGAGCGACGCGAACCGCATGTCGAACGCCGCGCTCGAAGCGCTCGGCATCCGCGCGATCGTGCGCCTGCCCGCCGGATTGGTCCACCTCCTCCCCGCCCCCGAAACGATGCATCGCATCGTGGAACCCGAATAGAAGTCGCGGCCAATCGCCCCGATTTTGCCTTGACCTCGAACCCCCTCGCTCGATACTTGCGAAAGGCGCGGAATTCCGTGGTTCCCATCGGTGTGCCGGTTTAGCTCAGTTGGTAGAGCGCCAGTTTTGTAAACTGGATGTCGCGGGTTCGATTCCTGCAACCGGCACCATTTTCCCTCAACCGGCGTTACCGCATCCAGATGATAAAGGTCGCCAGCTACAATATCCACAAGGGCATCGGGCTGGATCGCCGTCGCGATCCGATGCGCATCCTGGATGTGCTGCGCGAAATCGACGCCGACGTCATCGCCTTGCAGGAGGCCGACCGCCGCTTCGGTGCCAAGACCGGTATCATCCCGCTCCACGCGCTTGAGGATCATTCGCCGTGGAAGGCTATTCCGTTCGGCAAACGGGCGGGATCGATGGGCTGGCACGGCAACGTCCTGCTGGTGCGCAAGGATTCGGCCGTGATCGACAGCGAGGCGATCCACCTGCCCGCGCTCGAACCGCGCGGCGCGGTGATGGCCGATGTGCGCGCGAACGGAACGCCGATCCGCATCGTTGGCATGCACCTCGATCTGTCGGGCCTGTGGCGCCGGCGGCAGGCGCACGCCATCCTGGCGCATGTCGATGCCAGCGCGGAACGCCGCCCCACCGTGCTGATGGGCGACCTCAACGAATGGAGCGCGGGCAGCGGCTGCCTGCGCGATTTCGGCAAGGACTACGCCTTCGCCGCAACGGGCGCGAGCTTCCATGTCCGCCGCCCGGTCGCCCGGCTCGACCGCATCATGGTCTCCCGCGACCTCCGCGTGGTCGATTGCGGCGCACACCAGAGCGCAACCTCGCGCAAGGCGTCGGACCACCTCCCGATCTGGGCGATGCTGGAGCCGGTCTGAGTTGGGGACGGTCAGAACTCTTGCGAAACCGGCTCGTGCGCGACGTTTATCGCAGGCTGGCGGCAGCAAGAAGATTTGCTCACACAAAGACACAAAAACACGAACAAAGAAGAGAATTTCCAAAGTCGTTCTTCTTCTTTGTGCCTTCGTGTCTTTGTGTGAAAAAATCTTCTTATCGCTGCCGCCGAGGCGCGGACCGGCAACTTTCCTAAACGGCAGGTTCCGGATCCGCGCGCAACCAAAACCCCACCCCTGTCTTTTCCACCTACAATAAGAGATACGATCCCGCGCCCCGAGCGCAGGACGACCGGATTCGGAGAGAAAGCGACACCAGATGCGCGAAAAGGAACTTCGCCTCGCGCTCGTCTGCTACGGCGGCATCAGCCTCGCCGTCTACATGCACGGCATTTCCAAGGAGATCTGGCGGCTCGCCCGCGCCAGCGAAGGCTTCCTGAGCGACAGCCCGCCCGCCACCGGCAGCCAGGGCGTCTACCGCGCGCTGCTCCAGGAAATTCAGGACGATACCGGCCTGCGCCTGCGCGTGCTGGTGGATATCATCGCCGGGGCCAGCGCCGGCGGCCTCAACGGCGTGTTTCTGGCGCAGGCGATCGCCACCGGCCAGAGCATCGAACCGCTGACCAAATTGTGGCTCGATTCCGCCGATGTCGAGGCGCTGATCGATGATGAGGCCGCGCCGCACTCGCGCCTGTCCAAGGCCTGGGCGATCCCGCTCGCCTGGATGGCGGCGGGGCGGGGCGGCGGCAAGGTGGACGATACGGTCGATCCCGAAACGCGCGAGGAGGTGAAGCGCAAGCTGTCGCACTTCGTCCGCTCGCGCTGGTTCGAACCGCCCTTCGGCGGCGAGCGCTTCACCGGCCTGATCCTCGATGCGTTGGATGCGATGGCCGCCGGCCCGAAAGGCCCGCGCCTATTGCCCGATGGCCAGCCGCTCGACTTGTTCGTCACCGTCACCGATTTCCGCGGCCATCCGGAACGCCTGCAACTCCATTCCCCGGCCGAAGTGATGGAGACCGAACACCGTCTGATCGTGCCCTTCACCGATCACGGCGTGCGCTGCGAAAGGCTCGCCCACCCCGCCGAACTGGCCTTTGCCGGTCGCGCGACCAGCAGTTTTCCCGGCGCCTTTCCGCCCTTCATGGTCGGCGAACTCGATTCGGTGTTGAAGAAACGCAAGGCGGACTGGCCCGATCGGCTCGCCTTCCTCAAACGCATCCTGCCGCGTCAGTTTGCCGCCAACGCCGCCGACCGGGCGGTCCTTATCGACGGTTCGGTCCTCGCCAACGCCCCGTTTCGCCCGGCGATCGACGCGCTGCGCGAACGCCCGGCGCGGCGCGAGATCGACCGGCGCTTCATCTACATCGATCCCTCGCCCGGCATGAAGATCCACTTCGGCAACACCGCGCTCGATCGCCCCAGTTTCTTCCAGACGATCCTTGGCGCGGTCTCCGAACTGCCACGCCAGCAGCCGATCCGCGACAATCTCGAAGCGATTGCCGAGCGATCGGAACGGATCGAGCGTATGCGCGCGATCACCGCCGCGATCCGCAGCGACGTCGAAACTCAGGTCGAATCGCTATTCGGCTACACGTTGTTCCTCGATTCGCCGACCACCGCGCGCCTCGCAAACTGGCGTCGCCGCGCGCAGAATGCCGCCGCGACCCGCGCCGGCTACGGCTATGCCGCTTACGGCCATCTCAAGATCGCCGGCGTGATCGAGGGCGTCACCGCCTTGCTCTACCATGCCGGCGGCGAACTCGGCACCGGCCAATGGGATCGCATTCGCGGCCATATCACCGCCGCCGTGGCCGAGCGCGGCTCCGACACGATCGGCGCGGCGTTCAGCAGCGGCGCGAGCAAGGAAACGGTCGAGTTCCTGCGCACCTACGATCTCGCCTTCCGCATCCGCCGCCTGCGCCTGCTCGGCCGCCGCCTGACCGAAATCGAGGCAGACTACGATGATGCCGATCTTGGCGGCATGCGCGATGCGATCTACGAATCGCTCGCCGCCTATCTCGATGTGAAGCGCACCGAGGCGCACGGCCATCTGCAACGCGACGTGCGATCTTTGCGCGGCGATGCCGGCGCGTTGCTCGATCGGCTCGGCGACTCACTCGATCTTAAGCGGCTCGATGCGGAGACCGACGCCCGGCTGGCCATCGCCTTTGCCGGCCTGCCCAGGGAAACCCGCCGCCCAATCCTGCTCACCTATCTCGGCTTCCCGTTCTTCGATGTCGCCACCCTCCCGCTGTTGCAGGGTGAGGGCACCGACGAATTCGATCCGATCAAGGTCGATCGCATCTCGCCCGATGACGCAAAATCGATCCGCGCCGGCGGGGCGGAGGCGTCGCTGAAGGGCATTCAGTTCAACAAGTTCGGCGCCTTCTTCAGCCGCGCCTACCGCGAGAATGATTATCTCTGGGGCCGGCTGCACGGCGCGGAACGGATGATCGACATCATCGTCTCCACCCTGCCCGACAAGGTCCGCCTGAAACCCGGCCGCGTCGCGGCGGTGAAACGCGCCGCATTCATCGCGATCCTCGACGAGGAGGAAGCCAAGCTGACGGCGGTGCCGGGGTTGATCGAAGGGCTACGGCGCGAGATCGGTTGAGGCGCGCGGTGGATAGCCGTTACAACATTTGCGCTCCCCCGGCCTTCGCCGGGGAAGCGTCCATGAAACGCTTTAACGCCCCCCGATCAAGCCAGGATATTGACCGAATACCCCGCGTCGAGCGTACCGCCATTCTGCACCGTCGAGATTGCCGGCTGAGCTTCCCGCCGCTGGGCGACGTTGATCAGAGGAACATCCTCGACCGTGCCGACGGGTTGCACCGTGGAGATTGCTGGCGGGGTCGCGATGCGGGCGGATTTGGCGGTCTCCGCCGTGACGCCGGGCTGGACGGTCGAGATCGACGGGGCCGCCGCCGGGCGTTTCGAGCCCTTGCGGGCCTGCTGCAAAGCCTGGCCCGCATCCTTGATCGCCGCGGCATCGCCGCTCTCGATCGCGGCACCAAGCTTGGCGAGCGGGCTATCGGCCGGCGGCTTGCGGTTGGCGGTGAATTCCTTGAACGCCGCCTTGGCGGTCTCGATGTCGCCGGATTTCGCGGCGGTCATCAGGGTCGAGAAGGTCTCGCGATTCTGCTTCGATCCACCGACCTGGCCGAACGGGCTGACGCCGGCGCTGCTGCTTATCTGAAATCCCATGATCGTCTCCGGTGGAACGGCCAATGCGAGGGCCCCTTCCGGTCATTATAGGACGCGCGCGGAACGCCCGGCCGCGGCCAGCGATGTTTCGGTGGCGGCAACCCACTGGTCAACCGGCCCCACGCACGTTAGCCTGCATCCCATGCAATTCCTGAAAATCCTTTTCTGGTGCCTGCTCGCCTTCCTCGCGGCGATCTTCACCATCGGCAATTGGACGAACGTTCAGATAAAGCTGTGGGGCGGCCTGATCGCCGAAGTGAACCTCCCGCTGCTGCTGCTGATCGTCTTCCTGCTCGGCCTGCTGCCGACCATGCTCTATTACCAGACGATCCGCTGGCGCCTGCGCCAACGCCTCGCCACCGCGCAGAACGCGGTCGATACGCTGCGCGGCACGGCCGCCACCCCGGTGCTCCGCCCCGATCTCGAGCCGACGAGCTCGTCGGCCCAGCTTCCTCCCGCGTCGGTGCCCACCGCCGTGCCGCCCGGCGGCGCGTGATGAGCAACCGCATCTACGTCGCGCTCGACACGCCGGACCTCGCCAAGGCCAAGGCGCTCGCGGCGCGCGTCCATCACCATGTCGGCGGCATCAAGCTCGGCCTCGAATTCTTCATGGCCAATGGCCGCGCCGGGGTGCGCGAGATGGCCGATCTCGGCCTGCCGATCTTCCTCGACCTCAAATTCCACGACATCCCCAACACCGTCGCCAAGGCGATCCAGGCGCTCGGCGATCTCGAACCCGCGATCCTGACGGTCCATGCCTCGGGCGGTCGCGCGATGCTGGAAGACGCAAAGGCCGCCGCACCGATCGGCACCAAGGTCGTCGCGGTCACGATGCTCACCAGCCTCGACGACACCGATCTCGCCACCACCGGCGTACGCGGCAGCGCGCACGATCAGGTTCTGCGCCTCACCGAACTGGCGATGGACGCCAAGGTCGACGGCATCGTCTGCTCCGGCGCGGAGGTCGGCGCGGCGCACAAGCTCTGGCCAAAAGGCTTCTTCGTCGTCCCCGGCGTGCGCCCGTCGAACGGCATCATCGGCGACCAGAAACGCGTCGTAACCCCGCGCAGCGCATTGGATGCCGGAGCCTCGATCCTCGTCATCGGCCGCCCGATCACGCAAGCCGAAGACCCCGACATGGCGGCGCGCGAGATCGAGGCGACACTCTAAATCCCTCTCCCATCGGGAGAGGGTGGCCGCGCGCAGCAAGGCCGGGTGAGGGCGACGCCTGCATTCACCCTCACCCTCCCACCGCTTCGCGGCGGGCCCCTCCCTCTCCCGTTGGGAGAGGTGTAAAGGACCGGAATGCCAACCAACGCCAAGATCTGCGGCCTCTCCACCCCCGAAACGCTCGACGCGGCGATCCGGGGCGGGGCGAGCCATGTCGGCTTCGTCTTCTTCGCCCCCTCGCCCCGCAACCTCGCCCGCGAACGCGCCCAGCAGCTCGCCGCGCGCGTGCCCGATCACGTCACCCGCGTCGGCGTGTTCGTCGACCCCGACGATGCGCTGCTCGACTCGGCGATCGCCGCCGGCAGCCTCCAGGCGCTGCAACTCCACGCCACCACCCCCGCCCGCGCCGCCGCGATCGGTGCGAAGACCAGCCTCCCGATCTGGGCCGCCGTCGCCGTCAAGCAACGCGCCGACCTCGCCGCCGCCGCCACCTTCGCGGGCGTGGCCGACCGCATCCTGTACGACGCGAAGACGCCCCCCGGCGCGACGTTGCCCGGCGGCATGGGCGTCCGCTTCGACTGGACCCTGCTGGAGGGCTTCCGCCATCCCTTGCCCTGGGCGCTGTCCGGCGGGCTCGATCCGTTCAACGTCGCGGAGGCGATCTGCGTGACCGGCGCGGACTTGGTGGATGTGTCGTCCGGCGTGGAATCGTCGCCGGGCATCAAGGACGCGGGCAAGATCACCGCATTCCTGCGGGCGATCGAAGCAGCGTGAACCGTATCGAGCCACGATCCCCGCCAAACCGTCATCCCAGCGAAGGCTGGGATCTCGGGCGAAGGCGCGGGACAAGAGCCGCTTGAGACCCCAGCCTTCGCTGGGGTGACGACGTGCGGGGCGCAGAAGTGGTCAGCGGCGGGGACAAGTCAAACAGAGCTGTCCCTCGACACACCCGGCGGGGATGCTAAATGCCCCCCATGAACGCCCCAAACTCCTACCGCGCGCAACCCGACGATCGCGGCCATTTCGGCGATTTCGGCGGCCGCTACGTTGCGGAAACGCTGATGCCGCTCGTGCTCGACCTCGACAAGGCCTACCGCGCCGCCAAGCAGGACCCCGCCTTCGCCGCGCAGTTCGACGATCTGCTCGAACATTATGTCGGCCGCCCCAGCCCGCTTTATTACGCGGAACGCCTCACCGAAGCGCTGCGCGAATCCGCGCCGGAGGGGAAAGGCGCGCAAGTGTGGTTCAAGCGCGACGAACTAAATCACACCGGCGCGCACAAGATCAACAATTGCATCGGCCAGATCCTGCTCGCGATGCGCATGGGCAAGACTCGGATCATCGCCGAGACCGGCGCGGGCCAGCACGGCGTCGCCACCGCCACGGTCTGCGCGCGCTTCGGCCTGCCCTGCGTCATTTATATGGGCGCCAAGGACGTCGAGCGTCAGGCACCGAACGTATTCCGCATGAAGCTGCTCGGCGCCGAGGTCCGCCCGGTTAAGAGCGGCGCGCATACGTTGAAGGACGCGATGAACGAGGCGATGCGCGACTGGGTCGCCAACGTCCACGACACCTTCTACATCATCGGCACCGCCGCCGGCCCGCATCCCTATCCGGAGCTGGTGCGCGATTTCCAGTCGGTGATCGGCAAGGAAGCGCGCGAACAGATGCTGAGCCGCATCGATCGCCTGCCCGATCTGCTCGTCGCCGCGATCGGTGGCGGATCGAACGCGATCGGCCTGTTCCATCCCTTCCTCGATGACGCCGACGTCAAGATGCTCGGCGTCGAGGCCGCCGGCCACGGCCTGCACAAGGAACATGCCGCGTCGCTCGCAGGCGGCTCTCCCGGCATCCTCCACGGCAACAAGACCTATCTGTTGCAGGACGAGGACGGCCAGATCACCGAGGCGCACTCGATCTCCGCCGGCCTGGATTATCCCGGCATCGGCCCGGAGCATTCGTGGCTGCACTCGATCGGCCGCGTCCAATACACCTCGGCCACCGATGTCGAGGCGCTCGACGCGTTCCAACTGCTCTGCCGCACCGAAGGCATCATCCCCGCGCTCGAACCCGCCCACGCCATCGCCGCCGTGGCGAAGGTCGCACGCGAAATGGACCGCGACCAGATCATCCTCGCCAATTTGTGTGGGCGCGGAGACAAGGACATCTTCACCGTCGCGGAAGCACTGGGAGTGGAGATGTGATGCGCGCCCTTCCCCACCGTCATCCCAGCGAAGGCTGGGATCTCCCAGTTGGCGCGCGCAGCACCTGCCCCATAAAGACCCCAGCCTGCGCTGGGGTGACGATCGGGGAAGCTGGAATTACGGAGCCGGCGGAATGACCCGCCTCTCCGCAGCCTTCGCCAAGGCCCACCCCGCCCTCATCACCTTCGTCACCGCCGGTGATCCGACGCCGCACGCCACCGCGGCGATCCTCGACGCGCTGGTCGAAGGCGGCGCGGACGTGATCGAACTCGGCATGCCGTTCACCGATCCGATGGCCGACGGCCCCGCGATCCAGGCCGCGAACCTGCGCAGCCTGGCCGCCGGCACGAAAACTGCCGACATCCTCGCCATCGCCAAGGCCTTCCGCGCCCGCCACCCGGAAACGCCGCTCGTCCTGATGGGCTATGCCAACCCCATGACGATCCGTGGCGGCGACTGGTTCGCCGCCGCCACGAAGGATGCCGGCGTGGACGGCGTGATCTGCGTCGATATCCCGCCCGAGGAGGATCAGGAACTCGGCCCCGCACTCCGCGCCGCCGGCATCGATCTGATCCGCCTCGCCACCCCCACCACCGATGTCGCGCGCCTGCCCGCCGTCCTGGATGGCGCGAGCGGTTTCCTCTATTACGTCTCGGTCGCCGGCATCACCGGGCTGCAACAGGCGGCGCAATCCTCGATCGAGGACGCCGTCGCCCGTCTTAAGGCCGCCACGCAGATCCCCGTCGCCGTCGGCTTCGGCATCCGCACGCCGGAACAGGCCGCCGCCGTCGCGAAGGTCGCGGACGGCGTCGTCGTCGGCTCCGCAATCGTCGATCTCGTGGCGGAACACGGCGCAGATGCGCCGCAAGCCGTGCGCACCTATATCCAGTCTCTCGCGCGCGCGATCCGCGCCGCCCGCATGGAAGAAGTCCGATGAGCTGGCTCACCAACGTCCGCAACGCGCTGTCGTTCGTCGTCCCCAAGAAGGACACGCCGGAAAACCTGTGGCACAAGTGCAAGGGTTGCGGCCAGATGGTGTTCCTGAAGGAACTGGAGGACAATCTCCACGTCTGCCCGCACTGCGAACATCACGATCGCATCGGTCCCGTCACGCGCTTCGCCTACACGTTCGATCCCGGCAGCTATACGATCATCCCGCTGCCCAAGGTGCCGGACGATCCGCTGAAATTCCGCGACACCAAGAAATATGCCGACCGCATCAAGGCCGCCCGCGCCGCCACCTCGGAGGGCGACGCCCTGATCAACGCGCGCGGCACGATCGATGGCCACAACGTCGTCGTCGGCGTGCAGGATTTCGCCTTCATGGGCGGGTCGATGGGTCTCGCGGTCGGCGAGGCGTTCATTCGCGGCATCGAGAATGCGATCCTCGACAATTGCCCCTACATCATCTTCACCGCCGCCGGTGGTGCCCGCATGCAGGAAGGCATTCTCAGCCTGATGCAGATGCCCCGCGCGACCGTGGCGATCGCGATGCTGCATGACGCCGGCCTGCCCTATATCGTCGTGCTGACCGATCCGACGACCGGCGGCGTCACCGCAAGCTATGCGATGCTCGGCGACGTGCAGATCGCCGAACCCGGCGCGCTGATCGGTTTCGCCGGACAACGCGTGATCGAACAGACGATCCGCGAGAAACTCCCCGAAGGCTTCCAGCGCGCCGAATATCTGCTCGATCACGGCATGCTGGACATGGTCACCCACCGCAAGGAATTGCGCGCGACGCTGGCGAAGGTGGTGGATTACCTTGGCGTGAAGCAGGCGGCGTAGACTTAAGACTCCCCTCCCGCTTGCGGGAGGGGTTGGGGGAGGGCATGGAACAAAGAACCAGAGCCCGAGAATTACGGGCAAACCCGACCGAAGCAGAAATCAGGCTGTGGCGCGCGATCAGCGCCCGCAAGGTTTCGGGCGTGCGCTTCAACAGGCAAGTGCCGATCGGTCCCTTTATCTGCGATTTCGTGTCACGCAGCGCCGGCCTCATCATTGAGGTCGATGGCGGCCAACATGCTGCGACAACAGAACAGAACGCGGCCCGAACCCGATATCTCGAAAACGAAGGATACCGTGTGATCCGCTTCTGGAACGATGACGTGACCAAGAATCTGGAAGGCGTCATCGCGGAAATCGAACGCATCCTTACGGTCACGCCCTCCCCCAACCCAGTGACGGGTCAGCTGTGCCCCCGGCACAGCTTGAACGATGCGGGGCATCGTTCACCCGTCACTCGCGAGCGGGAGGGGAGCTAATGGACCACGCCACCTCCTCCGCCCCCGCCGTACAGCGCCAGCTCGACCGCCTCTGGTCGCTCTCCCCCGGCGCCGACATCCTCGGCCTCGAACGCATCACCGCGCTCCTCGCCCGCCTCGGCAACCCGCACGAAAACCTGCCCCCGGTGTTCCACGTCGCCGGCACCAACGGCAAAGGCTCGACCTGCGCGTTCCTGCGTGCCGCGATCGAGGCCGCCGGCCATACCGCGCACGTCTATACCAGCCCACACCTCGTCCGCTTCAACGAACGCATCCGCATCGCCGGAACGCAGATCGATGACGACGCGCTCTCCACACTGCTAGCGGAAGTGCTCGACGTCGCCGACGGCATCGGCGCGAGCTTCTTCGAAGTCACTACCGCCGCCGCCTTCCTCGCCTTCAGCCGCACGCCAGCCGACGCCTGCATCATCGAAGTCGGCCTCGGTGGCCGGCTGGACGCGACCAACGTCATCGCCCGCCCCGCCGTCACCGGCATCGCGCAACTCGGCATCGATCACCAGAGCTTCCTCGGCGATACCTTGCTCGAAATCGCCGGAGAAAAAGCCGGCATCGCCAAGCCCGGCGTGCCGCTGGTCACAATGGATTACCCCCGGAAACTGCGCGAGAAGATCGCCGGGGTGGCCGCTGCCGCCAACGCTCCCGTCCTTGCGCGCGGCAAAGCCTGGACCAGCGAAACCGCGCGCAGCACGATGCGCTACGCCGATGCCGGCTTCTCGGTCGTCACCCGCCGCCCGCGCCTCGTCGGCACACACCAGTCGCGCAACCTCGCGCTCGCCATCGCCATGCTGCGTCATCAGGGCGCACTGAACATCCCCGAAGCCTCGCTCCGCGCCGCTGCCGACTGGGCACACTGGCCCGCCCGCATGCAACGCCTCGGTGACGGCCCGCTCACCGCGCGCCTGCCAACCGGCAGCGAAATATGGCTCGACGGCGCGCATAATCCCGCCGCCGCCAAGCCCCTCGCCAAGGCGCTACGCCGCATCGCGCGCGGCCGCCCGGTCACGCTGATCACCGGCATGCTCGCCAACAAGGATGCACCCGGCGTCCTGCGCGAGCTCGCGCCACAACTCGCGCACGTCATCGCCGTGCCAGTTCCCGGCCACGCGCATCACGCGCCCGATTCGCTCGCTGATCTCGCGCGCTCCTTCGGCCTCACCGCCACAACCGCCGGCTCGTTCGACGCCGCGATCGATACGCTGGACGATGCGCCCCGCGTCGTGCTGATCGCCGGCACGCTCTATCTCGCCGGTGAAGTGCTCGCCGCCAACGACGAACCGCCGACCTGATCTCTTATTGATATTGACTTGCAATAACGAACAGGCGACCTTGCTCACACGCAAAGCGGAGTCGCCTGTCATGACCACTGTTCCCAGCCCGATCGCTACAAACACCGCCGCGGCCTTGCCGCACGCGATGCCGCCCTGCCCCAATGCGCGGTTGGCGCTGTTTGCGGTGCGGCGAATGGGCGCGCACGGCCTGTCCGACGCGCACGTCGCGCACGCCTTCGTCAACGGTTTTGGCGAGGGTTTCCGCCGTCCGCTGGTCCTGATGCGCGCCCTGATGGCTGATCTCGCCGCACAGTCCAGCTGCCCCATCGCCATAGCGCCCTGCTGCTGCGCCCGCATCACCTCGGCCGAACACGCGATGCTCACAATCCTTAGCCGCGCCGAAACTGCCCCCGAAAGCGCGCGTCTGCTGCTCGCCGACCTGCTCGGCATCCGCCGCATCGATGGCGTATTGGCGAGCGCAACCGCCGCGTCGCTGGCGTTCACTGACGCCGGGCGGCCGATCGCGGTCTAGCGTGCGCGCAATTCCGCGAGCCGCTCCGTCGCCCAGCGGTACATATCCGCCTCCGCCGCACGTTGCTGCCGGTCGAGCCGCTTCATCCGCGCCTCGACCTCTTCCAGCACGATGCGAGCCTTGCTCTCCTGCCCCGCGGCCAACAGCAACGCGGCATAGCGGCATCGCCCTTCTTCACCCGGCAACCGCGTGACCAGATCGTCATACAATTCCAGCGCCTCCGGCTTGCGCCCCAACGCTTCCAGAATACGCGCGCGCAGCAGCGCCTGCCGATCCTTGTCGCCCTGAGACGTCGCAGGCGGATTGGCGTCGAGCGTCGCCAGCGCCTCCGCCACCGCCCCGGTCTCGAACTCGGCCCGCGCGATCTTCTCGCCGGTCCGCATGTCGGTCGGTCCACGCCGCGTCGCCTCACGGAACAGCGCCAGCGCCTCATCATGACGGCCGAGCGCGACCAGCGCATCACCCAGCCGGATACGGTTGGCCGCCGTATCCGCCAAATCCAGCGCATCGCGCGCCGCGCGAACCTCCCGCTCCGGGTCGAGCTTGGCGATCACCCCCGCCCGCGCGGTGCGCACATGCCGATTGCCCTGAAAGCGCGGATACACTTCCAGCACCAGATACGCGATCGTGCCTGGCCCGGGCAGGAACATCAGCGCCATGATCCACAACTGGTTGCGCCCGTTGCGGATCACATCGATGATCAGCATCACCTGGACCGCCAGGATCGCCAGATAGACGATCATGCAGGCGAACCCTCCCGCGCATCGCCCTCGCCTGCCGTCCCGGCATCGCCGATCGATCGGTCGACGATGCCCGATTTGCTCATCCACCAGAACAGCAGCACGCCGGGGAACGCGATGATCGTCGTCATCCAGTAGAAATCGACATAGCCCATACGCTCGACCAACGCCCCGGCGGTGGCAGCGGTCAGCAGGCGCCCGATGACACTCGATGCCGCCGAAATCAGCGCGAATTGCGCGGCGGTATAGCGCAGGTCGCACAGCGCCGAGAAATAGGCGACCACGCTGACGCTACCGATCCCGCTCGACAGATTTTCGAACCCGATCGTCCCGGCCAGCCCCAGATTGCTGTGCCCGGCCCCGGCGAGCAGCGCGAAACTGGCATTCGATACGGCCATCAGGAACAGGCTGAACAGCACCGATCGCTTTAACCCCAGCCGCGCGTACAGCACGCCACCGATGAACACGCCGATCAGATACGCCCAGAAACCGACACCGACGTCGTAGATCGCGATCTCGTCATTGCTGAACCCCAGATCGTTCAGCATCAGCCGCAGCACGATATTGGCCAGCGTATCGCCGATCTTGTGGATCAGGATGAACAACAGGATGATGATCGCGCCCCGCCGCCGGAAGAATTCGGCGAACGGCCCAACGATCGAAGCCAGGATTTCCGATGCCCCGCGCCGCTCGGCCGGGTCGCGTCGCCGTTCGGGTTCGCCGAGCCAGAAGCCGGTCAGGATCGCCGGCAACACGAACATCGCGCAGGCCAGATACCCAACGCCCCAGCCGAACCGCGCCGCCAGCACCAGCGCCAGCGACGCCGCCGCCACGTTGCCGATCCGGTAGCCATATTGCGACATGCCCGAGCCGACACCCAATTGGTGCGGCTGCAACTGCTCGATCCGGTACGCGTCGATCACGATATCGAACGTCGCGCCGGCCAGCCCTACCAGCAATGCAGCAACGATCGTCGCCGACAGATTGGTCTTAGGATCGACAAAGGCGAGATTGGTCACCGCCGCGACCACCAGCAGACCGGCGAAGATCAGCCAAGATAAACGCTGCCCCAGCCCGCCGATCAGCGGCAGTCGCACGCCATCGACCATCCACGCCCATAACGGTTTCAGATTATAGACTAGGAACCCCAGCGTGAACGCGGTGATCGTCTTCTTGTCCAACCCGTCCTGCGCCAGCCGGCTGGTCAGGGTCGCGCCGATCATCGCGATCGGGAAGCCGGACGACAGGCCCAGCGTGAACGCCGCGATCGGGCCTTTCTCGACATAGGGGCGCAGGCCGTCCAGCCAGGTCGGGCCACGCACAATCGTTTCGTTCATTCGCCCCTCGCTCCCAACGCTTTACGCGCGGAGACTAGACGAGCGCCCGGAATATGAAACCCCGCCAGCGAAGGAAGGCGATGTTTACGCCGGCTCGAACAACCGGAACCCGGCCGGCAACCGCTTGGGCGTCCGACCGTCCAACATCGCCTCGATCGCGCCGATCGCGGCGAGCAGGCTGCGTTGCGCATAGGGCTTCGACAGACACCCCACCGCCACCTCACTCGCCCCCACCGGGCACTGGCCGGTCACGAACATCACCGGAATTCCCGTCTCGTGCGCCACGCGCGCGACATCGAGGCCGCTGCCATCGGCCAGGCTGACATCGACCAGCACCAGATCGATTTCGCCCCCATCCTGCGCCGCGCCGCGAATCACGCGCATCGCATCGGCGACACGGTCCACCGTCGCGACGATCTCGAATCCCTCGTCGCGCAGGAAATGCTCGGTGTCGAACGCCACCAACGGCTCGTCCTCGACGATGAGCAGTCTGGTGATGCGCCGTTTCTTCTTGCCGAACATGGTCCGGACACCGCCTTTGCCCTGGTCGCGCGTGATTAAACCACACGCGACATCGTTACGCCCGCGTCTTTAACGCGCGCCGCGAAAGTTGGTCGCAACTTTTTTTCCTGTCAGCGCGCATTTAGGCTGTATCAGCGCATCCGTGACCAAATCTTTCAAATCTCCCGATGCCCCTAAGGCCGCCGCCCAGGAAGCTCCGCGCGACGGACAGCGCATCGCCAAATTGCTCGCCCGCGCTGGCATCGCCTCGCGCCGCGAAATCGAACGCATGATCGAGGAGGGTCGCGTCGCCCTGAACGAGACAATCATCGATACGCCGGCGACCATCCTCACCTCGCTCGACGGCGTCACGGTGGACGGCGTTCCCGTCGAAGCTCCTACCGCCGCGCGCCTGTTCCTCTACCATAAGCCTTCCGGCCTGCTGGTCACGGAGCGCGACCCTGGCGGCCGCCCGACGATCTACGACAAGCTGCCCAAGGACCTGCCCCGCTTGGTCCCCGTCGGCCGACTCGATCTGAATACCGAGGGGCTGTTGCTCCTCACCACCGACGGCGAACTGAAGCGCCAGCTCGAACTTCCCGCGACCGGCGTCGAACGCGCCTATCGCGCCCGCGCCTATGGCAACGTCACGCAGGCGCAGCTCGAGGACCTGATCCACGGCGTCGAGATCGAGGGCGTGCGGTACGGCTCGATCAACGCCAACCTCGAACGCCGCACCGGCGCGAATGTCTGGATCGAGATGATCCTCACCGAGGGCAAGAACCGCGAAGTCCGCCGCGTGCTCGAATATCTCGGCCTCAAGGTCAGCCGCCTGATCCGTACGCGCTACGGTCCGTTCCTGCTCGCCGATCTGCCGGTCGGCGGCGTGGGCGAGGTGAAGGGGCACGACGTCGCCGCCTTCCGCAAGAACCCGACCAAGAACCCGCCGCCCGAACGCCTGCGCCGCGACGAGAAGTTCAGCCAGCGTCCCAAAGCAGAGCCGGTCAAGGTCGGCACCGCCCAGCCCCGCCCGGGCGGCCCCCGCCCCGCACCCGGATCACCTAACATGGCGCGTAAGCCCAGCCCGGTTCAGGCCGGCAAGCCCGCCACCCGCATCACGCGTGAGGTCGCCTCCGCCGCCGACCGCGCCGCCTTTGTCGACAATCCCAATCGTGGCACCCGCGCCGGTGGACGCCCTGCTAAAGCGCCCGCCAAATCCCCCGGCTGGCAACCCGCGATCGACCACACCCCGCGCGAACCAACCCCTGCGCCGGGCAGCGTCCGCCCGAAACGCTTCTACGACGCCAAGCCACCCAAAGCCCGCGAGGGCGAAGGCTCGGGCGACCGTCCTGCGCGCGTGTTCAATTCCGAACTCGGCCGCAACGTGCGCGCCAAACCGCCCCGGCCCGCGCGCGAAGGCGCAAGCGACGCTGCCCGCCCCGCCCGTCCATCCTCCCGCCCCACGCCCAAGGGCACGGGCAAACCAACCGGCGGAAAAGGTCCGCCCCGCAGCCGGAAGTAAGTCATGCGCATCATTTCGGGTCTCTGGCGCGGCCGCCAGATCATCGCCCCCAAGGGCGACGCCACCCGCCCCACCGCGGACCGCACCCGCGAAACCCTGTTCTCCATGCTCACCAGCCGCCTCGGCAGCTTCGAGGGGCTGGCCATCGCAGACCTTTTCGCCGGTTCCGGCGCGCTCGGCCTCGAGGCCCTGTCGCGTGGTGCGGCAAGTTGCATCTTCGTCGAACAGGACAAGCCCGCGCTCGACGCGCTGCGCACCAACATCGCCAAGCTCGAAGCGAAAGCCGATGTCCGCGCACAATCCGTCCTCGCCCTCGCCCGCGTCACCCAGCCGCTCGACCTGATCCTGATGGACCCGCCCTACGCCACCGGCGCCGGCGCGGTCGCGCTCGACAAGCTGTCGCGGCTAGGCTGGACCGGCCCCGCGACCTGGATCAGCATCGAAACGGCGCGCGACGAAACGATCGCGGTGGATGGTTTCGAGATCGACGTCGAACGTAATTCCGGCAAGGCGAAGCTTACGATCTTGCGGGCGGTCTAAGCACCACACTCGTCATCCCACTCCCCCACCCGTCATCCCAGCGAAGGCTGGGATCTCTGTGGGGCGGGTGCTGCGCGCACCTCATTGAGATCCCAGCCTTCGCTGGGATGACGAGTTGAGGCGGATGAGGCTCACCCCCGCCGCAAGATCATCAACCCGCCCAAACTCAACACCCCAGCCACCACCAGATACGCCCCCACCAGCGCCAGCCCGCCCCGCGCCGCCAGCGCGGTCGCGGCGATCGGGGCCAGCGCCCCGCCGAAGATCCCGCCCAGATTGAACGCGATCGATACGCCGGTATAGCGCACCCCCGGCTCGAACAGCGACGGCAGCCACCCACCGAGCGGCCCGTACGCAAAGCCCATCGCGAACAGCCCGAACGCCAGCCACGCGAACACCACCCACAGGCTCGCCGCGCCCAGCATCGGCCCCATCAGCAACCCGGCGATCACGCACCCGACGAACCCGAGGCGCAACATCGCCCGCGCCCCTGTTCGGTCCGCCAGCGTGCAGGACGCGATCACCCCCAGCGCCAGGAACAGGATCGCGGCGATCTCCACGCCCAGAAACGCTTGCCGCCCGTGGCCCAAGGTCGTCGTGCCGTAGCTCAGCGCGAACGCCGTCGTCAGGTAGAATAGGGCAAAGCACGCGATCACCCCCACCGTCCCCGCGATGGTCGGGCGCAGATGCGACCGGAACAGCTCGGCGATCGGCACCTTGGGCAACGCATCATGCGCCGCCGCCTCGCGAAACGCCGGCGTCTCGGTCAGCTTCAACCGCACCCACAGCCCCAGCCCGACCAGCACCGCGCTCGCCAGAAACGGCACGCGCCAGCCCCAGTCGCGGAATTGCTGCTCGTCCAGCATCGTACCGAGCAACAGGAAGAACCCGTTCGCCGCGATGAAGCCGATCGGTGCGCCAAGCGGCGGGAACATGCCATAGCGATTTTCAAACCCCGGCGGCGCATTCTCCACCGCCAGCAAACTCGCCCCGCCCCATTCGCCGCCAAGCCCGAAGCCTTGCGCGAACCGCAGCACGCACAGCAACATCGGCGCGATCCAGCCGATCTGCGCATAGGTCGGCAGGAACGCGATCGCCACCGTCGCCCCGCCCATCAGCATCAGCGATCCGACCAGGGTCGATTTGCGCCCCAGCCGATCCCCGAAATGCCCGAACACCGCCGCCCCCAACGGCCGCGCAAAAAACGCCAGCCCGAAACTGGCATAGGACAGCATCACCTGCGCCGACGCGCTCTCAGACGGGAAGAATAACGGCCCGAACACCAAAGCCGCCGCCGTCGCATAGATATAGAAATCGTAGAATTCGACCGACGTGCCGATCAGGCTGGCGATCAGGATACGGCGGTGGGCGCGCATGGGGGAGACTGGAGAGCTGGCTTGCATGAAATGCTTCTGCCCGCTGCGGTCCGCCGGTCAACCAACAACTTCTTCCCCGGCGAAGGCCGGGGCCCAGTCGGGAAACAGAAATTGGCAAGCGCAGCGCTAAGTTACATCGACAACCGCCACTGGGCCCCGGCCTTCGCCGGGGAAGCGCATCGAAAGGATATTACCCCCCGTAAACCCGCACCGCCGTCAACAACCCACAATACAATCCACCCGACAGCAACATCGCCGCCGGCAACGTCATCACCCAGGCGAGCGCCATGTTGCGGATCGTGCGCATCTGCAGCCCCTGCCCGTTCGCGACAGAGGCCCCCGCCACACCAGACGTCAGGATATGCGTCGTAGACACCGGCAACCCGAACCGTTCGGCCAGCAAAATCACCGATGCCGCGACGATCTCCGCCGCTGCGCCCATGCCGTAGGTCATGTGGCTCTTGCCGATCTTCTCGCCGACCGTGACGACGATCCGCTTCCACCCGACCATCGTGCCCAGCCCGAGCGCGATCGCCACGCTGATCTTCACCCATAAAGGAATGAACCGGGTGCCGGTTTCCAGCATGCCCTGATAATCGCCGATCGCCTTCAACTCGGGCGCGGTGAAGCGCTTCGCCGCATCCTTGTCCTTGGTCATCAGCTTGGTTGTATCCAGCACCAGATACATGTCGTTGCGTACGTTCGAGGCCACGCCCGCCGGCACATTGCTCAGCGCGCCATAGCTGCCGACCCGCGCCGCCAGATCGCGCGACACAGTCTCGACCGCGCCGTAAACTTGCGCACCCTCGACCTTTTTCGCCTTGAGCGCTGCCGTCAGCATGACGCGCGCCTCGGTCGGGGCCATGTTCATCCCGCCCGATTTGGTATCGAACGTGCCCGCCACACTCGTCGCTGCGGCCACGAAGGCTGGCGTCGCGTCGCCCGGCAGCGTGCGGTTCAGCGCATAGGCGGTCGGCGCACAGCCGATCAGGATCAGCATGATCAGCCCCATGCCCTTCTGCCCGTCATTCCCGCCATGCGCGAAGCTGACGGCGGTGCAGGTGAAGATCAGCAGCGCGCGAATGCCCCTGGGCGGCGGCGATCCCTCGACCGGCGGTGTGTACAACGTCGGATTGCGCACCACGCGCCGCATCACGAACAGCAGGATCAGCGCGGCGGCAAACCCGATCAGCGGCGCCATCCACAGCCCGGTCATCACCTTCTGCACCTGTGCCCAGTCCAGCCCGGACGTGCCGCCCGCACCGCCGCCCGACAGCAATTGGTTGGCCACGCCCACGCCCAGGATCGACCCGATCAGCGTGTGGCTGGAACTGTTGGGCAGCCCGACATACCAGGTCGCCAGATTCCACAGCACCGCAGCGAGCAACAATGAGAAGATCATCGCGAACCCGCCCGCACTGCCCACGTTCAGGATCAGATCGACCGGCAACAGCGTGATGATCGAATAGGCCACCGCGCCGCTGGACAGCATCACGCCCAGAAAGTTGAAACACCCGGACCATACCACCGCCAGATGCGCCGGCATGGAATTGGTGTAGATCACCGTCGCCACGGCATTGGCGGTATCGTGGAAGCCGTTGACGAATTCGAACCCCAACGCGATCAGCAGCGCCAGCCCCAGAAACGCGAACACGCCCAGCGCCAGGCTCTCGCCCACCTGCCGCGTATCCACGAACACGCTGAACCCGGCATAGCCGAGCCCGCCGATCAATGCCGCCAGGAACAGCAGCCGCGCGGTCGGCGAAATCGGGCGATCGAACCCGGTTCGTTCGGGCGCGTCGATGGGCGACTCAGGAGCCGCGATAGCGTGTGTTGCCATGATGACCCCGCCTTCGCCGGGCTTCGTTACACGTTGATGACGGTTCCATGACACCGCCCGCTATGTCCCGGACCGGCGCATTTTCAGGCCGCCGTCAGCCGCGCACCCATCAACGGCAGGATCGTGTTCAGCGCCTTCAACGGCCGCATCATCACCTTGAATTCGGTGATCAGCCCGTCCTCACCCCAGGTGATGATGTCCACCCCGTCGATCTGGATCCCGTCGATCGACAGCTTGAATTCCAGCACCGCCGACCGTTCCGCGCGCCATTCGCCGACATAGCGGAAATCCGGCTGCTTCAGCACCGTCATCGCCGCGGTCAGATATTTGATTGTAATCGACTTGCCGGCCTGCGGCGTGTGCACCGCGGGGGAGTGAAACACGCAATCCTCGGCGATCATCCCATCCAGCGCGGCCGGGTCGTGATTCTCGACATAAGCGTGCCAGCGTTCGATCCCGAGTTCGATCAAGTCCATCAGCATCCTCCACCCGGCTCTCATCGGCCGCCGGCGAACGATACAGGCTCAGGCGGCGACGGTCGATGCCCGCTCCAGCCGCCCCATCCAGGCATAGCCGCGATGCAGCGCCGTGAAACTCGGCACCAGCCTCTCCTGCGCAGCAATCTCGGTCAACGCCTCGGCCAAATTCCCCCGGGGCGTCACGTCGAACCGGTCCAGCCACGCGAACAACCCGCGTCGGAACACCCCCGGCAACCGCTCCTGCTGCCCGAAATCGACGATCTCCACTCGCCCCCGCGCCACCTGTGCCGCCTGGCCCATCGCCCCCAGCCAATCCGGGATCATCGATAGCGTGTAGGACAGCACCACCCGGTCGAACCCGTCCTCGCCGAACATAGCCACCGCATCGAACCCCGTCGCATCCCCTTGCGCCAGCACGATCCGCTCGCTCAACCCGGCCCGCGCAACATTCGCTCGCGCCGTCGTCAGCATCGCCTCGGACAGGTCGATCCCGAACAGCCGCGCCTCCGGCCATGCCCGCGCGATCGCGATCAGGTTGCGCGCCGTGCCGCACCCGATCTCGATTACGCTGCCGCCCTCGGCGAGGTCCAGTCCCGCGATCAACCGGTCGCGCCCGAGCAGATAATATTTCCGCGTCAGATCGTAGAAATGCCGTTGCCGCGCATATATCGCGTCCATCCGCGCCGCCTGACCGGACACCGGCTCAGCCCTTCAACACATACAAATGCACGCCGCCATAGATCGAGGATCGATCGCGTGCGGTGAAATCCAGCGACTCTTCCGCCCGATAGTCCCAGCGATCGAGCACCGCATCCGCCACCCGTCCCGGCAACAGGCTCGGCGCGGCGGCGGTGCGGAACAGCACGCGCGCACCCGGCTTGGCGGTGCGCGTGATCTCCGCCCACAGGTCGTTCAACTGCGCATCAGTCATCCAGTCCTGCGCGTCGAGCAGCACGTACCGGTCGCGGCTGCCCGCCGCCAGGCTCTCCAGATGTTCGGTGAAGTTCGCATGCAACACCTCGATCCGCCCGGCCCGCGCGACGATATCGGCATGATGGCCCGGTTCCAGATACGGCGGCACCGAATGCCCCGCGCCACTCGCATAACGCCGGCCGAACGCCTGCTGCGCGAAGTAATTGTCGCCCACCGGAAAATCGCACGCCAATTTCTCGAGCCGCCCGCGCAGCACCGCCCGGATCCCGCCCGGATCGTCGTTCGACAGCGCGGCATATTGCGCCGGCGGAATGCCCAGCCCGAACAACGACGCCGGCTGGTCCATCAGCCAGCGCACGAAGCCCTTGTCGAACACCGGCGCCAGCCGCTCCTCGAACACCCGGCGTTGCTCCTCCACGGTCTCCGCCGCCAGCACTTCGCGCGGATCGATGCCGTACAGCCGCGCCACCAGATGCGCGCTGCGGATGAACCCGCCGAGCAAACCGCGCTTGTAGATGTTGCTGGAAAAGCCCCGAATGCGCCGCTTGCCGCTCAGGTCGCGCCCTTCCCAATAGCGCCGCGTCACATCGTCCAGATGCGGCCGCACCATATATTGGTACACACGGACATTGGCCTTGTGATCCGCTTCGCCGAAGAAGCGGTGGAACATATCATGGTCGGGCAATCGCGCCGCCGCCGCCACCTTCAACCGATTGAGCGCGACATGGGCGGTATTCAAATCCACCGCCGTGATCCGCGCCGGATCGGCGGTCAAATACGACAGCACGTTGCACCCGCCACTGGCGATCGTCACCACATGGCACTCCGGCGTGATCGCCAGCGCCTCCATGTCCACCACCGGATCTTCCCAGATCTGCGCATAGACCAGCCCCCGAAACGCAAACGTGAACGCGCGCTCCAGCAGCCCCGCCTTGCTGGCACTCTCGTGCTGGTGCACCGCCGCGCCCACCTTGGCCGCCGTCGCCCGATGGAATTTCACGTCGCCTAGCTTCAGGTTCGCCATGCCGCCCTCCCGATGGAATGACGTCGTCGCTAGGACTTTCGCGTGACCATGCGATGACGAACCCGCGTCGCCCGCATGACACGCGTTGCGCTACGCCCCCGGATAGCGCTCGAACTTCGGCAGCGCCTCCAGCCCGGCCATCCAGCGCGGCGCATCGGCCATCTGGATGACCGCCTGCGGGGCCAGCGCGTCGGGATTGTCGAAGCTGCCGGTCTGGATATCGATCTTGCCCGGAAACACCGTTTCGCTGAGGTAGAACAGACCGGTCCCGCACGTTCCGCAAAACTGCCGCTCGGCATCACCCGATGAATTGTAGCTCACTGGCGTGCCCGTAATCGTCACCGCATCCGCTGCGAACAGCGCCCATCCGACCATCGGCGCTCCCGCCGACCTCCGGCACTGCTCGCACAGGCACAACGCATTGTGATCGGGCTGGCCCTCCGCCGTGTAGCGCACCGCGCCGCAACGGCATCCACCGGTGATCGTCATCGCAACCTCCTCTCAAAAGTTGCCAATTTGTTCCACATTGCCCGCGCGAACGCAACCCCATTCCCGCTTGCCCCCCGCGCCACCGTTCCCTACCTGTTCACGAATGTCGCTTACCCCCGTATCGCAGCAAGAACCGCCCTATATCTCCGGCCTCAACCCGCCGCAGCGCGAGGCCGTGCTGACCACCGAAGGCCCGGTCCTCGTCCT
This sequence comes from Parasphingomonas caseinilytica, assembly GCF_036663755.1. Taxonomy (NCBI): domain Bacteria; kingdom Pseudomonadati; phylum Pseudomonadota; class Alphaproteobacteria; order Sphingomonadales; family Sphingomonadaceae; genus Parasphingomonas; species Parasphingomonas caseinilytica. The sequence goes on from NZ_JAXOJL010000001.1 coordinate 533,810, forward strand.
CGCCGGCGCCGGCACGGGCAAGACCGCCGCGCTCACCGCCCGCCTAGCGCATTTGCTGTTCACCAAGCGCGCCTGGCCCTCCGAGATCCTCAGCGTCACCTTCACCAACAAGGCCGCGCGCGAGATGAAGCACCGCGTCGGCCGACTGGTCGGAGACGTGGTCGAGGGCATGCCCTGGCTCGGCACCTTCCACGCGATCGGCGCGAAGATGCTCCGCCGCCACGCCGAACTCGTCGGCCTGCAATCGAACTTCACCATCCTCGACACCGACGACCAGCTGCGCCTGCTCAAGCAACTCATCCTCGCCGCCGATATCGACGAGAAACGCTGGCCCGCGCGCCAGCTCGCCGGCGTGATCGACGGCTGGAAGAACAAGGGCCTCACCCCCTCCGACATCGACGCCGGAGAATCCGAACTCTACGCCAACGGCCGCGGCGGCGAGATGTACGCCGCCTATCAGGCCCGCCTCATCGCGCTCAACGCCTGCGATTTCGGCGACCTTCTGCTCCACATGCTCGTCATCCTGAAGCGCGACCGCGAAGTGCTGGCCGAGTACCAGCGCCGCTTCAAATACATCATGGTCGACGAATATCAGGACACAAACAGCGTCCAGTACCTCTGGCTCCGCCTGCTTGCGCAGGAGCGCAAGAACATCTGCTGCGTGGGCGACGACGATCAGTCGATCTATTCCTGGCGCGGCGCGCAGGTGGAGAATATCCTGAAATTCGAGAAGGATTTCCCCGGCGCCAAGGTCATCAGGCTCGAACAGAATTACCGCTCCACGCCCCACATACTCGGCGCCGCCTCCGCCGTCATCGCCAACAATAGCGGCCGCCTGGGCAAGCAGCTCTGGACCGATCTCGACGTCGGCGAGAAGGTGAAGGTTCTCGGCGTGTGGGACGGCCCGGAGGAAGCCCGCCGCGTCGGCGACGAGATCGAGGGCACGCAGCGCACCGGCAAGTCGCTCGACGAGGTCGCCATCCTCGTTCGCGCGCAGCATCAGACGCGCGAGTTCGAGGACCGCTTCATCGCCATCGGCATGCCCTATCGCATCGTCGGCGGCTTCCGCTTCTACGAACGCGCCGAGATCCGCGACGCACTCGCCTATCTCCGCGTCGTGGCGCAGCCGGCCGACGATCTCGCCTTCGAACGCATCGTCAACGTCCCCAAACGCGGGCTCGGCGACAAGGCGGTGCAGAAAGTCCACCAGCTCGCCCGCGCCACCGGCACCCCGCTCACCACCGCCGCTGCGCGCATCCTCGATACCGACGAGCTGACCGGCGCCGCGCGCAAATCGCTCGGCAACCTCGTCGCGGACATGGCGCGCTGGCGCAGCATGGCCGGCGACATGCCGCACCCCGATCTCGCCCGCCAGATCCTGGACGAAAGCGGCTACACCGCGATGTATCAGGCGGAAAAGAGCGCCGAAGCCGCCGGCCGGCTCGAAAACCTCACCGAACTCGTCCGCGCGATGGAGGAATATGAAAATCTCGGCGCGTTCCTCGAACACGTCTCGCTCGTCATGGACAACGAGAACAATGCCGAGGATCCCAAGGTCACGATCATGACGATCCACGCCGCCAAGGGCCTGGAATACGACACCGTCTTCCTCGTCGGCTGGGAAGAGGGCCTGTTCCCCTCGCAACGCTCGTTGGACGAAGGCGGCCTCGCCAGCCTCGAGGAGGAACGCCGCCTGGCGTACGTCGCGATCACCCGCGCGCGGCGCAAAGCCATCATCATCCACGCCGCCAACCGCCGCATCTACGGCCAGTGGACCAGCTCCATCCCCTCCCGCTTCGTCGGCGAACTCCCCGCCGATCACATCGAGAGCGAGACCACCATGTCCGGCGGCGCGAGCCTATGGCAAGCAAACTGGTCCGAACGCGCCGATCCCTTCGCCGACGTCGCCAGAGGCACCGGCCGAGGCCCCGGCTGGCAACGCGCGGCGGGTCTGGGCGCGGGGATCGACCCCGCCAAACCCGGCGGCGCCTTCACCAGCCGCACCTTCTCCCGCGAACCCTCCCGCGTCGTGGAAGCCCGAGCCAGCGCCATCAGCCTCGGCAACAAGGGCCGCGACGACGTGTCGGTCGGCCTGCGCGTCTTCCACCAGAAGTTCGGCTATGGCGAAATCGCCGAGATCGAAGGCAACAAGCTGGAGATCGACTTCGAGACTGCGGGGCGGAAGCGGGTGATGGATACGTTTGTGACGGTGGGGTGATGAGCATGCTATTCTATATCGCTAGGCTTTACCGGTGAAGGCCTAGGTTGAAGGCCCAACCTGTGAGCTTTTCCAATTACTGCGTTTCGACTAATACCTCCCAGTTTATCAGCGATCTGACTAGCTGTAGCCCCATCAGACCACATCATCATAAGTGTTTCCAATCTATCATTAGTCCATCCGGTCAATTTACGTTCAGTTCTAGTAAAATCGTCCTGCAATTCGCCTTCTATTTCATCCGGCAGTATCGCGGCAGCATCATCTTGAAATGTCGTATTAAAGTGATCAATCAGACTAGGGCCAATGTATTCGACGTCTGCGACTCCATCTAGTACAGCAGATTTTGTATCTTTCTCCAAAATAGAAAATGATTTCCACTGATTGAAGAATTCAGCAAATCTCTTATCGGGTATCCTTACCCGAAGATATGTACCGTCCTGCAAAATCAGAATTGTTCTAGGCAACGACATGTCCCTGTTGCCTATCCCTTGAACTTTGAAATCTACTACACCAAATTCCGAAAGAAGATCCTCGAAAGGACCAGAAAAATTTACAATATCAACATCCGGCTTTGAATTCCTCAGTGACAAAAGGAAATCCGCCAGCCTTCTATACTTTATAACGCTTCCCGCTATCTTTCGACCAGATCCCGCACTTATTGACTGCAATACAGCTGTTTTTAAATCTTGTATTTGCTCCAGTATGGCGTCAGATTTTCTTAAATCAACAGATTTGCCTCGCTCGTCTCTTAGAAGCCTTTGAAACATCAGTGACCATTGTTTTAGAAGATGACCTTCTATATCTGAAAAATTGGAATATGATACTATAGCGTTATTTGAAAATCTGTGAGTAATATAATTTATAAACTCAAATATGTATTTTGAAGTTTCAGGTTTATCAATGGATGGATATACGATTTCATCTACGAATTTCTTGTCTTTGTTCTTTTGATATGTCAAATGATATGAATATACCTTAGAATCCACAAATGCGAAAATCGGTATCCTAAGCTCTATTGCCTTCATTACTTCAAGCTGAGTTATTGATATATTATCCATATTGTCAAATATTTTTGTTTTATTTGACGAGTTTTCTATTTCTGAAATTTTTAGTTCTGACATGGCCTCGGGTACAGCAACACCACCAAATCTTGAACCAATTAACAATATAGCCATGTCGGTGTTATAAATTTCTTTCACACAACTTGTGTGAGTGTGATGCCTATGATCAAACAAAACGTCAGAGTGATCACTCATAATCGGATCATATCCGATACTGGAAAGCAGATTTCTTATCTGCAACCGTTGTGCGTTCAAATCAAAACACGTTGAAGACACAAAAACGCCGAGTCCGGCCATCGGAAACACCTTGATTTAAAATGACATTTTTGTCGTTAAAGCCATAATAAATTATATCATTAGGCATGGCGAGTGAGAAAAACGGACAATATGGCTTTCTGATCTCTGGTTCGCTCTGGGTGATTTTACATCGTTGCCACGAGGTTTAATTGTTTTAACAGTGAAAAATAAAATTCAGCATTAATGAAATTAGGCTTTGGTATGGTACTTGGAAAGACAGACCCATCTAAATGCCCGCCTAACCAACCTGTACCTCACCCTACAGACACATTCAGCAACGATATCCGCGTCCGGGCGTACTCCCGTCGCAAGGCCCATACCGGGCCGAACGAGAGGATATGGATCATGAAGATCACTCACATGCTCGCCGCCGCCCTGATGGTCGCCGGCATCGGCGTTTCGACCGAGGCGTCGGCGCAGCGTTATGACGGCGGATACAATCAGGAGGTGCGGTACGATCGCCACGATCGTGATCGCCGGGACGACCGTCGCTGGGATCGCCGCGACGACCGCCGCGATCGCAATTGGGGTCGCCACGATCGCGGCCGCCACAACGGCTGGCGCGGGGATCGCGGGCGGAACCATTGCCGTGTCGTCTATCGCCACGGCAACCGTTACACCCTCTGCCGCTAAAACACTGCGACCTCCGGGAGGCGTTCACGCCTCCCGGTAAAGGTGAAAACGCGCTGCCCTACACCGGGAAGCGCGTTTACGCCGTCCGGTTCGTGGCTTTTTGACATCGTCGGATCATATTCACACATATGGCCGGGCGGTTGCGCTGCCACAAACCTCGTGCCGCATCATCTACAATGCCGGGATGCAAAAAGAATGGTGTGCCCAGCATCTTGTCCTTCCGCGAAGGCGGGAACTGGGACTGTGTCCCCATCTCCGCGGGGTATAGTCCCGCAAGATCGATCTGTGGAAACGGGCATTCGACGAGGTGTCGAATCATGTCGATGCGAGATGGAAAGATCCCTCTCCGTTCGTCCTGAGCATGTCGAAGGACGTGTTTCACACGCGCCGGAGATTGTGGAATACGTGCTTCGACAAGCTCAGCACGAACGGTTCATTTTGGAGTTATCGCGATCTAGGCCCGCGCTCCAAAAAAGCACCGTAACACGATGTGCTACGGGTCCCTGCAAATCTTGCCCCCCTCGTTCACATGGGGATTGGTGCAACTTTCGTAACTTTCCAGCCCCTCACAGGAGCCAGGCGACGTTCAGTCCGGCTCTACCGCCATCAGCGTCGTATCGGCATATTTGAAGCTGCCCTGATCGAACAGCGCGCTGACGGTGAACGCGCGCGGCGTGATGCGCACGCCGGTCAGGCCGACCAGCTTGAACGTGCCGATCTTCGGCTCCTTGGGCGGCTTGCCGTCGCGCGCCAGCACTTCGGCGTCAATGAACAGCTCGTCATGCTTGGTGTAGATCACGTGCGGCGCCAGAGTCATCTCGACCTTGTTGTAGGTCGCAGCGATGCACATCTTGCGCACGATCGCCTCGAAGAGGATCGGCGTCGTGGTCGGTACGGCGGCAGGCGGGCGCTCGGCGGTCAAGGTCGTCATCCGCTCCATTTAAACGTTGCGCTGCAGTGCAGCAAGTCGCATTCACGGTAAACGTTGTCCCCGCGTTCGGAAACACAGCATTTCCAGTTTGTCAGACATAACCGCGATCATCGCGCGATTGCAGCTGACGCCGCATCCCGAAGGCGGCTGGTATCGCGAAACATTCCGACAGCCCGCGCCCGATGGCGGACGCGGCCTCGCCACCGCGATCCTGTTCCTGCTCGAGGATGGGCAACGCTCGCACTGGCACCGCGTCGATGCCGCCGAACTGTGGATGTGGCATGCCGGCCATCCGCTGCGGCTCGCCATCCATGACGGCGCAGCACAAGAACATCTGCTCGGCCCCGATGTCCTCGCCGGCCACAGCCCGCAGGCGCTCGTCCCGCCGCACGCCTGGCAATCCGCCGAGGCGCTTCACGGCTGGGCGTTGGTCGGCTGCGTCGTCACCCCGGCGTTCGACTTTTCGGGGTTCGAACTCGCCGCACCGGGCTGGTCCCCGGCTTGCGATCCCGGTGCGGAGGCGTCATCGGTGGCATCATGACCGACGGCCTTCCCATGCCCCGCCGCCTGCTGGCGATCGGCGCCCTGTGTTGTGGCACCGCATTGATCATCATCGACGGTGCCGTCGCCACCGTGGCCCTGCCGACCATCGCACGGGACCTGCAGGTCGGGCAAAGCGCGGTCGTCGCGGTCGTCACCGTCTATCAGCTCACCCTCGTCATGCTGTTGCTGCCCTTTGCCGGTCTCGGCGACCGCATCGGCCTGAAGCGCATGTATCAGGTCGGCCAATTGGTCTTCACCGTCGCGACGATCCTGTGCTTTTTCGCCAAGAGCCTGCCCTTCCTTCTCATCGTCCGCGTGATGCAGGCGGCGGGCGCGGCGGCGGCGCTCAGCGTGTCCTCCGCCCTCATCCGCCAGGTCTATCCGGCGAAGCAATTGGGGCGCGGACTCGGCATCAATTCGGTGATCGTATCGAGCGCCGCGGCCGCCGCCCCGACGATCGGCGGGCTGGTGTTGGGCATCGCGCCCTGGCCCTGGGTGTTCGCCAGCGCCGTGCCATTCGCGATCCTGTCGCTGTTCCTCGGCCGTTCCCTGCCCGCCCCCCAGCCGCGCGACACGCGCTTCGACGTGCTCGGCGCGGTGATGTGCGCGGCGATGTTCGGGCTGGTGATCGGCGGACTGGAAAGCGCCGTGCACGGCGATTCGCCCGTCGTCTCCGCCGCGATCGTGCTGATCGGCGCGATCATCGGAGTCTATTTCGTGCGCCGCGAAAAGACCGAGGCCGATCCGATCCTGCCGATCGATCTGCTCGCCCGCCCCGTCCTCGCACTGTCCGTGATCGGCGCCTACACCGCCTTCATCGCCTCGATGACGTTGCTGCTCTCCACCCCGTTTCGACTGGCTCAACTAGGTTTCACCCCCGCCCAGATCGGCGCGGCAATCGCGCCTTGGCCGCTCACCAACATGATCGTCGCCCCGCTCGCCGGCTGGCTGTCGGATCGCATCCCGGCCGGGATATTGGGCGGGATCGGCATGGCTATCTCGATCACCGCTCTGCTGCTGCTCGGCTTCATGCCGGAAGACCCGAGCTATTTCGACGTCGCGTGGCGCATGGCGCTATGCGGATCGGGCTTCGGCACGTTCCTGCCACCCAACGCCCGCCTCATCATCGGCAGCGCCCCACGCGAACGCGCCGCGGCGGCGGGCGGGCTGGTCTCGACCGTCCGTCTCGTCGGCCAGACGACTGGCGCCACCCTGGTCGCCGCCTTGCTCGCCATGGGCATCGGCGCGGGCAAGGTGCCGGCTTTGGTCGCCGCCGGCCTGGCACTGGTCGCCGGCCTATGCAGCCTCGCCCGCCTGCGCCCCTCGATCCGCAATCCGCCAAGGGAAGAGGTCGAGGAACAGGTCTCCACCCTCAAACAGGCGCGCTAGAACACCGCCTTGCCGTCCCCGCCCAGCATCGCCTTGCGCACCAGCGGGATCGGCGGTCCACCATATTGCAGGAACGCGTCGTGGAACGCCTTCCACGCCTTCCGCCCGCCCCGCGTCGCGGTCCAGTCGTCGCGCAGCTTGCGGATCATCAGCTTACCCATCGTGTAGTTGAGATAGGCCGGATCATACGTGCCCCGCGCCGATTGCTGCTTCGCATTGCCCTCGTCCTGATAGCATTGCTCGACGAACATCCGGCGCGACTGCTCTTGCGTCATCCTGCCCGAATGCATCCCGATCGCCGACAGGAAGCGGCAATCGCGCAGCAGCGCATTGGACAGCTGCCCGATGTGCGTTTCCGCATCCCCCGCATGCAGGCCGGCATCCCACATCATCTCCTCGGCATAATGCGCCCAGCCCTCGGCAAAGGCGTATCCGACGAACAACCGCCCGAACAACGACGGCGAGGCATTGGCATGGCGGAACTGCAGGAAATGCCCCGGCATCACCTCGTGAACGGAGGTGAACAGCAGGTCTTTCTTGCCCGGAATGAAGCCGTCCTGCTCCGCCTTGCTCCATGAAGGATCGGGCGGCGAGATATAGTAGATCGACGGCACGCCCTTCTCGAACGGCCCCGGCGGATCGATGTACGCGCTGTTCTGCCGATTATAGGGCGGGCTCTCCTCGACCAGCGCCTTCTCCTTGTCGGGGATCGTCACGATATCCTTGGCGATCACGAACGCGGTCAGTTCCGGGATCTGCCGCCGCGCTTCGGCGACCGGGCCACCCTCGGGCTTGTTCGCGTTCATCTTGTCCATGCACACCGGAATCGTCGCGCCCGGCGCGAATTGCTGGCACGCCGCCTTCAGCGCCTGCTGGTTGCGGGCGAGATCGGCCTTGCCGGCCTGTTCCAAAGTGGCCAGCGGCACGTCGACGCCCTCGGTCATCTTCACCATGCGGGAGAAGCGTTCGGTGCCCAGCGCAAAGCCTTGCGTGGCGGTCGGCTTCTGACTCTCCAGCCAGCCTGCCAGATCCTTCATCGCCTTCGCCGCCGCAACGGAGGCCTGATCGAACTGGGCCTGCAATTTGGGATCCGCCACACTCGCAAACGCCTTCTTCGCGTCGCCAGTATAATAATCCGCAAAGCCGCCAAACCCGGCCACGCCATAGGAGATGAAGCTCAGCGGCATCGGCGTCTTCAGATTGGCGCGGATATTGGCCGCAGCCCCCGGAACGCACTGCAGAAACGCGATCATCGCCTTCATCCGCGTCGCCGCATCGGCATAATTCCGCGCGACATACACGTTGGGGTCGAGGCCATTGCCGATATACCAGGCAGGATTGGTGTGCGGCTGGTCGGCATCCTCCAGCCAGAACAGTTTACCTTCCGCGACGTTGATCAGGTAATCGCGCTCGAACGCGTCCCGCCCGGTCAGCTTCTTGAAACCGCGCGCCTCCACAATCGCCGCCTTCAGGAAATCGCCTTGTCGCTTCAGCCCGGCGGCACTCCAATCGGCCAGCCCGCCATCGAAATCGTGCCGCCCCTGATAGACGGCATTGGCCGGATCCAGCTTGAACCAGTCTTCGATAAAGGCATCGCGGAAACCCGCCCAACTCGCCGTCGGCAGCGGCAATGCGGCTGCCGTATCGGCCGAAGCGGGCGCCATCGGCACACTGGCCGCGAACGCCAGCATCGCGATGCCGCCGAGCAATTTGATCCGCATATTCATCCTCTCGAGTCGTTCTGCGCCCGGATGCTGGCAGGTTGCGGCAAAGCACGCCACCCTGGTGGAACGTCCGCGTGGGAAGCTCGTTCAGGCCCGGTACCCCTCTGTTGAAACGGGAACTTCCCCATGCCCTATATCAAGACGCGCGACGGCACCGATCTCTACGTCAAGGATTGGGGCAGCGGCCGCCCGGTCGTGCTGATCCACGGCTGGCCACTCTCCGCCGACAGCTGGGACGCGCAGGCGATGGCGCTGGCCGAAGCAGGTTTCCGCGCCATCGCCTATGACCGGCGCGGGTTCGGGCGTTCGGGCCAGCCATGGAACGGCTATGATTATGATACCTTGTCGGACGATCTGGCGGATGTGCTCAAGGAAACCGGCGCGGAGAGCGATGCGACACTGGTCGGCTTCTCGATGGGCGGCGGCGAAGTCGCGCGCTACATGAGCCGCCACGAGGGCAAGGGCGTGATCGCCGCCGGCCTGATCTCGTCCGTCGTGCCGTACATGCTCAAGACCGAAGACAATCCGAACGGCGTGCCGGAAGAGACGCTGCAAAGCATTGGCGATGGCATCAAGAAAGACCGGTTCGGTTTCTGGACCAGCTTTTTCAAGGATTTCCTGGGCGTCGGCCTGATCTCGTCGCCCGTCAGCGATGAAACGCTGCAATGGGCTTGGCGCACGGCAATGCAGGCGGGGCTCAAGCCGATCCTGCAATGCGCCAACGCCTTCGGCCACACCGACTTCCGCGGCGACCTGCCCGCCTTCCGCGTGCCAACGCTCGTCGTCCACGGCACGGCCGACAAGACCGTCCCAATCGACGCCACCGGTCGCGCAGCGGCCAAGGGCATCGCTGGCGCGCAACTGGTCGAATATGACGGCGCTCCGCACGGCCTGACTTTGACGGAAAGCGACCGCTTCACGAACGATCTGCTGACGTTCCTCGGTCGTGGTCGCGACGACGCGCGCGGCGATCATGAGGCGCAGTTGATTACGGGCTGAGCCTGATCCCGAAGGAAAAAAGGCGGCGTCTCACGAGAGATGCCGCCTTTTCTAAGCCACCACCGATCGTCATCCCGGCGCAGGCCGGGATCTCAAGGAGGCGCGCGTAGCATTCGCCCCACAGAGATCCCGGCCTCCGCCGGGATGACGATAGGAAGAGGGAGTTCGGTCTCAGACCACTCAGTTCAACGGAACGATCATCTCATCCGGATGAACGACATTCAGCTTCTTGCGCGTCAGCTCATCCACCATATCCGGATCGGCCTTGCGCGGATCGACCAGCGCAACCTTGTTCTGCCATTCCGCGCGCTTCGCGGTCAACGCCGCCAGCCGCACTTCGCTCACCGCCAGCTTGCGCTTCACATCGCCATAAGCGCGCGCGCCGTTCGGCCCGAACATCGTATACGCGCCGAGGCCCGCGATCACGATAACCGCCACCGCCGGCACGATCGCGCGGCGGAGCATGACGTTGAAGGTGGAACGCTTTGCCATTCCACGATTCCTGTCAGTCTCCGCCCGCGCAATCAAGCCTTTTTTAACCACGATTCAGTCGGAGTTCAGCGCGAGCGCAACACGCTCCGCCCAGCATAGACCGCCGCATCGCCCAGCTCCTCCTCGATGCGGATCAACTGGTTGTACTTCGCCAACCGGTCGGACCGGGCGAGACTGCCGGTCTTGATCTGCCCGCAATTCGTCGCCACCGCGAGGTCAGCGATCGTCGCATCCTCGGTCTCGCCCGAACGGTGCGACATCACGGCGGTGTAAGCCGCGCGATTGGCCATCGACACCGCCTCCAGCGTCTCGGTCAGACTGCCGATCTGGTTGACCTTGATCAGGATCGAATTGGCGGTCTTCTCGTCGATACCGCGCTTCAGGCGCTTCGGGTTGGTTACGAACAGATCGTCGCCGACCAGCTGCACCTTATCGCCGATCAGGTCGGTCAGCGCCTTCCACCCGGCCCAATCGTCCTCCGCCATGCCATCCTCGATCGAGAAGATCGGGTAACGCCGTGTCAGATCGGCCAGATACTCCGCCATCTCACCGCTGGAGAGCAATTTGCCCTCGCCCGAGATATTGTAGATCCCATCCTTGTAGAATTCGGTCGCCGCGCAATCGAGCGCGACCATCACGTCGTCGCCCGGCTTGTATCCGGCCTTCTCGATCGACGACATGATGAAGTCGAGCGCATCCGTCGTGCTGGCGATGTTCGGCGCGAAGCCGCCCTCGTCGCCGACCGACGTCGCCAGCCCCTTGTCGTGCAGCCCCTTCTTCAGCGTGTGGAAGATCTCCGACCCGCAGCGCACCGCATCGAACAGCGTGTCCGCGCCGACCGGCACGATCATGAATTCCTGGAAATCGATCGGGTTGTCGGCATGTTCGCCGCCATTGATGATGTTCATCATCGGCACCGGCAACACATGCGCCGCGACCCCGCCGACATAGCGATACAACGGCAACCCACGCGCATCCGCCGCCGCCTTCGCCGTGGCCAGGCTCACGCCCAAAATCGCATTCGCGCCCAACCGACCCTTGTTTTCCGTCCCGTCCAGTTCGATCATCGCGCGATCGACATCGGCCTGATCTTCGGCGTCGATGCCCAAAACGGCATCGGCGATCTCGCCGTTCACCGCATCCACCGCGCCCTGCACGCCCTTGCCGAGCCACTTGCTCTTGTCGCCGTCACGGCGCTCCACCGCCTCATGCGCGCCGGTCGATGCGCCGGACGGCACAGCGGCACGGCCGAAACTGCCATCCTCCAGCATCACGTCCACCTCGACCGTGGGGTTGCCCCGGCTGTCGATGATCTGGCGGGCGTGCAGGTCGATGATTGCGGTCACGGAACGATCCTTCTAATCATGGCTGTCTGATGACGGTCGGACGAATGTCGCGCAGGCCTCTATCGGCTAATCTGTCACGCGGCAATTCGCCCGTGGATATGGAACCGTAACGGTCACTGGCCGGTTACGGGCTGAGCATATGAAAGGTTCGTGATGGCCGAAGACGCTCCCAAGCCCAAGGCGCCCGCCGCAAAGCCCCGCGCGGCTGCGTCCAAGCCCCGAACCGCAAAACCGAAAGGCCCTGTAGTGAGCACCGAAACGCTTGAAAGTCCGACTGCCGAGAAAACCGCTGGCCCGGCCCAGACGCTCAAGGACGGCGCGGCACAGATTTCGAAGGATGCCGGAGCCAAGGCCCGCACGTATGTCGAGGATGGTAAGGCCCGTGCTGGCGTTGCGCTCGACGAACTCGCCAAGCTAATGACCGACGCCGCCGGTACGGTGGACGAGAAGGTCGGCGCGCAATACGGCCAATATGCCCGCACCGCTGCCGAAGCAGTTTCCGGTTTCTCGGAATCGCTCAAGTCGAAGAATGTCGACGATCTGATCGCCGATGCGACCGGCTTCGTGAAGAAGAGCCCGGCCATCGCCATCGGCACCGCGGCGGCGATCGGTTTCGTGCTGATCCGTCTCGTCCAGTCCGGCCTCAACGCCGACACCGACGGCAAAGCCTGAATTTCGCGTCTGGGGGTATAGTTTTGGACCAGCCTCCGTCGGAAAGCATCGGCGAACTGCTCAGCCGGTTAGTCGATGATTTGCGTGAATCGACCCGTGCCGAGGTGGCACTGTATCGCGCGCAAATCCTCGGCTGGGTTGCTCAGGCGAAGATCGTCGCGACGTATGGCATTATTGCCCTGCTGCTGGTCAATTCGGCGGTCATCGCCTTGTTCGTCGGGCTTCTCCTCATTCTGCAACATCATGTCGGGCCGTTATGGGCGACCGTTATCGTCGTACTGGGCACGCTGGCGATCGCCGGGGTGTTCGGTTGGTTGGCCACCCGACACGTCAAGCGCCTGATCTCGCAAAGGATGCCGAAGTGAGCGACGGCCCGATGCACGAGCGGATCGTCCAGATCGCCGAGGCCCGCTCGACCGCGGCTCGGTCCCGCCTCGCCGCGACGCTGTCGCTGCTGCAATCGCGCCTCAGCCCCAAGGCCTTGGCGCAGGAAGCCGCAAGCAACCTGATCGCCAAAGGTCAGGAGATCGCCACCGAAGGCGTGGATGCCGCCAAACGGCACCCGTTCAAGATCGCGGGTGCTCTGGCTGCGGCTGGACTGTTGTTCGCCCGCCGTCCCTTGTCGCGCCTCCTGACGCGTAGCCGACATGCAACCCCTGCCGATCGAAACAGTTTGAACCCCAAGCGGCCCCCAGCCCCCGCCAGAAGGAAGCCAGAATGACCGATCCCGCATCGACCACGCGCAAGCCGGCGCCGAAATCCACCGTCGCCAAGACCCGTGCCGCCGCCAACAAGGCGCTCGACCGCACGCTGGACGGCGCCCGTGACGCCGCCGATCGCACCGTCAAGGCGATCGACTCCAACCCCATTCCGGTTCTGGTCGGCGGCCTCGCGATCGGCGCACTGGCCGGTGCGCTGCTCCCGCGCAACAAACGCGAAGCCGAATTGCTCGCCCCCGTCGGCCAACGCATCCGCGCGACGACCAGCGGTGCCGTTTCGGCCGCCAAGGATGTCGGTATCAACGAACTCGGTGCGCTTGGCCTTTCGAAATCGGCCCTCAACGATCAGGCCGGCAAGCTGGTCGGCAACATCCTGAAGGCGCTGGCCACGGCCGGAACCGCAGCGGTCGCCGCATCGAAGGACGCCAGCGCGAAGAAAGCAGTCTGAACCGCAGGAGACGGGTGAGGTCTACCCTCCCCGTCCCGCCGCCCCGGGCTCGCCCCGGGGCCCCGCTTCCTTTTGGTGTCCAGAGGTTGTCGGAAACGATCAAACCCGCACGGCGACATACCATCGCACTCTAGCCCCCGCCCCCTCGTGGCGCTAAGGGAATCGTGACTTCTGCTTCCCGGGAAATTCACGATCATGAGCAAGCTCCACCTCGTCTTCGGCGGCCGCGTCAGCGATCCGCAAACTCTCGACTTCGACGACCTCAATTCGATCGACGTCGTCGGCATGTTTCCCGATTACACGAGCGCCGAAAAGGCCTGGCGAGCAGCCGCGCAACGCACGGTGGACGATGCCGAAATGAAGTACGTCGTCGTCCACCTGCACCGCCTCGTGCAGCCCGATCTGATCGACAAGCCCTGACTGTTCCGGCCGGATGTCTCGATCACCGTCCGCCCTTCCCCGGCGGAGGCCGGGGCCCAGTCGGGAAACAGAAGTGATCGGGCGTTGCGCGCAGCAATCTAGACCTTCGCGACTGAACCCCGGCCTCCGCCGGGGCTGCGCAACACTCGCGCGCCTATCAAGCCCGCCGGTACTGCCACTTCAACAAGGGCTGCGCGAGCGCCATTCCGGCAACCAGCGCGCCGATCGGCTCGACGAACGTCACCGACATCTCGAAACTCTGCGAGATCAGCATGAACACCGCCTGGATCGCGAACCAGATCCCCGCCAGCATCGCGATCCGTACCGCACGGCTCTGCCCCGCACCGATCGGCAACGCCGCTGGCAAACCGTAGAGCATGAAATACGCCCCGATCAGCGCAAACACCGCCGGATCGAGGCCAGCGCCCGGCACCGTCGATCCCGGCGTCAGGATCAACCGCGCCAGCGCGCTGCCATAGATCCCGGCCACCACCACGATCAGCAACCCAGCCGGCCGCAACGCCTTTTCGACGTAACGCCCGGTGATCAGCAGCAGCACGATGTTGAACGCCGCCGACAACACATCCCGCGCGATGAACGCGGACGCGAGCGGCGACAGCCAGGCGCGCACGGGATCGCCGTCCCAGCCGCCGCCCAGAAAGTCCTGCGGGATGAATCCGTACTGGATCGCCGTGTTCTGGCTGCCCAGCACGGCAACCACCATCACCGCCGCAAACAATGCGAAGGCGACGAGCGCATCGGTGACGCGCCCGCGCGGAAGATGCACCCCGTCCAGTTTAGATGAACTCGATCTTGGAGACCGAATACCAGCGGTCGCCCGCCGGCACGGTCACTTCGACTTCTTCGTCCACCTTGCGCCCGATCAGCGCCCGGCCGAGCGGCGAGTTGTACGAGATGCGACCGCCCTTGGCGTCCGCCTCGGTCTGGCCGACGATCTGATACGTCGCTGCCTTGTCGTCCTCGTCGAGCAACGTGACCGTCGCGCCGAACACGACCTTGTCGCCGGACAGTTCCTTGGGGTCGATCACCTGCGCACGGGACAATTTGTCCTCGATATCGCTGATCGACGCCTCGATCTGTCCCTGGCGCTCCTTGGCGGCATGATATTCCGCGTTTTCCGAAAGGTCGCCATGCGCGCGCGCTTCCTCGATCGCGTCGACGATGGTCGGGCGCTCCGCTTTCAGCCGTTTCAGATCCGCATTGAGCTTTTCATAGCCCTCTTGCAGCATCGGCATCTTTTCGACGGTCGCCATCCCTTTTCGTCCTTCGTCAAATTCCCCCTGTTGGCCGGCCTTGTCAGACCCGCCCGCACGTTTCTCGTTTGTGGGGGATTAAGTGTGCGAAGATGAATAATAGGATTGCAGCGGCATTACTTCAAGCGCGTGGTTGGCCAGTGCGATAATCGCCTGTGCCGCTTCGACGCTGGCGGCAGCAGTCGTGAAGTGCGGAATCTTCTGAACGAGCGCCGCGGCGCGGATCGGCTGCGAGTCCTTCAGGCTCTGCCAGCCCTCGGTGGTGTTGAACACCAGGTCGATATCGCCATCCTTCATCCGGTCCACGATATGCGGGCGGCCCTGCCCCACCTTGTTGATCCGCTCGACCGCTACACCGTTGGCGATCAGGAATGCTGCCGTCCCGTCGGTCGCGATGATCTTGAAGCCCTGCTCCGCCAGCAGCTTCGCGGCGGGCAGGATCACCTGCTTGTCGCTCGGCTTGACCGAGACGAACACCGTGCCCGATTTCGGCAGCACCGTCCCTGCGCCCAGTTCCGCCTTGTAGAAAGCAACCGGGAAAGAGCGATCGATTCCCATCACTTCGCCGGTGGATTTCATTTCCGGTGACAATACCGGATCGACACCCGGGAAGCGATTGAACGGAAACACCGCTTCCTTCACGGCATAATAATCGATGTGCCGGTCGATCTTCGGCAGGTTCGCCAGCTTCTCGCCCGCCATCACTCGCGCCGCGATCTTGGCGATCGGCGCGCCGATCGCCTTGGCGACGAACGGTACGGTACGCGAGGCACGCGGGTTCACCTCGATCAGATAAACCAATCCGTCCTTAACCGCGAACTGGATGTTCATCAGCCCGACCACCGACAGCGCATGCGCCAGCGCCACCGTCTGCCGCTCGATCTCGGCGATGATCTCGGGGGAGAGCGAATAAGGCGGGATCGAACAGGCCGAGTCGCCCGAATGCACGCCCGCTTCCTCGATATGCTGGAGCACGCCTGCCACCGTCACGTCGGTGCCGTCGCAAATCGCGTCCACATCCACCTCGATCGCATCGCGCAAATATTGATCGATCAGCACCGGCGAATCTCCCGACACCTGCACCGCGGTCTGAATGTAGTCGTCGAGCTGCTGGAGCGAATCCACCACCTCCATCGCGCGCCCACCCAGCACGTAGCTCGGCCGCATCAGCACCGGATAGCCGATCCGCTCCGCCGCCGCGACCGCTTCGTCCCGGCTCCGCGCCAGACCGTTCGCCGGCTGCAACAGGCCGAGCCTCGTCACCAGCGCCGAGAAGCGCTCGCGATCCTCCGCCAGGTCGATCGCATCGGGGCTGGTGCCGAGGATCGGGATCCCCGCCGCCTCCAGCGCGCGCGCCAGATTGAGCGGCGTCTGCCCACCGAACTGCACGATCACGCCCACCAGCGTGCCGTTCTGCTGTTCGACATGCAGGATTTCCAGCACGTCCTCGGCCGTCAGCGGCTCGAAATACAACCGATCCGACGTATCGTAATCGGTCGACACCGTCTCCGGATTGCAATTGACCATGATCGTCTCATAGCCGGCATCCCCAAGTGCGAAGCAGGCGTGGCAGCAGCAATAATCGAACTCGATGCCCTGCCCAATCCGGTTAGGCCCGCCGCCCAGGATCACGATTTTGCGCCGATCGGTCGGCTGGCTCTCATTCTCCGGCTCGCCGAAGGTCGGAGCCTCGTAAGTCGAATACATATATGGCGTCTTCGCATCGAATTCGGCCGCGCAGGTGTCGATCCGCTTGAACACCGGCCGCACACCGAGCCGGTGGCGTAGCGCGCGCACCTCGTCCTCGGTCACGCCCCCGCTCATCGCCACCACCGCATCGTGGATCAAGCCCGACCCACGCGCGATGCCGCGCTCCATACCACGCAAATTGACCGATTTCAGAGCAAGATAAGCGAGCCTCTTGTCGCTGAATCCCATCGCCTTCAGCTTGCGCAGCCCCGCCGCTTCGATCGGCAGGCCATGCCGGCACACCTGCTCCTCGGCGGCGATGATTTCCGCGATCCGATCCAGGAACCACGGATCGAACTTGGCAATCGCATGAACCTCGGCGACCGTGAATCCTTCGCGCAACGCCTGCGCCGCGACCAGCAGCCGATCCGGAGTCGCCCGCGCCAGCGCCGCCTCGATCTCCGCCCGCGGTGCACCGGCCAGCGCCTCGACCATGTTGAAGCCGCTCAGACCGGTCTCCAAGCCACGCAGCGCCTTCTGCATGCTCTCATGGATATTGCGCCCGATCGCCATCACTTCGCCGACGCTCTTCATCGCGGTCGACAGGATCGGCTCGGCACCCTTGAACTTCTCGAATGCAAAACGTGGAATCTTCGTCACGACATAATCGATCGTCGGTTCGAAGCTCGCCGGGGTCGCGCCGGTGATGTCGTTGGTGATCTCGTCCAGCGTGTACCCCACCGCTAGCTTTGCCGCGACCTTGGCGATCGGGAAGCCGGTTGCCTTGGACGCGAGCGCGGACGACCGCGACACGCGCGGGTTCATCTCGATCACGATCAGCCGGCCATCCTTCGGATTGACCGCGAACTGCACGTTGGAACCACCTGTTTCCACGCCGATTTCACGCAGCACCGCGATGCTCGCGTTGCGCATGATCTGATATTCCTTGTCGGTCAGCGTCAGCGCCGGCGCAACGGTGATGGAATCGCCAGTATGCACGCCCATTGGATCGACATTCTCGATCGAGCAGATGATGATGCAATTGTCGTTGCGATCACGCACGACCTCCATCTCATATTCTTTCCAGCCGAGCAGCGATTCCTCGACCAGCACCTCTGTCGTCGGCGACGCGTCCAGCCCCGAGCGCACGATCGCCTCGAATTCCTCGCGATTGTACGCGATGCCGCCGCCCGATCCGCCCATTGTGAAGCTCGGCCGGATGATCGCCGGCAGGCCGGTATGCGCAAGCCCCGCCATTGCCTCGTCCAGCGTATGCGCGACGATCGATCGCGCGCTTTCCAGCCCGATCCGGTCCATCGCATCGCGGAATTTCTGCCGGTCTTCGGCTTTGTCGATCGCTTCGGCATCCGCGCCGATCATCTGCACGCCGTATTTCTCCAGCGTGCCGTCGTTGAACAAGGCCAGCGCCGTGTTCAGCGCGGTCTGCCCGCCCATCGTCGGCAACACCGCATCCGGACGCTCCTTGGCGATGATCTTCGCCACGATCTCGGGCGTGATCGGCTCGACATAGGTCGCGTCCGCCAGTTCGGGATCGGTCATGATCGTCGCCGGGTTCGAATTGACCAGCACGATGCGATAGCCCTCCTCGCGCAACGCCTTGATCGCCTGCGTGCCCGAATAATCGAACTCGCACGCCTGCCCGATCACGATCGGCCCCGCGCCGATGACGAGGATGGAGGAGATGTCGGTACGTTTTGGCATTGTCAGTCTTGTCCGTCTTCGCCGGTGCCGTCTTCTGACGTGCAGCCCCAGCCGTCATATTCCACGTCGTACAGTAATTCGATCTGCAGGCATTTCAGCGTCAGCGCCTTGATCGCGGCCTCATCGGCGGCCTGCTCGCAGCCAAGGAACAGCGAGATCTCGCCATCCTCATCCTCCTCGCGCTCGATCACCTCGAAGCCGAGCTCCTCCGCACTCTCCTCCAAGCGATCCAGCGCCGCCTCGCTCCCGCGAAAGCTCACGTCGATCGGCCGCACGAGATGCGCGACATCACCATTCTCGGCGAGGCTTTGCAGCACGTCCTTATCGGCGGCCCATTCCTCGGCGAGGCGCTCGGGGGATACTTCGGGGAGGGTCATGATGGAGCCTTTTGATCGGTCATTTCACTGAAGGGCAATTCAATCCGCTGTGGCCGGCAGGCCAATCCAGCTTTGTGAAGCGTTCCTAGAAGTTCTCGCAATGATACCGCCGTTTCGTCTTGGCGCTTTAGGATCAAGGTCCCCTGATGATGCCCTGTGCGATCATCTACTATCGGCACCCATCCGAGTTTAACTGCTCGCTTCTTGATCCGCTCGCATTTCCAATCGTCGGTGACGCATTTGAAATGCTCCATGCCGTCGGTATCGAAAGCCTCTATGGCTTCACGCTCCGTTCGCCTCATCCGCAATATCAGTGTTGTGGATACAATGATGAATAACGCCAGGCCGCCCCAGTTGAGCAACTCGCCGGAGGTCAATTTTCGTCCCCCAACATCCCCACAAACCGCTCGAACAGATACAAGCTATCCTGCGGCCCCGGACTCGCCTCCGGGTGGTATTGCACCGAAAACGCCGGCCGATCCGTCAGTTCGAACCCCGCGTTCGACCCGTCGAACAGCGACACATGTGTCTCGCGCGCCGTGTCCGGCAGGGTTTCGCTGCGCACCGCGAAGCCGTGGTTCATGCTGGTGATCTCGACCACGCCGTCGGCGATGCGCTTCACCGGATGGTTGGCACCGCGATGGCCCTGGAACATCTTGGTCGTCTCCGCCCCCACCGCGAGCGCCAGCAACTGGTGGCCCAAACAGATGCCGAACAGCGGAATGCGCGTCTCGAGCAGCGCGCGGATCACCGGCACGGCATATTCGCCCGTCGCGGCGGGATCGCCCGGGCCGTTCGACAGGAAGATGCCGTCGGGCTGCAGCGCCATCACCTGTTCGAACGTCGCGGTCGCCGGCAGCACGCTCACCTTCGCCCCGGCCTTAACCAGATTGCGATAGATGTTGCGCTTGGCACCGTAATCGATCGCCACGACGTGGGGTCGGCTCGCAGCCTGCTCAGCGCCCGCTTCGTCGGTCGCGTCATACCCGAACCCCAGCCGCCACACGCCGCCGTCCCAGCCATAATGCGTCTGCGTCGTCACCTCGATGGCGAGGTCCATGCCCTCCAGCCCCGGCCACGCCCGCGCCTTTTCCAGCAGCGCCGGAATGTCGAACACGCCCGCAGCCGAATGCGCGATCACCGCGTTCGGCGCGCCGCCGGTGCGGATCCGCCGCGTCAACGCGCGCGTGTCGATGCCCGAAAGGCCGATCCGCCCATGCCGCGCCATCCACGCATCCAGATGCTCCACGCTGCGGAAGTTCGACGGCGCGGTAACGTCCTCGCGCACGATGATGCCCAAAGCGTGCGGGTCGTTCGCCTCGATATCGTCCGGGTTCGCGCCGACATTGCCGATATGCGGGAACGTGAAGGTCACCATCTGCCCCGCGAAAGAGGGGTCGGTCATCACCTCCTGATATCCGGTCATCGCGGTGTGGAAGCACACCTCGCCCACCGCCTCGCCTTCCGCGCCGAATCCGCGCCCCCACGCAACCTCGCCATTCGCGAGCACCAGGACTCCGGTCGCTCCTTCAGGCGCAGCAATAGGTTTGGCGTCGGCCATGTCGGCGGGCACTCCGTTTGTTTTCGATGTCGCTAAGCGGCGTTGGCTAGTGGCGGTTGATGCCAAGGTCAATCTGATAAACCGAGCGTCGATCGCCGAAACCCGCTAGGCATCGCGCACGAAGTTTAAGGACGTGAAATGATTCGAGACGACATCAAGGCCGCACAGATCACCGCGATGAAAGCCGGCGACAAGGAAGCACGCGGCGCGATCAGCCTGATGCAATCGGCGATCAAGAACCGCGACATCGAGGCCCGCACCGGCAAGGCCCCGGAGGGCGACGACGCGCTGGTGATCGAAGTGTTGCAGAAGATGGTCAAGCAACGCCGCGAATCGATCGACATGTTCGTGAAGGGCGGCCGTCAGGAACTCGCCGACAAGGAAGCCGCCGAAGTCGCGGTGATCGAACGCTTCCTCCCCCGCCAGATGGACGAGGCGCAAACGGTGGCCGCCATCGCCGCGATCAAGGCCGAGATCGGTGCCGATGGCATGAAGGACATGGGCCGCCTGATGGCGGAGCTTAAGGCCCGCCACGCGAGCGAGCTGGACATGAGCAAGGCGAGCGGGCTGGTGAAGGCGGCGCTTTCGTAGATGGAAGAACGCGCGCCTCTTCTTCCCCGACCGTCGGAGGAGGGCACTCCACTTCTTCCCCCCTCCCGCTTGCGGGAGGGGCCGGGGGTGGGCTCGCGGTTCAGACTGGGCCGGCCAACGGCGGAAGTGCGCACGCTCAGAAACAATCCCACCCCACACGAGTCGATGCTTTGGCTACAACTTAAGGGCAGTCGCCTCGCAGGACTGAAATTCAGCCGCCAGATGCCGATCGTCGGCTATCGGGTCGATTTCGTATGCCGGTCGCGCAAGCTGGTCGTCGAACTGGATGGCAGCCAGCACGGCGATGCGACAGAATATGATGCCGCCCGTACTCGCGCGATCGAACAGGCCGGCTACCGGGTCATCCGGTTCTGGAACAACGATCTGACATCGAATATGGCGGGTGTGCTGGAGGCTATT
Organism: Parasphingomonas caseinilytica; assembly: GCF_036663755.1. NCBI lineage: Bacteria > Pseudomonadati > Pseudomonadota > Alphaproteobacteria > Sphingomonadales > Sphingomonadaceae > Parasphingomonas > Parasphingomonas caseinilytica. Next base: position 555,336 of record NZ_JAXOJL010000001.1, read on the forward strand.
GTGAACGCAGCGACCCGATCCGGCCGGGAACCCACCCCCCAACCCCCTCCCGCAAGCGGGCAGGGGGAGTAAGAAGATATGTCGCTCTCCCCCCAATTCCTCGACGAACTGCGCGCCCGCACGCTCCTGTCCGCGCTGATCGGCCGCACCACCAAGCTTCAGAAAGCCGGCCGCGAATATCGTGCCTGCTGCCCTTTCCATAACGAGAAGAGCCCGAGCTTCTACGTCAACGACGACAAGGGCTTCTACCATTGCTTCGGGTGCAGCGCGCATGGCGACGCGATCCGCTGGATGACCGACCAGCGCGGTCTGCCGTTCATGGATGCGGTGAAGGAACTCGCGCAGTCCGCCGGCATGGAAATGCCCGCGATGGACCCGCGTGCGGCGGAGAAAGCCGAGGCCGCCAAGGGCCTGCACGAGGCGTGCGCCGACGCAGCGATCTGGTTCACCGATCAGCTCAACGGCATCGCCGGTGCCGAGGCGCGTACGATCCTCGAAAAGCGCGGCATCGAGCCCGAGACCGCCCGCGCCTTCGCGCTCGGTTTCGCCCCCGATTCGCGCACCAAATTGAAGGAGGCGCTGAAAAGCTACGGCGACCCGATGCTGGTCGAGGCCGGCCTGCTCATCTCGGTCGAGCAGAAAGCGCCCTACGATCGCTTCCGCGGCCGCCTGATGATTCCGATCCGCGATCCGCGCGGGCGCACCGTCGCGTTCGGCGGGCGCATCATCGGAGACGGCGAACCGAAATACCTGAATTCCCGCGAAACGCCGCTCTTCGACAAGGGCCGCACGCTCTACAATCTCGATCGCGCCGGCCCAGCCGCGCGCAAGTCGGGCCGCGTGCTGGTGGTCGAGGGCTATATGGACGTCATCGCTCTAGCCCAGGCCGGGTTCGAGGAAGCCGTCGCGCCTTTGGGCACCGCGCTTACCGAAGCGCAGCTCGAACGGCTGTGGCGAATGAGCGACGTACCGATCTTGTGCCTCGACGGCGACAGCGCCGGTCAGAAAGCCGCGATCCGCGCCGCCCACCGCGCCTTGCCGATGCTCAGCCCCGGCCGCAGCCTCGCCTTCGTCACGCTGCCGCAGGGCCAGGATCCCGACGATCTCGTCCGCGCACAAGGTGCCGCCGCCTTCGAAACGCTGCTGAAAACCCCCGATCCACTTGTCGACAAACTCTGGGCGCACGAACTCGCGCTCGAACCACTCGACACGCCCGAACAGAAAGCAGGCCTCAAACACCGCCTGAACGAGCTCGCCGGCCTGATCGCGGATCAGAACGTCAAACACGAATATATCGCCGAATTCCGCCGCCGCTTCGACGATCTCTACGCCCGCAAGCGCGAACCCTTCCGCCCCTTCACGCCCCAGCCGCGCGGCCAACGCAAACCCGGCCAGCCCTGGAAAGCCCCGCCGGGCCCGGTCGGAGAAGGTCCCAAGGGCATCCGCGCCGGCGGCATCGATCGCGTCCTCGCCAAGGCTGTGCTCGCCGGATTGATCCGCCACCCGGCCGAAATCGCCCGCCACATGGAGGTGCTCGGCAGCCTGAAACTGGCCGATGGCGCGCTCGGCAGACTGTTCGAAGCGGTCGTAGATTTGGCGTTAGAAGATCAGGCGCTTGATAGTGACCGCCTTCTCACCATATTGGCGACATCTGGATTTGATATAATCGCGCACGAATTGCTTCGGCCGGACCAGCTTTCGCTCTCCTTCACCCTGAAGGATGCGGAGCCGCAACGGGCGCGCGAGGACCTCGACGAGGCGATCGCAATCCTGGTGGCGCGCCCCGAAGTGGATGCGGCGCTGGCCGATGCAACGGCGGAAATGCAAAGGCTTCACTCTGATGAAGCGTTCGAGCGGCAAGTGGCGCTCGTGATGGAACAACAGGCGCTCGACGCTCGGCTTGCAAATCTGGTGCAGGCGAACGAAGACGCCAGGGCTTTTGGTGCTGAGGGCAATTAATGGCGAAGACGGACATGGCGGAAGCGACCGACATCACGGAAAACGGCGATGCTCCGCTGATCGATCTCAACGACGCATCGATCAAGAAGGTGATCGCGCGCGCCAAGAAGCGTGGCTACATCACCTACGAACAGCTCAACGAAGCACTGCCGCAGGGCGAGATGTCGTCCGATCAGATCGAGGATATCTCCTCGGCGCTGAGCGAGATGGGCATCAACATCGTCGAGAATGACGAAGCCGGCGAGGAAGGCGACGAGAAGCCCGCCGATGACGACGAGGTCGAATCGGTCGATGCGTCGGACGACGGCTCGCAGCATATCGACGTCAAGAAGAAGGAGGTCGTCGATCGCACCGACGATCCCGTGCGCATGTATCTGCGCGAAATGGGCGCGGTGGAACTGCTCAGTCGCGAGGGCGAAATCGCCATCGCCAAGCGCATCGAGGCCGGCCGCGACACGATGATCCTCGGCCTGTGCGAATCGCCGATCACCTTCAACGCGATCATCGACTGGTCGACCGCGCTCAACGAAGGCACGATGCAGTTGCGCGAGATCATGGATCTCGATGCGATGCTGTCCAAGGATCCCGCCCCCGAATCGCTCACCGACGACGAAGAAGGTTCGGGCGAGATCAGCGAGAAGACCGCCGGCCCCAGCTTCAAGGAAGAGGAAGAGCCGGAAGAGGCCCCTGCCGACGAGGAAGAGGATTCGATGCAGGAGCGGCGCACGCCGCGTCCGTCCGATGACGAGGAGGAGGACAACACCCTCTCGCTCGCGCAGATGGAAGAGCAGCTGAAGCCGATCGCGCTCGAACGCTTCGCCAGCATCACGGCGCTCTACAAGAAGTTCAGCAAGATGCAGGTTCAGCGCCTCGACGCGATGGGCGCGGGCGGCGAGCTGTCGAATGCCGACGAGCGCAAATATCAGAAGCTGCGCGAGGAACTCACGGCTGAGGTCGAGAGCGTCCAGTTCCACAACGCCAAGATCGAATATCTCGTCGATCAGCTCTACGCCTATAACCGCCGCCTGACCGCGTTGGGCGGCCAGATGCTGCGCCTCGCCGAGCGCCACAAGGTGCCGCGCAAGGACTTCCTCGATCGCTATATCGGCCATGAACTGGACGAGCAGTGGATCCCGAACCTCGGCAAGCTCGACAAGAAATGGGCCGCCTTCGTCGCTGCGGAGACCGATTCGGTCGATCGCATCCGCATGGAGATTTCCGAAATCTCCCAGCAGACCGGCATGGCGCTCCCGGAATTCCGCCGCATCGTCAACATGGTGCAGAAGGGCGAGCGCGAGGCGCGTATCGCCAAGAAGGAAATGGTCGAGGCCAACCTGCGTCTCGTCATCTCGATCGCCAAGAAATACACCAATCGCGGGCTTCAGTTCCTGGATTTGATCCAGGAGGGCAATATCGGCTTGATGAAGGCCGTCGATAAGTTCGAATATCGTCGCGGCTACAAGTTCAGCACCTACGCCACCTGGTGGATCCGTCAGGCGATCACCCGCTCGATCGCCGATCAGGCACGCACGATCCGCATTCCGGTCCATATGATCGAGACGATCAACAAGCTGGTCCGCACCAGCCGCCAGTTCCTGCACGAACAGGGCCGCGAACCGACCCCGGAGGAGATGGCCGAGCGTCTCTCCATGCCGCTGGAAAAGGTGCGCAAGGTGATGAAGATCGCCAAGGAGCCGATCAGCCTCGAAACGCCGATCGGCGACGAGGAGGATTCGCACCTCGGCGATTTCATCGAGGACAAGAACGCGATCATCCCGGTCGATGCCGCGATCCAGGCCAATCTCAAGGAAACCGTCACGCGGGTTCTGGCGTCGCTCACCCCGCGCGAGGAACGCGTGCTACGCATGCGCTTCGGCATCGGCATGAACACCGATCACACGCTGGAGGAAGTCGGCCAGCAGTTCAGCGTAACGCGCGAACGCATCCGCCAGATCGAGGCAAAGGCGCTGCGCAAGCTCAAGCACCCGAGCCGCTCGCGCAAGATGCGTAGTTTCCTGGACCAGTAGAACACGACCGCGTTCCCGCGAAACGGGGCGCGGTTTCGCGATCAACTCCCCGTCCGTGCTGAACCTGTCGAAGCACTGTCCTTCTTCATGCCGCAATTCCCGCGGTGCGAAGAAAGACAGCCCTTCGACAAGTTCAGGGCAGACGGGTAGGTTCGACGCCCCCAACCAAAATTGCCACCGCTACGGATCGGCCTCATTGCATCGCCCACGCAAGATATGGTTGCGTGACCCCATGAGCGCTCCCCCAGCACACGCCCCCGCACCGACGTGGCCCGGTCCGAGATCGTCACCGCATCGGAACTCGTCCGCCATTTCGGCCTCTGGCAGGAACGCGCCACCCGCGCTCCGGTCTATGTCATGTTCCGCGGCCGGCCCCGTCTGGTCCTCACCTCGATCGAGGTGATGGAGGCGCTCGTCGCCCCGCACATTCCCGATCGCGAGATCCAGGGGCCGGACTCCACCGCCCTGCTCGATCTCGTGCGCGACATGGTGGTCATCGCCGACGCGGATCTGCGCATCACCGCCACCAGCCGCAGCGCACGCGCCTATTTCGGCGAAGGCGTCGCGCCCGGCATCTCGCTCGACACGCTCGTACCAATCCCTTCGCGCGACGTCCTGCTCAAGACGCTGCGTCATGTCATGGCGGCCGGCGTCACGCAGATCGTCGACCTCCCTTCCCCGCGCCGCGTCGACGGCCTGCTCACGCTGACGATCGAACCGCACCGTCGCGGCGTTGCGATGCGCATCGAGGATGTTTCCGCACCTCTTAACCTAGATTGAAACACCCCTAACCCCGCGTACACCACGTATTTACGCGGTTCGGTATAACCCTTTGCCCGAACAGGGGTTCGGGCGCGCATGTGGGCGACGCCGGCATCCACCGGGGGTCTATGGTTTTCGAATCGTTAAATCTGGCGCGGGCGCAGGGCAGTTGGGGCATCATCGCCGCACTGGCCGACGCCGACGGCAGCGCGACTCACCCGATCATGCCCAAGTTGTCGGCGCGAACCGTTTCGGTGCGCGACCTGGCCGATGCCGTCCATGCGCTGTGCACGCTCCACGGTCGCCACCCCGGCGTGATTGAGCACGCGGCGGAGCGCAATGCCCAGCCGCTCGCTCGCGATTGGCTGTTCGCCGCCTCGGACGCCTTTACCGAGGAACGCAATTACCTCGCCAAGCTCGCCGTCGCCGCCGGCCACGCGCCCTCCACCCCCGGCCAAGCTGAATCCGAAACCGCCGTCCTGGGGCAGCGTCACGCGTTGGGCATGCTCGCCCAGTCCGATCGCGCCGGCTGCGCCACCGGAGCCGCCACCGCGTTGCTGCTCGATTGGGCCACGATCCGCCCCATGCTCGATCTCGCCGCCCACCGCTTCGGCATCACGCCGCCGGAATGCGTCCTGCCGATCGACAATGAGATCGCCACCGTCATCGCCACGCTCGGCGAGACACCGGGTGTAGAGCGCGCCATGGCGTTCGGCGCGCAGCAATTGCTCGCCCAGCATCGCGGCCTGTGGGACTTGCTCGAAGCTCGCGCCAGCGCCCGCGACCACATCTAAGCCCCTCACCCCGACGAACCCATTCTTGCCCCGTTCGTCCTGAGCTTGTCGAAGGGCGTGTTCCGGGCACGCCCTTCGACAAGCTCAAGACGAACGGCGAAGGCAAACCATCCATCTCCAATATTCCACCGCCACGCTTGCGCTCGCGCGTGAAATCCCTCTATCGCCATACCCGATAGTCGAAACGGGATTGGATGCCGGGATGAAGCGCTTCGAGGGCACACAGAGCTATGTCGCGACCGACGACCTGAAGGTCGCGGTCAACGCCGCCGTCACGCTCCGTCGCCCGTTGCTGGTGAAGGGCGAACCAGGCACCGGCAAGACCGTCCTGGCTTATGAAATCGCCAAGGCGGTCGATGCCGAACTGATCGAGTGGAACATCAAATCCACCACCAAGGCGCAACAGGGCCTGTACGAATATGACGCCGTCGCCCGCCTGCGCGATGGCCAGTTGGGCGACGAACGCGTCCACGACATCGGCAATTACATCCGCAAGGGCAAACTCTGGGAAGCGTTCACCCGCCCCAAGCCCCCCGTCCTGCTGATCGACGAGATCGACAAGGCCGATATCGAATTCCCCAACGATCTGTTGCAGGAACTCGATCGGATGGAATTCCACGTCTACGAGACGAAGGAGACGGTGCGCGCCGTCGAACGCCCGATCGTCGTCATCACCAGCAACAACGAGAAGGAACTGCCCGACGCGTTCCTGCGCCGCTGCTTCTTCCACTACATCAAATTCCCCGATCGCGACACGATGCAGGCGATCGTCGACGTCCACTTCCCCGGCATCCAGAAGATCCTCGTCAACCGCGCGATGGACATCTTCTACGACGTCCGCGACGTGCCCGGCCTGAAGAAGAAGCCCAGCACCAGCGAGCTGCTCGACTGGCTGAAGCTGCTCCTGCACGAGGATATGCCGCTGGACGTGCTCCAGAACCGCGACCCGACCAAGGCGATCCCGCCCTTGCACGGCGCATTGCTCAAGAACGAACAGGACGTGATGCTCTTCGAACGCCTCGCCTTCATGGCCAAGCGGGCGCAGAATAAGGGCTGAAGGCTACACGATTTGACCGATGATGCGGCACCGCCGGGCGCAACGCGGTTCGCGCGCGTCCGGGCCGCGCTGGAGGCGAAACAACCGACGCGCGGCTGGACGGCGGCGGTTTATGAATTCCTGCTGTTCGGCTTCAAGCAGGGTTGGGCGTGCCTTTTCGGCGCCCTGTTGCTGCTCATGCTGTTCGCGACCCACCTGCTCTATCCCGCCGATGCGCCGATCGCACGCTACGACGTACTCACCGTCGGTGCGCTGGCGATCCAGCTCGGCATGCTCGCCTTCCGCCTCGAAAGCCTGAGCGAAGCCAAACTGATCCTGGCCTTCCATATCGTCGGCACCGTAATGGAGGTGTTCAAGACGGCGCACGGATCATGGGCCTATCCCGAACCGAGCCTGCTCCGGATCGGTGGCGTGCCCTTATTCTCCGGCTTCATGTACGCGGCGGTCGGAAGCTATATCGCGCGCGTCTGGCGCATCTTCCGCTTCCGCTTCGATCATTATCCCCCGCGCTGGACGACGATCGTGCTGGCCGCCGTGATCTACGCAAACTTCTTCACCCATCACTGGCTGCCGGACATCCGCATCGGTCTGTTCGCCGCCACCGCCCTATTGTTCTGGCGCACGCGCATCCATTTCATATCGTTCCGCCGCGAACGCTGGATGCCATTGCTGGTCGGCTGGTTGCTCGTCGCCGCCTTCATCTGGTTCGCCGAGAACATCGCCACCTTCTCCCGCGCCTGGGTCTATCCCGCGCAGACCGCCGGCTGGGCCCCCGTCGCGCCGGAAAAGCTTGGCGCCTGGTATCTGCTGATGATCATCTCGTTCGTGCTGGTGTCGCTGGCCCACCTCCCTCGCAAAAACGCGTAAGGCGGGACCACCACCCATCGTCACCCCGGACTTGATCCGGGGTCCCGCTTCTTCTCGGCAGGAAGAACAGCACGTCCCCGGTTCAAGCCCCTGGGTGACAAAGTAATTCCCCACGACAAACCTCACCCGTCCCAATTAACGTCTTGTTAACCATTATCCCCCACCTTCCCGACAGCCGAAACAAGGCCAGGGGAGTCTCGGAAATGAGACGCATTTTCGTACTTCTGTCGACGCTGATCACAGCGGCCGCAATCGCCACAACCCCCGCACGCGCCAGCTCCCTCCTCGATTATGTCGGCGAATGCGTACCCTTCGCCCGCGCCGCTTCCGGCATCCAGATCTACGGCGACGCCTGGACCTGGTGGGGCCAGGCCGACGGCCGCTACCAGCGTGGTGACATCCCTAAGGTCGGCGCGGTCATCGTGTTCGAGAAATCCGCCCGCCTGCGCCTCGGCCATGTCGCCGTCGTCAGCCGCGTCGTCACCAGCCGCGTCGTCATGGTCACGCACGCCAATTGGTCGCGCCAGAACGGCGAACGCGGCCATGCCGAACAGGATGTGACGCTCACCGATGTCAGCCCCGATAACGACTGGACCGAGGTGAAGGTCTGGTACCGTGACCGCGACGGCCTCGGCAGCAGTATCTACCCCGTCTACGGCTTCATCTACGGCGCGCCCGACGGCACCCGAACCGCCACCCGCGCCCACACGGCCCCGGAACTTACCGGCCGCAACCCGGACTATGTCGGCGCGCTGATCGACGCATACTGATCGCATACGCATTGTAAGTGCCGACGAGGCTGCCATAATCTCAATCGCCAAGCATGGCTGTCGGGGGATTATATGCGCGCACTGGTCTTCGGTCTTGCCTTGAGTATCACGGGAACGGCGGTTGCAAAGGACCCGACACCGACCGAGGTCTGGAAAACGGATCGTGATCGCGCCACCGTCACAAAGCCCCAAATCTCCATGCCGGTTCGCGCTGGCGCGCTGTCGCTGATCAAGACCGGAGAAGCGTCGGAGAACGGCAAGGGTATCGACAATATCGCACAGTATGAGTCGGAAGATGGGGAGGTGTTCGGCACGGTCTACATTTTCTATCCGACCTATGCGGATACCGCGCTGGCAACGTACGCTACCGATGCCGCGATCCGCGAGCGTTTCGGCAAGGACCCGACGATCGCGCTGGACGCTGTCGTGCCGGTCGCGGGCATCGCCGATGGTGGCATCAAGCGGATCTACGACAATGTCGCCCTTGCCCCTGGCAAACCGCTGGTCACGCTGGCTGGCTTCGTACGGGCCGATAGCTGGATGGTCGTGACGCGGGTAACCGCGCCGGCATCACGCCGGGCAGAAGCGGACGCCGCCTTCGACACGTTGGTCGCCGGGTTGCGATTCGACGGCAAGGCAAAACCCGTGCCGGCCATGCCGCTCAAGATGGCCGCGGCTTGCCCCGAAACCAGCGCAAACCGGGCCGAGACGCTTGCCGACAAGAATCAGGCTGGCATGGCGTTGCTTGCATCGCTGATCGGTGGATCCATCGTGCTCGAAGACAAGAAGGGTGCGAAGAAGGGGACAGCGTCCAAAGACAAATCCTTGCCCGCATTCCCGAACAATGGGCGATCCGCGCTCTGCGTCAGTGGTGCGACGAAAGACGGCCATGCCATATTGCGCCCGGCCAGCTCTGCGGATGGGAATGTCGCGATCATCCTGCTGAACGACGCCGGGCGAATGATCACCGCCGAACCGGTATTGTTCGGGAAGGGCTACACCGTAAAACGCTACGACATCGCCCAAGTGGAGGTGTTCGGCAGCTTCGAAACCATGCCGAACAACGCTCAACTTTCCGCAATGCTCGACGGCAGCGACAAGAAAGGCGGAAAGCGTCGCTCGCGTACCGTCTTTACGACGGACGGAAACACCAGCATTGAGATCAACAGCGACGCCTTGAAATGAGCGCGCGGCCAAAGGTGAGCGTATGTTTCTGAACTTCCTCGACGAACTTCGCGCCGCCGGCATTCCCGCCAGCCTGAAAGAGCATCTGCTCCTGCTCGAGGCCCTCGATGCCGAGGTGATCGATCGCACGCCGGAGGATTTCTACTACCTCTCCCGTGCGGTGTACGTGAAGGACGAGGGGCTGCTCGACAAGTTCGATCAGGTCTTCGCCAAGGTCTTCAAGGGCATCGCCACCACCTTCGGCACGCAGAACGCCGAAATCCCCGCCGATTGGCTGAAGGCCGTCGCCGAGAAATTCCTCACCCCCGAGGAGATGGAGGCGATCAAGTCGCTCGGATCGTGGGACGAGATCATGGAGACGCTGAAGAAGCGGCTCGAAGAACAACAGGGACGGCATCAGGGCGGCAACAAATGGGTCGGCACCGGCGGCACCAGCCCGTACGGCAATGGCGGCTACAATCCCGAAGGCGTGCGCATCGGCGGCGAGAGCAAGCACAAGCGCGCCCTGAAGGTCTGGGATCAGCGCGAGTTCAAGAATCTCGACAACACCAAGGAACTCGGCACCCGCAACATCAAGGTGGCGCTCCGCCGCCTGCGCAAGTTCGCGCGCGAAGGTGCGGCCGACGAACTGGATATCGATGCCACGATCGACGGCACCGCGCGACAGGGCTGGCTCGACGTAGTTATGCGCGCCGAGCGCCGCAACGCCGTCAAACTGCTGCTGTTTTTAGACGTCGGCGGATCGATGGATCCATGGGTCAAGCTCTGCGAGGAATTGTTCTCCGCCGCGACCACCGAGTTCAAGAATCTCGAATTCTTCTACTTCCACAATTGCCCGTACGAAGGCGTGTGGAAGGATAACAAGCGCCGCTTCGCCGAGCGGACGCCGATGTGGGACGTGCTCCACAAATTCGGCCATGATTACAAACTGATCTTCGTCGGCGACGCCTCGATGAGTCCGTACGAGATCAGCCATCCCGGCGGCTCGGTCGAACATTTCAACGAGGAATCCGGTGCGGTCTGGATGCATCGCGTGACCAATACCTACCCGGCGGCCGCGTGGCTCAACCCGGTGCCGAAGGACCAATGGGGCTATTCGCAGAGCGTTCGCATCATCCGCGAACTGATGACCGACCGGATGTTCCCGCTGACGCTTGCGGGGCTGGACGATGCGATGCGGGAATTGACGCGCAAGCGGTGATGGTGTGAACTGGCGACAGGCAAGCGAAGGGATCACTATCATGCGCCGTCTGATGATGCTGGCTTTGATCGCCCCATCACTTGCTCCGTCCGCCGCGCAAGCCGCGGATCGCCACTCGCCTCTGGATGCGAAATGCGGTTCGGAACAGACTTTGGTCGGCAATCCGGCCAAGCCTCTCAATGCCCGCCCGCTCAGCAGGGAGCCTTCGGCCGCTCAGATACTCGCCGTGTATCGAAATGTGGATGGCTGTCCGCAGCCGGTGGTCTTGCGGGAAGGGATCGGCATCAAGGGCAATGATCGGCCCGCCCTCAAGGCTCGGCCGAAGCTCCAGCCGATACGCTAGTCGTTCAGGCCGTCAACGCCGCCAGTTTAGCCTGATACAGTTGCGCCAGCGCCAGCCGACGCTCGCGTGCCTCGTCGGTCAGCGCGTTACGCGCGGCGACCTGCTCCTGCATCGCGCGCCGTTGGTAATAGTGATGATCCGATACCATCGAAGTCGTCCCCGCAAACGAATTCCCCTGTCGATTCGGGGCATGCTGCAAAATTACGACGGTTCACAACGCTTTGTGACAGGATGACGCGAGTCCGCGATCAGTCGTTGTGCGTCGCGTCATTCACCGTCACTTCCTGTACCGATCGTCGATTTCGGCCATCCAGCCCGCCTGTACTGTCGGCAGCGCGCTCGCGATCTTGATGTCATCCGATTTCGGCATGGCGCCGAACGCGATGCCAGCCTGGTCTTCGGTCGCCCAGGCGACCGTTGCCGCGACTTCGGGCGTCTTTCCGATCGCGATGCGGATCGCCATTCCGGTGCTGAGATCGCCCTTGTGCGATACCCCGACGCCGGTCGGCGACACGTTGCGCACGCGACACTCGATCCGTCGTCCGCCATCCAGCATGATGCCGGCGGTTCGAAACACGCTGTCGCGCTTCGCCCGTCCGCCAGCAACCGTCTCGCTCATCGATCAAACTCCTGTTCGATCGATATTCTGGCCCAAAACCCCTGTAAAAGGGTTAATCAATACAGCAGAAACGGCCGTATTGTCTCCGCCCACGCCGCTTCATCCGGCCGCGTTGCCGCATCGAGATCGCCCGCTTTCGCCGCCGCGTCATCAACCCATTCGCGCAGGCCCGGCCCGCCATTGATCACGTCGATCGCCAGCTTGCCGAACTCATATTCGTACGGGAAATCGCGCCACAGATCGTAATCGGGATACAGCGCACGGATCGCCTTGAATCCCGCCGCCTGCACCCGCCACGGCCGGAATGCGGCATGGTCGTATCCCGCCCCCTCGGCGTGAATGAACACGCCGTGGCAGAGTTGCCCGACATGCTTGTTAAATGTCGGCTGGAACCAGAAATCGCGCAGTGTGCATCCCGCCAGCCAATCCGGCGCGATCCGGCGCATCTCGGCGATCACCGCCTTCGCGTCGATATCGGGCGCGCCGAACATTTCCAGCGGCCGCGTCGTGCCGCGTCCCTCGGACAGGTTGGTCCCCTCCAGCATCACCGTGCCGGCGTAATCCCGCGCCATGTTGACGTTGGCGGCGTTTGGACTGGGGTTGATCCATACCCGATCCTCCGGCCAGCCGAAGCCCGGCGCGGTATCCGGCTGCCAACCATCCATCGCCACGACGCGATACTCTACGTCCAGCTTGTAGTGCGCGATGAACCAGTGCCCGAGTTCGCCCAGCGTCATGCCATGCCGCATCGGCATCGGCCCTGCCCCGACGAAGCTCTCCCACCCCGGCAGCAACGTCAGCCCCTCGATCGGCCGGCCCGCCGGGTTGGGCCGGTCGAGCACCCACACCGCCTTGCCGTGCGCGGCCGCTGCTTCCAGTACATAGAGCAGGGTCGTCACGAACGTGTAGATCCGGCACCCGACATCCTGCAGGTCGATCAGCATCACGTCGAACGTGCCCATCGATTGCCCGGTCGGCCGCCGCACCTCGCCATACAGGCTGAACACCGGAATATTGTACTGCGGATCGGTGAAGTCCGGAGACTCCATCATATTGTCCTGCAGATCGCCCCGCACCCCGTGTTGCGGCCCGAACATCGCGGATACGTTCAGCCCCGCCGCGATCAGCGCGTCCACGCTATGCGTCAAATCCGCCGTCACCGAGGCCGGATGCGCGAGGAGCGCCACACGCTTCCCCTCCAGCGGTTTGCGCAGGTCTGGGTCGGCGAGCAGGCGATCGATACCGAATTTCATGGGCGGCGTGGTGCCGGGAGGGTCGCGATAAAGCAATCCCGGTTATGGAAATCCGGCGACCCCGGCGCATGAGCAAGCGCCCAATAGGATTTCGTCCCGTCGATCTCCTCGATCACGGCGGATAAACCCATCAGCAACGGTCCCGACGGAAGATCGGACAGATCCTGATCCACCTCGACCAGAAAGTCGGATTCATCATCACCCCGATCGACATGCGGCGTCACGGCCAGCGTCAAATCCGTGCCCCCGGCCCGATACCCGTCGAACCGGTAAGCAGCCCATTGTGTCGAGGGCGAATAGTTGAACTCGAAATAGGCTTCGGACCCGAGCGGCGCGAGAAACAGCTCGCAACACGTCGTCTTCCAAAGGCCATCGGCACGGACGGAGGTCACCCAATCGGGAAGCGCGACATGCTCGCTGCCCTCGACGATGAAAGTGAGCAACAAGGCGCAACCATCATAAATCGCCTCGACCCGCACCGCCTGAACGCCCTTCGACGGCGTATCCGGATGCACAATCAAACTCCACTCGGGCTTCCCCGGCGAAGGCCGGGGCCCAGTCGGAATGTCCATCATGGTTGTGCGATCCGATCGTACAGATCGTCCCAGTTCGGATTCAGCCCTTCGATCTCCCGTATCTTCCACGCCCGTTTCCATTCCTTCATCCGGAATTCTCGAACTGTCGTGGATTCCGATGTATCGTGAACCTCGTACCAGACCAAAAACTTGCAACCGTATGTTTTGGTGAAACCTTCAATCAGCCCCTCGCGATGTTCCCGAGCGCGTCGCGCGAGTTCGTTTGTGGACCCTATGTAAATTGTGCCGTTGCGCTGGCTGGCCATGATGTAAACATATGCTGGCCCTCCTTTCATTGCAGCAACATCCTACTCTCAACACGAGCACTTCCCCGGCGAAGGCCGGGGCCCAGTTGCGAAGGTGGATATAACTGAGCGCAGCATGCGCCAATCATCGCCCGACTCCTGGGCCCCGGCCTTCGCCGGGGAAGCGCGAAAGTTGTGCGAATTGGTACGCAAAGCAACACGCTGGAAAAATCCCCCCGCTTGCCCTACATGCCGCCCCTCCCATGGCAACGATACTCCCCTCCCCGCCGAAGATCGGCATGGTTTCGCTCGGCTGTCCGAAGAACCTGGTCGATAGCGAACGCATTCTCACCAAGCTGCGCTCGGACGGGTATGCCATGTCGCCGGACTATGCCGGGGCGGACGTCGTGCTGGTCAACACCTGCGGCTTCCTCGATTCCGCCAAGGAGGAAAGCCTCGAGGCGATCGGCGAAGCCATCGCCGAGAATGGCCGCGTCATCGTCACCGGCTGCATGGGCAAGGAGGCGGAGATGATCCGCGCCAAATTCCCGAACGTCCTCGCCGTCACCGGCGCGCACCAATACGAAGAGGTCGTGGGCGCGGTCCATGATGCGGCCCCTATGCCGCCCAGTGCGTTCCTCAATCTCGTGCCCGATAGCGGCCTGAAACTTACCCCGCGCCACTACAGCTATCTGAAGATCAGCGAAGGCTGCAACCACCGCTGTTCGTTCTGCATCATCCCGAGCCTGCGCGGCGATCTCGTCAGCCGCCGCCCCGATGCGATCCTGCGTGAAGCGGAAAAGCTGATCGAAGCCGGCACGAAGGAATTGCTGGTCATCAGCCAGGACACGTCGGCGTACGGCGTGGACATTCGCCACCAACCCCGCATGTGGCACGGCAATGAAGTCCGCGCGCACATGACCGATCTGTCGCGCGAACTAGGCAAGCTCGGGGCGTGGGTCCGCCTGCACTATGTTTATCCCTACCCGCACGTCGATCAGGTCATCCCGCTGATGGCCGAGGGACTGATCCTCCCCTATCTCGACATCCCCTTCCAGCATGCCAGCCGCAACGTCCTGAAACTGATGCGCCGCCCCGCCAACGAGGCGAAGGTGCTGGAGCGCATCAAGAACTGGCGCAATATCGCCCCCGATATCGCGATCCGATCGACCTTCGTCGTCGGCTTTCCCGGCGAAACGGAGGACGATTTCAAATATCTGATGGATTGGCTGGAGGAAGCCCAGCTCGACCGCGTCGGCGCATTCCGCTTCGAACCGGTCGAGGGTGCAGCGGCCAACGATCTGCCGAACCAGGTGCCAGAGGAGATCAAGGAGGAGCGCTACGCCCGCCTGATGGACCTCACCGCGCGCATCTCGGCCGAAAAGCTCCAGGCCAAGATCGGTCGCACGCTGGATGTGATCATCGATGCGGTGGACGAGGACGGTGGCGCCACCGGCCGCTCAAAGGCCGATGCGCCCGAGATCGACGGCGAAGTCTTCCTGCGCGACGCCGCCCATCTCAAGCAGGGCGATATCGTGGCGGTGGAGATCGAGGATGCCGACGAGCACGATCTGTACGGCGTGCCGGTCTGATCGCGTCAGCCCGATTTGGCGATCGGCGTAACCGGATACCCGCCGGCCGCATCCTCGCTCTCGCTGGACGCTTCGTACATCGGATACAGCTCGGCCTCTTCGCGCTCGACGCGGAGCGCCAGTAGCGACAGGATGCGGCGCGTGTCGGCACGGAAGGCATCGCGGTCGGCGCGGATGCTCTCGCCGGCCCATGCGACCATATAACGCTGATATTCGACCGAAAGGCCGCCCATCTCGCGCTCGAAACGCTGCGCCAGATCCGCGACCTGCGCGCTGCCCTGCTGCTTCAGCCGTGGGTAGATGATCTTGTCTTCCTTCGCGAGGTGAACCGCCAGCGAATGGCCAAGCCGCCAGCGCATCTTGATCGCCAGGATCACGTCGAAATCCGGTTGCGCGATGATATCCAGAATGGCCCCGGCGATCTCCAGGATCGCCGCATGTTCGTCCGACAGCGTGCTTCGTTCGATCATCACCTCAATCCCCAATTCTTCTGCCGAAGAGTTGATGAGGCGCAGTTAAGCTGTTCCTAAAAAACCGTTATGGGGTTTTTATTCTGCTCCGGCGTGGTTCAGAAAAAGCGGACCAGCATCATCGCCAGCCCGGCCAGCGAAATCAGGTAGACCACACTCCGCCACACCGGGACGCCGAGCAGATATAACGGCACATAAACGATCCGCGCCGCGAACCACACGCATGCCCCGATTGCTCCGATCCCACCGCTCTGGCCGGATACGGAAAGGCCAAGCGCCAGCGCGATGAATACCGGCCACGTCTCCTTGTAATTGTCCAACGCCCGCTGCGCCCGCCCGGCGAGAACGCCCAACGGCTTCTGCGGCTCGTCCCGCGCGCTGGCGTTCCACGTCGCACCGCGTTCCTTGGTCACGCTCTGACCCTGAATGCCGATATGGACCACCAGCAGGACGACAGACAGGCCGAGGATCGTCAGTTCGGTCGTCATGTCATTTCTCCAACCAGTCCCGAAACACCATATCGGGTGCTGTCCGTCCTAGCATCAATTTCGCAACCGGGGCCCGACCTTACGATTTACGACCACCAAGCATTTCATCCCGGCCCGTTCCTGCTCTAGGATAATACCCTTCCCGCCCCCAGCCGCAGAAATGATCCCGCGATGACCGACTTCTCTACCCTGCTTCAGGCCGATCGCGGCCAGAGCGCGCGCACGATCCACGTCGTCCACCCGGATGCTTACGCCGATTGGCTGGCGAAACAGCCGCCCCGCACCCGCACCGCCGTGGCCGCGCACCGGCTGACCGGAAAGGCCGGCAACCGCGCCGTCCTGCCGGGCGATGCGGCGGACGATTGGGCGATGCTGCTGGTCTGCAACGAAAGTCTCGATTCTCCGTGGCGCATCGCCTCGCTCGGCGAGCAATTGCCCGCCGGCACCTATCGCCTGGCCGAGGGCGAACCCGGCGCGGCGATGCTCGGCTGGCTACTCGCACAATATCGCTTCGACGCGTACCGCAAGGGCGACGAAACGGGCGCGCGCATCCTGCTCACCGGCGAACCCGCCAGGATCGAGGAGACCGTCCGCCTCGCCACCGCCACCGCGCTCGTGCGCGATCTCGTCAACACGCCCGCCTCCGACATGGGGCCGGCCAATCTCGAAGCGCAGGCCGACAGCCTCGCCAAAGCGCACGGTGCCACGCTCACCGTCATCAAGGGCGAACCGCTCGCCAAGGGTTATCCGATGATCCACGCGGTCGGCAAAGCCGCCGCCGCCGACCGCGCACCACGCCTGATCGAACTCGAATGGGGTGACCCAAAACACCCGCGCATCGCCATCGTCGGCAAGGGCGTGACGTTCGACACCGGCGGCCTGAACATCAAGCCCGGCGGCGGCATGGCGCTGATGAAGAAGGACATGGGCGGCGCGGCCCACGCCCTCGCGCTCGCCAGCCTCGTCATGGCCGCTCGCCTGAAGGTCCGCCTCCACCTGCTCGTGCCGGCGGTGGAAAACAGCATCTCCGGCAACGCCTTCCGCCCCGGCGATGTGTTGAAGACGCGGCAGGGCCTGACGGTCGAGAACACCAACACAGATGCCGAGGGCCGGCTCGTGCTCGGCGACACATTGACCAAGGCCGGCGAAGACAAGCCGGAACTCATCATCGATTACGCCACCCTCACCGGTGCCGCCCGCGTCGCGCTCGGCCCGGATCTGCCCGCCACCTTCAGCAACGACGACGCATTGGCAGACGAATTGCTCAAGGCCGGAACGCAGGTCAGCGACCCGTTATGGCGCATGCCGCTTTGGGACGGCTATGACGACATGCTCAAATCCGACATCGCCGACATGGTGAACTCGGCCGAAGGCGGATATGCCGGCGCGACCACCGCCGCCTTGTTCCTCCGCCACTTCGTGCCGAAGGACACGCTTTGGGCGCATTTCGACACCTTCGCCTGGCGCCCCGCGGCCAAGCCCGGCCGCCCCAAAGGCGGCGACGCGCTAGGCCTGCGCGCCGCATGGGCGGTGTTGAAAGCACGCTACGGCTGATCCAAACCTCTCCCCTCCCTGGAAGGGAGGGGTTGGGGGTGGGTCGGTATGGGGTGGGAACAGCATTACCTCGTGAGCGACCCACCCCCGCCCCCTCCCTTCCAGGGAGGGGAGCAGAAGAGCAAAGGGCGTCAACCCAAAGCCACCCCCACCCTCTCCGTTCGTCCTGAGCCTGTCGAAGGACGTGTTACCGAGCGCCGCCGGAGAGTGTGGAACACGTGCTTCAACAAGCTCAGCACGAACGGTTATTTTTTGAAGTCACCGCGCTCTAAAAACAGAATTACCCCAGCACCGCCCCAGCCTCCACGATCGGCACGAACTTGGCAGCCGTCAGGCTAGCACCCCCAACCAGCGCGCCGTCCACATCCCCAGCCGCCAGCAACTCCGCGGCATTGTCCCCGGTCACCGACCCGCCGTACAGCAGCCGAACCGCATCCGCATCCGCGCCGATCAGCGCGCGCAGCTTGGCCCGGATCGCGCCGTGCATCGCCGCCACGTCCGCCACCGTCGGCGTCCGCCCCGTGCCGATCGCCCAGACCGGCTCGTACGCGATCGACAGCCAACCGGCCGCGGCACCATCCGGCAGGCTCGCCGCCAATTGCCCGGTCACCACCGCCTCGGCCTGCCCGGCATCGCGCTCGGCCAGCGTCTCGCCCACACACAGAATTGCCTTCAGCCCACCGGCCAGCAACGCTTCCGCCTTGGCTTTCACCTGAGCGTCGGTCTCACCATTATCGGCCCGCCGCTCGCTATGCCCGACGATCGAGAACCCCGCCCCGGCCTCGGCGATCATGCCGACCGAGATACATCCCGTATGCGCGCCCTTAGCCGCCCAATGCACGTCCTGCGCGCCGATGCTCAGCCCCGGGGCGGCCGCCACCGCCGGTGCGATCAGCGTCGCTGGCACAGCGATCGCGACATCGATCCCCGGCGCGCATTGCGCGGCGATGGCGATCCCGCCCAGCTCGCCGAGCGCCGCCCGATCGCCATTCATCTTCCAATTGCCCGCCACCAGCTTGCGTCGTGTCATCCCCGCCCCCGAAACAATTTTCTATTCCACCAGACCGATAGAGCGCCCGCGCCGGTTCACACAAGCTTGAAGCCGCACCGTCCTGCCCGTAAAGCGACTGCAACTTCTGCCCGAAACGGGCCAACACGATCGGTTCTCCATGCTCAGCGTCATCCGCGGTATCATCCATTCGAAGGTCGGTCTCGTCATCGCCTTCGCGCTTCTGGCGATGCTCGTCCTGTCCTTCGCCGGTGGGGATCTCGCCAATCTGACCAAGGCCACGGGCGATCCGAAGTCGACCACGCTCGCCACGGTCGGCAAGGGCGAGGTGACGGTTCCCGCCCTGACGCAGGAAATCCAGAGCCAGGTACAGAATTACGCGCAGCAGCAGCCGGGCCTCGACGTGGTGAAGTTCATCTCGGGCGGCGGGTTCGAACCCACACTCGATCGTAGCATCGTCGAGATCGCGCTCCAGCAGTTCGGGCAGCAACAGGGCATGGTCGTCAGCAAGCGGCTGATCGACGGCCAGATCGCCCGCGTGCCGTCGCTGCAAGGCCCGGACGGCAAGTTCAACCAGGCCGCCTACGAACAATTGCTGTCACAACAGGGGTTGACCGATCGCGGCGTGCGCGAGGGGCTCGTGAAGCAGCTGATCGGCCGCCAGCTGATCTTCCCGATCCTGCCCGCCGCTCAGGTCGCGCAGAACGTCGCTTTGCCCTATGCCTCGCTGCTGCTCGAAAAGCGTCAGGGTGAAATGGGCTTCATCCCGACCAGGGCGATGGGCGACGGCGCGCCCGCCACCGATGCGGAAGTCGCCTCCTGGTATGGCCGCAACCTCGCGCGCTATACGATCCCCGAACGCCGCGTGATCCGCTACGCGATGGTCACCAACGACCAGATCAAGGCCCAGACCACGCCAACCGAGGCGGAACTCGCCGCCGCCTACAAGGCGCAGGCCCGCACCTTCACCGCGACCGAGAAACGCGATCTGGTGCAGGTGATCGTCGCCGATCAGGCCGCCGCCAATGCGCTGATCGCCAAGGTCAAGGGCGGCACGCCGCTCGACGTCGCGGCGCGCGCCTCCGGCCTCGAACCCACCACGCTCACCGCGCTCGACAAGATCGGGTATGCCGCACAGAGTTCGCAGGCGGCGGCCGATGCGGTGTTCGCCGCCGCCAAGGGCGCGCTGGTCGGCCCGGTGCGCTCCGCGATCGGCTTCGCTCTGGTCCGCGTTGACAAGGTCGAACAGGTTCCGGGCAAGACGCTCGAACAGGCTAGGCCGGAACTGATCGCCAGCGCGACCAAGACCAAGACGCTCGAAGTGCTCGGCCGCATCCACGATGCGATCGACGATTCCGTCAGCAACAACCACGCAACCTTCGACGATATCATGACGCAACAGAAGCTGTCGCCGCAGGCCACCCCGCCGCTACTCGCCGACGGCCGCGATCCGAACGATGCCACGAAGAAGGCCGCGCCGGATTTCATGCCCATCGTCACCGCCGCTTTCGCCGCCAGCACAAGCGATGCGCCGCAGATGGTGCAGGTCGATCCAACCGGTGGCTTCGCCGTCGTCACGCTGGGCCGCGTGGTCGCGCCCGCTGCGCCGCCGGTGGCGCAGATTCGCGCCGTCGTCGCGCGCGATTTCCAGATCGATCGCGCCCGCCGCGCCGCGCGCACGATCGCCAACGACATCGTCGCCAAGGCCAATAAGGGCCAGCCGTTCGCGTCGTTGTTCGCGGCCAGCGGCGTGAAGACCCCGCCGGTCCAGCCGCTCAACACCTCGCGCGCGCAGATGGCCGCCAACCCGCGCGGTGCGCCGCCGCCCCTGGTGCTGATGTTCAGCATGGCCGAAAATAGCGCCAAGCTGCTCGAAGCGGCGGACAATCAGGGCTGGTACATCATCAAGCTCGACAAGATCGACCGCGGCAACGCCACCGGCAACGCCGCCGTGATCCGCGCCACGCAGGGTGATCTCGGCAAGCTGGTCGGCCGCGAATATACCGAGCAATTCACCAACGCGGTCCGCGGCATCGTCGGCGTGAAGAAGAACGCCGCGGCAATCGCCGCGCTGAAGGCGCAATTGCTCGGCCAGACGGCCGCGAACTGAGTCTGATGGCCTGATGCTCCCTCCACCCGTCATCCCCGCGCAGGCGGGGATCCCGCTGCCTTGCCCCGCAGCCAGAAGAAGAAGCGGAATTCCCGCTTTCGCGGGCACGACGGTAAAATGACTGACACAGACTCTCTCGATCCCCTTGCCGCCCTCGCCGCCGGCCAGCCGGCGCTCGTGTGGCGGCGCCAGATCGCCGACACCGAAACCCCGGTCGCCGCCGCGCTCAAGCTGATCGAGCCGGGCCGGGGCGATTTCCTGCTCGAATCGGTCGAGGGCGGCGCGATCCGTGGCCGTCACAGCCTGATCGGCCTCGCCCCCGATCTAGTCTTCCGCGCGCAAGGCAATGCGGCCGAGATCAACCGCCACTGGCTCGCCGATCGCGACGCCTTTGCGCCATGCGATGCGCCGACGCTCGACGCGCTGCGCGCCTTGGTCGCCGATTGCCGCATGGCCGTGCCGCCCGAACTGCCCCGCGCGCTCGCCTGCTTGGTCGGCTATTTCGGCTATGAGACGATCGGTCTGGTCGAAACCCTGCCGCAGCCCGACGCCAACCCGCTCGATCTGCCCGACATGATCTTCGTCCGCCCGACGATCGTGCTGATCTTCGATCGCTTGGCCGACGCGCTGTTCCTGGTCGCCCCGGTCTGGCCCGATGCGTCACGAGATCCCGCCGCGATCGTCGCCGAGGGCGAAGAGCGGATCGACGCCGTCGCCGCGCGTCTCGCCAGCGCCGGTCTCCCTGCCCCGGCGCGCCTGCCCGACGCCCCGGAAGTCGCGCTTACCCCCGTTCTGCCAGAGGGCCGCTACGGCGAGATGGTCGCGCGCGCCAAAGAGTATATCGTCGCCGGAGACATCTTTCAGGTCGTCCTCGCACAGCGTTTCACCTTACCGTTCACGCTGCCGCCAATCGAACTCTACCGCGCGCTCCGCCGCATCAACCCCTCGCCCTTCCTCTACCATCTCGATCTGCCCGGCTTCACGCTCACCGGCTCGAGCCCCGAAATCCTCGTCCGCGTCCGCGACGGAGAAGTGACCATCCGCCCCATCGCCGGCACCCGCCCCCGCGGCAAGACGCCCACCGAGGACGAAGCCAACCGCACCAGCCTCCTCGCAGATCCCAAGGAACGCGCCGAACATCTGATGCTGCTCGATCTCGGCCGCAACGATGTTGGCCGCGTAGCCTCTGCCGGCTCCGTCACCGTGACGGACAGCTACACCGTCGAATTCTACAGCCACGTCATGCACATCGTCTCGAACGTCGTCGGCCGGCTGGACGAACCGCACGACGCCGTCGACGCCCTGTTGGCAGGCTTCCCCGCAGGCACCGTCAGCGGCGCGCCCAAGGTCCGCGCCTGCGGCATCATCGCCGAACTCGAATCCGAAAAACGCGGTGCCTATGCCGGCGGCGTAGGGTATTTCTCGCCCGACGGATCGATGGACTCGTGCATCGTCCTACGCACCGCCGTGGTGAAGGATGGCGTCATGCACGTCCAGTCCGGTGCCGGCATCGTCGCCGACAGCGACCCGGCCTACGAACAGCGCGAATGCGAAGCCAAGGCCGGTGCCCTGCTCGCCGCCGCACGCGAGGCGATCGCGCGCGCCGGAGAGGCCGGCTTCGGCCAATAACCGATCAGGGTACGGAACTGGCTTTCCGGCGCTCGTCCACCTTCTCGGCGGTATAGTCGCGCAGCAGCTTGGTGGTGCACCCGGTCTGCCCGCCGCTTCCGACCGGCGAACAGGTATTGGGCAGTCCGCCCGCCTCACGACCGACATCGTCCAGGGTCGCCGCGCGGTTCACCCAGCTCTGGGACACCGCACTCGGCTTCCGCTCGCGCAAATTCTTCGGGATGCGATACGGATCGTCCAGCGTGCCGCACACGATGATCTCGTCCGCCGCACCCTTGGGGCAGGGATCGCCGGGCTTCAGCTGCACGTTGCGGATGCGCTGCACCGGCACGCTCCCCGCCTCCGCGGACTGATCCGCCTTGGCCGTCTGGGCCAGCGCAGGCGCCCCCATCGAAAGCAGCACGGAAGCAGCGATAAGGCGGATCATCGGGGAAACTCCTGGGGGTGATGCAGGACCAACGTCCGACATGCACGATTGCTCCACGCTGAATGAACCGGAATAAGGGCGGAAACGCGGCGCTGTTGCGCTGCACCACCCATCGGCTATGGCGCGCATATGATCCTGGTCATCGACAATTACGACAGCTTCACCTGGAACCTGGTCCATTATCTGATGGAACTGGGTGCCGAGGTTAAGGTGGTGCGCAACGACGCGCTCACCGCACGCGAGGCGATCGAAACCAATGCCCAGGCCTTCCTGATCTCGCCCGGCCCGTGCACGCCCACGCAAGCCGGGATCAGCCTCGATCTCGTCGCCGCCTGCGCCGCTGCGCACAAACCTTTGCTCGGTGTGTGCCTCGGCCATCAGGCGATCGGCCAGCATTTCGGCGGCAACGTCGTGCGCGGCGGGCTGATGCACGGCAAGACCTCGCCGGTCGAACATGACGGCACCGGCCTGTTCGCAGGCCTGCCCAGCCCGTTCACCGCCACCCGCTACCATTCGCTGATCGTCGAAGACATTCCCGCCGACCTCATCGTCAACGCGACCGCGACCGATGGCTCGGTGATGGGCTTCCGCCACGCGACGCTGCCGATCCACGGCGTGCAGTTCCACCCGGAAAGCATCGCCACCGAACACGGCCACGCGATGCTGGCGAACTTCCTCCGCATCGCCGGATTGCCGGTAAGGGAGCTGGCGTGACGACGCTCACCCTCCTCCCCAACCCCATCTCCCCCCTCTCGCGCGAATCCGCCGCGCAGGCGTTCGCCGACGTCCTCGACGCGCGCACCTCGGAGGAGGCGATCGCCGACTTCCTCATCGCGCTCACCGATCGCGGCGAGACCAGCATCGAGATCGCCGAGGCCGCCCGCGCGCTGCGCGCCCGCCTGATCCCGATCGATGCGCCCGCCAACGCGATCGACGTCTGCGGCACGGGGGGTGACGGGCACCACACGCTCAACGTCTCCACCGCCGTCAGCCTCGTCGTCGCGGCCTGCGGCATCCCTGTCGCCAAGCACGGCAACCGCGCCGCCTCCTCCAAGGCCGGGGCCGCCGATACGCTCGAGGCGCTCGGCCTCGACATGGAACGCGCCGGCACGCTCGCCCAGGCGACGCTCAACGATCTCGGCATCTGCTTCCTGTTCGCCGCCAATCATCACCCGGCGATGAAGCGCATAACGCCGATCCGCCGCCACATCGGCAAGCGCACGATCTTCAACCTGATGGGCCCGCTCGCCAATCCTGCGCGCGTCACCCGCCAGTTGATCGGCATCGCCCGGCCCGATTACACATCGCTCTATGCCGAGGCGCTCGAACAGCTCGGCACCGAAGCGGCGATCGTCGTCTCGGGCGAAGAAGGTCTGGACGAACTGTCCGGTGCCGGCCCCAGCGTCGTCGTCAATGTCGGCTCCGCCGCGCTGCCCACCCATATCGCCCCGGAGGATGCCGGCCTGCCGCGCCACCCGATCGCCGCGATCCATGGCGGCGATCCCGCCTATAATGCCGCCGCGCTGCGGCGCCTGCTCGAAGGCGAGACCGGCGGCTATCGCGATGCCGTCCTGCTCAACGCCGCCGCCGCTTTGGTCGTCGCCGGCCATAGCCCTAATCTCACCGACGGTGCCGCCGCCGCCGCCGAAGCGCTCGATGCCGGCTATGCGAACGCGCTGCTCGACCGCTGGATCGCTTACGCATGACCGACATTCTCGACCGCATCCTCGAAACCAAGCGCGCCGACATCGCCGCGCGCAAGGCGACCACCCCGCTTTCCGCGCTCGACGCACGCATTGCGGAACAGTCCAAGCCGCGCGGCTTCCGCGCCGCGCTCGATGCCAAGGCGCAGACCGGCCACGCGCTGATCGCCGAGATCAAGAAGGCCAGCCCGTCCAAAGGCCTGATCCGCGAGGATTTCGATCCCCCCGCCCATGCGCGCGCCTATGAGGCCGGCGGTGCCGCCTGCCTGTCGGTGCTGACCGACGAACGCTGGTTCCAGGGTGCCGACCAATATCTGATCGACGCCCGCGCCGCCTGCGACCTGCCCGTCCTGCGCAAGGATTTCATGGTCGATCCTTGGCAGGTGCCCGAATCGCGCGGCATCGGGGCCGACGCGATCCTGCTGATCATGTCCGCGCTGGACGATCATCTGCTCGCCGAGATCGAGGCAAGCGCGATCGAGTGCGGCATGGACGTGCTGGTCGAGGTCCACGACCAGAAGGAGCTCGATCGCGCGATGAAACTCAAATCGCGCCTGATCGGCGTCAACAACCGCAATCTGCGCGACTTCAGCGTCGATTTCGCCCGCACCTACGAACTGGTGTCGAAAGCCCCCAAAGGCTGCACCTTCGTCGCCGAAAGCGGCCTGACGGTTCGCGCCGATCTCGACGCGATGGCCGAACACGGCGTCAAATGCTTCCTGATCGGCGAGGCGCTGATGCGGCAGGACGACGTCGAGGCGGCGACGCGGGTGTTGGTGGGATAAAACACCATTTCCCGTTCGTTTCGAGCGAAGTCGAGAAACAGGCGTCAGGCACAGGTTTCTCGACTTCGCTCGAAACGAACGGATAGGGTGCAGATATGACCGACCTCACCCATCTCGACTCCGCCGGTGCCGCCCACATGGTCGACGTCTCCGCCAAACAAAGCACCGCGCGCGAAGCAGTCGCCGAAGGCCGCATTACCATGTCCCCCGAGGCCGCCACCGCGATCCGCAGCGGCGCTGCCGCCAAGGGCGACGTCCTCGCCGTCGCCCGCATCGCCGGCATCATGGCCGCCAAGCGCACCAGCGACCTGATCCCGCTCTGCCACCCTTTGCCGTTGACGCGCGTCGCGATCGATCTCGTCACCGACGAAACCGGCGTCACCGCCACCGCCACCGCCCGCACCGACGGCAAGACCGGCGTCGAGATGGAGGCGCTCACCGCCGTCTCGGTCACGCTGCTCACGATCTACGACATGGCCAAGGCGATCGACAAAGCCATGACGATCCAAGGCATCCGCCTGCTCGCGAAAACCGGCGGCAAATCCGGCGACTATCGCGCCTGAGCAAAGCCGGTGCGGAGGCATGATGCCCTCCCTCAATTACCGTCATCCTGAACTCGTTTCAGGATCCATCGTGCCAAACACCCAATCGCCCGAAAGGCGAAATGGATCCTGAAACGAGTTCAGGATGACGGCAGTCGGATCATGGGTACATAATCTCACCCCGTTCGTGCTGAGTAGAGACCGAGTAGCCGAAGGCGTATCGAGGGCTCGTATCGAAGCACCTTCCGAGCGCGTGACGCCTGTCCTTCGATACGCGTCTTCGACAAGCTCAGCCGCTACTCAGGACGAACGGGTCGGTTTGAGATCATCCCGCTCCAGCAGCCCAAACACCCGCAAAAAAAGGGCGGCGCGCCAAAAGCGCACCGCCCCCACATCACGATCCGGCAAATCGCCCGATCAGAACTTGCCGCTCACCGAAACGCCGATGATCCGCGGTTCGTTGAACACCGCCGCCGTGAAGTTCTCGATCACACCCTTGAGGTTCTTCTCGTTGGTGATGTTGCGGGCGAATGCCGCGATCTCGTACTTGTTGTCCGACGTGGTGTAGCCGACCTTCAGGCCGCCTTCGAAATTGCCTTTCGAATAGAATTCCGCCGTCTTGTACAGCACGAGGTTGGTGTAGCCCTGCACGTTCCAGTCGGTCGCGACGAACATCTTGCCACCGGTCCACAGCGGAATGTCGTAGCGCACCGCTGCGTCCAACTGCCATTTCGGCGCATTCGGCAGCGGGTTGCCGTCGATCTGCGCGAAGGTGGTCGGCGTGCCGAACACCGTGCGGACGATCGTCGGATCCTGCACCGTGCAGGTCACGACCGCGCCGATCCCGCAGACCTGCGCATAGACGTTCTTGTCCTTGATCGCGGTGTGCAGCGCGCTGCCGCCCAGCGAGATGCTGATGTTGCGGGTCGGCTTCCACTGCATCTCCGCTTCGAAGCCATAAGCGTTGGCGTGATCGGCATTGAACAACACGCCGTTGCCGTTGGAATCGTTGCCGTTCAGCTGGATGTCCTTCACCCGGTAGGTGAAGCCCGTCAGGTTGAAGGTCATGTTGCTGAACGGACGCGTCTTCACGCCGGCTTCATACGACATCACCGTTTCCGAATTCGCCGTCGTGAACGCCGAACCGAACACGGCCGAACGGCCCTGGATCGTCGGCCCGCGGAAACCGCGCGCGACGCGGCCGTACAGGCTCACGTCCGGCGTGGCCTCGTACAGGGCGGACACGTCGAAGCTCGGCTCCTTGCCCTTCAGGCGCACGTCGCGCGGCGCCGTCGCGGGGAAGTTCACCGCACCGGCCAGCGTGTAGGCCGGCGTCACCAGGATGGTGTGCTTGTTGTCCTCGGTATAGCGGCCACCGGCGGTCAGCGTCAGCTTGTCGCCAATCTTGTAGCTCGCCTGGCCGAACACGGCCCACGACGTGTTGACGTCGCGCAACTGCACGAAGTTGCGCGGGTTGTATGCGGCGTTCGTCGGCAGCAGCAGCGACGCGCGCTGGTCGAACTCGGTCAGATCGCGCTGATCGAAATAGAAGCCGCCGACCTGCCACTTGAACGGGCCGTCGCCGTTGCTCGCCAGACGCACTTCCTGCGTCCACTGGTCGAGATCGCGGATCCGCCCCTGGCTCTGGCCGGGATTGCCGAAGCCGGGGAAGTTGACCGCCGCACCGCCATCGGTGTCGCCACGGCTATAACCGCTGGTCGTCTCGTAGGCGGTGATCGAGCTCAGCGTCACGGCACCGAAATCCCACGCCGCATTCACCGAGGCACCATAGGTCTTGTACGCCTGCGGATTGCCCACGGCCTCGTCGAGCGCCACGCTGGTGCGCGGCTCGCGCTGGATGTTGTTCGATCCGCGCATCAGTGCGGCGCGATGGAAGATCGTCGAGGTGCCCTTGTAATCGCGAGCATGGCCCGAGACGTTGATCGACAGGTCGCTGGTCGGCGTGAACAGCAGTTGCAGGCGCACGTCCTTCTCGTCGAAGCCGCCCAGCGCATTCTTGCCGCCGGTCGTGCCATCAGGACCGGTGCCGGTGAAGGTGTTGTCGACCCAATTGTCGCGATGCTGGTACAGGCCCGAGATGCGGAACGCGATCTTGTCCGCGACGATCGGGCCGCCGACGCCGACGTCCGCCGTCACCGTGTTGTACGTGCCGTACGATGCCGAACCGCGGCCCTGGAACACCTGGCTCGGGCGGATCGTGTCGAACTTGATGATGCCGGCCGTGGTGTTGCGCCCGAACAGCGAACCCTGCGGACCGCGCAGCACTTCCACCTGGTTGACGTCGAACACCGGGTTCGACTTGAGCACGACATGCTCGAGCACGACATCGTCTTGGATGATCGACACCGGCTGCGACGCGCCGAGATAGAAATCGATATTGCCGAGGCCGCGAATGTAGAAGCGCGGGAAGATGCGACCGGTGGTCGTCTCGGCATAAAGCCCCGGCACACGACCGGCGAGCGACAGCGCGTCCTCGCCACCGCTCTGGAAGGCGCGCAGGCTGTCGCCGTTCACCACCGCGACCGACACCGGCACCTTCTGCAGATTCTCGCTGCGGCGCTCGGCCGTCACCACGATCTCGCCGATCTCGCCGCTGTCGGCGGCGTCCGCAACCGGCGCTGCGGCAGGAACGTCCTGCGCGGCGGCCAAAGTCGGGATCATCATCGCACCGAAGGCCGTGCCGATCAGCAAAGCGGATTTGGCGAAAGTCTTGTTCAACATCATTCTGTCCCTGAACTCTAAACTATTGGTTTGATTGAAATTCATGCGCAAAAAGGCACGCCGCCCGCCAATGCGGGCACCGCTGTCCCTCTCGCTAAATCTGGCTGATCCCCGCCTTGCCGGAAGCACTATGTAACGATTGAGACCGAATCGTGACACAGTTCCCCACGCCGATCGAAAAGGCCAATGTGTGTTTTTGGGGTCACACCCTTGCGGCGAGCGGCGCGAATATTTCCTGTTCCAGCGCCGATGATCGTGACACTGAACGCCTCATGCCTCCCGCCCTCCTCGCCGTCGCAGAAGCCCA
The DNA here is from genome assembly GCF_036663755.1 of Parasphingomonas caseinilytica. Classification (NCBI taxonomy): domain Bacteria; kingdom Pseudomonadati; phylum Pseudomonadota; class Alphaproteobacteria; order Sphingomonadales; family Sphingomonadaceae; genus Parasphingomonas; species Parasphingomonas caseinilytica. The sequence goes on from NZ_JAXOJL010000001.1 coordinate 584,351, forward strand.
GACCCGTCTCTTCGCGCTCGCCCCCGCCATCCCCGAGGAAACCATCCCGCTCGCCCAAGCGATCGCTCGCTGGCCGACCGATGCGATCCACGCCCGCCGCACCCAGCCCGACGCCGATCTGTCGGCGATGGACGGCTATGCGATCCGCTACGACGACCTGCCCGGCCCGTTCGCGCTGATCGGCGAGAGCGCCGCTGGCCACGCCTTTGCCGGCCAGGTCGGTGCAGGCGAGACGGTGCGCATCTTCACCGGCGCCGCATTGCCGCCCGGCGCAGACACCATCCTCGTCCAGGAAGAGGCTACGCGAGAAGGCGACACGATCCACCTCACCGGCGAAGGCCCCGCCCGCCACGCCAGCAGCGTCCGGCCCCGCGGGCTGGATTTCTCCGCCGGCGACGTGTTGATCGCGAAAGGCGACCGCCTCACCCCCGCAGCACTCGCGCTCGTCGCCCTCGGCGGCCATGCCACTCTTCCCGTCATACGCCGCCTGACCGTCGCCATCGCCGCCACCGGCGACGAACTCGCCCGCCCCGGCAGCGACGATCCAACCAAATTGCCCGAAACCAACGGCCTGATGCTCGCCGCGATGCTGCGCGATCTGCCCGTCGACATCATCGATCTCGGTATCATCCCCGACGATCTCGCCGTCCTGACCGCCGCCTTCGCCGCCGTCCGCGCCGACATCCTCGTCACCACCGGCGGCGCATCGGTCGGCGACCACGACCTCGTTCGCCCCGCGCTGGAGGCGGCCGGTGGGACGATAGATTTCTGGAAGATCGCACTTCGCCCCGGCAAGCCGATGATGGCGGGCCGGTTGGGCGAAACGGTCGTGCTCGGTCTGCCCGGAAATCCGGTGTCGGCCTTCGTCACCGCGACGATCTTCCTCCGCCCGCTGATCGCCGCCATGTCCGGCGCGGCCGATCCCCTGCCCCGCACGCTCGCCGCCCCGCTCGGCGAACCGCTGCGCGCCAACGATCACCGCACCGATTATCTTCGCGCCGAATTGCGCGACGGACGCGTCTACGCTTCGACGATTCAGGACAGTTCGATGCTGCGCACGCTCGCCCGCGCCAACTGTCTGGTGCTGCGCCCGGCTTACGCTCCGTCAGCGGAAACAGGCGAGTCGGTGGACATCCTCCCGCTCGCTTGACACCCATCGAAGTGTTCCATAAAGGTTCCTCGTCTGTTCTGACGGAGGAACGCAATGCTTACGCGCAAGCAGCACGAGCTTATCTGCTTCATCAACGATCGGCTCGAGGAATCGGGCGTATCGCCCTCGTTCGAGGAGATGAAGGAGGCGCTCGACCTCAAGTCGAAGTCCGGCGTTCACCGCCTCATCAGCGCGCTCGAGGAACGTAAGTTCATCCGCCGCCTGCCCAATCGCGCCCGCGCGCTCGAAGTGCTCAAGATGCCCGAGCGCGGCGAGACCAAACCTGCGGTCAAGGCGCCGGAGGTCAATATCCGCAGCCTTCCGCAGCCCGCCAACGACGTGATCGAGATCCCGCTGCACGGCCGGATCGCGGCCGGTGTGCCGATTGAGGCGTTCGAGGGGAGTGCGATGCTCGCCGTGCCGGCGGCCCTGCTCGGTGGCGGTGAGCATTATGCGCTCGAAGTGTCCGGCGATTCGATGGTCGAGGCCGGTATCCTGGATGGCGATTACGCCCTCATTCGGCGCGCCGATACCGCCCGCGACGGGGAGATCGTCGTCGCGCTGATCGAAGATAGCGAGGCGACGCTCAAATATTTCCGCCGCGAAGGCGCGATGATCCGGCTCGATCCCGCCAACCGCGCCTATGATCCGCAGCGCTACGCGCCGCAGCAGGTGCGCGTTCAGGGAAAGCTCGCCGGCCTGCTCCGCCGCTACGACTGACGTTCGAAGCTTCGGGCGGGCGGTCGTTTTGCATCGGCTTTCCAACGGAGGCCGGCAAGGCGCTCATCGTCATAGAATGCAGTCCTAACCACGCCGTCATCCCGGACTTGATCCGGGATCCATCAAGCGGCTTTCGATACGCCCGTTATTTCGGCCGGCCGCGTTCGGCATGGGGTGACTACGCCCGTGCTGATGGCGCTCCATTGCTCATTAGAGCATGGGCACGTGAGGTTGAACCATTCCCCTTTCCGTTCGTCCTGAGCTTGTCGAAGGACGTGCTTCAGGCGCAACCGTCCGTGCGGGGGACGTGCTTCGACAAGCTCAGCACGAACGGTTTTATTTAAAGTCATCGCGCTCCAGGCGATCAAACCAGACTCACTCCGCACCCCTGCGTGCTGCACGCGGATGCCAGCGATCACCGGAAAAGCGCGATCTCCCGAACGAACTGGACGGCGCGTTATCGGCACTCGCCACCCGCCACGGATGCCGATCCCCCGGCCGCACCACGCTGACGACGCTCTGCCGCAACAGGGTGACAGCCACACCCCCCGTCTGCGCCAGCATGGTCTTGTCCAATCGCAGCCAGCGCGGACGACACCCCTTAGGCAACCACCGCTCGCTCACGACGATATCCGCCGTCACACAGGCGGCGACAAGCTCCGCCACCGGCACCAGATACGCACTGCGCGTCGCCAGAATCCGCCAGGCCCGCCCGTCCGCCTCACGCTCGATCAGGCACAGATCACGACTGCACCGCGCCTCGGATCGTTCGGACAGTAACATCGGCGCGCCGTCCACCCCGCCATTCTCGGCCAAAGTGTCGGAAATGTAGTCGCCCGCCCGATCGCGCAGCATCGCCAGCCCGCCATTCGTCGTCCGCACCGCGACATGCCGTCCATCGCCCGTCACCAGCAGGTCCGGCGCCGGGGTGATCAACGCCCAGACGATACCGAACCCGAGCGGCGCGATCCCCAGTCGCCGCCACCGGGTCCGCCACAAGGCGATCCACAATCCGCCGATCACCGTCGCGGCAAACGCCCCCGCAGGCATGGCGGGCAATGCCGCAACCGATCCCGGAGCCTCCGCCGTCGTCCGCGCGATCCACAAAAGGACCGCCAGCGCCTTGTCGGTCACCCACCAGAGCGACGCACCGAGGCCAACGAAGTCGAACGCCAGGGACAGCGCCTCCATCGGCATGATCACAAAGGTCGTCAGCGGAATCGCGACGATGTTGGCCACCACGCCATAGAGTCCGGCCTTGTGGAAATGGTACAACCCGATCGGCAGCAGCGCGATCTCCACCGCCAGACCGGTCAGCACCAGCGCCCCGATCGCCCGCCCGAACTTCTTCGTGCCCGGCTCGTCCCGCGCGGCTACCAGCGCGCGAATCCCCGGATGTTCGTTCAACGCCACGATCGCGGTGATCGCCGCGAACGACAGCTGGAAACTCGGCCCGGCCAGTGCCTCCGGCCACAACAGCAACACGATCACCGCCCCCGCCGCGACCAGCCTGAGCGTCATCGCCTCCCGCCCCATCGCCAGCGCCACCAGCACCAGCAAGGCCGCCACGCACGATCGGATCGTCGGCACCTGCGATCCCGTCAGCAGAGTGTAGCCGATCGCCGCCGCCGCCCCCGCGCCCGCCGCGATCAACGGCAGGCGAAACCGCAATGCCAGCCACGGGCTCAACGCCAGCAAGCGCACCACCACCAGCATCGTCGCAGCGACGACGGCCGTTATATGCAGCCCGCTGACCGACAACAGATGCGCCAGCCCCGAACGCCGCATCGCCTCCGCATCCTCCTCGGATATCGCGCCTTCGTCTCCGGTCGCCAACGCGCTGGCGATGCCGCCCGCACTGCCCTCCAGACTGTTCTCGATATGTGCCGACAATCGCTGCCTCAGTGCCGATCCCTCGCCTTCGCCCGCTGTCACGATCCTGACCGGCGCAAATCCCCGCCCGGTTCCGCCGATCCGGTCGAACCACGCCACCCGTGCATAATCATAAGCGCCCGGCACCGCAGGCTGGGGCGGCGGCATCAGCCGCGCCCGCAGCGCGATCACCGCTCCGCGCGTCAGCCCCTTCGGCACATCCGCCTCAGCCAGATTGACCCGAACGAACGCGGGCAGCGCCATTGGACTCCGCCCTGCCCCAGCCTCCGCCACCCGGATCGGTGCCAGTCGCAATCGCACCAGTTCGCGCGCCGGCAGCGGCTGGATGCTGTCCACCCGCGCCTCGAACGTCGCGATCGTCGCTCGTGTCAGCACCACGCCGCGCGCCTGCTCGGCCCGCCACCATACCGAGGCCAGCCCCAAAGCCGCTGCCAATCCGGCAATGACGATCGCCCGCGCCGCCCGCCCGCCGCGCCCCAAGGCCATCGCCCCCAGCGCCACCGCGCCAAACAGCAACAACGCCGTCGCCCAACTCCGCTCGTCCGGCAATACGAACCACGCGGCGATCCCCAGGCCCAGCATCACCGGCAGCCACAAGACGAGCTGGTCGCGCTCCGCCTCCAGCCAACGCTCCACCCCATTCCGCACCTGCGTCAACGCGCCGCGCCCGCCGATTTGAAGCGGCTTGGCACGCGTGCTAGGGGGCTCGGCGGCGGAACTGGCCATCATCATCAAGTTTGGGAGCAAGCGCGGTTGGGCGCAACTAACGAAGCAGGGGCGGCCAATCAGGCGACGCCCCCGGCCACCAAGGTCGTCACCCGGTTCGCGCCTTCGCCGACCGGTTTTTTGCACATCGGCGGCGCGCGCACGGCGCTGTTCAACTGGCTCTATGCCCGCCATCACGGCGGCGACTTCCTGTTGCGTATCGAGGATACCGATCGCGCCCGCTCAACCCAGCCGGCGATCGACGCGATCCTCGATTCGATGACCTGGCTCGGCCTGGATTGGGACGGCGACACCGTCTATCAATTCGCCCGCGCCGCGCGCCATGCCGAGGTCGCCAACCAGTTGCTCGCCACCGGCAATGCGTACAAATGCTACGCCACGCCCGAGGAACTTACCGCGCTGCGCGAATCCCAGAAGGCCGCCAAGCAGCCGATGCGCTACGATGGCCGCTGGCGCGATCGCCCGGATAGCGACGCCCCGGAAGGCGCACCGTTCGTCGTCCGTATCAAGGCACCGAAGGACGGCGCCACGACGATCGACGACAAGGTCCAGGGCGCGGTGACGGTACAGAATGCCGAACTGGACGATTTCGTCCTGCTGCGCTCGGACGGTACGCCGACCTACATGCTCGCAGTTGTCGTCGATGATCACGACATGGGCGTCACCCACGTCATCCGCGGTGACGATCATCTCAACAACGCCTTCCGCCAATTGGCCGTGATCCGCGGCATGGGCTGGCCCGAGCCGATCTACGCCCACATCCCGCTGATCCACGGCACCGACGGCGCGAAGCTCAGCAAGCGCCACGGCGCGGTCGGGGTCGATTCGTACCGCGACGAACTCGGCATCCTGCCCGAGGCGCTGGACAATTACCTGCTCCGCCTGGGCTGGGGCCACGGTGATGACGAGGTCATCAGCCGCGATCAGGCGATCGAGTGGTTCGACCTGTCCGGCGTCGGCAAATCGCCCTCGCGTTTCGACCTCAAGAAGCTCGAAAACCTCAATGGTCATTACATGCGGGAATCGGACGATGCCCGTCTGGCGGCGCTCGTGGCCGGCAAGCTTGGCTTCGCGCTTTCGCAGGCGCAGCATGATGTTCTCGTCCGCGCGATGCCGTCGCTAAAGCCCCGCGCGGCCAATCTGAACGAGCTGACCGTCGCCACCGCCTTCCTGTTTGCGGTACGGCCGCTCGAAATCGACCCCGCAGCCGCCGATCTGCTGAAGGGCGACGCCCCCGTCATTCTCGCAACCGCACACAGCGCGCTTGACGCGCTGGACGGCTGGGATACGGAGAAACTCGAAGACGCGGTTCGGCAGGTCGCCGAGCAATCCGGGGTCAAACTCGGCCAGGTCGCACAGCCCTTGCGGGCCGCGCTGACTGGCAAGAAGACCTCGCCGGGGATTTTTGACGTGCTCGTATTGCTCGGGCGTGAGGAAAGCCTCGGCCGGATCGCCGATCACATGAACGCCTGAACGGGCTACGAGAAAAGGACGTAGTATGAGCGAGACCGCAAAGCTGAGCGTCGGCGGCAAGGATATCGAAAGCGCCGTCCTGTCCGGTACCGTCGGGCCGGACGTCATCGACATCCGCAAACTCTATGCGCAGACCGGCAAGTTCACCTACGATCCGGGCTTCACGTCCACCGCATCCTGTGATTCGGCGATCACCTACATCGACGGTGACGAAGGCGTCCTGCTCCATCGCGGCTACCCGATCGGCCAGCTGGCCGAGGATTCCAGCTTCATGGAGGTCAGCTACCTGCTTCTGAACGGCGAGTTGCCGTCGAAGGAGGAACTGGATTCGTTCAGCCACACGATCAGCCGCCACACGATGCTGCACGAACAGCTGGCGACCTTCTATCGCGGCTTCCGGCGCGATGCGCATCCGATGGCGATCATGTGCGGCGTCGTCGGCGCGCTGTCGGCATTCTACCACGATTCGACCGACATCACCGATCCGCAGCAGCGCATGATCGCCAGCCACCGCCTGATCGCCAAGATGCCGACGATCGCCGCGATGGCGTATAAATATTCGACCGGTCAGCCGTTCCTCTATCCCGACAATTCGCTGAGCTACACCGGCAACTTCCTGCGCATGACGTTCGGCGTGCCGGCCGAGCCTTATGTGGTGAACCCGATCGTCGAAAAGGCGATGGACCGCATCTTCATCCTCCATGCCGATCACGAACAGAATGCCTCGACCTCGACCGTGCGTCTCGCCGGCTCGTCGGGTGCCAATCCGTTCGCCTGCATCGCGGCGGGCATCGCCTGTCTGTGGGGCCCGGCGCATGGCGGTGCCAACGAAGCCGCGCTCAACATGCTGCGCGAGATCGGTACGGTCGATCGCATTCCGGAATTCATCGCCCGCGCCAAGGACAAGAACGATCCGTTCCGTCTGATGGGCTTCGGACACCGCGTTTACAAGAATTACGACCCCCGCGCGACCGTTATGCAGCAAACCGTGCGCGAAGTGCTTGGCGAACTCGGTGTCACCGATCCCGTCTTCGACGTCGCGATCCAGCTCGAGGAAATGGCGCTCAGCGACCCCTATTTCATTGAAAAGAAACTGTTTCCGAACGTCGATTTCTACTCGGGCGTCATCCTATCGGCGATCGGTTTCCCGACCACCATGTTCACAGCCCTGTTCGCACTCGCCCGCACAGTAGGCTGGGTCGCCCAATGGAACGAAATGATCGCCGATCCGGAGCAGAAGATCGGCCGTCCGCGCCAGCTCTACACCGGCCCGACCCAGCGCGATTACGTCCCCGTCGGCAAGCGCTGACATGCCCTTCACCCGCATCCTCGTTCTCATCGTCGGCGTGATCGCGGTGGCGATGGGGTTGCTGTGGGCGGGTCAGGGCCTCGGCTATATCCATTGGCCGGCCAAGGGCAATTTCATGCTCGATCAGCGCGAATGGGCCGTAAAGGGTGCCCTCCTCGCGCTGCTCGGCGTGATCGCGATCTGGTGGTCGCGCCGGCGCTGACGCGGAAGACACTTCTTGTCGCTGAAACCGCGCCGAAGAAGCAGGTGTTTGAGGGAACACGATTTAATAGTGCGCCAAGGGTGATGATCTGCCAACATCCACCCCGGAAGGCAGCCCCGTGACCATCGAAAAACCCCAATCAAGCGGCGTCCATCAACGCCAGATCCTGCTGACGATCGCGATCGTCCTGCTCGCTCTGTGGATGGCGCTGGAATTCCTCACCCCGATCGCCTGGGCCGCGGTGCTAGCGATCGCCGAGTGGCCGTTGTATCGCCGCGCCACCAAGCGCTTTCCCCGGCATCCCGGCCTGATCGCTCTGGGCTTCACGCTGGCCACCGCGCTGCTGGTGATCCTGCCGCTCTCGCTTGCGGCGGTCACGCTCGCGCAGGAAAGCGACGGCGCGATCGCCTGGCTGAAGCACGCTCAGCAATTCGGCATCGCCGCACCGTCCTGGTTGCCCGGCATACCGCTGATCGGCACCCGAGTTGCCGCCTATTGGCAGGAGCATGTTTCCAATCCGCAGGCAGCCAATGCCTTGCTCGGCACGCTCAGCGCCGGATCGATCCTCGGCTGGACCCGTTCGATCGGCGGCGAGGTCGCGCGCGAATCGGCTTTGTTCCTCGTCACCCTGCTCGCCTTGGTGTCCCTGCTCGGCAGCGGGCGGGTTATTGCTGTGAAGGCACGCACAATCTTTGTCGGAATGTTCGGTGAATTCGGTGGAGAGTTTCTGCGTCGCATGACCGAGGCGGTGCGCGCCACCGTCAACGGCACGATCCTGGTGTCGGTGGTCGAGGGTGGGATCATCGGGATTGGCTATGCGGTGGCCGGGGTGCCCCAGCCGTTGCTGTTCGCCACCTTCACGATCGTCCTCGCGCTCATCCCGTTCGGGGCCTGGCTGATTTTCGGCCTGGCCAGCCTGATCCTCATATCGACCGGGCATGTGCTGGCCGGCGCGCTTTTGTTCGCGTTCGGCGCGACGATCATGACGATCGGCGACAATGTCGTGCAACCCTCGGTGATCGGCAGCGCGGTGGAATTGCCGTTCCTTCTCGCCATGATCGGCGCGTTCGGCGGGCTGGCCGAGCTGGGATTGGTTGGGCTGTTCGTCGGCCCGGTGATCATGGCCGCCTTGCTGCTCGTACTGCAGGAATGGCTCGAACCGGCTAGGGCCGATCCGGCACCCCATACGGCAACGTGAAGACGAACCGCGCGCCCTGCCCCGGCGCGCTGTCCACCGTGATGTCGCCGCCCATCGCCCGCGCCAGCCGCCGTGCGATATACAGGCCCAGCCCGTTGCCACCGGGCTCCCGCGCATCAACACGCTCGAATTTCTCGAAGATCCGCGCCTGATCCTCCAGGGCGATGCCCTTGCCCTGATCCGCCACGATGATGGCCGCGATATCGCCCTCGCGTTCGGCACGGATCCACACCATGCCGCCCGCGGGCGAATAGCGCACCGCATTGCCGATCAGATTGACCAGCACCTGCAAGGCGCGGCGGAATTCGCCGGTGGCGGGCAGCACATCCTCCAGCGCAGGCTTGTCGATCCGCACCTTGGCCTCGCCCGCGCGCACGCCGAGCAAGCCGGCGGCGCGGCGCGACACGTCGATCAGGTCGATCGCCTCGACCGCCACGACGAAATCGGGCCGTTCGATCGCCTGAAGATCCACCAGATCGTCGACCAGGCCCATCAGATGCCGCCCGGCATTGGCGATATCGGCGGCGTAGTCCGCATAATCCTGGCGCAATGGACCTTCCGATTGCGCATTGATGCTGTCGGCATTGGCGATAATCCGGCCGAGTGGAAAGCGCAGCGCAGCATCCAGCCGCGTAGCGAACTCGCCCGACAGGCCCTCGCCAATGGCAAGTGCCGGTTCGGGTCGTGCCGGCTCCGGCGCGATCATGTGCACCGCGCCGATAAACCCAGCAAACACGCCCATCCGATCGGTTCGCGGCGTCGCGGCCAGCCGTACGACCTGTCCCGTAGGTCGCAGCGTCGCGCGCTGATCGTCGAAGCGCTGCCGCATCGCGAGCCCGCCCAAGATCGGAAAAGCGCCCTCCTTGTCCTCGCCCAGCGCGAACAATCCGGTCAGCGGCTGTCCCAACATCTCGGTCACGTCGAAACCGTACCGCGCGCCAGCCCCCGCCGACAGGAACGTCAACCGCAACGACGCATCCGATTCCCACAGCCAGTCCGCACCGCTGCGCAGGAAATCGCCGTCGCGTTCGTCATCCGACGCGCCGGGCCGCCACGCCGCACGCATCCGCCAGCCGGTGATTTCCAGCCGCACGCCCTGCGACGTCGGATCGGCCTTCACCCACAGATCGACATCGCCGTCGCCATCGCCCGCCACCACGGCACGCGAGATGAGTATCCCGAGCCGCTGCGCCAGCCGCGAGAGCGTCGCGATCGGCGGAATGGCGACCGCCTGCCCGATCGCCCCGCCGGCGCGGGCATTCAGTTCGTTCAGGCGCTGATCGGCCTCAATCAATCGCCCGTCGGGGTCGATCAGTCCACGCACCGGCGGCAGGCCGGGATCGACCACGTTCACGCCCGCCCGCCGCGCACCGACGCAGCCCCGCCCCGGGTCAACGCGGAAAGCGCCGCGCGATAATCCGGATGCAGTTTCAACGGGGCCAGCGCCACCCGCGCCCGATCGGCCGGAATAGCGGCGATGTCATCCAGGGCATCGGCAAACTCCTCCAGATCGCGGCGCGGATCGGCTTCGCACAATGCGAGCCCGATCCGCGCGATCGCCTGACGATCGGTTTCCAGCGCGCGCAGCACCAGCCACAAGCGCCCGGCATCCGCATCGCTGACGATATCGCGTCCCTGTTCGTAATCCAGTCCCACCGCGTGCGACAACACGCCAATGAACAAAGCGATCCGCCGATCGCCCAACGCTTCGACCAGCAGACCCGGCAGCTCTTGCGGCCCGGCCTCATAGGCCACCGCCAGACGCATCGCTGCCGCCTCCAGCCGATCGCCCTCGTCATGCGCCGAAAGGCTGCGCACCGCGGCCTCCGCCAGGGCCTTGTCGAGCTGGGAAACCTCGTCGCCACTCGCGTCGCAGCGTTCCCGCAGCGCTGCCGCCACCCACCAGACGAGCCGGTGGTGCAATTCGGCCGGCAGGTCTGTCTGCATCGCACCTTCGACCACGCCGCGCCGTCGGCTTTCCGCCGCGAACAATGCCGTCGCCGCGCCCGCAACCACGGAATCGCCGTGATTGGCCAACCGCGTCAGAAGGCTCGGCGCATCCAGTTCGGCCGGGCTCGCCGCGGGCAGCGTGGAGGGAAGCGCGTCGCCGATCACCTCCTGCCGCACCCGCGCGATCAACTCGCGCATCATATCGCTATCGCGCAACAGCCCGGCAGCGACCAGCCGATCGAGCACCGATGCGGTATTAGAAGTCAGCCGCAGCGCCAGTTCCGGCTCGGCCCGCGCCACGAGCAACCGCCCGGCATGCTGGGTCAGCGCGCCCTCGACGCCGGCAACCAAAGCGGTGAGCGCCGCCGCAATGCCGCTGCGCATCCGGTCATCGAGCCGTGCGTCTTCGGGCAGGAAAAAGTCGTCGATCGCCGCCGCCAGCCGCAGATACGCGCGGTCGTCCGCCGCCGTCGCACGCGCGATCAGCAGGCTGGCACCCTTCAGGAGCCCGTCATCCGGGTCGCGAACATTGGTCGACATGACGGCCGGTCTAGGCAATTGTCGTTAAAACGGCCCTAAGGCTTTTTGCGAAAGCCCTCGATCGCGGCGGACAACGTGACGGTGGCGTAGAGCGCCGCCGCCGCCAGCGCGATCAGCGGCAGACCGGCAATCGCGAAGGGCAGGATCGTCAGCAGATACGCAACCGGGCTGCCCCACCAGCGCCGCCGCATACGCGCACCGGCGGCCCGTTCGGTCAGCGCCCCCGCCACGACCAGTGCGATCGCCAGCGTCCATCCCGTCGCCGTCCCCTGCTGGACGCTCGCAACATGCCCGATCAGCAACGCCGACAGCGCCGCCAGCCCGGGGATCGCAAGGGTCTGGAACCGCGCCAGCGGCTCCTCGTCGCGCAGCCATGCCAGCGCCGCGCCGATCGTGAAGGCCAAACTTGCCACGATCGCCAGAATCACCCCGCCCCAGATCAACCCGAACAGGATCGCCGCCAGCGCCGCCAGTCCCAGCACCACGCCCCCCGCGCACACGGCCCAGCTCGGCACCACCCGCGCCATCAAAGGGGGCAGCGCCAACCGCGCCAGCGGTGCGAGGATGTAGCGATCCGCCCACACCAAGGGTTTCGACACCAAAGCCGCCAGAATGACGTTGCCGCGCTGCGCCAGCGTGCGCGAATCGCGCTCGATACCATGCGCGCCGCGCGCCGCACCGGGCAGCAACGGGATGTGCTGCGCCCGGGCCTGCGCCGCGACGCGCAACAGCGTCGACTGGAAATCGTAATCCTTGGGCATCGCCGCGACCTCGGCGATCCGCTTCGCCTCCAGCCGCGCCAGCCCCGCCCAGGCGGTTTCGGAACCGACCCGCTCGAATCCCGGAGACGCGTCGCGATCGGAAACGGTGAGCAGCGCATCGCCGCCATCCTCGGCCATCACCGCCATCACGTCGCTGGTCGTGACCAGACCGTCCGCCACGACGAGAACGCGCGCGAGCGGGTGCAATTTCTCCGCCGCCTCGGTCGCCGATCGCACGACATCCACCGACGCACCGCGCCGCCCGATCCGCGCAATCGCGCCGAGCAGCTCGGGCGTCAGCCGCGCGACGACCACGATCATCTGGCTCACCCCCGCCGACACCAGCAACCGCGCCTGGAATTCGATCAGCGTCAGTCCGCCGAAAGGCAACGTCGCCGCGAGCATGCCCGGGCGATCATCGGCATCGTCGGTCGCGAAAATCAGTCCAGCCAGCATGGCGGCGGGTGTTAGGCGGTCAGGCTGCGATTGGCAAAGGCGGGGTTGAGCCCCGCCCGCCCCGATGGATGTTACAGCCGCTCCACCGCACGCTTCAGCTTGCGCAACACGCCGGCATCCTGGGTCGGCGCATCCGCCGCCTCGATCGCCAGCGCCATCAGCCGCACCGCGCCGAAGCTCGCCGCCAGGCCTTTCAGCCGGGCCGCAGCCACTTGCCAGCCATCGTCGTCGCGCGCGGCCTCCAGACCATCCAGCCCCCGTCGCACACTATCGAGAAACGCCTCGCGCAGTTCCGCGATCAGCGCGGGTTCGTCGCCCACCGCCGCCGCCAGGGCCGCATCAATTGCACCGGGATCATAAGCCATCCATCATCCCTAACGCCCGATCCCTTAATTCAAGGTTTCGCTATTCGCTTCCTTGTGCCGCGATTCATGGTAAACGGTTCGGATGAACGGGGGTTCTCGCATCGTCGATTTCAAATCCGACCGGTCGGATAACGCACCGGAGGATGACCTGCTGCTCGAAGATCTCGTGGAGGCCACAGGCCCCGCATCCGCCCCCACGCCCGCTCCCACCTACCATATCGAAATGGTCGATTACGAGGATTCGTCCAATTGGGCCGGGATCGTCTTGCCGATCCTCGGGCTGCTGGTGTCGCTCGGCTGGATCGGCGGCGCGCTCTATTTCGCCTGGCCGACGCTGGGTAACACCACGCCCATCGCGCTGGCCGGTTTCGTCGCCGCCTTGTGCGTTCCCCCTGCGCTGATCGGCATCCTGCTGTTGCTCTCGCTGCGCACAAGCACGGCGGAAGCGCAGCGATTCGGCCGCACCGCCCACGCGATGCGCGCCGAAGCGGCCAGCCTGGAACGCGCCGTCGCAACGCTGTCCGATACGATCGACGTCAACCGCGCCCGGCTCGCCGAACAGGTCACGACCCTGCTGGCGCTGGGCGACGGTGCCGCCGCCAAGCTGGCGACGATCGGCACCGGTCTCGCCGATCAAGTCTCGGCGACCGACAGCCACGCCCGCACGCTTGCCGAAGCGGCGGCGGCGGCGCACGGCAAACTCGACGTGCTCACCGCGATGCTGCCGCGCGCGCACAAGGAAACCGGCGATCTCGCGCAGTCGCTGGAAACGACCGGCCTGTCCGCCGCCTCCCACGCCGCCGCGCTCGATGCGCAATTGTCGGCACTGGCCGAACGCGGTCGCGAGGCGGACAATCTCGCCAGCGGCGCGGCGCAGCGGCTCGCCGCGCACATCACCCGCATGGAGGCCACCGGCGAGACCGCCGGCGCACGGCTCGAACAGGTCACCGGCCAGATGTCGGAAGCGGTCGACGGGCTGCTCGGCCGCACCGCCGATGCGGTCGACGAAGCCCGCAAGGGCATTGCCGCACAAGGCGACGCGATGCTGGCGATGCTCGGCACCAATCAGGCGGCATTGGATCGTGTCGGGCATGACAGTGCCGAGGCGCTGTCCACGCGCATCGCCGCGATCGAATCGCTGATCGACCGGATCGCGGATCGATTGAGCGACCAACGCACCGCCAGCGATGCGATCATTCACGAACTCGACAGTGGCATCACGCGCGTGTCGGGGCGGCTCGACGCCTTGCATGGTCAGGGCATCGATCGCACGCAAACGCTCGCCGCATCGATCAGCGCGCTGGGCGGCTCGGCCGACGCGATGACCGAGGCGTTGAAGACCGGCGACGACATGGCGCGCAACACGATCAACACCACCGAACACCTGCTAGTCGCGCTCGATGCCGCCGCGCGCGAGATCGACGAGACGTTGCCCGACGCCCTCACGCGCCTCGATAGCCGCGTCGCCGGCAGCCGCCGCGTAGTCAGCGACGCGAAGCCCGAACTGCTCGCCTTGGTCACGGCGGCGGAAAGCACGCACGACGCGATCGAGGCGATCGCGCAGGTCATCTCCGGCCAGCGCGATATACTCGACAAACTCTCCGGCACGATGATCGCCACGCTCAACAACGGGCGTATCAAGGCCGACGAGATCGGGCAGATGGTCGACGAGACGATCGGCCGCACCAATCTGTTCGCCGAGGAAGCCGCGCCGCGCCTGGTCGAGGCGCTGCTCCGCGTCCGCGACACCGCCAGCGCCGCCGCCGATCGCGCGCGCGAAACCTTGGCAAATGTCATCCCCGAGGCTGCCGATGCGCTCGAAGCCGCCAGCGGTGCCGCGATGCGCCGCGCGACCGAGGGCGCGGTGGAACAACAGATCGCTGCGATCGCGCGCGCCGCCGACGACGCCGTTCTCGCCGCCGCGCGCGTTTCGGATCGCCTGACCCATCAGATGCTCGCGATCGCCGATTCGACCGCCTTGGTGGAAAGCCGCTTCGAGGAAGAGCGCGCCGAACGCGAGAGTTCGGACAAGGATTCGCTCGCCAAGCGCGTGTCGCTGTTGATCGAGGCGCTCAATTCGGCCTCGATCGACATCACCAAATCCTTCTCGGCCGAAGTTACCGACAGCGCCTGGGCCGCATATCTGAAGGGCGACCGCGGCGTGTTCACGCGCCGCGCCGTGCGCCTGATCGACACCGGCGAAGCGCGCGACATCGTCCGCCTCTACGACGACGACATGGCCTTCCGCGAACAGGTCAACCGCTACATCCACGATTTCGAAGCGATGCTCCGCACGATCCTCGCCCAACGCGACGGCTCACCGCTGGGCGTGACATTGCTGTCGTCGGACATGGGCAAGCTCTACGTGGCGCTGGCACAAGCGATCGAGCGGCTGCGGACGTAAGCTTTTGAAAGCTGCCGTCACCCTGACGCAGGTCAGGATCCATCATGCAGCAAGGGGAAGCTCATTGGCTCAACACGAGCATCATCGCCCGCCAGCCCACCCCGGCCCTCAGCACACACGACAGAGTTTGCGGCACGATGGATGCTGAAACGAGTTCAGCATGACGGCAGCTTTGTTATTCCAAAGGGTGCGCCAAACGCCCCAATCACTCCGCCGGCAAAATCCGGTCGATGATCTGCGGCGTGACCCATCCGTAAACATAATTCAGCTGAAACAGCACGAACAGCACCGTCGCCACCACCGTCACGCGGAGCGCAATCCGCCCGGCGCGAAACTCGTGCGGCGCGCTTTCGGCTTGCCCCGGAACGCGCTCCGCACCGGCCTCGTCCGCCGTTCGCACTCCGAACGGCAGGACGAGGAACACGGACAGCGACCAGAACAGGAAGTAGATCGCCAGCGCGGAGGTCCACTTCATCATGACGGTCAGGCCTCGATCAGCAGTACGTCGACGATCGGCTTCTTACCGGTCCAGCGCGTCGCCACCCGGCGTACCGCCAGCCGCAGCGATTCACGCAGCTTGGCGCGGTCACGCCCGCCCTGTCGCACCGCCTGCACCAGCGCATCGGTCGCCTCGTCGATGAACGGATCACGGTCTTCCTCGACCGGAATGCCCTGCAGGCGCACCTGCGGCTCGCCGATCAGGCGACCGCCCTTGTCGATCGCCACCGCGACCGAAATCTGCCCGTTCACCGCCAGCTTGCGCCGTTCGTTGATCGTCTGGCCGTCACCCGGCAGGATCACGTCCCCGTCGAGCACGAGCCGCCCGAACTGCGCATTGCCGATCTTCACCGGATCGCCCGGCGCCAGCCGCACGATATCGCCATTGGTCTGCACCAGCGCGCGCGGCACACCCTCGGACAGGCCATAGCGCGCCTGCTCCATCAGGTGCCGCATCTCGCCATGCACCGGGATCAGCACCTCCGGCCGCATCCAGCGATACATCTGCGCCAGTTCCGGCCGACCCGGATGGCCCGAGACGTGGACATGCGCCTGGCGATCGGTGATCATCACCACGCCTTTCGCCGCCAGCTTGTTCTGGATCAGGCCGATCGCGACCTCGTTGCCCGGAATCTGCTTCGAAGAGAAGATCACCGTATCGCCCGCATCGAGCGAGATCGGATGCGACCCCGCCGCGACCCGGCCGAGCGCCGCGCGCTCCTCGCCCTGCCCGCCGGTCGCGATCACCAGCAGCTTGTTGGCCGGTAGCCGCATCGCCGCCTCGGGATCGATCGTCTCGGGGAAATCTTTCAGATATCCGGTCGCCTTCGCCACCTTCAGGATACGATCGAGCGAGCGACCGGCGACGCACAATTTGCGCCCCGTCTCGCGCGCCACTTCGCCCAGCGTGTGCAGGCGCGCGGCATTCGACGCGAACGACGTCACCAGCACGCGGCCGCGAGCCTTCGCCACCGTCTCCATCAGACCGGTCCGGACATCCGCCTCGGACCCCGAAGCCTCGGTGTTGAACACATTGGTGGAATCGCACACCAAAGCCAGAATGCCGCTATCGCCGATCGCTTCCAGCTGCGCGGGCGTGGCCGGGCTGCCGACCTGCGGGGAATTATCCAGCTTCCAGTCGCCGGTGTGGAAGATGCACCCATAAGGCGTATCGATCAGCAGCGCGCTCGGTTCGGGAATGGAATGCGCCATCGGCACGAAGGTGAAGTGGAACGGCCCGAGGTCGAAGCTCTCGCCGACCGGAATGGTCTTCAGCTTGACGCGCGCGGCATTGCCTTCCTCGTCCAGCTTGCCACGGATCAGGCCGGCGGTGAACGGTGTCGCATAGAGCGGCACGCCGAGATCCTCGGCCAGATACGGCAGCGCCCCGATATGATCCTCATGCCCGTGCGTCAGCACGATGCCGACCAGATCGTCGAGCCGCTCCTCGATGAAGGCGAGATCGGGCAGGATCAGGTCGATGCCGGGATATTGCGGATCGGCGAACGTCACGCCGCAATCCACCATCACCCATTTGCCGTCACACCCGTACAGGTTGACGTTCATGCCGATTTCACCGGAGCCGCCGAGCGCGACGTAGAGGAGTTCTTTCTTTGGATTAGTCACTATTGTCTTTCTAATTCAGCCGTTTGACCGCATCTTGGCGGACGGCAGGTGGTGCGCGGTCAGGCGCGATTGATTTCGTTGAGGAAGAGCGGGGCGCCGCAACGAAGGGCGCGCACTCGAAACTCTTATGCGTCTATATGGGCGCGATCCCACAGCATCGCCAGCCCCTGAATGGTCAGGTCGCCTTCGATGACGTCGAAAACATCGGTCTGCTTCTCGAACAGCGTCGCTAGGCCGCCGGTCGCGATCACCTTCACCGGCCGCCCGACCTCCGCCTTCATGCGCGCGACCAGCCCCTCGATCATCGCGACATAGCCCCAATAGATGCCGATATGCATCTGGCTGACCGTGTCGCGCCCGATCACGCTGGTGCCGACTGGTGCCTCGATCGCGATACGCGGCAGCTTGGCGGCGGCCGTCACCAGCGCGTCCAGCGACAGGTTGATCCCCGGCGCGATGATCCCGCCCTTATACGCGCCGGAATAATCGACCACGTCGAATGTCGTCGCGGTGCCGAAATCGATCACGATCAGATCGCCCGGATGCAGCGCGTGCGCCGCGATCATCGTGACCGCGCGATCCGCCCCGACCGAGCGCGGCTCGTCCACGTCCAGCGCCATGCCCCATTCGACCGGCGGCTCACCGGCAATCAGCGGCTCGCCCCCGAAATATTTGCGCGCCAGCACCTGCAGATTGTGCAGCGCGCGTGGCACGACGGTGGCGATGATCACGCCGGTCACTTGCCTGCGATCATACCCCTCCAGACTCAGCAACTGGCTGAGCCAGACGGCATATTCGTCGGCGGTGCGGCGCGGATCGGTCGCGATGCGCCAGCGCGCCTTGATCGCTCCGGCTTCCACCAGGGCGAACACGACATTGGTATTGCCGGCATCGATCGCGAGCAGCATCGGCGTCAGTTCCTCACCGTTCGTGTCGAGCGCAGTCGAGACACGGAAGTTGGGCGTTCCGGAACAGTTTCTCGACTACGCTCGAAACGAACGGAGACGGGAGTCATATCAGGAACACATCGGCGGCGTGAATGACACGCGCCGTGCCATCCGCCAAGCGCAGGATCAGCGCGCCGTCCGCGTCCAACCCCTGAAACAATCCATCGACCGCACTGCCATCGGGCAACGCTGCGGTCAGCGCGGTGCCGATCGGATGCGCACGCTCCAGCCAGCGCGCACGCACCGGCGCGATCCCCTCGCCTCTCCAACGCGACAACCAACGCGCGAAGCATTCCGCCAGCGTTTCGAGAAACTCCGCCGGATCCGGCGTCACGCCCTGCGCGGCGAGGCTCGTCGTCGGCCGCTCCAATCCTTCGGGATGATGCGCCAGATTGACCCCGATACCGATCACCACCGCGTCATCGGCGCGTTCCAGCAGGATACCGGACACCTTCGCCCCATCGATGAGGAGGTCGTTGGGCCATTTGAGCAACGCCTTAAGCCCCTCCCCTTCAGGAGCGTCAGGTGAACCGCGCCCCATGCGGTTCAGGTCCGGCCGGGGGCCGGACCGACCTGACGCTGGGTTGGGGGTGGGGCCGTGCCGAAGATGGCGGTGCGGGGACTCGCGGATAGGCCCCACCCCAACCCCTCTCCTTAAGGGGAGGGGCTTGAGATAGACGGCCACCGCCTCCTCCAACGCCACCGCCGCAACCAAAGCCAATGTCGCCGCCTGCGGATCGGTCGCCCGCAACCGCACCAAAGTGCTGGCGCTCAAATTGCCGACCGGCGAAACCCAAGCCCGTCCCTGCCGGCCGCGTCCGCTCGACTGCCGCTCGGCCCGCAACCACAGGCCTTCCGCTACGCCACTACGCGCCAGCCCCAGCATGTCGGCATTGGTCGATCCCGTCTCCGCGACGGTGCGGATGTTGCTCAGAACAGTGACTGTGCCGCGCTCAGCGTCAGCACACCCAGCGGCGCGAGTAGCACCCAGCCGATCGGCGAGACGAACACCGCCGCTGCGGCGATCAGCCCGCCTTCGACCACGCTGCCGCCGCGCTCGAATTCCGGCGCCGGATCGTCGAAATACATCACCTTGACGATGCGCAGATAATAATATGCGCCGATCACAGATGCGACGAAGCCCGCCACCGCCAGCGGATACAGTCCGCCATCCACCGCCGCCTTGAACACCGCCAGCTTGGCGTTGAACCCGAGCAACGGCGGAATACCGGCCAGCGAGAACATGAAGATCGCCAGTGCCGCCGCCAGACCGGGCCGCGTCTGCGACAGGCCGGACAGGCTTGCGATCGTCTCGACCGGCTGACCGCCTGCATCGCGCATCTGCAGCACGACGAGGAAGCTGCCGAGCGTCATCACGACGTAAACGGTCAGATAGAACAGCACCGAGGCAATGCCCGCTTCCGTGCCGGCGGCGAGGCCGACCAGCATGAAACCGACATTGTTGATCGACGAATAGGCCAGCAGCCGCTTGATATTGCTCTGCCCGATCGCCGCGACCGCACCCAGGATGATCGACGCCAGGGCCGCGAAGATCACGATCTGCCGCCACGCATCGGTCGCCGGGCCCATCGCCTCGATCGCGACGCGCACCGCCATGGCCATGGCCGCCACCTTGGGCGCGCTGGCGAAGAATGCCGTCACCGGCGTCGGCGCGCCTTCGTATACGTCCGGCGTCCACATATGGAACGGCACCGCACTGATCTTGAACGCCAGCCCTGCGAAGACGAACACCAGCCCGAACGTCAGCCCGAGCGACTTGCTGCCGGCATAGGCAGCCGAGATCTGGTCGAACGTAGTCGAACCGCTGAACCCGTAGATCAGCGAGATACCGTAAAGCAGGATGCCGCTCGCCAGCGCGCCCAACACGAAATATTTGAGGCCCGCTTCGGCCGAGCGCGTGTCACGCCGCATGAAGCTCGCCAGCACATAGGCGGCAAGGCTCTGCAGTTCGAGCCCGACATAGAGCGTCAGCAGATCGCCCGCCGACACCATCATGCCCATGCCCACGGCGGACAGCAGGATCAGCACCGGATATTCCGGGCGCAGATCGTCGCCGGTGCTGCGTTCGAAGAAGCGCGGTGCCATGATGATGGCGACGGCTGCCGCGATATAGATCAGTACCTTGGCGAACGCGCCGAACGCATCGGCATGATACAGGCCGTCAAAGGCCAACCCGCCATGCGAGCTCGGGCCGACCAGCGCGATGCCCGCGCCTGCCAGCACCGCGACCGCAGTCCAGGACACGGCCTCGGTCGACGCCTGCCCGCCCCAGGCGGACACCATCATCAGTGCCAGCGCGCCAAGCGCCAGCACGATCTCCGGCAGGGTCAACAACAGATTGGCGGACGTGCTCATTTATGATCCCCGGCGTGTTCCCCGGCATGCGCGGGCATGACCGCCGGTGCCTTTCCTATCGTCGGCTTGCTGTCCCCGGCCGGCGCGGCGCGCGCCACGCGGGCGACCAGAGCGGAGACGTCACCGCGCATCGGCGCCATGAAGCTTTCCGGATAGACGCCCATCCACAGAATGACGGCGGCGATCGGCGCCAGCAACGCGATCTCGCGCAGGCTGAGGTCCGGCATCGCCTTGACGTCGTCCTTGACCAGATCGCCGAACACCACGCGACGGTACAGATACAGCATGTACGCCGCGCCCAGAATGATGCCGGTCGTGCACAGCAACGTCGCCCAGGTCGAAACCTTGTACGTGCCCATCAGCGACAGGAATTCGCCGACGAACCCGCTCGTCCCCGGCAGGCCGATCGACGCCATCGTGAAGAGCAGGAAGAACAATGCATAGCGCGGCATGTTGATCGCGAGGCCGCCGTAGCGATCGATCTCGCGCGTGTGCAACCGGTCGTAGATCACGCCGACGCACAGGAACAACGCACCCGACGCCAGGCCATGCGACAGCATGACCATCATCGCGCCCTCGATGCCCTGCTGGTTGAAAGCGAACAGGCCGATCGTCACGATCGCCATGTGCGCGACGGAGGAATAGGCGATCAGCTTCTTCATGTCCGACTGCACCAGCGCCACGAGCGAGGTATAGATCACCGCCACCGCCGACAGCGTCAGGATCAGCCAAGTGAGCTGCGCCGAAGCCTCCGGGAACATCGGCAGCGAGAAACGCAGGAAACCGTAACCGCCGAGCTTCAGCAGCACGCCGGCCAGAATCACCGACCCGGCCGTCGGCGCCTGCACGTGCGCATCCGGCAACCAGGTATGCACCGGCCACATCGGCATCTTCACCGCGAACGAGGCGAAGAATGCCAGCCACAGCCAGGTCTGCGCATGCGCCGGGAAATCGGTGTTCATCAGCGTCGGGATATCGCTCGTGCCGGCATAGTTCACCATCCACAGCATCGCGACCAGCATCAACACCGATCCGAGCAACGTGTAGAGGAAGAATTTGTAGCTCGCGTAGATCCGGTTCGCCCCGCCCCAGATGCCGATGATCAGGTACATCGGGATCAGGCCGGCTTCGAAGAAGATGTAGAACAGGAACAGATCCTGCGCCGCGAACGTGCCGATCATCAGCACTTCGGTCAGCAGGAACGCCGCCATATATTCCGGCACGCGCTTGGTGATCGCGACCCAGCTCGCGCCGATGCAGATCGGCATCAGGAACACGCTGAGCATGATCAGCAGCAGCGCGAACCCGTCGATGCCGAGCTTCCAGTCGAACACACCGAGCGACCCGGCATGCTCGACGAACTGCCATTGTGGCCCGCCGATATCGAACTGCGTCCACAGCCCGATGCCGAGCACGAAATCCACCAGCGTCGCCGCCAGAGCCAGCCACCGCGCGGTGTTGGCCGAAACGAACAGGCATGCCACCGCCGCGACCGCCGGGATCGCCAGCATGACCGTGAGGATCGGGAACCCGCTCACGACACGTCTCCCGTCACCCCGGCGCAGGCCGGGGCCGCTGCGTTTGTGGCAAGCCAATCACCCGGCATCCCGGCGGTCCCGGCCTGCGCCGGGACGACGATGTTCGGAACGCCGCTCATTGGGAAATCGCCCAGGTAATCGCGGCGGTCAGGCCGATCAGCATGACGAACGCATAGCTATAGAGATACCCCGTTTGCACCTTGGCGGTGACGCGCGTGCCCTGTTGCACCAGCCACGCCGAGCCGTTCGGCCCGAAGCGATCGATCGTCTGTTCGTCGCCACGGTGCCAGAACAACCGTCCGATCGCGAACGCCGGGCGCACGAAGATCAGGTGATACAGCTCGTCGAAATACCATTTGTGCAGCAGGAAATCGTAGATCACGCTGAACTGCGCGGCGAGTTTCGCCGGGAAGCCCGGATTGCGGATATACGCCATCCACGCGGTCCACAGGCCGAGCAGCATCGCGATCGTCGCGCTCAGTTTGATCGCCGTCGGCACGCCGTGCATCTCGTGCATCAGATGTTCGCGGAACGCGATCGCATTGTGCCAGAACCGCTCGCCCGCATCGGGCTCGATGAAGAAGCCGTGGAATGCGAAGCCGGCCGCGATCGCACCGATCGACAATACGATCAGCGGAATCAGCATCGGCAGCGGGCTTTCATGCGGATGATAGCCACCCGTCCCTTCCGCCACATCATGCGCGTGGGCGTCATGCGTGTGCGGATGCGCTGTCGTGTCCTCGATCGACTGATCGTCATGATCGGCGTGGTGATCGGCATGATGCGCATCTTGGCCGTGCGCATCGTGATGCCCATGCGCGTCATGGATCGCATGCTGGATATGCTCCGACTGTGCCCAGCGCGGCGCGCCGTAGAAGGTCAGGAACATCAGCCGCCACGAATAGAAGCTCGTCAGTAACGCGACCAATACGCCGACCAGCCACACGCCAGGCCGACCCGCAGCCCAGGCGCCTTCGATGATCGCGTCCTTCGAATGGAAGCCGGCGAAACCGATCGCAAGGGTGTTACCGAACACCGCCGGCAGGCCGACGCCGGTGATCGCCAGCGTGCCCGCCATCATCGCCCAGAACGTGACCGGAATGCTTTTCCGCAAGCCGCCATAATAACGCATGTCCTGTTCGTGATGCATCGCATGGATCACCGAACCCGCGCCGAGGAACAGCAACGCCTTGAAGAAGGCGTGCGTGAACAGGTGGAACATCGCCGCGCCATACGCGCCGACGCCGGCCGCGAAGAACATATAACCGAGCTGCGAGCAGGTCGAATAGGCGATTACGCGCTTGATATCGGTCTGCACCAGACCGCAGGTCGCGGCGAACAGGCACGTCGCCGCACCCACCGTGGTCACGACACCCAGCGCCACGGGCGATGTTTCGAACATCGGCGACAGGCGGCACACCATGAATACGCCGGCCGTGACCATCGTCGCGGCGTGGATCAGCGCCGACACCGGCGTCGGGCCTTCCATCGCGTCCGGCAACCATGTGTGCAGGCCGAGCTGCGCCGATTTGCCCATCGCGCCGACGAATAGCAGAAGACAAAGAACGGTCATCGTATCGAAGCGATGGCCCAGGAAGCCGATCGTCGATCCCGCCATGCCCGGCGCGGCGGCGAGGATTTCGGGGATCGAGACGGTGCCGAACACCAGGAACGTGCCGAAGATGCCCAGCATGAAGCCGAGATCGCCGACGCGGTTGACGACGAACGCCTTGATCGCGGCGGCATTGGCGCTCGGCTTCTTGAACCAGAAGCCGATCAGCAGATAGCTGGCGAGACCGACGCCTTCCCAGCCGAAGAACATCTGCACGAGGTTGTTGGCCGTCACCAGCATCAGCATCGCGAAGGTGAACAGCGACAGATATGCGAAGAAGCGCGGCTGGCTGTCGTCCTCGGACATATAGCCCCAGCTATAGAGATGGACGAGCGCCGAAACGCTGGTGACGACGACCAGCATCACCGCGGTCAGCGCATCTACCTTCAGCGCCCAGGAGACGTCCATGTCGCCGGAATGGATGAAGTGCAGCACCGGCACGACATACGCCTCGGCGCTGCCATTGATGAACTCCAGGAAGATCGGCCAGCTCAGCGCGCAGGACAGGAACAGCGCACCGGTGGTGATCACCTTGGACGGCACCAGCCCGATCACGTTGCGGCCGAGGCCCGCGACAATCGCGGCCAGCAGCGGCAGGAAGACGACGAAGAGGATCGCGTTCACTACTCGATCACCCCTTCATCCGGTTGACGTCATCGACCGAAATGGTCCCGCGCCCACGGAAATAGATCACCAGAATGGCCAGGCCGATCGCCGCCTCGCCCGCCGCGACGGTCAGCACGAACATCGCGAACACTTGTCCAACCAGGTCATGCAGATAGCTGGAGAAAGCGACGAAGTTCAGGTTCACGCTTAGCAGGATCAATTCCACCGCCATCAACATGACGATCAAATTCTTGCGGTTGGCGATGATGCCCACCACGCCCAAGGCGAAGAGGATCGCCGCGACGACCAGATAGTGCGTCAAACCAATCACGTGCGAAGCACTCCGCTGAACCGTACGTCCTGAGCCTGTCGAAGGATCACAATTCCACCCCCTGGCCGACGCCCGGCTGCGTATTGCGCGTCGCATCCTGCGGACGGCGCGCCACCTGACGCGCGATATTCTGCCCGCGTACGCCGCCACGCTCGCGATGCGTCAGCACGATCGCCCCGATCATCGCGACGAGCAGCACGAGCCCCGCGCCTTCGAACACGAACAGATAGCGCGTGTAGAGCAATTGCCCGATCGCCTCGATGTTCGGCACCGCATTGTCGATCACCGCCGCGCGTCGCGACAGTTGCAACCCGCCCGCGCTCCACGCGCCGAACGCGATCATGATCTCGGCCGCCAGCGCGATCGCCAGCACGAGCCCGATCGCCGCATAGCGCGCGAAACCTTGCCGCAATTCGGCGAAATCGATGTTGAGCATCATCACGACGAACAGGAACAGCACCGCGACCGCACCGACATAGACGATCACCAGCAGCATCGCGATGAACTCGGCACCGACCAGCACCATCAGCCCTGCGGCATTGAAGAAGGCCAGGATCAGCCACAGCACGGCATGCACCGGGTTGCGCGCCGTAATGGTCAACGCTCCCGACACGATCACCATCGCGGCGAACAGGTAAAAGGCTATGGCTTGGATCACGGAATCTGTGTGCCCCTCAGAGTTGTCGCGCGCTTAACGGTACGGCGCATCGGCGGCAAGGTTCGCCGCGATCGCGCGCTCCCACCGATCGCCATTGGCGAGCAGTTTCGCCTTGTCGTAGATCAGTTCCTCGCGCGTTTCCGTCGCATATTCGAAGTTCGGACCCTCGACCACCGCATCGACCGGGCATGCTTCCTGGCACAGGCCGCAGAAGATGCACTTGGTCATATCGATATCGTAGCGCGTCGTGCGGCGCGATCCGTCGTCACGCGGCTCGGCCTCGATCGTGATCGCCTGCGCCGGGCACACAGCCTCGCACAATTTGCACGCGATGCAGCGTTCCTCGCCGTTCGGATACCGGCGCAGCACATGCTCGCCCCGGAAGCGCGGAGAGATCGGGTTCTTCTCAAACGGATAGTTGATCGTCGCCTTCGCCTTGAAGAAGTATTTCAACGTCAGGGCATGCGCCTTGACGAACTCCCACAATGTGAACGCCTTGACGTACTGACCGATGCTCACGAGCTGGCCTCCGATTTGGTAACGACCTTGTCACGACACACGCCGTCGGTCGGATATTGCGGACGCTGGGCGTCGTAGAAGCCCGTCGCATATTGCTTGAGATACACGCGCTCCGCCGGGCTGCACTCGGTGCCGACGCGGGTCAGCATCAGGAAGCCGGACACCAGGAAAACCCAGAACAGCGACAGCGGCAGGAACACCTTCCACCCCAGCCGCATCAACTGGTCGTAGCGATAGCGCGGTACCGTCGCCTTCACCCAGCTGAACGCGAAGAAGAAGAACAGGATCTTGGCGAACAGCCAGATGATCCCCGGCACCAGATACAATGGCGCCCAGTCGAACGGCGGCAGATACCCACCCCAGAAGAGCGTCGCGTTCAGCGTGCACATCAGGATGACGTTGGCATATTCGCCGAGCCAGTAGAGCGCGAATGACATCGACGAATATTCGGTCTGGTACCCGGCGACGAGTTCGCTCTCCGCCTCGGTCAGATCGAACGGCGCGCGCTGCGTCTCTGCCAGCGAGGAGATGAAGAACACGATCGCCATCGGGAACAGCAGCGGGTTGAACGCATAACCGTTGACGAAGCCGTACAGACCCTTCTGCCCCTCGACGATCGCCGTCAGGTTGAAGCTGCCGGTCCACAAGACGATCGAGATCAGCACGAACCCGATCGCGACTTCGTAACTCACCATCTGCGCCGCCGCGCGGATCGCCGAGAAGAACGGGTATTTCGAGTTGGACGACCAGCCCGCCAGGATAATCCCGTACACGCCGAGCGACGACGCCGCGAGCACGTACAGCAGGCCGACATTGATGTTCGCCAGCACCACGCCGACCTGGAACGGCACCACCGCCCACACGATCAACGCGACCGTGAAGGTGATGATCGGCGCGAGCAGGAAGAGCACCTTGTTTGCCGCCGTCGGCACGATGGTTTCCTGCAGGAACACTTTCAGGCCGTCCGCGAACGATTGTAGCAGCCCGAACGGCCCGACCACATTCGGCCCGCGGCGCAGCGCCATCGCTGCCCAGATCTTGCGATCGGCATAGATGATCATCGCCACCGCCAGCATCAGCGGCAACGCGATCACGAGGATGCCGATGATGGTGGAGGTGAACCACGCCCAGCCATATTCCATGCCGAAGGATTGGAAGAACGCGGTCATTTGACCCACTCCAACGTCACCCCGGCGAAGGCCGGGGCCGCCATGTTACGAAGCGCATCCGTGCGGCACGCGATCCCGGCCTGCGCCAGGATGACGATATCGGTGGTCATTCCGCCGCCTCCGCATAATCCTGGCCATGCACCAGTTCGGCTGAGCAGCGCTGCATCGTCGGGCTCGCGCGGCAGATCGCGTTGGTCAGGTAGAAATCCTTGATCGGATACGCGACTTCGCCCGATCCCGTCGCGTCGAGCGCCGGCGGGTTCCACGCGAAGGTCTTGAGGCCCAACGTCGCGAGATCGGGTGTGTCCCCGCTCATCGCCGCACGCAGTTCGTCGATCGTGTCGAACGGCAGCGTCTTGCCCAGCACCGCCGACAGCGCGCGTAGGATCGTCCAGTCCTCACGCGCATCGCCCGGCGGGAACACGGCCCGCTCGCCACGCTGCACGCGTCCTTCGAGATTGACCCAGGTGCCCGATTTCTCGGCATAGCTCGCACCCGGCAGGATCACGTCGGCATGCGCGGCACCCTTGTCGCCATGATGACCGATATACACCTTGAAGCTGTCCGCAAACGCGCCGAAATCCACCTCGTCCGCGCCGAGGAAGAACGCCAGCTTCGGCTTGGCCGCGACGATATCCGCGATCCCACCCTTCTGCGCCCAACCGAGCATCAGCCCGCCATTCCGCGCCGCCGAGAAGTGCAGCACGTTGAAACCGTTCCAGCCATCCCGAACGAGGTTCAGCGTGCTTGCCAACGCCAGCGCCGCGCCGTGCCCGCCCTTGAGCGCCGCGCCGCCGACGATCATCATCGGCTTGGCCGCACCCTTGAACGCTTCCGTCACGGCCTCGGGCAACTTGCCGAGCAGCGCCAGATCATTGCCGAGCCACTCGACCTTGTAGGTCAACTCGGTTTCCGGCCCGATCGCGAAGACCTTGGCACCCTTCTTGATCGCCTTGCGGATCCGCGTGTTCACCAGCGGAGCTTCCCAGCGCACGTTGGTCCCGACCAGCAAGATAACGTCCGCATCTTCCGCACCGGCGATGGTGGTGTTGAAATTCACCGCCGCCATCGAGGACGTGTCATAGGCCATGCCCGTCTGGCGACCCTCGATCAGCGAAGAACCCATTGATTTCAAAAGCGATTTCGTAGCAAACAGCGTTTCGCAATCCAACAGGTCGCCATGGATCGCTGCAACGCTGTCGGCGGCACCTTTGGCAACATCCGCAATCGCCGCAAACGCCTCGTCCCACGTCGCCGCAACCAGCTTGCCGTTCACCCGCACATACGGCTTGTCCAGCCGCCCGCGCACCAGACCGTCCACCGCGTGGCGCGTCTTGTCCGACGCCCATTCCTCGTTGACGTCCTCGTTGATCACGGGAAGCGCGCGCAGCACCTGGCGCCCACGGCTGTCGAGCCGGATATTCGTCCCCACCGCGTCCATCACGTCGATGGTCAGCGTCTTCTTCAGTTCCCACGGCCGCGCCTCGAACGCGTACGGCTTGCTGGTCAGCGCACCGACCGGGCACAGATCGACCACGTTACCCGAAAGCTCGCTCTTCACCGCGTTCTCGAGATACGACGTGATCTGCATGTCTTCGCCGCGATAGATCGCGCCGATTTCCTCCACGCCGGACACTTCCTCGGCAAAGCGGATGCAGCGCGTGCACTGGATGCATCGCGTCATCACCGTCTTCACGATCGGCCCCATATACTTCTCGGTCACGGCGCGCTTGTTCTCGCCGTAGCGAGACTGTCCGCGCCCGTAAGCGACCGACTGGTCCTGCAAATCGCACTCGCCGCCCTGATCGCAGATCGGGCAATCGAGCGGGTGATTGATCAACAGGAATTCCATGATGCCCTCACGGGCATTCTTCACCATCGGCGTGTTGGTGAATATCTCCTGATTGTCGGCCGCCGGCAACGCGCACGACGCCTGCGGCTTGGGCGGCCCCGGCTTCACCTCGACCAGACACATGCGGCAATTCCCCGCGATGCTCAGCCGCTCGTGATAGCAGAAACGCGGGATTTCCTTGCCGGCGATCTCGCACGCCTGCAGCACCGTGGCACCGGCAGGAACTTCGATTTCGACGCCGTCGACTTTGAGCTTAGGCACCAGTCGCTCCCAGCATAGAAGATGCGCGGTACAGTGCGTACGAGACGACCGCTCGCAAATTTACCGAATTCAACTTCATTTCAGTTCCGCCAGTCACGCATGGCCCTAAATCCGGCGTGATCGCCTTGAAGGCTGTCTTTGCTTCCAAAGTACCCATCTTGCTTTCTACGAAACCACGAGCACGATCCGGATCACGACGAACGATACAAAGCCCCAGATCTTCCAGTGCGGTTCGTGGTCGAAAGGAAGTTTTCTCGAGGGCCTCGTCCGACATTCCCTTTAACGAACTCAGATCGACATTCTTCAATTCGGTCCGAACGAACCATTCGGCAGCGCCGCCCGCCTGCAACACCTGGCCGAGTACCAATTGATCAAACTCATTGGCATTACCCAGGCACTCTTCGAACTGGGTACGCAATCTTGCGATTGCCTTGCTCTGCTCGGGCGACACGAATGGGAACGCGAGCGCATTCCTCATGCTCTTACCTTCACGTCGCGCCAAACACTGAGCGAAAGTATTAGCCGCAATAGCCGCAGTCTCAGCATCAAGGCGGCTGACCGAACCGACCGCGCCCGCATTATGGTCGATACGCGTGCCCGTCTTTTGAGCGTGCGCAGGAAGCGCACAAACCGCAGCGACACCCAAAATTCCAAATACAAGGGAAACGTGAGGCCTCACTCCGCCGCCTCCATCATCGGCGCATCACCACCGCCATTCTTGGCGATAATCCGCCGCTCCATCTCCGGCCGGAAATGCTTGATCAGCCCCTGGATCGGCCACGCCGCGGCATCGCCCAGCGCGCAGATCGAATGGCCTTCGACCTGCTTGGTGACCTGTTGCAGCATGTCGATCTCGGAGATGTCCGCGTCGCCGGTGCGCATCCGTTCCATCACGCGCCACATCCAGCCGGTGCCTTCGCGGCACGGCGTGCACTGGCCGCAGCTCTCGTGTTTGTAGAAATACGAGATGCGGCTGATCGCGCGGACGATATCGGTCGACTTGTCCATCACGATCACCGCCGCCGTGCCGAGGCCGGAACCGACCGCCTTCAGCCCGTCGAAATCCATCGGCACGTCCATGATCTCGGCCGCCGGCACCAGCGGCACCGAAGATCCGCCCGGGATCACCGCGAGCAGATTGTCCCACCCGCCACGAATGCCGCCGCAATGCGTCTCGATGAGTTCGCGGAAGGTGATGCTCATCGCCTCTTCCACGACGCACGGCGTATTCACATGGCCGCTGATCTGGAACAGCTTGGTGCCTTCGTTCTTCTCGCGACCGAAGCTGGCGAACCATTCCGGCGAGCGGCGCAGGATCGTCGGCACCACCGCGATCGATTCGACGTTGTTCACCGTCGTCGGGCAACCGTACAGACCAGCGCCGGCCGGGAATGGCGGCTTCAGGCGCGGCTGCCCCTTCTTGCCTTCCAGGCTTTCAAGCATCGCGGTCTCTTCGCCGCAGATATACGCGCCAGCACCCCGGTGGACGAAGACGTCGAAATCATAGCCCGATTTGCACGCATTCTTGCCGATCAGCCCGGCGGCATAAGCCTCCGCCACCGCCGCGAACAACGTCTCCGCCTCGCGGATATACTCGCCGCGAATGTAGATGTACGCCGCGCGCGCGCGCATCGCGAAGCCTGCGATCAGCGCGCCCTCGATCAGCTTGTGCGGATCGTGACGAATGATCTCGCGGTCCTTGCACGACCCCGGCTCGCTCTCATCCGCGTTGATCACCAGGAAGTTCGGCCGGTCCGGCTTCGGTTCCTTGGGCATGAAGCTCCACTTCATGCCGGTCGGGAACCCTGCCCCGCCGCGCCCGCGCAGGCCCGACGCCTTGACCTTGTCGATCAGCCCGTCCTGCCCGATCTTCATCAGATCGGCGGTCTTGTCCCAATCGCCACGCGCCATCGCCGCCTTCAGGTTCCAGGGCTGGAACCCGTATACGTTGGTGAAGATGCGGTCCTTGTCAGCGAGCATTATGCCCACTCCCCCCGATAATCGTGGTTCTCGTCCACCATCGCGGCAAGCGAGGTCGCCCCACCGGTGGGTTCGCTCGATCTGCGGCCGATCGTGGAGCCGGGCTTGGGCGTCTGGCCGGAAGCGAGCGCCTCCAGGATCGCGTTGGTACGATCATAGTCCAGGTCTTCGTAATTATCGTCGTTGATCTGCACCATCGGCGCGTTGGCGCAAGTGCCGAGGCACTCGACCTCGGTCAGCGTGAACAGGCCATCGGGCGTCGTCCGCCCCTTGATCAGACCTTTGTTCTTGCACGCCGCCAGCACATCGTCCGAACCCGCCAGCATGCACGGCGTCGTGCCGCAGACCTGCACATGATAGCGGCCGACCGGCGCCAGATTGAACATCGTGTAGAAAGTCACGACCTCATACACGCGCATGTACGGCACCCCGATCTGGCGCGCGACGAATTCGATCACCGGCACCGGCAACCAGCCCTGGGTCTGCGTTTCCGCGCCGACCTGCCGCTGGGCGAGATCGAGGAACGGGATCGACGCCGATCGCTCGCGCCCCTTGGGATAGCGCCCGAGTATCTCGTTCGCCTTCTTCTGGTTTTCCTCGGTCCACGCAAACGCGCCCCAGCGCGCGCGGGTCTCGGCCTCGTCGGGGATTTGGGGTGCTTCAGCCATTGCTTCGCTTCATTTTCGAAATCGCGATCTCAGAAACATAGAGCGCGAACAAAACCACCAGGAACCAACCAGCAAATGACGAAAGCTTAACATTGCCATCGATGAGCAATGCGGCAGCGAGCGCCCCGATGGTCGCAGCAACCAAATTAACAATGTGGACCTGACGCATCACCGGTCGCACTCCCCGAACACGATATCCATCGCGCCCAGGATCGCCGTTGTGTCCGCCAGCATGTGCCCCTTGGCCATGAAGTCCATCGCCTGCAAATGGCTGAACGCGGTCGGGCGGATCTTGCAGCGGTACGGCTTGTTGCTGCCATCGGCGACCAGATACACGCCGAACTCGCCCTTCGGGCTTTCGGTCGCGACGTACACGTCGCCCGCCGGCACGTGGAAGCCTTCGGTATACAGCTTGAAGTGATGGATCAGCGCTTCCATCGACCGCTTCATCTCGCCGCGCTTGGGCGGCACGACCTTGCGATCAAGGCTCGCGATCGGCCCGTCCGGCATTTCGTTCAGGCATTGCTTCATGATCCGCGCCGACTGGCGGACCTCCTCGACGCGCACCATGAACCGGTCGTAGCAATCGCCGCGCGTGCCGACCGGCACGTCGAAATCCATCTTCGCATAGACATCGTATGGCTGCGACTTGCGCAGATCCCACGGAATGCCGGATCCACGAATCATCGGGCCGGAAAAGCCCCATTTCACTGCATCGTCACGGCTGACCGTGGCGATATCCACATTGCGCTGCTTGAAGATGCGATTGTCCGCGACGAGCGAAATCGCATCCTCGAACAAACGCGGCAGACGGGTGTCGAGCCAGTCGGCGATATCGGTCAACAGCTTCAGCGGCGTATCCTGATGCACGCCACCCGGACGGAAATAGGCCGAATGCATACGCGCGCCGGACACGCGCTCGAAGAAGTTCATGCAGTCTTCGCGGATTTCGAACAGCCACAGGTTAGGCGTCATCGCGCCGACGTCCATCACGTGCGACCCGAGGTTGAGCATATGGTTCGAAATGCGGGTCAGCTCGGCGAAGAACACGCGCAGATATTGCGCGCGGATCGGCACTTCCAGATCGAGCAGTTTCTCGATCGCCAGCACGAAGCTATGCTCCATGCAAAGCGGCGAGCAATAATCGAGCCGGTCGAAATACGGCAGCGCCTGGATGTAGGTCTTATGCTCGATCAGCTTCTCGGTGCCGCGATGCAGCAGGCCGACATGCGGATCGACGCGTTCGACGATCTCGCCGTCCAGCTCCATGACGAGGCGCAACACGCCGTGCGCGGCCGGATGCTGCGGGCCGAAATTGATCGTGTAGTTTTGGATCTCCACATCGCCCGGCGTGGGGTCGGCGGCGTCCATGCGGTGTTCGACCGCTTCGAGATGATCGGCCATTACTTGTCAGCCTTCGGCTTGCGCGGGGCACGCAGCTTAGCAGGCGGCGTATCGCCGGATGCTTCCGCCTTCGGCGTACGCTTGCGCGGCGTCTTCACGACATCCGGATCGGCAGGCTTGGGCTCGGCGTCGGGGGACGCCTTGCCCGCCCCCGTTTGCGCCGGAGCCTCAGTGGTCTTTACTTCCGGCGGTGGTGCCTTGGCCTCGCTCTTGGCGGCATCGGCCTTGACGATTTCGTCGGCTTTCAGCGGTGTCGGAGCACCCTTCGCTTCGGGCAGTTTCGCCTTCTCGTCACCCGGCAAGATATACTCCGCCCCCTCCCACGGGGACGTGAAATCGAACGTGCGGAAATCCTGCGCCAGCTTGACCGGCTCGTACACAACGCGCTTCGCTTCTTCCGAGTAGCGCAGTTCGACGAAGCCGGAGAGCGGGAAATCCTTGCGCTGGGGATGCCCGCGGAAACCGTAATCGGTCAGGATGCGGCGCAGGTCCGGATTGCCCGAGAACAGCACGCCGTACATGTCGTACACCTCGCGCTCCAGCCAGCCCGCGACCGGCCAGATGCCCGTCACCGACGGCACCGGCTTTTCCTCGTCGGTCTGCACATGCACGCGGATGCGGTGATTGCGCGTCAGCGAGAGCAGGCAATAGACCACCTCAAAACGGTCCGCCCGTTCCGGATAATCGACGCCGGCGATCTCCATGAGTTGCTGATATTCGAGCCCCGGCGTGTCCCGCAGCAGGATCATCGTATCGATCAGGCTTTCGCGATCGACCGTGAACGACACCTCGTTAACCGCCTCGAGCGACGACAAAACCTTATTGCCGAGCGCCTTTCCGGCAGCATCGATCACGCCGTCGTTGGACGTGTAAGCGGGCGCGGGCGACCTCACCGTTCGATCGTCCCGACACGGCGGATCTTTCGCTGCAACTGCATGATCCCGTACAACAACGCCTCGGCGGTCGGCGGGCAGCCCGGCACGTAGATATCCACCGGCACGATCCGGTCGCACCCGCGCACGACGCTGTAGCTGTAATGATAATAGCCGCCGCCATTGGCGCACGACCCCATCGAAATGACGTATTTAGGCTCCGACATCTGGTCGTAGACCTTGCGCAAAGCCGGGGCCATCTTGTTGCACAATGTGCCCGCCACGATCATCACATCCGACTGGCGCGGAGACGCGCGCGGCGCAGCGCCGAAGCGTTCGAGATCGTAGCGCGGCATGTTCACGTGGATCATCTCGACCGCGCAGCACGCGAGACCGAAGGTCATCCACCACAGCGAACCCGTACGCGCCCACTGAAACAGCTCTTCGGTCGAGGTGACCAGAAAACCCTTGTCGCCCAGCTCGCTGTTGATGTCGTTCAGGAATGCGACGTCAGGCAAAGTGCCGGTCGCGGGCGCGCCAATCGGCTGGGCCGTAAGCTCTAC
Organism: Parasphingomonas caseinilytica; assembly: GCF_036663755.1. Taxonomy (NCBI): domain Bacteria; kingdom Pseudomonadati; phylum Pseudomonadota; class Alphaproteobacteria; order Sphingomonadales; family Sphingomonadaceae; genus Parasphingomonas; species Parasphingomonas caseinilytica. Next base: position 618,978 of record NZ_JAXOJL010000001.1, read on the forward strand.
TCCCATTCCAGCGCTCCCTTCTTCCAGGCATAGATCAGGCCGAGCGCCAGTTCGGCGATGAACACCATCATCGAGCCCCAGGCGAGCCAGCCCAGCTTGAACACGCTCACCGCCCATGGATAGAGGAACGCCGCCTCCAGATCGAAGATGATGAACAGGATCGCGACGAGGTAGAAGCGCACGTCGAACTGGCTGCGGCTGTCCTCGAACGCCGGGAAACCGCATTCATATTCGGTGAGCTTTTCCGCCGTCGGCTTGTGCGCGCCGGTGAAGCGCGCCGCGATCATCGGCAGGAACACGAACGCGCTCGACAGGACGATGGCGACGCCCAGGAAAAGCAGGATCGGAAGATATTGCGACAGGTCGACCAAGGGTTTCTCGCATGTGCGAAGTGGATGGTCCGGGCTTTAGGACGATGGTCTTTGACGGGCAAGGGCGAGTGGCGTGAGAATGACTCGCAACAATCATACAATCGTCACCCCAGCGAAGGCTGGGGTCGCCATGAGGAGAGCGCCGCGTCATCCCCACAGAGATCCCAGCCTTCGCTGGGATGACGGTTGCTGCCTTTACCGCAAAGCCCCGGCCACCAGCTTGTGCAGCTTAGATTGCAGCACGTCGTTCGCCGCCAGGATCTCCTTGCGCGCGAGCATCTGGTCGCCGCCGCGATAGTCGGTGACGAAGCCGCCGGCTTCCTTGATCAGCAACATGCCGGCCGCGACGTCCCACGGCTGCAGGTCCGATTCCCAGAACCCGTCATACCGCCCCGCCGCGACCCACGCCAAATCCAGCGACGCCGCACCGAAGCGCCGAATGCCGGCCACTTCCGGCGCGATCGCCCCGAAAATGCGGCTCCATTGCGCGAAATTGCCATGGCCCAGGAACGGAATGCCGGTCGCGATCAACGCATCCGCCATGTCGCGGCGCGCCGAAACGCGCAGCCGCTCGGACTGCACCCATGCGCCCTTGCCCTTTTCGGCCCAGAAACTCTCGTCGGTCAGCGGCTGATAGACCAGCCCCGCGGTGATCTCGCGCTTGCCATTGGCCAGCGTCTCCTCGACCGCGATCGAGATCGCGAAATGCGGAATGCCGTGCAGGAAGTTCGACGTGCCATCCAGCGGATCGACGATGAAGCGCGGCTTGTTGGGATCGCCGGCAATCTCGCCGCGCTCCTCCATCAGGAAACCCCAATCGGGGCGGGCGTGGCTCAGTTCCTCGAACAGGGTCTGCTCGGCACGCTGATCGGCCATCGACACGAAATCGGCCGGGCCCTTGCGACTGACCTGCAATTGCTGGACCTCGTTAAAGTCACGACGCAGCCGCGGCCCCGCCTTGCGCGCGGCGCGGTCCATGATCGTCATCAGGCCGGAATGGGAAACCATAATCTATCCTTTAAGCCCCTCCCCTTCAGGGGAGGGGTTGGGGTGGGGCCGTGCCGCAAACGCGCGCCACGGGCAAAGCCCGTGTCGTCGGTCGAGCTGCGCTCGCCGGCCGGGCGGCGGATCGGACAAATAGCGTCGCTATTTGACTCGTCCGCTCGGCCTCACTCAGCCCGCCTCACATACGTCTGCTCGTAAACGTCGACCACGATCCGCGTGCCCGCACCGATATGCGGCGGCACCATCACGCGCACACCGTTCTCGAGGATCGCCGGCTTGTAGGAGGAAGACGCCGTCTGCCCCTTCACCACGGCATCGGCCTCGACGATCATCGCCTCGATCGTGTCGGGCAGCTGCACCGAAATCGGGCGCTCGTCCCACAGCTCCATCACCACGTCCATGCCGTCCTGCAGGAACGCCGCGGCGTCCCCCAGAATGCCCGCGTCGAGCGAGACCTGTTCGTAGTTGATCTTGTCCATGAAGGTCAGCGTTTCGCCTTCCCGGAACAGGAACTGGAAATCGACCGTGTCGAGCCGCACGCGCTCGACGCTCTCGGCGGAACGGAAGCGGACGTTGGTCTTGCGGCCGTCGATCAGGTTCTTCATCTCGACCTGCATATACGCCCCGCCCTTGCCCGGCTGGGTGTGCTGGATCTTGACGGTCTTCCAGATGCCGCCTTCATATTCGAGGATGTTGCCGGGACGAATCTCGACCGCGTTGATCTTCATGGGATACCTGTAGCTGGAAAGAGCGAAGGCGGCGGCCTTAGCGGGCGGCGGGCTTTTCGGCAAGGTAGGGGTAAGGATCGACATCCCGCCCCTCGTACCAATGCTGCTCAGGCGTCGTGCGGGTCAGCCCGAAATGCAGGTGGTAATTGCCAGCCCCGGCATTACCGGTATCGCCTACGAAGCCCAGCGGATCGCCGGCCTTTACCACCTGACCCTCGTGCACCCCGGGCGCATAGCCGCTCAGGTGCGCGTAATAATACAGCCACACGCGCTTCGGTGATCGCACGTAAAGGGTGATCCCACCCGCAGCGCTGTCCCACAATTTCTCGATCCGCCCCGGCGCAGCCGCGATCACCGGCGTACCGGCCGCCGCGACGATGTCGGTCCCGTGATGCTCGCGCAAACCATTCTCGCGCGGATCGCCCCAGCTATCGCGCACCGCGCTGCTCGCAACGCCCGTGACCGGTATCGCCAATGGCCCGTCATGCGCCACGATCACCGCTTGCGGCGACGGCGACGCGGCGGGGCCGCCCGCCCCGGTCGGCGCATCCGGCAACCACTTCAGCGCCGCCACCCACAGGCCGATCGCCGCCAGCGAGACGACGATAAGCCCGATGCCCAGTTTGCGAAGCAGTCCCAGAACTACCTCACTTCTGGAAGATCGCCGGCGTCCCCGGCTTGATCATCAGCGACAGCCGCGCCGCATCCCAGTTGGTCAGGCGAATGCAGCCATGGCTTTCCGCCCGCCCGATCGTGCTCGGTTCGGGCGTACCGTGGATGCCGTAATGCGGCTTCGACAAATCGAGCCAGATCACGCCGACCGGCCCATTCGGCCCGGCCGGCAGCTTCGCCGCCTTGGCGCTGTCCTTGGCATCCCAGAACAGGTCGGGATTATAATGGAACGTCGGATTGTACGACGCGCCCTTCACCGTCCACTTGCCGATCGGCAGTGGATCATGGCTGCTGCCCATCGTCGCCATGAATTGCGCGACCAGCTTGCCGTCCTTGTCGAACACGCGCAGCACCTCGTCGGACTTGTCGACGACTATGCGGGTGCCCTTGGGCTGGTCGGAACTCACATTCAGGTCGGACAGCGTCTGCCGCCACGTTGCCGGCAGCTTGGCGTCATAGGCACGCGCCGTGGCGATGGCGTTCGGCACGATGATCTTCGCACCAGCGGCAAGCTTCGTCCCCGCCCCGTTCAGCTCGACCAGCACTTCCGGCTTGGTGTGAAACATCTCACCCAATTTCTCCAGCGCGTTGCGATAACCAAGCGCGGGCAGCTTGGCCTGAAGCTGCGGATCCTTGGGCATCGGATCGACATACGGCCCGGCCAGCATCTCTTGCGTCAGCGTCACCGTCTGGGTCGGCCTCCAGTCGCGATATTGGTGGAGCGCATACAGCGTCGCGGGGTCCATCTCGCCGGTTTGTTTAAGGTTGCGCGTTTCCTGAAACCCCTTCAGTGCCGCGGTCAGCGACTTGCCGGATCGCCCATCGAGCACGCCCGGCGAAAAGCCGAGATGATCGAGAATCACCTGGACGTGCAGCGTCGATCGATCGAGCCCCGGTGAAGCAACGGCGGCTTTGGTTCCCTGCGCCTGCGCCGATATCGGACCAAGCGAGGCAATCGCCAGACAGGCTGCGCCGAGAGCGGTTTTCCTCAAGAATTCAAACTCCTACATATACGATATGCAGACAACGTTGGACGACCGGCTTGTTTCCCAGCCGTCACGAAATCCCGATCTTTCGCGTCGCAGGCTGATCGGCGCCGCCGCGTTGGGCGGCATGGCGGCATTCTTTCCGTTTCCGGCGATGGCTTTGGGCGGCGAACTGCGCCTCGCGATCCGCAACGTGCACACCAACGAAAGCGTCGATGCGGTCTTCGCTCGCAGCGGTCAGTTCGTCCCGGATGGCCTGGCCGAACTGAACCACGGCCTGCGCGACTGGCGCACTGGCGAAGCGACCGTGATGGATCGCCGCCTGCTCGCCTTGTTGGTCCAGCTTCGCGAAAAGCTCGAAGTGACCGGGCGCAGCAAGATCGACCTGATCTCCGGCTACCGCTCCCCCCACACCAACGCCGCGCTTCGCGCCAAAGGCGGTGCGCATACCGGCGTCGCGAGCCAGAGCCAGCACATGCTCGGCAAAGCGACCGACATCATGGTGCCGGGTGTCAGCCTGGAACGGCTTCACGGCGCGGCGATGGCGCTGGGCGGCGGCGGTGTCGGTTATTATCCGCGCGACGGCTTCGTCCATGTGGACACCGGACGCGTACGGCATTGGTGATGCGTCAGGGGTAATTCTGGCGGGCGTGGAGAACGCGTCTGATCGTGATGAGATCATCGTCAACGCTGTAGACCACAACATAATTGGGGTGAACTACCGCTTCCCGCGTACGCGAAATTCGGCCAGCCCGATACATGAATGGGTGGATCGTCAGAAACTCGAGCGTGTGTGAAATCGTCTCTTCAAGACGTTCAGCAGCAACAATATTACGATCTGAAATATAGTCGAGAACTTCGCGAAGATCGCGTCTTGCTCTATCGTCCCAAATTAGACGCATTGCGCTTTTTCGACTCAATCAATGCTCGCATTTCCGCCATTACCTCATCATGCGGAATGAAAGGCCCGGGATCGTCCAGCGCGGACTGCACCTTGGCGCGAAACCATACATCATACGCCTCGGCCTCTTCGGTCGATGCGAACTCGGACTCGATGGGTGACAGTTTCGCCATGGCCCAGAGATTATCACCAAAATAGCGAGGCCTCTAGCCCCTCAGCACCTTGCCGAACGCGCGGATCGCCGCCGCCTCGTCCCCGCCCCATACCGCATTGGACACGGCAAGAAAATCCGCCCCCGCCGCAACCAGCGGCGCGGCATTGGCCGGCGTGATCCCGCCAATCGCGACACACGGAATCTCGAATACGGTCGACCACCAACTAAGCAGCACCGGATCGGCATGATGACTGACCGTCTTGGTGATCGTCGGATAAAACGCCCCGAACGCGACATAATCCGCGCCGCCCTCGCCTGCTTCCATCGCAAGGTGCCGGCTGTCGTGACACGTCACGCCAATCTGCGCCGTCGGCCCGAGTTGCTCACGCGCATCGCGCGGATCGCCGTCATCCTGCCCGAGATGCACGCCGTCCGCCCCCAGCCGCTTGGCCAGCGCGATGCTGTCGTTGACGATGAACGCCACATCCGCGTCGGCGCAGATGCGCTGCAACGGTTCGGCCAAGGCCGCCGCCGCATGTTGATCCACGTCCTTTACCCGAAACTGAAACGCAGCCACCGGCCCGGCGTCCAGCGCACGCTTCAACCGATCGGCGAACCCCCCGCCGACATCCAGCGGCGAGACGAGGTAGAGCTGGCACGGCGGCCGCCGCATATCGCGCACGAACCGCGCCGCGAAATTGGGGTCGAGCGGGCCTAAAGGGTCTTCCCCAAACTGGTCTTCAATGTCCATCGCGCGGCGATAGCGCCACGATGGCGGCATGGAAAGCCGCCGGATCGTCCAGCTTGTGCGCGATCGCCTTCACCGCCCGGCCGCGCCGCATCACGATCGGCTCACGCAGATCGACTACGACGCTCGGCCAGCTCGCCAGCGCCAAGTTCAGGACACCGCGATCCTTGATCGCCGCCGCGTCCCAACTTTTCCGCAACCCGGCGATCTGCCCGACTGGTATCGTCACGGACCGAAGCGATCCCGCCTGCATCTTCAGCACGCCGCCCACGATCGTCACCGGCAGGCGCTTGAACGAGCGCAGCAGCGCGACGAGCCACACCACCAGCGACAGATCGATCACGCCGACGATCACTGCGGCGATCCAGCCCCAAAGCGCCGCGACGACGAGATGCACGACGCACATCTCGACGATCGCGATTCCCAGAAGCACGCCGATCATCGGGCCGAGGCTACGATGATAGGCGAACTCCATGGCGAAGGCTTATTCCTCGTTCTTGTAAATGCGAACCAGCTTGTCGAGCATCGCCAGCGCCTCGTCGCGCGGGCGCTGGAAGGTGTTGCGACCGATGATCGATCCGTTGCCGCCGCCGTCACGGATGTCGCGCGCGTCCTGATAGACCGCATCGGCACCCTTGGCGGCACCGCCCGAGAACACCACGATGCGCCGCCCGGCAAAGCTCGACTGCACGACGTGTTTCACGCGATCGGACTGCTTCGACCAGTCGGTGCCCTCGTACATCGGCTTGGCTTCCGCCTGCTCGATGTGATCGCTCGGCAGCTTCACCTTGATGATGTGTGCGCCCAGCAGGGCCGCCATGTGCGCGGCATAGGCGCCGACGTCCAAAGCCAGTTCGCCCGATTTCGGCAGCACGCCACCGCGCGGGTACGACCAGATCACCGTCGCGATGCCTAGCGCCTTGGCCTCGGCCGACATTTCGCGGATCTGCCCGATCATCTCGAACAAATCGTCCGATCCCGGATAGATCGTGAAGCCGATTGCAGCACAACCCAGCCGCACGGCATCCTCGACCGAAGCGGTCACGGCCTGGTTCGCGCCCTGCGCCCAGCTGTTAGAGCTGTTGACCTTCAGGATCGTCGGCACCTGACCGGCAAAGGTCGTCGCACCCGCTTCGATCATGCCGAGCGGTGCGGCGAATGCCGACAAGCCGGCGTCGATCGCCAACTGCCAATGGTAATGCGGGTCATAGGCCGGGGGATTGATCGCGAAGCTGCGCGCAGGCCCGTGTTCGAAACCCTGATCCACCGGCAGGATGATCAGCTTGCCGGTGCCGCCCAGCTTGCCCTGCATCAGGATGCGACCGAGATTTGCCTTGGTCGCAGGATTATCGGACTCGTATTTGTCGAGAATGGCCTTCACGATCGGCGTCATCTTTGATCCCCTGTCCACTGAACTTGTTCTGGCGCGGCTGTTAGCCGGTGCGGCGAAGACGAGCAACATCGTAGCGGACAGCCTCGCTTGACCTGTCCCGGACCGGGGCGCACCTTCGTGCCGGGTTTCCGGGGGGAAGATCATGGCGAATCGATTGTCGCGGCTTATCAAGCCTTTCACGCTGGGCCTTGCCGCCGCGCTGCTGATCGGTGGCTCGCGCTCCCCCAAGGTAGGCGACATCGCGCCGCCGTTCGAAATCACGTTGGTCGATGGCACAAAGATCAAGAGCGAAGAGCTGCGCGGCAGCGTCGTGGTGCTCAATTACTGGGCGACCTGGTGCGTGCCCTGCCGTGAGGAACTGCCCCTGCTCGATCGCTATTACGATCTGCAACGCAAGAACGGGCTGAAAGTCTATGCGATTACGACAGAGGGGTCGTTGCCGCTCTTTCAGTTGAAAAAACTGTTCGCGGTGATGAAGATCCCGGCCGCCCGCAAGATCAACGGCCCGTATGGCAATGTCAGGGCCGTGCCGACCAACTACATCATCGATCGCGCCGGCCGCATTCGCTACGCCAAGGCCGCAGCCTTCACGCTCGACGGACTGAACGCCGAGCTCGTACCACTCCTCAGCGAGCCGGTGCCGCAGAGCTGAAACGTGCGCCGATCGCTTCCGAGGATGATTGACCCCGCGCGCCGCAGCGTTCAGCTTTGCCGGAATGGCCCGGCCCCGCATCTATAGATTGTTCGCTGCCCTCGCGCTGATCGGCGGCATGGGGTCCGCCGCGCCGGCGCCCATGCAAAGCGGCATGCCGCGCGATTTCCTGCTCGCAGATGGCGCTCGGGTGAAGCTGGAAAATCTGCGTGGCAAGGTCGTGATCGTCAATATCTGGGCCACGTGGTGCTTGCCCTGCCGCGCCGAGCTTCCCCTGCTCAACGCCTATTACCGCCGCCATCGCGCGGAGGGGCTGATCGTGATCGGCATTGCCGTCGATCCGGGCAAGGCCAGCGGCGACCAGATGGTCTCACCCGGGATCGCCTATCCACAAGCCCGCCACGTCTACGGCCGCGATCTGACGGTGGCGTCGGTGCCGACCAACTACGTCTTCGCGCGCAGCGGCCGGCTGGAATATATCGAGAACCAGTCGTTCGATGCGCGTTCGATCGAACGACTGGTGGGGCCGCTGCTCAAGGCGCGGTGATCTGTAAAGACCATTTCATCGGACTGTCAGGGTGATTGCGCAGTTCCGACACTTATATTCTGCTTCCCCGGCGAAGGCCGGGGCCCAGTCGGGAAACAGAAGTGATCGGGCGCGGCGCAACGTAACATCGACCTTCGCGACTGGGCCCCGGCCTCCGCCGGGGAAGTATGCAGATGCGCGGTGAAGCATTACCGCGAAAGCGCAGCCACGCCGGGCAAGTCCTTGCCCTCCATCCACTCCAGAAACGCACCGCCAGCGGTCGACACGAAGGTAAAATCGCCCCCCGCCCCAGCCTGGTTCAGCGCCGCAACCGTATCACCGCCGCCTGCCACCGACACCAGCGAACCATCGCGCGTCAGCGCCGCCGCCGTGCGCGCCAGCGCCACCGTTGCCGCATCGAACGGCGGCGTCTCGAACGCGCCCATCGGCCCGTTCCAGACGAGTGTCCGGCAATTCTTCATCACGTCGGCCAGCGCCTCGACCGCTGCCGGCCCGACATCCAGGATCATCTCGTCCGCCGCAACCTCGTGCACATTGCAGGTGCGCACGCTCGGCGGATTGGCGGCGAATTCCTTCGCCACGACGACATCGTAAGGCAGATGGATCGTGCAGTTCGCCCGCTCCGCCGCGTCGAAAATCTCGTCCGCCGTACCGGTCAGGTCATGTTCGCAAAGCGACTTGCCGACATCCACGCCCCGCGCCGCGAGGAAGGTGTTGGCCATCCCGCCGCCGATGATCAGATGATCGACCTTCGTCACCAGATGCTTCAGCACGTCGAGCTTCGACGACACCTTCGCGCCGCCCACGACGGCCGCGACCGGATGCTCAGGATTGCCCAGCGCCTTGTCCAGCGCATCGAGTTCCGCCTCCATCGCCCGGCCCGCAAATGCCGGCAACACATGCGCCAAACCTTCGGTCGAAACATGCGCACGGTGCGCCGCAGAAAAAGCATCGTTGACATACAGATCGCCTAGCTTCGCGATCCGCGCCGTCAGTTCGGCATCGTTCTTCTCTTCGCCCGCGAAGAAGCGCGTATTCTCCAGCACCGCGACATCGCCCGGTTGCAACGTGGCGACCGCATCCTCCGCCCCGTCCCAGTCGATGAAGCGTACCGCGCGGCCCAGCACAGCTTCGTACGGCTTGGTCACCAGCGCCAGCGACATCGCCGGGTTGCGCTCGCCCTTGGGCCGCCCGAAATGTGCCAGCACCAGCACGATCGCGCCCTTGTCGGCCAGCTCGCCGACCGTCGCTAGCGTGGCGCGCAGCCGCGTATCGTCGGTCACAACGCCATCCGCCATCGGCACGTTCAGGTCTTCGCGCACCAGCACGCGCTTGCCGGAAACATCGCCCATATCGTCCAGCGTTTTAAAGGCTCTGCTCATGCTTGCTCCACCCTGATCTCATCACCGATTCGGATCTCGCCACCGGCGAGCACCATCGTACACACGCCGCCGCGCCAGTCCGGCGTCAACGCCGCGCGCAGCCCGACGGCCAGCTTCTCCATCCGCTCGCACGGATCGGTCTCGACCATAACCTGCAACACCACGTCCCGGCCGATCCGCAAGTGCACACCCTTGGTCTGCGGCAGGTCCAGCCCGTCGACCAGCAGGTTCGCGCGCCGTTCCTGCCACGGAATGGCATGGCCGACCTCGGCCATCGCCAGATCCCAGTCGCCGCGCTCCATCAGCGACACTTGCCGCTTGTGTGCCCGGCCCTTCATGCCACCGCGAAAATCGCCGGCGATGCCGCCTTCGATCGTGACGACGGCATGGTCGATCGTTTCCATCGGGCCTTTGGGCCGGCCGTGCCGGGCGATTCCGGCGAGCGTGCCCGTCACCCCGGCGCAGGCCGGGGCCGCTGGGTGTGTGGGGCTGTCATCGGCCACAAACGCCGCGGCCCCGGCCTGCGCCGGGGCGACTTTATCCATTAGAGGAACTTGCCCATCGCACCCGCAGTATCGATCATGCGGTTCGAGAAGCCCCATTCGTTATCGTACCAGCTAACCACGCGGACCAGCTTGCCGTCCAGCACTGCCGTCTCGAGGCTGTCGATCGTCGACGATGCCGGCGTATGCACGATGTCGATCGAAACCAGCGGCTCGTCCGAATAGACCAGGATGCCGACCATCGGGCCGCTCTCGCTCGCCGCCTTCAGGATCGCGTTCACTTCCTCGACGGTCGTGTCGCGCTTGGGCGTGAAGGTCAGGTCGATCAGGCTGCCATCCGGCACCGGCACGCGGATCGCCGATCCGTCCAGCTTGCCCTTCAGTTCCGGCAGAACCTCGCCCACCGCGCGCGCCGCGCCCGTCGTGGTCGGGATCATCGACATCGCCGCCGCACGCGCACGGCGCAGATCGGGGTGGATCTGATCGAGGATCTTCTGGTCGTTGGTATACGCGTGCACCGTCGTCATCAGGCCGCGCTCGATGCCGATCGCATCGTTCAGCACCTTGGCGACCGGTGCCAGGCAGTTGGTCGTGCACGACGCGTTGGAAACGATGTTGTGGCTCGCCTCCAATTTGTCGTTGTTCACGCCGTACACCACGGTCAGGTCGACGCCCTTGGCCGGGGCGGAGATCAGCACCTTCTTGGCACCCGCATCGATATGCTTCTGCGCGCTCTCGCGATCGGTGAAGAAGCCGGTGCATTCCAGCACGATATCGACACCCAGTTCCTTGTGCGGCAGGTTCGCCGGATCGCGCTCTGCGGTCACGCGGATACGCTTGCCGTCCACGACCAGATCGTTGCCCTCGGCCGAGACGACGCCCGGATACTTGCCGTGCACGCTGTCGCGGCTGAACAGCCACGCGTTCGACTTGGCATCGGCCAGATCGTTGATCGCCACCAGTTCCAGCCCCGTGTCGCCACGCTCCAGAACCGCACGCGCGACGAGGCGACCGATGCGCCCGAACCCGTTGATCGCTACCTTGACCGTCATATCCTGTCTCCCGTCATATCACGCCCAAGCGGGCCGAAATCAGTCGCGTCGCAGCCGCAGCAGCGATCCCTGCCCCGCGAATCGCGGGTGGCGGGATCGAAGTCCGCAACGGCTACTGGCGCGCGCAATCCTTCGCAGGTGCCGGGCGACACGCCCCCCGGCCGTCGATAATTCGCGCGGTCTTTGCGGTGGCTTGTCCCCCGCGTCAACCGCAGGAACGGCAAATCCATGTTGTCGCGGGGACAAGCCGTGCTATCTGAAGGCGATGGCCGTTCCTCCCATCGACCGCATTCATGCCGCCATCGCGCGGATCGAAGCGGCCAGCGCCAAGCGCGAACGCGCCGGCGAAGCCCTTGTCCAGCGACATGCCGCCCTGCGCACGCGCATGGCCGATGCCGTCGCCGCACTCGACGACGTCATCGCACGCGGCAGCGCCGACTGATGGCAGACGTCACGCTCACCATCGGCGGCCACCGCCACATCGTCGCCTGCCGCGATGGCGAGGAGGATCAGTTGTTCCGCATCGGTGCGCTGCTCGACGCGCGCTGGCCCGCCGCCGCCCGCGCCTCGGGCGGGATCGGCGGAGAACGCGCGATGCTGTTCGTAGCGCTGATGCTCGCCGACGCCCTGAACGATGCGCAGAACAGGCCGCTCGAGGGGCCGGGCGCAGAATTGCTGGAAAAGCTCGCCGACCGGCTCGAAGCGCTGGCCGCGAGCCTTGAGAATTAACCTCTCGCGCGCTATATATGCCGGTGGCGGGCACTGCCCGGTACGAGCTTTACCGATTATCCCTGAGGCGATTCTTCTTCCTAGGGGGTTGTCCCTGCGCAGATCCTGGTCTGTCGTACATGATCCCCACCTGATGCTTTTGGCGTCAGAGGATATTCAGGCAAACGGCCACGGTGGTCCCGCCACTCCATCCGGCCCGTTGCCATCATCACCCAACTTACACGCGAATCTATCACCCGCTTCCCAAGCGAAGGCCGGGGCCCAGTCGGGAAGGTCGATGTTACGTCGCACAGCGCCCGATCACGTCTGTGTCCCGACTGGACCCCGGCCTTCGCCGGGGAAGCAGCCCGTTCCTGGTCGCAACGATGCCTAGCGAAAGCCACCCCGCTCTGGACAAGAAATCCCTCCGCGCCCGCATGCGCGCCGATCGCGACCTGTTCGTAGCGCGCGCGCGGCCCGAGATCGCCGTGCCGCAAGCGTTCCGCGATCGCCTCGAACACGGCATGACCGTCGCCTCCTATGTTCCGATGGGCGGCGAGGCCGATCCCTCCTCCCTCGCCCGCGCCGCCGTCGAGGCAGGGTGCGAGATCGTCCTGCCCCACGTCACCGGTGCGAAACCGCCATTGCGCTTTCTCGCCTGGGATACCGAGGCTGCGTTGGTCGCCGGCCCGTTCGGCCTGCACCAGCCCGCCGAAACCGCCGAAGAACGCGTGCCGGACATCATCCTTACACCGCTCGTCGCGTTCGATTCCGCGCTCAACCGGCTCGGCCAGGGTGCCGGCCATTACGACCGCGCCTTCGTCGCCTTCCCCGACGCATGGCGCATCGGGGTTGCGTGGAGCATGCAGCAGGTCGAGGCGCTTCCCGCCGACCCATGGGATGTGCCACTGCACGCCATCGCCACCGAACTGGACTGGATCACCCGATGACGCCAAGCTGGCGCAAACCCGCAGGCATGCTGTTCATCCTGTTGCTGATCGCGATCTGGGTGGTGGGCGTCGCCAGCCTGTCGAACATCGTGGCCGAATGGCACTGGCTGTTGCAGTTAGTGTTCTATGTCTTCACCGGCATCGTCTGGCTCTGGGTGCTGCCGATGCGCCGCCTGCTGCAATGGATGGAAACCGGGCGCTGGCGGTAGGGTGCCTCAAGTGACGCCGTCATCCCGGACTTGATCCGGGATCCAACTTGCGGCTTTCGATGCGTTTGGTTTTCGTGCGCTGCGCTTTCGGCACGTTGATGCCGGATCAAGTCCGGGATGACGGCAGAGTATATCGCATGGTGAAAAACCAACTTCCACCATGCCCGAACAGGGCAATGGCGCGAGTGACGGGGCTCGAACCCGCGACCTCCGGCGTGACAGGCCGGCGCTCTAACCAACTGAGCTACACCCGCTTGTAAAGCGTGGAGGCGGCTCACTATGCGTGAGCGGGCACCCTGTCAACGCGGTTTCTGCCCCTTGCGCGACAATTATCCGCCGCGATTATCCTCCGGTATCCGCGCGCGTGTCGATCTCGCGCCCACGCCGCTTCCTTTGCTGCGTCAGCGTGCCGTGTTCGAACAGGAAGCCGGCGATATCCGGCTTGCCCGCCGCGCCGATCACAGTCTGCAGGATGATCAACAGCGGCACCGCGAGCAGCGCGCCCGTCGTCCCCCACACCCAGCCCCAAAAGCTGATCGAGATGAGAATCATGATCGGATTGATCGTCAGCCGGTGCCCGACGATCAGCGGCGTCACCACGTTCGCCTCGATCAGGTGCAGCCCGTACATGATCGCCGGCGGTGCCAACGCGACCCAGATGTCGGAAAAGGTCATCAGTCCGCCGACCGCCAGCAGCAACGCCGCCACCACCGGCCCGAAATACGGCACATAGTTCAGCAGTACCACGATGCCGCCCCACATCAGCGGAAACGGCATGCCCAGCGCGTAAAGCGCGCCCGCGATGCACAGTCCCAGCGCGATATTGATCGCGGTGATCGTGCCCAGATAGGACGACACATCGTCCACCACGTCCTGGATCACCCGCGCCGTCGCCATCGCGCCGCCGAAGCTGGTGCGGCTGGTAATCGTGCGCTTGCGCATCCGCGTCCACCCGGCGAGGAAGAAATACGCGGTCAGGATGCCGAAGAACAATTGGATCAGCACCGCCGGCGCGGACGTCGCCGCCAGTTCGAGAATCGAACTCGGCGGCGCGACCCCGGCAGTCGGCGCGGGCTTGATCGGCGTGGATGCGATCTGCCGCAGCGTCTTGTTGACGTATTTTTCCAGGCTCGAATACAGATCGAGCAGCGGCGCCAGATTGCTCTGGATGCGATCGATACGCGTCGGCAGCAGGCGGAAGAATTCCGTCGCCGGCACGACGATTGCCGCCAGCGCGATGTTCGCTACGATCAGGAACATCAGCACGCAGAACAAAGCCGCCAGCGGCGACGGCACGCGCCTGCGCTCCAGCCATTCGAGCAACGGGATCAGCGCGATCGCGATCACCAACGCGGTCGTCGTCGGCAGGAAGAATTCCGCCCCCGCCTTCAACGCGAACGGCATCGCCAGCGCCAGGCCGATGCCCGAGATCAGCGTCAACGCGGCAAGCAGCCGGTCGCGCCGCTGCGCTATCCGCGCATCCTCCCCCTCGTCCTGGCTCGCCGCGAGCGGCAGGCCAAACGCCCCCGACGCGGGCGCGGCGGGCGGCAGGGGATTGGTCGTATCGTCGCTCACCGGGGTCATCGTTCACCTTCTCCATTCACGACCCTAGCGGCATTCCCCCGGCTTGTAATCCCGGCTAGCGTGAACCTCATGAGCGAACTCATTCTGGTCATCGACGAAGGCACCACATCGACCCGTGCCATGCTGTTCCAGCCCGACGGCAAATGCACCGCCGTCCGGTCCGAGGAACTGACACAGCATTATCCCGAGCCCGGCCGGGTCGAACACGACGCCGCCGAAATCTGGGACAAGACGCTCGCCGTCACGCGCGCGGTGATCGAACAGGCCGGCGGCGCGGATCGCATCGCCGCGATCGGCATCACCAACCAGCGCGAGACCGTGGTGTTCTGGGACCGCGAGAGCGGCGAACCCCTTGCCCCCGCGATCGTCTGGCAGGATCGCCGCACCGCCGCCCGCTGCCGCGAATTGAAGGAGGCCGGCAACGAGGCCGCCGTCCAGGCCAAGACCGGCCTGCTGCTCGATCCCTATTTTTCCGGCAGCAAGATCGGCTGGGCTATGGAGCATTGGCCGCAACTGAAGGAGGCTGGTGATCGCCTCGCGGTCGGCACGATCGAATCGTGGCTGATCTGGAAACTTACCGCCAACGAAAATCGGGGCGGCGTCCACGTCACGGATGCCACCAACGCCAGCCGCACCGCCCTGATGGCGATCGGCAGCGGCCATTGGGACGACGGCCTGATCGAACTGTTCGGCGCGCCCCGCAAGGCGCTACCCGAAATCGTCGATTGCGCGGGCCGGTTCGGCGAAACCACCCTGTTCGGCACCCCCATCCCGATCTGCGGCATCGCCGGCGACCAACAGGCCGCGACGATCGGCCAGTCCTGTCTCAAGATCGGCGAGACCAAGGCGACCTTCGGCACCGGTGCCTTCGTCCTCACGCAAGCCGGGCCCACCCCGCCCACCTCACGCAACCGCCTGCTCTCCACCATCGCGTGGCAGATCGACGGCCGCCGCGCCTATGCGCTGGAGGGATCGGTGTTCGTCGCCGGCAGCCTGATCAAATGGCTGCGCGACTCGCTCGGCCTGATCGGTAACGCCGCCGAAACCGAAGCCCTCGCCCGCAGCGTGCCCGACAATGGCGGCACCTATCTCGTCCCTGCGCTGTCGGGCCTCGGCGCACCATGGTGGGAACCAGAGGCCCGCGGCACAATCTCGGGCTTGAGCTTCTCGACCGGCAAAGCGCACATCGTCCGCGCCGCTTTGGAGGCGATGGCCCACCAGGCCCACGACCTGAAAACCGCCTTCGCCGCCGACGGCATAGACTGGAACTGCGTCCGCATCGACGGCGGCATGGTCGCCAACGACTGGATGGCGCAGGACATGGCCGACATCCTGAACGTGGACGTCGAACGCCCGGCATTCGCCGAAACGACCGCGTTGGGCGCGGCGATGTTGGCGGGGATCGGGTGCGGGCTGTTCAAGGATCTGGAGGCGGCGAGCGTGATGCGCGGCAAGGTGGAGACGTTCAGGCCGACTATGAGTCCTGACGCTCGAAAGGATCGCCTGGATGGCTGGGAGCGAGCGGTGAACAGTGTCGTCGCTGTGTCAGGATGACGGTAAATGTGCTTGGCCTACTTTCACTCATTCCCGACCGCTCGATAGATGGGCACGCGATCTCAAAACGGTCGCCACACTCCTTGCGATATTCCCGTTTCTCCGTGTCCGATAGGCAGTTTTGGCAAAACCGAATCGGGAACAGATTTCGGGAATGCACCCTCCGGCAGGAATGTGCGGCGGACATCGCAGTCGCGTTTTCTAGTTAGACGTTCGTTTGTGGGAAAGCCGGAGCAGGCGATGGACACACTTGGACGGCCGATCGGAATGAGGCATCAATCTCTCTATGGACGATGAGTTACCCGATTTCCGCACCCGTGCTTCGCTAGGCGACGACCTGACCCGTATCGGGTTGCGCGCAGGTGATACCGTTATGGTCCATGCTGCAATGAGGAAGGTCGGGCCGCTTCTCAACGGTCCCGATGCCTTGTCGAACGCCGTCCTTGATGTCGTCGGCCCCGAAGGCACGGTGCTTGTCTATACAAGCTGGGATAGCTTTCATGATGACCTGATGGATGACGATGACCGTGTCCTACCCGAATGGCGCGACCATGTGCCGGGGTTCGACCGGCAAGCGTCGCGAGCGGTGCGGATGAACGGTATCATCGCCGAGTTCGTTCGGACGATGCCCGGAGCGCACAGGAGCGCCAATCCCGGTGCTTCCGTGGCGGCGATCGGCAAGCTGGCCGAATGGATGACCGCCGATCATCCGCAGGACTATGGCTATGGTGAGGGATCACCCCTTGCCAAGCTGGTCGAACGGGGCGGCCGAGTTCTAATGGTTGGAGCGCCTTGGGACACTATGACGCTCGTCCACCATGCCGATCATCTTGCCGATTTGCCGGACAAACTGGTCCGCCGCTACGAGGTGCCGTTCGCAGGAGCGGCGGGAAAGACGTGGCGAGTTGTCGAGGAGTTCGACACGACGGAGCCGGTGATGGAGGGACTCCCGGAGGACTATATTGAGCAGATCGTCACCGCCTACGTCGTAGGAGGAGCAGGCTGCGAAGGTTTGATTGGCCTTGCCCCATCCCTTCTCGTGGACGCGAAACCGATGCTGGCGTTCGCAGTCAACTGGTTAGAGGCTCACCCTAGGCCGGCGTAACAAAATTCCCATTTCTCAATCCCAAAGGGAATGCGCCGGTCGTATCGATCGCCGTTCGTTGTCGGAAGGCGCTTCGGTCTGTTACCTCAGTAATCGAACTTCATTCCGCGACATGAAGCCGGGCGCAGGCGATAGTCTGCAAAAACTGAGGGCGGCTTGTCCTTTGTCTCCTCGGTGATGGTCCAACGCCAGCCAGTGCCGGAGCGGTTGAACCGATTTACATACGTCGCGTCCGAGAAGCGGTAGCGTTGCACAAACCCGCCCTGTTCCAGCTCGCCAAGACCCAGCGACGGCTCGTACAGGCCACCGAAGGTGTCGGAAAATACCGACCCTATGGCTTGGGGCTTCTCGCCAGCGCCATAGGTGATTGCTGCCTCGTACGGGTCCGAACCGGTCGCGCGCAGGTGCAGGGTGAAATAGCGCCGGCCCAAATGCCACTCGCCTCGCGCGATCGACGGCGAGTCTTTGCCCTGAACCTGCCCGCTTACTCGCCAGCAACCTTGCAAGCCGGCCACTCCTGCCAGACCCGGCGGTACGGTGTAGGCCGGCGTCGCCAGCATGAGCATCAATGTCAGCACCACCGTTCCCTATTCTGCCGCAATCGTGTGCAGATATGCTATTATGGCGAACGGGACGCTATTTCCAATTCAGCATCTTTTTCGAGAAAACGGAACGTGTCGGGCGATGGCAGCGATCACCGACCGTTGCCCCTAAATCCGCCCGTCTCGAATCCACCAGATCACAAGTCGGTGCCGCCTAAGCCGCCACGCCCACCCGATCCTCGAACAACACCTTCAGATCCTTCTTCAAAATCTTCCCGTTCGCGTTTCTCGGCAAAGTCTCGTGCACGAAGCGGATCGCCACCGGCGTCTTGAACACCGCCAGCCGCGCCTTCACCCACGCCTGTAGTTCCGCCTCGCTCGCCGCCATGCCCGGCGCCAGATGCACCACCGCCGCCGGCTCCTCGCCCAGGGTGCGGTGCGGGATGCCGATCAGCGCGCAATCGGTGACGGCGGGGTGCTCGTACAGCACGTTCTCCACCTCGCTCGAATAGATGTTCTCGCCGCCACGGATGATCATGTCCTTCGCCCGGTCCACGACGTAGAGAAACCCCTCCTCGTCCAGCCGCGCCAGATCGCCGGTGCGCACCCAGCCTTGTACGAACGTCTCCGCGCTCGCCTCGGGCTTGTTCCAATAGCCCTTCACGATCATCGGCCCGCGCGCCCACAATTCGCCGACCTCGCCCATCGGCAGCTCGGTCACGCCGTCGTCCGCCACGATCTTCAGGTCGGCGACCGCCACCGGCGGCCCGGCGCTGGTCGGGCGGTTGAGATAATCCTCCGCCGCATGGCTCGTCACCGTCGCCATCGTCTCGGTCATGCCCCAGCCATTGCCGGGCAGCGCGCCGAATTCCTCATGAATGCGCCGCACCAGTTCCGGCGCGGAGGGAGCCCCACCGTACGCGATCGCCTCGATCGAGGAGAGATCGTATTTGTGCCGGTCGGGATGCTCGATCAACTGCCAGGCGATCGTCGGCACGCCGCCGGTGATGTTCACCTTTTCCGTCTCGATGATCTCCATCGCGCGCACGACATCCCATTTGCGCATGAAGATCATCTTGGATCCGGTCGCGATCACGCCCATCAGGCTCGCGCTGCACGCCGTCACATGGAACAAAGGAATCACCGTCAGCATCGTGCGCGGCGTCGGCTCCGGCACCGCTTCGCCCCGCCGCAACGAAGACCGCGCGCCGGCATACCCGCCCGACAGGATGTTGGTCATCAGGTTGCGATGCGTGCCGAGCGCCCCCTTCGGATTCCCGGTCGTACCACTGGTGTAGAAGATCGTCGCATCGTCGTCGGGCGCGATGGCCACCTGCGGGAAGTCCACGTCCGGCAGCGCGGCGTAATCGTGCGGCGTGCCGATCATATCCTCCAGCCGTGATGCCCGCCCGTCCAGCGCGCCCGACGCGCGCGACACGATCACGTGCTCCACCGCCGGCAAAGACAGACCTGCCTCGACCAGCCGCTGATGCCGCTCGTCGTCCACGAACAGCAAGCGCGCACCCGAATCGTCGATGCCGTATTCCAGTTCGCCCGCCGTCCACCACGCATTCAGCGGCACGACGATCGCACCGATGCTGGCGGCGGCGAAGAAGATCACCGGCCATTCCGGCAAATTGCGCATCGCGATGGCAACGCGGTCGCCGCGCCCGATGCCCATCGCCTGCATCTTCACCGCCAGCGTCGCCACCGCGCGGTAATTCGCCTCATAGGTGACGCGCTCGTTCTCATAGACCATGAACACGCCTGAGCCGTAGGCGCGCGCGGCCTGGATCAGCCACGACAGGTTGGGCGGCGCATGCTTCCACACCCGCGTCGGCACGCCGCGGATCTCGATCGTCTCGATCTCGAACTTGCTGCCGGCCGCGGTCAGCATCTCCTGCGCCTGCGGCAATGTGACCGCTGGCCAGGACGGATCGAGCGCGATCAACGATTCGGTCTGCAAGACATGTCTCTCCAAATCTGAACTTCGGGTTTGGCTTATCTGCCACTTTGCGCCCGTTTAGTGTTGATTCACGCCCCACTCAAGGCAATAGGGTGCGTGCCGGTTCATTGCCGGTTTCGAATTAGAGGTATGGGCGACCCCATGAAAATCGCAAAGCCGGAAAAGCTGGGTTTCGATGGCAGCCGCCTCGCCCGCATCGATGCGTTGCTGAAGGAACGCTACATCGATTCCGGCAAGCTCGCGAACACCCAGATCCTGCTCGCCCGCGATGGCGAGATCGTGCATTTCGGCAGCCAGGGCCCGGCACGAGAAGGCGGCAAGCCGGTCGACGAAAGCTCGCTGTTCCGCATCGCCAGTATGACCAAGCCGATCACCTCGATCGCGTTCATGATGCTGGTCGAGGAGGGCAAGGTCGCGGTCGATACGCCGGTCCACCACGTATTGCCCGAATTCAAGGATATCGGCGTATTCAATGGCGGCGGCGGTGACGTGCCGTTCGGCACGCTCCCCACCGCCGAACCGATGCGCATGGTCGATCTGCTGCGCCACACGTCGGGCCTGACCTACGGCTTCCAGTATCGCTCGAACGTCGATGCCGCCTATCGCGCCGGCAAGATCGAAAACTGGCATGGCAATCACGATCTCGACGGTTTCATCGGCGCGCTCGCCAAGCTGCCGCTCGAATTCTCGCCCGGCACGTCGTGGAATTATTCCGTCGCTACCGACGTGCTCGGCGCGGTCGTGCAGCGCGTGTCGGGCCTGCCGCTCGCAGACTTCTTTGCAACGCGCATCTTCGCGCCGCTCAAGATGCACGACACGTTCTTCGCCGTCCCCGCCGACAAGATCGACCGCCTCACCGATTGCTACGCCTTCGTCCCCGGCAAGGGCCGCGTGATGTACGATCGCGGCGCGGAGAGCCTGTGGGCCAATATGCCGAAGCTCGTATCCGGCGGCGGTGGCCTCGTGTCGTCGGCACTCGATTATCACAGATTCAATACGATGCTGCTGAACGGCGGCGAGCTGGACGGGGCGCGTCTGGTCGGGCGTAAGACGATCGACCTGATGACGATGAACCACCTGCCCGGCGGATCGGACCTCTCCAGGATGTCCAAATCCCTGTTCAGCGAAGCGGCCAATGCCGGCACCGGCTTCGGCCTCGGTTTCGCAGTCAATATCGACGTCGCCCGGTCGATGATCCCCGGCTCGGTCGGCGAATATTATTGGGGCGGCATGTTCTCGACCGCCTTCTTCGTCGATCCGGTCGAACGCCTGACGATGGTGTTCATGACGCAGATGTCGCCCAGTTCCACGTACCCGATCCGCCGCGAGTTGAAGACGTTGATCTACAGCGCGCTGACCTAGCCGTCACCTCGGCGAAGGCCGGGGCCGCCGCGTTTTACGCGGAACGCTCGCCTCAAACCCAGCGATCCCGGCCTCCGCCGGGATGACGCGAATTCCAGGAGACCCATCATGACCAGCCCGATCACCACCGAAATCCACGACGACGTCCTCGTCATCATCTCGAACAATCCGCCGGTGAACGCACTCGGTGCCGCCGTCCGTCAGGGCCTGGAAGCGGGTATCCAGCAGGGCATCGCCGATGCGAATATCAAGGCGATGGTCATCCGTTGCGACGGTCGCACCTTCTTTGCCGGTGCCGACATCACCGAATTCGGCAAACCAATGCAGGGCCCCGGCCTCGGCGAAGTGATCGACCTGATCGAGGCCTCGGCCAAGCCGGTCGTCGCCGCGATCCACGGCACCGCGCTCGGCGGCGGCTGCGAGGTCACGCTCGGCTGCCATTACCGCATCGCCGTGCCCAGCGCGAAGATCGGCACGCCCGAGGTGAAGCTCGGCCTGCTTCCCGGTGCCGGCGGCACGCAGCGCATTCCCCGCATCGCCGGCGTGCCCGTCGCGCTCGAAATGACCGCCAAGGGCGACCCGATCAGCGCGAAGAAGGCGCTCGACGCCGGCCTGATCGATCGCCTCGCCGGTGAAGCGACCCTGGTGGAAGACGCCATCGCCTTCGCCCGCGAAGTCGCCGATGTGAAGCCGCTCCCGATCGCCAGCCAGAAGACCGCAACGGCCGATCCCGAGGCGCTGGCCGCCTTCAAGAAGGACAACGCCCGCAAGTTCCGCGGCTTCGACGCGCCTGCCGCCAACATCGCCTGCGTCGAAAAGGCTGCCGACGGTTCCAGCTTCGAGGAAGGCATCGCGTTCGAGCGCCAGGAATTCATGAAGCTGATGATGGGCACGCAATCCGCCGCCCAGCGCCACATCTTCTTCGCCGAACGTCAGGCCGCCAAGATCGACGGCATCGCCGCCGACATCGCGCTCCGGCCGATCAACAAGGTCGGCGTCATCGGTGCCGGCACGATGGGCGGTGGGATCAGCATGAACTTCCTGTCCGCCGGCATCCCCGTCACGATCGTCGAGATGGCGCAGGAAGCGCTCGATCGCGGCGCCGGCGTCATCCGCAAGAATTACGAGGCAAGCGCGGCCAAGGGCCGCCTGAAGCCCGAACAGGTCGAAGCCGCGATGGGCGCGCTCATCCCGACGCTCGATTTCTCCGCGCTCGCCGATTGCGACCTGATCATCGAGGCGGTGTACGAGAATATGGACGTGAAGAAGGAGATCTTCGCCAAGCTCGACGGCATCTGCAAGCCCGGCGCGATCTTGGCCTCGAACACCTCCTATCTCGACGTCAACGAGATCGCCGCCGCCACCAGCCGTCCGCAGGACGTGGTCGGCATGCACTTCTTCTCCCCCGCCAACGTCATGAAACTCCTCGAGGTCGTACGCGGCGCGAAGACCGCGGACGACGTGCTCGCCACCGTCATGGCGCTGTCGAAGAAGATCAAGAAGGTCGCGGTCGTCGCCGGCGTGTGCGACGGCTTCATCGGCAACCGCATGCTCAAGCCCCGCCAGGTCGAGGCGATGAAACTGCTGATGGAAGGCGCGACGCCGGAACAGATCGACAAGGTCCATGTCGCGTTCGGCATGCCGATGGGGCCGTTCCAGATGAGCGATCTGGCCGGCGTCGATATCGGCTGGCACCGCGATCCCAACCGTATCGAAAGCATCCGCGACGCGCTCGCCGCCGAAGGCCGCTGGGGCCAGAAGACGCAGAAGGGCTTCTACGATTACGACGAAAAGCGGAACCCCACCCCGTCCCCGCGCGTCGCCGAGATCATCGAGGATTTCCGCAGCAAGTCGAACCTGCAGAAGCGCGAGATCAGCGACGAGGAGATCATCGAGAAGACGCTCTACACGATGGTCAACGAAGGCGCGCTGATCCTCGAAGAAAAGATGGCGCAGCGCGCGTCCGATATCGATGTCGTGTGGATCTACGG
This sequence comes from Parasphingomonas caseinilytica, assembly GCF_036663755.1. Taxonomy (NCBI): domain Bacteria; kingdom Pseudomonadati; phylum Pseudomonadota; class Alphaproteobacteria; order Sphingomonadales; family Sphingomonadaceae; genus Parasphingomonas; species Parasphingomonas caseinilytica. The sequence continues at coordinate 642,043 of NZ_JAXOJL010000001.1, forward strand.
CTACGGCTGGCCGGTCTATCGCGGCGGCCCGATGTTCTGGGCCGACACCGAAGGCCTGCCGAAGATCGTCGCCGGTCTGGAAAAGCACTGCTTCGAGGTCGCCGAACTGCTCAAGAGCAAGGCGGAAGCCGGGGGCAAGTTCAACCGATAACCGGGGGGCAAGCGCTCCGCCTACCCCCAAGATCGTCACCCCAGCGCAGGCTGGGGTCTCTCGGGGTAGGCACAGCGCCAGCCTCGCAAAGACCCCAGCCTGCGCTGGGGTGACGAAAGAGTTTGACGGAGACAGGTAATGACCATGACCGACACCAACCTCGACCAGTTCCGCACCGAAACCCGCGCCTGGCTCGCCGAAAACTGCCCGCCCGAAATGCGCGAGCCGCTCAAGACCGAAAAGGACGCCGTCTGGGGCGGCCGCGATCAGTCCATGCTCACGCCTGCGCAGAAATCCTGGATGGATGCGATGGCCTCACGCGGCTGGACCGTCCCCGATTGGCCCAAGGCCTATGGCGGCGGCGGCCTCACCCCGGCCGAAACCAAGATCCTGCGCGAGGAAATGGCCGCGATCCGCGCGCGCAATCCGCTCAACTCGTTCGGCATCTCGATGCTCGGGCCTGCGTTGCTGAAATACGGCACCGAAGAGCAGAAGCTCACCCACCTGACCAAGATCGCCAAGGGCGAAATCCGCTGGTGCCAGGGCTATAGCGAGCCGAACGCCGGATCCGATCTCGCCAGCCTCGCCACCTCAGCCGAGAGCGACGGCGACGATTATATCGTCAACGGCCAGAAGGTCTGGACCAGCTATGCCGACAAGGCCGACTGGATCTTCTGCCTCGTCCGCACCGACAAGACCAATAAGCAGGGCGGCATCAGCTTCGTCCTGTTCGACATGGCGAGCGAAGGCGTCTCGACCAAGCCGATCCTGTTGATCTCGGGCTATTCCCCGTTCTGCGAAACCTTCTTCGACAATGTCCGCGTGCCCAAGGCGAACCGCGTCTACGAAGAGAATAAGGGCTGGGACGTCGCCAAATATCTGCTCGGCCACGAACGCGAGATGATCTCCGGTATGGGCCTCGCTTCGACCGGCGGCAATCCGCTGATCGACGGCGCGATCGCCACGATCGGCCTCGATCATGACGGCAAGCTCGCCGATCCGCTGCTGCGCGCCAACATCGCCATGTTCGAGGTGCGCGCGAAAGCGTTCGGCATGATGAGCGAGCGTTTCATCGACGAACTGAAGGCCGGCCGCGCCCACCCCGCCCAGCCCTCGATGATGAAATATTACGGCACCGAGCTGAACAAGAGCCGCTACGAACTGATGATGTCCGCCGGCGGCTCGGACGCGCTCGAGTGGGAGAGCGACCGCTCGTCCGGCGGCGGCACCCCCCGCGCCTGGCTGCGCACCAAGGCGAATTCGATCGAGGGCGGCACCAGCGAAGTGCAGCTCAACATCATCGCTAAGCGCATTTTGGAATTGCCTTCGACCTGATCGTCGTCCCGGCGCAGGCCGGGACCGCTGCGTGAAGAAACGCAGCGACTGCACAAACTTAGCGGCCCCGGCCTTCGCCGGGGCGACGGAGTGAACGATGCCCCTCTACCTCAACGACGAACAACAAATGCTGCGCGACACGACGAAGGATTTCGTCGCCGAACACGCCCCCGTCAGCCACATGCGCGCGCTGCGTGACGCCAAGGATGAAGCCGGCTTCTCCCGCGACCTCTGGAAGTCGTTCGCCGAGATGGGCTTCACCGGCATCCTGATCGGCGAGCAGGACGGCGGCCTTGGCCTCGGCCATGTCGAGGCGGGCATCGTGCTGGAGGAGATCGGCCGCAATCTCAGCCCCTCGCCCTTTCTCACCACCGCCGTCGCGGCGGTCGAGGCGCTGAAGAACAGCCCCCACGCCGCGCGCTATTTCCCCGGCATCCTCGCCGGCGAAACCATCGCCGCGCTCGCGATCGACGAAGGCCCCAAGCACCGCGACAGCGTCGCGCTCAAGGCCGAACGCTCGGGCAACGGCTTCAAGCTTTCGGGCAAGAAACAGTTCGTCACCCACGGCCATGTCGCCGATCTGATCATCGTCGCCGCGCGCACCGCCGGGTCGGCCAGCGACGTTGACGGCATTACTTTGTTTGCCGTCGATCCAACATTGCCCGGAATACAACGCGATGCCGAACGCCTGGCCGATTCCAGCCTCGCCGCGCGCATAACCTTCGACAACTTCCAGATCGATGCCGACGCGGTCATCGGCGAAGTCGATGCCGGTGCCGATCCGCTCGGTCGCCTGCTGCGCGCCGGCCGCACCGGGGCCTCCGCCGAACTGCTCGGCGTCGGCGGCGGCGCGATGGACCTCACCGTCAACTACCTCAAGGAACGCAAGCAGTTCGGCGCGACGATCGGCAGCTTCCAGGCGCTGCAACACCGCGCCGCACACCTCTACAGCGAAATGGAAGTCGCCCGCGCCGCCGTCCTCAAGGCCGCGCAACTACTGGACGAAGGTTCGGATAAAGCTGACCACGCCGTCTCCGTCGCCAAGGCGATGACCGCGCTCGCCACCACCCTGTCGGTGCAGGAAGGCGTGCAGATGCACGGTGGCATCGGCATGACCGACGAATACGACATCGGCTTCTACATGAAGCGCGCCCGCGTGCTGGCCGAGATGTTCGGCGACGCAAACTTCCACGCCGATCGGCTGGCGACTTTGTCGGGTTACTAAAATCCTCCCCGGCACGGGGAGGGGGACCACGAAGTGGTGGAGGGGGCGTGCCGCAAACGCTACGCTAGTGGAGAACCCCCTCCACCATTCGCGTGAAGAACGCGAACGGTCCCCCTCCCCGTTCCGGGGAGGATCGAAAGATGAGCATGACCAACCCATCCCCCGCCGCGCTCGCCGCCGATCTCTGCGATCTCCTCGATGTCGAGGAACTCGATACCGATCTCTATCGCGGCAGGCGCATCGCCAATGGTCACGGCCATGGTCGCGTGTTCGGTGGTCAGGTCATCGCCCAGGCGCTCCAGGCCGCGCAACGCTCGACCGACGCCCCGAAAGTCGCCCACTCGCTCCACGCCTATTTCATGCGCCCGGGCAATGACGATTACCCGATCCTGTTCCGCGTCGTGCGCGATTTCGACGGCAAGAGCTTCGCTACCCGCCGCGTCATCGCGATGCAGAAAGGGCAGCCGATCCTCAATATGGCCTGCTCGCTGCAAGTGCCCGAAGACGGCCTGCATCATCAGGATGCGATGCCTGACGTGCCGCCGCCGGAGGAACTGAAATCCGATGTCGAGGTCCGCGCGGCGATGGTCGATTCGATCCCCGAACGCTTCCGCGCGCACTTCACCCGCCCCCGGCCGATCGAGATCCGCCCGGTCGCCCCGCGCGATTTCCTCAACCCCGGCAAAACCGAGCCGCGCCAGGACAGCTGGTTCCGCATCTGCGCACCCATCGGAGACGATGCCGCCATGCACCGCGCGATCCTCGCTTACGCTTCCGACATGGCATTGCTCGGCACCGGCACGCTGCCGCACGGCGTGAACTGGATGACGCATAAATTGCAGAGCGCCAGCCTCGATCATTCGCTCTGGCTGCACGAGGATTTCCGCGTCGACGATTGGCTGCTCTACGCCTGCGAAAGCCCATGGGCCGGCCATGCGCGCAGCTTCAATCGCGGCAAGATCTATAGTCGCGACGGCCGCCTCGTCGCCAGCGTCGCGCAGGAAGGTCTGATGCGGCTGCGCGACTGATTACGCGGCGATTTTTACGCGGCAATCATGCGCCGTGCATTGGCGGTCGCATTCTGGGTGTCGACGGCCAATTTCTTGACCTCGCTGGCGACCACGGCAAAGCCACGCCCGGCATCGCCCGCCCGCGCTGCCTCGATCGTGGCGTTGAGCGCGAGCAAATTGGTCTGCGTGGCAATCCCGGCAATCGATTCGACCACGCCCGCCAGGCGTCCGATCAGGGATTCCATGTCACTGCGTCGCGCATCCGCCTCGGCGCGGAAGCGCTGGCTTTCCTCCAGCCGTCGCGTCACTTCGCTGCCCAGCCGCACCTTGTCGCTCACATCGCTGGCGAACTTCACGACCCGGACGACATTGCCGTCGTCATCCAGAATCGGCGTATACGTAGCCTGAAGCCACACCTGCCGGCCGTCGCGCGCCAACCGGCAATATTCGCCCGAATCATGGTCGCCCTGCCCCAGCTTGCGCCAGAATGCGGAATATTCGAACGAACGGGCATATACGGGCTCGCAGAACATGCCGTGATGCCGCCCAACGATTTCGTGCAGGCCGTAACCCATTGCCTTCAGGAAATTTTCGTTGGCGGACGCAACGACGCCGTCAGGCTCGAACTCGATCACCAATTGGGACCGATCGATCGCCTGCCACAAAGGCTCGTCGCGAAAACTGTTAGCCACCAATTCCTCCGTCACGGAATACGGCTACGGAAGAATGGTTAATATCCGCCTCATCACACCGCCGTTCGGCCATATTCCTGGCGCGTCACGGGGTGGCTCGACGACAGGCCGCCATCCACGGCGATCGCCTGCCCGTTGACATAGCTCGCATCGTCCGAGGCCAGGAACGCCGCCACTTTCGCCAGTTCCTCCGGTTGCGCACCGCGGCGCAGCGGGTTGAGCCGCCCGACCTTCTCCATCTTGCCCGCTTCGCGCGCATAATCGAACGTCGGCTTGGTCATGCCCGTCTCGGTCAGGCCGGGGCAGATCGCGTTGACGCGCACGTTCGATCCGGAAAGCTGCTGCGCCGACACCATCGCTAGATTGATCACCCCCGCCTTGGACGCGGAATAGGCCGGCGACCCCGCACCCGATCGAATACCCGCGACCGACGCCGTCAGCACGATCGCCCCCCCTCTTCCAAATTTGGCCCCACGCTCGGCGATCTTCGGCGCGGCATGCTTGATCGCCAGATACGGGCCGATCAAATTCACGCGCAGCACTTCAGTGATCAGCGCTACGTCGGTATCGAAGATATTCGCCATCCCGCCCGAGATGCCGGCATTGGCGAACATCACGTCCAGCCCGTCATAATATTCGCACGCCACGTTCACCGCGCGGATCACGTCCTCTTCCTTGCCCGCGTCGATCTTGATGCCATGCGCCGTGCCGCCCGCCTTGACGATCAGGTCCGCGGTCTCCTCCGCCGCATCGGAGATATCGGCGCACAGCACCTGCCCGCCCTCGCTCGCGAACAGCAAAGACGCCGCCCGCCCGATGCCCGAACCCGCGCCGGTGACGATGATCGATTTGCCGGTGAAACGCTGTGTCATGTCCATCTCCGTCGCCCCGGCGGAGGCCGGGGCCGCTATGTTTCAGGCACCCGTCGCGCACCAAACGCGGCGGTCCCGGCCTCCGCCGGGACGACGTACCGGGGCTAGATCGTAACCCCGCCGTCGATCACGATCGACTGCCCGGTCATGAACGCACTCGCCGGGCTGCTCAGAAACACCACCGCTCCGGCAATCTCCTCCGGCACGCCGATCCGGCGCAGCGGCACGCGCGTGTTCGCGGCCTCGATCCGCTCGGGATCCTCCCACAAAGCGCGCGCGAAATCGGTCTTGATCAGGCCCGGCGCGATGCAGTTGATGCGCACATTGTCCGGCCCGAATTCATGCGCCAGGTTGCGCGCCAACTGCATGTCCGCCGCCTTGGAGATCGCATAGGCGCCGATCGTCGTCGTTCCACGGATGCCGCCGATCGAAGAGACGATCACGATCGCGCCCGATTTCCGCGCCCGCATTTCCGGCGCGACCATCGCGATCAGCCAGTGGTTGGAGATGATATTGTTGTCGAGAATCTTGCGGAACTGCTCATCCGAAATCCCGCTTTGCGGCCCGTAATAGGGATTGGACGCAGCGTTACAGACCAGCACGTCGATCTGCCCGAACACCGCGCGTGTCTCGTCCACCAGATGCTGCAACCCGGCCTTGTCGGAGATGTTCGCCGCCACCGCGATCGCCGTGCCGGCACCGTATTTCGTGTTGATCTCGCCCGCCACCGCATCGCACGCATCCTGCTTGCGGCTGGAGATGACTACTTTCGCGCCATGCTGCGCCAGCTCGAACGCGCTCGCCTTGCCGATGCCCTTGGTCGAGCCGGTGATGATGGCAACCTTACCCGTCAGATCGAACAGCGACATTCGTACTCCTTCCACCAAACAATCGTCATCCCAGCGCAGGCTGGAGTCTCGATGAGGCGCACGCAGCATCCGCCCCACAGAGATCCCAGCCTTCGCTGGGATGACGCCGGTGTTGACGAACGGGAGCGCCTACGCCCCCGCCTTCACCGCGAAATCCCACGCCGCATCCGCCAGCCGGTACACCCCCGCCGCAGACTTCTCCGCCTGTGCGCTGGACGCCGTACCCTCCACGATCCGCTTCTTGATGCCCTGCACGATGCCCGTCAGCCGGAACAGATTGTACGAGAAATACCAGTTGAGGTCCGGCACCCCATCCCGCCCGGTCGCCGCGCAATAGCGCGCGACCATGTCCTCGATCGTAGGAATGCCCGTCTCCGGTCCCGTATGTCCCAGCACACCCGAACGCCCCTCCGGCGCCGTAACCCAGCTCATCAGGAAGTACGAGAAATCCGCCAGCGGATCGCCCAAAGTCGACAATTCCCAATCCAGCAACGCGATCACGCGCGGTTCGGTCTTGTGGAAGATCATGTTGTCGATGCGGTAATCGCCATGCACCACCAACGTGCGCGTCTGCTCCGGCACGGTCCGCCCGAGATAGTCGATCAGCTTCTCGACATTCTCCATCCGCTCGGTCTCGGACGCGCGATACTGCTTGGTCCAGCGCGCGACCTGCCGTTCGAAATAATTCCCCGGCCGGCCATATTCGCCCAGCCCGGCTGCGACGTGATCGGTGTTGTGCAACTCGGCCAGCGTGTCGCACATCGCATTGTAGATGCCGGTGCGATCGGCCGGCGCATAATCCGGCAACGTCCCGTCCCACAGATTCCGCCCGTCGGCGAAACCCATCACGTAGAAATCCGTCCCCACCACCTCGGGATCGGTGCACAGCCCGTAAGGCCGCGCCACGGGAAAGCCGGTCGGATACAGGCCGGCGATCACGCGATACTCGCGGTCCACCGCATGCGCCGACGGCAGCAGCGGCCCGAACGGCTTGCGCCGCAGCACATACTCACCCGAAGGCGCGGTGATCTTGAACGTCGGGTTGGATTGGCCGCCGGAGAATTTCGAATAGCGAAGCGGCCCCTCGAACCCCTCGACATTCTCCTGCATCCAAGCGGTCAGCTTCGCCTCGTCCAGCCGGTCCTTCTCGGGCACGTCGATCGTCTGCGGGGATTCGTCCATCATGCGAACTCGATCACCGAGCGCATCGCATCGCCCTTGCGCAGTTCGTCGAACGCCTCGTTGATCCGCGCCAGCGGCATCCGCTCGGCGATGATCGTGTCGAGATCGAGCAGCCCGCGCTGATAGAAATCGACCAGTCGCGGGATATCGACCGGGAAATGGTTGCGCCCCATCTTCGCGCCCTGCAATTTCTTGTCGGCGAGCAGGTCGAGCGCCGACAGGCCAACCGTCTCGTTCAACGGCATCATGCCCAGGATCGTCGCCGTCCCGCCACGTCGCAGCACGCCAACCGCCGTCGCCGCCGCCTTGCCGCGCCCGACCGCCTCGATCGCGTGATGCACGCCGCCCCTGCTGATCTCGACCACCTCTTCGGTCGCCGTCGCGCTCATCGCGTCCACGACATGAGTCGCGCCCAGCTTCATCGCCGTCTCGCGCTTCGACGCCACCGGATCGATCGCGATGATCTTGCCCGCGCCGGCGATCTTCGCGGCATTCACCGCCGCCAGCCCGATTCCGCCACAGCCGACCACGCACACTGTCTCGCCCGGTACGACCTCGGCCGCGTTGAAGATCGCCCCCGCCCCCGTCGTCACCGCGCAACCGATCAGCGCCGCTCGGTCCAGCGGCATGTCGGGGTCGATCGCCACGCAGGCATTTTCGTGCACCAGCATCATTTCGGCATAAGCCGACAGGTTCAGCATCTGCGCGATCGGCCGGTCGCCGAGCATCAGCCGCGACGGTTGGCCCTTCGCCCGCTTCACGTTCACGCCCAGGCACAAGGACATATGCCCGGTCACGCAGAACTCGCACTGCCCGCAGAACGCCGACAGGCAGGTCACGACATGATCGCCAACCTTTACCATCCGCACGTCCTCGCCCACCGCCTCCACGACGCCCGCCGCCTCATGGCCCGGAATCGTCGGCATCGGATGCGGATAGGCACCATCCACGAAGTGCAAGTCCGACCGGCACACGCCGACCGCGACGGTGCGGATCAGCACCTCCCGCGCGCCGGGCTTGTCGACCGTCACGTCCTCGATGCTGAGCGGCGTCTTCGCCTCGAACAGGACTGCTGCTTTCATACCCACTCCGTCACCCGCAAACTCCCGTCACCCCGGCAAAGGCCGGGGCCGCCAGCCTATCTCGCGATTCCGCTGCCCCGAACACAGCGGTCCCGGCCTTCGCCGGGACGACGCAATTAACGCCGCACCGCATCCTTCGCCGCCACCGCCGCCGGCAGCTCGGCATATTTCCCGAACTCGTTGCGCGCGATCGCCCGGTTGTGCACCTCGTCCGGGCCGTCGGCGAAGCGCAACGTGCGCATCGCCGCCCAATCGTGCGCCAGGCGGAAATCCTGGCTCACGCCGCCGCCGCCATGCGCCTGGATCGCATCGTCGATGATCTTCAGCGCCATCGTCGGGGCCTGCACCTTGATCATGGCGATTTCCTGCTGGGCGCTCTTGTTGCCGGCACGATCCATCATGTCCGCCGCCTTCAGGCACAGCAAACGCGTCATCTCAATATCGATCCGCGCGCGCGCGATCCGCTCCTCCCACACGCTGTGATCCGCGATCCGCTTGCCGAACACCACGCGGGTCAGCAGGCGCTTGGCCATCGCCTCGATCGCCTCTTCCGCCACGCCGATCGTGCGCATGCAATGATGGATGCGGCCCGGCCCGAGCCGCCCCTGCGCGATCTCGAACCCGCGGCCCTCGCCGAGAAGCACGTTCTCCACCGGCACGCGAACATTCTCCAGCACCACCTCGCCATGCCCGTGCGGCGCGTGATCATACCCGTAAACCGAAAGCATGCGCTTGATCGTCACGCCCGGCGCATCCATCGGCACCAGGATCTGGCTCTGCTGGCTGTGGCGCGACGCACCCGGATTGGTCTTGCCCATCAGGATGCCGACCTTGCAGCGCGGATCGCCCACGCCCGAAGACCACCATTTCGTGCCGTTGATCACGTAATCGTCGCCGTCTCGCACGATGCTCGTCTCGATATTGGTCGCGTCGGACGATGCCACCGCCGGTTCGGTCATCAGGAAGACCGAACGGATCTCGCCGTTCATCAGCGGCCGGAGCCATTTCTCCTTCTGCTCCACCGTGCCGTAACGGTGGAACACCTCCATGTTGCCGGTGTCCGGCGCGGAACAGTTGAACACTTCCGATGCCCAGCCGACCCGGCCCATCTCCTCGGCGCACAAGGCGTATTCGAGGTTGGTGAGCTGCGTGCCCTCGAACTCGAACGTGTCGTCGACATGCGTCTGGCCCGAATGCGGCGGCATGAAGAAATTCCACAGGCCCGCTTCCTTGGCCTTGGCCTTCATGTCCTCGATCACCTGGATCACCTTCCAGCGCTCGCCGGTATGCGACTGCTCGTCATATTCGTGCTGACGCGGACGGATGTTCTGATCGATGAAATCGCGCACCCGATCCCGGAAATAGTTCTCGCGCTCGCTCAGCGTGAAGTCCATGTTCGCTCTCCATCCAATCCGTTTGAGATGGTCGTTAGACCGTACCGCATTTTCGGTAAAGCTTGCGGGCGACATATTTTGCGCCGCGCAGGCGGTTGGGAAAAAAGACTGTTTCTTCTAAAGGAACTTGATAGATTGCCTGATGATGGAGGCGATCAAAGCGACCCTGCTAGAGGAAGAGAGCGGCACGAAGCGATTCCGTGCCAAGCGCGATGCCATTCTCGCCGCCGCCGCCCAGGCGATCAACGAACAGAGCGCGAAGGGCATGACCTTCGCCGACGTCGCCCGCCGCGTCGGCCTCAATACCACCAGCGTGACCTATTATTTCAAGCGCAAGGAAGACCTCGCCACCGCGTGCTTCGAAAACACGCTGGAAAAGCTCCAGGCCATGCTCGACGAGGCGCTGAAGGAAGCCACGCCGCAGGCGCGCGTCGCGAAATACCTGTCGATCAACCTGGCGCGCCTCGCCGATATCCAGCGCGGCACCGAAACGCCGTTCGCCGTATTGTCCGATCTGCGCGCGATGGAGGAACCCGCGCTCGGCCAGCTGATGTCCGGCTGGCGCGACGTGTTCCGCAAGACCCGCACGCTCTGGGGTCCGGCCAAGACCCGCGCCGAAACCGATTTGCGCGGCGCGCGCGCGCACGTGCTGCTCGAAAACACCTTCTGGCTGCCGGTCTGGCTGACGCGCTACGATGCCGACGAATTCAGCCGGATCGAAGAACGCCTGATGCACGTGTTCGAACACGGCATCGCCGCGCCCGGGCAGGTCTGGGCACCCGAACTGATCGATCTCGATCACGGCACGTCGGAACCCGGCCGCGCCGCCTTCCTGCTCGCCGCTACCCGCCTGATTAACCAGCTCGGCTATCGCGGCGCGTCGGTGCAGAAAATCGCCTCCGAACTGAACGTCACCAAGGGCAGCTTCTACCACCATCTCGACGCCAAGGACGATCTTGTGATCGCCTGTTACAAGCGCAGCTTCGATACGATCGCCGATGCCCAGCACCTCGCCGACGATGCCGGCGGCAGTTACTGGCAGCGCCTGTCGAGCACGATCGCCACCCTGCTCGACGTGCAATTCTCCGAACGCGGCCCCCTGTTGCGCACCACGGCGCTCAGCGGCCTGCCGCACGGCGTCCGCAACACGATGATCGATCGCTCGAACCGCATCGCCCGCCGCTTCGCCGGCACGATGATGGACGGCATCGCCGAAGGCTCGATCCGCCCGGTCGACGCATTGGTCGCGGCCCAGGCGCTGATGGCGCTGCAGAACGCCGCATTCGACATGCGCAAATGGGCGGGCACCATGCCCCGCGACCGCGCCATCGCTTTCTATGCATCCACTTTGGCGTTCGGATTGTTCGACGATCGGGTGCTGAGCCTTTGACCTTTCGCTAATCCCTTCCCCGGCGGAGGCCGGGGCCCAGCCGGGAAGGCGGTGGTAATGAAGCGCAGCGCGCAGTAACCGCCATCTTCCGACTAGGCCCCGGCCTTCGCGGGGACCAAATAGTCTGGAGCTTAAAATGACCGGCATGGGCCAATTCGACTGGGCAGACCCCTTCCTCTTCGACGATCAGCTCGAAGACGACGAACGCATGATCCGCGATACCGCGCGCGCTTATGCCCAGGAAAAGCTCGCGCCTCGCATCATCGATGCCTTCGCCAACGAGACGACCGACGTGTCGATCTTCCGCGAGATGGGCGAACTCGGTCTGCTTGGGCCTACGGTGCCCGAACAATATGGCGGCGTCGGCGCGTCCTATGTCGCCTACGGGCTGGTGGCGCGCGAGGTCGAGCGGATCGACTCCGGCTACCGCTCGATGATGAGCGTCCAGTCCAGCCTCGTGATGTACCCGATCTACGCCTACGGCTCGGAAGAGCAGAAGATGAAGTATCTGCCGAAACTGGCTACCGGCGAATACATCGGCTGCTTCGGCCTGACCGAACCAGACGCCGGCTCCGACCCCGGCGGCATGACCACGCGGGCCAAGAAGACCGACAACGGCTATGTCATCTCCGGCGCCAAGACCTGGATCAGCAACGCGCCGATCGCCGACGTCTTCGTCGTCTGGGCCAAGAGCGACGCGCATGGCGGCGGCATTCGCGGCTTCATCCTCGAAAAGGGCATGAAGGGCCTCGCCACCCCCAAGATCGAGGGCAAGCTGTCGCTGCGTGCCTCGATCACCGGCATGATCATGATGGACGAGGTCGAGGTCGGTGAAGACGCTTTGCTCCCTGACGTACAGGGCCTGAAGGGTCCGTTCGGCTGCCTCAACCGCGCCCGCTACGGCATCAGCTGGGGCAGCCTGGGTGCGGCGGAATTCTGCATGCACGCCGCCCGCCAATACGGCCTCGACCGCCACCAGTTCGGCAAGCCGCTCGCCGCCAACCAATTGTATCAAAAGAAACTCGCCGACATGCAGACCGAGATCGCGCTCGGCCTACAAGCCAGCTTACGCGTCGGCCGTCTGATGGACGAAGGCCGCTTCGCGCCGGAAATGATCTCGATCGTCAAGCGCAACAATGTCGGCAAGGCGCTCGATATCGCGCGGATGGCTCGCGATATGCACGGCGGCAACGGCATCAGTGGCGAATATCAGGTCATGCGCCACATGATGAACCTCGAAACCGTCAACACCTACGAAGGCGCGCACGACGTCCACGCTTTGATCCTCGGCCGCGCGATCACCGGGATCGCCGCGTTCTAAATTCTTAAAAGCCCCTCCCCTTCAGGGGAGGGGTTGGGGTGGGGAAGTGTAGAAATGGGCACAACGCCAGAACTTGCGGCACGGCCCCACCCCAACCCCTCCCCTGAAGGGGAGGGGCTAAAGGCTGACAAACCCCTCGCCGGCATCAAAGTTCTCGAACTCGCCCGCATCCTAGCCGGCCCCTGGTGCGGCCAACTCCTCGCCGATCTCGGCGCAGAAGTGATCAAGATCGAACGCCCCGGCGCCGGCGACGATACCCGCCACTGGGGCCCTCCCTTCATGACCGGCCCGGGCGGCGAGAATCTCGACGCGGCCTATTACCACTCCACCAATCGCGGCAAGACGAGCTGCGCGGTGGATATCGCCACGCCCGAAGGCCAGGCAGAAATTCGCGCCCTCGCCGCACAATCCGACGTGGTGATCGAGAATTACAAGGTCGGCGGCCTCGTCAAATACGGCCTCGATCACGCATCGCTCGCCGCGCTCAACCCGCGCCTGATCACCTGTTCGATCACCGGCTTCGGCCAGACCGGCCCCTACGCCCATCGCGCCGGATACGATTTCATCATCCAGGGCATGGGCGGCATCATGTCGCTCACCGGCGAGCCGGACGGCCCACCGCAGAAATCCGGCATCGCCTATGCGGACATCTTCACCGGCGTCTATTCCGCCGTCGCGATCCTCGCCGCGCTCAGGACGCGGGACCGTGACGGAACCGGGGCGCATATCGACATGGCCCTGCTCGACACGCAGGTGGCCGTCCTCGCCAATCAGGCGCTCAACTGGATGGCCAGCGGCCGGGTGCCGCACCGCATGGGCAACGGCCACGCCAATCTCGCGCCCTATCAGGCCTTCGCCGCCAGCGACGGCGACCTGATCATCGCCGTCGGCAACGACAGCCAGTTCCGCAAGCTCTGCACGATCCTGAAACTCCCGCTCGCCGACGACGCCCGCTTCGCCACCAACCCCGCGCGCGTGCAGAACCGCACCGTGATGATCCCGCTGCTGAGCGAAGCGATCTCCACCTGGCGCAAGGCCGACCTGGCCTGGGCACTGGACGAAACCGGCGTCCCCGCCGGCCCGATCAACCGCGTCGACGAGGTCTTCGCCGACGCACAGGTCGTCGCGCGCGGCCTCGCGATCGAACGCCACGGCATTCCCGGCGTCGCGTCCCCAATCGTCATCGACGGCCAGCGCATGGTCTCCGACACGCCCAGCCCGCCCCGCCCGTAACCCGGAGACTCCCCATGACCACCCCGCCCCTCCACGGCATCCGCATCGTCGAGATCGCCGGCATCGGCCCCGGCCCGTTCTGCGGCATGATGCTGGCGGATCACGGCGCGGAGGTGATCCGCATCGAGCGCCCCGGTGACGCCACCGTCACCGCGCTCGCCAAGGACCCGTTGCTCCGCTCCCGCCGCACCATAGCGCTCGATTTGAAAAACCCAACCGCCATCGCCGCGGTCAAGCGTATCGTCGCCACCGCCGACGGCCTGATCGAGGGGTTCCGCCCTGGCGTCATGGAACGCCTCGGCCTCGGCCCGGACGCCTTGCGCGAAGCCAACCCAAAGCTAGTCTACGGTCGCATGACCGGCTGGGGCCAGACCGGCCCGATGGCGCCGCAGCCGGGCCACGACATCAACTACATCGCACAGTCCGGCGCGCTCCACGCCTTCGGCTCGGCGGGCGGCAAGCCGCAATTTCCGATCAACATGGTCGGTGATTTTGGCGGCGGCGGCATGATGCTCGCCTTCGGCATGCTCGCCGCGATCCTCCACGCGCAGAGGACGGGCGAAGGCCAGGTGGTCGATTGCGCGATGACCGAGGGTTCGGCCGTGCTGATGAGCATGATCTGGGGCTTTCGCGGCTCGGGCCGCTGGAGCGACGCACGCGGCACCAACATGCTCGATGGCGGCGCGCATTTCTACGACACGTATGAAACCTCGGACGGCAAATGGGTCTCGATCGGCGCGATCGAACCGCAATTCTATGCCGCCCTGCGCCGCGTCATGGCGCTCGACGGCGACGAATGGGCCGCGCAATTCGATCCCCGCCAATGGCCCGCGCTCAAGGGCCGCCTCAACGACCAGTTCAAGACGAAGACCCGCGACCAATGGTGCGCCGCCTTTGAGGGCCACGAAATCTGCTTCGCCCCCGTCCTGAGCTTCGACGAAGCCGTCGCCGATCCCCACAACGTCGCCCGCGGCGCGTTCGTGGAGGCAGGCGGGCTCACACAGCCCGCCCCCGCGCCGCGCTATTCTGCCAGCCCCACGGTCGCGCCGGCAATGTCGGAGGGGCACGACGCGACACTTCTCACCGAACTGGGGTTCAGCGAGGAAGATATCGCCACCCTGTCGTCATCCCGGACCTGATCCGGGATCCCGCTTCTTCGGCGTCTCTCAGCACCAGTTTGCAGACCGCGCTCCGCCGTGCGATAATCATACCGACAGTTCAGATTGGAGAGCACCATGGCCACCGCAATCATCCGCAACAGCCAGATGAGCGAATCCGAATGGGCCGCGCGGCAGGAACTCGCCGCCTGCTACCGCATCTTCGACATGCTCGGCTGGTCCGAGATGATCTACAACCACATCACCGTGAAGCTGGATGAAGAGGGTGCATTCCTCATCAACCCGTTCGGCCTGCATTTTAGCGAAGTGACCGCCAGCAGCCTCGTCAAGATCGACATCGACGGCAACAAGCTCGACGACTCGCCCTACCCGGTAAACCGCGCCGGCTTCGTCCAGCACGCTTTGTTCCACCGCCATCTGCCCGACGCGCATTGCATCATGCACACCCACACGACCGCCGGCATGGCGGTCAGTTCGGTCGAGGGCGGGTTGCAGCCGGTGAATTTCTACGCCTGCAATTTCGCCGGCCAGATCGCATACCATGATTTCGAGGGCGTCACCGTCCGCGACGAGGAAGGCGAACGCCTGCTCGAACATCTCGGCAGCAAACGCGTCATGCTGCTCAAGAATCACGGCATCCTCGTGATGGGCAAGACCCTGCCCGAAGCCTTCATCAAGCATTGGTCGCTGCAACGCGCCTGCGAGATCCAGATCGCCACGATGAGCATGGGCAAACCGCTGCTGGTCGATGACGAAGTGGTCAAGGTCCACCAGCGCGATCTCCACATGGCGCAAGTCCCCGGCGGTGCCGGCGCAGCGGATTTCGCCGCAATGGTCCGCAAGGTCGACAAGATCGACACGAGCTGGCGGAACTGATCCAGCACCAAGGTCGAATGCTGCGCGCTTGCGGAATGCGATAGGTATCAGCCTGCAATTCGTAAGGGAGACCAAAATGTTACGAGCGATCGGCCTGATCTCGGCGGTGGCAATCGTCGCGACGGCGGCGGTGGCGCAGCAGTTTAATATCGTCCGGCAGGCGGCGGTTGCCTGGGGCCCGGCACCGGATACCCTGCCCAAGGGCGCGCAATTCGCCCTGATCGCGGGCGATCCGGTCAAGCCCGGCCCCTTCGCATTCCGTCTCAAGATGCCGCCCGGTTACGTCGTCATGCCCCACACCCATCCGGCAGCGGAGAACATCACCGTCATCTCGGGCCGCCTGTATCATGGCATGGGCCGGACGTTCCAGAAGGCCGCCGGAAAGGCCGTCGCGCAGGGCGATTTCGTCTATCTTCCGCCGGACATGCCGCATTCGGTCTGGACGACCAACAGCCCTGCGGTAATCCAAGTCAACGGCACCGGCCCCTTCACGATCAAATACATCAGGCCACAGGACGATCCCCGCAACGCGCGAAAATGATCAACCGAACCGATACCCGCTCACCACCCAGCCGAGCACGACGTCGCGGTAGTCGCGCACCGCCGCATCATCGCCGCCCGCCCCCAGCGCGACCATCAGCGGCAACAGATGCTCGGCCTCCGGATGCGCGAACCGGGCGTGCGGCAGTCCGTCCCATGCCGCGACCCGCTCCGCCCGACGCGTAGGATCGGCTTCGGTCACCGCCGCCGTCAGCGCGGCATCCCACTCGTCCGCCACCGGCGTCACCTGCGGCCCACGCGCGCGCAGATTGTGGAAACTCATGCCCGATCCGATGATCAGCACGCCTTCGTCGCGCAGCGGG
This sequence comes from Parasphingomonas caseinilytica, assembly GCF_036663755.1. NCBI lineage: Bacteria > Pseudomonadati > Pseudomonadota > Alphaproteobacteria > Sphingomonadales > Sphingomonadaceae > Parasphingomonas > Parasphingomonas caseinilytica. Next base: position 658,656 of record NZ_JAXOJL010000001.1, read on the forward strand.
GCCAGCGCCCGCCCGATCGCGATGTGCGCCGCCGGGTCGAGATCCTGGCGCAGGCTCATCTGCACCAGCGGTATATCCGCCCCCGGCACCGCCACCATCATCGGGATGAACACGCCGTGATCCCAGCCCCGCTCGGCCTCCTCGGCCGTCGCGAAGCCCGCCGCATTCAGTAAATCCGCCGCCCGCCGCGCCACGCCGGCGTCGCCGTGCGAGGGCCATTGCAGGTGATAGGTATGTTCGGGAAAGCCGTAATAATCATACATCAACGGCTGCCCGTCCCCGACATTCAGCGTCACCTCCGGCGTCTCCCAATGACCGGACACCATCAGGATCGCCTTGGGCCGTTCGGGCAAGGACGCGATCAGCCCGGCCAGATACGCCTGCATCTTGCGCCACATCGGATCGGGCGGGCCGCCGCTTCCGTCCATGAAGAAGCAAGGGCCGCCGCCATGCGGAATGAAGAGGGTGGGAAGGGTCATGCAGCGGATATCGGCGCGCCAGGGATCGACGACAATCATCACCACGGAAACACGTCGTTTCGCTTGGCCGATCCACCCGCCTTCGCCTAAGCTGCCACCCGATGACCCGTTTCACCGTCAACAATCAGCCGGTCCAGTATCGCATGGACCCGAACACGCCGCTGCTTTGGGCGTTGCGCGATGCGTCCAACCTCACCGGCACCAAATATGGCTGCGGCAACGGCCAGTGCGGGGCCTGCACCGTCAATGTGGATGGCGAGGCGGTGCACGCCTGCCAGACGACGATCGGCGCGATCGAGGGCAGCTTCGTCACCACGATAGAGGGCCTGTCACGCGAACGCGATCATCCGGTGCAGCTCGCCTGGATCGCGCACAACGTGCCGCAATGCGGCTTCTGCATCCCCGGCATGATCATGGCGGCATCGGTGCTGCTGAAGAAGAATCGCAATCCGTCCGAAGACGACATCCGCACCGGCATCACCAATCTGTGTCGCTGCGGCACGTACCCGCGAATAGTCGAGGCGGTACTGGCGGCGGCGCGTGTGCAGCGCGGCGACGAGACGATCGCCGCCGGTGCCCCACCCGGAATCGATCCTGCCGATGCGGCCCGGCGCGTGCCTGCGCTCACACCCTCGCAAGACACGCACAAGTAACCAATCCTTTCTGATCGCTGACAGCACAGTTCAGAAGCGGCTCATCGCCAATAGCGCACAACACGCCTATCGACCGGCCAACTCTTTGTGCCGGCGTTCTTTCGAGGAAACGTGAATGCGCATTTCCCTTATCTCGGCCCTGCTGGCCGCAACCGCCTTCGTGCCGGGCGTCGCGCTTGCGCAGGACGTGGATCGCGGTGCCGATGGTCGCAGCAACCGTCAGGCACGGATGGAGGCACGCGCTGATGCCCAGGCCGAGCAGCCCCGTCAGCAGCAGCCCCGTTTCGAACAACCACGTGCCGAACAACCACGTGCCGAACAACCACGCGCCGAACAACCGCGTCAGGAACAACCGCGTGCGGAACAGCCCCGTCCGGATCAGCCGCGTTTCGATCGCGGCAATAATGGTGGTGGGGGCTGGAATCGCGGCAACCGCCCCGATCGCGGACAGAACGAGGCCCAGCAGCCCCGGCCCCAGCAACAGGTCGATCAACCGCGCCCGCAGCCACAGGCCCAGTTCAACCCCGATCAGAATCGCGGCGGCCGTCCGGATTTCCGCGGCGGCAACGGTCAAGGCGGGAGCCAATGGCGTGGCGATCGCGGCGATCGCGGCGTGAACCCCAACGTTCAGGGCGTGCCGGGCTATCGCGGGGATCGCGGCGGCACTCCGGATCGCCGCAACGACTGGCGCGGTAACGACAATCGCGGTGGCAACGTACGCGGTAACGACAATCGTGGCGGTGATTGGCGGAACAATGGCAATCGCGGCAACGATTGGCGCGGCAATGCGGGTCGCAACGACAACCGCTATGCCGATCGCGGCGGCAATAATCGTGGCGCGTGGAATCGCGACTGGCGCGGCGACAATCGCTACGACTGGAGCCGCCGCCGGCAGTACGATCGCAACGCGTTCCATCTGCCGCGTTATTATGCGCCGCACGGTTGGAACTATGGCTATCGCCGCTTCACGATCGGCTTCACACTGAATGCCGGCCTGTTCGCCAACAATTACTGGATCGAGGATCCGTATTATTACGGCCTGCCGGAGGCTTACGGCCCATATCGCTGGGTGCGCTATTACAACGATGCGCTACTCGTCGATGTCTATTCCGGTGAGGTCGTCGATACGGTCTACGACATCTTCTGGTAGGCGTCGTCGAAGATTGAGGTTTCGTCAGGGTCGGGCCCGCCGGAGAATATCCGGCGGGCCTTGCCTTTTGGGGTCGCGGCGGCACAGTGCGCCCCGTCATGACCGCAGCTCAGAAAGCCGGGGCAGCATCGCCCGTCCGCCGCCTCTCCGGCGAATTCACCTCCAGCCGCCTCGAAGCCAATCCGGCGGTCAAGCGCGCCAAGGTCGACGTCGCGCAGATCTATCATCATCAGGATTTCCTCAATCCCGTGCAATGTGCCGCGCTGGTGAAGATGATCGACGCCAACCGCCGGCCCTCCACCCTGCTCAGCACCAATCCCGACGCCGCCTTCCGCACCTCCGAAAGCTGCGACATGGATCGCTGGTCGCCGGACGTGCGCCCGACCGACGAGGCGATCGCCGCTCTGCTCGGCATCGACGCCAGCCATGGCGAGACGATGCAGGGCCAGCGCTACGCCCCCGGCCAGCAATTCCGCGCCCACCACGATTATTTCCACGCTGGTGAGAGCTATTACGACAAGGTAGTCGAGGCTGGCGGGCAGCGCACCTGGACCGCGATGATCTACCTCAACGACGTGCCGGAGGGCGGTGCGACCTGGTTCCCCCAGGCCGGCATCCGCGTCGCCCCCAAGCGCGGCCTGCTGCTCGCATGGAACAATATGAATCCAGATGGCAGCCCCAACGTCGCCACGCTCCACGAAGGCATGCCGGTGGTGAAAGGCACGAAGTACATCGTCACGAAATGGTTCCGCGAGGGGAGTTGGCTGAGGGGGTAAGTCCCAGCACAAAACTCGTTCGCCCTGAGCCTGTCGAAGGGCAAGCGCAGCGCTTGGGCTTCGACAGGCTCAGCCCGAACGGTGGTGGAGTTAGGGTATTGTATCCCGCGCCCAGCCCAACACCCCCGCCACATAAGTCCGCGCCACCGCCCGATCATCCCCCAGCACCTGCAACGCGAACAGCCGATCGCGCAGCGGAGCCCCCGCCGTCCGCCGCGCCAACAAAGGCGTAGCAGTCGCATCCAGCACGATGAAATCCGCCTCCTGCCCCGGCTGCAATCCGCCGATCCGGTCGCCCAGCCCCAGCACCTTCGCTCCGCCCGCCGTTGCCAGATACAGTGCCCGGAACGGATCGAGGCTGTCGCCGCGCAATTGGCAGACCTTGTACGCCTCACCAAGCGTCGCCAGCAGCGAGAAGCTCGTTCCCGCCCCCACATCGGTGCCGATCCCGGTCTTCACCCCGCACGCCGTGGCCCGCGCCAGATCGAACAGACCGGAGCCGAGGAAGAAATTGCTCGTCGGGCAGAATGCGATCCCCGCACCCGCCTCCGCCATCCGTGCCATCGCCGGATCGTCCATATGGATGCAATGCGCGAACACCGATCGCGGGCCAACCAGCCCGAAGCGATCGTACACGTCGAGATAATCCCGCGCCGACGCAAACCGCGCCGCCACCGCCGCGCACTCGCCGACATTCTCGGCCAGATGGGTATGCATCAGCACATCCGGATGCGCCGCGACGAGATCGCCCGCATCCGCCAGTTGCGCATCGGACGACGTCAACGCGAAGCGCGGCGTCACCGCATAGCCAAGCCGCCCGCGCCCCCGCCACCGCGCAATCAGCGCCTCCGTGTCCGCCCGACCGCTCGCCACATCGTCGCGCAGCGTGTCCGGCCCGAGGTCCATCAGCACCTTGCCCGAAACGATCCGCATGTTGCGGTCCAGCGCCGCCTCGAACAACGCATCCACCGACTGCGCATGCACCGTCGCGAACACCAGCGCACTCGTCGTCCCGTTGCGCAACAATTCGTCCAGGAAGAACGCCGCCACCCCGTCCGCATGCGCCCGGTCGGCAAACGCCGCCTCGGCCGGAAAGATGTGCCGCTCCAGCCATTCCAGCAATTGCGCGCCATGTGCCGCGATCCGGTCGGTCTGCGGATAATGGACATGGCAATCGACGAAGCCCGGCACGATCAACCCATGGATCCGCTCGACCGGCACGTCGGCGAAGCGCGGCGCCAGTTCAGCATGATCGCCGAACGCGACGACCAGCCCGTCCTCGACCACGAGCAACCCGTCGGCATGATGCCGCACGGTCCCGCCCTGCGCCGGATCGTCCGGCACACTCAGCAATTCCGCGCGATACGCCCGCAAGGTCACGCCGCCACGCTCCGCAGCGACAGGATCTGCGCCAGCGCCGCCACCGCGATCACCGCCGGCTCCTTGCCGCTGATCCCCGGCAAACCGATCGGACAGGCCAGCCGCGCCGCATCCACACCGTCCGCCGCCAACCGCGACAGAAACCGCGCCCGTTTGGTCCGCGATCCGATCAGCCCCACGAACCGCGCCGGCGACCGCAGCGCCGCCGCCGCAAGGTGATAATCCAGCGCATGGTCATGCGTGACGATCACCACCGCCGTCTCGGCCGAGCCCGACCCGGCACAGGCGACCAACGCCGCCTCGTCCGACAGCATGACGCCCGGATGCCGCGCTTCCTCCTCGCGGCAATCGAACCACGCCAGATTGAGCGGCAGGCCGGGGATCATGCCGGCAATCGCCCGCCCCACATGCCCCGCGCCGAACAACAGCAGCGGCGTGCCGAGCGTTTCGAAAGGCTCGATAAAGGCATCACCCACAAAGGGAAGCGCCCCCCTCGCCCCAACGCTTCCCCGGCCTGCGCCGGAGAAGCGCAGGACTTGGTTCGACGCCAACTCGCTATGAACGACAACACCGCCCTCGACAGCACCAACCCAATCCACCTCCGCCAGCCGCTCCACCAGCACCCGCACCCGCCCGCCACAACATTGCCCCAGCAGCGGCCCCAACGGATAATCCTGCATCCGCCACGTCCCCGCCGGATGCGCCAGGATCGCCCGGGCCTGCGCGATCAGCCGATGCTCCAGCGCACCGCCGCCGATCGTCCCGCCCAGCGCCGCCGCCGTCACCGCCATCCGAGTTCCCGCCCCGCGCGGCGCGGACCCCTCGGTCGCCAGCACCGTCACCAACGCCACCGCCTCGCGCTCGAAAGCGGCACGCACAAGATCGGCCCACTCAGCCACGGCCACGCAACTCGCCCACCGCAGCCAGCACCCGCTCCGGCGTCGCAGGCGCATCCAGCCTCGGCAGCCCTTTCCCCGGAGCAGCAGCCGCCACCGCCGCCGTCAGCGCGGAAAATACCGAAATCGCCAGCATGAACGGCGGCTCGCCCACCGCCTTCGACCGGTGGATCGTCGCCTCGACATTCCGCCCGGCTTCCCACAGCCGGATATCCATCCGCGCCGGCCGGTCGCTCGCCGTCGGGATCTTGTAGGTCGACGGCGCGTGGCTGAGCAGTCGTCCGCGATCGTCGTACACAAGCTCCTCGGTCGTCAGCCAGCCCATGCCCTGCACGAACCCGCCCTCGATCTGCCCGAGATCGATCGCCGGATTGAGCGATTTGCCGACGTCATGCAGGATGTCCACCGCCAGTACCCGGTGTTCCCCGGTCAGCGTATCGATCACTACCTCGGACAGCGCCGCACCATAAGCGAAGTACAGAAACGGCCGGCCGCTGTGCGTCGCCCGATCGTACTGAATATGCGGCGTCGCATAGAAACCGGTCGAGGACAGCGAAATCCGCGCCAGATGCGCCATCCGGCACACCGCATCGAACGGCAGCATTTCTTCCCCGGCAACCACGCCCTCGGCCGTGAACCGCACATCCCCCGGCGCACTCCCGAACCGCTCGCCCAGGAAATCCGTCAGCCGCCCGCGCACCGCATCCGCCGCCCGGAACGCCGCCATGCCGTTCAGGTCCGCGCCCGAGGACGCCGCCGTCGCCGACGTGTTCGGCACCTTGTCGGTCCGCGTCGCCGTCACCCGCACGCGCGCGACCGGAACCGCGAACACGTCGGCCACGATCTGCGCCACCTTGGTCATCAGGCCCTGCCCCATCTCCGTGCCGCCATGATTGATCTGGATCGACCCGTCGGCATAGACCAGCACCAGCGCGCCCGCCTGGTTGAGATGCGTCGTCGTGAAGCTGATCCCGAACTTCACCGGCGTCAGCGCCAGCCCCTTCTTAAGCACCGTGTTCGCCGCGTTGAACTCGGCCACCGCCGCCCGCCGCCGCTCATATCCCGCGCGCTCGGCCAGCGCGTCGATCAGGTCCGGCGCGACATTGTCCGTCACGGTCATGTGATACGGCGTCACATCCCGGCCCGGCGCGTAGAGATTGGCCCGCCGCACCGCCAGCGGATCGAGCCCCCGATGGCTGGCGATCGCATCCATCACCCGCTCGATCGCCAACATCCCCTGCGGCCCGCCGAACCCCCGGAAGGCGGTGTTCGAAACGGTATGCGTCTTCAGCCGGTGGCTCAAAATCTCCACCGCCGGCAGCCAGTAGCAATTGTCGGCATGGAACATCGCCCGGTCGTTGATCGCCGACGACAGATCCCATGTCGCCCCGCAACGCGACGCCAGTTCGATCCTGATCCCCGCGATCCGCCCCGCATCGTCGAACCCGACGTCATAGCCGACCGAGAATTCGTGCCTTTTGCCCGTCATGATCATGTCGTCGTCACGATCCGCCCGGATCTTCGCCGGCCGCCCGGTCTTCGCCGCAACCAAGGCCGCCGCCACCGCATAGGCCGCCGCCTGTGTCTCCTTGCCCCCGAACGCACCGCCCATCCGCCGCACCTCGACCGTCACGTCGGCATGCGACAGGCCCAGCACCTTGGCGACCAGATGCTGCACCTCGCTCGGATGCTGGGTCGAGGACAGCACATGCATCTGCCCCCCCTCGCCCGGTGTGGCCAAGGCGACCTGCCCCTCGAGGTAGAAATGCTCCTGCCCGCCCATCTCAAGCGCGCCCGCGATCCGATGCGGCGCGCCAACCAACGCGGCCTCGGCATCGCCCCGCGCCATGCGCTGCGTGTCCTCGATCACCGATCCCGCCGCCATCGCCTGAGCAATGGTGACGAGCGCCGGCAAAGGCTCCGTCTCCACCACCGCCAGACGCGCCGCGCGCCGCGCCGCCTCCACGCTCGTTGCCGCCACCACGAACAAGGGCTGGCCGGGATAGAGAATCTCCCCGTCCGCAAACAGCTGGTCGTCGCCCTTCACCGGGCTGACATCGTTGATCCCCGGAATATCGGCGGCGGCATACACGCCGACCACGCCGCCTGCGCTCCGCACCGCCGCCAGATCGATCGACCCAAGCCGCGCATGCCCATCCGCCGCCAATCCGAACGCGAGATGCAGCATGCCCGGCGGCTCTGCGATATCGTCGATATACATCGCCCGCCCGGCGACATGCGCCTCCGCGCTATCGTGCCGCAGCGGCGCGCCGACCTCAGCCATCGGCCAGCGCCGGATCGAGCACGCTCACCGCCTGCCCCGATTGCTCCGCCCACCACCGCCGCAACAGATTGGCGGCGGCCAGCGACCGATACGCGCTGGACCCGCGCACATCGTCGAGCGGCTGGTAATCCCCCGCCAGCGCCAGCGCCGCAGCCTCCACCGTCGCCTCGCACCAGGGGTGCCCGACCAGCGCCGTCTCACAGGCAACAGCCCGCTTCGGCGTCCCGGCCATCCCCCCGAACGCCACTCGCGCCGCCGACACGACATCGTCCACCACCGTGATCGCGAACGCCCCGCACACCGCGGAAATATCGCTATCGAAGCGCTTGGAAAGCTTTACGATCTTCACGATCGTCTGCGCCGCCGGGCGCGGCACGAACACGCTTTCAACGAACTCGTCCGCAGCCCGATCCTGCGCGCCATAACGCAGGAAGAAATCCTCCAGCGGCAGCGTCCGCCGCTGCTCCCCACGCCGCAATTTCAGCGTCGCGCCCAGCGCGATCAGCGCCGGCGGCATATCCCCGATCGGCGATCCATTAGCGATATTCCCGCCGATCGTCCCCGAATTGCGCACCTGCAATCCGCCGATCCGCCGCACCAGCTCGTCCAGATCGCCATGCAACCGGCCAAGCGCCGCGCGCGCATCGGTATAGCGCACCCCGGCCCCGATCGTCAGACCATCATCGCTTTCCGCAATCCGCTGAAGCTCCGCCACATCGCCGATGAAGACCACCGTACCGAGATCACGGTGCTGCTTCGTTACCCACAAACCGACATCGGTCGCCCCCGCCACGATCCGCGCGCCGGGATGCCGGGTCAGCAATTCCGCCAGTTCGTCCGCCGTCGCTGGCGCGAACCAGTCCGCCCCCGCCGCCGACCGTTCCAGCCCGCGCAACGCCACCGCCACCGCCCGGTCGTCGCTCACCCCGACCGGCACCGCCGCGCCCGCATCCAGGATCGGGCCATAGCCGGTACACCGGCACAGATTGCCCGCGATCACATCCGCCACCGGCACGCCGCACGTCCCCGCCGCGCCGATGCTCCGCCCATAGAGCGACATCACGAAGCCCGGCGTGCAGAAACCGCATTGCGACCCATGCCGCTCCACCATCTCGCGCTGCACCGGATGCAGATCGCCGTCCGCCGACAGGCTCTCCACCGTCTTCACCGCCTTGCCGTCGAGCATCGGCACGAACAGGATGCACGCATTCACCGCCCGCCAGCGCACATCATCGCCGGCCAGTTCGCCGACCAGAACCGTGCAAGCCCCGCAATCGCCCTCGGCGCACCCCTCCTTCGTGCCCGTCCGACGCAGCCGATAGCGCAGCAGATCCAGCACGCTGTCGGTCGCCCCCGCCGCCACCGACACGATCTCGCCGTCGAGCAGGAAGCGGATTTCAGCTGCCACGATAGGTCGAATAGCCATAGGGGCTGACCAGCAGCGGCACATGATAATGCGCGCCTGCCTCCGCGATGCCGAAATCGATCCGCACCACATCCAGGAACGGCGGATCGGCCAGCGCGACGCCGCCTGCGCGAAAATAGTCCGCCACCGAGAATTCGAGCGCATAGCGCCCCACGCCAACCGCGCGACCGCCGAGCAGTTCCGGGCACCGCCCATCGGCATTGGTCATGCCCGAAGCGATCAGCGCGCCGTCATGGAACAGCCGCACCGCCACGCCGCCCGCCGGCTTGCCGAGCGCCGTATCCAGCACATGCGTGGTCAGCCCGCTCATGCCGCCGCCTCCCGCGCCGCCGGCCAGACGGACACGAACTCCTGTTCGTCGAACGCATGGTAATCGGCCAGGATCGCTTGCCCGTCATCGAGGAACAATTGATCCGCCACCCCCCGCGCCAGCCGTGGCAACGCGAACTTCAACCCCGACAGCGCAGACGCCGACAGGCCATGGCTGATTAACGCGGAATAATTGAACGCGAACAGCCCGTGCAGCGCCGCCGCATCTTCAGGCCGCTTGGGCTGGAAGCGGAAATCCGGCCCAAGCCAGGGATGCGCATCGATCACCTTATTGGCGATCCCGGCGGGCGCGGCATACCGGTCCCCCCAGCGCGCGATCCCGTCCGCCACCAGCGCCAGTTCTGGCCGCAGCGCGGGATCGGTCACCAACCCGGTCGACAGGACGAGGAAGTCGTAATCGAACACCCCCTTCGGCGTCGTCACCTTCACCACCCCGTCCCGCTCCGCCCCGTCCCGCTCCGCCACCTCCAGCCACGGGCTTCCGCTATGCAAGGCGAACCCGGCGAACGACGCCGCATGATCGAACATATCGCTCGTCGGCGGCTGATTGCGATCGAAGAAGCTCGCCATGATCTCGTATTTGGTCGCATCGTCCAGCGCCGGGAAGCGCGGCATCACCCCGGCCCGCTCCATGAAGCGGATCGGGTTAACGCGCGGCAGTTCCGCCCTTCGGATGAAGACATGCGCCGCCGCCACCCCGCTTTCCAGCGCTGCCGCCGCATTGTCGAACGCCGACGCGCCGCCGCCGAGGATCGCGATCCTTTTGCCCTTACGCGCGCCATAATCGACCGTCTCCGACGTGTGCGCATAGCGACCACGCGGCAACGCCTCGGACACGAAGCGCGGCACATGCCATTGCCCGCCCCCCTGAATGCCCGTCGCCAGCACCACCTTGCGCGCGGTCAGCACGGATCCATCGCTGAGGTCGAGCCGGTACACTCCGCCCGCCAGCGGCGTGATAAGGTCCAGCCGCACTCCATTGCGCACAGGCAGATCCAGCACCCGCCGATACCAGCGCAGATACGCCATCCAGTCCGCCCGCGCGATCTTGCCCAGCGCCTCCCAGCCGTCGGCGCCATGCTGCGCCTCCCACCACGCGCGAAACGTCAGCGATGGCACGCCCAGATCGATGCCCGTCAACTGTTTCGGCGTGCGCAGCGTCCGCATCCGCGCATAGGTGTCCCACGGCCCTTCGAACCCGGCCGGATTCTCGTCGATGACCAACACGTTCGAAACCCGCTCGCGCTGCAAGGCGAACGCCGCACCCAGTCCGCTCTGCCCGCCGCCGACGATCACGACGTCGATCACGTCATCACGCGCCCGCACCCAATCCGGCGCATGATGATCCAGCATCGTCAGATCATGCGCCACCCGCGCTTCGAGGTCGGCGAGACTCATGCCACCAGATCCAGCCGCAAGCGCACGATCTTGCCGATCTCCTCGATCGCCGTGGCGATCTCGGTCTCGCGATCATTCTCCAGCCGCGCCGCCATCGCCGCGAGAATGCCCGCCTTGTCTGTCATCCGAACACAAATAACGAACGGAAACCCAAACCGCGCGCCATAAGCCGCGTTCAACTCATGAAACCGATCGAACTCTCCTTGGGTCAACCGGTCCAGCCCGGCCGACGCCTGTTCCGCCGTCGAAGCCTCGGTCAGCGATCCATCCACCGCCGCCTTGCCGGCCAGCTCCGGATGCGCCCGGATCAACGCCAGCCGCTCCTCCGAAGTGGCGTCATGCACCACCGCCATCATCCCCGCATAGGCATCGCCCATCGGCAAGCGTGCAACGGCACGCCGCACCACCCACGGGCTATGCTCGAACAGCGCGCCGTAGCGGCGGATGAAGGCGTCCGGATCGTCGTTCAAGACGTCGTCCCTTCCAGCGAGACATGCGCCGATACGACCTTCCAGCCATCTGCGAACTTCACCCAGGCCTGAGTCTGCCGTCCACGCCGATCGCTGCCTTCGCGAAAGAATTCGGCATCGGCGGTGGCAAAGCTATCCCCGTACACCGTGATCGCCACCCGCCCGAGCCGACGTTGTGGCGAGCCGCCCCGCCCTTTGCGGAATTCGCGGATCTCGTTGATGCCGTACAACACCTCACCCACCCCATAGCGGTTGGTGGTCGGCGCATCGTGGAACAGCGCATCCATCGCCGGAATGTCATCGGACATCAGCGCGCGCTCGTACGCCTGAAATGCTGCCGTCACCTCGGCCAGCGACACGGGATCGTCCAGGATCATGCCGGATGCACCTCCATCCAATGCTGCGCGATATCGATCCGTCGCGCCACCCACGCGTCGCCGCTGTCCAGCACATGATCGAGGAACTGCGCCACCGCCAACGCCCGTCCCGGCCGCCCGGCGATCCGCCCGTGCAGGCCGACCGACATCATCCGCCCGCCCTCTTCGCGCAATTGCTCGAACGTATCGACAAGATAGCGAAAGAACTGCACGCCCTCGGTAAAGCCGTTCAACGACACCATCTTCATGTCGTTCGCATCCAGCGAATAGGGCACCACCAACTGCGCCTTGCCGTTCCGGTGATCATAATAGGGCAGATCGTCGGCATAGCTGTCCGCATCGTAGAGGAACCCGCCCTCTTCCGCGACCAATCGAGCCGTGTTGGGCGAAGTCCGCCCCTGATACCAGCCGAGCGGCCGCGCGCCCGTCAGCCGGGTGTGCTGCGCGATCGCCTCGGCGATATGGGCGCGCTCGATGTCTTCCGGCACATATTGATAGTCGATCCAGCGCAACCCGTGGCTCGCAATCTCCCATTCCGCGGCCTGCATCGCCGCGACGGCCTCCGGGTTCATATCCAGCGCCGCCGCCACGCCGAACACCGTCACCGGCACCCGCCGCGCGGTGAACAGCCGGTGCAGCCGCCAGAAGCCTGCACGCGAACCGTATTCGTACAAACTCTCCATCGCCATCGCCCGCGCCGGATGCGAGGCCGCGCCGACCATATCGGACAGGAACGCCTCAGAACGCTCGTCGCCATTGAGGACGCTATTCTCCGCCCCCTCCTCGTAATTGATCACGAAATTCACCGCGACCCGTGCGCCATTCGGCCAACGCGGATCGGGTGGATGCTGGCCGTAACCGACAAGGTCGCGATCCATTAGCCCCTCCCCTTCAGGGGAGGGGTTGGGGTGGGGGAAGTCTCACCGAGACCCGCGCCTGCTTTAGCCGCACGGCCCCACCCCAATCCAGTTTGGCCGCTCTTGGCCCTGTCCGGGGGACAGGGCTGCGGCCAAACTCCTGAAGGGGAGGGGCTAGAAGAAGTCCAAGCCTCCAGCGCCGCATCCACCGCGGCCCCAGCCGGCACCACAAACCCCTCCGCCCGCAACACGCTCTCCAGCGCCCCCAGCGTGATCAGCACCTTATGCTTCATCGCATTGTAGCCCATCGCGCCGATCCGCCAGATCCGCCCCTGGAGCGGCCCGAACGCCGCGCCGATCTCGATCTCGAAATCCTCGCGCATCCGCCGCCGCACCGCTTCGCCATCCACGCCTTCGGGGATCACGATGCCGGTCACGTTGGTCATCCGGTGCGCATCGTCGCCGAACACCGTCAGCCCCATCGCCCGCACGCCCGCGACCACTGCGCGGCCCGCCGCCGCATGCCGCGCGAACCGCGCCTCCAGCCCCTCGCCAAGCGCCACCCGCGCGCATTCCCGCGCGCCGTACAGCATCGTCGTCGCCTCGGTATGGTGGTTCAGCCGCTTCTCCGACCAATAATCCATTACCATCGCCAGATCGAAATAGTTCGATCCGATCCGCAAACCTGCCCCGTCGACGATATCGTCGCGCCTGATGCCTTTCTCGACATGCCGCCGCGCGAAGATCCGCTCCGCCGCCGCGTCCGAAACCGTGATCGGTGCCGACCCGGACGGCCCGCCGAGGCACTTCTGCAAGCCCCCTGTCACCACGTCCACGCCCCACGCATCGGTCAGGATCGGCATGCCGCCCAACGTCGCCGTCGCATCGACATAGGACAGCGCGCCCGCCGCCCGGCACAGATCGCCCAGCCCGTCGAGCGGCTGCGCCATCGTGGTCGAGGTATCGCCGTGCACCGTCGCCACCACCTTCGGCTTCACCCGCGCAATAGCATCGGCAATCGCGCTCATCGGCACCACTTGCCCCCAGGGCGCACTCACCGTCTCGATCATCGCACCGATCCGTTCGAGGATCTCGGTCAGCAGCAACCCGAAGCGCCCGAAATCCACCACCAGCACCGTGTCGCCCGGCGCGACCAGCGACACCAGGCTCGCCTCGATCGCCGCGCGCGCGGTGCCGTCGATCAGGAAGGTCCAGCGGTTCTCGGTCCCGAACACCGGCCGATACAGCGCCATCACCTGATTCATATACGCCGTCATCTCGGGGTCGAACTGCCCGAGCAGATCCGCCGACATCGCGCGCAGCACGCGCGGATGCGCGTTGACCGGGCCCGGCCCCATCAACAGCCGCTGCGGCGGATCGATCTCTCCAAACAGGTCAGGCGTCAAAATCGGCTCCTAAACGCGTGATAAAACCGAGCATCACCTGCAGCGCGATCTCGACATCGGCCACGGCGACCTGCTCGGCCGGATTATGACTGATGCCGCCTGCACACGCGATAAACAACATCGCCGTCGGGCAAAGCGCCGACATGATCATCGCGTCATGCCCCGCGCCACTCGCCAACCGCCGATCCGGCTGCCCCGCCGCCCGCGCCGCATCGGCGAGCAGACCGACCAACTTCGGATCGCATAAACTCGCCGGCAGATCATTGGTCTGCTCGATCGTCACGCCAATGCCCCGCGCCGTGCCAATCGCGTCGATCGCGTCACGGATCGCCCTGGCGGTTGCATCCCGCACACCGGCATCCAGCGCGCGGATATCGATCGAGAACTCCACCCGCCCCGGAATCACGTTGGTCGCATTCGGCGAAACGGTCATCCGCCCGACCGTCGCCACCAGATCGGCCGGCCCGCCATGCGCCAGCCGCTCCACCGCCAGCACCATTTCGGCCGCCGCGGCCAGCGCATCGCGCCGCAGCGTCATCGCGGTCGTGCCGGCATGCCCCGCCATCCCGTCGACCACGACCCGATAGCGCAGTTGCGCGGCGATCCCCGTGACGATGCCCACCGCCAGCCCCTCGCCGTCGAGCGCCGGCCCCTGCTCGATATGCGCTTCGAGATAGGCGATAACCGACCCCGGATCGCGTAGCGCCCCCGAAAGGTCCGTCACCCCGGCGAAGGCCGGGGCCGCTGCGTTGTCGGAAGCGACACCAGCCCCCCAGCGGTCCCGGCCTCCGCCGCGACGACGATAATCGGCGAGCGCCTCCCGAACCGAAACGCCATCCGCATCGCAAACCGCCAGCACATCCCCCGCCACCGGCCCCACCAAAGCCCGGCTCGTCAGCATCGCGGTCGGAAATCGCGACCCCTCCTCGTCCCCGAACGCGATCACCTCGATCGCAAACGGCAACCGCCGCGCCGCATCGCGCAAGGCCGAAACGCATTCGATCCCCAGCATCACGCCCAGCGGCCCATCATACCGTCCGGCGTCGCGCACGCTGTCGATATGGCTGCCGATCAGCAGCGCTGGAGCCTCCGGCGTCACGCCCTCGTAGCGCCCGATCAGATTGGTCGCGGCATCGTACCAGACGGTCATCCCCGCCGCGATCATCCACTCCGCCACCTGCGCCTGCGTCGCGACGAAGCCCGGCGTCAGCCACGCGCGAAACAGCATGTCCGGCGCATCGCTATACGGTGCCACGCCCAGCGCATCGCATCGCGCCACCGCCCGCGCGCCGCCACCTACCACGCCGCCACCGCCCCATCGCTGCGGGGATCGGTCGCCCCCTCCAACACACCGTCGGGATGCCGCACGATCGCCCCGGCATGCCCCATCGTCGCCGTGAACGGATCGAGCAACTCGACCTGATGCCCCGCCGCACGCAGCTCATCGTACAAAGCCAGCGGGAAGCGATCCTCGATCTTCAGGCTGGTGCTGGCATCGCCCCACGTCTTGCCCAGCAACCAGCGCGGCCGGGTGATCGCCTCCTGCAACGACACGCCGTACCGGGCATAGCGCGAGAAGATCGCCGCCTGAGTCTGCGGCTGACCTTCGCCGCCCATCGTGCCGTACGCCATCACCCGCCCGTCATCGAACCGCGCCAGCGCCGGGTTCAATGTGTGGAACGGTTTGCGTCCCGGTTTCAACGCGTTCCACCCATCCCCCGCCAACCGGAACGAACTCCCACGATTCTGCCAGGTAATCCCGGTGGACGGCAGCACGATCCCCGATCCGAACTCGAAATACGTACTCTGGATGCAAGACACCACGCGCCCCTGCGCATCGGCGGCCCCGAACCAGCACGTATCCCCCGCGCTCGCCGGCTGCGGCCAGGGCAGCGCCCACGCCGGGTCGATACGCGCCGCCATAGCCTCCAGCCCGGCCGCATCGTCCAGCACGGCCTGCGGATCGACCGTCATGTACGCCGGATCGCCGACATGCGCGTCGCGGAACAGAAACGCCTGCTTGGTCGCCTCGACCAGCCCGTGGATATAGTCGAAGCCCTCGAAATCCTCAGCCTTCAGCCGATCGAACAAGGCCAGGATCAGCAGCGACGCCATGCCCTGGGTCGGCGGCGCGGTGTTGAACAGGGTCGCGCCTGCAATGCCGACCCGCAGCGGCGCAGGCCGGGTCGCGGCATGCAGGCGCAGATCCATCCCGGTCACAGGGCTGCCCACCGCCTTCAGATCCGCCTCGATCATCCGCGCGAGCGATCCGGTGTAGAACCCCTCCAACCCATCGCGCGCCAGCAACGTCAGCGTGCCGGCCAACAGCGGCTGGCGCAAAATCTCGCCCTCGCGCAGCGGCCTGCCATTCGGCTCGAACGTCGCTGCCCAAGCCCCGGGAAGATCGCGTAATTCAGCACCCTTCGCCGCGCCAATCTCCGCCCCGCCGCGCGTCACCGGAACACCACGCTCGGCATACAGGATCGCATCGCGCAACAGTCGCCCAAGGGGCAAAGTCCCGCCGCTTTCCGCGAGCGCCGCAGCCCAGCCCGAGATCGTCCCCGCCACCGTATTCGCCGCCAGCGGCCCCCGCCACGGAATGCTCTGAAGCCCGGCATAAAGCGCCAGATCCG
This sequence comes from Parasphingomonas caseinilytica, assembly GCF_036663755.1. Taxonomy (NCBI): domain Bacteria; kingdom Pseudomonadati; phylum Pseudomonadota; class Alphaproteobacteria; order Sphingomonadales; family Sphingomonadaceae; genus Parasphingomonas; species Parasphingomonas caseinilytica. The sequence goes on from NZ_JAXOJL010000001.1 coordinate 675,171, forward strand.
CACTGCGCGCCGCCGCGCCGCACGCATCGATCGCATGCGTCCGCCCGTCCGGTTCCGCGATCAGCCAGAACCCGTCCCCGCCGATCCCGGTCATATGCGGATAGACCACCGCCAGCGTCGCCGCGACCGCAACCGTCGCCTCCACCGCATTGCCGCCGTCGCGCAGCACGCTCAATCCCGCCTGCGCCGCCAGATGATGCGGTGCGGTCACCATGCCCTGTAGGCTCGTCACACTATGAAGCATGGCCCTCTATGCCCCCGGTCGGGCACGGCGGCAACGAGACCGACCCATCGCGCCGTCGCCACCGGACGGCAGCGAATTCGGTCCCTGTTCGGTCGGCATGCGGCGATCCCCCAAATTTTCAGGCCCGCTCCCGCCACGCCGGTCTGCGCCGGATTTGGATGCAGCGTATCACGCTGATCGCGAAGGGGAAGTCCCCTCTGACGGTGACACCCCGATCACCCCGGCCGCCTCCAGCTGCCGGGCATAAGCAAACAACGCCCCCTCCCGCCCCGGTGCCCCGATCAGCTGCGCGCCGAGCGGCAATTTCCCCGGTCGGCGTAGCGGAGCGGCGATCACCGGCAGGCCGATGAAACTGATCGGCTGCGTCAACCGCCCAAGATGCGCGCGCGCCGGCACGCGCTCCCCATCCACGGTGACGACTGGATCTTCGATCGACGGCGCTACCTCCCCCACACAGGGTGCGACCACGATGTCGCAATGCTGGAACACCGCGTCCGCCGATGCCCGAAAGCGCGCGCGCACCTCCAACGCGGCAAGATATTGCGCCGCCGGCAGCATCGCCCCGGCGATCAACCGGTCGCGCGTCGCCGGGTCGAATGCCATCGCCCGGCGCCGAAGCTCCGACAGATGCCGCGCCCCGCCCTCCGCCGCGGTCATCAGGAACGCCGCCGAACGCGCGGCATCCACGTCGGGCAAAACGACTTTGGGCAGGGTATCGAACGGCCTCAACGCGTCCGCCATTTCGGCCGACAGATTGTCGACAAACCAACCGCTTAACTTCGCCACCCGAAAACCTGTCTCAGGTTCGCCGGTCTCGGCTTCGAACGCCTCGCCGCCGAGCACCCGGTACACCAATTCCAGCTCGGCGATCGAATTCGCGAACGGCCCGATATCGTCGAAGCTGTCGACGAACGGATACACTCCGGCCATCGGCAAGCTGCCATGCGCCGGCTTGTAACCATAAAGACCGCACAGGGCCGCCGGCACGCGCACCGACCCATTGGTGTCCGATCCCAGCGCGATCGGCATCATGCCCGCCGCCACCGCCGCCGCGGAACCACCGGAAGAGCCGCCCGCCAATCGCCTGATATCGTGCGGGTTCTTGGTCGTGCCGAACGCCGCATTGACGGTCGCGAAGCCATACGCGAACTCGTCCATGTTCAGCGTCGCGACCAGCACCGCCCCGGCGGCGCGCATCCGCTCGATCGCCTCGGCATCGCGCACGGCCGGAGGCGCATCGCGAAGCATCGCCGCCCCCGCCGTCGTCGGCAGGCCCGCGACGTCGAACAGATCCTTCACGCCGTAAGGAACGCCCGCCAGCGGACCGGGGTCGCCGCCCGCCGCCACGACGGCATCCACCGCCCCCGCCTCCGCCAGCGCCCTCTCCTCCAGCAACCGCGTCACCGCGCCGATCGTCCCATCCCGCTCCCGGATCAGCGCGATACTGTGCCGGGCGACCGACACCGCAGGCACCCGCCCGCCCCGCACCTCGGCGGCAATATGGATGGCGGACCCGTTCACGCCTGCGCGGCAAGTTCGGGATCGACGCGCCGCGCATGTTCCGCCAGCAGCGCCAAATTGGCCGCCACGCCGGACAAACATTCCGCCGGTATATCCAGCGCGAGCATCGCCCGGGCCATCGCCGCAATCTCGGGTTCGGTCAGCGCGATCATCATGCCACCATCACACCGCAAAGCGCGAGCGCGCGCAATGGGCCTTGGTCGGACGACGGCATTCCGCCTCCCAGACAGTTGAAAGGCCATCAGGGAAGGCTATTCAGGTATTGAGGTGCAGACGTTGCTAGCGAGCTTGTTTGCTGCCAACCCGATGCTACGGCGACGATCCCGTAGGGCATCAGAATGTTTGTGATAGACGATGAATGGCACGCCGAACCCGTCGGCGAATTTGCATCCTTGGCGGATGCGGAAATTGAATTGCGCCGCTTAGCTTCCCTCGCCTGGAACGAGGCTCCCAATGCCTGCCCCTGCACAAGCTGGCGAACATGTGGTCGGCGTTATCATGTAATTGAATATGACACGTCTTGGACGCCCTGGAGGCAGCTTCGGACCGCAGCCCGTCTCGAAGTTTCCGCAAAGGGGGTAATTTGGCTACCAAATGATCCGAAGGAAAATGCCCCCGAGCGCCCATAAAATGGCGTGGTGATAGCAAGAACTGAATGTTTAGTTGCCGGTCGTCGTCAACGCGTCTCAGGCAATCTCATCTGGAAGCCAACACCGGTTCTCATCGGTAACGAACTTTTCAAGCTGCTTGAGATCGACACCGTAGCGCCTGCAAAGACCAATGATCTCCCGGAGATCCTCGCAGGTGGGCGGACGGGTAAGATTGATGAACAAGTCTCTTACCGCTCCATGGTAGCCGCCAACGAACGGCATTCTGTCGAGCCATTCGAAAAAAGCCCGCTCATCCAATTGGCTATAGTAAAGCACGCTCGTAGCGACGATCTGTAGATTTTGCTCGGTCATGCCAAAGATTGGCACCGCTTGTTGCGTTCAGCAATGTCCGCATTTGGGCGATATCAGCCGCCATCACCCAAAACCGAACGATCCAAAAAGTCGCTGTCCTACATCCGATCGGCATGTCAGGCTGTAGCAATGCCGTATGGTCAATCCTTGCGAAGTCCATGATTGCCGAACGGACGAGGTCGACCCGCCAGCTCGGCCCGACCGCCGATAGTGCGTGAACTTGTGTGAACTTCGCGCCGAGATAGCCGCCCCCGCCCGCCCATTCGGGTCAATCTTAAGAGACCGACGCGCCATGCCCCAATATGAAATCGACGGAAAACGCCCCGCCCTCGCCCCCGGCGCATGGGTCGCGCCCAGCGCGGATCTGGTCGGCGACGTGCACCTGGCCGAGGACGCGAACGTGTGGTTCGGGGCGGTGATCCGGGGCGACAACACCCCGATCCTGATCGGCGCCCGCACCAACATCCAGGAAGGCGCGATGTGCCACAGCGACCCCGGCGCGCCACTCACCGTGGGGGAGGATTGCACGATCGGCCACCACGCGATCCTGCACGGCTGCACGATCGGCAACCGCGTGCTGATCGGCATGGGCGCGATCATCCTCAACCGCGCGACGATCGGCGAAAATTGCATCGTCGGCGCGGGCGCGCTCGTCACCGAGGACAAGGTCTTCCCACCGAACAGCCTGATCGTCGGCAGCCCGGCCCGCGCGATCCGGGAGCTGGACGGAAATACGGAGGCCATGCTCCGCATCTCCGCCCAACATTATGTCGAAAAAGCCCATGCCTGCGCCACCGGGCTCAAGCGTATCGACTGATCCGGCTCAGCGCGCCGCCCAGGCGGTGACCGCCGGGCGCAACCGCTCGGTCGTCTCGCGCCGCGCCGCCATCCCGGCGACGACCCGCGCCGCGCCATTCTGCGCGCCGGCCGGCAAATTCTTGGCGGCGAAGGCGGTGATCTTCGCCGGCATCGCCGGATCGTTCGATCCACCGCCCAGCCCAGGCACATAGTTCGACCGCGCACTCGCCTCGGTGAAGCCATCGACCAGGGCGAAATTGGCGACCGCGAAATCAAACGCCATGTCCGGGTGCCGTCCCGCCACCGCGCGCAGCAGGCCGGCCTTCTGCGGCGCGCTGATCTGGTCGGTCTTGATCAGATCCAGCGCACGCTGCGCCAACGCATCACTCCGCGCACCACCCAGCGCGCGGATATAGCCGTTACGTGCCACCGGGTTCTTCTCGGCCAGCGCGATCTTCAGCAGCGCGTCCCATTCGGCCGGGGTGGCGTTCAGCGCATAGGTCGACAGGATCGGCGCACGGATCGCCGGCGGGATGGCGTTCGGATCGGTCGCCAGCGCCGCGACGTATTTGCGCGCCATCGCCATGATCTCGGCATCGCCCGTCGCCCCCAGCCCGCGGATCAGCGTCTCGCGCAGATTGGTCACCAGCGGCGATTCCCCCGCCACCGCCTGATAGCCGACGCGCCGCATCACCGGTGCCAGCAGCTTCGCGTTGCGCCGGTCCAGCGTATCGCCCAGCGGCGTGTTCGCGAACCGCTCGGCGATCCCGCCGATCTGCCCCGAGACCATCGCCCATTCGATCGGATCGGCCTCCACGGAAACCCTGTCGAGCAAGGCGAGATAGCCCGCCAGATCCTGATCCCCGCTCATCGCCAGCGCGAAATCGTCGCCCAGCGTGCCGAGCTGATCGGTCAGCGGCAGCTTCGTGAAATCCCGCACGATCGCGGCATGGCCCGCCGCATCGTATTTGGCACGCAGATAGCTGCCCTTGCCCTGGTTGAGCACCACCGTGCCGCATCCCTTCAGCGTCACCGCCGTCGGTGCCGCCCCACGCACGATCACGTCGCTATCCGTCTGCCCGAGCACGCCGAGCCGGAGCGGCACGCGCCACGTCAGCGGCTGTTTCGACACCGCATCCAGCCCGAAGCGCCCCTGCGTCAGCGTCGCCTTGGTCATCCCGCCACTGCACGTCGCGCCGGTCAGCGTGATCAGCGGCACGCCCGGCTGCAACGTGAAATCATGCGCGATATCCGCCACCGGCTTCCCCGCCGCGGCTGAGAGTTCGGTCCACAGCTGATCGGTGACGGTGTTGCCGTATTTGTACTTCGCCATGTAGCGGCGGATGCCCGCGCGGAACACGTCCGGCCCCAGCGTCGATTCCAGCATCCCGATCACCGCCTGCCCCTTCTGGTAGGTGATGCCGTCGAACGCCCCGCCGATCTGGTCCACCGAATCGATCTTGCGAATGATCGGATGCGTCGCGGCGGTCGCGTCCGCGCCCAGCGCGCTTTCGCGATCGGTCGATACGGCGGTCGCCTTCGCGTTCCAGTTCGGGTTCAGATCGGTGGTCGCCTTGTTCTCCATCCACGAGGCGAAGCCCTCGTTCAGCCACAGATCGTCCCACCACGCCATCGTGACGAGATCGCCGAACCATTGGTGCGCCATTTCATGCGCGACGACGGTGTAGATGCGCTGCCGGTTGCTCTCGGTCGCCCGTGCCGGATCGAACAGCAATTCGTTCTCGAAGTAGAAGATCGCGCCCCAATTCTCCATCGCGCCGAACGTCTGGCTGGATCCGGGGCCGGCGATCATATCCAGCTTGGGCAGCGGATACGGCACGCCGAAATAATCGTTGTAATAAGACAGCAGGCGCTTGGCGGCGTTCAGCGAATAATCACCCTGCGCGCCCACGCCGCGACGGCTGATGATGCCGATCTCGGTCTTGCCGGCCATCACCGTATGGCGCTCCATGTCCCCCATGCCGAGGAACATCAGATAGCTCGACATCTTGGGGCTGATTGCGAAGCTGTAGAGCTGAGTCCCGTCCGCCTGCTTCGTCACGCTGGTGGCCGGCATGTTCGAAAAGGCGAGCTGCCCGGCGGGTGCAATCGCGCTCACCTTGAACGTCGCCTTGAACGACGGCTCGTCCCACAACGGCGCGAAGCGGCGCGCGTCGGGAGCCTCGAACTGAGTCGCCAGCATCCGCGCCGCGCTGCCATCCGGATTCTTGTAATCGATCGCGAACAGGCCGAGCGGCGACTGGTTGATCTTGCCGGTCCAGGTGAAGCGCAGATCGTGCAGCCCCTTCGCCGCCGCCTTGGGCAGCTTGACGGTCAGTTCCTGCGATTCCTTGTCCAGCGTCACCGGCACGCTCGCGCCGTCGAACGTCGCGGTGGCGATCGCCAGATCGGCGGCGTTCAGTGTGATCGTCGATGTCGCCTCGCGCACATCGACCTTGATCGTCTCCGTGCCGGAAAAGGTCATCGCCGCCGCATTGGGCGTGATGCGGATGTCGTAGGACACCGGCGCGACGGTCGTGGGCAATTGTCCTGCGGCGAAAGCAGGCGAAGAAATTCCAAGCAAAAGGAACGGGATGACACGCTTCATGGGGAGGACGACCTTATCTTTGTGTGTTGCCGCCCTAATACGATCGACACGCTTGGCAAGAGCCTCTCGCGGCAAGCACGCGAGCGATGCGCTGGACAGTCATTTCAGTTGCGCTATGAAACGCACCCATGAGTCTGCCCCCCATCCTGCAACGCCTGCGCCTGCCCATCATCGGGTCGCCGCTGTTCATCATCTCCGGTCCGGATCTGGTCATCGCCCAGTGCAAGGCGGGTATCGTCGGCTCCTTTCCGGCGCTCAACGCCCGCCCGCAGGCGCTGCTCGACGAATGGCTGCATCGCATTACCGAGGAACTTTCGGTCTGGAATCGCGACAACCCGGATCGTCCGGCGGCCCCCTTTGCGGTCAATCAGATCGTGCATAAATCGAACGAGCGGCTCGAGGCCGATCTGGCGACCTGCGCCAAGTGGCAGGTGCCGATCGTCATCACCTCATTGGGCGCACGTGAAGATCTCAATACCGCCGTCCACGGCTGGGGCGGCATCACGCTGCACGACGTGATCGACGATCGCTTTGCCCGCAAGGCGATCGAAAAGGGTGCCGACGGCCTGATCGCGGTCGCGGCCGGTGCCGGCGGCCATGCGGGGCGCCTGTCGCCCTTCGCGTTGATCCAGGAAATCCGCCAATGGTTCGATGGCCCGCTGGCCCTGTCCGGCTCGATCGCCACCGGCGATGCCGTGCTGGCGGCGCAGGCGATGGGCGCGGATCTCGGCTATATCGGATCGCCCTTCATCGCGACCGAGGAGGCCAATGCCGATCAGGCGTACAAGGACGGCATCGTCGCGGGCAAGGCGTCGGACATCGTCTATTCGAACCTGTTCACCGGCGTACACGGCAACTACCTGCGCCAGTCGATCGAGGCCGCGGGCATGGACCCGGACAATCTGCCCGAGGGCGATCTGAAGACGATGAATTTCGGCTCCGGCGGCAACGATGGCGGCGGATCTAAGCCCAAGGCGTGGAAGGACATCTGGGGTTCGGGCCAGGGCATCGGCGCGGTCACGGCGGTGGAATCGGTCGCGGTGCGCGTCGATCGGATGGAGCGCGAATACAAAGCGGCACGAGCGCGGCTGGGGGTTTGAGCATTCCTCTCGATTGGAAGCTGACTAAACCCCGTTCGTGCTGAGCTTGTCGAAGCACACGTCCTGAGCATGCCCTTCGACAGGCTCAGGACGAACGGCGGTTGATTATAGTGGCCGGGTTATCGCGAGCAGGATTCAATCAGGCTGTTCCTGCCAGCGATATATCCGGCTTTTAAAACGCCATCGCCAGCCGCGCATGCAGCGATTGCACCGGGCTCGCCGCCACGATCTCCGCCTGCGAATCATCCAACCGGGCAACCCGGCGATAAAGATCGGCGCTCGCCGCGATCAGGCCCCGCGCCTGGGGCGGCATGTTCGCCACCGCGCCGGGCTCGCTCACCGGTGCCGGCCCCAGCCGCCGCGACGGATCGAGCGCATCCGCCGCCCGCAATTCGCCAGCATCGACCGCGCGCTGCGTCAACAACCAGGCGATCACATGCATCAATCGCGTCGTCACTTTCAGCGATTCACAGCTGAACGACACCCGCGACATCGGGTCCAGCGCCTCGCGTTCCACGCGCCCGGCCTCGTCGAAATAACTCCGTGCCTCGTCGGCAAGCACCATCGCATCGACATACAACGTGTCGATCAGGCGGCGCTGCATGCGCGGGTCGGTCAAAATACCCCTCATTCGCACCAGAGTGGCAGAAAGCCCGGGTCAGCGACATAGCTGCGCCGGTATATTTGTAAGAATCGATCGTCCCAAAGCGGAGCATGAGCCCGCAAGCTCATGGATCGGCAGGCGCGCGTCAGGCGATGATGTCCGGCACCAGCTGATCCTCCAGCATTCCGATCTCGTCCCGCAGGCGCAGCTTGCGCTTCTTCAGCCGCGCCAATTGCAACTGGTCGGTGGACCGGGATTCGATCAGCGCGAGAATCGCTGAATCGAGATCGCGATGTTCCGTGCGCAGAACCTCAAGTCGCTTGGCAATCTGCGTTTCGTCCATGCATCCCCCGTCGCACGCACCCTAGCAAATTGCACTGGCCAGCGTGAACGGCAAAACGGTCTGGCGCATAAATCTGCTCCGCCTGCCGAAATGTTACAAATCGGATGAAGACAATTTACCTTTGGCGTGTTTCTATCAGTCCCCAGCACAAGCACTGAAGGAGGATTGCTTCCATGCAGACCGCACATTTCTCAGCACTTGAAGCCAAGCATGCCGGCCTCGACAAGAAGATCGCAGCCGAGTCGCAGCGCCCCCTCCCAGACGCGACCACGCTCGCGGCGCTCAAAAAACAGAAACTCCGCATCAAGGAAGAAATGACCGCGCAATAGCGGCTGACCGTTTCGCCTCGCGTCCGGACGTTGCCGGATCGCGAGGCTTCAGCGGCGCGGCGCTGGTTTCAAATAGACCGAAGTTTTCGAGGCAACGCCTGCGGACTTGCGCGCCCGCATCGGGTCGATCTGACGACCGAACGTAACTCCGATCCGCCCAGCCTTCACCCAGGCGACCGCGCCGGACACTTTGCCGATCCCGCGCATCTCGCACTCGACCTCTGTACCGGCGGCCAATTCCCCCTGATATTCGGCCATCAGGCCACCGGGCGAGAGATTGCGCACGCGCACCTGTTTGCCCTGGTCGGACCCGGTCGGGCGAAGGTCCGCTATCAGGAATAGGCTGTCGCGCCCGCGCTCGGTCTCTTCGGCCGCCAGGCCGTCGAAGGGGTCGTGAGGAAAATGGTCCATCAGATCGCTCGAAACGGCCTCCGTTCGATCTGTGGGTAAGCCGAAAATGCTACCAATTCGCTTAATCGGAACCGCGTCTCAGTCTTCGCGCGAAACCTTCTCGTTGCGCTCGTGCTTTTCCTGAGCCTCCACCGTCATCGTCGCGATCGGTCGTGCCTCCAGCCGCGCCAGGCTGATCGGCTCGCCGGTCACTTCGCAATAGCCGTATTCGCCCTCGTCGATGCGACGCATGGCCGCGTCGATCTTCGAGATCAGCTTGCGTTGCCGGTCGCGGGTGCGCAGTTCGATCGACCAGTCGGTCTCGCTCGATGCACGGTCGGTAAGATCCGCCTCGCGCAGGGAGTCGACTTGCAATTGCGACAGCGTCCCCGCGGCCTCCTTCAGGATGGCATCTTTCCACGCCTGAAGCTTGCCACGAAAATACTCCTGCTGCTTCGGGTTCATAAACTCTTCGTCGGCGCTGGGCCGATAGCCCGCGTCGTTGGCCGGAGCCGAAGGTTTTCCAGAGTCGTCAAACCGATTCAAGACCGTTGCCATCCCACTCTCCCTTGGTCGCCCGACGCTTTTGCGCCCGTGTCGCCCATGCTGCCCACACCCCTAATGGCGCGCCTATACAAGCGCCGATGCCGCTCGACAAGCAATCCGGTGGCGGGGCTCATGAACGCACCGCCTTAAGCAGCGCGGGGTTGCAGTTTCGTGAAATCTTGGTTCCGGCACATCATTCATCACGCGCGATCAACAATGCAATAAAGTTAATATTATGATAGTAATGAACGGTCGTTCCGTACCGCAATGATACGTTAACCGTGATGTAGCGCAGTCATTCGAGAAAAAAGCCAAGTCATCTTCAGAAAGCTTGGTTAACGATCTTGAACTTAATTCTTTGTTCGGCACTTTGGTGGAATAGCGGCCCATCAGCTGCTGTGAAACGGGGTCGACGGCAACGTCGGTAACAAGAGAGTGACATCATGTCGGTGCGTATGGCCTTGGCTAAATTGTGCGCTTGCACCTGTGGCGGCGCCCTGATCGGCGGCGGTGCTGTGCACGTCGCGGATGGTGCGAAAGCACGTCAGGTCTACGCCCAGAAGCAGACCAAGCGCGTCGTGCGCCGCGTGACCACCACGAAGGTCGCCAGCGCCGCCGGCCACTCGGCCAGCCGGGTGCGCCGAATCGTGACGCAGACGCGCACGGCCTGCCCGCCCGCTGTCGTCACGCTGACCAGCCAGGGCGCGCCGATTCCGCTGCCCCCACCCGCCTTCGCGGGTTCGAGCGGCGGTGGCGGTGGCGGCCTGACGGTGATCGGCGGCAGCGGCGGCTTTGGCGGAGGTGGCGGGTTCTTCGGCGGCGGCTTCTTCGGCGGCAGCGGCGGATCGAGCGGCAGCGGCGGTATCGTCATCTCCTCGACCAGCAGTTCTTCCGGCGGATCGACCAGCAGCAGCGGCGGTTCGACCTCATCGGCAAGTGGCGGCTCCAGCGGCGACATCTCGTCGGGCGGCAGCGGCGGATCGTCGACCAGCAGCAGCACCGGCGGCGCGCAGGTCTCCAGCACATCGTCTTCGGCAAGCGGCGGATCGAGCGGCAACGTGTCGTCCGCCTCGGGCGGTAGCAGCGGCAACGTCTCGTCCGCATCGGGCGGGTCCAGCGGCAACATCTCCTCCGCCTCGGGCGGCAGCAGCGGCAATGTTTCCTCGGCCTCGAGCGGCGACGTATCGTCCTCCTCGAGCGGCAACGTGTCGTCGTCGTCGTCGACCTCATCGTCGTCCAGCGGCAACGTCTCCTCGTCTTCCGCGTCGAGCGGCAACGTGTCCTCTTCCTCGGCCAGCTCGTCTAACGGCAGTTCGACCAGCACCTCGTCCGCCAGTTCGTCGAACGGCAGCGGCGGCAACAGCAGCTCGACAAGTTCGAGCAGCTATGGGTCCAGCAGCTACGGGTCCAGCAGCCATGGCTGGGGCAGCAGCGGCGGCTGGAGCTCGAACGGCGGCTGGAGCAGCAGCGGCCATGGCGATCCGCCCGGCGGATCGAACGGCGGCAGCACCGGATCGACCGGCGGCACCCCGGCCCCCGTCCCGGCCCCTCCGATGGTTCTGCTGTTCGGCGCGGCAGCGGCGGCTTTGGTGGCGCGCAAGCGGTTCGCGAAGAAGGATGCAGTCGCGGCCTGACATTCTCACGCTTTGCTCAAAACAGGAAAGGGCCACCGCCGTGAGGCAGTGGCCCTTTCCTGTTTCAACACCGTCATCCCGGACTTGATCCGGGATCCAACAAGCGGCTTGGTAGTGCGGCCGAATTTGGCAGGAACGCGTGCGGCACGTTGGATCCCGGATCGAGTCCGGGATGACGGCATATTTGGGGACAGGCCCCTATCTCACGCCGCCAGCAGCGCCTTCTCGATCTGGTCGATCGGATGCCCGGTCAGATCCTTGTCGATCTCGCCGGTCAGCCGGCTGCTCACTTCCTTGTGATAATGCTTGCGCAATTCGCCCAGCGTCTTGGGCGGCGCGACGATGATCAGCGATTCGAAATCGTTCTTCAGCGCGCGACGTTTGAGCAGGTCGGCCGTCTCGGCAGCAAAGCGATCTTCCTCCAATTGGTGGAAATCCACCTCCTGCATCGAATTCTGTCCGCCGCCCACGCTGGATGAGGACCGCCCGGCATGGTCGCTCTTCTGTGCGCCGTCACTGGGATTGTCCTGCTCGACCGCGCGTTCCACGATCAGATTGGGATGCACGGCATCGCCTTCGTTGCGCAGGAACAGCATCTTGCGGCCATCGGCGACGACGACGACGGAATTGTGCGGGACCTGCATGCGGAATATCCTTTTTCTGGTTGATCGTATGCAGGGTAACGCCCCGCAACGGCTGCGGGTTGCGCGAGCGCGGACGCGGCGGCATAGCCCGCGACATGCATGACATCCGCCTGATCCGCGAAAACCCGCAAGCTTTCGACGCCGCGCTGGCGAAGCGTGGTGTGTCGCCCATCGCTCACGAATTGGTTCAACTTGACGAGCAACGGCGAAAAGTTGCTACCCAGCTTCAGGCCGAACTCGCAGAAAGAAACGCCGCAGCGAAAGCGATTGGTGCAGCTAAGGCTGCAGGAAACGAGCTGGCGGTTCGCGCTTTGATGGATCAAGTTGCACACCTCAAAACGAGAGTCCCGACGCTTGAAGCGTCGGAACGCAACGCCGCAACCGGTCTTAGCGAACGCCTCGCGGCGATTCCAAATCTCCCCCTCATCGATGTCCCAGAAGGCGCAGACGAGAACGACAACCAGCTCATTCACACTTGCGGAACACCCACGATTTTTTCTTTCCGTGCAAGGGAGCATGACGATATCGGCCAAGCCCTCGGCCTCGATTTCGAAACTGGCGCGGCGATGTCGGGTTCGCGATTCACGTTGGTGCGCGGCGACGCCGCCAAATTGCATCGCGCTCTGGGGCAGTTTATGCTCGATACTTTGACGGAGCAGCACGGCTACGAACTCTGCGTGCCGCCGTTAATGGTACGCGACGAGGCGATGTTTGGAACCGGCCAGTTACCAAAGTTTACCGAAGATTTGTTCAAAACGATGTTAAGTTTCGATCATAACGACGTAAAATCGAAAATTGATGACGAGATTTATAAATACGGCGAGCTTTCGCTCACCGAGAAGCAGACCGATAAAGTCAAAAATGATTCTTTTGAGAGTTTTAAGAAGATATTTGAAGGTTCACCAGCCAACCGCCGCTGGCTGATACCCACCGCTGAAGTCAGCCTGACCAACATTGTGCGCGAAAAAATCCTGAGCGAAACCGAACTCCCGTTGCGCTTTACCGCGCTCACTCCCTGCTTCCGCTCGGAGGCCGGATCGGCGGGCCGCGACACGCGCGGCTTCATCCGCCAGCATCAGTTCGAGAAGGTCGAGATGGTCTCGATCGTCACGCCCGACGCGTCCGAAGCCGAACACGAGCGCATGACCGCGTGCGCAGAAGGCCTGCTCGACGCGCTCGGCCTGCCGTTCCGTCGCATGAAGCTGTGCACCGGCGACATGGGCTTCACCGCCGCGCGCACCTACGATCTCGAAGTCTGGCTGCCCGGCCAGAACCAGTATCGCGAGATTTCCAGCTGCTCGACCTGCACCGATTTCCAGGCTCGCCGCATGAACGCGCGCTATCGTCCGGAAGGCGAGAAGGCGACCCGCTTCGTCCACACGCTGAACGGCTCCGGCCTCGCGGTCGGGCGAACGCTGGTCGCCGTGGTCGAGAATTATCAGCAGGAGGACGGATCGGTGGCGATCCCCGACGTGCTGCAGCCATACCTCAAGGGGCTCAACCGGCTGGAGCCGGCGTGACGGTCGCTAATCGACTTCCGTTCGGGCTGAGCCTGTCGAAGCCCACGCGCTGCGCATGCCCTTCGACAGGCTCAGGGCGAACGGAGGTTGTATGCGCATCCTGATTACCAACGACGATGGCTATCACGCCCCCGGCCTCAAGGTGCTGGAGGATATCGCCGCGCATTTCTCCGACGATATCTGGGTCGTCGCGCCGGCCGACGAGCAATCCGGCGCAGGCCATTCGCTCACGCTCAGCCGTCCGATCCGCGTCCGCAAACATATTGACAAACGCTATGCCGTCGCCGGCACGCCGACCGATGCGGTGATGATGGCGCTCGCCCGCATCATGCAGGACTCGCCACCCGATCTGATCCTGTCCGGCGTCAATCGCGGTGCCAATCTGGCCGAGGACGTGACCTATTCCGGCACCGTCTCCGCCGCGATGGAGGGCGCGCTGGCCGGCGTCCGCTCGATCGCGCTCAGCCAGGTCTATGCCCGAGAAGGCATGGGCGACGCCGTGCCGTTCGAGGCCGCCACCGCCTGGGGCCAGCGCGTGCTCGCACCGCTGATCGATGCGCCGCTCGCGCCCCGCACGCTCGTCAACATCAACTTCCCTGCCTGCCCTGCCGATCAGGTCAAGGGCATCCGCATCGCCCATCAGGGCCTGCGTGATTACGGCCGCCTGCAGGTCGATACGCGGTGCGATCCGCGCGGTTACGAATATCACTGGTTCTCGTTGGGGCCGGTGATCCAGACCCCGGCGCATGCCACCGATCTCGAAGCGGTCGCCGATGGCTATGTCGCGGTCACCCCGCTGCATCTCGACCTGACACATTACGAATCGGTCGATATGCTGAACGCGGCGTATCGATAGCGGGAGCGAAGGCATGGGCGGACGGATCGCGGCACTGATCGCCACCGCCGCGCTCGGCGCTTCGCTGCTCGGGGGCTGCATCCCCAATGGCGAGCGCCCCGCCTCCTACGATCGTTACCCGCCCGCCGGACAGGCACCCCGCCCCGAGACCGATCCGCAAGTCGCCTACGAACCACAGCGCGCCGACCCCTTCTACGCGGGTAAAACCGTGCGGCAATTGCCCAGCCCCCCGCCCGCCTGGCAATCCCGCCCCGTCACCCCGGATGCGCAGACGATTCCCGCCGGCAGCTACACGGTCCGCCCCGGCGAAACGTTGCGCGCGATCGCCGATCGCACTGGCGCGGGATCGGAGGCGATCGCCCGCGCCAATGCCCTGCCGCCACCCTATGCGATCCGCGCCGGTCAGCGGCTGGCGATCCCGGCGGGACGCTATCACCTCGTCCGGCAGGGGCAGACCGGCATCGCCATCTCCCGCGCTTACGGCATCGATTGGTCGCGCATCGTCACCGCCAACGATCTTTCCGCGCCGTTCGTGCTGCGCGTCGGATCGCGCATCGTCATCCCGGGCAATGCTCCGGGCCGCAGCAGTATCGAGGAACGCGCCGCCGCCTTCAAACTGGACGTCGACGATCTCGTCACCGGCAGCATGCCCGCCATCGCCGCGACCGAGCGCCCCGCCGCGCCGACTAAATCGCCCGCCCGCGTGCTACCGCCGACCACCCCGTTCAAGGAACCGGAGCGGCTGCGCGGCGCCTTCATCTGGCCGGTGCAGGGCCGCGTCGTCGGCAAGTTCGGCCCCGGCGCGAGTGGCGAGAAGAATAACGGCATCAAGATCGCCACGCCGATCGGCACGCCGATCAAGGCCGCCGCCGACGGCGTGGTCGCCTATGCCGGCGAGGAGATCGCCGCGCTGGGCGGGCTGGTGATCGTCAAGCATGGCGACGGCTGGACCACCGTCTACGGCCATGCCAGCCGCTTGCTCGTCCAGCGCGGCCAGGCGGTAAAGCGCGGCCAGACGATCGCCCTGTCGGGGGATTCGGGCTTTGCGGATCGCCCCGAATTGCATTTCGAGATGCGCAAAGGCCGGACGCCGGTGAATCCGGTCGCGCAATTACCGACACTATAGTTTCGATCGCTGCAAAAACCCGCTAAGCGCCACCGCATCATGACCGAGCACACCTCCCCCCTCCTGCGCACCCTCGCCGAGCGTGGCTATATCCACCAGACCACCGACGCGGCCGCGCTCGATAAGCTCGCCAATACGCAGATCGTGCCGGGCTACATCGGTTTCGATCCCACCGCCCCCTCGCTCCATGTCGGCAGCCTCGTCCAGATCATGCTGCTGCGCCGCTTGCAGCAGACCGGGCACAAGCCGATCGTCCTGATGGGTGGCGGCACCGGCAAGATCGGGGATCCGAGCTTCAAGGACGAAGCGCGCAAGCTGCTCAGCGGTGACGGCATCCAGACCAATGTCGCCTCGATCAAGCGCATCTTCGAACGCTTCCTGACGTTCGGGGATGGCCCCACCGACGCGGTGATGCTCGACAATGCCGAATGGCTCGATGCGCTCGAATACATCCCGTTCCTGCGCGATGTCGGCCAGCATTTCAGCGTCAACCGCATGCTCAGCTTCGACAGCGTGAAGCTGCGGCTCGATCGCGAACAGTCGCTCAGCTTCCTCGAATTCAACTACATGATCCTCCAGGCCTATGATTTCCTGGAATTGTCGCGCCGGGCGGCATGCCGATTGCAGATGGGCGGCAGCGATCAATGGGGCAATATCGTCAACGGCATCGAACTCTCGCGCCGCATGGACGGCACCGAAGTTTACGGCATCACCACCCCGCTGATCACTACCGCGGACGGCGGCAAGATGGGCAAGACGATGTCCGGCGCCGTCTGGCTGCACGAGGATCAGCTGCCCCATCACGACTACTGGCAATTCTGGCGCAACACCGACGATCGCGACGTCGGCCGCTTCCTGCGCCTGTTCACCGATCTGCCGCTCGACGAGATCGCCCGCCTCGAATCGCTCGAAGGTGCGGAGATCAACGAGGCCAAGAAGATCCTCGCCAACGCCGCCACCGCGATGTGCCGCGGCCCGGTGGCGGCCGACGAGGCGGCGGAGACCGCAAGACGCACGTTCGAGGAAGGCTCGGTCGGCGGATCGCTCCCCACCTTCGCCGTGTCCGGCAGCATCGGCGTGGTCGATGCGCTGATCGGCCTCGGCTTCGCCAAGTCCAAGGGCGAGGCGCGCCGCCTGATCCAGGGCGGCGGCGCGCGGGTGTCGGGCGAGAAGGTCACCGACGAGGCGATGACCATCGCGGTCGGCGGCGAACCGGTGGCGATCGCGGCGGGCAAGAAGAACCACGGCCTGCTCGTCGCCGGCTAATCGCCTATCGCACCCAGAACGGGTCGATCTGCCTCATTTTACGTAATTTTTTGCGTGATCGAAATCGTTAAGCAGGTTCATTTCGATCTGCTTTACGCCCCTGACCATAGCGTTGGTAACGCGATCATTTGGGGGATCAAAGACCATGGCCATGGGCAGCGCCGCCTACGCCGACAGCCGCGTCGCTCCACGCGACGAAGTTCATTACCGCGCCCGCGCCTTCGGCCCGGATGCGCGCGCCCTGTCGCTGCTGGTGGTCAACATCTCCGCACAGGGGCTGATGGCGCGCTACGATCACGATCTGCCGGTCGGAGCGCGTCTGCGCGTCACCCTGCCGGTGGTCGGCGTGGTCGTGGCGGAAGTGCGCTGGTCGCATCTCGGCCGCATCGGCTGCGAGCTGGACAGCGCGATCGGTGTCGCGGAATATTACGACCTGCTCGCGGTGCTGGTGAAGGGCCGCTAGCCCGACCGCAACAACGCCACCCCGGCATCGCGTTCGAACAGATACAAGGCCGTCCGCGCCGCCTGCCCCCGCTCGCCGCTCAATCCCCCATCGCGATCGATCAGCAGGCGAGCGTCGTCGGTCGCGACCGGCAACAGGTCACCCAGCATCTCGGGCGTAGCGATCCGGAACGCCGCCTCGCCCGATTGCTTGGTCCCCAGCAATTCGCCCGCCCCGCGCAACCGCAAATCCTCCTCCGCGATGCGAAACCCGTCATTCGTTTCCCGCATCAGCGCCAGCCGCGCGCGCGACGTTTCCCCCAAAGCGTTGCCGCGAATCAGCAGGCAGTTCGATTTGCCCCCGCCCCGCCCGACGCGCCCGCGCAACTGATGCAATTGTGCGAGGCCGAAGCGATCCGCCGCCTCGATCACGATCAGCGTCGCATTCGGCACGTCCACGCCGACCTCGATCACCGTCGTCGCCACCAGCACGCCGGTCCTGGCCCCGGAAAAGTCGGCCATCACCGCATCCTTCTCCGGCCCCTTCATCCGCCCATGCACCAGCCCGACCCGATCGCCGAACCGCGCCCGCAACGTCTCCGCACGCGCCTCGGCGGCGGCAAGGTCGCTCTTGGCGCTCTCCTCGACCAGCGGGCACACCCAATAGGCCTGCCCGCCATCGGACAGGTGCCGCGCCAGCGCATCGACCACGTCGGCCAGACGGTCCTCCGAGATCACTCGCGTCTCGATCGGCTGGCGGCCGGGCGGCATTTCGTCCAGCTGGCTGACGTCCATCTCGCCATAATTGGCCAGCGTCAGCGTGCGCGGGATCGGAGTCGCGGTCATCGCCAGCAGATGCGGAACCGCCTTCGCCTTGGCCTGCAGCATCATTCGCTGCGCCACGCCGAAGCGGTGCTGCTCGTCCACCACGACCAGCCCCAGATCCTTGTACGACACCGCTTCCTGGAAGATCGCATGCGTGCCGATCAGGATATCGATCGTGCCCGCCGCGAGGCCCATCAACGTCGCCTCCCGCACCTTGCCCTTGTCGCGCCCGGTCAGGATCGCGACTTCGACGCCGAGGCCTGCCAGTTGCCGCCGTAGCGTCTCGTAATGCTGCCGCGCGAGGATCTCGGTCGGCGCAAGCAACGCGCCCTGCGCGCCGGCCTCCACCGCGATCAGCAGCGCCATCGCCGCGACCAGCGTCTTGCCCGATCCGACATCGCCCTGCAGCAGGCGCAACATCGGCTGCTCCTGTGCCAGATCGCCCTCGATCTCGCGCACCGTCCGCGCCTGCGCGCCTGTCAGATCATAGGGCAGCTTCAGCGCATCGCGCAGCCGCCCATCACCCTGCAACGCCCGCCCCCGCCGCGCCCGCGACGATTGCCGCACCAGGCTCAGCGCGAGCTGGTTGGCGAACACCTCGTCATAGGCCAACCGCTCCTTCGCTTTGGCATCGGACGGATCGGCATGGATCCGCGCCAGCGCCTCGCGCCACGCCGGCCATTCGCGCTTCGCCAGCAAACCCGGCTCGATCCACTCAGGGAGTTCCGGCGCACGCTCGATCGCCTGTGCCGTGAGTTGCCCCATGCGGCGCGAAGTTATGCCCTCAGATAGGGGATAGATCGCCTCCCGCTCGCCAGCATCCGGCGCTTCCTCCAGCGGCAGGCAGTAATCGGGATGCACGATCTGCAATTCCTGCCCGTACATCTCCAGCCGACCCGAGACGCGCCTCGCCTCGCCCAAAGGTGCCAGCTTCTTCGCCCAGCCGGGATGCCCGCCGAAATAGACCAGGCTAACGTAATTGCCCGCCGCATCGGTCGCCTGCACCCGCGTCGGCCCGCGTCCGTTGCCCGAGCGATAGCTTTGCGCGGTCAGCGTGATCGCGATCGTGCGCCCGGCATCGGCCATGTCGAGGATCAGGCGCGGCACCCGATCGATCCACCCGGTCGGCAGATGGAACGCAACATCGACGATCCGTTCCAGCCCCAGCCGCTCCAGCGGCTTGGCCAGACCGGGGCCGATGCCTTTCAGCGCCGTGACTTCGGCGAACAATGGATTGAGGATATCGGGCCGCATGACTATCTGATGGCCTTACCCCTCCCCGACGTGCGCCGCTAGCGCCCGCCGGCAATCGTCGTTGGAGTCTGCATGGATCGCGAGATACGCCTGAAACGCCTGCACTTCCGCGCGCATCACCGCGGCGTGAAGGAAGCGGATCTGCTGATCGGCGGATTCTTCGACGCGCATGGCCGGTCATGGGACGAGGCTGAAATGCAATTGTTCGAAGATCTGCTGGAGGAACAGGACGTGGATATCATGGCCTGGGCAATCGGGATCGAGGCCTGCCCGGCCCGGTACGAGGGGTCGATCATGGAAGCGCTGAAACTGCTGAACTACGTGAAAGCGCCCGAGTAATCTCTAGCCCCTCCCCTTCAGGGGAGGGGTTGGGGTGGGGCCGTGCCGCAAATACCAGACCGGGAAGTTTCCTCGGAATACCGGATTCTTTTCAAGCGTGCAGACGCACGCCCCACCCCCGACCCCTCCCCTGAAGGGGAGGGGCTATCGAGTTGAAAATGCCCGACCTGAAAAAAATCCTCGCCGCCAAGTCCCCCCTCACCCTGTCCGGCGTGCCGACGGGGTTCGAACCGTGGCTGCTTGCCGATCTCGCCCGCGCCGCGCCGACGCGCGCCGTGTTCATCGCGCCGGACGAAGCCGCGATGCGCGCGATCGCCGCGACCGCACAGGTGTTCGCACCCGAATTGGAAGTGCTGACCTTCCCCGCTTGGGATTGCCTGCCTTACGATCGCGCCAGCCCGACGCTCGGCGTCATGGCCGAACGCATGGCGACGCTCCATCGCCTGCAACAGCCGACCAAGGCCCCGCAGCTCCTCGTCACCACTGCCAATGCCGCCGCGCAACGCACGCTGACGCCGTTCCGCATCCGCCAGCTCGTCACCACGCTCGCACCAAAGGCGCGGATCGATCGCGATCGGCTCGCGATGATGTTGCAGGCCAACGGCTATGTCCGGGTCGAGACGGTCGCGGATTCGGGTGAATTCGCCGTGCGCGGCGGTCTGGTCGATCTGTTCCCCAGCGGGCGCGACCAGGCGCTGCGGCTCGATTTCTTCGGTGACGAGATCGAATCCGTCCGCACCTTCGATCCGCAGGATCAGCGCACCACCGGCCGCGTCGAGGGTTTCACGCTGCTGCCTGCCTCGGAAACCCTGCTCGACGAAGACAGTATCAAGCGTTTCCGCAGCCGCTACCGCGAACGCTTTGGCGCCACTGCGACCGGCGATCCGCTGTATCAGGCGATCAGTGAAGGCCGCCGTCTCGCCGGTATGGAACATTGGCTTCCGATGTTCGAAGAGAAGATGGCGACCCTGTTCGATCACCTCGGGGATGGCGCGGTCGTCGTGCGCGACGCCGGGGTGATCGGCGCGGCGGAGCAGCGTTTCGATGCGATCACCGATTATCACGGCAACCGGGTCGCCGCGCAACGCAGCGATCCGGGCAGCTATCGCCCCCTGCCCGCCGACGCGCTCTATCTGACCGCGAAGGAATTCGCCGAACGCGCCGATGCTATTCCCACGCATCAGACGACCCAGTTCCACGAACCCGAATCGGCGACGGTGCTCGACTTCAACGTCGATGGCCCACGCGATTTCGGGGCCGAACGCTCGTCCGGCGTCAACGTCTACGAGGCGGTGGTCGAGCATGTCGAGGCGCTGCGCAAGAACGACAAGAAGGTCATTCTCGCCAGCTATTCGATCGGCGCGCGCGAGCGGCTGTCCTCCCTGCTCGCCGATCACGGCCTGAAGAGTGCGACCAAGGTCGACACATGGCAGGAAGCGCAAGGCATCGCCGCCAGCAATGTCGCCCTTCTCGTCCTGCAACTCGACCACGGCTTCACCGCGCCCGGCGTCGCCTTGCTCACCGAACAGGACATGCTCGGCGACCGGCTCGTCCGCCGCAAAAAGCGCAAGAAATCCGCCGACGCGTTCCTCGCCGAACTGGCGATGCTCACGCCGGGCGATCTCGTGGTTCACGCCGATCACGGCATCGGCCGTTATGAGGGCCTGACCTCGATTCCCGTGGGCCAAAGCCCGCACGATTGCGTCGCGCTCAGCTATGCCGGCGGCGACAAATTGTTCGTCCCCGTAGAAAATCTCGAAGTCCTGTCGCGTTACGGTTCCGACAGCGAAGGTGCGTCGCTCGACAAGCTAGGCGGGGAAGCGTGGCAGCGCCGCAAGTCGAGGATGAAGGAGCGCATCCGCGAAATCGCGGGCGAACTCATTGCCACCGCTGCCGAACGCGCGCTGCGCCCGGCCGACGTGATCGAGATCGACCACGGCTACACCCAGTTCGTCGATCGCTTCCCCTATCAGGAAACCGACGATCAGGATCGCGCGATCAACGACGTGCTGGGCGATCTGGCCAAGGGCACGCCGATGGACCGGCTCGTCGTCGGCGATGTCGGCTTCGGCAAAACGGAAGTCGCCCTGCGTGCCGCCTTCGCCGCGGCGATGGCCGGCATGCAGGTCGCAATCGTCTGCCCGACCACCCTGCTTGCGCGCCAGCATTTCAACAATTTCGCCGCGCGCTTCGAAGGCTTCCCGATCAATGTCGGCCGCCTCTCCCGCTTGGTCGGCACGACGGAGACCAAGGCGACCAAGGAGGGTCTCGCCGGCGGGCAGATCGACGTCGTCATCGGCACGCACGCGATCCTCGCCAAGGGCATCGAGTTCAAGCGCCTCGGCCTCGTCGTGGTCGATGAGGAACAGCGTTTCGGCGTGACGCACAAGGAACGGCTGAAGGCGCTGAAGACCGACGTCCATGTCCTCACGCTCACCGCGACGCCGATCCCGCGCACGCTCCAGATGGCGATGTCTGGCCTGCGCGAACTCTCCGTGATCCAGACCCCGCCGGTCGATCGTCTCGCCGTGCGCACGTACATCATGCCGTGGGATCCGGTCGTCCTGCGCGAGGCATTGCTGCGCGAACATTATCGCGGCGGGCAGAGCTTCTTCGTCACACCACGCGTCGCCGACATCCCCGAGATCGAGCAGTTCATGCGCGATCACGTTCCGGAAGTCCGCGCCGTCGTCGCACACGGCCAGATGTCCGCGACCGAAGTCGAGGAGCGCATGTCGGCCTTCTACGACAAGAAGTTCGAGGTGCTGGTCTCCACCACGATCGTCGAATCCGGCCTCGACATCCCCAGCGCCAACACGATGATCATCCACCGCGCCGACCGCTTCGGCCTCGCGCAACTCTATCAGCTGCGTGGCCGTGTTGGCCGCGCCAAGACCCGCGCCTATGCGTATATGACCACGCCGCCCAACCGCATCGTCACCGAGACGGCGGAGAAGCGCCTGAAGGTGCTGTCCGATCTCGACAGTCTCGGTGCGGGGTTTCAGCTCGCCAGCCACGATCTCGATATTCGCGGTGCCGGCAATCTGCTGGGCGACGAACAATCGGGTCACATCAAGGAGGTCGGCTACGAACTCTACCAGTCGATGCTGGAAGAGGCGATCATGGACGCCAAGGCCGGCGGACAGAAGCTGCGCCCGAAGGATTTCAGCCCGCAGATCACCGTCGACGCGCCGATCCTGATCCCGGAAGAATACGTCCCCGATCTCGATCTGCGCATGGGCCTGTACCGCCGCCTCAACGACGTGGACGATCAGGACGGCCTGGAGGCGTTCGCCGCCGAGATGATCGACCGCTTCGGCGCCTTGCCCGACGCGACCGAAAATCTCGTCAAAGTCATCGAGATCAAGCTGAACGCCAAGAAAGCCTGTGTCGCAAAGATCGATATCGGCCCCAAGGGCGCACTCGTCACCTTCCACGACGATACACCACCGAACATTCCGGGGCTGCTGGCTTGGGTCGACAAGCTGAACGGCGTGGCGAAGCTGCGCCCGGACAGCAAGCTGGTGGTTAACCGTATCTGGGGCGATCCCAAATCCCGCCTCAACGGCGCGCTGCAATTGTCGAAGGGGCTGGCCAAGGCAGCGGGCTGATTGCGGACTGCGGCGTCTTCGGGCAACGTGATCACAGCGCCCGATCCCGGGCCGCGCACCATCTTCCCCCGGAGAGTTGCTTGTGATCAAGAAGTTAGCCGCTATCGCCTCGATCATCGCGCTCGGCGCCGCGATGCCCGCACTCGCGCAGGATCACGCCTGTCTCGATGACGGCTGCACGATGCAGTCGATCGTACCCCAAGATTCCAGTGCTCATGCCGGCACGAGCGCCGATGCCGCCGCCAGCTACGGCGCATGGGGCTTCGACCTCGCCGGCATGAACAAGAGCGTGAAGCCCGGCGACGACTGGTTCGAATACGTCAACGGCACCTGGGCGAAGAATACCAAGATCCCCGCCGATCGCTCCTCCTACGGCGCGTTCGCCGTGCTGCGCGATGTCTCGGAAGCACGGCTGCGCAAACTGATCGAGGGCTACCAGCCAAGCGACACGACCCAGCCCGACCGCACCAAGATCGCGACGCTCTATCGCGGGTTCATGGATGAAGCCGCGATCGAGAAGGCCGATGCCGCGCCGCTCACGCAGCGCCTCGCCGCGGTCAAGGCCGCCGCATCGAAGGACGACATTGCCAGGCTGATGGGCCAGTCGATGGGCGGCTTCGGCGCCAGCTTCTTCGGCTCCGGCGTCAGTGACGACGCCAAGAACCCGGACGTCTATGCGCTGTACCTGCGCCAGTCGGGCCTCGGCCTGGGTGATCGCGACCTTTATCTCGATGCGAAATTCAAGCCGCAGGTCGAACGCTATCAGCAATATGTAGCGCAAGTGCTCGGCATGTCCGGCTGGGCGGAACCCGAGGCCGCTGCCGCGAAGATCGTGGCGATGGAAACGAAGATCGCGCAGGCCCATTGGACCCGCGCGCAAAGCCGTGATCGCGACAAGACCTACAACCTCATGACGCTCGACGAACTGCAGGCTCAGGCCCCTGGTTTCCCCTGGGCGACGTTCTGGACCGCGACCGGCATGAACAATGCGGAAAAGGTGATCGTCGCGCAGAACACCGCGATTCCCAAGATCGCCGAAATCTTCGCCACCACCGATCTCGATACGCTGAAGGCGTGGGAAGCGTTCCGCACCGCCGACGATATCGCGCCGATGCTGTCGAAGCGCTTCGTCGATGCCAATTTCGAATTCCGCTCGAAATTCCTCAACGGCCAGCCGCAGCAGCGCGAACGCTGGAAGCGCGGCGTCGCCTTCTCGGAACGCGCGCTGGGCGAGGCGATCGGGCGCGATTACGTCGCCCTGTATTTCCCGCCGGCCTCCAAGGCGAAGATGGACACGCTCGTCGGCAATCTGCGCGTCGCGCTCGGCGGGCGGATCAAGAATTTGCCGTGGATGGGTGAGGCGACCAAGCAGGAGGCGCTGGCCAAGCTCGCCAATTTCAACGTCAAGATCGGCTATCCCGACAAATGGCGCGACTATTCCGCGCTGGATATCCGGCCGGGCGACGTGGTCGGCAATGCCGAACGCTCCGGCCGGTTCGAATATGACTATCGCCGGGTCCGCCTGGGCAAGCCGGTCGACAAGGCCGAATGGGGCATGACCCCGCAGACCGTGAACGCCTATTACAACTCGGTGAAGAACGAGATCGTCTTCCCCGCCGCCATCCTGCAACCGCCCTTCTTCGATCCCAAGGCGGACGATGCTGTGAACTATGGCGGCATCGGCGGCGTGATCGGGCACGAGATCAGCCACGGCTTCGACGATCAGGGTCGCAAGTCGGACGGCAAGGGCGTGCTGCGCGACTGGTGGACCGCGGAGGATGCCGCAAAGTTTGAAGTGCAGGCGGTGAAACTCGGCGGGCAGTACGAGGCGTACAGCTTCGAAGGCCTGCCCGGTGTCCACATCAACGGCCGCGCCTCGATGGGCGAGAATATCGGCGATCTCGGCGGCGTGCTGATCTCGCTCGATGCCTATCACAATTCGCTCGGCGGCAAGAAGGCGCCGGTGATCGACGGCTATACCGGCGACCAGCGCTTCTTCCTCGGTTGGGGCCAGGTCTGGCGGACGCTGTTCCGTACCGAAGCGCTACGCCAGCAACTGGTCAGCGACCCGCACTCCCCCGGCCAGATCCGCGCGATCAACCCGCTGCGCAACGCCGACGCCTGGTACAAGGCGTTCGACGTAAAACCGGGCGACAAGCAATACCTGGCCCCGGCCGATCGCGTTCGCATCTGGTGATGGGATCCGGGCTGGGCGGCATCGGCATCTTGTTGCCGCCCAGTTCGTCATCCCCGCGAAGGCGGGATCCCGCTGCCTTGCCCCGCATGAATTGGAAGAAGCGGGATCCTCGCCTTCGCGAGGATGACGGGAAAATTTGCGAGAAGTAACTCGTCTTAAGAACTATGGTCGGCCGAAATCCGCCACCCGCCGCGTTCCTTAACGAACAGCAACGTCGTCGGCCCGGACTGATCCGCCACGCCCGCAATCTTCAACCGATAGCGCGCCACCAGCAAAGCATGCCGCGCATCGATCAACATGAAGCGCAACGTCTCGAACGACAGACTGCCCCGCTTCGCCGCGCCCTCCGGCGCGAAGCGCGGAGCATAGCGCGCCGCGATCCTTGCCTTGCCGGTGATCACGCCATCCTTGACCACGAAGCTCGTATCCGGCGCATCCGAATAGACGCGCATGAAGCGGTCCAGGTCGCCCGAATTCCACCCCGCCGCACTGTCCGCCATCGCCGCCATGATCTGCGCCTGCGCGACGGTGGCGGGCGTCGCCGCAGCGGCCGCCATCACGATTGCGATACCGATCATGCTCGTGCCTCCATCAATGCCGCCAGTGCGGCGGTCGAAATCGCCTCGGAACACAGGAAGCCCTGATAATATTGGCACCCTTCCTTCGCCAGCAACTCAAGCTGCTCCTCGGTCTCCACCCCTTCGGCGATCACCGACAGGCCGAGCGAGCGCGCCATGTCGATCACGCCGCGCACTACCACGCGGTCGCGCGCCGTGCCGGTAATGTCCTGCGCCAGCTTCTTGTCGATCTTGAGATAATCGAGCGGCAGCGACTTAAGATACGCCAGACTCGAATAGCCCGTACCGAAATCGTCGATCGCGATGCGGCACCCCGCCTGGCGGAACACCGTCAACAACGCCGAGGCAACGCTCAAATCCTCGATCAACCCGCTCTCGGTAATCTCCAGCGTCAGCCGACCGCGCGGGAAACCGCTCTGGTCGATCCGGTCTAGGAACAGGTCCGCAAAACCCGGCCGCGCGATATCTCCCGCCGTCAGGTTCAACGACAATCGCAGCTTCGACAGCACCGCCGGCCACGCTGCCGCCCGGTCCAGCACGATGCGCTGGATATGGTCCGACAATGCGATTTCCAGATCGGCCCGCGCCGCGGCGGCGAACAACAGGTCGGCACCGATCGTCCCCAACACGGCATGTTCCCAGCGCGCCAGCGCCTCGACCCCGACGATCACGCCATCGGCCATCGATACCTGCGGCTGGAACACGATGTCGATCTCGCCACGATCGATCGCCGGGCCGAGTTCACTCGCCAGCCGATCGACCGGCGCATCGTCCTCGCCTGCATCGGCGACGCGCAACGTCGCGCTGTCGGAGGCTTTCGCATCGGCCAGAGCTTCGCTCGCGCGGCGCAGCAAAGTTGCAGCATTTTCCTCGTCGCCGCGCTCCGCCATGCCGATACGGCAGCCGAGTACGGCGATCGAATCCCCCACCACGAATGGCTTGGCCAGCGCGCCGGCGATGCGCTCCACGGCCAGGTCGATCCGCTCCCGCGCACCGTCGGTGGCGATCAGAAATTCGGAACCGCCCACCCGCGCGATCAACGCGCCTTTTTCCAGCGTCTCGCGCACCGCTTCCTCGATCCGCCGATGCGCGCCTCGCAGCAACGCATCGCCCGCCACGCGGCCATAGGCAGTGTTGACCACCTCGAACCGGTTCAGCGCCACCAATACCACCGCCAGCGGCCCGCCCGTCGCCAGACGCCGCTCGACCCAGCGCCGCGCGCCCCCGGCATCCCGTGCCCCGGCCAGCGCCTCGCGCATCGCCGCGGTCGAATCCGGCGCGCTGCCCAGCGGTTCTACCAGCGCATCGATACGTTGCGCCTTACGATCATGCTGCAGATGCTGCACCACGCGCCCGATCCCGCCGATATCGTGCGCAAAGGCGGTCGCCGCCCGTTCGCCCGCCAGCCGCCGGAGCGCGAGAAACGCCGCATGCCGCTCCGCCCGGTCCAGTGTCCGCAACACCGCGCGTGGCGGAGCGTCCTCGGCGATCTCCAGCAATCGCGCGAAGGCCGGAGTGAGCTGCATCGTTCCGCCGCGCAGATCGAAGCGCCAGCCCAATGGATCGGCCGGTGCGCTGGCCCGCCATTCGCCGGCCATACGCTCGGCGTGGCGTGCGGCGAAGCGCAGCGCCTGGACGAATTCCGTTTCGCTGAATGGGCTGGCCAGGAAATGCGTCGCCCCGGCGTCATGGAACCGCGCTACGCTCGCGATATCGCCACGCGACACCAAAGCCAGCATCGCGCCACCGTTGGATCCGATCGCGCCGTTCAACGCCTCGGCCGCCGCCAAGCCTTCGGTCAAAGCACCGCGCGCATCGATCACCGCAACCGCCGACCCGCTGTGGAGGAAGCGCCGTTCTGCGCCTTCCGCGCGTCGTGCCGCAACCACCTGCCATCCGGCGCTTGCAGCCAACGCAGCCAGTTCGTCGCGCTGGCGGAACGACAGGATGTAGAGTGGGGGCGGGTGTATGTCGGTCAACAATATCCCTTCCGCCCAAAATGCCCTGGTCCCTTCTTTCACTCTCCGACGTTTACAAAGTAAGAACAAGCCGTCCTGCGGCAGTCTGCGTTATCCAACCCCCGTTCGTCATCAAACCCCGTTCGTCATCCAACCCTTGTCGCGCTCTCGCCAAAGGCTTAGCTCTCGTCCATGACCTGTGCGCCCACCCTGATCGATACCTTTGGTCGCACGATCACCTATCTGCGCATTTCGGTCACCGATCGCTGCGATCTGCGCTGCCGGTATTGCATGGCGGAGCATATGACGTTCCTGCCTCGCGCGCAGGTGCTCAGTCTCGATGAGATGGCGATCATCGCGGAGCGCTTCATCGCTCGCGGGATCAGCAAAATCCGCCTCACCGGTGGCGAACCGCTCGTGCGCCGCGATGTCGATCAGCTCGTTCACCGCTTGGGCCGCCATATCGGCGCAGGCCTGAACGAACTGACGATGACGACCAACGGCAACCATCTTGCCGAACACGCGCAGGGTCTGGTCGATGCCGGTCTGCGCCGCATCAACGTCAGCCTGGACACGCGCGATCCCGACCTGTTCCGCCACATCACCCGCCACGGCGACGTAGCGCGGGTCATCGGTGGCATCTTCGCCGCTCGTGACGCGGGTCTTAGCGTCAAAATCAACATGGTCGCCCTCAAGGGCCAGAACGATCGCGAGATCGCGCCAATGCTGGCGTGGTGCCGTGACGAGGGGCTGGACCTGACACTTATAGAAACGATGCCGCTCGGCGCGATCGACGAGGATCGCACCGACCGGTTCCTGCCCCTCACCGCTGTGATGGACGAACTAAAGTCTGAATTTCCGCTGGTCCGCGACACGCACAGCAGCGGCGGCCCTGCGCGCTATTGGCGGATCGACGGCACGGACACGCGGCTCGGCCTCATATCCCCGCTCACCGCCAATTTCTGCAGCACCTGCAATCGGGTGCGGCTGACCACCGAAGGCCTGCTCTACACCTGCCTCGGCCATGACGACCGGGTCGATCTGAAAACGATCCTGCGCGAACACGGCGTATCCGGTCTCGACGCCGCGCTCGACGCCGCGATGCACACCAAGCCCGAGCGCCACGATTTCGACATCACCGCAGCCTCCCCCGCCGTCTCCCGCCACATGAGCGTGACCGGCGGATGAGCGAACAACGCCGCGCGCTCGTCGCCTCGCCCACCCCGCCAGCCCAGGCGGCGGCGAAGGAGCTGGCCGACGCACATGATTGGGTGCCGGTCGAGCAGGCCGACCTGATCGTCGCTCTGGGCGGCGACGGCTTCATGCTGCAAACGCTCCACGCGATGCTGGAACGGCGCAAACCGCCGGTGCCCGTCTATGGCATGAACCTCGGCACCGTCGGTTTCCTGATGAACGAATGGCGTCGCCACGGCCTGGACGACCGCCTGGCGCGCACGAAACCGTTCAAGGTCGTGCCGCTCGCGATGACCGCCGAGACGATGGATGGCGAGGTCGTCACCCTGCCCGCGATCAACGAAGTCTCATTGCTGCGCGAAACCCGCCAGACGGCCAAGCTGGAGGTGACGCTCAACGATCGCATCGTCCTGCCCGAACTGGCCTGCGACGGCATCCTAGTGGCAACCCCTGCCGGCTCAACCGCATACAATTTCTCCGCGCAGGGCCCCATACTGCCGCTCGGCTCGGCGATGCTCGCGCTCACTCCGATCAGCCCGTTCCGCCCGCGGCGCTGGCGGGGTGCGATCCTGCCCGACAAGGCCCGCATCACGCTCCGCGTGCTCGAGCCCGCCAAGCGCCCGGTCAGCGCCGTCGCCGATCAGCGCGAAGTGCGTGATGTCGCACGCGTGGATATCTCGATCGATCGCACCCGCGAATTGACCCTTCTGTTCGATCCCGAACACGCGCTCGACGACCGTATCACGATGGAGCAATTCGCCGCCTGAAAAGCCTCGTGAAAAGATCGCGTCGAAACAGCCTTGCATCCTCGTTTCAGCCGTTTATAGAGCCGCCCTCGGCTTCATTCCCTGATAGCTCAGCGGTAGAGCTCTCGACTGTTAATCGAGCGGCCGTAGGTTCGAATCCTACTCAGGGAGCCAGTCTTCAGACATCGCTGAAAAAGCGGGTGTCCGGCGTCTTCACGCCATTTCCGTCAGCCTGTGTTCAGACAAAGCGTTCGATATTTGCGGCGTGTCCATCGGGACACTTGTGCCGGATCGTTCGTTCCCCATCTCATAGCAGGTCTCGGTCGCCCCGCCGCACGGGACGACCACCCGGAGGAAGTCATGTCGCAGTCCAGATTGAAATTCAGTGGCGCGTTGCTCGCTGCTACCGCAACCCTCACCTTGGGCGCATGCGCGACCGAGACGTCGTACCGACCGGCCACCGGGTCGGGTTTCGCCCGCACCGGGTATAGCGATCGCCAGATCGAGCCGAACCGCTATCTCGTCAGCTTTTCAGGTAACAGCTACACTTCGCGCGACACGGTCGAGCGCTACCTGCTGTTCCGCGCCGCCGAACTGACGCTGTCGCGCGGCTTCGACAATTTCATCCTGGTGGACAAGCAGACCGATCTGCGTAGCCGCACCTACAGCACGCCGGGCATCGGCGGCGGGTTCGGATATGGCGGCGGCTTCGGCTATGCCGGGTTTGGCGGCTGGGGCCCAAGCTGGCGCTATCGCGGCCGGGGCTTCGGCTGGCGTTCGTGGGATGGTTTCGGCGGCGATCCGTTCTGGGATCGCGGCGTCGATATCCAGACGATCGACAAGTTCGAGGCCAATGCGGAAATCGTGCTCGGCAAGGGCCCCAAGCCACGCGACAACATCCGCTCCTTCGACGCCCGCGCGGTGGTCGATAGCATCGGGCCGAGCGTGGTGGTGCCGAAGTAACGGATCACCGATTGCTGAGACGAAAAAGGGCGGCCCGAGGGTCGCCCTTTTTTGTGCCTGATCGATATATAAAAGCTGCCGTCATCCTGAACTTGTTTCAGGATCCATCGCGCCTCACCAACGATCGCCCGAGAGGCGAAATGGATCCTGAGCCGAGTTCAGGGTAACGGCCTTTTTGAAAAAGGCGGCAACTCGAAGTCTCGTCAAACCGCCCCGTGGCAATGCTTGTACTTGTTGCCCGATCCGCATGGGCACGGCGCATTGCGGCTCACCTTGCCCGCCCATTCGTCCGGATCGCTGCCGAAATCCTCGCCCGAGGGCTGCGGGATCGACAGTGGCGGGATGCGCGTCTGGATCAGCCCCAGCGACCCGGCATCCACATCGTTGCTATTGTCGTCGCCGGTGAACGGGTCGAAATGCGTCGTGATGAAGTCGGGCAGGTCCGGCAATGCCGGGGCCTGCTGCGCCTGGAATTCGGCGAAGGCGATGGTGCGGGTCACGTCCTCACGGATATTTTCGAGCATACGTTCGAACAATGAGAACGCCTCCTGCTTATACTCGTTGATCGGCGTTTTCTGGGCGTAGGCGCGGAGATGGACGACTTGGCGGAGCGCATCGAGCGTCGCCAGATGCTCCTTCCAGTGATGGTCGAGATTCTGCAAAAGGATCGACTTTTCGACCTGAATCCACACGTCCGGCTCGAGCTGCGCCGCCTTGGCCGCGACCTGCTCGTCGGCCTGCGCGCGCACGCGCTCCTCGACCAGTTCGGGATCGATCGCCTCTTCCTCCAGCCACGCCTCGATCTGCGGATCGATCGCCAGCGTCGTCATCAGTCTCTCGCGCAGGCCGGCAACGTCCCACTGCTCGGGATAGGAATTGGGCGGGCACGCCGCGCCGACGATCGCATTGACCGTCTCGGTGCGCATGTCCTCGACCACTTCGCCGACCGTCTCGGCATCCATGATGTCGCTGCGCTGTTCGTACACCACCTTGCGCTGGTCGTTCATCACGTCATCATATTCGACGACCTGCTTACGGATGTCGTAATTGCGCGCCTCTACCTTCTTCTGCGCGGTCTCGATCGCCTTGCTCAGCCACTTGCTGCCGATCGCCTCGCCGTCACCGATATTGTTGCGCATCATGCGTGCGAACAGCGTGTCCGGCCCGAAGATGCGCAGCAGATCGTCGTCCAGGCTGAGGTAGAAGCGGCTCAGGCCCGGATCGCCTTGACGGCCCGAACGGCCGCGCAGTTGGTTGTCGATGCGCCGGCTCTCGTGCCGCTCGGTGCCGAGCACGAACAGACCGCCTGCCGCCAGCACGGCCTGCTTCTCGGCCTCGATCTCGGTCGTGATGCGCGCCGCCGCATTGTCGTAATCGGGCGTGCCGACGACGAAATCGGGATGCTCGTCGAGCATGCGGAATTCCAAATTGCCGCCCAGTTTGATGTCGGTACCGCGCCCGGCCATGTTGGTTGCGATCGTCACCGCCGACTTGCGCCCGGCCTGCGCGACGATGTGCGCCTCCATCTCGTGGAAGCGCGCGTTCAGCACCTTATGCTCGACGCCTTCCTTGACCAGGAAGTCGCTGAGCAGTTCGGACTTCTCGATCGAAACCGTACCGACCAGCACCGGCTGACCCAGCTCGGCGTGATGCTTGATCTTCTTGGCGATCGCCGCGAACTTGTCGGGCGTGTCCTTGTAGAATTCGTCTTCCTCGTCGACGCGCTTCACCTCGACATTGGTCGGGATGGTCACGACGTTCATCTTGTAGATGTCGTAGAATTCCGCCGCCTCGGTCGCGGCCGTACCGGTCATGCCGGAAAGCTTCGGATACATGCGGAAATAGTTCTGGAACGTGATCGAGGCCATCGTCTGGTTCTCGGGCTCGATCGTCACGCCTTCCTTGGCCTCGACCGCCTGGTGCAGGCCGTCCGACCAGCGCCGGCCGTCCATCATGCGGCCGGTGAATTCATCGATGATGATGACCTTGCCGTCCTTGACGATGTAATCGGTGTCGGCCTTGAACATCACGATCGCGCGCAACGCCTGGTTGAGGTGATGCACGACCTGCGTGTTCTCGAAATCGTAGAGGTTGTCGCCCTGCAGCAGCCCGGCGGTCTCCAGCATCCGCTCGACCTTCTCCGTGCCGTCCTCGGTCAGGATGATCGTCTTCTGCTTCTCGTCCTTTTCGTAATCCTCCGGCACCAGTTCCTTCACCACCAGATCGACCGAGCGATACAGATCGGACTTGTCGTCGGTCGGGCCGGAGATGATCAGCGGCGTGCGCGCCTCGTCGATCAGCACCGAATCGACCTCGTCGACGATCGCCATCGCGAACGGACGCTGCACCATCTGGCTGCGTTCGTACTTCATGTTGTCGCGCAGATAATCGAAGCCGAATTCGTTGTTCGTGCCGTAGGTGATGTCGGCGGCATAGGCATCGCGGCGCTGCTGGTCGGTCAGGTTCGGGATGATCGTACCGGTGGTCAGGCCGAGGAAGTTGTACACCTGCCCCATCCACTCCGCATCGCGCGCGGCGAGATAGTCGTTGACGGTGATGACGTGGACGCCCTCGCCCGGCAGCGCGTTGAGATAGGTGGCGAGCGTGGCGACCAAAGTCTTGCCCTCGCCCGTGCGCATCTCGGCGATCTCGCCACGATGCAGCACGATGCCGCCGATCATCTGCACGTCGTAATGGCGCTGGCCCAGCACTCGGCTGGCCGCCTCGCGCACCGTGGCAAACGCCTCGGGCAGCAGCGCATCGAGCGTCTCGCCCTCGGCCAGGCGGGCGCGGAACTTCACCGTCTGCGTGGCGAGATCCTCATCCGACATCGCCGAAACGGCGCTTTCGAACGAGGCGATCTTCGCGACGATCCCGCCGAGCGATTTGACGTACCGGTCGTTGGACGATCCGAAGAGCGATTTGGCTAACCCGCCGAGCATGGCAATTTCCTGTGGATATGAGAGGCGCGGACGAGCGTTCGCCGGGCGCAGATAGAGGTGGAATCGTTGAAGGGACGCGCACCACGAGGCACCGCGCCCGCCGGGCTTATTCGCGCGGCTTGTCCAGATAGAGCGGTGCCAGCGCGGTAGGCGCAGCAGCCGTGACGATCGAAAGCATCGTGGCAGCGGGTGAAGCCCAGACGCCGGCCAGCGCCAGCCAGGACCGAATCGCCCGCACCGGGGCGATAAGAACGACGGACGAGGCCTGAGCCTGCGCGCTCGCGCCATAGCTACGCTCGACCTGAACCTCCGCCACGCGCCCGCCCGAGATCACGCCGGTCAGCGCGCTCAGGATGGCGGAGAGGAACAGCAACAGGTTCAAGCGGTAGGGCCCCTTAAGTCGATTGAATCGCGACATAGGGATTGAAAGCGCCGCCGTCCACTCGCGTGCGTGATCGGGCCGTGCTGGAATGAGGCGGTCGTCTGGACAATGGGGAAAGCGGGAAATTGCTTTCTGGCGTCTCTACTCCCCTCCCTGGAAGGGAGGGGTTGGGGGTGGGTCGGTGTGGGGAGAGGACAGCGCTCCCTCGATAGCGACCCACCCCCGCCCCTCCCTTCCAGGGAGGGGAGAAGATCAGGCATCGCCCCGCCCCAAAAAGCCCCCGCTCAACCAGCCAGTTTCAAAAAGCCACTGGTCAAACGCGGCCAAGCTTCATACCCACACTCCACCCGGACGCATCAGAACCGCAGGAGCAGGATTTCCATGACCGACACGATCCCCACCCAGGGCAAGCAGCTCTTCTCCACCGTCACCGAAGACGGCCGCCTCGAACTGGCGATGCGCACCGTGCCCGTCGGCGAACCGGCCGACGACGAAGTGCTGATCCGCGTCGATGCCGCGCCGATCAATCCGTCCGATCTCGGTGTGATGCTGACCGTGGCGGATAGCGACACGTTCGAAGCGGGCGACGACAGCGCCTCCGCCCCGATCCCCGAAAAGCTCGCCCGTGCGGTCGCTGCGCGGAAGGGTATCTCGATTCCGATCGGTAACGAAGGCGCCGGGCTGGTGGTGAAGGCCGGCTCCGCCCCCGCCGCACAGGCCCTGCTCGGCAAGACCGTCGCGCTGGCCGGCGGCGGCATGTATTCCACGTATCGCACTGCCAAGGCGGTGGCCTGCATGATCGTGCCCGAAGGCACGTCCGCCGAGGAAGGCGCATCGTCGTTCGTCAATCCGCTGACCGCGCTCAGCATGATCGGCACGATGCGGCTGGATGGCTACAAGGCACTGATCCACACCGCCGCCGCCTCCAATCTGGGCCAGATGCTGGTGAAGCTTTGCCTCAACGAAGGTGTCGATCTGGTGAACATCGTGCGCAGCCAGGAACAGGTCGATCTGCTCAAATCGCTCGGCGCCAAATATGTATGCGATTTGAGCCAGCCCGATTTCCACACCGAACTGGTCGCCGCGATCGGCGAGACTCAGGCCTTCCTCGCATTCGACGCGACCGGCGGTGGCCGCCTCGCCAACCAGATCCTGACCGCGATGGAAGCCGCCGCGCTCAAGACGCAGAAGGCCAACGGCCCGTACGGTTCGACGCAGTATAAGCAGGTCTATCTCTATGGCGGACTCAACACCGCGCCGACCGAACTGACGCGCGGCTTCGGCATGTCGTGGGGGATCGGCGGTTATCTGCTGACCTACTTCCTTCAACGCGTCGGGCAGGAGGAAAGCGCGAAGCTGCGCACCAAGGTTGGCGCGGAACTGAAGACGACCTTCGCCAGCGCCTATACCAGCCGCATCACGCTGGCCGAGGCGATCGATCCGGCCACCATCGCCGCGTACAACAAGCGCGCGACTGGCGAGAAGTATCTTATCACGCCGCAGGTTTGAGGAACGGATCGCCGGCTCCCCGTCGTGCCGACCATGGCGGGACGGGGAGCCGGCAATTTTCAGATCAGTGCTGCCCGTTCAACATTCCGAACACCGTGTCGAAATTGCCCGAAGCCTCCGCACCGCGCAGCATCTTAACGCGCTCGACCAGAATTTCCGGCCCCTGCGGATGCGCCTTGAGCAAATCGACCACCTCGCCGATGAACGCTTCCAGCGGCATCGAATTGGGGTTTTCGGCATGACCCGGCATCAGATCGGTGGCGACCGCCGGCGGGGCGATCTCGATCACGTCGATCGCGCTGCCTTTCAGCTGGTGGCGCAGCGACTGGCTCCACGAATGGATCGCCGCCTTGGTCGCGTTATAGGTCGGCGTGATCGCCAACGGCACGAATGCGAGGCCCGAAGACACCGTCACCACTGCCGCATTTTGCTGCGCTTTCAGCTGCGGCAGCAACGCCGCCGTCAGCCGGATCGGGCCGAGCAGGTTGGTCGCAATAATGTCCTCCGCCACACCCAAGTCCCACGCGTCCGCCGTCAGATCCTCGGCGATCATGATGCCGGCATTGTGGATCACCACGTTCAGCGCCGGCCAGTCTCTGGCGGCCCGTGCCCCGAACGCTACGATCGCATCGGCGTCGCTGACGTCGAGCACCGCATGATCCATGCCCGGATTGGCCGCGACGACCTCTTTCAATGCCGCTTCGCGACGGCCTGTGACGATGACGGTATTGCCTTCCGCCTGCAGCACCTCGGCCAGCGCGCGGCCAATGCCCGCGCTGCCGCCGGTGATCAGGATCGTATTGCCGGTAA
The DNA here is from genome assembly GCF_036663755.1 of Parasphingomonas caseinilytica. Taxonomy (NCBI): domain Bacteria; kingdom Pseudomonadati; phylum Pseudomonadota; class Alphaproteobacteria; order Sphingomonadales; family Sphingomonadaceae; genus Parasphingomonas; species Parasphingomonas caseinilytica. The sequence goes on from NZ_JAXOJL010000001.1 coordinate 711,411, forward strand.
TGTTCATGGGAGTGTCCTTCGATGATTTCGCGTCTCGCCAACGCGTGAAGAGCGATATAGAAATCATGCTCTCCATCAGAAAGTAGGCACCGTAATGTGCGGTACTTACCCCGAGGAAAGCATGACCGCTCAAGCCAAAACCTATCCCGAAGTGTCCCCCGAAGTGGAGGCGCTCGTCACGGAGATCATCGGCCGCGTTGCCGACAAATGGACCATGCTGGTGCTGGAAGCGCTGACCGAGCATGGCGAGTTGCGCTTCACGCGGTTGGGGCAGGCGGTCGGCGGAATCAGCCAGAAGATGCTGACCCAGACCGTGCGGCAAATGGAACGCGACGGCCTCGTCATTCGCACGATCCATCCGGTCGTGCCTCCCAGGGTGGAATATCGGCTGACCGATCTCGGCCACAGCCTGTCCGAGGCATTTTGCGGTGTATGGACCTGGGCGGAGGCGAACTTGCGGCGGATCGAGGACAGCCGCGCCGCGTTCGACGCGCGCTCCTCCGCCTGAACCAGTTATTTGCTTGGGGCGGCTCGCCCTCTAAGAGAGCGCACATGACCATCTCGCCGCTCGCAACGCCCTACCCCGTCCTGCCCGCGATTCCCGGTGTCGCGCCGCGCGTCGCCCGCGCGCACTACAAGACATGGGATCGCTGCGACCTGACCTTCGTCACGCTGGATGCGGGCACGACGGTCGCCGGTGTCACGACGCAGAGCAAATGCCCATCGCCCGAGGTCGAATGGTGCCGCAAGGCGCTGACCCTCGGGCAGGCGCGGGCGCTGGTGGTCAATGCCGGGAACTCCAACGCCTTCACCGGCAACCGCGGACGCGCCGCCGTCGAGGCGATCGCCGCGCGCACCGCCCAGCATCTCGGCTGTCAGCCGTCGGACGTGTTCGTCGCCTCCACGGGCGTGATCGGCGTGCCGCTGCCGATCGACAAGGCCGAGGCCGGGCTGGACGCCGCCTTTGCGGCCGAGGTGTGCAGCTGGCGCGACGCGACCGATACGATCGGCACCACCGACACCTTCCCCAAGGCCGCGACGACCTCCGCGATCGTGCAGGGCAGGACGGTCAACCTCGTCGGTATCATCAAGGGATCGGGCATGATCGCGCCGGATATGGCGACGATGCTCGGCTTCATCTTCACCGACGCAGCGGTCGATCCGGCGTTCCTGCAAGGCTGCCTGACCGCCGCCAACGCCCAGACCTTCTCGTGCATCACGGTGGATAGCGACACCTCGACCAGCGACACCGTATTGGCCTTCGCGACGGGCAAGGCGGGCAACACCCCCCTCGCCTCTTCCGACGACGACGGCGCGGATGCCTTCGCCGCCGCACTTGCCGATCTATGCGGTCAACTGGCTCAACTAGTCGTACGCGACGGCGAAGGCGCAACGAAGTTCATCCGCATCGACGTGGACGGCGCGGAAAGCGACAAGAGCGCACACCGCATCGCGATGAGCATTGCCAACTCGCCGCTCGTCAAAACGGCCATCGCCGGCGAGGACGCCAATTGGGGCCGCATCGTCATGGCGGTAGGCAAGGCCGGCGAGGCGGCGGAGCGCGACAAGCTCGCGATCCGCTTCGGCGAGACGCAGGTCGCCGAGGGCGGCCTCGCGGTCGAGGGTTACGACGAGGCCCCGGTCGCCGCGCACTTGAAAGGCAGCGACGTGGATATCGGCGTGGACATCGGCCTCGGCGAAGGCCGCGCCACGGTGTGGACCTGCGATCTGACGCACGGCTACATCTCGATCAACGCGGATTACCGTTCTTGATGGCGCAGTCGAACGCGCATCACGACGCCGTCGTCGCGCTGATGCGCCAGGTCGCACGCGACATAGTCCTGCCACGCTTCCGGAACCTCGCCGCCGCCGAAATCGAGGAAAAAGCGCCCGACGATCTCGTCACGATCGCCGACCGCGAAAGCGAGGATGCGCTGACCGCCGGCCTTGCCGCGATCGACCCACGGGCGCGCATCGTGGGCGAGGAAGCCTGCGCCGCCGAACCCGCTTTGCTCGACGGTATCGATCGTGGCCGGGTGTGGATTATCGATCCGATCGACGGCACCAACAATTTCGCCGCCGGAAAGTCCCCGTTCGGCATCATGATCGCCTTGGTCGAGGATGGCGTGACTCAGGTCGGCTGGATTCTCGACCCCGTGTCGGACCGCCTGTGCCATGCCGTGCGCGATGGCGGCGCGCATATCGACCGGCAGCGCATCATGGCCCGGCCGAGCGGCCAGGCGCTGCCGATCACCGCCATCGCGACCTATTTCCTGACCGACGAGGAACGCGCCGATATCGCCCGTCGCGCGGACGGCGAACTCATGCTCACGGCGATCCCGCGCTGCGCCGCCGAGCAATATCCCCGGCTGGTCCTCGGCACCAACGACATCGCTTTGTTCAACCGCACCCTGCCCTGGGACCACGCGGCAGGCGCGTTGTTCGTCGCCGAGGCCGGCGGCGTGGTCCGCCGTCCCGATGGCAGCGACTACCGCGTCGGCGATACGCGACGCGGCATGATCGGCGCCGCCTCTCCGGCTCTGTGGGACCACGCAGCGCGCGTGCTGTTCGGCTGAACGCGGTGCTGACGATCTGGGGTCGGCTCAATTCGCACAATGTGAAGAAGGTCGCGTGGTTCGCCGACGAGATCGGCCTGCCGTTCGTCCGCCACGATGTCGGCGGGCCATTCGGCATGAGCGCGAAATATCTCGCGCTCAATCCCAATGCGCTGGTCCCGACGATCGAGGATGACGGCCTCGTCTTGTGGGAATCGAACGCGATCCTGCGCTATCTCGCCGCCGCCCACTCGCCGGCGTTCTGGCCCGCAGATGCAGCGGCAAGAGCGCGGGCCGATCGCTGGATGGACTGGCAATTCGGCTATGCCGATGCGCAGCGCGACGCGTTCTTGAATCTCGTGCGCAAGGCACCGCAGGATCGCGACGAGGCGGCGATCGTCCGGTCGGCGGAGGCGTGTGCGAAGCTGTTGGCTATCCTGGACGCCACTTTGGCGGATCGACCCTGGCTGTCGGGCGACGGTTTCGGGCTCGGCGACGTGCCGATGGGCGTCTACATCCACACTTGGTTCACGCTCGACATCGCCCGTCCGACGCTCCGCAATGTCCGAAATTGGTACGATCGTCTGCGCGATCGGCCCGCATTCGTCGTCAGTGTGATGATTCCGCTCACCTGACGCTGTTCCATCCCCCGGACGGTGGATGATTTCGGTTCAAAATCATCGCAGACTATGTTTCAGGGATAAGTCCTCGTACGTATTGGGGATCAGGCGAAGGGCGTACAATTGGGCTTGTTGATTCTGACGACTGCGACGGTGCTTGCCGTCACGCCGATGGCGCAGGTCACCCCGCAATCCGTCGAGGCTGCGCCAACGACGACCGCCGCCCCGCAGGAAACGCCGTCCTCGCCCGCGCCGGCCGAACCGCCTGTCGTCGGCCAGACGACCAAGCCTGCGCCAGCGCATCCCGAAGATCAGGGCGAAATCGTCGTCACCGGACGCGATCCATCCAGCGCGCCCGATCCGCTGCGCTCGGTCAACGTCACCGCGTTCAACGCCACGCAGGCGGTTGACGATGCGCTGATCGGCCCGATCTCGATGGCCTATAAAAGGACCGTTCCGTCGCCTTTCCGCAGTGGCGTGCACAACGTGCTCTACAATCTGCGTGAGCCGGTGGTTTTCGTGAATTTCGTCCTGCAGCACAAAATCGGCAAGGCGGCGGAGACTGTCGCGCGCTTCGCGATCAATTCGACCGTCGGTGTGCTCGGCATCTTCGACATGGCCAAGCGCAAGACCTTCAAGCTGCCCCGCCGCAGCAACGGCTTCGCCAACACGTTGGGCTTTTACGGCGTGCCATCGGGGCCGTTCATGTTCCTGCCGATCGTGGGCCCGACGACAGTACGCGATCTGTTCGGCGGCACGGTGGATCGCCTGATCCTGCCGATCGCATTCGGCCGGCGCATCACCAAACCGCAATTCGCGATCCCCTTCGGTGTGCTCGGCGTACTCGATCACCGCGCCGAGTTCGACGAGACGCTGCACACGCTGCACGACAATGTGCCGGATCCGTACGCCAACACCCGCGCCTTCTACCTCCAGCGCCGCCAGGCCGAGATCGACCATCTGCGCGGACGGGCGATCAACAACAGCAGCCCGATGTCCGAAGCCCCGACCGGCCCGATCCGACTGAAGAGCAAGCCTCCCGCTTCACCCGCACCGAAACCCGAATCCGCTCCGCAAGACGCGGCTCCATCCGATTCGGGGAACACGCCGAAGAAGTGACGGGCGCGATCCCATACAGTCACCGGCGATGCTGCGATTTTCAGACTAACGGCGCTTAAATCTCTCAAAAAGCCTATTTTTTAGGCCACAATACTGAAGATTTGAGCGGGGTAAGGAAGTATATACGCAGCAGAGTTGCTTGCGGATGCAATATATTTTTGTCCCACAAAAATATGCCGATTTGATCGGCCAAATCATCACTTTTCCGCTCCGGGATACTTGACTCGCCAATGGTTAAAATGGCGTTAACTTCATATCGACACTCGGGGTCCGGCGTCCGCTGGAAGTATGTCGATGTCGGGAGATATAAGATGCGCAAAATAATCACAGCGGCGGCACTCGCATGTTCGATGCTAGCCTCCTCGTCGGCCTGGGCAGTCACAGTATACGGTATCGACCTTAGCGGTCGCCTCGTGACCTTCGATTCCTCGACGCCGGGCACGGTCCTGTCGTCCACCGCGATCAGCGGCGCGATCGGTTCGGCGATCCTCGGTCTCGATTTCCGTCCAGCGACCGGAGAACTCTTCGCGCTCGGCGGCAATTCGACGCTGTACACGATCAGCACCTCGACCGGTGTCGCGACCGCCGTGGGTGGTCCGATCGCCGGGCTTTCGGGCAGCAATTTCGGCTTCGATTTCAACCCGACCGTCGATCGCATCCGCCTGGTGAGCGATACCGGCCAGAATTTGCGGCTGAACCCGATCACCGGCGCCATCGCCGCCACGGATACCGCCTATACCTATGCCGGCGGAGGCACGCCCGCCATTACCGCGGTCGGCTACACCAACAGCTTCGCAGGCGCGACGAGCACGACGCTGTACGGCATCGATTACATGCTCGATACGCTCGCGCTGATCAACGCGCCGAACGGCGGCACGATCACCACGATCGGCGCATTGGGTTTCAACGTCGATGCCGATGCCAGCCTGGACATCACCAGCAGCGGCCAGGCGTTCCTGTCGAGCGGGACGAAATTCTATTCGGTGAATTTGACGACCGGGGCAGCAACCCTGCTCGGCAACACTGCCGGCCTGCGCAATATCGCGATCGCCGCCGTGCCGGAACCCGCAACGTGGGGATTGATGATCGTCGGTTTCGGCATGATGGGATCGGCGATGCGCTATCGCCGCCGCGCGCCGAAGGTTACGTTCGCCTGATCAGGCAGGGTGCCCGATCGGTTCGGGCGCCTGAAAAGACAAAGCCGCCAGCCCAATGACTGGCGGCTTTTTCGTGCTCAATCCAGAAGATGGAATTGCAGTGTAAAGACCAGGCGCGTTGACGCCCGGTCCCAGCGCAGTTCAGGCCAATTCACCCTCGAGCCAAGCCTTTAGCCGGCCCTTCGGTTCCGCGCCGACCTTGGTAGCGGCGGGGACGCCGCCCTTGAACAGGATCATCGTCGGAATGCCGCGCACGCCGTAGCGGCCCGGTGCGTCGGGATTATCATCGATATTCAGCTTGGCGATCGTCACCTGCTCGCCCAGTTCCTCGGAAATCTCTTCCAGGCTCGGGCCAATCATCTTGCACGGGCCGCACCATTCCGCCCAGAAATCGACCAGCACCGGGCCATCGGCCTTGAGCACGTCGCTGTCCCAGCTGGCATCGGTAATCTGCTTGGTCGCCATCATGTTTCTCCTTGTTGTCGTCAATCTAGGGATCGCGCGTCACAGGCTCAAGCGCTTGAGATCAAGCTTTGCTCCGTGCCAGCGAAGCCGGGCTTGTGCGTGTCGATCACCACCTGCGGCAACGCGAACAGGATCGGCCCCGCCGTGTACAGCAACGCCGCCTCGACCGGGCGATCGGGGAAGATCACGCCGAGTGCCGCGACATAGGCCGCTATCTGGCGCAGATGGTATACCGGCACCTCGGCCAGCGATGCCGGCGCATGCCGACCGGTCTTGAAATCGATCAGCCGCACGCGCTCTTCCGTCACCAGCAACCGATCGACCGTACCGGAGACGACGACGCCCTCCCCCACCACCGCCGCGATCGGTGCCTCGGCGAGCGATTCCGGGCCGAACAGATCGGCATGCGCATCGATCACGCGCAACACAGTGGCGGCGATTTCCGCGCGCGCGGTGGCATCTTCGGCACCACCCGCACTGGCCAACCACCGCTCGGCCGCCTCGGCGCGCATTTCCGCAGCCACCGCAGGTAGGCGTTCGAACAGCGCATGGATCAGCCGCCCACGCTCCGCCGCCACACGCATCGCGGGCGACGGCGGCGGATCGGCAACCGCATCTTCGCCGAGCGAAGACGGTGCCAGCGGCCGTGGCGGCTTCGCCTCGAGCGGGGCCTGCCGACGCGCCCAATCCGGCACGGCATCGACCGCCGCATCCGCCTCGTCGCCCCCGCGCTGCAACGCCACCGGGGCCTGCCGCTCACGCCCGCCGAACACCCGCTCGCCCTCGTCCGCGACGATACCCAGCGCCGTAAACGCCCGGTCGGCGGCCGAATACCAGCTCTGCTCCGGCGGCACGCCCCCGGCCATCGGCCCGAGCGCCCCCGCGATCACCAGCCGTTCCTCCGCGCGGGTGGCAGCGACGTAGAAAAGCCGCCAATGTTCCTGCAATTCCCGCGTCGCCGCCGCCTCGATCACCTCGGCCAGCGCGCCGCTCTTTTCGCCACCACGCGGGCGAAAGATCGGCACCGGCTTCTGCACCCCGTCCGGCGACCAGTTCAGCACCCGCGTCGGCGTGCGCGACGGATCGGCGGTGGCGTCCGCCAGGATCACCAGCGGCGCCTGCAGCCCCTTCGCGCCATGCGCCGTCATCACGCGCACCGCGTCCAGCGGCGCGGACGGATCGCGCACGATCTCCACATCGCCACGATCGAACCAGTCGAGGAAGCGCTGCAACGAGGGCGTCGTCTGCGTTTCGAAATCCAGCGCGGCGTTGAGCAATTCCTCGATCGGATCGCGTGCCTCCTGCCCCAGCCGACGCAGCAACTTGCGCCGCCCGTCGAGCGGCCCGGACAGCAATTCCTCGAAGAAGCGATACGGCGTGGCGATGTCCGCCCGCCCCAGCATCCCCAGCAACGGCGCGAGCCGTTCTCGCGGCTGCGTACGCGACAGATGCTGCCACAAACTCCCCGATCCGCGCGGCGCGGCGGCCATCAGCTCGTCCTGCGTCCACCCGATCAACGGCGACACCAACAGGCTCGCCAGCGACAGATCGTCTCCCGGCTGCAGCACGAAGCGGATCGCGGCGAGCAGATCCTGCACCGACAGCGGCGCATTCAACCGTAACCGGTCTACCCCCGCCACCGGCACGCCCTCGGCATAGAGCCGCGCGACGATCAGCGAGGCGAGTTCGCCGCGCCGCTTGACCAGGATCATGATATCCTCGGGCCGCAGCGGACGCCCCTTACTCTCCAGCATCAGCGCCGTGGGACCGTCGAGCCAGCCCTTCACCGCCTTCGCAATGTTCCCGGCCAGCGCGCGCGTCGCGTCCGGGATCCAGCCCTCGGCGTCTTCCTCGCTGCCGCCGGTCACCACCGGCGGCCACAGCGTCACCGTGCCCGGCCCGCGCACTTCGCTCGCATGCAATTCGACCTCAGCCGCGCCCATCGCCGCCGGGCCGACCGCTTCGATCGCGGCATCGACGAATTCCAGCACCGGGCGGGTCGATCGGAACGATTGGGTGAGCGACAATTGCTCCATCGGCAGGCCGCGATCGTCGGGATCGGTATCCTCATCGCCCAACGCTTCCGCCGCGCGGCGGCTGAAATGCAGCTCGGCGGCCTGGAAGTTCTGCGGATCGGTCCCCTGGAACCCGAAGATTGCCTGCTTGCGATCGCCAACAGTGAACAAAGTGCGCGTGCCCGGCGCATGGCTTCCTCGCCCGGTGAAGAACTCATCGGCCAGCGCGCGGATGATACGCCACTGCGCGACATTGGTGTCCTGCGCCTCGTCGATCAGCACGTGTTCGGTCGTCTGGTCGAGCTTGTAGCGGATCCATTCGCCCATCCCCGGCTGATCGAACAGATCGACGGTCGCACGGATCAGATCGTCGAAATCGACCGCACCGACGCGGCGTTTCGCCAAGGCATAAGCGGCGGCATAATCGCGCCCGACGGTCAGTGCTTCGGCCAGCAGATCGGCATAAGCGGCCTGTTCCGCCATCGTGAGCAGTTCGAGACAGCGCCCGCCGACGCCTTCGGCAAGTTCGGCATAATCCGGTTCGGCGGTTATCAGCTTTGCTTGGTGTGCCCTTGCAACGCGCTGTGCGGTGAAGGGGATCGCCATTAGATCTCCAAGCATGCGCACGCGCATCTCAGGATCAGCTTCGATCCAACATTCCGCGATATCGGCGCGGTCTCCGCCCGTTTTCGTGCCCCACGCCCGATTCGCGGCGGCCAAAGCGGCGACGGCATCTGTATCGAACTCGTCGTCGGCGACACACCGCGCCATCTGCACCGCGATGTCACCCAGCGGCAGGCCGAGACTGGTGCGCAGGAACGGCCCGATCTCCGGCGGGAGCGCCGCCATCCCTTCGGGAGCCCGGGTGCAAGCGCGCAGGAAATTCTCCGCCTCGCCCTCGCCCAGCCTGAGGCTCAATTTGCCGACCTGTTCGATCACGGCGGGCGGCGCATCGGTGAGCATCGCCGCCAGCGTTTCGCGCGCCAGCAGCGCCTCCTCGCGTCCCTCAAGCGGCCGGAACCCCGGCACCAGTCCGGCCTCTATCGGGAAGGCCGCCAGCAACCCCTGGCAGAAGCCGTGGATCGTCTGGATGCGGATGCCCCCGCCAGGCGCGTCGAGCACCTTGGCGAACAGGGTGCGGGCGAATGCGATCAGTTCGGGATCGAGATGGTTCTCGCCGAGCGCGAACAGATCCTTCTTCAGATCCGCCTCGGCCATACGCACCCACGCCGCCAGCCGCCCGGAGATGCGCGCCGCCATCTCCGCCGCGCCCGCCTTGGTGAAGGTGAGGCACAGGATCGCCCCCGGCTCGGTGCCACGCAGCAACAGCCGAAACACCCGCGCCGCCAGTACCTGAGTCTTGCCCGTCCCCGCCGATGCCGACAGCCAGACATGCGCATCGGGCGCACTCGCGCGCGCCTGATTGTCCTTCAGGATCGGGAGCGCGGATTTAGCGTTCACGGCCATACCATTCATCGCGGCGCATCAGCTGGTCGTATTCGGCATAAGGCGCATATTCGGGATGCAGCTTCGCGGTGAACGGCGCGTCGCCCGTCAGCCATTCGCGCACCGCCTCGGCAAAGTGATGCGCGGCGGTGGCGGTGAATTCGGACGTGACGATGCGGTCGCGTTTGCCTTCCGGATCGACCGGCGACGTCACGTAACCGAACCCGTCGCCCTTGCGCCCGAGCGACCAATATTCGAACGCCGTCGCCGTTCCGGAAATGCCCTCATAGCCACCACGCTCAGCGATCAACCCCAGCAGCCCCAATTGCAGGCTGAAGCCCGCGCGCAACGCAGCTGCGGAGGGCGGTTGCCCGGTCTTGTAGTCGATCACCGCCAGGCCGCCTTCGGCCATCCGATCGATCCGGTCGAACTTGCCCGTCAGTGTCACGCCGGCAATCGCGATCTTGCCCCCCTGCTCGACCGCCAGCACCTTGCGGCCCGTCTCCAAACCCTCGACGATCCGGCCCGAAATCCAGTCGATCGCCTCCATCAGGCGCGGCTGCCACAAGGCGCGCATCATCGGATGCGTGCGCTCGTCGGCCAGCATCCGGAGCGCGCGCGGGCGGAGCAGGGCCGGGTCGCAATCATCCTCGCGCGCCCACGCCTCCAGCACATCGTGCACCGCCGTGCCGCGCCACGCCGCGCTCGGATCGGCATCGACCGGATCGAGCGCCGCCAGCCGCAGGATGCGCTTGGCATAGAAAGCGTAAGGGTCCGCCTTCAGGCGATCGACATCCGTCACCGCGATGCGTTTCGGGCGAAGTTCGGCCGGCGGCACCGGCGCAGGCTGAGGCTCCGGGGCGTAATCGCCCGGTGCATCCAGCGCTCGCGTCCAGCCTTCCAGAGCACGCGCCCGCTCGAAGCGCTCGCCCGCCAGCGCCTGCAAGCGCAGCCAGAAACGCGAGGCGATGGCAGGCGATTTCGCATCGCGCCGCGCCCGCGTCATCAGCGCCGTCGGCGCCCCCAGCGCCCCGGCCAGATCGTGCGCCGAAACACCAACGCGGCGCTCCAACCCCGGCAGACCGAGTTCGCTGCGGATGCGCGGCGCGAGCCACGGATCGGGCGCGGGCTGGCCCGGCCATGTTCCTTCGTTAAGGCCGCCGAGGATCATCAGATCGGCGGTCTGCAACCGCGCCTCGATCAGGCCGTAGATCGCCAGGCGCGGATGCCCGCCCTGCGGCGGTCGCACGGCGATCTCGTCCATCAACGTTTTCAGCAGCGGCGCGAGGCTATCGGGCTCCACCAAGGCCGGTCCTGCCGCCGCCTGCACCTCCAGATCGGACAACAATTCCGCCGCCGCGCGCCCCGCCGGCCCGGCCCAGAGTTCATCGCCGCACAGCGCCTGCGCCGTCTCGCGCAATGCCGCTATCATCGCAGGCAACGGCTGAGCGCCACCTGCGAACAAAGCTTCTACCGGGGCGAGTAACGGGCGTGCTTCCGGCCACCATGCCGCGGCCTGCGCGAACAGAGCACGCTGACTGGCTCCCCTCCCTGGAAGGGAGGGGTTGGGGGTGGGTTGCTCTCCGGGGAGCGATGTCATCTCCCCATACCGACCCACCCCCGGCCCCTCCCTTCCAGGGAGGGGAGAAGGAAAGGCGTCGGACCCGGACAAATGCCCGTCGATTCCGACCAACCCGACCGCTGGCCTCGGCCCACGCAGCACGCAGTCCAGACTGCGAGCGCCATCCAGCCACGCCGTGCGCCCCGCGCCACTCTTAACCAACGGATGTTTGAGCAACGCCAGCAACCCCAGCGGCGCGAACCGCTGCACCGCCGCCTCGGCCAGCGCGGTCAGCAACGTGCCCGGCGGCAGGATCGACAGCGGCCGACCGGCGGTGTCGTCGATCTCCACGCCCCAGCGCTGCATGTGCGCCGCCACACGCCGCGCCAGCGCACGATCCGGCGTGACGAGTGCAGCCGTTTTACTAGGAGTCTCCAAGACCTGCCGAAGCGCCAGAGCGATCGCCTGCGCCTCCTCGGCTGGAGTGGCCAATTCGGCCGCGGCGATGCCCGACAGGCGACGCTGGTCCGCATCCAAAGTCGTCCATTTGCCGGTGAAATCCGCCGGGGCCAGCGCGTTGGCGACCGCGCGGCTGCGCGCCAGCGTAGCATCCGCTCCGCCGCTGCCGCCGCGCCACACATCCACTTCGGCGCGGTTCACGCCCATCCGGTCGAGCAGCAGCTTGAGGTGGAATTGCGGATGAGTCTCGATGCTGCGCTTGCGCCGCCCGGTCACCGGATCGGGCGCGTGAGGGCCAAGCGCCGTCCATTCCCGCTCGTCCATTTCGGTCGCCAGATCGGCGAGCACCACCATTCCCTCGGGCAATTCCGATACGCAGCGCAGCAAGCGCGCCACCGCCGGCGCGCTATCGGTTATGCCCGCCGCGCAAACGAAACCGGCGGGCGCAGCGGACTTCCACCGCGCAGTCAGTCGATCCAGCAGCAACGACCGCCGCGTCGCCAGATCGATCCGCTTGAGCCGCTCCAGTTCGCCCGGCCAGCGATCCAGCACGATACCGAACAGCGCCAGCGATTTCTGCCAATGGCTCGACAATTCCTCGGTCAGTTCCAGTTCGCGCAGGCGGCTCGGACGCACCTCCTCGACCAGCAACTGGTCCAGCGTGCGGGCCAGTTCGCCCGCCAGCCGCACCGCCTCCGCCGCGTCGACCGGTTGCCCGGCTTTGTCACGTTCCTCGGACACCAGCCGCGCCAGGATCATCCGCCGCTGCAACGGCGGCACGGCGGGCGGCACCGGATCGCGCTCGTCCGCCGGATCGTCAACCGGATCGATCGCCGCGCCGGCCGCTTCGTCCAGTTCGGGATCGCCGATCGCCACCAGTCGGGGCAGCAGCAATCCGCCCTCGCTCGCGCGCACGAACGCATCCGTCACCGCCCGTTTGGCGCGATTGTTCGGCAGCAAGACCAGCCCGCGCGCCAACCGCATCCGGTCGCCGCCCGCGCGGCGGATCAGTCCGGCGGCGAGCGCGTCGGCGAACGCGCGGTGGGCAGGGATCGTGTAGAGCGAGGGCTTGCGGCCCTCAGCCATCCGCCATCATCGCTTCGGCCTGTCCGATCGCGCCGGGCGTGCCGACATCGAACCACAGCCCCTGATGCACCAGCCCATAAGCGCGGCCTGCGGCGATCGCACGTTCCCAGAACAGCATCGTGGAGAACGGCCCCTCCGGCCAGTCGGAGATCACGCGCGGCGACAGAATCTGCACGCCGGTATAGACGAACGGCGCGGGCTTGCCCGGCAGACGCCGCCCGACGATCTTGCCGTCGGGATCGAGCCGGAAGTCGCCCTGCCCGCCATGACAATGTGCGCGGGCCAGCGGTACCATCAGCAGCAGCGCATCCATCGTCTCGTCATTCCAGCGCGCGGCCAGCGCACGGATCGCATCAGTCGGCCCGTCGAGCCACAGATTGTCGGAATTGACGACCAGGAACGGTTTGTCGCCGCCCTGTTCGGTCAGCACGTCGCGCGCCTTGACGATGCCACCGCCGGTTTCCAGCAACTGCCCGCGTTCGTCGGACACGACCACGTCGATGCCCTTCACCCGGTGGACCAGATGCGCCTCCAGCGCATCGGCCAGATAATGCACATTGACCACCGCACGCTTCACGCCCGCGCTGCGCAAGCGGTCGAACACGTAATCGATCAGCGGTTTGCCGCGCACCTCGACCAATGGCTTTGGCCGCGTCGCCGTCAACGGGCGCATCCGCTTGCCGAGGCCCGCCGCCATGACCATCGCCGTTTCCGGTACCGCGCCGCCGGGATCGGGCCGGATCGCGAGCGTCTTCATGCTCCGATCGCCATCGGGTCGCCGCGCCTGCCGGCGGGGATGTTGGCATCGAACCACGCCTTGACCGGGGCCAGCGCCGCATGCGCCAGATCCCGCTCCAGATAGCTCCAGACGCGCGGGCAGAGCGTGGGATAGCGCGGCTTCCCGTCGCGCTTCCACAACCGTGTAAAGATGCCGATGATCTTCGCGTTCCTTTGCGCCCCGAGCACGTGATAGGCGGCATCGAACGCATCGCCCTCACCGGTAATCCGCTTGTAGCGCTCCAGCATGACAGCTTCGAGTTCGGCGGGCACATCGCGCCGCGCATCCTGCAGCAGCGACACCAGATCATAGGCCGGATGCCCCGCCAGCGCGTCCTGAAAATCGAGCAGCCCGAGCGCACCGTCCCCGATCAGCATCAAATTCTCGGCATGATAATCGCGCAGCACCCGCACTTTTGGGCCGGCCAGAGCGACATCGAACACCGCGTCCCACGCGGCATCGTAACCCGCCAGATCCGGCGTAATCCCGACGGCGGGGCAATACCATTCGGTCAGCAGATCGGCCTCGCGGCGCAGCACGGGGGCGTCGTAGGGAGCGACATCGCCCGCCTCATGGCCGCGCAACCGGATCAATATGTCGATCGCATTTTCGTACAAAGCGGTCGCATCGGCCGGCGCCTCGTTCACCGTCTCGCACATCCGCACGTCGCCGAAATCGTCGATCAGCACGAGGCCCTGATCGAGATCGACGCCATGGATCGCCGGGGCCGAAAAACCACGCTCGACCAGCCACTCGGCGATCGCGATAAACGGCCGCGGGTCTTCATGCGGCGGCGGCGCATCCATCAAAATCGCGCTGCGCCCGCCTGAAACCGCACGGAAATACCGCCGGAAAGAGGCATCGCCCGCAACCGGCAGGATGTCCGCCCCGCCCCAACCATGTTCGGCCAGAAAATCGGCCGCGCCGGCCGGTGGGATCATATCGATTGCCATCGCGCCTTCCATGCCGCCGGCACCTGCGCTGTCAAGGCGCGCGTCCCATCGGCTAGGATCTCTAGCGACAAAGCGAGTGCATTGGGCCAATGGTCCGGTGCCCGTTCCGGCCATTCGACGACCAGCACAGAATCGGACAGCGCCTCGTCCAGCCCGAGCTCCTGCATCTCCGCCACATCCTCGATCCGGTAGAGATCGACATGCAGCACCGGCAGACGAACCTCGGGCGGAGCATATGGCTGCAAGATCGCGAAACTCGGCGAAGGTGCCTCCCCGGCCAGGCCGAGGGCGGATAGCAAACCGCGCGCGATGCTCGTCTTCCCCGCGCCGAGCTGCCCGGCCAGCGTGATGACGTCACCGGGCGCGATCAACATCGCCAGCCGCGCGCCAAACGCTTCGGTTGCCTCGGCATCCCGCAAAGTGATCAAGAGGTCGAACCCGACGATCTAATTATTTTCTTCAAAAGAGCCGGTACTTTCCAGGGGCAGCCCGTGCTCGGCTACCCAAGCATTGGAGGCTTCCAGCGCGAGCTTGTTTTCACCAGTCCACCGGCGGGCGATTTCCGCCCGCTCCTCTCTTGTCAGGAGCATCTCTCGCGCACGTTGCTCGGCGCGCAGGCTCGGACTGGGCGAGTTTCTTGTCACGCTGCAAACATAGGCTGTCTCTGATTTTGCCTCCAGTCAAAACAACTCACCGCCGCGGCAATTCCACGGTGATCAGCGTCCCCTCGCCGGGCTCGGACAGCAACTGGATCGTGCCGCCGTGCGCCTCGACGAACTGCTTGGCGAGCGGCAGGCCAAGGCCGAATTCCTCGCCGCGCACCGCTCCTTCCTGCGCGAAACGATCGAACGCGCGCGCCACCGCGGCGGGGGCCATTCCGGCACCGTCGTCCGATACCACGATCCGCGCCGCCGCCGCCGTGCCATCGGTGTGCAGCAAGATGCGGCCACCTTCGGGCGTACCCGCAACCGCATGCTTCAGAAGATGTTCGATCACTTGGCGCAGCCGTTCCGCATCGCCCTTGATGCTGCCGGTTGAGGGCTGGATCTCGACCACGAAATCCTGGCCCTTCTTCTTCGCCGACACCCCGCACGCATCCGCCGCCACCCGCGCGATCCGCTCCAGATCGACGTCGAGCATTTCCAGCGGTGGCGTCTTGCCCTCGTTCTGCGTCAGGTCGAGCACCTCATCGACCAGCATGCCGAGCCGCCCGACCGATTCCAGGATCGCATCGACATAGGAATCGCCCGCCTTGCTCAACTTGCCGGCATAGCCTTCGCTCAGCATCTCGGCGAACCCGCTGATCGAGGTGAGCGGCGTACGCAATTCGTAGCTCATATTGGCGACGAAGGCCGTCTTCACCTGATCCGCCGCCTCCAGCGCCTCGTTGCGATCGCGCAATGCCCGTTCGATCCGCCGGCTGTCGGAGATGTCGAGCATCGTGAACAGGCCGTTGCCGTCCGGCAGCGGCACGGCGGCGAATTCGAAATGCCGCCCATCGGCGAACGCCACGCGGCCGGCGCGCTGCTGCCGATCGACCGTCGCCGCGCGCACCAGATCGCCGATCAACCCCGCCCGTGCCGGATTGGACAGCTTGCTCGCAGCCGCCTCGGACAACGCGTCGACGCGTGGATGCGTCGATAGGAATTCCTCGTCGAAGCCCCAAAGCGCGCGGAATTTGTTGTTCCAGATCTGCAACCGCCCGTCCGCCGCGAACACGCCGAGCGCTTCGTAGAGATTGTCGAAGGTCGCCGTCCGCACCCGCAACAACGTGTCACGCGCGCTGGCCAGCTGCACCTGCTCGGTGCGATCCTCGAAGATCAGCAGCAATCCGCCATCGGGCAGCGGCTGCGCGACCACGCGCAGATGCACCCCGCCGGGCAGATGCCAATTCTCCTCGATCGCGCCACCGGTGGCGACGAACCAGTCGCGCCGCTCCGCCTTCCAGCCCGGAAAATCGCGCACCTCGGGCAGGCGATTGGCCTCGCGCATGCGCTCCAGCACGCGGTCGAATTCCGGGCGATCGGACAGCCATTCGCTCTTCATCGCGAACAGGCGCTGGAATGGCTGGTTGCTGAAGATCAGCGTGCGATCGGCGGCGAACTGCACCACGCCGGCCGACAGCCGATCGAGCATCGCGCGCTGCGCATCGCCGAAACGCTTGATGCCGCTGCGCGCCTGCTCGAGTTCCTCGATATCGACCGCGAAGCCCGCCACGCCGCCGCCCGGCAACGGCACGTCGTGCACACGCAGCATGCGACGCGCGCCCTTGATCGTGGCCGGCATCGCCTGCATCTGCGGGTGATCGGTATCGCGCGCCAGCACCGCACTGGCCAGCGGCCCGCCAACGCCAGATCCCTCGACCAGTTCGACCCCACGCCGCACCACATCCTCGGCATCCACGCCCTCGACCGCCGCGACATAGGCGGAGTTGACCATCGCCAAACGCAGATCGGCACCGCGATACCACATCGGCAAGGGCGCGGCCTCGATCAGCCCGGTCAGCGCATCGAACGCGGCATGCGCCTCGGCGCCCGCATCGGCGAGCCGCGCGATCTCGGCTTGGCTGCCGGTCGCGTCGAAAATCCACAGCACCACGCCGCCCGGCGCCGCCAGATCGCGCGGCGCGCGGCCGCCGTGGATCATCAACGACCGCTGCGACCCCTGCGCCTGCACCGCCCGGGTAAACGGCCGCCCGGCCTTCTGCGCCGCCGCCACATCTTCGGCCAATGCGGCAGCATCCGCCGCCGTCAGCCCGGTCGCCCCGCTGGACAGATCGGCGAGATACCCCGGCGCGGGCGACAACCCGAACCAGTCCGCCAGCCGATCCGGCAATTCCAGCCGCCCGTCGGCACGTACCACCATCGCCAGCGCCGGCGCGGACCCGACCAGTGCCTCCAGCCGGGCATTGGCGGCAATCGCGGACGCCGCCCCGCGCTGCGCCCGCAAGCCCAGATACAGCGCCCACATCGCCAGCACGACGAGCACAGCCAGCACCACCCCACCCAGCACGGGCGCAAGCTCACCGCTCATGACAGGCCATCCGGGAGATCAAACGAAGTGCCACGACGCAAATGCATGGCCACCCTTTAAGCCGGTGTTTGCCCGCTTAGGAAGTGGCGATCGCTCGAAGTCCGAAGACAAGCCCGACGGAGGACATTCGTCGAAGGATTAGAACGCGTTCCATTCATCATCCGCAAGCACCAGATCCGCGTCGCGCCCACTGGACAAGGGCTTGACCGGCGAGGCGTAAGCCGGGGCATCGACCTTGCGTGACGTGCGCGCGACATTCGGCTTGCTCGCGATCGACGCAGCTGCACCGACCTCGAACCGGCGGGCCTGATCGCTGAGATGGCCGATCTCGGCGGCCAGATTGCGTGCGGCGGCCGACGTTTCCTCCACCATCGCGGCGTTCTGCTGCGTCGCCCGGTCCATCGTCCCGATCGCCGATGCAATCTGCGTGATCGCCGCCGACTGCGCCTGATTGTCCGCCGCCATCGTCGAGAGCAGTTCATGGACGTGTCCCACGTCGCCTGAAATGTTCGCCAGCGCGCCGTCGACCTTGGTAACGGCCGCCACGGCCGTGACGATATCGGTCTGCGTCACCGTCAATTGATCGCGCGCACGCTTCGCCTCTTCTTCCGCGCGCATCGCCAAAGCCGAAACCAGATCGGCGACCACGGCGAAACCGCGCCCCGCCTCGCCGGCGCGACCGGCCTCGACTGCCGCATTCATGGCCAGCACGCGCGTCTGGAACGCAATCTTGTCGAGCCCTTCGATGACGCTATCGATGCCCTTGGCGCTGTCCGACACGCGGCCCATCGCCTGCACCGCCTCATCGACCACGTCGCGGCCGCCGCCGACCGTGGCTATGGCCTGATCTGCGCGCTCGACGGTGCGGGCGGCGGCATTTGCCGATGCCTTCAGGCGATTGTCCATCTGGGTCACCGATGCAGCCGTCTCTTCAAGCGCAGCGGCATTGCTTTCGGTGCGCCGCGCCAGATCCTCGGATGCCTGCGCGATCTCCCCCGATCCGCTCTGGATCGTCGTTGCGCTTTCGCTCACCGCGCCGATCAACACTTGCAATTGCGATGCGGCTTCGTTGAAATCGCTGCGCAGGCTGGCATAGGGTCCGGTCAGTTCGGCATCGATCCGGGCCGTGAGATCGCCCTGGGCCAGGCGATTCAGCCCATTCCCCACGCTATCCACGATGATGCGCGTGTGCTCAGCCTTGGCCTGTTCGGCGGCGGCGAGCTGATCGCGAACCGAGGCGGTGGCGCGGGCCAGTTGGCCCAGCTCGTCGGCCAGGTCGGTCGAGGGCACGACGACGGATCGATCGCCTTCACCGATGCGACGGATGGCGTCCGCGATGACGGGAAGCGGCCTGATCGCCTGCGTCGCCCATCTGGCGATGGCCAGTCCGACACCGACGCCGACAAGGCAAAGCAGCCCGATCAATATCTGGAACATCGACGTCGCCTTATCGACCTGCTTGGCGATGACCGCGTTGGCGGCTTCTTCGAAATCGATGAACTGGTTAATCTGCGCCAGCCACTGCACGAACATCGGCCGCGCCTTGGTCAGCAAGGTGACGCGCGCGGCGGCTAGGTCACCGTGCTTTCGCTCGGCGATCACCTGCTGCACCAGCGGCAGAGTCAGACGTTCGGTTTGCTTGATATCTGCCAGGATCCGCGTTTCCTCGGCGGACGGCGACTTGTCCGGCGTCAACATCGCATCGAGCGGAGCGGACGACGCGGCATATTTCGCCGCAAGCGTGTCGATAGTGTCGATCACGCCCGCCAGCTCGGATTCATCGACCATCGTAACGTCCCGCACTCCGATCGCCCGATCGTGCACGCTACCGCGAAAGTTGATCGCGTACCGCTGTTTGACGCTGTTCTTCTGGTTCATCGTCTCCAGTTCCACCGTCACGCTGTGCACCTGGTACATGCTGACGGCAGACAAAAGGAGAAGCAGGCCAAGGGTTACGCCGAACCCGAATTTAAGGCGTCCGATGATCGTCAGGTTCTTCATTGCGGCTTA
This sequence comes from Parasphingomonas caseinilytica, assembly GCF_036663755.1. Lineage (NCBI taxonomy): Bacteria > Pseudomonadati > Pseudomonadota > Alphaproteobacteria > Sphingomonadales > Sphingomonadaceae > Parasphingomonas > Parasphingomonas caseinilytica. The sequence continues at coordinate 730,668 of NZ_JAXOJL010000001.1, forward strand.
CCCCCCGGTAAAGGATTGATTCAGAACAACGGTGATCGTCACCCGTCCCCCAGGTGCTGCATCTCGGTTCTATCGGGCAATTATAGGAGAGATGATGCGACGACGGGCGGGGTCCGACGAGGACCGGCCGTCACCTTCTTGTTGCCACGACTGCGGTCTTGCCAGCTTGTCGGACCATCCGATCGAAGAAGAACAGTTGATATAGTGACTTGAATTCTACCCGAAGCTTCGAGCCGACGGACGGTTCTTCACTCGACACAAAAAAGGGCCACGGATCGCTCCGCGGCCCCTCTTTGTAATCGGCCGAAGCCTGCGATCAGTAGCGGTAGTGATCCGGCTTGAACGGGCCTTCCACCGGCACGCCGATGTAACCGGCCTGCTTCGCGGTCAGCTGCGACAGCTTCACGCCGAGCTTTTCGAGGTGCAGCGCGGCGACCTTTTCGTCGAGGTGCTTGGGCAGGACGTACACTTCGTTCTTGTACTTCTCGCCGGCGGTCCACAATTCGATCTGCGCCAGCGTCTGGTTGGTGAACGATGCCGACATCACGAACGACGGGTGGCCCGTTGCGCAACCGAGGTTCACCAGGCGCCCCTTGGCGAGGATGATGATCTGCTTGCCGTCCGGGAACTTCACCAAGTCGGTGCCCGGCTTCACTTCGGTCCATTCGTAGTTCGACAGAGCGGCGATCTGGATCTCGCTGTCGAAGTGACCGATGTTGCAGACGATCGACATCGGCTTCATCGCCTTCATGTGATCGGCGGTGATGACGTCGGCATTGCCGGTCGCGGTGCAGAAGATATCGGCGCGGGTCACGGCCTCTTCCATCGTCACGACTTCGAAGCCTTCCATCGCCGCCTGCAGTGCGCAGATCGGATCGACTTCGGTCACCATAACACGGGCGCCGCCGTTGCGGAGCGACTGGGCCGAACCCTTGCCGACGTCACCGAAGCCGGCGACGCAGGCGACCTTGCCGGCAAGCATCACGTCGGTGGCGCGACGGATCGCGTCGACGAGCGATTCCTTGCAGCCATAGAGGTTGTCGAACTTCGACTTCGTCACCGAATCGTTGACGTTGATCGCCGGGAAGGGAAGCTCGCCCTTCTTCGCGATCTCGTACAGGCGGTGCACGCCGGTGGTGGTCTCTTCCGAAACGCCCTTCAGGTTCTTGACCGTCTCGGTCAGGTAGCCCGGATACTTGGCGACGAACGCCTTCAGCGCGCGCTGGAATTCGACTTCCTCGTCATTCTCCGGCTCGCCGAGCGTCGCGCCAGCTTCGAGCTTGGCACCCCACAGCGCGAACATGGTGGCGTCGCCGCCGTCGTCCAGAATGATGTTGGCGGTCTGGCCGTCCGTATCCGCACCCCAGTTGAAGATGTCGCCGACATAGTCCCAATAATCGGCCAGGCTCTCGCCCTTGATCGCGAACACCGGCACGCCGGTCGCGGCGATCGCGGCGGCGGCGTGATCCTGCGTCGAGAAGATATTGCACGTCGCCCAGCGCACATCGGCACCGAGCGCAGTCAGCGTCTCGATCAGCACCGCGGTCTGGATCGTCATGTGCAGCGACCCGGTGATGCGTGCGCCCTTCAGCGGCTGCGTCGGGCCGAATTCGCTGCGCAGCGACATGAGGCCGGGCATTTCGGTTTCGGCGATATTGATTTCCGCACGGCCGAAATCGGCGAGCGAGATGTCGGCAACGACATAGTCTTTGGTCTTGGCGTCGAGGACGGTGGCCACGGGATGTCTCCGGAAGGTGTCAAAGTTGGCGCGCTCTTAGCGTCTGCGGCGCTCCGGATCAAATATAAAGATGTCTTTATATGTTGCACGAAAGCAGCACCGCCGCCGTAACAAATCCGTAGCATCGACGCGCGGTTCAGCATGCCGTAAGGGCGACCCTGTTCAACCATGTCGGTCGAATAAGGTAAAGCTTATGTCCCCACCGCTCGGCGGTACATCCTCGGAACCGGTGAACCGCCCGCACGCGTTCCTGTCCGACCTCGCCATTCCGGCCTCCGTTGCTACGGCCAGCACGCCACGCGCCAATCGCGGCATTCCGGCGGTTTGGATCGCCAGCGGCCTGTTCGCCACCTTCGCGATCCTCGCGCTGATGATGCAGCGCGCCGGGCTGACGGTCGATCCGTTGGGTCGCAGCACCCTGCCCTTCTACGTCGTCGGCATCGTCGCGATAGCCGCGCGTACGATGTTGCCGGGCAGCACGTGGCGCCATGCCCGCACGGTCGCCGATGGTGCCGAATATTACGGCATCTTCACCGCCATCGCCTTGATGGGAGCAGTCTCCTGCTACCCCGTCTCCGCTCTGACCCAGGGTTATGCCGATGCGAAGTTGCAGGCGGTGGATGTGCTGCTGCATTTCGACTGGCTCGCCTGGTACACCGCCGTCGCGGCCAGCCCGACGCTGCAACTGCTCGGCACCGCCGCCTATCGCAGCATCTTCATCACGCCCGCCGTGCTGCTGGGATATTATGCGGTCACGGCGCAACGTGCGGAAGCGCACCGTTTCATCTTCACCTTCTGGCTCGCCGCGATCATCACGCTCAGCCTGTTCACGTTGATGCCAGCGGTCGGCCCCTTCTCGTATCTGTGGCACGCTGCGATCCCCTACATGCCGGAAAGCGAACTCTGGCAGCCGGACCTGATCCCGCAACTTCGCGCGCATACTGTCCATGTCGTGGATCTCGGCCAATTGCGCGGGCTGGTCTCGGCACCGAGCTTCCACGCCTGCGCCGGCACGCTCTATGCCGCCTCGGCGTGGCGCGTGGCGCGGTTGCGCTGGCCGCTGATCGCGGTGAACGGCGCGATGCTGCTGTCGACCCCGGTCGAGGGCACGCATTATCTGTCGGACATCCTGCTCGGCATGTCGGTCGCGGTCGTGGCATTGGTGATCGTGCATCACGGCGTCGCCGCGATCCGCCGCCGCGCGGCTTAAGCCGTCCCGGCCGCGCTCGCCAGCAGGCGCGAATCCACCCCGGCCTCTTCGAAGCCACGCGCCCAGCGCTCCGCCGCCGGAATATCGTAGAGCAGCCCGAGATCGCCGCCGACATTGAACCAGCCGTGCCGGGTGAGCTCCTCGTCGAGCTGCCCCTCGCCCCAGCCGGCATAGCCCAGGGCCACCACGAACCGGCGCGGCCCGTTGCCCGCCGCGATGGCGCGCAGCACGTCCAATGTGCCGGACAAGGCCCAGCGCCCCGCGACATCGACCGTGTCCTGCCCGGCCCAGTCGGTCGAATGCACCACGAAGCCGCGCCTGGGCTCGACCGGCCCGCCAAGGTGCACCGGCGCATCGGGCGCGACGCCGGGATCGATCTCGAACTGCGCCAGCAGCGTGTGCAGCCCCAGCCCCGAGATCACCTCGCCCAGCCCGATGCCCACCGCGCCATTGCCGTCATGCGCGCACATCGCGATGGCGGCGCGTTCGAAGCGCGGATCGCCGATGCCGGGCATGGCGAGCAGGAATTGCCCGGTCAGATATCGCGCGCTGTCCATCACTTAGCCTCTTAGCCGCCCGGATGCGGCCTAGCCATGCTTGAAATCAGTCCGCGTCCGTACGAAATGTGTGCCGGACGCAGCGCAGCCCTTTGCGCCGCGCACAGGAGAGTTTTCCCATGACCATCAGCGTCGGCGACAAGATCCCCGCAACCACGATTACCAAGGTTACCGGCAGCGGCCCGGAACAGGTCAGTTCGGAAGAGTATTTCGCCGGCCGCAAGGTGGCACTCGTGGCCGTCCCCGGTGCCTTCACCCCGACCTGCTCGGCCCGCCACCTGCCCGGCTTCGTCGATAAGGCGGGCGAGATCAAGGCCAAGGGCGTGGACGAGATCGCCTTCACCTCCGTCAACGACGCGTTCGTGATGGGCGCATGGGGCAAGGCGAGCGACGCGGGCGAGATCACGATGCTCGCCGACGGCAATGCCGATTTCGCCAAGGCGATCGGCCTGACCTTCGACGGATCGAAATTCGGCATGGGCGAGCGCAGCCAGCGTTATTCGATGATCGTCAATGACGGCGTGGTCGAACAGCTGAATGTCGAGGCACCCGGCGAGTTCAACGTGTCGTCGGCCGAATATCTGCTCGGCGAACTCTAAGCCATTATGCCCCGTGCCTGCGCCCGAATGTGGCGCAGGCACGGAACGGCCCGCACGGTGTTGCGTTATCGAAACGACACCCAAGGCCAAAAAGGAACATCGCCATGACCGACGCAACCGATACCGCAGAGAAGATCGCCGAAGACATCAAGAGCGCCGCCAAGGACGCTGTTGGCGACAAGTCGATCTTCGATCAGGCGCAGGAAGCCGTCACGGCGGCGATCGAAAGCGCGACCAAGTCGGTCACCGCCGCATTCGACACCGCGCTGGAAGCCGCCAAGGAAAATCCCAAGACCGCCGCAGCGATTGCCGCCGGCGCAGCCGCTGCCGTCGCCGGTGCTGCGTTCGGTGTGAGCAAACTGCTCGAGGACGACAAGCCTGCCGCCAAGAAGCCGGGGCCGAAGAAGGCCTGATCCTCTTAGCCCCTCCCCTTCAGGGGAGGGGTTGGGGTGGGGCCGTGCCGCAAATTCTGGCATTGGTCTCGATGAGATTGCACTGCCCCACCCCAACCCCTCCCCTGAAGGGGAGGGGCTAAGAATCGCCGGCCTAATCCACCCCTGTCTTGCCAGCGTAACGATCCTGCCTTAGCGACAGCAGATGACAAAAGCCGCCGCCATCGTCGCCGAACTCGACACCCTCTATCGCGCCTCGGTCGATCGCCTGCAGGCCGCGCTGACCGCCTATATCGCCGATGGCACGATCCCCGATCCCGCCGCGCGCCGAGACGGTAGCTTCGCCTATCCCGAAATCCGCCTGATCTATCGCGGCGGCAGCGATCGCCCCGCGCCGATGCGCTCGTTCGGCCGCCTCGTAACCGAGGGCGAATATAAGATCAGCGTCACCAAGCCCGCGATCTTCGCCGATTATCTGATCGAACAGCTCACGCTGTTGATCGAGGATTACGATGTCGAGGTCGAGGCGGTCGCCGGCCGCCAGGAAATCCCCTTTCCCTATGTGATCGATCCCGGCCACGCGCTCAGCCTGGACGAGGTGTCCGCCTCGGATCTCGCGCGCTTCTTCCCTGCCACCGAACTCGCCCATATCGGCGATGAGATCGCCGATGGCCTGTGGGTGGCGAGCGACGACACGCAGCCGCTGGCGCTGTTCGACGGGCTGCGCACCGATTTCAGCCTCGCCCGCCTGCGCCATTACATGGGCACGCCGGCGGAGCACGCGCAGCGCTACGTGCTGTTCACCAATTATCATCGCTATGTCGACGAATTCGTCCGCTGGGCGGCGAGCCAGCTCGGACCCGATGCGGAGGGCAATCCGAGCCGCTTCACCGGTCTGTCCGGCGCGGGCGGGATCATGATCCATGCCGGCGACGATGCCGACAAGATCGTCAGCGACAGCGCGTGGCGCCGTCACCAGATGCCGGCCTATCATCTGATGGCCGCCGACGGCACCGGCATCACGCTCGTCAATATCGGCGTCGGCCCGTCCAACGCGAAGACTATCACCGATCACCTTGCGGTGCTGCGGCCCGAGGCATGGCTGATGATCGGCCATTGCGGCGGCCTGCGTCCGAGCCAGCGGATCGGCGATTACGTCCTCGCCCATGCTTATCTGCGCGACGATCATGTGCTGGACGATGTGTTGCCGCCGGAGATTCCGGTGCCGGCCATCGCCGAAGTGCAGGTCGCCATGGCACGCGCGGCGGAGACGATCTCCGGCCAGTCGGGCGAGGAACTCAAGCGCCGCCTGCGCACCGGCACGATCGTGACGACCGACGATCGCAATTGGGAATTGCGCTATTCGCGGTCGGCATTGCGCTTCTCGCTCAGCCGCGCGGTCGGCATCGATATGGAATCTGCGACGATAGCCGCACAGGGTTATCGTTTCCGCGTTCCCTACGGCACGTTGCTGTGCGTGTCGGACAAACCGTTGCACGGCGAATTGAAGCTGCCCGGCCAGGCCAATCGCTTCTACGAACGCGCGATCAACGAACATATGCGCATCGGCATCGAAACCTGCGAGGAACTGCGCCGCGAGGGCGAGAAGCTGCACAGTCGCAAGCTGCGCGCGTTCAACGAGCCGCCGTTCCGCTGAGACGAATCCGCGTGGCAGGGAAACCCGAGGCGAGTTATGCGTTACCCTAGCGCAACGATTTCAGGAGTCCCTCGCGATGGCCACCCCGCCGAAGAAGCCGACCGACGGCACGACCAAGCCCCCCGCCCCGCGCAAGCCTGCCACGCCGCGCAAGACGACGGTGCGCAAGACCGCTGCGACGAGTGCCGCCAAGCCCGCCGCCCGCAAGGTGCCTGCGGCGAGCAAGCCGGCCACTGCCGCTGCGACCAAGCCGGCCACGACGCCCAAGACCGCCGCAAAGCGGACGACCGTCACGGCCACCAGCAAATCGGCGACCGCCAAGGCCTTCACCTCGGCCAAAGCCGCCGTTACCGGCGACAACCGCAAATGGGGCATTGCCGCAGTCGTCGGCACGGTCGGCGCGGCGCTCACCGCCGGGCTTCTTGCGCTCCGGGGCAGCACGCCTGCCAATGACGATGTCGCCAAGCCCAACAAGGGCAAGAAAGCGCATCAGGCCGACGGCAAGGATTCGAGCAAGTCGTTCGAGGCCGGTATCGCCGATGAGGGGACTATTCCGGAGTAATATTTAGATCCGTTCTAGCGCTTCCCCGGCGAAGGCCGGGGCCCAGTTGGGAAACGGTGATGGTCTTGCGTTGCGCGACGTAACTCCGGCAATCGCTACTGGGCCCCGGCCTTCGCCGGGGAAGCGTTTGATAGCTGATCGCGCTCCCCCTGTCAGTCACCGCCCGTCCAGCCGGAACTCCACCGTCAGCGCAACATCCGTCATCACCCTGTCGCTCGGGCCGGTGCCCGCCAGCCCGATCGTGCGCATCATCTGGCCCATGAAATCCAGTGATCCCCAATCCTGCCGCTCGCTGATCTTTGTCAGGGTCGCGGCACCCAGACCGAGCGGCGCTCCGTAAGCTTCCGCTTCCACCCGCGCCTTCGCCAGGGCCTGCTGTTTGGCCGCGCGCTTCGCCGCCGTCTCGTCCAGCAACACCGGCGTCGCCTTGTCGGACGGCTTGGCGTCTGCGGCCTTCAGCGCCACTATAGCCCGCGCCGCCGTCGCCGCATCGGGCGCGTCGAACGACAGCGGCGCACTCGCACCCACCTTTTCGGCAGGCTTGTTCTTGGGCTTTTCCTCGCCGGCACCGGACAACATGTCTTCCAGCGCCGATTTGTTGCACTCGCTCGCGCCACGCCCGGCCGACATCGCCCCCATCATTCTGGCCAGCGACAGTTTCTCCCCTGCGCTCGCCGCCGGAGCGACCCGCATCCCGCTCATCGTTCGCGTGATCGCCGCAATCTTCTGCGCCAGCATCGCATCCGCCTCGGTCTGCGTCGCCGCGCACGCCAGCACGCCGCCGGTAATCCGGTAGCGATCGGCCGGCGTTTCGACATGTCCGGACGCGACGATCTCCACCGTAACCGGCGTCGCGCTGGCCCCGGCGAGCAATGCCGCCGCTACAGAGATCATCACCATCCCGTCGGTTTCCCTTTATTCTGCTGGTCGAGCCACGCCTTCAGCGGCGCGAAATACGCCACCATCGCCTTGCCGGACATCTCCCGGCTGCCGGTGAACGCCTGCAACGCATCCGGCCAGGGTTTCGACTGCCCCATCGCCAGCATCGCATTCAGCCTCTCCCCAACCGCCTTGTTGCCGTAGAACGAGCAGCGATGCAGCGGGCCTTTCCAGCCCGCCCGCCTGCACGCCGCCTGATAGAATTGGAACTGCAGCAACCGCGCGAGGAAATAGCGCGTGTACGGCACGCTGGCCGGCACATGATATTTGGCACCCGGATCGAACTTCGTCTCGTCGCGCGCGACCGGTGGCGCGATGCCCTGATACTTCAGGCGCAGATCGTTCCAGCCCTTTTCGTATCCGGTCGCCGGGATCTCGCCCGAGAACACGCCCCAGCGCCATTTGTCGATCAACAGGCCGAACGGCAGGAACGCCACCTTGTCCATCGCCTGGCGCAGCAACAGCCCGATATCCTTGTCGGCGCTCGGCACCTTCGCCTTGTCGAGCAGGCCGATCTGCACGAGATAATCCGGCGTGATCGACAGCGCGACGAAATCGCCGATCGCCTCGTGGAAGCCGTCGTTCGCGCCGTTCAAATACAGCATCGGCTGCTTCTGATAGGCGCGCTGGTAATAATTGTGGCCCAGTTCGTGGTGGATCGTGACGAAATCGTCGCCATTCACCTTGGTGCACATCTTGATCCGCACGTCGTCCTTGTTGTCGAGATCCCAGGCCGAGGCGTGGCAAATCACTTCGCGGTCGGCGGGTTTGGTGATCTGCGACCGTTCCCAGAACGTCGTCGGCAGCGGCGCGAAGCCGAGCGAGGAATAGAAACCCTCGCCGGTCTTCACCATCTTCAGCGGATCATAGCCCTTGGCCTTGAGCAGATCGGTCGTGTCGAAGCCGAGATCGCCCGCCCCCTTCGGCGCGACCACGTCATAGATATTGCCCCATTCCTGCGCCCACATATTGCCGAGCAGATCGCTGCGGATCGGGCCCGTCTTGGGCTGCACCGCGTCGCCATATTTCTCGTTCAGCTTCCAGCGGACATAGGTGTGCAGCGATTTGTAGAGCGGCTCGACCTCGATCCACAATTTGTCGGTCAACCTGGCGAAGTCTTCCGGGCTCATGTCGTAGCCCGACCGCCACATCGACCCGACATCCTTGTAGCCGAGTTCGACCGCGCCCTTGTTGGCGATCTCCACCGTCTTCGCGTAATCGCTGCGCATCGGCGCGCCGACCTGGTCGTGCCAGCTGACCCACATCTCCTTCAGTTTGGCAGGATCGCGCTCGGTGCCCATCGCGGCTTCGATATCGCTGCCGTTGATCGGCTTGCCGTCGAGCGTGCCCTTCCCCTTGCCGTAGGAAGACGACATCTTGGTCACCAGCGTGGAAAGTTCGGTTGCCGCACCCGCCGTGGTGGGGGCCGGCAAGGTGATGCCACCACGCAGCAGATCGAGCTTGCGGCGCGTGTCGGACGAGAGGTCCGCGACCTTGTCGTACTTCGCCGCTTCCAGCGCGAGCTTCACCGAGAGTTCGGTACCCTCCGCATTGATGCGCGCGGCCATCGCGTCGGTATCGTCGGTGATGTAGGTCGCGTTGACCCAATTCACCTGGCTCGACTGGATCGAGAAATCGTACAGCGTCTTTTCGGATTGCGCGATGAACGCATCGGCCACCGCTGCGGTGGGGGCGCTCTGGGCAAAAGCTGGAACGGCCGCCATCGCCAGCGTTAGCGCGACAATCGAAATACCGGTGCGGATCATGTATTTGCCTTGGGGAAATTGGAGATTTGCCCAGAGTGTCCCTCCGCCGTCACCCGGTCAAGCGGCGAGGAAGTCGGCGATCTCCTGTCCGAGTTCGGGCTTCACCACCGCGCTCATGTGCCCGCCCGGCACGGCGCGGTACTGCCCATGCGGCAGCAGATCGGCCAGCGCTGGCGCGGGGCCGTTATCCTCATCCTCGTCGCCCGAGACGACCAGCACCGGTTGCAGGATCGCAGCGATCTGCGCCTCCGACGTATCGACGAACGTATCGAGCACGCGGACCAAAGCCTCGGGATCGCCATTGGTGGTCTTGAGAAACGCTTCGGTCAGCCATTCCGGCGTGCCGCGTTCGAAACTGCCGAGATTGGTCAGGATCCGCCGGAAATAGCTCCCCCGTCCTTCGGTATCGGTCAGCCCGCGCAGCCCCATGCCGGACAGCACGACACGCCCCGGCGCAACGCCGTTCGCCAGCATTCGCACGGTCGTTCGCGCGCCGAGCGAATAGCCGCCAAGATCGTAATCGGTGAGCCCGAGATGGTCGATCAAAGCCATCCCGTCGCGCATCAGCACATCGGGCGGATAACTCGCCGCGTCGTGCGGCCGCGCGCTATCGCCGTGCCCGCGCAGGTCCGGCATGATCACGCGGAAGCCCTTGGCCGCCACCGCCGCCGCATGGCCGTACCGGATCCAGTTGGTCTGAGCGTTGGAGAAATAACCGTGGATCAGGACGACCGGACGGCCCTCCCCCACTTCGCGCCACGCGATGCGCGCGCCATCGAAGCTGTCGAAAAATTGCGGTTCAACGGATGCGTTGGCCAACGGATCATCTTCCTGTGTCTGGCGAGATCGGGTTTCGTAGATAGGGGCTGCTAACGTGCGAACAATCGGACGATCGCTTCGGCCGGGGCAGCCTCGTCATAGCACTCGGCATCGTCTGGCAGCGTCAGCCACGATTGTTTGCGCTTCACCCAGATATGCAGCGCCACCTGCAATTCGGCGCTACGGTCAAGCGACCCCGCCCGCACCACCGCGACTCCCGAGCGCATGGTATTGGTGTTGTACAGCCGGACATGACACACGCCGCACATCCGCTGATGCGATTGCGATCCGCTCGGCGACTGAAACACGTATTCGACCACCGGGCCGGTGACGGTGATCGCGCTTTCCGCCAGCAACACCTGTTCGGAGAACGCGCTGCCCGACCAAGTCTGGCACGTGCGGCAGTGGCAGGCGTAAGCTCTGGGCAGCGTCTCCAGCGCCAGCGTGTAGCGACACGCCCCGCAATGGCATCCGCCGGTGATGGTCACGATCCCTCGCCCTCCATAAGCTCGACATGGTCGGCAAAACCACCTTGCCTGGCATTCTCCGCAAACTTTCCATCGGCGGTCAGCACCCTGACCTGCTCGACCTGCGCCAACGCCAGATAGAGACAGTCATAGATCGGGTGTCGAAGATCGTATGACAGCACAAGTGCCGCCGACATCAGCAGGCTTGCAGGATAGGTTCGATCTAAGATCTTCGCCAATGCTTCGACGCCGGCGTCGGCCGCCTTTCGATCGAGTTCCCCGGCCTTAACCTTTTTCCAAAGCGCATGTGCCGTTTCGAGAGCCATCCAGTCTGGTGCAATGATCTCGGTCGCTTCCGCGACGCGGCTCAATGCAGCCTCGCTGCCGGCCTCACGACTGACAAGCTTGACGGCAACGCTTGCGTCCAGAACGATCCCGGTCAATCCGAAAACCCATATCCCTTGTCGCGCATCTCGCGAATAATCGCGGTACTGTCGCTTTGCCTGGCGCCCGGCGGAGTCATAGCCTGCACCTCACTCAAAAGCGCAATCAGTTCCTCCTTGGACAAACGCCGCTTGGGCCGGGCACGGAGGAGACCGTCCCGCAATTCCGCCTCGAGCGAACGTCCGTGCTCCTTCGCCACGCGCCGGTAATCGTCCAGCAGCGCGTCATCGAGATTGCGGATCAGCACCTGTCCCATACCCGAATGATAGCACCATGCTATCACTGGCTCAATCGGATTTCCGAAACCCCATCCATCCGATCGACACACACGCGCCGAAGATGGCGATGGCCATGTCCTTCTGCGCATCCCAGAGGTCGCCCTGTTGCCCGTTATACTCGTCGGCCATGCCCGGGGCGAGGACGATGGTGAGCAGCCATTCGAAAATCTCGTACAGCGCGCTGATGCCGCAGACGAAGAGAAACGCGAACCACAGGCCGAGCCGTAATTCCGCCCCGCCGTAGCGCCGCACCGCTTCGGCCACCGGCGGGACGGCGAGCAGGCCGAAGGATAGATGGACCAGCCGATCGAAGTCGTTGCGCGTCCAGCCCATCGCCGCGTCGATCGAATGTCCGGTGAGCGCCAGCGCCCATTCGTCATAGGGCACGTTGGAATAGGTGTAGCGCCCGGCCAGCGTGTGCAGCGCGAAGAAGCCGGCGATCGCCACGACCGAATTGTCCGACAGCGGCCAGCGCCGCAGCAGCCAGGGCGACGCCAGCAACAGCGCCACGGTCGGGATATGCTGGAGCGGAGCGATCTCCGGGAACGGCTGCCACAAATTCGCCAGCAGCACCGCAAGTGCCAGCGCACAGACCGCCCGCCGCTGGGCGAGCGGAACCTCGAGCCAGCGGCGGCGATACGCGCCGATCAGATCATGCCGCCTTCTGCAGATGCCGCCGGCCGAGCAATTCCGCGATCTGCACCGCGTTCAGCGCCGCGCCCTTACGGAGATTGTCCGAAACGCACCACAGGTTCAGGCCGTTCTCGATCGTCGAATCCTCGCGCACGCGGCTGATGAAGGTCGCGAATTCGCCGACGCATTCGATCGGCGTGATGTATCCGCCATCCTCGCGCTTGTCGTAGAGCATGATGCCCGGCGCCTCGCGCAAAATGTCCTGCGCCTGCTGCGCCGAGATCTCGTTCTCGAATTCGATGTTGATCGCTTCGGAATGGCCGACGAACACCGGCACGCGCACGCAGGTCGCGGTCACCTTGATCTTGGGATCGAGGATCTTCTTGGTCTCGACGACCATCTTCCACTCTTCCTTGGTCGATCCGTCGTCCAGGAAGCTGTCGATGTGCGGGATCACGTTGAAGGCGATCTGCTTGGTGAACTTCTTGGGCTCGGCGCTGTCGCCGACGAAGATGTTGCGGCTCTGTTCGAACAGCTCGTCCATGCCCTGCTTGCCCGCGCCCGACACCGACTGATAGGTCGAGACGACGACGCGCGTGATCTTGGCGAAATCGTGCAGCGGCTTCAGCGCGACGACCATCTGCGCGGTCGAGCAGTTCGGGTTGGCGATGATGTTGCGCGCCTTGTAGCCGTCGATCGCCTCCGGGTTCACCTCCGGCACGATCAGCGGCACGTCCGGATCCATGCGGTAGAGCGAGGAATTGTCGATCACCGTGCAGCCCGCCGCCGCCGCGATCGGCGCGTATTTGGCGGTCGCCTCGGAGCCGATCGCGAACAGCGCCATGTCCCAGCCGTTCCAGTCGAAATGCTCGATATTCTGGACCTTGAACTGCTTGCCGGTGTCGCCGTAATCGACCGTCAGCCCCTGGCTGCGCGACGAGGCGACGACCGCGATCTCGTCGGCCGGGAATTCCCGCTCCGCCAGAATGTTGAGCATCTCGCGCCCGACATTGCCGGTCGCGCCCGCGACGACGATTCTGTAGCCCATGTGAAATTCCCGTATTCAGTGTCGCCGCGCGCGATAGCAGAAATGGGCAGGCGGGGAAGATAGGTTTGCTATCGGGCGGATCGCCGAAGTTCACACAAGGTCACACGGTATCGCCGTATGCAGGCCGAGGCGGCGATCGGCCGGAACCGGACTGGGCGGCGCGGCAGAGGCCGGCATGTTACAGTCCGGTCTACACACGACGGCAATGTGCCATGGCGAGCGCCGTGTAGGACAGCGGATTTCGCAGCCGTCGAAATTTCGATGGAAAGCCGATCGCATCGCCGCGATAGGCGACGTCCACGGCGCGTCTTGCCGCCCGTGCGGACACGATATCCGCCGAAGATCGAGGGTCTATGTTTCAGGTCGAATATGATCGCCACCTCAATCGCCTGAGCATCGCGGTAAAAGGATTCCTGACGCCGGAGGAGGCCGCATGGCTCGCCACGGAGGTGGGAACGAAGGCGCGCGAGGCACGGGCGATACGCCCCGATTTCAACGTGATCGTCGAATCGCTCGAATTTCCGGTCCAGGCCAACGATGTCGCCGATCTGCTGGCCGACATCATGCGCGCGGGGATGGCGCTCACCAGCGGGCGGGCCGCAATCGTCGTGGGCAGTTACCTCAACAAGATGCAGGCCGAACGCACCCTGGCGCATCCCAGGCTGCGCGTGTTCATGACGATCGACGAGGCGCAACGCTGGCTGGATTAGGGGCGACCCGCAGCGCCTCCGGGAGCCGGCAAAGCGTGAGGGGAAACAACAGGCAAATGCCCGCCCCTTGCCAGCACCCCCGGCGCCATGCTCCGCTATGTCGAGACCAGTGAGAGTCGAGACAGCAGATAGGAGACGCCGCATGGAAACCGACCGCCGCACCATATTGTCGTTCGCCGCAATCGCCGCCGCTTTGCCCTGGGCGAATGTCGCGGAGGCAGCCGAAGCCGCCGACGGCAAGATCTATGTCATCGCCGAACTGCTCGCCCGGCCGGGCCAGGAAGCGACCGTGCGCACCGCGCTGAGCAATTTCGCGCGCGGCGTGCCGAAGGAAGCTGGCTGTTTGTCGTATCATTTGCATGAGGATGTCGCGGCACCGGGCCGCTTCCTCACCTACGAAGTGTGGAAGGACAAGGCCGCGATCGACGCGCATTTCCAGACGCCGGCGATGAAGGCGGCGGGGCCGGCACTGGCGAAATTGCTGGCGAAGCCGCTCGGCGTCACCAGCATGAAATTGCTGGTGTAAGCTGGCGCGCGCTGCCCGCCCCCTTTGTCGGGAGGCGGGCAGCGCGACATTCAGATCGCGAACGACACGCGCGATGCCTTGGCACGGCGACGCATCGCCGCCCCGACGACGCCGAAGCCGAGGATCATCATGCCCCAGGTCGCCGGCTCGGGCACCGCGCCCGAGACGAACTGGAACACCAACTTGTCGTACCCTCCACCGGCATATTGGCCGTTGATCGAATAGCCGGGCGCATTGTTGATCGTGTGGATGCACATGCTGCCGTTCGCCGGGCCCATGCCGCACTGATATTTGGTCAGGCTCTGGCCCGCACCGACGAAACCCCACGACCAGTAATCGGAATTGAACCAGTTGGTGCCGTTGGCGAGGTGGAACACGCCGTTATTTCCCGCGCCGGTATCGAACAGCACGTCGGCGCGTGGCGCCTGAGCGAGCGCGAGCAACGTGTCGCTGCCCGTCACCCGGCCCGCGAGCATCAAGCGATCGCCGGTGCAGTTCGAGATCGCGGCCGCCGCGCTATTGCCGATCGCGTTGCCCATGCTCGCCGAATAGCAGAGCGACCAGCCGCCGCTGGTGACGGTCGACAGCGCGACATTGGTCTGCGGGCCGACGGGCAGATAATCGGCGGCCATCGCCGGTGCGGCGGCGAGCGTGACGGTGGCAGCGAAGGTGCTGGCGAGCAGCGTCTTGATCGTGTTCATCGTGTTTCCCCTTTGAAGCGCTAATCTCGGATGAGGCGGATGCCGTATTCGGCATCCCCGCCGTTCCCGGAGACTTAATCGCGCTCTAACGAGCGACCATGCGAGGCGCGCGGTGTAATTCTTACAATTTCTGTCATGTATCAGTCTGATACGAATGTTAGTTAATATAATATTAAGGTAGTTTTTGCGGGGGTTGCAGCGTGTTCGGGCGACGCAAAAAGCCCGGAGCTTTCGCTCCGGGCTTTCGCATCCTCTCCCAAGGATGGGCAGCTTTTCGCTGCGTATTGTGGCGGCGGTTCGGCTTTGCCGCGCGCCGCGGCTAAGCCGCGTCGTCGGTCGGCGGCCTCGAAAGGCCGCCGCCGCCGGGCGTGTGCGTCTCAGGTGCAGCTACGCTGCGCCTGTGCACATCACGCCGCGAACTGATTCATCGTGTTGTGCGCACCCCCGGCCTTCAGCGCCGCTTCGCCCGCGAAATACTCCTTATGGTCGTCGCCCAGATCGGAGCCGGACATGTTCTGGTGCTTCACGCAGGCGATGCCCTCGCGAATTTCCTTGCGCTGCACGCCCTTGACGTAGCCGAGCATGCCCTGGTCGCCGAAATATTCCTTGGCCAGATTGTCGGTCGACAAAGCGGCGGTGTGATAGGTCGGCAGCGTGATCAGGTGATGGAAGATGCCCGCCCGTGCCGCAGCATCACGCTGGAAGGTACGGATGCGCTCGTCGGCTTCGTCGGCCAGCTCGGTGCCGTCATAATCGACCGACATCAGGCGCGCACGATCGAACGCCGACACGTCCTTGCCGGCTTCCGTCCACGCATCATACACTTGCTGGCGGAAGTTCAGCGTCCAGTTGAAGCTCGGGCTGTTATTGTACACCAGCTTGGCGTTGGGCACGACCTCGCGGATGCGATCGACCATGCTGGCGATCTGTTCGATATGCGGCTTCTCGGTCTCGATCCACAACAGGTCGGCACCGTTCTGTAGCGACGCGATGCAATCCATCACGCAGCGGTCGGCACCGGTGCCTTCGCGGAACTGAAACAGGTTCGACGGCAGGCGTTTCGGGCGCATCAATTTGCCGTCGCGGTTCAGGATCACGTCGCCGTTCTTCGCGGTCGTCGGATCGATCTCCTCGCAATCGAGATAGGAATTGTACTGGTCGCCGAGATCGCCCGGCGTCGTGCTGACCGCGATCTGCTTGGTCAGGCCCGCACCCAGCGAATCCGTGCGCGTCACGATGATGCCGTCCTCGACGCCGAGTTCCAGGAAGGCGTAACGGCAGGCGCGGACCTTCGCGAGGAAGTCCTCGTGCGGAACGGTCACCTTGCCATCCTGATGGCCGCACTGCTTTTCGTCGGACACCTGGTTCTCGATCTGCAGCGCGCAGGCCCCGGCCTCGATCATCTTGCGAGCGAGCAGGTAGGTCGCCTCGGCATTGCCGAAGCCGGCGTCGATATCGGCGATGATCGGCACGACGTGCGTCTGGTGGTTTTCGATCGCATTGAGCAACCGCGCCGCCTCGATATCGTTGCCGCCATCGCGGGCGTGATCGAGTTCGCGGAACATCATGCCCAGTTCGCGCGCATCGGCCTGGCGCAGGAAGGTGTAGAGTTCCTCGATCAGCGCCGGAACGCTGGTCTTCTCGTGCATCGACTGATCCGGCAGCGGGCCGAATTCGCTGCGCAAGGCCGCGACCATCCAGCCCGACAGGTACAAATACCGGCGATCGGTGGTGCCGAAATGCTTCTTGATGCTGATCATCTTCTGCTGGCCAATGAATCCGTGCCAGCAGCCCAGCGACTGGGTGTAATTGGCGGGATCGAGATCGTAGGCGGCCATGTCCTTGCGCATGATCGCGGCGGTGTAACGCGCGATGTCGAGGCCGGTCTGGAAGCGGTTCTGCAAACGCATGCGGGCAACCGCTTCGGCATCGATCCCATCCCAGGTGCCGTTGTGGCTGCGGATCAGGTCCGTCGTCTGCGCGATATGGGTTTGGTAGGTCATGGCTCGGTTCCTGCTGTGTGGATGCAAGCCGAATTAGACAAATTTACAGGATGCTCTAGCCTTTGCGGTGCCGTTTCGGGGTAATTTTGTGCATGGGAAGAGTAAAACGCATGTCGTTATGTGAATTATTTACAGCGCCAGTTCGAAGATGCGCTTCCCCGGCGAAGGCCGGGCCCAGTTGCGGAGGTCGATGTTACATCGCGCAGCGCCCGATCACTTCTGCCTCCCGACTGGACCCCGGCCTTCGCCGGGGAAGCGCAGAAAAAAGCGCCTTTCCTTTAGAAAGCCCCGGGCACTTCACGTTGCACGGTGCTGGGGCGATCGGGCGTCAACAGTTCCAGCTTGTTGCGTACCGACAGGGCGCTCTGGCTCTGTGCCGACAGCGACGGCGGTGCGATCGGCGTGCAACTGCGCCCGGCGAGGAAATCGAGCGCCTGACGGGTCGAACCTTCCTGCGCGTCGCCCATCGGCCTGCTCAGGTCGTCGGGTGCCTGGCAACTCGCCTCCACCGTGCCGACCAGTCCGTCGTAATATGCCCCCTGCCGCGCGGCATTCTGCAGCGAGAAGGCGATGACGCGCAGGCGATCGTCGCAGGCGGTGTTGTCCCGCGCGATCTGGCCCACCGGCTTGCCATAGGTGTTGGTGCCGATCAGCGCGCCGTTGGCGTGGAGGTACGGGATCATGCCCGCGATCACCAATTCGCTCGCCGATGCGCTGCCGGTGGTGCCGATGAATGCGACCTTCATCGGCGCGATCGATTGCGGCTGCGGGGAGAAGGTGCGAGTCGTGTTGCTGGCGGATTTCTCGGGGCGGTAGGTGACATAGTCGAACACCTCCGACGTCGATCGATTGGCCCCGAGCAGATCGCCGAACAATTCCGCGATCGAGAGCAGGCCGCCGCCATTGTAGCGAAGATCGACGATCACGTTGGTGACGCCCTGCGCGCGGAACTGCGCGAAGGCATCGCGCAACGCGGGATCGGCGGTGCTGATGAAGGTGCGCAGATTGACGTAACCGACCTTGCGCCCGCCATCGTCGATCACCTTGGCGCCATAACGCGAGGAGACCGGCGTCAGGCTGTAATCCGCCTTGGTCACCGTCACGTCGCGCGTCACGCCACCAGTCAGCACGCGTAGCAACCGCGTGGTGCCGGCGGTGGTCGGCCCAAGCGCATCGGTCACGCCGGCCGAACCTCCGGCGGCGATGATCGCGCTGACCGTCCGCAGATCGGCCGTGCTGGTGCCGATCGCCAGAATCTCGGTGCCGCGATCAATCCCCGCCGCCAATGCCGGTGCGCCCTCGAACGCTTCGGAGATGTAGGCGCGCTGCGCCGGCGTATCGATCGAGAGCCGCACGCCGAACCCGGCGCTCGACCCGGAATTGTAGAACGCATTCTCCTCGGCGATCGAGGTGAGATAGGTGAAGTACCGGTCCTTGCGCTGCGCCCGCGCCGTGGCGGTAAGCGCATCGAGATACGTATCGACCGAGGTGTAGGGCGTCGGATCCAGGCTGGCCGGCAGCGTATCGGGGAACAGATACCATTCCCGCATCTGCCCCGCGACCCAATCCTGCCGGTTGCGCAGGGAACAGCCGGCGGTGTTCGTCGGCGTCGGGGTGGCACCGGTCGATCCCGCGACTGATCCGGTCGATCCGCCATCCCCGCCACAGGCTGACAACGTGGCGGCCAATGCGAACAGTGTGGCGATGGGGCGACGCATCATCTGATTCTCTCTATTTATCCCATAAAATTATCCGAAACCGGCGGGCGTGTCGCGGATCATCTATGGGCCAAAGCTACGGTCGACACCGCGTAGCGGACGCCGGTTCAGTCGCCGCCGAACGTGAACGCGCTCAAGCCGCGCTCGCGGTCGTTGATCGACAGGGCGCGACCGATCGGCGGCATGGATCGTTGCGGACAGGCGCCGCGCAGGCACGCCCGGCAGCCCAGGCCGATCGGCGTCGCCTCACCCTTCAGGTCGATGCCGCGCGCCACCGCCAGCGTGCCGGCATGGTCGCTCGCCACGCCGATGCCGACCGCGAATTCCGCCGGCACCGCGCCATAGCGCCGGCCCTGCGGCGTTACCGTGCGTGCGACGGTGAGCCAGCGCGCGCCATCTTCCAGCTCGATCAATTGCACCACCAACGCCCCCGGCCGATCGAACGCGTGATGCACGCGCCACAAGGGACAGCGCCCCTCCGCCTCGGCCAGCGCCGCATTGCTTGCGCCCGAAAAGCGTTTCGATGCCTGCCCCGCGCGATCGATCCGCACCATGAAGAACGGCAGCCCGCGCGCGCCGACCCGCTGCAACGTCGTCAGACGGTGGGCGACCTGCTCGAAGCCCGCGCCGAACCGGCGTTGCAACAGTTCGAGATCGTATCCGGTCGCCTCGCACGCGCGCAGGAACCGGGCATAGGGCATCATGACCGCGGCGGCGAAATAGCTCGCCAGATGCCGGCGATAGAGCCGTTCGGCCGCGCGATCTGCGAACCCCGCTCCCTTGGCCAGTGCCTCGATCTCGCCCCGCGCCTCGATCTGCGCCAACTGGAACGCGGCGGCGAAAGTGCGTGAGGCGGGGTCGAGCGTCTCGCTCAACTGCAATTGCCGCGCGTGAAGATCGGTGCGGCGCAGCAGGTCCGGCATGACATCGACCGGCAGGACGCGGATCGTGAGCTGATGCTTGACGCGCAGCCGTTCGGCGATCGCGCCGTACAGGTCGCCTGCGCCGAGCCTGAGTTCGTCGGCCAACGCCTCAGCCATCGTGTCGAGATCGGCGAAATGGTCGCGCCACCGCTCGATCTCGCGCCGCACTTCGGCGATCGGGTCGTTCGCAGCCTCGCCCGCGCCGCCGCCCCCGGCTCCGGCGCGATCATAGGCGCGCGCGAACGCCTCAGCCCCGCCGGGTGCGCCGGCCAGCCACTCCTCGATCTCGTTTCGGTCGATCTCCAGATCGGCGAAGATCGGGTCGGCCAGCCGCCGCCGGAGCGCCGCCTCACCCCCGCCCGGCTCGCCCGCCGCCAGTGCGCGCGGATCGAAGTCGAACGATTCGGCAAGCTTGACCAGCAGGGATGCCGACAAGGGCCGCTGGTTCTTCTCGACCAGATTCAGGTAGCTCGGCGAGATCGTCAGCATTTCGGCCATCGCCGCCTGGGTCAGCCCCGCCTGACGCCGCAACCGCCGCACCGCGTGCCCGGCAAAGAGTTTGCGATCGGCCATGATCCGGAGTCTCCAAGCGCGTGGACGGGTGCGCGGCAGCACCCCCTCGCCTCATGGCCTAGACTGTCATGTCTTTACAACAGCACAATGCGAGCCCCGCGATCGCCGACATCTTGACCTCCGCGCCGTCACGCTCGGGCTGCACAAGGCCGGTTTATCATGGCTTTGCATCCGCAGCGGGACGAAACGGCGCGAGACAAAGGTGTAAAGCCTTCACCCGCCACCCGCCGCAACGATTTCCTGGGGAGGAAAGGATGCCCGCCGAGTTCGTCTCGGCGGGCATTTCTCATTCATCGGTAACAATATGCTGGCGAAACCAGGCGGCCAGTTGCTCGACGGTCAACTCGCCCGCCGCCAATGCCAGGAATGTCGTGACATATTCGACATCGCTGCATCCCAGCGCATATCCGTTGAGCAGCAGAAAGGTTTCGCTCACCACCGCCGCTGTGCGCTTGTTGCCGTCCACGAAAGGATGGTTTCGGGCGATGCCGAATGCATAGCTCGCAGCCAAATCCGCGACATCGGGATCTTCATAGGCGATCAGGTTGAGCGGACGCGCCATCGCGCTTTCCAACATGCTGGGATCGCGAACGCCCGCGGCCCCGCCATGTTCGGCAAGTTGCTCCTCATGGGCCGCCAGCGCGACGCCCAATTCGACCCAAATCCAATCGGCCACGACTTATTTCGCGAGTTCGTGCAGCGCATTGCGACGCCGCTTCATCACCGCGCGCGCAACATCCATCTGCGCGGCGAAGCCTTCGTCATGACGTTGGAGATGCATTCCTGCGACGCTTTCCACCAGATCGAGTTGATCGCCGAGTTCGACACCAAGCTTGTCGAGCACCTGTTTCGGCAGGATGACCCCAACCGAATTGCCGACCTTGATCAGCTTGAGCTTCTTGCTGTGTTTGATGGGTGCGTTCATACATCCGTTATAACATAATCTGCCAACCTCGGCAAACGCTTGCTGGACGCAAACCGCATCGCCGCATAAGTCCGCAACGAACCGGCAATGAATGAGCGGCAAGGGGCAAGCACAATGTCGGCAACGAAACAGGGCGGCTCGAACCTCGTCATCTTCGCGGCGCTGGCGGCCAATCTCGGCATCGCGGTGGCGAAGTTCATCGCCGCCGGGATTTCGGGTTCGTCCTCGATGCTGACCGAGGGATTTCATTCGGTCGTCGACAGCCTCAACCAGATGCTGCTGCTGTACGGCCAGAGCCGCGGCAAGCAGGTGCCGGACGAGGCGCATCCGTTCGGCTATGGCCGCGAACTGTACTTCTGGTCGTTCGTTGTCGCGATCCTGATCTTCGCGGTCGGCGCAGGCGTGTCGGTCTATGAGGGCTACACTCACATCCTCGAACCCGAGCCGCTGCGCGATCCGCTGATCAACTATATCGTCCTGGCCGTCGCCTTTGCGATGGAAGGGGCATCGTGGTTTATCGCCATGCGCGAGTTCGCCGCCGCAAAGGGGAGCGCCGGCTGGTGGCAGGCGGTGCGCCGGTCGAAGGATCCGGCCGGCTTCATCGTGCTGTTCGAGGATAGCGCCGCGCTCGCCGGGCTGATCATCGCCGGCGTCGGCGTCTGGGCCAGCCATGCTTATAGCGACGCGCGGATCGACGGGGTCGCCTCGATCGCGATCGGCGTGATCTTAGCGCTGGTCGCGGCGTTGCTGGCGCGCGAGGCCAAGGGGCTGTTGATCGGCGAAGGCGCGGACCCGGCGGTGGTCGCCAAGGTGCGCGCGGTGGTCGATCGGCAGACGGCCATCACCCACGTCAACCACGTCCGCACGATCCACACCGCACCGGACAGCATCTTCGTCGCGATCAGTGCGGACTTCGAGGATACGCTGACCATGGGCGAGGCGGAGAATTTGATCGAACGGATCGAGGACGAACTGCGCGCGGCGGAACCGATGCTGTCGTCGATCTATATCCGCCCGGAGAAGCGCGAGAATGCGGCGGTTTTTAATCCGCAAACAAAGACTTAACCGTCATCCCCGCGAAGGCGGGGATCCCGCTTCTTTTACCAAGTGCGGGGCAAGGCAGCGGGATCCCCGCCTTCGCGGGGATGACGGGGTTTTTGGGTGTGGGGTAATTCCACCGTTCGTCCTGAGCTTGTCGAAGGGCGTGTTCAGAGAGATACGGCGTGTTCGGGGCATGTGCTTCGACAGGCTCAGCACGAACGGCAATTCAGGTTCGCCTGTCCCTACGGCAGAAGACTGCCACAGCCCCCCTCACCTAACCGGCACGATCTCCACAACGTCGAGCATCGATTCGAACCGTGGATTGGGCAGCGCGATCCGCCAGGTTCTGGCGTCCACCCGTTGCAATATCCCGGCCATGTCGCGATCCGCATCACGGCCATATTGCAGCGCGACCTTCTCGTCGCCGATCATCATCGTGCCCAGGAACACCGCGCGCGTATCGCTGTCGGGGAAGGCCAGGCCCACCGGCCGCTGCGACCCGTCGGCCTTGTAGAAGCTCGACACGTCGCCCTCGGCCTCGACACGGCAATCGAAGAACGGGAAGGCGCTGAAATCGCGCGATCCGACACCCTTCGCACCCAATTTGAACACCCGGCAGCGATACGCCCCCGGCGGGGGCACCGCGCCGGCCAGCGCGTGATCGGGATCGAACAACTTGCCCTCCGCCGCCAGTGCCGCGCCATTGCCGGCGGCGCGCGCTTTGTCCGTCGCCGCCACCCAGGCCTCGCGCCAGGTGCGCAACCGGTCGCGATCCGCCTTGGTCGCCACCTGTCGCCAGTCGGCTACGGCGGGTTTGGACGCCATCGCAGGACGGTCGCCGCCGCCGCACGCCGCGAGTGCCGCACATGCGGCTAGGCCGAATCCCGTTCTGACAATCATGCGCGACCAATTCTTGTTATGGCCAGCCATCAAACCACGTGGCCGCGCGCTTGCCAACCCGTTGATACCAAAGGGTTGAAAAGCGAGGCGCGGATTGGGGACGGTAATGTGATCGACCGGGCACCGCTCGCCATCCCCGTTCGTCCTGAGCCTGTCGAAGGGCGTGTTCGAAGGGATATGGCGCGTCTGAGGCACGTGCTTCGACAGGCTCAGCACGAACGGAATGAGGTGGATCGACCAAACCAACCGAGCCTTGCGGTCAGGCCGCGGTCCAGCCCCCGTCCATCGACATGTTCGCGCCCGTGATCGCCTTGGCCGCATCGCCGCACAGATACACCGCCAGCGCCGCGACCTGTTCGGCGGTAACGAATTCCTTGGTCGGCTGCGCGGCGAGCAGCACGTCGTTGATCACCTGATCGCGCGTCAGCCCGCGCGTCTTCATCGTATCGGGGATCTGCGCCTCGACCAATGGCGTCCAGACATAGCCGGGCGAGATGCAATTCACCGTGATGCCGAAGGTCGCCGTTTCCAGCGCGATCGTCTTGGTCAGCCCGGCGATGCCGTGCTTGGCCATCACATAAGCGGACTTGTTGGGCGAGGCGACGAGCGAATGCGCCGAGGCGGTGGAAATGATTCGCCCCCATTTCGCCGCCTTCATCAGCGGCACCGCCCCCTGCATCAGATACCAGGCCGAGGTGAGGTTGATCTTGATGATCGCCTCGAACTTGTCGGCGGGGAAATCCTCGATGGGGGCGACATGCTGGATGCCGGCATTGTTGACGATGATGTCGGGCCCGCCGAGTTCGGCATGGCAACGCGCGACCATCGCGGCGATCTCGTCCGGCTTGGTCATGTCGGCGGCGTCGTACAGCGCCTTGGCCCCGCTCGTCACTTCGAGTGCGGCGCGCTCCTTCTCGATCGCATCCGCGTCGCCGAAACCGTTGATGACGACGCTGGCGCCCTCGGCGGCGAACGCCTTGGCATAGGCCAGGCCGATGCCCGACGTGGACCCGGTAACGATCGCGCTCTTGCCCTTCAGGAACATGCTTCTTTCTCCTTCATGCAAACCCTATCCGGGCATCAAATCTTCGGAACCAGATCGAACGCCGCGCTTTTGCCGGTTTCGATGTTCGCCGCCACGAGTTGCGCGTTCGCCATCGTCTCGGTCACCGCGTCCAGCCCGGCCTGCCAATGTTCGCGCATCGTCCGCGTCGAGAATTCGAAGTCGCGGCTGCCGCCCTCCCACGCATTGGCGCGGTAGACGAGCTGGACGAGGTTCACCGCATCCTCCGCCGATCGGCCGGTCAGCGCCTTCACGTCGGGATCGTCGTGCATGTCGGGCGGCAGCTTGGCGAGCACCTTGCGCATCGCTTCCCGATCCTGCCGGATGCGCATCACCTGATCCGAGATCTGGCGCGTGCGGCTGGAGAACAGGATCTCCTTCTGCCGCGCCGCCACGTCCATGATCGTGCGCGGCCGCTCCGCCGAGGCCGAGAACAGATCGACCTGGAACGCGAGCAGATCGCCCTGCTGATGATCGAGCACATGCGTCAGCGGCGTGTTCGAGACGAGGCCGCCATCCCACCACAATCGCCCGTCGATCTCGACCGGCGGCAGGCCCGGCGGCAACGCGCCCGAGGCCATGATATGACGCGCGTCGATCCGCGTCTCGGTCGTGTCGAAATAATGGAAGTTCCCGCTCTCGACATCCACTGCGCCGACCGACAGCCGTACCGAGCCATTGTTGAGCAGATCCCAGTCGACCAGCGCGTCCAGCGTCTCCTTCAACGGCGCGGAATCGTAGAAACTCATCGCCTCCATCGATCCCGGCGTGGCGAAGATCGGCGGGATCATGCGCGGCGAAAAGAAGCCCGGCACGCCGGCCATCATGACGAACCCGGCCGACCATTCGTGGACGAATTCGCGCACGGAATCGTTCGGGAAGATCGGGAAGCTGGGCAGTGCACCCGTCACCTTGTCCCAGAATGCCTGTAGTCGCTCGACGCGCCGCTCGGGCGGATTGCCGGCATAGATCGCCGCGTTGACCGCACCGATCGAGATGCCCGCAACCCAGTCGATCTCGATCCCGCTGCCGGACAGCCCCTCGATCACGCCCGCCTGATAGCTGCCCAGCGCACCCCCGCCCTGAAGGACCAAAGCGACGCAATCGGGTAGCGGCAACGCCTTGGCGCGGCGGCGGGGTCTGGGTTCGATATCGGCCATGACGTTGCCATGCGCTGGCTGAGCGGCGGGATCAATCCTCCCCGGGACGGGGAGGATTAAGACTGACACCTTGCAACAAGCTACGCGCCCACGCATTCATACCGCAACGACAACGAACCAAGGCCTCCCCCAATGCGGCTCGACGATTTCGATCCCAACATCAATGTCGAGGATCAGCGCGGCGCGAGCGGCGGTGGCGGGTTCGGCGGTGGTGGTGGCGGTTTGCTGTTCGGCCTGATCCCGCTCGTGTTCAGCCGTTTCGGCTGCGGCGGCGTGGCGATCCTGCTGATCGGCCTCGCGGTATTCGGTGGCCTCGGCTCGATCACCGGCGGTGGTGGCGGCACGCAGGCGCCGAGCGAACAGGTCGGCCAGTCCGGCACGCGCCAGGCCGGTACCGACACGGCGTCCAGTTGCAACCTCAACGCGGAAAGCAAATCCGCCTGCAATGCCTTCAGTTCGGCGGACAATACCTGGAAGAAGCTGCTCGGCCCGCAGTTCAAGGCACCGAAGCTGGTGTTCTTCGGCGATCAGGGCGGGCAATCCGGCTGCGGCGCGGCGCAGAGCGCGATGGGGCCATTCTATTGCCCGACCGATCAGGGCATCTATCTCGACACCAATTTCTTCGGTGAACTCGCCAACCGCTTCGGCGCGAAAGGCGATTTCGCACAGGATTACGTGATCGCGCACGAATTCGGCCATCACGTGCAGAATTTGATGGGCACTTCTTCGCAGGTCTCGCAGCAACAGGCCCAGTCGAGCCGCACCGAAGGCAATGCACTCTCCGTCCGGCTCGAATTGCAGGCCGATTGCTATGCCGGCGTATGGGCCGCGCAGAATCGCGACCGGATGGACCCCGGTGATATCGAGGAAGGCATGACCGCCGCCCATGCGATCGGCGATGACACGCTGCAACAGCAATCGCAGGGCCGCGTCGTGCCCGACAGCTTCACGCACGGCACCTCGGCCGAGCGTATGGCGTGGCTGAAGCGCGGGCTGGACAGCGGCGATCCGCGCCAGTGCGACACGTTCAGCGGGGCGATTTGAGGGCGGTAATCCGGGCGATTTCATCAGAGCCTGGTGGAGCTGAGGGGAATCGAACCCCTGACCTCTGCAGTGCGATTGCAGCGCTCTCCCATCTGAGCTACAGCCCCGCTCCGGCCGCCGGCACCGCCGGGACGCGACGCATTTAACCGCCCTTTTTGGACGACGCAACCGCCGCCGTCCGCGATATTCGCCAGCGATGATCGCCCTCTGGCACGCGACGAAATCGCTGCCACCGCGCTCGCCAGCGCGAGGCGATGCTGATAACGCAGGCGCGGTGCGTAATGTGATATTCGGATTGATGTTGGCCGTGATGGCCGCGACAGGCCCGCCGGCCGCGGCCCAGACCGAGCCGCCTCCCCCACCAGCCGCCACGCCACTGGAAACCCCGGCCGATGCACTCGCGCAGGACGCGGCGGAATATGCCAGGCAATTTTCCGTGTCCGTCGAAGAGGCCATGCGACGCCTCACCGCGCAGCAGTTGAGCGTGCCGATCACCGATGCGCTCGCCGAGAAATATCGCGACCGCCTCGCCGGCATCGCGATCGAACACACGCCGGTCTATCGCATCATCGTCTATCTCGCGGGCGAGGAGCCGGTACGCGAGAAGATGTTCAAGGCCGGCGGGTTCGACGTGCCGATCGCGTTCCGCACTGGCGCACGTGTCACGCGCGATCGCGTGATCTGGGCGATGACCTGGCATCAGCGCGACATCCGCGCCGCGCTGCCCCGCCCGCCCGGTATCGGGCTCGATCCGCGCACCGGCGAGCTGGTCGTCATCGTCGGCCCGTCCGACGTGCGCAGCAGCGCTGCGGACCTGAAGGCGAAGCTAGAGACGATCGCCGAGGTGCCGGTGCAATTGCGCATCCTGAAACAGACCGACAAGAATCTCGACATCGCCGGCGGCGCACGGATGGAGGGCACCAGCCCGGCTGACGGCAAACGCTATATCTGCACCAGCGCCTTCACCGTGGGGGACGGCACGCGCACCGCCATCACCACCGCCGCGCATTGCCTCGACAATATGAACTTCCGCGATCCGAAGCGGGGCGTGCGCCCGCTCGAATTTCTCGGCCAATGGGGGTGGGGGTACCGCGATGTGCAACTGCATGGCAGTGCCGAGGCGCTGCCCCCGGCGATCTACACCGATACCGAGAAGACCCGACTGCGCCCGATCACCGGCCAGCGCACCCGCGCCGCCACCCGTGCGGGCGATTTCGTCTGCCATCGCGGCGAGCGCACCGGCTATAGCTGCGCATTGGTCGAGCTGACCGATTTCGCACCCGCCGGCGATATCTGCGGCGGTGCGTGCCTGCCGACCTGGGTGACCGTAGCCGGCCCCAGTTGCAAGGGCGGCGACAGCGGATCGCCGGTGTTCAGCGGCACCACCGCTTTCGGCATCCTGAAGGGCGGCAGCTATCGCGGCGACGGCAGTTGCGCCTTCTATTTCTATATGTCGGTCGATTATCTGCCCGTCGGCTGGTCGCTGCTGCATGCTGCGCCGGACGGCACCTACACCCCCACCTATGCAGCACCGCTGCCCGCCCCTACAGCTAAGCCATGAGCGATCAGCAGATTCCGATCCCCGCCGCCACTCTGGTGCTGTTTCGGGAGCGAGCCGATGGCCTGCCCGAACTGCTGATGGTCGAACGCGCCAAGGCGATGGTGTTCGCGGCCGGCGCGCTGGTGTTCCCCGGCGGGCGGATCGATCCCGGCGATTATGATCTGGCCGAAAAGCTCGGCGGAGACCCCGCCGACACCGCAGCGCGCATCGCCGCGATCCGCGAGACGCTGGAGGAAGTCGGCCTGCCGATCGGCCTGACGCCGGTGCCGGACGGCGACACGCTGGTTGCATTGCGAGCGGCGCTCCATGCCGGAACCGCATTCGGCGACGCGCTCGCTGCGCACGGTCTGGGCCTTGATCTCGCCGCGCTGGTGCCGTTCGCGCGCTGGTTGCCGGCGCATGCGCACATGCGCATCTTCGACACCCGCTTCTACCTCGCCCGCCTGCCCGCCGACGCGCCCGAGGCGGAGGTCGACGCGACCGAGAATGTCCGCTTGTGCTGGAGCACCGCGCAAGGCGTGCTCGACGCGGCCGATGCCGGTCGCGCGCACATCATCTTCCCCACGCGCCGCAACCTGGAACGCCTCGCGCGCTTCGCAAGCTTCGACGATGCGGCGGCGAATGCTGCGCAGCATGACGTGCGCGCGATCACGCCGTGGATCGAACAGCGGGACGGCGCCGACCATCTCTGCATCCCGGCCGATCTCGGCTATCCGGTCACGTCGGAGGCGATCGACAGCGCGCTGCGCGGCTGATGCGCCGCCTGCGCCGGATCATCGGCTGGCTGGTCGCGATCGTCGCGATCGGCATCGCCTGCCTGCTGCTCTTCGCACTGGCGCGCGGGCGACCGCAGGATCTGCCGTGGACGCCGCTCGATCTCGCGCAACCAATCGGCATGTTCACCGGCCGCAAGATCGCCGGGCTGACGCAGGATTTCCCCAGATGCCGCGCGCTGCTGAACCGCGCCGGGGTCCGTTATACCGCATTGTCGCCGGTCACGGACGGGCAGTGCGGCTATGCCGACGGCGTCCGCCTCGACCGCGGCGGCAGCCACAGTATCGCGCTATCGCCGCCCAATCTCGGCATGTCGTGCCCGGTCGCCGCCGCTTTATCGGTGTGGGAATGGGAAGTCGTCCAGCCTGCCGCGCGCCGCTATTTCGGACAGCGCGTCGTCGGCATCGATCACCTCGGCAGCTACAATTGTCGCCGCATGTATGGCCGAAGCCAGGGCGATTTCAGCGAACACGCCACCGCGGACGCGATCGATATCGCCGGCTTCCGATTGGAGGATGGCACGCGGATCACGGTGCTGGGCGACTGGAAGGACACGGGCGACAAGGGCACCTTCCTGCGCAGCGTGCGCAATGGCGCGTGCGAATTGTATTCGACGGTGCTCAGCCCGGAATACAATGCCGCGCATCGCGATCACCTGCATCTCGATCAGGCGGAACGTGGCCGGATGGGCTGGCGGTCTTGTCGGTGAACTTCTTCTAAGCCCCTCCCCTTCAGGGGAGGGGTTAGGGGTGGGGCCGTGCCGCAAACGCGAAAGCCGGTCTCTGCGAGGCATCCCCCACCCCTTCCCCTCCCCTAAAGGGGAGGGGCTTAAGGGGAATCAATGCGGCAGCGCGGCCGTCTCGACCTTCTCCACCCATTTCGGGAAGAACGCCGGCGCGCGGTTCGACCAGCCCGAGGCCGTCGCCGCCGCTTCGCTGATCGACTGCAGCAATTTGCGCCGCAGATCGGGATGGAGATGCGGCAGCGCCGCCGAGGAACAGAAAGCCGCCGGCAACCACGGACGCACATCCGCGCCGATCAGCCGCTCGTACAGAAACCGATAGGCCGAAAACGTCGTCAGCCGCCCCTGCCCCAGGTCGAACGCCGTCACGGTCATCAGCGGCGCGAGGAACGGCTCCACCGCGTCGAGTCCGCTATCGTCGGGCACCATCGCGCGAATGTCGGGCAGGCGTTCGTACAGCCGCGCCTGTGCCCGGATGCTCGCCGCCTCGACCACGTCGCGCGACCAGAGCAGCATCGCGTCGTCGCGATCCAGCCCGATGTCGAGCGAGCGCCGCACGTAACGCTGTGTCGCCGCCGGAAAGCTCGCGAATTCCTTCATTTCGGCCAGGGTCATCGCCCCATTGGCCTGTTTCATTCTGGAAGCCATATCGTCACCCCACCCCGCTATCGTGGAACCGAGTCTTTAACCCGACCGATCATGCGCCTGGATAGTTAACACCACCCTTAACGACATTTCGTGTCGTGAGCCCAAGGCATCACAGATCGTTGTGCGGTGCAACAAGCGTTGCGACGAATGGAAGCGCGAGCATCAAAAGTGCAGTGAAAGTGCGACAGTTCCGCAACATACAGGCCTAACGAAAAAAGCCCGCCCCTGATCGGGACGGGCTTCGGATTACGTTGCAGCTAGCAGAGTATTATCGGTCGGCCTGGATCTTCGCCTCCGCGTCCGCGTCGAACCCGGACGATTCCGGCGCCGCATGATTGTGGACAGGCTGGGTCGAGGCTGGCGGATCGGATGCGTCCATCGATTCGTCCAGTCCGGCATCGAGCCTCGCTTCGCTGTTCTGCGGATCGCGCTCAAGCCGCTCGGCGATGGATTTGTCCTGGCCCGCATCCTGGCGCGGATCGTGAATATGGCCCTTGCCATCATCGGGATCGGGCGGCGCTACCGACAGGGTGTCGAGCGCCTTCTGGTCGATTGTATCGGTCATGGCCCATCCTCTTATTGCTGTTATGTTTCCAAGAACGAACCGACGCGGAAGGCGTTCCCCGCTTGGGTGCGCCCAGTCCTCAATCCAGCAATTCCACCTTCACCGTCTGGCTGTTCATGAAGGCGGTGCCGAACACCGTCATGAAGGCGATGTCGGTCGCATCGCGCCCCACCGCGACGCGCGCCAGATCACCGCACGCCGCCATCCCCGTCGCGTCGATCAGGTGCCAGCCGCCGTCGAGCCACACCTCCGCCACCGCGTGGAAATCCGGCGGGCTGACGCCGGGCGCATAGGCCGCGACGCAGCGCGCCGGAATGCCGCCGGCCCGCGCCAGCGACACCACCAGATGCGCGTAATCCCGGCACACGCCGCGCCGGTCGGCAAAGGTCATCAGCGCGGTCGTCTCGCCCGCGCTTGACCCCGACGCATAGGTCATGTTCGCCTGCACCCAGGCACCGATCGCCATGGCCAGCGCGCCGCCGCGCAGATCGCCGAACTCGGCCTTGACGAAACCCTCGAACCGATCGGATTCGCAATATCGGCTGGGCATCAGATACGGCACCGCATCGCCCGGCAGTTCCGCCATCGGCGTATCGGGCAGCTCCGCCAGATCGATGCTCGCGTGATCGATCTTCACCACCGCATTATATTCGACGCGGAAATGCCCCTCGGCCTGCGCCCAGGTGCGCTGCCCGATCGCGTCCTCGCCCGGCACGGCGCGGATCGGATGCGCGCTGAACACGCGCATGTCCTGATGTTCGAGCCGCTGATCGACCATCGCCGCCGCCTCCACCTGCAACAGGATCTCGGCATGGTCGGGAATCCAGTAATCAAGGACGACGGCGATCGACAGGCGCATGTATTTTCCCGGTGTTGGAGAGGGGCGTGGTCGTTTCTCAAATACCATCATCCTGACGAAGGTCAGGATCCATCGCACCGCACGGGCGATCGTTCATGCGGCGAAATGGATCCTGATCTTCGTCAGGATGACGGTAGAGGCGAGTGACGGCGGTAGTAAGAACGAAAAAGGCCCGGCAGGTTTCCCCGCCGGGCCTTCGCTGTAGCGATCCTTACGCGGCTTAGTTCCGGCTGGAACCGAACAAACGCAGGATGAACAGGAACATGTTGATGAAGTCGAGGTACAGCGACAGCGCCGACATGATGACCGTGCGGCCCTCGTCGGCCGTGCCGGCGACATAGGCGTACATGCTCTTGGTGCGCTGCGTGTCGTAGGCGGTGAGGCCCGCGAACAGCAGCACGCCGACGATGCTGATCACCAGCGCCATCACGCTCGACTGGAAGAACAGGTTGAGCAGGCTGGCAACGATCAGGCCGACCAGGCCCATGATCAGAAACGTGCCGAACGCCGACAGATCGCGCTTCGTGGTGTAGCCGTACAGCGAGAGTGCACCGAACGAGGCCGCAGTCGCGAAGAACGCCTGCGCGACCGAGGTGCCGCTATACTGCAGGAACACCGTCGACAGCGACAGGCCCATCACTACCGCGAAACCCCAGAACATCGCCTGAAGCGTGCTGAACGCCATGCGGTTCTGGCCGAAGCTCATCCCGAACACGAAACCCAACGGCGCCAGCATGATCACATATTTCAGGATGCCGCCGCTGGTGAACACCTGCGCGGCATAGCCCGAACTGGCGAACAGCAACGCCACGATGCCGGTGAGCAGGATGCCCGACGTCATGTAATTGTAGACCGACAGCATGTAAGACCGAAGGCCCGCGTCGTACGCTTCCGTACGCGCACCCGTCGCCGTCGCGAACGTCGCGCCGCTCGACCGTGGGTCAGACCAGTTAGCCATTGCGAAAAAACTCCTTTGCCCGGCCTTATGCCGGATACGTTCGAATATCGGCGCTCAGGGCGCGTATTTCAAGCGATTTGGCCCGATCCGGCCCCAGCAACATTTCGTTACAGAATGGCGGTCATCTTGCGCGGTTCAGTCACGTCCCAGACCCCCATTCCCGTCCGTGCTGAGCCTGTCGAAGCACTGCCCTTTCTGCGCTGCGCAAAGAATAAGGCAGTGCTTCGACAAGCTCAGCACAGGCGGGGTTTGGTGAGGACGATTTACCCCGCAACGAATACCCCGCAAGCGATCCGCCCGCCGCTGTTCCCCGAAGGATCCGTCATCAGATCGTCCGGCCCGGCATGAACCACCAAAGCCGACCCGTCCGCATCGAGCAATCCGGCCAAGGTCGCGCCCGGCACGGTGATGCCGATCGTGCCCCGCCCATCGGTGCCGACGATCAGATTGGGCAGGTCGCCCTCATGCGGCCCCTGCGGGTTCATCGTGCCGTGCTTCATACCGGTCGGGTTCCAATGCCCGCCCGCGGTGGCGAAATCCGGGGCATCGCAGCGCCCCGTCATGTGCACATGCGCGCCATGCGTTCCCGCCGGCAGGCCCTTGACGTCGATCGTGAAGCGCAGGCCGCCAGCCACCTCGCTCGCGCTCGCCGTGCCGGCATCGGCACCCGTTGCCGTATGCAGCACCGTCGTCGCCCGCGCGCCACCCGCAACAGGTGCGCCGACCTTCATGTCGTCCTTACAGGCCGACACGCCGAGTGCGAGAAATGCTACGGTGCCGATGATCGCGATGCGCATGTCGTGTCTCCCAGGGGAATGGATCTTGCCGAGCGAACACATACGCTCACGTAACGGTTCCGGCGAGACGATTGTCGCCCACCCACTTCCCGTCATCCTGATGAAGGTCAGGATCCATCGCGCCTCATGAGCGATCATCAGTGAGGCACGATGGATCCTGAAACAAGTTCAGGATGACGGCGCACATGGTGCACCGAAGCCGCCTCAATCCCCCGTCAGGATCCGATCGACCAACTGCTTCACCGTCGGCACGAAGCCATTCGAATAGAACGGATCCTTTTTGAAATTATACGCGCCGTGGCCCGCGAACATCAAATTCTCGTCGATCGGCCCGCCATGCGCGATGTCCTGCAACGTCTTCTGGATGCAGAAGCTGCGCGGATCGGCCAGGCGCCCGGTCGAATTGGTCTCGCTGTCCGCCCAGGACGAAAAAGAACATTGGCTGAGACAGCCCATGCAATCCGCCTGATCCTTGCGGATGACGCCCTTCTCCTCGGGCGACACGAACACCAACGTATTGTC
This sequence comes from Parasphingomonas caseinilytica, assembly GCF_036663755.1. Lineage (NCBI taxonomy): Bacteria > Pseudomonadati > Pseudomonadota > Alphaproteobacteria > Sphingomonadales > Sphingomonadaceae > Parasphingomonas > Parasphingomonas caseinilytica. Next base: position 764,490 of record NZ_JAXOJL010000001.1, read on the forward strand.
CGGAGTCTTCAGCGCATCGGTATGGCCCTCGCCATACCATTGGCGGGCGCGCAGCAGATCGTTGCGCGTCACCCAGAAATTCTTGCCCTTCACGCCCACGTCGAGCTGGAACACATGGTCGCCCGCTTCCTGCGTCGAAAATGCGATCTGCCGCTCGGACCGGGTTTCGAGTTGGCGCAGGAAGGGGTTCTTCACCGCGCTGGAATAAAAACCGGTCGGGCTGAACCGGTGCAACAGCACCTCGCCCGGCTCGATCTCCATGAGCTTGTTCTTCCACCCCTCGGGGATCGGGCTTTCCCGCGTCAACAGCGGACGCGTACCGAACTGGAATGCGATCGCGCCGAGCTCCGGATTCTCGATCCAATTATCCCAATCGCGCAGATACCAAACACCGCCGGCCATCACGATCGGCACGTCGTCGGAAATGCCGCCTTCGCGCATCACGTCGCGCAGTTCCTTGACGCGCGGATAGGGATCCTGCGGCTTCAACGGGTCTTCCGCATTGGACAGGCCGTTATGCCCGCCAGCCAGCCAGGGATCCTCATAGACCACCGCGCCCAGCAGGTGCGAAACCTTCGAATAAGCGCGCTTCCACAACGCCCGGAACGCCCGGCCCGAACTCACGATCGGCAGATACTGGACGTTGTACTGCGCCGCGATCTCGCTCAATTTGTACGGCATGCCGGCACCACACGTCACGCCGGCGACCATGCCCTTGGTCCGCTCCAGCACGCCGTGCAGGATGCGCTGCGCCCCGCCCATTTCCCACAACACGTTGATGTTGACGGCACCCTTGCCACCGGCAATCTCGAACGCCTTCTTCACCTGCTGGACCGCGCCTTCGATCGCGTATTCGACCAGCTCTTCATGCCGCTCGCGCCGGGTCAGCGCCTTGTAGACTTGCGGGATGATCTTGCCCTCGGGATCGTAGCTGTCGGCATTGACCGCGGAGACCGTGCCGATGCCGCCCGCCGCTGCCCACGCCCCGGCCGAGGCATGATTGGTCGCGGCGACGCCCTTGCCGCCCTCGACGATCGGCCAGACCTCGCGGCCGTTATAGACGATGGGCTTCAGACCTTTGAACACCAAATTCTCCGCATCAATATACGTTCGATATAGCTTAAGGATGCCGTCGCGCGAGCGAATTGCGACTCAAAGAAGGCAACCCGGGCGCCCCATTGCAGCTTCGTATAGCTGCGCATAGCGGGCGATCATGATATTCTCGTCATATTCGGCCACCGCCTTGGCGCGGTTGGCTGCACCGATGCTCGCCCTGAGCGTGGCGTCGCGCGCCAGTTTCTCCATCGCATCGCGCAGCGGCACTTCGCCTTTCAGGCGCGGAATATAATCGGCATTTTCAGGTGCTACCATATACGGCACGTCGCCCACCGCCGGGGCCACGATCGGCAGCCCCGCCGCCATCCCCTCGATCACCGAGATCGGGAATTGCTCGCTCTTGGACGACATCGCCATGATGTCGAACAGCCCGACGAACGTGTGCGGATCGCGCAGGAAGCCGGGCAGCAGCACCTTGTCGGCAATGCCCATATTCTCCGCCGTATCCGCGATCCGCTCGCGCTCCGGCCCCTCGCCCACGATCACCAGCCGAATGCGCGACGAACAGCCGCCCACCGCACGGACCAGCATCGGCAGGTCCTTCACGTCGCGCAGTCCGGCCAGCGTGCCGACGACGATTTCGCCCGGCTTGCGCCTGAAGCCCGGAATGGCCTTTGGGTCACACTTGCCCGCATAGGATTGCGTGGCGATGCCATTGACGATGCGATGCACCCGCGCCTCGGGCTGCTTCCACACATCCAGCGCGATGCGATGCAGCACTTCGGACGGCACCGCCAGCGCATGCGCGGCGGACAAGGCGAAGCGGCGATAATAATTGCGCTCGCGCTTCAGGCCCGTCGCCTCGTCGGAATTGAATCCGTCTTCATGATGCACCAGCGGCGGCGTGTTCTTGCCGAACACGCGCTTCGCCATCACCCCGTCGACCGCGCCCCAATTGTACGTCAGCACCAGATCGAAGCGCCGCATGTACCGCGCAATCGCCTCGAACCTTGCCACCGAGGGCCGCCCGGTGAGCGGCGGCGGATCCTGCGCGATTTCGTACCGGATGCCGGTGGCGATCGCATCGCGCGCGCTCAACTGGTCGGGCATGCCGGACACGATCGTGTGCCGCGCGCGATCGCCGAACGCGTTCATCAGGCGCACCGCACGCGCCTCCTTCCCGCCCAGATTGAAGGTCGAATGCAGGTGTAGGATGTTGACGGGCTGGGCCATGGCGAAGCGACCTAGCGAGAAATCGCGCCGGACACAAAAAAGCCGCCCCGGACATATCCGGGACGGCCTCTTCGTTAGAGTTTGGAACGACGATCAGAGATCGTTGATCTTGCCCTTCACGTCGCCCTTCAACTCCTGCGCGCTGCCCTTGAGCTGCTGCGCCTTGCCTTCGGCTTCCAGCTCCGCGTTGTCGGTCGCATCGCCGAAGAGTTCCTTGGCCTTGCCGGCGATCTTGTTGCCGGCGGCGTCGAGCTTGTCGGTGAATTCACCCATGATAAATCTCCTGTAGCGACAGCCTCATGGTCGTCGCACCGCTCAACCCGGAGCGAGGAAATCGGTTCCGAGAAGCACGCATGCATGAAGGTTTTTTCATGTGGTCTTAGGCTAACGCACCCTTGTCCACCCACGTAACGCGGCACGCCAGATCGGCCTCGCCGCTGGCCACCACCCAATGATCGCCGCCATCGGCGATGCCGGTCGTGAACACCACGTTATCGAGGTACATCAGATCCCTGATCGGGTCGGTCAGCGCCGGTGCTGGTTCCAGCAACGCCTCATGGCTGGTGCGCACCACCTTGCTCGGATCGTCGCGGTCGAGGATCGACCAATAGGTGCGATAGATGCCGACCACGCCCGACGGCTCCACGCCGTGCCACAAGCTCAGCCAGCCCGCATCGGTCAGCACCGGCGGTGCGCCGCCGCCCATCCGCGCCGTCGCCATCGTCGCGGCATGCGGGCGGATTCCGGGCTTGTCGTAGGGCTTCCAATGCAAGGCGTCGGGCGAACTCGCGAGGTTGATCGACGGCCCCGCACGCCACTCGCTGCCCGGCGGATAGGCGAAATACAGGTCGCCCAACGGCCGCGTCTGCGCGAAATATTTGCCGCCGATCAGCCCTTCGAAGATCAGCATGTCCTTGTTCTGGTGATCGAGCACGATCCCCTCCAGCGTCCAGTCCAGCGCGTCGTCCGACGAATACAGCGTCGCACATTGCCGTTCCGGCCCGACCGAACAGGTCGTCATCAGATATCGCTCGCCGACCTTGCTGATCCGGGCATCTTCCACGCCGTAGCATTGGTATGACGCACGCGGTTCGATCGCCCGGTCGTAATGCACCGCCACCACTGCACGCCCGTCGGCGGACAGTTCGACCGGCAGCAACCACGACAGCGAGGTCAGCGCGATCACCTTCCACCCGCCGCCGCGCATCGCGAAGGTCCGCGGGTCGGCGGTATCGACCAGGTCGAGCGGCCAGGGATCGATCGCATAACCGTCTTTGGTCCAGCGGATCGCATGCACATGCCCATCATGGATCGGATGCCGCAACGCCTCCGCCACGCGCACCATCAGCAGCAGATTGCCGTTCGCCAGCCGCGTCATCCCCGGATTGAACGCGCCCAGAACATAAGTCTCGACCCCCAATTTTCCGGCCAGCGGCGAGCGCGACAGATCGACGTCCGCGGGCGTGAACACAAGTCGATCGAAGGCGAAGGCCATGCGGTTATCCGTTCCTGATGCTGGCAAGGAGACGGCTCACGTCGGCCGTCGGTTCCCCGCTGTTGGTCCCTTCCCTTCGGGACAACGGCTTTAGACCGTAACCCGCGCCAACAAACGATCGATCGCCGCCGCCACCTCCGGCTCGCTTAGCGTCGGCGTGTGGCCCACGTCCGCCACCGTCACCAGTTCCGCGCCGGGCAGTTCCGCCACCATCCGCGCCGCCGTCTTCGCGCCGAGCACGTCGGATCGGCCACCACGCACCACCAATGTCGGCACGCCCTTCAACCCGTCCAGCGCACGCCACATATCGGGGCCCGCTTCGTTGCCCGGAACACGGAACGGCTCGGCGATCTTCATGTCGTAATCCAGCACGATCCGACCCGCCGAATTCAGGCGGTACAGCCGCTTGGCCATCGCCAGCCAATCCTCGATATCGTAGCCCGGATAGACGTCGCCATTCGCTTCCATCACCGCCCGCGCGGCGTGCATCCAGGTCGGCCAGGTGTTCGATTTGCCGACATAGGATCGGATGCGGCTGAGGCCGGCCGTCTCAATTTCCGGCCCGACATCGTTGAGCAGCACGCCCGCCAGCCGTTCGCGCGCCGTACCCGACAGCAACATGGACACGATCCCGCCCAGCGACGTGCCGAACGCGACATAGGAATCGACGCCCAGTTCGCCGAGCAATTTCTCGACATCCTGTACATAGGTCAACGGCACATAGGACATCGGATCCTTGGCGTACCCGCTCTCGCCACGCCCGCGCAGATTGATCGCGATCACCCGCCAGTCGCCGGCCAGCCGTTCCGCCACCTCGGAAAAATCACGAGCGTTGCGGGTCAGGCCGGGGAGGCACAGGATCGGCGGCTTGTCCGATGGCCCCGAATAATCGCGGTAATGCAGGCGCACCTCGTCGCGCGACCACCAATATTTGTTCTCATAGGCGGCCATGCTTGCGTCCCGTGGTTGCAAGCCACCATATCGCCGCATGGCCCCTTCCCCGCAAGCATATCGACCCGAAGCCCGCATCCTCGATCTCGGAGGAGCATTTTACGATCCCGTCCGCGCGGCGGACTTCCCCGAAACGATCCTCCGCTTCCGCAACGGGTCTGCCGCGGCTCAGGTCGGTCTGGAGACGCTGAGCGACGACGAATGGCTCGCTCATTTCGGCCGCTTCACCCCGCTCCCCGGCAGTCTCGAACTGCCGCTGGCGCTGCGCTATAACGGCCACCAGTTCCGCGTGTATAACCCGGACATCGGCGACGGCCGCGGCTTCCTCTTCGCGCAACTCCGCGATGACCGGAACCGCCTGATGGACCTCGGCACCAAGGGCACCGGCCCAACGCCGTGGAGCCGCTCCGGCGATGGCCGTCTGACGCTCAAGGGAGGCATGCGCGAAATCCTCGCCACCGAAATGCTCGAGGCACTGGGTGTCGAAACCTCGCGCACCTTTTCGCTGATCGAGACCGGCGAGGCGCTCACACGGGGCGACGAGCCCTCCCCCACGCGCTCGGCGGTGTTGGTCCGGCTCAGCCACGGCCATATCCGTATCGGCACGTTCCAGCGCCTCGCCTATCAGCGCGATGCCGAGAACATGACCCGCCTGATCGCCTATGTCCTAAGCAATTTTTATGGCGAGGAGGCAGGCGACGATGCCCCGCAACGCCTGCTCGCCCACGTCGTCCAACGCACCGCGACACTCGCCGCCAGCTACATGGCCGCCGGCTTCGTCCACGGCGTGCTCAACAGCGACAATATCAACGTCACCGGCGAAAGCTTCGATTACGGGCCCTGGCGCTTCAACCCGACCTGGGACCCGGCCTTCACCGCCGCCTATTTCGACCATCAGGGCCTCTACGCCTTCGGCCGCCAGCCCGAGGCGATCCACTGGGACGTCATGCAACTCGCCGTCTCGCTGCGCACGGTCAGCGAAGCGCAACCGCTCATCGATGTGCTGGAGACGTTCGGCGAACTTTATCAGCCCGCCGTTTCCGCTGCGATCCTGTGGCGGCTCGGCTTCGCGCCGAAGACCCCGGCGGACGATCGCGTGCTGGTGCAGGCGATCGAACCGGCGTTGCGCGAACAGGCCGTCGGCATCGACCGCTTCTTCCACGATTGTTTCGCTAGGGGTATTCCCGACAGCTACGGCCCGGCCTTTGCCGAAGCCCGCGCCCTGCTCGCCACCTACGCTCCGCGCAAGGACCGCGCGCATCCCTATTGGCAAGGCGAACCCTGCTCGATGCTGATCGACGAGGTCGAGACGATCTGGTCCGCGATCGACGAGCGCGACGACTGGACCCCGCTCTACACCAAGGTCGCTAAGATCCGGGAGATGGGCGAAGCGCTCACCTGATCCTCCTCGTTCCGGGGAGGATAGACCCCCCCGAAAATCTAAGGCAAACACCATCCATGTCCGCTTTCGAAATCATCTCCCACGAACCGGCGACCGGCGCGATCCTGTGGCGCGGCGCGATCGGCGATGTCGATGCGGAGGTCGCCCGCGCCCGCGCCAGTTGGGCCAGCTGGGCCGCGCAACCGCTCGCCTACCGGATCGAGGCGCTGCGCCGCTTCGGCAACGTCGTGCGCCAGCGCATGGACGCGTTCAGCGACCTGATCGCCCGCGAGACCGGCAAGCCGGTCTGGGAAGCGCGCACCGAGGTCGAGAGCGTCATCGCCAAGGTCGATATCTCGGTAAAGGCCTACGCCGAACGCACCGCGCAGCGCCGGCTCGATTCCCCGATGGGCAGCCGCATGGCGCTGCGCCACAAGCCGCACGGCGTGCTCGCGGTGCTCGGGCCGTACAATTTCCCGGCGCATCTGCCCAACGGCCACATCGTCCCAGCTTTGCTCGCGGGCAATGCGGTGGTGTTCAAGCCGTCTGAAAAGACCCCGGCGACCGGCGCGTTCCTGGTCGAATGCTTCCACGCCGCCGGCATTCCGGAGGGGTGCATCCGCGTCGTCATCGGCGGCCCCGACGAGGGCAAGGCGCTGGCCGCGCTTGACGGGATCGACGGCCTGCTGTTCACCGGCTCCGCCCGCACCGGCATCGCGCTCAACCGCGCGTTTGCGACCAAGCCGGAGAAGATCCTCGCGCTCGAGATGGGCGGCAACAACCCGATCATCGTGTGGGAATCGCCCGATATCCACTCGACCGCCGCGCTCATCGTGCAGAGCGCCTTCACCACCGCCGGGCAACGCTGCACCGCCGCGCGCCGCCTGATCGTCGACACGCGCGTGTACGATCAGGTGGTAGAACAGGTCGTGAAGCTCTGCGGCAAGCTGATCGTAGATGAACCGCACGCCACGCCCGCACCCTTCATGGGCTGCGTGATCGACAACGAATCCGCCGATCTGCTGACCGAGAGCTTTATCGAACTGATGATGCGCGGCGGCCGCCCGATCCGCCATCCCGAACGCCCGATCGCCGACCGCCCGTTCCTCACCCCCGGCCTGATCGACACCACCGACATGAACGACCGGCCGGACATCGAACTGTTCGGCCCCGTCTTGCAGGTGATCCGCGCGACCACTTTCGACGACGCCATCGCCGAGGCCAACAACACGCGCTACGGCCTGTCGGCGTCGCTGCTCAGCCAGAACCCGGAGCTGTACGACCGCTTCTGGGCCAATGCCCGCGCCGGCATCGTCAACTGGAACAAGCCCACCAACGGCGCCTCTTCCGGCGCGCCGTTCGGCGGCATCGGCTGGTCCGGCAACCACCGGCCCAGCGCCTATTACGCCGCCGATTATTGCGCCTATCCGGTGGTGAGCAACGAAGCGGATCAGGCGCGGGCCAGCATCGGCATCGGCCTGCGCGACGGCTGAACGCCCGCCCAACCGCCTGCCCCCCCACTCCCACCACAATCGTCATCCCGGCGAAGGCCGGGATCTCAAGCGGTTCTCGCGCGCCGATTGCCACGAGACCCCAGCCTTCGCTGGGGTGACGACAGTGGAGGTCATCAAAGGTGGAAGGTTGCGATCCCCGGCCCCAAACCCTAGCTCATCCCGATGCGCTTGATCCCCCTCGCCCTCGCCGCCCTGACGCTCGCCACCCCCGCTATCGCACAAAAGAAGCCAGCCTCCGGCCTCGTCCGAGTGCAGATCGTCACGTCGGAAGGCCCGATCACCCTCGCGCTCGAAACCCGCCGCGCGCCCGAAACCACGAAGAACTTCCTCGCTTATGTGGACGACGGCCGCTTCGACGGCGCGGTGATCTATCGTTCCGCCAAGACGAAGAACGCCACGCAATACGGCTTCATCCAGGGCGGCATCCGTACCGACGCGCGCCGCATCCTGCCGCCCTTCGCGCACGAACGCACCGATCGCACCGGCATCCACCACACCGACGGCACAATCAGCATGGCGCGCCGCACCGAACCCAATTCCGCCGGCGGCAATTTCTTCATCACCCTGGGGGCGCTGCCCAGCTTCGACGCAAAAGGCGACTTCCCCGGTTACGCCGCCTTCGGTCATGTCGTCAGCGGCATGGCCGTGGTGAAGCGCATCCATGACGGCGCGACCGGCGGCGGCATGGGCGGCCAGATGCTGATGAAGCCGATCCGCATCCTCAGCGCCAAACGCCTCGACGGCCCGAGCAAGCCGACCGGCCTCGTCAAGCCGTGGCTGATCGATCGAAAGAAGCCATCCTGACCCCGAACATGTTGCGTCGCAGCAACAGGTCGTAACAATATCGTAACGTCACCGCTGCGCGCGCGCATCAGCGATTGAAACCGGCAAGAAGTCCGGTCAGCCTGATCTCCGGAGTTACAAGGGGATCAGGGATGACGTTCAAGACCATGCTGCACTGTGGCGCGATGCTGCCGGCGCTGCTGCTGTTCGATACCGGTGCCGCATTCGCGCAATCGGTCGAGACACCGGCGGTCGCCGCGGCCGAGGATCCGGGGCAGGAAATCATCGTCACCGGCTCGCGCATCCGCCGCGATCCGCTGAACGAGGCCAGCCCGGTCGTCATCGTCGATCAGGCATCGCTCGCCCGCACCGGCCTGTCCGCCATCGCAGACGTGCTGCAGCGCCTCCCCAGCGCCAGCGGCGGCCTGAACAGCAAGGTCAACAACAGCGGCAACATCGGCAATCCGCCAGACGGCGGCGGGGTCGGTGCCGGCTCGGCCGAAATCGACCTGCGCTATCTCGCCGCCAAGCGCACGCTCGTGCTGGTCGATGGCCTGCGCTACGTCAACGGCACGTCGGCCAGCGGCATTCCCTCCACGGTCGATCTCAACACCATTTCCGCCGCCTCGATCGAACGGATCGAAGTGCTGCAATCGGGCCAGTCGCCGCTTTACGGTTCGGATGCATTGGCCGGCGTCGTCAACATCATCACCAGGGCGCAGCAAAAGGGGCTTCAGGCCTCGGCGCAATTCGGCACCTTCCGCCAGGGTGATGGCCATACGCAGGATTACAGCGCCAGCTACGGCATTCAGACACCGACCACGAGCGTCGTGTTCGGCGGCAGCTATGTGAAGCAGGAAGCGGTGCGCACCAGCAATCGCGCCATCTCGCAATTCCCCAATCCCGGCCAGACGAGTTGCACCGACGCGATCGGCGGGTGCAGCAGCGCGACCCCGAACGGCTTCATCTCCGTGCTCGGCATGCCGACGCTGACCGTGAAGGCCCCGGTACTCACCGGCCGTCCGCGCTACGATCCGCTCAACCCGACCGGCCCGAACAGCGATTTCCGCGCCTTCACTACGGCGGATCGTTTCAACTTCGCACCGCTCAACTATTTCCTCACGCCGTCGGAGCGCTACGGCTTCTTCGTCAGCGCCAAGCAGGAGCTCTCCTCAAACGTCAACCTGCGCGTGAAGCTGAACTACAACCGGCGCAATTCGCAGAACCAGGCCGCGTTCCTGCCGCTGTTCATCGGCCCGGATGCGGGCAACGGCAATCTGCTCGACACGATCTCGATCGACGCGACCAACCCGTTCAACCCGTTCGGCGTCACCCTGTCGGCGGGCGGCGCGGGCAATCCCCCGGCCAATTATTCCACCGTGCGCCGTCGTCTGGTCGAGGCCGGGCAGCGCACCTATTCGCAGACCGTCGATACTATGTCGGCCACCGCCACGCTGGACGGCTCGTTCATGGTCGGCGACCATAAATTCTATTGGGACGCCAACGCCGTACTTGGCTTCAACGACGCCAAGCAGCTGTTCACCGGCAACATAAACGCCGCCAAACTCGCCCAGGCGCTCGGCCCGGTGGCCAATTGCACCGGCGCCTGCGTGCCGTTCAACATCTTCGGCGGCGTCGGCTCGATCACCCCGGCGATGCTCGCCTTCGTCGCCTTCGACGAACGCGCCAAGAGTTCGCAAAGCCTTGAGGATTACACCGCCAACATCAGCGGCGAGCTGTTCGATCTGCCCGCCGGCCCGGTCGGCATCGCGGTCGGGTACGAACACCGCGTACAGTTCGGTTCGTTCACGCCGGATCCGATCATCGCCGCCGGCCTGGGTGCCGACATCCCGGCCCAGCCGGCCAACGGCCACTACAATTCCGACGAGGCCTATGCCGAGTTGCGCGTGCCGCTGTTGAAGGACAAGCCGTTCTTCCAGATGCTCGAACTCGACGGTGCGGTGCGCCATTCGAACTATTCGACCAGCGGCAGCAACACGACCTACACCGGCAGCGGCCTGTGGAAGCCGGTCGCGGACCTCCTGTTGCGCGGTTCCTATGCGCAGGGTTTCCGTGCCCCCAGCATCGGCGAATTGTTCGGCGCGCAATCGCGGTCGGATGCTCCGATCAACGATCCGTGCACCAACGTCGCCGGCTCGCCTTACCAGACCTCGGCCACCGTCCGGGCGAATTGCACCGCGAACGGCGTGCCGGCCAACGGCAGCTATCAGGAACCGACCGGCGGCCAGCTCGGCGTGTTGACAGGCGGTAACAGCGCGCTGCGCCCGGAAACGTCGCGTACCCTGTTGTTCGGCGCGGTCTATTCGCCGTCCTGGGCACGCAGCAGCGGGTTCGCCAGCGCGTTCAGCATCGAAGGCAATTATTACGACATCAAGGTCGAGAACGCGATCGCCCCGATTGCCGCACAGCTGACGCTCAGCCGCTGCGCTCTCACCGGCGACGCACTCAGCTGCGCCGCGATCACCCGCACGCCAAGCGGACTGATCTCGCGCATCAACGCCCAGTTGCAGAATATCGGCGGCATCCGCACCCGCGGCATCGATCTTACCGTCAATTATCGCACGCCGCGCACCGGCGTCGGCACGTTCGGCCTGTCGGCCAACGGCAATCTGCTGCTGAAATATAGCGAGACGTTCCCGGCCGCGACCGGCACGAGCACCACCGACTATCGCGGCCTGACCCGCGGCTTCCCCGACCAATCCTATCCCAAGTTCAAGGGCAATGCGACGATCGACTGGAGCCTGGGCGACGTCGCCGCATCCTTCACCGGCCGCTATATCGATCCGGTGTACGAGGCGGACGGCAAGAAGCTGAAATCGACCTTCTATGGTGATGCGCAGATCATCTATTCGCCGGGCTGGCTCGATCACCGCACGTCGCTGACGTTCGGCGTCAACAACGTGTTCAATCAGGATCCGCCGGCCTGCTTCAGCTGCACCGGTCCGAACTTCGATCCGACGACCTATGACGTCCCTGGCCAGTTCGGGTATGTCCGGCTGTCGTACAAGATGTAGTCTCGGCCCTTGGGCGTCGTACGCGCCCGAGCCTTGCAGGATCGACGCCGGCGATGGGCCTCCCATCGCCGGCGTTTCCTTTTCCGCCCGCCCCCGCAAAAGTTTCCCTACCCCCCGCCAAAGCAAGCTTCGGTTGCGTGAGCCCGCGCGGGCGGCCATCTGACAGCGATGGCCAATCTTCTCGATCCCACCGCCCGCGGGCGCGTCATCCTCGTCGGGGCCGGGCCGGGCGACCCCGGACTGCTCACCGTCCGCGCGGTCGAGGCGCTCGCCCAAGCCGATATCGTTGTGCATGACGGCCTGATCGATCCCCGCGTGCTGGAGATCGCCCCCGCCTCCGCGCAACGCATTTCCGTCGCCAAACAGCGCGCGCGCCACACCCTGCCGCAGGAGGCGATCAATGCGTTGATCGTCGCGCATGTAAAGACCGGGTCGATCGTCGTGCGTCTGAAGGGCGGCGATCCGTTCATCTTCGGGCGCGGCGGCGAGGAGGTCGAGGCGGTGCGCGCCGCCGGCCTGGCCGTGGAAGTCATCCCCGGCGTCTCCGCTGCTTTGGGTTGCGCAGCCGAGGCGATGTTGCCGCTCACCCACCGCGACCATAGCAGCGTGGTCAGCTTCGTAGCCGGCCAGTGCAAGGGCCTGACCGAACAGGACTGGTCCGGTCTCGCCGGGCAGGGCCGCACGCTCGTCATCTATATGGGCGTCGCCACCGCAACCGACATCGCCGACAAGCTGATCGCCGATGGCGTCGCGCCCGACATGCCGGTCGCCGTACTGGAAAAAGGCACGTTGAAGGGCCACCGTGCGATCAAGACGTTGCTCGCCGATCTCGGCCCGATGGTGGCGCGCGAACGCGTGGCCTCCCCCGCGATCATCGTCGTAGGCGAGGTGGTGGATCTCAGCGACGCCGAAGACAAGCTCGCCCGCTGGGCACGCATTGCGGAGGCGGCGGCATGAAACTCCTCACCGGCAACGACCTGCCCTCGGGTGATGTGATCTGGTGGACCGGCAATGGCTGGTCCCGCCATGTCGAGGATGCGACCGACGTCGCCGACAAGGGCGAGGCGATCGGCCGCGCCGAGGAAAGCGTGCAACACGTCACCGGCCCCTACGTCATCGACGCGACCCGCACCGAAGACGGCCCCCGCCCCGCCCACATCAAGGACCGCATTCGAGCGCTGGGTCCGACCGTGCGACCAGACCTGACGCTGAAGCCCGCCGACCCGAGCGCGGGAAGTTGGGTGATATGAACCTCCTCTTCCGTCACCCCAGCGAAGGCTGGGGTCTCGTGCCGCAACCGCGCGCTCCATTGCTTGAGATCCCAGCCTGCGCTGGGATGACGAGGTAAGCCATGTATAAATACGACCAATACGACCAGCAGATCGTCGACGATCGCGTCGCCGAATTCCGCGATCAGGTGAAGCGCCGCCTCGCCGGGCAGATCACCGAGGATCAGTTCAAACCGCTACGCCTGATGAACGGTCTGTACCTGCAATTGCACGCGTACATGCTGCGCGTCGCCATCCCCTATGGCACGCTCGACAGCCGCCAGATGCGCATGCTCGCGCACATCGCGCGCAAATACGATCGCGATTACGGCCACTTCACCACGCGCCAGAACCTGCAATATAATTGGATCAAGCTGGAAGACGCGCCGGACATCCTCGCCGATCTCGCCACGGTCGAGATGCATGCGATCCAGACATCCGGAAACTGCATCCGCAACATCAGCTCCGATCAATATGCCGGTGCCGCCGCGGACGAGGTCGCCGATCCGCGCATCTGGGCCGAGTTGCTGCGCCAGTGGAGCACCTTCCACCCCGAATTCAGCTACCTGCCACGCAAGTTCAAGATCTGCGTCATCGGCGCGGACGAGGATCGCGCGGCGATGCGCCTGCACGATATCGGCATCCAGCTTGTAAAGCGGGACGGCGTGCTGGGTGGCAAGATCTTCGTCGGTGGCGGTATGGGCCGCACGCCGATGATCGCGCCCGAAATCAAGGACTTCGTCACCGCCGACGATCTGCTCAGCTATGTCGAGGCATGCCTGCGCGTCTACAATCGCTACGGCCGGCGCGACAATATCTACAAGGCGCGGATCAAGATCCTGATCCACGAGATCGGCGCGGATTCGTACCGCGCGCAGGTCGAGGAGGAATTCGCCCACGTCAAATCGCTCGGTCTCGATCCACCCAAAGCCGAGTTCGATCGCATCGCCAAGATGTTCGCCGATCCCGCCTTCGCGGCGGACGACGGCGCGCAGCCCGATCGCAGCGACCCCGATTTCGCGCTCTGGCTCGATCAGAACGTCAAGCCGCACAAGCAGCCCGGCTACCGCATCGTCAATATCAGCCTGAAGCCGACCGGCGGCATCCCCGGCGACGCAAGTTCCGCACAGATCGATCTGATGGCCGATCTGGCCGAGCGCTACAGCTTCGACGAACTGCGCATCACGCATGCGCAGAACATCGTCCTGCCGCATGTCCGCAGCGCCGATCTTCACGCGATATGGCAACAGCTCGACGCCGCCGGTCTCGCTCCCGCCAACCTCGATCTGATCAGCGACATCATCGCCTGCCCCGGCCTCGATTATTGCAGCCTCGCCAATGCCCGTTCGATCCCGCTCGCGCAGAAAATCACCGAGCGCTACGCCGACCCCGCGAAGCAGCGCGAGATCGGTGAGTTGAAGCTCAAGATCAGCGGCTGCATCAACGCCTGCGGCCATCATCACGCCGGTCATATCGGCATCCTCGGCGTCGACAAGAAGGGCACCGAAAACTACCAATTGCTGCTCGGCGGATCGGGCGCGGAGGATGTCAGCCTCGGCAAGATCACCGGCCCCGGCTTCGATGAGGACGGCGTGGTCGATGCGATCGAGCGCGTGACCGACAAATATCTCGTCGTCCGCGAAACCGGCGAACGCTTCATCGACACCTATCGCCGCGTCGGCATGGCCCCGTTCAAGGAGGCGATCTATGGGTGATCTGCTGCGATATCGTGATGATCAACCGCACGACGAACCTGCCGTCACGATGGATGCGTTCCTCGGCCAGACCAACGCCACCGCAGTCCGGATCGAGGCCGGCGACGATGCCCGTGCGCTGATCCCGCATCTCGAACAGATCGCCTTGGTCGAGGTCAGCTTCCCCAGCTTCCGCGACGGCCGCGGCTACAGCGCCGCACGCATCCTGCGCGAGGCCGGCTATACCGGTGAACTGCGCGCGCAGGGCGACGTGCTGGTCGATCAATTGCTGCCGATGCGCCGCTGCGGCTTCGACAGCTTCGCACCCGAGGCGGAGATCGACGCCGCCACCGCGGAAGCCAGCCTGTCGCGCTACGAGGACTTTTACCAAAAAGCCGCCGACGGAATCGTGCCGGTGTGGAAGAAACGTCATGGCTGAAGCCGCCCGCCGTCTCGATACGATCCACGTCACGCCCTTCACCAAAGTCGATGCGGCTGAAATGAACGCGCGCTTCGCCGGCGTGGGCACGCAGGACATGCTCGCCGAACTGCTCACCGGCGAACTGAAGAATCGCGTCGCCGCGGTCTCGTCGTTCGGTGCGGAGAGCGCGGTGCTGCTGCACATCATCGCCGAGATCGACAAGGACGTGCCGGTCATCTTCATCAACACGCAGAAGATCTTCGGCGAAACCCTGCAATATCGCGACGAACTGTCCGAACGCCTGGGCTTCACCGAGTTGCGCGTGTTCCGCCCGGATCCGCGCATCCTCGCCGCCAAGGACGGCACCGGCCTGCGCTGGAACTACGATCCCGACGGCTGCTGCGACCTACGCAAGGTCGAACCGCTGCGCCGCGCGCTTGCGCCCTTCGATGCGTGGATTTCCGGCCGCAAGGGCTTCCAGGCCGGCACCCGCCTGGCGATGCCGCGCTTCGAGGAAGACGAAGGCCGGCTGAAACTCAACCCGCTGGCCGATTGGGACAAGGATCGCCTGAACGCCTATTTCGCGGCGCACAACCTCCCGCGCCACCCGCTGGAGGCCGAAGGTTATCCCTCGATCGGCTGCGCGCCCTGCACCTCCAAGGTGCAACCCGGCGAAGACCCCCGCGCCGGTCGCTGGCGCGGCTGGGAAAAGGTCGAGTGCGGGATCCACGTGGCCGAGAAGCCGGGCGAGGAACCGGTTTTCTAGGAATCACGCCAGCGAGGTCGAACGCCAATAACCCCGTTCGTGCTGAGCCTGTCGAAGCACGTGCCCCGGACACCGGCCTCCGCCTGGAACACGCCCTTCGACAGGCTCAGGGCGAACGGTAGCTTGGTGTTCAGTCCGCGATAACAAAACTCAAAGTCCGCGCCTCCACATCCGCCGCCACCAGCCGCACGGACACCGCATCCCCAGGCCGCCCGCTCGTCTTCACGCTCGCTACCACCGCCAGATCGCGCAACTGGATATGCGCCCCGCGATCGTCCGCATCGACGATCGTCGCCGCGAACACCTCGCCTTCGCGCCCGTGCAGCATCACCGCCTCCGCCAGATCGACCGCCGCGCGATCGATCCGCCCGCCGATCGCATCGGCGCGCGCCATCACCGGCGGCAGCGTCTCGAATGCCTGCGCGACGACATCCGGCACCGCCTTGCCATTCGCGATCGCCAACGCCGCCTGCACGACATAGCGATCCGCCAGCCGCCTGAGCGGCGCGGTCGCATGCGCATAGGTCGCTGCCATCGCCGCATGCCACGGCACCACACCCTCGCGATACGGCACATAGGACGCGCCACTCCCCGCCCGGCGCAGCGCGATCATGAACGCGGCCTGCGCCGGATCCGCGCCGTTCAGCGTCGGCTCGAACGCGGCGAGCGACGTGGCCGCCGGCCAGTCCAGCCCCAGTCCCGCCGCGATCTGCCGCAGGCGTTGCACCGCCCGCTCGTCCGGCCCGGCCATCACGCGGAACAGCCCGGTATGATGCGCCTGCAACGCCGCCGCGACCGCCAGGTTCGTCGCCAGCGATAGCGCCGCATTGCGATCCTCCGATTCCAGCCGGGGCGCGAACGCCAGCCGGAAGCGGCCGTCGCCGGTCCCCTCCACCTCCTGCTGCGGCGGATCGACCCGGCTCGCCCCGCGCCGCGCCTCGGCATCGGTGATTCGCGTCGACAGATCCGCGAAATCCGCCGGCAAATCGCTATCCCGCACGCTGTCATAGGCCAGCTTCGCCCGGCTGCGGATCACCGCGCGCTCCACCCCGTCCAGCGCCACCGCACCATCCGGCGCCACCCGCACCGCGAACACCACCGCCGGGCGCGGCCCATCCGGCAACAGGCTCGCCGCGCCTTCCGCCAGCACCGGCGGATACAGCCCGGCCTTGCCATCGGGCAGATACAAGGTCGTGCCGCGCTTCCACGCCTCCACGTCGATCGCCCCACCGTCGTCGACGAACCACGCCACATCGGCGATCGCATAATGGAGCAGCAGGTCTGCCCCGCTGCGCTCGATCGCGAACGCCTGGTCGAGGTCGGTCGAACTCGCCGGATCGAGCGTGACGAACGGCATCGCGGTGCGATCGACATGCGCGGTCGGCGCGCGCTTCGCCGCCACGTCCGCCGCAGCCAGCACCTCCGGCGGAAACCCCACGGGCACCGCGAACTGCGCCCGGATCGCCGCCAGCCCCGGCGTCAGCACCAGATCCGGATCGTTGAGCGTCTTCAAGACCGGACGCCCGCGATCAATATCCTTCGCCGACCAGATCCGAGAACCGCGTCACGCTCGGCTCGAACTTCAACATCACCTTGCCCGTCGCACCGTGACGCTGTTTCGCGATGATCAGTTCGGCCAGCCCGAACACGCGCTCCATGTCGGTCGCCCATTGCGCATGATCCTCGAAGATCTTGGCGTTGTCGCCCTCGGTCGGGCGTTTCGGCTCCTTCGCCGCAACGTAATAATCCTCGCGAAACACGAACATCACGATATCCGCGTCCTGCTCGATCGATCCCGATTCACGCAAATCCGACAGCTGCGGGCGCTTGTCCTCGCGGCTTTCCACCTGACGGCTGAGCTGCGACAGCGCCATCACCGGCACGTTCATGTCCTTGGCCAAAGTCTTCAACCCGCGCGAAATCTCGGAGATTTCCTGCACGCGTCCGTCGCTCGATGCCTTGGCCGATCCGGTCAGCAGCTGGAGGTAATCGATGATCACCAGCCCGATCTCATTGTTATGCCGCCGCTGCAAGCGCCGCATGCGCGTATGCAACCCGCCGATCGTCAAGCCGGCCGTATCGTCGATGAACAGCGGCAGATTCTCGAGATCGGCGGCGGCGGCGGCGAGCTGGTTGAACTCCTGCCGGCTGATCTTGCCCATGCGCAGCGCCTCGGAACTGATCCGCGCCTGCTCCGCCAGAATACGCGTCGCCAACTGGTCGGCGGACATTTCCAGGCTGAAGAACGCCACCTTCGCGCCCATCGACGCGGCATGCTCCATCCCGTCGGCGCGGTCGCGCATGTAGCGCTGCGCGGCGTTGAACGCGATGTTGGTAGCGAGCGACGTCTTGCCCATGCCCGGACGACCGGCGAGGATCATCAGATCGGAATTGTGCATGCCGCCGATCTTGGAATTGACGCTGTCCAGGCCGGTGGTGATGCCCGACAGATGCCCGCCGGAATTCAGCGCGCGCTGCGCCATCTTCACCGCCATCGTCGTCGCCTGCGCGAAGGTCTTGACCGCGCTTTCGGTGCCGCCATCGGCCGCGACCTTGAACAATTCCTCTTCCGCCGCCTCGATCTGCGCGCGCGGATTGACCTCCTCCGAGGTATCCATCGCCCGCTCGACCAGCCCGCGCCCCACCGTCACCAGCGTCCGCAGCATCGCCAGATCGTAGATCTGCTGCGCGAACTGCCGCGCGCCGATCAGGCCTGCGCCACTGCCGGTCAATTGCGCGAGATAGGCCGGCCCGCCGACCTCCTTCATGCCCGCATCGCTCTCGAACATCGGGCGCAGCGTCACCGGCGTCGCCAGCATGTCGGCGGCACGCGCGGTCTTGATCGCACCGAAGATACGGCCGTGCAGCGGCTCGAAGAAATGCTCCGGCTCCAGCTTGTCGATCAGATCGTCGGCCAGCCGGTTGTCGATCATCATCGCCCCCAGCATCGCCGCCTCCGCCTCCACATTCTGTGGCAGGCTGGTCGATTCGGGGACGGGCTGGATGGGAATGATGGTGGCCATCGCCCGCTCATAGCCCCCCCGCCTTATCTCTCAACCCGCTTTGCGCCGAACAGCATGTGGATTGCGGGGACGGATGACACAGCAAAAAGCCGCCGGCCTTTCGGCCGACGGCTTTTCGTTGAGGCGATCAAGCCGTCTTAGGCGTAGGCGACGGTCGTCTTGACCTTGCGGCTGCGCGCGGCCGCTCCGATCATGCCGAAGCCGAGGATCATCATGCCCCAGGTCGCCGTCTCCGGAACGGCGGCAACCGCGCCGAACTGTACGTTGCCCGTCTGGGAATTGTTCAGCAGAGCGCCCTGAATGCGCATACCTGCGCCCGGCGTGCTCGTCGGATTGTAGCAGCTCGAAGTCTGCAGACAGAAATAGTTGATCGACGATCCGAGATTTGGTGCCTGGAACAACGCATAGTTGGTGCCGGCGGCCGAGAAATTGTAGAACAGGCCCGTGGCAGTGGCGGTCAGCGCAGAACCTGCGATGCCCACCGCTCCGTTGCTGTTGGTCAGGTTGAACGTCGCCGTGCCATCGTTCAAGATCAGATTGAAGGCGGTGATGTTCGTGCTTGCGATCGCGCCGATCGTGTTGTCGGTCGTGATCGTGCCGGTGACGCTGCCCGCGCCGATCGTCTGCGATATGACATAGGTGGTGGCGGAAGCCGGCAGTGCGATTGCGGCACCGGCGATCATCGTGGCGGCGAGCAGGGCGTTCATCTTGTTCATGGTCGTTTCCTAAATTGAGCGAGCCGCTGACCGGCCTCGCATCAATCATCGCAACCATCGTGCCAATGGCGGATTTCCCGGGAGTAATTTGGTAAATGCCCCCGCGCGAAATAGTGAATGTAAGAATTTCTTACGCTATATTAACCATTTAACCGTTTTTCTCGCGATTGTCTTATATCTGGCAAGACCAGTTCGGTGTTTTTCTCTCAGCGCCGTGACAGTCACGACCCACGTTGCGCTCAGGGCCACGCTCGCGGCGTACGGGAAATCCGGAGAAAGCGATCGGGCCCGTTGCACCAGCGCAAGCCGCTCGGCACCAACCCTCACACGGATTGTCCCGGCGGCGCTTCCCCGATAGGGCGTGACGATGGCCGACCCGCGGATCATCGATGTCGTATTGGACGAACGCACCATCCTGTGGCGGTCGGCCGATATCGAACAGGAACGTCGCATCGCGATCTTCGATCTGATCGAGGGCAATCATTTCGCCCCGCAGCGCGAACATGCCGATGGCTATGCCGGCCCCTACAAGATCGCACTGACCGTCGAGGAAGGGCGGCTCGGCATCGCGATCAACCGCGCCGACGATAGCCATCTCGAAACCTACGTCCTCGGGCTCGGCCGCTTCCGCCGCCCGATCAAGGATTATTTCGCGATCTGCGACAGTTATTACGCCGCGATCCGCAACGCGACGCCGGCGCAGATCGAGACCGTCGACATGGCCCGGCGCGGCATCCACAACGAAGCCGCCGAATTGCTCAAGGAGCGGCTGGAGGGCAAGATCGAGATCGATTTCGACACCGCCCGCCGCCTGTTCACGCTCATCTGCGTGCTGCACATCAAGGGTTGAGGGCGGGTGAGCTTGCGCCTTTTCGGACGCCGCCTCGGCTGGGCGGGCGTGGCCCTGTTCGGCCTCGTGGCGATCGCCCTGCTCGGCTGGGTCTTCGTCACCGGCTGGCATCCGTCGCGCAAGGATTACATGTTCCAGGGCGTCGATGTCGATGAAAGCAAGGGCGCGATCCACTGGCCGACCGTTGCCGCCTCCGGGGCCGACTTCGCCTATATGCGCGCGACGATGGGCGCGGACGGGCGCGATGGGCAATTCGCCACCAGCTGGGCCGATGCACATGCCGCCGGCATGCGGCGCGGCGCGCTGCACGTCTGGTCCTTCTGCCGGCTGGCGGCGGATCAGGCGAACAATTTCAACACCACCGTGCCGCGCGTGGCCGATGCCCTGCCCGCCGCGGTGCTGATCGATTTCTCGCCGGATTGCGCCTCACACCCCAACCGCGACGTGGTGATCGCGGAAGTGACACGCTTCGTCACGATGGTCGAATCGCACACCGGCAAGCCGATCCTGCTCAAGATCGCCGCCCCGGTCGAGGCGGCCTACACCCTCTCCGCCGGGGTGAACCGACCGCTATGGAGCCTGCGCAACTTCTTCCCGCCGGATTACGCCGCGCGCCCCTGGCGCATGTGGCAGGCCAGCGACATGCGCCGCATCGACGGCATCGACGGCCCGGTGCATTGGAACGTGGTGGCACCGTGAGCGTGGTTAGTTATCTGCCTCCCTTCCCGTTATCTCCTCCTCCGTTCGTGCTGAGCTTGTCGAAGCACATGTCCCAAACCGCCGTTTCACAGGTTCAAGGCGAACGGCCCGATGACACAAACCGGTGTAGATGATCCGATGACTGGAAACCCGATGCCCGCCCCAAATCTCGACAACGCCACCCGCGACACCCTGATCGCCGCCGCCCGCGAAGCCGCAACCCGCGCCCACGCCCCCTATTCCAATTTCGGCGTGGGTGCCGCCCTGCTGCTCACCGACGGCAGCATCGTCACCGGCGCGAACTTCGAAAACGCCAGCTACGGCCTGTCGCTCTGCGCCGAGACCGTAGCCCTTGCCACCGCAAACAGCGCCGGCCGCCTCGCCGACGTGCTGGCGGTCGGCGTGATCGGCGGCGCGATCCGCAATGGCGCGGTGACGGGCGAAACCCCGGTCGGCCCCTGCGGCCGTTGCCGCCAAGTGATCAACGAAGCCGCCCAGATCGGCCGGCGCGACATCATCGTCTGGTGCGGCAGCGCGACCGGCGAACAGGTCGATCGCCATATGCTGTCCGATTTGCTCCCCCACGCCTTTGGCCCGAAGGATCTGGGGATCGGATGAGCGCGGTGGAATGACCCGTCTGGCCGCAATCACGATAATCTTTCCGCATCGACCGCTTGTCCACAAGCAAACGGTCGTTAAGTTTATCCGAGACCAGGCAGAGGGTGTGAAATGATCGCCGCATTCATGAGTGCGCTTGCCGTTCTGGGAGCTGCACAGGCTAGCCCTTCCCCCTCGGTCGGCCGCTGGGCTTTGCGGATGGAACCAGCCCACTGCTCGCTGGAAAGGCGAGATCCGGAATCATCATCCACGCTCTCGATCGACACCGTCCCGGGGAGCGATAGCTACCGTCTGGCGGTCACGAGCGAAAGCCTTGGGGCCCCGGCATCTTTCCAGCCAGCTACGCTTATCTTTGCTCCCTCGCAGAAGGTATCGAGCGGTTTAGCAAGCGTCGCCGAATTGCCCAACAAGACGTCCGTCATTTGGATGCAAGGGCTATCGCCTTCGTTTATGGAAGACGTTGCTGGTGCGACGACCGTTACACTGACCACCAAAAAGGGTGTCGGGATAACGGTGCCGCTCGCCCGCATCGCCAACGCCGTCGAAGCGCTACGCCGATGCAGCGCCGACCAGCTTGTAGAATGGGGTGCCGATCCCGCTCAATTTCTCCCTGGCGGCACGACACCAGTCGCCTTGAAACCTCGGGATGCCTGGATATCGAACGGCGATTTCCTCGCGCTGGCAGGCCAGTCCAACCGGTCCACGATCAACGATGTTTTTCGCCTCACCGTGACACCCGACGGCGTTGCCGCAACGTGCCATGCGACAGCGGAGATCACCGAGCCAGCCTTGGAAAAAAGCGTGTGCGCGGCTGTGCTCAACAAGCGCCTTTTCAATCCCGCAAAAGGTGCCAGCGGCAGTGCGGTGCCCGGCGCCGCCACGTTCACGGTCAATCTGATGCGAAAAGTATCTTAGGTTTCGCGGCCGCTTCGCACTTGTCACGTCCAGGAATGGCCGGCCCCATCACCGCCGACCCAAGACATTTCCCCAACCAGACCGCAGGCCCTTGCATCACATCGCCCGACCCGCGAAACAAACGCCTTCAATCCGGAGCAAGCACCCGCAATGTCCATCCTGTCCGACCGCTGGATCCGCGAACAGGCGCTGTCGTCCGGCATGATCGAGCCGTTCGTCGATCGCCAGAAGCGCGACGGTTGCATCAGTTACGGCCTGTCCTCCTACGGCTATGACGCGCGCGTGTCGGACGAGTTCAAGATCTTCACCAATATCGACAGCGTGATCGTCGATCCGAAGGATTTCGCCGCCAACAGCTTCGTCGACCGCAAGACCGATGTGTGCATCATCCCGCCGAACAGCTTCGCCTTGGCCCGGACGGTCGAATATTTCCGGATCCCGCGCGATGTGCTGGTCATCTGCCTCGGCAAATCAACCTATGCGCGCTGCGGGATCATCGTCAACGTGACCCCGCTGGAACCCGGCTGGGAGGGGCATGTGACGCTCGAATTCTCGAACACCACCCCGCTGCCGGCGAAGATCTACGCCAACGAAGGCGCCTGCCAGTTCCTGTTCCTGCAAGGCAATGAACCGTGCGAAGTCAGCTACGCCGACCGCGCCGGAAAATATATGGGCCAGCGCGGGGTAACGCTGCCGAAGCTGTAGCTTTCACGGACAGTTGGGCGATCGGACAGGTCCAAATCGGATGGCCGCTTAACTAACGGCGAGCCAGATTATCGCAACCGCGACCAAGCACCAATGCCTCAAATCGAGCCGTCAGCGCGATGAAAGCTGTATCCCCGCCAATTGCCGCAAGCCCCTCTGCGCCAGCGCATGCGACCACGCCGTCGTGTCGGCCGAAAGGTCCATCAACACGTCGGGCTGCGCCAGCACCGCGGCGTACAGCGCCCGAGCATCGGCTGCGCGATCCGTACGCACATAGATTGCGGCAAGGTTGAGCATCAGTTCCGGACGCTGCGGAAACGATTTCAACTCGGAGGTCAGCGTCCGCTCGGCCCGAGCATAATTGCCGGTGGCAATCTGGCGATATCCAGTGTGATCCTGCGCCTCGACCAAGGACGGCACAGCCGCCGTTCCGAGCAAAGCCATAGCAGCAACCAGCATCCGCATGATCGATCTCCCGTAACCGACCTTCCATTAGCTGGAAGGTTTCAGTTTTGTGACATCAATATTTCACCTTTATGACGCGTTGGCAAGTCCGATGAAACCGGCGGCACAAACGAAAAAGGGCGGCCCCGCGGGACCGCCCTTCAATATCGAAACCGATCCGAAAATCAGAAGTCGTTGCGATACTGCTCGTTGCCGATGAAGCCGAGCTTCGTCACGCCGGAACGTTTGATCACCGCCAGAATCTCGTCGACGCGCGCGTAACGCGCCTGAGGATCGGGCTGGAAGTGCAGCTCCGGCTCGGGCTTGATCTGCGTCGTCTGCTCCAGATACTGCTGCAGGGTCACCGGATCGACCGGTGCGCCGTTCCACGAAACCTGGCCCGCGGTATCGATCACGACCTTGTTCTTTTGCGGGTCGATGATCGGCTGCTTGTTCGACGGATCGTTCACGGGAAGATCGACCTTCACCGCATGCGTCTGGATCGGAATGGTGATGATGAACATGATGAGGAGCACGAGCAGGACGTCGATCAACGGCGTCATGTTCATTTCCATCATCGGTTCACCGTCGTCGGAACCGCCACTCATTGCCATATCAAATTACTCCTGAGTCTCAGCGGACCGTTACAGACGGGTCGTCGCTTCACCGGGGGGTGGTTCGGAAATGAACCCGACCTTGGCGAAGCCAGCCATCTGCATCGTGTAGATAGCGCCACCGATGCACTGATACGGCGTAGCAACGTCACCACGGATATGCGCTTCGGGCAGCTCGTATCCCGCTGGAAGGTTGTTGGCCCCGCCAGCACGATCGATCTCGGCCTGCAGCTTCTTCACCGCGCGATCGAGCAATTCCTGATGCGTCACGCGCGTCATGTTCCAGTAGATCGCGCACCGACCTTCCTTGTCGGTCGTGACGGACAAGGAAACGTTTTCCGGTTTGGTCGTGGTCGGATCATACTTCACGCTGGGAAGTTTGACCTTGATCGCCTGGATGGCGACCGGGACCGCGATCAGGAAGATGATCAGCAGCACGAGCATCACGTCGACCAAGGGGGTCGTGTTGATGTCGGACATCGGCTTTTCGTTATCGCCGCCAGCACTTATTGCCATTGAGGGCTATCCCTATCCGTTCATTCGCACCGCCAACTTCAGTGTGGCGGCGAAGGACGGGGTCGCAAGCTCGGCCTGCGACCCCGGACCCGTTATTTACGCGCGGGGCGTGGTCGTCGTCGTGGCAGCAGGCTTGGCCGCTACCGGCGGCGCCTTGCGCGCCGTGCTCACCGGACGAACCGCACCGTTCGAAGCCAGGAAGCCGAGCACGTCGTTCGAGAAGGCCGCGAGGTCTTCTGCGATCGACTTGTTGCGGCGCTGCAGCCAGTTGTAGGCAAGCACGGCCGGCACGGCGACCGCGAGGCCGAGTGCGGTCATGATCAGTGCTTCACCGACCGGGCCGGCAACGGCGTCGATCGATGCCTGACCGGCCGCGCCGATCTTGATCAGCGCGCGGTAGATGCCGATAACCGTCCCGAACAGACCGATGAACGGTGCGACCGAACCCACCGTCGCGAGGAAGGCGAGACCGCCACCCAGCTTCGAGTTGATCGTCGCTTCCGAACGCGCCAGCGAACCGTGCAGCCAGTCATGCGCCTCGACCGGATCGGTCAATTGCGTGTGCTGGTCCTGAGCGGCGAGACCGTCGTCGACGATCTGGCGATAGGCCGAGTTCTTCTCGAGCTTGGCAGCGCCTTCGCGCAGGCTGTTCGAGGTCCAGAAACCCTGACGCACGCGCTTGGCCTGGTTCATCACCTTCTGCTGTTCGAACAGCTTGGTGAACATGATGTAGAACGACACGATCGACATGAATGCCAGGATGCAGAACACGGTCCAGGCGATCACGCCGCCCTGCTGAAGTGCTTCCCAGAAACCGTACGGGTTGGCGCCAGCACCGGCGGGTGCCGCTCCTGCGGCGAGAATGGTGGTCATCATTGCGGTAAATCCCTCTTAGAATAGCAGCATGTGGGTTGCCGGAGCCGACAGGCTCCGGCTGAGTGGCGTTATTCCGGCAGGCGCCAGGTGAACTTCAACGACTTCGTACCGCCCGGAACCGGTTGTCCGGCAGCGTTCAGCGCCGGCGTGTATCGGCCGCGACGCGTGACCAACGAACAGGCCGTGCGATCTAGCGTTGCAGAACCGGAACTGGAACTGACCCGGCAATTCTCGATGCGCCCTGCCGCGTTGACGTCGAAGGTCAGGCCGCTGACGCCCTGCTCCTGATCGCGCACGGACGACGGCGGATAATCGTCACCGGTCACCCACGAAGCGGGATTACCCTTTGCAGACGCGGCCTTGCTGATCACCGTCGGCGGCGCCGGTGGCGCTGGCGGAGCCGGCGGTGCCGCGATCGGCACCATCGGCGCGGCCGGCGGCGGCGTCGTTACGGTCTGCATGACGACCGGCGGGCGCGGTGCCTGCACGATCGGCGGCGGCGACACCACGGGGGGTGGCGGCAGCGGCTGGTCTGGTGGCGGCGGTGGGGGTGGCTCGTCCGGCGGCGGGGGAGGTGGCTCCTCCACGTCGAACACGTCCATCTTCTCCGTCGCCTTCTTCACGTACTTGTACGCGAGCCCGGTAACGAAGGCATACCCAATTACGGCGTGGATGAGCGCGACGATCACGATCGCGACCACCTTGCCACCGCTCATCTTTTGGTCAGCATAGGCCATTCAGAAACGACACTCCTCAATCACGGCAACCCCGGTTGCGGCCTGTTAACCGTCAATCCGCCTGCCATGGGCTAGTGTATCCTCGGACAGAGCCTGAACCTCTATCGCGACGTAAACTACGACGCAAACGCTTTGTCGGACGCAACAAACGTACAATCGCTGCGTGGCAGAATTATTTCTGTTTAAGCGGGGGTCGATCGCGTACCATTTGGTCCATGAAGACCTTAACGAAAAAGCTCGCTTTGGCGGCGCTTTCCGCCACCGTTGTCATATCCCCGACAACCGCACAGCGCACACCGCCGCCGATTCCCGCACCAGCCCCGCCACCGCCCTACGCATTATATGCGGACTTCGTTCTCGATGCGCCGGTAATCGTTGATGCGGCGATTCGCAGCACGTCGCGAATCAAGGGTGCCGACGCCGCGACCGTGCCGCCGGGCCTCACCCGATTCTATGTCGAAGCCGATGTTCTGGCACTGATTCGCGGCCCCGCCGCCCTTCCCCCGCGAATCGGTTACCTGCTCGACGTACGACCCGACGCGCGTGGCAAACTTCCGAATCTCCGCAAGCTGCGCGTATTGCTGTTCGCCCGGCCGGTGGCGGGCTCAGGCGCGCAGATCCAGTTGGTTCGCCCGGATGCGATGCGCGACTGGACGCCCGCCGCCGATGCGCTGGCGCGCCGCATCACCACCGAAACCCTCGCGGCGGATGCTCCTCCTAAGATCACCGGACTGGGGAATTCCTTCCACACGACGGGTGCCCTGCCGGGCGAAGGGGAAACGCAGATCTTCCTGACCACGGCCGCCGCGCGACCGGTCTCGCTCAGCATCACGACGAAGCCGGCCGGGACGCGCCATTGGGCCGTTTCATTGAGCGATGTGGTGAGCGATTCCGCCGTTCCGCCGGCGCGAGACACGTTGTTATGGTATCGTCTCGCCTGCTTCCTGCCGCCGGCACTGCCGGAAACGGCAGCTCCGGAAGCGGCGGAAGACTATCGCTTCGTACTCGATTCGCTCGGTCCCTGCGACCGGGGCAACGCGGCCCGATAAGCTTCAGGCGGTAACGGCTAGCACCTGCCCGGTGGACGATTCGGCCCCGGCCAGGAAGCGTGCGGTGTCCAGAATATCCTTTCGCCGGGCATCGGCACCGATATCCAGCGCGCCGATTCGGCGCTTGGGGCCAAGCTCGACGGCCAATGGACCGATGCCGGCGAGAATCATCGCCCGATCGACCGGCGAAAGGTCCGGGCCGACAATCACCAGCACGAAGCGCGTCGTCGCCGCCCTGATTCGGGACACAAATTCGACCGGAGAAACGGCGGCATCGATAATTGTGACATCGGAATCGCCCGCAAACATCGCTTTGACCGCGGCCAGCACGCTCATCGCCGATAGCGGCGCAGCGTCATGCCGATCGATTCGCCGGCTTCCGCGATCGCCAGCTTGACGATCTTCACCTCGGCCCAGGTCACGCGCCGGTCCTGCAGGAACAAAGTCTCACAGATATGATCCGCAACGCCTTCGATCAGCGTGAAATGTACGCCGGCGGGCAAAGCCTTGGTCGCGGCATGCTTCAGGTCGAGATAATTCTTCGATGCCGACAGCGGCGTATCCGGCGCGAACCGCTCCGGGCACCGCAGCCCGATCGTGATCGAGATGCGCAGCGGCTGCGGCAGGTGCGTTTCCTCGGAATAAATGCCGGTCAGCACCTGAACTTCGAGATCGTGCACTTCGAGGGTGAGAGTGTCGTCCAAGCCCGGACATTCCTTATGGTTGGCAAGCGCGCGCCATAACAGAAGTGCGGAACGGGGAAAGCGTGGCGGCACGGCGCGGAGGAGAAGCGAACCCGCATTGCGCTTGCGTTCAGGCGGAACCGGCCTAAATCGCGCTGCCCCGGCCCGGCTCCTTCGCGCGCGGGCTGGAGTGCCTGTCCGTGCAGTTCGTGCCGATCGCCGATGTGCCCGCCGATTCGGTCGAGCAGTTGCTCGATCGCGCGTTCGGCGAGGATCGCCACGGCCGCACCGCCTACCGCATCCGCGACGGCATGGCCGCCCTCCCCGCGCTGAGTTTCGCGGCGGTCGATAACGGTACGCTGGCGGGCACCATCCAATGCTGGCCGATAACGTTTTATGGCGATGACGGACGCGAAACGCCGTTGATCATGCTCGGCCCGGTCGCGGTCGAGCCTTCGCGCCAACAAAACGGCATCGGCCGCCTGCTCACCGCCCGCGCGCTCGAAGCGATCGATGCCGATCCGACCAATCCCGCGGTGGTGCTGATCGGCAACCCGGAATATTATGGCCGCTTCTTCGGGTTCGTCGCAGACGGGACCGCAGGCTGGCGCGTGCCCGGACCGGTCGATCGCCATCGCTTGTTGGCGCGAGGCGGCGCGGTGCCGGCGGGCGACGGATTGCTCGGGCCGCGCGTCACGGCGCACGCCTGACGCTTGCGGCGGAGCAGGGCCGCGCCTACCGCAAGGCCCATGCCGATGCCTCCCCTGCCCGACCTCGCCACGCTCTCGCTCGCCGATATCGCGCGCCTCGCCGAGGAGAACCGCCTCCCGCCGGTCGAGCGCTGGAACCCCACGCATTGCGGCGACAGCGAGATGCGCATCGCCCGCGACGGCACCTGGTTTCATCAGGGCTCGCCGATCGGACGTCAGGCGATGGTGCGCCTGTTCTCCACCATCCTGCGGCGCGAACCGGATGGCGGCTACGTGCTGGTCACCCCGGTCGAGAAGCTCGATATCGCGGTCGAGGACGCGCCGTTCCAGGCGGTCGAACTGAAGATCGAGGGCGAAGGGCAAGGCACGACGCTCGCCTTCCGGCTCAACACCGGCGATTTGGTGACGGCCGGCGCGGATCACCCTTTGCGCTTCGAGACGACGGAGGACGGACCCCGCCCGTATCTCCACGTGCGTGGCGGGCTGGAGGCGCTGGTCGCACGCCCGGTCTATTACGAACTCGCCACGCTCGCTCTGGCCAACGACGATTCGCCCCCCGGCATCTGGAGCGCGGGCGCGTTCTTCGCGCTGGAGCCGGTCGCATGACGCTGGCCGAACGCCTCGCCCGGGCGCTGGAGACGGGCCATGCGCAAGAGATGGCATTGCTTACCGGCGACCACCGCGACGGTGATTCCGATATCGCCACGCCGGTCCAGGCCGCCGTGCTCATCGCCGTCACCGATCGCGCCAAACCCGGCGTCCTGCTCACCCGCCGCACCGATACGCTGAGCAAGCATCCCGGCCAGGTCGCCTTTCCCGGCGGCCGGATCGACGCGGGCGATAGCGGCCCGGTCGCCGCCGCCCTGCGGGAAGCCGAGGAAGAAATCGCCCTTCCCCCGGCAGCGGTGCAGATCATCGGCATCGCCGATCGCTATCGCACGATCACCGGGTTCGAGGTCACGCCCGTGATCGGCGTGGTCCCACCCGATCTCGTCCTGACACCCAGCGAGGCCGAAGTCGCCGCCGTGTTCGAAGTGCCGTTGGGATTCGTACTCGACAGCGCCAACCATCTCGAAGCGACGGTCGAATGGCAGGGGCGCAACCGGCATTATTACGAGATCCTGTGGAACGATCAGCGCATCTGGGGCGCGACCGCGGCGATGATCGTCAATCTTTCGCGGCGGCTGCGATGGGGCAGTTGATCCCTTTGGATTCCGCGTTCCTGGAGCGGGAGGGACTGGCCGCACTCACCGACACGCTGGGCGCGGCGCGGGGCGAGGTGCGCTTCGTCGGCGGGATCGTGCGCGACACGTTGCTCGGCATCGACGCGGCGGATGTCGATCTGGCCACGGTGCATCAGCCGGAAGACGTGGTCCACGCCCTGAAGCGTGCAGGCATCAAGGCCGTGCCGACCGGCCTCGCGCACGGCACGATCACCGCGATCCTGCCCTCCGGCCCGGTCGAGGTGACGACGCTCCGCCGCGACGTATCCACCGATGGCCGGCACGCGATCGTCGCCTTCACCGACGATTGGCGCGAAGACGCGGCGCGGCGCGATTTCACGATGAACGCGCTCTATGCCGATCCGCGCACGCTGGAGGTGATCGATTATTTCGGCGGGCTGGACGATCTGGCGGCGCGGTGCGTGCGCTTCATCGGCGATCCGTTGCAGCGAATCGCCGAGGATCATCTCCGCATCCTGCGCTTCTTCCGCTTCCACGCCCGATTCGGCGACGCGCCCGATGCCGACGGACTGGCGGCGTGTACGGCCCGCGCGAACGACCTGATGGCCTTGTCACGCGAGCGGGTGGCGGCGGAATTGCTCAAGCTGCTGGTCGCGGAGCATGCGGTGCGCGTGGTCGATCTGATGATCGCGCACGGCATCTTCCGGCCCGTGCTGCCGGAAATCGCACAGGCCGATCGCCTGGCCACGCTCGCCCGACGCGAAGCCGAAACCGGCATCGCACCCGATCCGATTCGCCGCCTCGCCGCCTTGCTTCCGCCGGACGCCGCTATGGCCGAAGATGTCGGCGCGCGCCTCCGCCTGTCCAACAATGATCGTCGTCGCCTGATCGCTGGCACCGAATCCGTCGGCAGCGAACCGCCCCGGGTTCTGCTCTATCGCCTCGGCGCGGGTCTCGCCGCCGATCGCCTGCTGCTATCGGATCGCCCGATCGACCAGATCCAGTCGCTATCGTCCCTCACCACCCCGATGTTTCCGATCAAGGGCGGCGACCTCGTCGCGCGTGGGCTCGGAAAGGGACCGGACGTCGCGCGGATGCTCCGCACGGTCGAAGACCTCTGGATCGCGGAAGGGTTCCCGGACGCCGAACGCACCGGGCAGATTGCCGATTCGGCCGTCGCTCAGTGGTTGATATCGAGCAGATAGGCATAGGCCGCATCCGCCTCCAGCGGACGGGCATAGGTGTAACCCTGCCCATAGGTGCAGCCCAACGCCGCCAGCGTCTGCGCCAGTTCGTTGGTCTCGATGCCCTCGGCGGTCGTCTTCATGCCGAGCGCCGAGGCCAGGCTGAGAATCGCGCGGACGATCGCGACCTTGTCGCGATCCGCAAGCATGCCGGTGATGAAGCTGCGATCGATCTTCAGCACGTCGATCGGCAGTTTCTGCAGATAGGCGAGGTTGGAATAGCCGGTGCCGAAATCGTCCATCGCGATCGTCGTGCCCAGTGCTTTCAGCGCATGCATGATCCCGGCGATGCGATCCGGATCGGTGACCAGCGCGCTCTCGGTCAATTCCAGCGTGAAGCGCCGTCCGTCCAGCCCATTGGCCATCAGCGCGCGTTCGACCAGCTTCGGAATGCGATCGCGTTGCAGCTGGATGGCGGAAAGATTGACCGCCAGCTTCACGCCGCAATCGCCGCCGAATCGCGTGTCCCATGCGGCAAGGGTTTGCGCCGCCTCGTCGATCGCCCAGCGCCCGAGCGGCACGATCAGCCCCGATTCCTCGGCCACCGGAATGAAATCGTTGGGTGAATGCGCCCGGCCCGCCTCGTCGGTCCAGCGCGCGAGCGATTCGAACGCGATCACGCGGCCCGTCGCAAGATCGCAGATCGGCTGATACGTCAGGCGCATCTCGCCATTCTCGATCGCGCGGCGCAACGCGGTTTCCATGCCGAACTGTTCGCGCGCGATATCGAATTGCTGCGTCTGATACGCCTCGGCCTTGCCGCTGATCTTCGAACGTTTCACCGCGAACTGGGCGTGGCGAATCAGTTCCTCGGCATCGTCCATCTCGGCCGATCCGAACGCGATGCCGATCGAGCAGGACACCTTGATCTCGAAATCGCTCAGCCGGAACGGCGTGGCTAGCGCGCCCTCGATCCGCTTGGCGACATGCTGCGCATCGCTCGGCCCGTCCTCCAGCGTCAGCAGGATGCCGAATTCGTCGCCGCCGGTGCGCGCCAGCACGTCATGCGCGCGGAGCGCTCCCTTCAGGCGACGGGCCAGCGTGATGAGGAGTTCGTCGCCGTCCATCGAGCCGAGACAGGCATTGACCCGGCTGAAGCGATCGAGATCCAGCACCAGCACCGCATAACGCGCGCGCTCGGCCGGATCGATCAGTAGCCCTTCGAGCCGATCCGAGAAGCCGGCACGATTGGGCAGGCCGGTCAGGCTGTCGGTCAGCATCTCGCGGCGGAGATTGTGTTCGGTGCGCAGCTCGGATGTGTGATCGACCAAAGTGACGAGGCACCGGCGTGCCTCGCTTCGTTCCAGCCGCGCCAGCGTGACGCGGTAATGCCGGCAATCGACGCTGTCGCCGAACTGCCATGCCGATTCCTCCTTCAGCGATTCTCCATCGAGGAAAGCCGCAATGCGCAGACCGAAAAGATTGAGAAACGGCGATTTTTCGGACGAGGTGCCAAGTCCGGCAAGCCTGAAGGCATCGTTATGCCCATGCAAGGCGAAGCGGCCATCGACATGGGTGACGATCGCGGCGGGGATCGGCAGCAGGTTGATCGTCGCCACCGCGCGCACCGTATCCGGCGCGAGTGCCACCGGGCCGTCCGTGGGCACGGGCAGCATCTTCCGGAACAGGCTCATCGGCTTTGTCGTCACCATTACAGGACACGGCTAGCGCAACTTCGTTAAAGTACGCTGAAGCCGCGATTATTTCGCCACCGTGACGGTTTCCGCTCTGTTAGAATTTGTTGTCGCGCGGGAACCCCGTCGGCGGCATCCGGCCCGCGGCACCCCGCGCGGCGCGCCATTGCGTCAGATCGGTTTCCGTCCGGGTACGCCCCGTCTCGCCGCCCATCGTCCAGCTCAGGCCCTCGGCGAATACGAACGTGACCGCATCGGACAGGCCGCCATCGCCATAGCGCTGCAACTGCACCCCCTGCCCCTTCGACAATTCGGCCAGTTCGGTCAGCGGGAACACCAACAGGCGGCGATTGTCCCCGATCGCCGCGACATAATCGGCGGCCGGATCGACCGGCTTCACGATCTTCAATTTGGCACCGATGCGTGGCGTGACGACCGTCTTGCCCTTGCGCGTTTCGGCGATCGTGTCGGCGGTCTGTACGATGAAGCCCCGGCCGTCGCCCGCCGCGACCAGCAGTTTCTTCGCACGGCTCGCCGGCAGCAAGGCGACGATTCCGACCTCACCATCGAGGTCGATCATCAGCCGCACCGGCTCGCCGAAGCCGCGTCCGCCCGGCAAGCGATCTGCGGCAAGCGTATAGAATCGCCCGTTTTCCGCCGCGAGCAGGATCTTGTCGGTGGTCTGCGCCGAAAAGGCGAAGGCCGGGCCATCGCCTTCCTTGAACTTCAGCGCGGCGATCGCGGCGTCGTCGGAATGGCCCTTCATCGCGCGGATCCAGCCGCGTTCGGACAGGATCACCGTGATCGGCTCGCGTTCGATCATCAACTCGAGCGGGATCTCGCGTGCGGGGGCGGCCTCGGCGATCGTCGTGCGGCGCTTGCCCAATGGCGTTTCGGGGCCATAACGCTCGCGCAGCTTGGCCGTGTCGCGCTTCAAGCGCGTGCGCTGCCGCGCCTCGCTGCCGAGCAGCAGTTCCAGCGTGGATTTCTCCGCTTCCAGCCCGTCGCGTTCCTTGCGGATCTGCATCTCTTCCAGCTTGCGCAGGCGACGCAGCCGCATGTCGAGGATCGCCTCGGCCTGGCGATCGGTCAGGCCGAATTCGGCGATCATGATCGGCTTCGGCTCGTCCTCGGTGCGGATGATCTCGATCACGCGATCGAGATTGAGATACGCGATCAGGTAACCGTCGAGCAGTTCGACCCGGTCGGCGATCTTGTCGAGCCGGTATTGCGAGCGCCGTTGCAGCACGACGAACTGGTGATCGACCCAGCCCTTCAACGCCTCGCGCAGGCTCATCACGCGTGGGGTACGCGTCTTGTCGAGCACGTTGAGGTTCAGGCTGACCCGGTTTTCCAGGTCGCTCATCCGGAACAGGCTTTCCATCAGCATGTCGGCATCGACCGTGCGGCTGCGCGGTTCGATGACGATGCGGATCTCGCTGTCGGATTCGTCACGCACATCGGCCAGGATCGGCAGTTTCTTGTCGTTGATCAGCCCGGCGATCTGCTCGATCAACTTGCCCTTCTGCACGCCGTAGGGAATTTCGGTGATGACGGCATTCCAGCCGCCGCCCTTCTCGCGCTCGATCGACCAGCGCGCGCGCACCCGAAAGCCGCCGCGCCCGGTGGCATAGGCTTCTGCGATGGCGTTCGGCGAATCCACCACCAGTCCGCCGGTCGGGAAATCCGGGCCCTTCACATGCTCCAGCATCTGCGCATCGCTGGCGTCGGGTTGGTCGATCAGCAGGATCGCGGCGTCGAACAGTTCGGCGGCATTGTGCGGCGGAATGCTCGTCGCCATGCCGACCGCGATGCCCGCCGCGCCATTGGCCAGCAGGTTTGGGAACAGGCCCGGAAACAGTTCCGGCTCGTGATCCTCGTTATTGTAGGTCGGGCGGTAATCGACGGCATCCTCGTCGAGCCCGTCCATCATGTCGATCGCGACCTGCGTCAGCCGCGCTTCGGTGTAGCGATAGGCGGCGGCGTTATCGCCGTCGATATTGCCGAAATTGCCCTGCCCGTCGACCAGCGGATACCGCATCGCGAACGACTGGGCGAGGCGGACCATGGCGTCATAGACCGACTGGTCGCCGTGCGGATGGTATTTGCCGATCACGTCGCCGACGACGCGGGCGCATTTCTTGTAGCCCTGCGACGGATCCAGCTTCAGCAACCGCATCGCCCAGAGCAGGCGGCGATGCACCGGTTTCAGCCCGTCGCGCACATCCGGCAACGACCGCGCCGTTATGGTGGACAGCGCATAGACGAGGTATCGGTCACTCAGCGCGCTGTCGAAGGGCGCATCGACAATGGCATTGAATGGGTCTTCGGGATCTTTGACGTCGGTCGGCATATCTGTTCGATTAGCAGTGCCGTTACGCAGGCGCTATGGTCTCGGCGATATCGCGCGCGATCTCGGCCAACAGCCAATCGCGGAACTGACGAATCTTGGGCACGTTGCGACGATGTTCGGGGTACACCAGCCAATAAGCTTCGCCCCGCGTCGACTTCTGCGGAAACAGACGCACCAGCTTCCCCTCGGCAAGATCGTTGCGCCAGAAGAAGGGCGTCAGCAGCGCGACTCCCTGTCCTGCGGTCGCCGCATAACCTTCATGTGCCTGGCTATCGAGGCGGACGCCGGGCTTGATCGGTCCTTCCGGCACGGCAACGCCCGCTTCGCCCAGCCAGACCGGCCACCACGGATCCTGCGGACTGATCAGCGGCAGGCCGGGCAGATCCTCCGGTCGCAACGCGCCACCCTGCCGGGCGAGGAAATCCGGACTGCACATCGGCGTGAAATCGATCTCGAACAACATATCATGCGACAAATCGGGCCACCCGCCCAGCCCCGATCGCACCGCGCAATCCACCTCGTCCGATGCAAAGTCCGTCACCATGTCGCTGGTGTGCAGTCGCACGGCCATCTCGGAATGCGTCATCTGGAAACCGCCCAGCCGCCACGCGAACCAGGTGTTGGCGAAGGTGTTCGAGGTGGAAACGGTGAGCAGCGACGCGTCCTCCGCCCGGATCGCGCCGAACGCGGCGTCCAGCGCATCGAACGCGCGCGACACGTCGTGCCCGGCGCGGCGGCCGGTCTCGGTCAGCACCACGCGCTTCTTCTCGCGCCGGAACATCGGCACGCCCAGCCGCTCTTCCAGCACCTTGATCTGATAGCTGACCGCTGCTTGCGTCATCCCCAGTTCTGCGGCCGCAATCGTGAAGTTTTCATGCCGCGCAGCCGCTTCGAACACGCGAACGGCCGATAATGGGGGCAAACGACGCATTCGGAATTCATAAGGTGAGCTTGTCGATCCTGTCCAACGATTTGTTGGCGGCGATTTGGGCCAAAGCGCATATCGGAAATGCCGGAACGGTCCGGCACCGAGGAGACACGAGATGCGTGACGATTTCCTGAGCGCCGATTGGGCCACCGGACACCGTGCGATCACGCGCGACATTCATAAGGCATTCGCATCGATGGCCAAGGGTCTCGCCTGGCTCAACTGTCATCAATGGCAAGCCCCCTGGCACCACGACCAGCGCAGCGAGCAAAACTGCCCGCGCTGAGATCAGGGCGTGGTGGCGAGCGCGGTGGGATGCCGTCCGCAATGGCCCGCCACCGCCTCGGTCAGCAACGCATGATGCTGCCGCCCGGTGTCACGCCAGTTGAACGTCTCGGCATAAGCCCTTGTCTTTGCGCGATCCGGCGGGCTGGCGATCAGATGTGCGATGCCGTCCGCGATGGCCGCGTCGGAGCGGTCGGCGGTCAGCACGCCTGCCTCTGTCCGGCTGACCACTTCGGGTGATCCCCAGACGGGGGTGGCGACCAGCGGCGTGCCGCACGCCATCGCTTCAAGCAGTACGTTCGAAATTCCCTCGCGCGCAGAACAGTTCGCCACGACGTCCGCCGCGCCGTACAATTCGGGCAGCGAATCCTGATCGACATGGCCGAGGAAATCGATCCGGTCGCGCACCCCCAGCGATTCGGCCAGCGCCTTGAGCGCGATCTCGCACGGTCCGGTGCCGGCGATCATCAGCCGCACATCGGACAGTCGGGCGATGGCGCGGATCGCGAGATCGATGCCCTTATTGTCGACCAGATAGCCGACGCACAGCACCGTCGGTGCCGTCATGCCAAGCTTGTCGCGCAATGCGGCCCGATCGACCGGCGGGCTGAACAGGTCGAGATCGACGCCGTGCAGTACGACGCTGATATTGTCCGGCCGCGCGCCGATCTCGACCAGTTCGTCGCGCAACGCGCCTGCCACTGTCGTCACCGCCGCCGCCTTCGCCGTGGCGGAGAGGATCATGCGGCGGGCCGGTGCGTGATCGGGGATCTGGGTGACGTCGCTGCCCAGGGCGGTCATCGCGAACGGCACGTCGAGCCATTTCGCGAGCAAAGCCGTCGCTACGCCGTCCGGATAGAGATAGTAGGAATCGATCACGTCGAAATCGAATTCGCGGCGCAATTCAGCGATGTGGCGATAGAGCGCCGCCGCCATCAGGAACGGTGCCAGCGTCATGCCGATCTTCGGGATCACCGGATAACGCGGATACGTGACCTGCACCCCACGCCGCTTGGCTGATTTCGGTACGGCCGCCAGCTTCGCATATTGGCCGAATCTGGGATTGCTGCTCGGGAACCACGGCACCGGCGCGACGACGCGAATCTCGTCCGCGGCGCGCGCGAGATGCGCGACGCGGTGTTCGATGAAGATGCCGTGCCGCGGCTGCACCTCGTTCGGATAGAGACTGGAAAGGACCAGGATCTTCAACGTCGTTTATTCCTGCGCGCGGCCGTACTCCGCGCCTTAGGCCGAACCGGGATAAATTAGCATTAAGGATCCCATACGAGGTTCGGCTTTCGCCGGGTGCCCATCCGTCTTAGGCTTGTCCGCATGCGCTTTGCCTTTTCTCTTCTCGCCCTCCTGATGCCGGTCCCCGCCATGAGCATGCCCGCCGATCCCCCCAAGCTGCTCACCTGGCCGGACCTGACTAAGCGCGAACAGCCCAAGCCGGACGCCACGATCGCGTATGGCGAGGACAATATGCAGAAGGTGGACGTGTGGGTGCCGGCCGGCAAACCGGGACATCGCGGCCGTTTCCCCGCCGTGCTGATGGTGCATGGCGGCTGCTGGACGACCAGCATCGCCGATCGCAGCCTGATGAACTGGATCGCCGACGATCTGCGCAAGAGCGGCATCGCGGTATGGAACATCGATTATCGCGGTGTGGATCGCACCGGCGGCGGCTATCCCGGCACCTTCCTGGATGCGGCCAAGGCGGCGGATGCGTTGCGCGCGAGTGCCGCGAAATATCATCTCGATACGAAGCGGATCGTCGCGGTCGGCCATTCGGCGGGCGGGCATCTCGCCTTGTGGCTCGCCGGTCGCACGAAATTGCCAAAAACCAGCCCGCTCTACAGCGCCAGGCCGCTGAAGATCGCCCATGTCATCAGCCTCGGCGGCTTGCCCGATCTGGAAGCGACCGCCGCCAGCCCGGATAACGGCTGCGGTGTCGAGGTGGTCGGCCAGTTGGTCGGCACTCCCTCCGCGACACGCAAGGACGTCTATTACGACACGTCCGTCCCCCGCCTCCTGCCGCTCCAAGTGCCGCAGGATCTGGTCAACGGCGATAAGGACCGCATCATCCCGATCCGCCTCGGCACCGGATACGAGGCGCAGGCAAAGAAGGCCGGCGACCGGGTGGCGCTGCACCTCATCCCCGACACCGGCCACGTCGAACTGATCGCCCCGGAAAGCGCCGCTTGGGCGGAGGCCAAGCGCCTGATCGGGGCGGCGCTCAGAAGGTGACGACAAAGCGCGCCAGATAATTGCGCCCCACCATTGCTTTCGATATAGCGCCCTTCATCCCGCCCCGGCCGTGCGAATCCCGCTTGGCCGGGGCGCTTCTTTCAAGGGGTAATGCCGCATGGCTCGCCGCCGCCAGATCTACGAAGGCAAGGCCAAGATTCTCTATGAGGGTCCGGAGCCGGGGACGCTGATCCAGTATTTCAAGGACGATGCCACCGCCTTCAACGCGCAGAAGAAGGGCACGATCAGCGGCAAGGGCGTGCTGAACAACCGCATCAGCGAGCATGTCTTCACCCTGCTCGGCCTGATCGGCGTGCCGACGCACTTCATCCGTCGCCTCAACATGCGCGAACAGTTGATCCGCCAGGTCGAGATCATCCCCATTGAAGTGGTGATCCGCAACGTCGCGGCCGGTTCGCTCAGCACGCGCCTCGGCATCGAGGAGGGCACGCAACTGCCGCGCACGATCATCGAATATTATTACAAGGACGATGCGCTCGGCGATCCGATGATCACCGACGAACATATCGCCGCGTTCGGCTGGGCGAGCCAGGAGGAGATGCACGACATCGCGGACCTAGCGATCCGCGTGAACGATTTCCTGTGCGGCATGTTCGCCGCGGTCGGTATTCGCCTGATCGACTTCAAGCTGGAATTCGGCCGGCTGTGGGACAATGATTACGCCCGCATCATCCTGGCCGACGAGATCAGCCCGGACGGTTGCCGCCTTTGGGACATGCAGACCAACGAGAAGCTCGACAAGGATCGCTTCCGCCGCGATCTGGGTGGCGAAGTGGAGGCATATCAGGAGGTCGCCCGCCGCCTAGGTCTGCTGCCCGAGGGCGCGGACAATGCCGTCCTCGATCTCGAAAAGCATCGCAAGAGCAAGGGCAAGTAAGCCATGAAACTGCGTATCATCGTCACGCTGAAACCCGGCGTCCTCGACCCGCAGGGCAAGGCGATCCACAAGGCGCTCGAAGGGCTGGGCTTTGCCGGCGTCGAGGACGTGCGGCAGGGCAAGCTGATCGAACTCGACGTCGCCGACGATACGAGCGACGCGAGCATCGACGAAATGTGCCGCAAGCTGCTTGCCAATACGGTGATCGAGAATTACCGGGTAGAGAAGGCATGAAGGCGGCCGTCATCGTTTTTCCGGGGTCGAATTGCGACCGGGATCTCGCGGTGGCGATCCGCGATGTCGGCGGCATCGCCCCCACGATGGTGTGGCACGGCGACAGCGAACTGCCCGAGGGGCTGGACCTGATCGGCGTGCCGGGTGGCTTCTCCTACGGCGATTATCTACGCTCCGGCGCGATGGCGGCAAGGTCGCCGATCATGCGCGCGGTGTCGGAGGCGGCGGAACGCGGCGTCGCGGTGCTGGGCGTGTGCAACGGCTTTCAGGTGCTGACCGAGGCGGGCCTGCTGCCCGGCGCGCTGATGCGCAATGCCGGCATCGACTTCGTCTGCCGCGACGTGCCTTTGGTGGTGGAGAATGCGCAGAGCATCTTCACCAGCCGCTATGCGCAGGGCCAGACGATCTCGATCCCGGTCGCGCATCATGACGGCAATTACTTCGCCGACGATGCGACGCTCGATCGGCTGGAGGGTGAAGGCCGTGTGGCATTCCGCTATGGCGGGCCGGTCAACGGATCGGCGCGGAACATTGCCGGCGTACTCAACGCCAGCGGCAATGTGCTCGGCATGATGCCGCACCCGGAACGCCGCATCGAGGCCGCGCATGGCGGGACGGACGGACGCGGGATGTTCGAGGGGTTGCTGGAACTGGTTGCGGCTTAGCTCAACTCTTCCCACCGTTCGTGCTGAGCTTGTCGAAGCACCTGCCCTGAACGCGCCCCTTCGGCCAAAATCCCACGAAAGTAGTACTTTCGTGGGACCCTGGCAGGCTCAGGGCGAACGAGCATGGGGTGATTTAGCGTTAGCGAACACCCTAACGTCCACCGAACATCTTCGTCCGTCGCGCCAGCAGCAGGATGACGGTCGGCCAGAAAAGCGTGTTCCAGATATCGTGGAGATTCGCGTCGTAATTCTGCGAAATGTGCCCGAGGTGCCGATCGCGGATGTCCCACGCCTCGCCGATCAGCGCCGCCGCCAACACGACCAGCCATGGCCGCCAACTGCGCAGGCGCCAGCCGAACAACAGGGCCGATCCGAAGAACAGCCCCAAAGCGACATAGATGTGGAGCGCATCCTTGGCGAGATGCACATGCTGGACGAGCCAGAGCTTGGCGGTTTGCAGCGGGCTCATACACGCGCCCGGAACGGCGTGAAATCGGTGCCGTCGTCGAACACGTCGAGACCCTCGCGGCGCTTCAGGAAGCCGACGACGAGATAGGTCACCGGCGTCAGCAACACTTCCCAGCCGACCTTCAGCGCCCATTGCGTGACGAGGATCTTCAGCACCAGTGCGTTGGTCCAGCCGTGCGCACCCCAGAAAGCGAGCGGGTAGAAGATCAGGCTGTCGATCCCCTGCCCCGCCACGGTGGAACCGACGGTGCGGGTCCACAGACGCTTGCCGCCGGTCCAGACCTTCATCTTGGCCAGCACATAGGAATTGACGAACTCGCCGACCCAGAAAGCGCAGAGCGAGGCGAAGACGATGCGCGGCACCTGGCCGAAGATCGTCTCGTACGCCGCCTGGTTGCGCCAATCGGGTGCGGGCGGCAGTTTCACCACCACCCAGGACATGAACGCCATGAACAGCACCGCGATCGATCCGGCCCAGATCACCCGCCGCGCACGGGCATAGCCGTACACCTCGGTCAAAACGTCGCCGATCACATAGGAAATCGGGAAGAACAAGATGCCCGCGCCAAAGGGCCAATATCCGATGCCGGGCAGCCATATCTGCGCCACCTTGCCCGCGCCGATCACGTTCGACAGCAGAATGATCGCGACAAATGCGGCCATGACGAAATCGAAATAGCGCAACTGCGCGCCGGTCAGGTCGCGCGCATTGATCGGTGCCGGCATGTGCGCATTCCCGTTTCGTCGTCGCACGAGACTATGAAGCCGGTTTCGCACCCGCGCAATCCGCGCTAATGCACAACGCGACGCGCCCGTAGCTCAGTTGGATAGAGCAAGGAGCTTCTACCTCCTCGGTCGGGGGTTCGACTCCCTCCGGGCGCGCCAACCTTCTCTTTTTCGGAGGCTGCCGATGCGGATGTCCCTGTTCCTCGCCGCAACTGCGTTGCTCGCTGCCACATCAGCGCAGGCGAAGCTGAGCGCGCCCGAAACGGTGATGGCGAAGACGGTGGATGCCGAATACGAACGCTCGGTCGCGCTCCTACAAAAGCTGGTCGATCAGAATTCGGGGACGATGAATTTCGCCGGGGTCGATGCGGTCGGCAAGATGGTGCGGGCCGAGCTGGAGCCGCTGGGTTTCACCGTTGTGTGGAAGCCGATGGCTGCCGCGCACCGTGCCGGGCACATCATCGCGACGCGAAACGGCAAGGCCGGCGCGAAGCGGCTGCTGCTGATCGGGCATCTCGATACGGTGTTCGAGAAGGATTCGGCGTTTCAGAGGTTCGTCCGCACCGGTGAACAGGCGGAAGGCCCGGGCGCGGGGGACGACAAGGGCGGCATGGTGGTGATGATCGCCGCCCTGCGCGCGATGAAGGCCGCGGGCACGCTGGATGCGGCCAATTTCGAGATCGTGCTGACCGGCGACGAGGAGGATTCGGGCGATCCGATCGCGGTCGCGCGCGCCGACCTGATCGCGGCGGGCAAGCGCGCCGATGCCGCGCTCGATTTCGAGGGGCTGTTCGTCGAGGATGGCAAGGATATGGGATCGATCGCCCGGCGCTCCTCCAATAGCTGGGCGCTGACCACCAGCGGCAAGACCGGCCATTCCTCGCTGATCTTCAACGCCACTTATGGCGATGGCGCGATCAACGAACTGGCGCGCATTCTCGCCGCGTTCCGGAGCGAATTGCCCGAGCCGAACCTGACCTTCAACACCGGCATCATCGCCGGTGGCGCGACCGCCGCGCTGGATGCCCATGGCGTGCGGGCGAGCGCGACGGGCAAGAGCAACGTGATCCCCTCAACCGCTTTGGCGCGGGGCGATTTCCGCACTTTGTCCGAGGAGCAGACCGAGCGGGTGAAGGCGAAGATGAG
Organism: Parasphingomonas caseinilytica; assembly: GCF_036663755.1. NCBI lineage: Bacteria > Pseudomonadati > Pseudomonadota > Alphaproteobacteria > Sphingomonadales > Sphingomonadaceae > Parasphingomonas > Parasphingomonas caseinilytica. The sequence goes on from NZ_JAXOJL010000001.1 coordinate 807,254, forward strand.
CGCGATCGTCACGAAACATGCGCCGGGCACCGATGCGAAGATCGTGTTCGAATCCGGCGGCTATCCGGCGATGGCGCCGACGGCGGGCAATCGCGCCTTGCTCGCGAAGCTCAACGGCGTGAATGCCGATCTGGGGTTAGCCGAGATGGCGCCGCTCGATCCATTGCGGCGGGGCGCGGGCGATATCTCGTTCGTGGCGAAAGATGTCGACGGGCTGATCGGGCTGGGCACCGCCAGCAGGGGCGATCATGCACCGGGCGAGACGGTGGATCTTTCCAGCATCAAGCGGCAGGCAAAGCGGGCGGCGATCCTGATGACGCGATTGGGTGGGGGGCGGTAAATCCGCTCCACCTCCGTTCGGGCTGAGCCTGTCGAAGCCCAAGCGCTGCGCGTGCCCTTCAATAGGCTCAGGGCGAACGGAGTGCGCTCAAGCCGGCAACGGCGCCTCGCGCAGCAGCGCAAGCAAATCCTCCATCGGTTCGCCATCCGCCGCCGTCTGCAACCGCCCCTCCAGCGCACGGTACGCCGCCAGTACTTCCCGCCCCGCAGCGGTAAGTTTGGCCCCCCTGCCCGCGCCGCCACCGGCCACCGTTTCCACCAGCCGATCATTCCAGCAGCGGTTCATGCCGTCGACCAGCAACCACGTGCGCCGATAGCTCATGCCGAGCGCCCGGCCCGCTGCCGAGATCGATCCGTCGCGGTCGATCGCCTCGAGCAGATCGGCCTTGCCCGGCCCCATCGCGAGTTCGTCGCCGCAATAGACCTGCGCCTTCAGCTTGAGCGCGCCGATCCGCATGTTACTTGCCGATCATCACGTCGCTGGCCTTGACGATGATCGACACCGCATCACCCTCGGCCAGCGCGAGATCGGCGATCGCCTCGTTGGTGATGCTCGACGTGACGAGATTGCCGCCGCCGATATCCACCTTTACCGTCGCGTTGACCGCACCGGGCGTGACGGAGACGATCGTGCCGGGAATTTGATTGCGTGCGCTGATCTTCATGAGGGTGTTTCCTTATGGGCGTGATGACTTGCTAACGGCTGGCCGCTACACCCGCAATCATGGCGAAGACGCATCCTTTCTATTCGATCCACAGCCACGGCCTGATCCGGGTGGGAGCGTGCACCCCGCCGGCCAGCGTCGGCGATACGGCGGCCAACGCCACCGCGACGATCGCGCTGGCGAAACAGGGCCACAAGGCCGGCGCGGATTTGCTGGTGTTTCCCGAACTCAATCTGACGTCCTACGCGATCGACGATCTCCACCTGCAGACCGCGCAGCATCATGCCACCGAAGCCGCGATCGGCGCGGTGGTGGCGGCCAGCGCGAAATTGCGACCGGTGCTGCTGGTTGGGGCGGCCCTCCCCCGCAACGGCCGGCTGTACAATTGCTGCGTGGTCATCGCGCGGGGACGGGTCCTCGGCGTGGTGCCGAAGACGTTCCTGCCCAATTACCGCGAATATTATGAGAAGCGCTGGTTCGCTTCGGGTGCGAACCTCGCCGGAGCGCACATCACCCTCGCCGGGCAAACGGCGCCCTTCGGCACCGATCTGATCTTCTCGGCGGGTGATCTGGAGCATTTCGTGTTCCACGCTGAGATTTGCGAGGATTATTGGGCACCGATTCCGCCCTCGACGTTCGGCGCGCTGGCCGGCGCGCTGATCTGCTGCAACCTTTCCGCGTCGAACGTCACGATCGGCAAGTCGCGCGAGCGGATGATGCTGTCGGAGGCGCAGAGTGGGCGGTGCGTTTGTGCGTATGTTTATTCGGCGGCGGGGGCGGGCGAGAGCACGACCGATCTCGCCTGGGACGGCCAGGGCACGATCCACGAACTGGGCGAGTTGATCGCCGAATCCAATCGCTTCGGCCATGATCCCGAGATCCTGTTCGCCGATGTCGATGCCGAGCGGATCGAGCAGGAGCGGATGCGCAACGGCACGTTCAACGACGCCGCGCGCCTCGCCGGCGATCCCGAAAAGAGCTTCCGGCGCATCAGTTTCGACCACAAACCGGACTTTGCCAACGTCGGCCTGATCCGCGCGATCCGTCGCTTCCCGTTCGTGCCCAATACGGCCGAGAAGCTGGATGCGGACTGTTACGAGGCGTTCAACATCCAGGTCGAGGGGCTGCTCAAGCGCTTCGTCGCGGCAAAGGCGGAACGGCTGGTGATCGGCGTGTCGGGCGGGCTCGATTCGACCCATGCGCTGATCGTCGCCGCCAAGGTCATGGATCGGCTCGGCCGGCCGCGCACCGACATCCTCGGCTTCACGATGCCCGGCTTCGCTACCGGCGAGGATACCAAGGCGAATGCGTGGAAACTGATGCGCGCGCTGGGGATCAGCGGCGACGAAATCGATATCCGCCCGGCCGCGCGGCAGATGCTGGGAGACATGGGGCACCCGTTCGCGGATGGCGAGCCGCACTACGATGTGACGTTCGAGAACGTGCAGGCCGGCCTGCGCACCGATTACCTGTTCCGTCTCGCCAATCAGCGCGGCGGGCTGGTGATCGGCACCGGCGACCTTTCGGAACTCGCGCTCGGCTGGTGCACGTACGGCGTCGGCGACCAGATGAGCCACTACGCCGTCAATGCGGGCGTGCCCAAGACGCTAATCCAATTCCTGATCCGCTGGTGCGTAGCATCGGACCAGTTCGATCGCGACACCGATTCGGTGCTGGAGGCGATCCTCGGCACGGAGATTTCACCCGAACTGGTGCCGCCCGGCGCGGACGGCGCGATCCAGAGCACGGAGAGCCGGATCGGGCCGTACGAACTGAACGATTTCTTCCTGCACTATACAATCCGCCACGGCCTCGCCCCGTCCAAGATCGCGTTTCTCGCCTGGCATGCCTGGGCCGATGCGAAGGCCGGGCGCTGGCCGAAGGATTTTCCCAAGGCGAGCCGCCACGACTATGATCTGGCGACGATCACGGGCTTGCTGGAGAAATTCCTGGTGCGGTTTTTCGTGACCAGCCAATTCAAGCGGTCGGCGATTCCCAACGGGCCGAAGGTTTCGGCGGGCGGAGCGCTGAGCCCGCGTGGGGACTGGCGCGCGCCGTCCGATGGGACGGCGGCGGTGTTTCTGGAGGAGTTGGCGCGGAACGTGCCTTAAGGGGCCCCTCACCCCACAAACTGCCGTCATCCTGACGAAGGTCAGGATCCATCTCGCCCCATAGGCGATCGGTAATGAGGAACGATGGATCCTGACCTTCGTCAGGATGACGGTAGCGAATTAATTCAGCGCTTTGCCTTGCGTGCGGCATAGCGGGCGTCACGCGCAGCCTTGGCGGCGATGTCCGCATCGATCAGGCGCTGCTTCTCGGCCTCAATCTCCGCCGCGGCGGCTTCGGCCTTGGCAATCTTGTCCAAACGGGCCTGTTCGATCGCGGCGGCCTTTTCCTCGCGCTTCTTGACGAGCGCGGCTTCCTTGGCCTCGCGCGCGGCGGCGCGGGCCGCGGCGACGGCGGGGTCGACCGGCGGCTTCGCCTTCAGCTTTTCGATCGCCTTCTGTTTCGCCTGGGCGGCGAGCGCCGCACGATCCTGGAAGGTCGGTTCCTTGTAAGCCATTCGTCTCGGGGCCTTTCGGGCGCTGGTCTTCAATCGATACCATGGCGGAGAGGGTGGGATTCGAACCCACGGTACCCGCGAGGGCACGCCGCATTTCGAGTGCGGTACATTCGACCACTCTGCCACCTCTCCGCGAGGTCATTAGATACCATCCGCGCGGGAACCCGGTGGAGCGATATCGGTCGATGAAGGCGGGCGTCTAATGAACTATCCCAAGCGTTGCAACCCTCCGCAGCCCCCTTCCCGACCAAGCGCAAAAACTTGTGCCGAACGGAAAGCGCATTAGATTGGGTTCATGTCCCGTGCCCATATCCCCATGACACCCGTTTCAACCGAGATTCCGCTGCCACCGGTCGCCACCGCGCGCTTCGGTATCGGAGAGGTGGTGCGCCACCGCATGTTCGATTTTCGCGGCGTGATCTTCGACGTCGATCCGATCTTCGCCAATAGCGAGGAATGGTATGATGCGATCCCGCTCGACCTGCGCCCGCGCAAGGACCAGCCCTTCTATCACCTGCTCGCCGAGAATATGGAATCGACCTATGTCGCCTATGTCAGCCAGCAGAATTTGATCCCGGACGACACCGACGAGCCGGTCGATCATCCCGCGATCTCCGGCCTGTTCACCGATTATGCCGACGGACGATACACGTTGAGGCCGCAGCATCGGCATTGACGGCGGCGGGGAGCCGAGGTTCAGGCTGGTCCGCGACAATTCTTGGGCATTCCGAAGCCGGCATAAGCCTGCGCGATCACGGCCACGCCATGTTCCGCCTCGGCGCGATCGACCGTCTCGTTGGCATCGCGATAGCCCTGCCCTTCGCCGCGATCGTTCGCCTGGATGACGATCCCGTCCTTGCGCGAGAGCATGCTGACGCCCTTATAATACAGGCCGTACGTCACCTCGGCCTGAGGGATCAGCCAGGCAATCTGGCCGCGGACGGGAATGATCGATTCGTCCTTCCACAAGGCGCGCGCGCCATAGCCGGTGCAGTCTATCACGACGCTCTCGGCGATGTTGGCGATATCGGCGGGGGTGTTGAACTCCATGCGTTTGAACAGGCCCCCGGCGGCAAAGAAATCCAGCATCAGCGTGTGGCCGAGATCGGCGATGTTGAACATCATCGATTCGGAGCGATACAGATAGGGAATGGCGAATGGCGTGGATCCTGCCGGCACCTTTTCGCTGCGTGGCGTCAGATCGCGAATGCGCGCGCCATAGCTGGCGAATTCCGGATCACCGGCTGCGTGGTTCGGCCTGTGCGGAGAATCGATCGGCGTGTCCGACCCGGTATACCGATCGTTCCACTCGACCGGACTGCCCGGCAGCCCGAGATAGCGGCGATAGGTTTTAAACGAACTGCGCGCCATCTTCTCCCATAGATCGCCGAACGCAGGATCGGCATCGGCCAGGGCGATGCGCGAATCCGGCGTCCAACTGCCCGTCGCGCGGGCGGAGCGGGTCTGCGGCAGCAGATCCCTGGCATAGATAGTCACCTTGGCGCCGGCGTGCTGGGCGTGGATGGCCGCTGTGATGCCCAGGGCACCACAGCCGATGACCGCGATTTCCTTCGGGCTGTTGGCCATCGCCTTGCCCACCGCGACCTCGGCCGATCCCCAGGACAGCGACCAGCCGCTGCCGCCATGGCCGTAATTGTGCACCACCAGCTTGCCACCGACCTGTTCGGCATCGAGCCGCGGCCCGGCCGCACGGAACGGTCGCAGGCATACGGTGGTATCGAAAATCCGCCCGACCGAGGCCCGCACCCGCGCCAGCGGCGGCGGGCCGTAAGGGTCGGCGATCGGGCGGCCATCCGACATCGTCGTGCAGCCGCCCAATCCCGATCCGACCCCTACTAGGCCCAGCCCTGTGAAGACCGTATCGCCCATCATCTTCCGGCGGCCGATCCCGCCGGAATCTTCGTTGCGAAACATCCACCGGTCTCCCGTCGAAACTAGCCTGGCCGAATTCGGCTTCGTCGAAACGCGCTAAAAGTCAGTTTTGAAGCTCGCGAAAGGGCGAGCTTCAAGCGGACTCTCAGAACCTGAGCGTCGCGCGCCCGTAATAATAGCCGCCGTTGATGCCGATCGGCGAGAAGGTCGGATATTGCACGATATAGGCCGTCGAACTCAGCGCATATTGCTGCGCCCGGATATAGGCCGGGTATTTGTTCGGATACGAGTTGAACAGATTGTTGGCACCGACCGACAGCTTGACGCCGTGGATTACTTCCGCCGAAACTTCGAGGTCGGTCAGAAAGCGCGTATTCACCTTGATCCGGTAATCGAGGTTGGCATTGGCCGGCTCCGTCGCCAGTTGCGACGTTGGTCCATAAGCCGATTCGCGCAGGTTTATGCTGAACGCGCCGATCTGCCAAAAGGCGCCCGCCGTGACCCGCCAGCGTGGCGACGTGTCGGTCAGGCTGGACTGTGCGTATTTGTCGAAAATGCCCTGGGCCGGATTGATACCGGATGGTGCGGCCGCAACCTTGGTGACCTTCGTCTTGTTGTAATTGGCGGCGATCGACCAGTCGACCGTGCCCATGCCGCCGAACGTGCTGGCATAGGTGGCCAGGAAATCGAAGCCCTGCGTCCTGGTATTGACGCCGTTGACGAAGGTGTTGACCGCCAGCGCGCCGGTCGCGCCACTGTTGATCGTCGCCACGACAGGGGCGATGGGCACGCCATTGGCGGCCAGGGCGCTCAACACATTGGGTGAGACCACACCGGTGCACGTCGTCGGATTGGCCAACCTGTACGCGTCGTAGATCGCCTGAAGGTTGGCACCGGCGACATACCCCCCGGGCAGGTATCGGCAATTGTTCGAATAACCGGTGAAGCCCGCCGACTGCACGATGCGGTCGCGCAGGGAAATCGAATAGCCATCGAGCGTGACGACCAGCCGTTTAGCCGGCTTGAACACGATGCCGGCGCTGAAGTTGGTGGATTTCTCCGGCTTCAACCCGCCGATCCCCAGTGCCGCCGCACCCGACGAGTTCGGCGCGAACACCCCCGACAATGACGAGACGCTGACGTTGATGCCCGAATAATAGGCCTCCGCCAGGGTCGGTGCGCGAAAACCGGTGGACGCCGTACCGCGAATGGCGAAGGCGGGCGAGATATCGAAGCGGCCAGTGCCCTTGAACACGGTCGTATCGCCGAAGTCGGAATAATTTTCGTGGCGAACCGCGCCCTCGATGAACACCGACTCGACCGGTCGCAACGAGACGTCGAGATATTGCGAGAAGTTCGTGCGCGAGTTGCGGCTGGCGTTGGCCGGCGCATAGCCGAAGAACGACTGGATACCGCCGGCCGGCGCAGCCGGATTGGTGCTGACATAATAGGATGCCAGTTCGCCGGCGCGCAGTTCGTAACTCTCGCTACGCCTTTCGAGGCCCGCCGCCACCGTGAGCGGCGCGGACAGCCCGATTTCGAATTCACGCGACAGATCGATCGTTCCGGTGAGCTGTTTGGCGATGAAATCGCCGTTGTGCACGTTGCGAGGCGTATATCCCGGCGTCGTCAACGTCGACGTATCGTAATAGAGCGCGGCGTTGGCCGAATTCTCGACATATATCGCATTGAAATCCCGGCCGTAGGTCAGGCTGAGGTCGACCGTCGTGCCGCCGAACGTGCCCTTCGCACCACCGGTCACCGCATAATCCGTCTCGCGCAGCACCTCCTGCGGCGAGAAGCCGGACTTGAAGGGGATATCTCCAGTCGGAACGGCCACGTTCGGCGCCGCCGACTTGCCGTACACCACGTTGGGCAGGCGATAATTCTGGAACGTGCGGCCGACGCGGCGGGAATAGCTGCCGAACGAGTAGAGCTCGACATCCGGAATACCGCTATAGCCCCAATTGTACATCGCGTTGGTCAGGTTCATCTGGCCATCGCCGAAGATGCGATTGACGTAGGGATAATTGTCGAAGCTCGTAACGCCGGGGTAGCGGGCCAGAATGGTCCGCCCGCCATTGTTGCCGGTATTGGCCGAACCCGAAGCACCGGTATCCACCACGCGCGGATCGACATCGCCGCGGAAGCTGTAATCGTGAAATTTGCGCTCGGCGGTCACCGAAAGATACATGTCCTCGACCGGCGCGATGCCGATATTGCCCATGATATCCCAGCTCAGGCCATCGCCTTCGAAATATTGTCCCGCCGTCGCGTTGATGACGACGCCATGATCGTTCTTCTTGAGGATGAAGTTGACGACGCCGGCGATCGCGTCCGTACCGTATTGTGCAGCGGCACCATCCTGCAGGATTTCGATGCGCTCGATCGCGTCCTGCGGGATCAGGCCAATATCGGGTGATGCGCCGCCGGTCCACAATGCGTTGGTGACGACGACGTTGGCGGTACCGTGGCGGCGCTTGCCGTTGATCATGATCAGGGTGTGGTTCGGATTGAGGCCGCGCAGCTTGACCGAGGGGTGGAATGCGGTCTGATCGTTGCCGAACGCCTGCACCTGCACGGTCGGCAGGTTCTGCGCCAGCGCCTGCATCAGATCGGTCTGACCGACGCGTTTCAATGCGTCCGCGCTGAGCACGGTGACCGGCGCGGCACTGTCAGCCGCGGTCATACCGCGTACGCGCGTCCCCGTGACGAGAACTTCGTCGTCCGGCGCGGTTCGCTCCTCTTCGGCAATGGCGACGGAGGCCGAGGCTGCCAACGCCTGGTCCGCGGGCGTTGGCGCGGCATGAGCAGCGGACGCTGCGACACTGGCAACGGCAAGTGCAAGAATTGAAGCAGACTGTTTCAGCACGATTTGAGGTCCTCCATTGTGAAGTGACCCTCAGACTCCGTCCCCCGATCTTCGCTATCTTGGCCGCCGCGCAAACACGGTCGTCAACGATCCATGCGCAGGAGACTGATTTCAGAATATACTCGGCAGTAGAAGTTCATTTTATTGGCCCATACTTCAAGTTCGCGGGTGACATATCGCCCGCGACGCACAATCTATTGGCCTCGACCCGAAGCAATTAATGCTCCTCCGACCCCCGCCACACGGACGAGGTCGATTCAATACTGTCTCCTTGTTTCCCGCCCCATAGCATTCGACCCAGGCATACGGCGCTTAAGCCGAATCTCTGCTGGCCTTTATCTACGACTCGAATGACGCCATATCCGTCGCCGCATTGCAACATAAACTTGTCATATCGCGAAAATTGGGCCGAACCGGAGATGTTTTCCCGTACAACCATTGCAGGAATGCAACGATTTGCGCCCATCGGGCGGCGTGAATCGGTTGACAGCCCCGCCCCCGTTGCATAGGTGGCACCTCTTTCCCGCGCCGGGCTTGCTCGACGTGGGGCTCGTTATTTTGAAAGTGATGTAAGGCCATGTTCGCAGTCGTGCGCACAGGCGGCAAGCAATACCGCGTCGCCGCCGGAGACAAGATCGTCGTCGAGAAGCTCGATGGTGAAGCAGGTTCGTCGATCTCGTTCAGCGACATTCTGCTCGCTGGCGAAGGTTCGGAGCTGAAGTCGGTGGAGGGCCTGACGGTCTCCGCCGAGATCATCGCCCAGGCGAAGGCCGACAAGATCATCGTCTTCAAGAAGAAGCGCCGGCACAATTATCGCCGCAAGAACGGCCATCGCCAGCAGCACACGATCCTGAAGATCACCGCGATCGGCAGCGAAGAGAAGAAGAAGGCAGCCCCGAAAAAGGCCGCCGCCACCGAAGCGACGGGCACCGAAGCCCCGGCCGCTCAGGCGTAAGGAGTAGTTCGAGATGGCACATAAGAAAGCAGGCGGCTCTTCGCGCAACGGTCGCGATTCGGCCGGTCGTCGCCTTGGCGTGAAGAAGTTCGGTGGCGAATCGGTCGTCCCGGGCAACATTCTCGTGCGTCAGCGCGGCACCAAATTCTATCCGGGCACCAATGTCGGCATCGGCAAGGATCATACCTTGTTCGCGCTGACCGAAGGTCGCGTGTCGTTCAAGCAAGGCAAGCTGGGCCGAAAGTTCTGCTCGGTCGACATGCCGGTCGCGATTGCCGCCGAATAACATCGGGTAACCAGCCGGGTTGCCCACCAGGGTGATCCGGGTTCCCGCAAGGGAACCGAACAAGGGAGACGGGTCACCCCGGCTCCCTTTTTTATTGCTCCCTCCCCTGCCCTGTCGCCGGCCCGTCATATCGATGTGCTTAGGCGACGACGCGACGAGGAGAGTAGAATAATGTTCGCTCGCACGAAGAGACTGACGTTACGGCCCGGTTGGCCGGAGGATGCCGCTGCGCTGACCCGCGCGATCGCCCACCCGCATGTCGTGGACAAGCTGGCGCGTGTGCCGTGGCCTTACGCGCTGGATGACGCGGAGGCGTTTCTGTCGCGTCCGCGCCCGTTCGACGCGCCCGGATTCCTGATGTTCGAATCACCGGCGGTGGCCCCGCGCCTGGTCGGCGGAATCGGCATCCAGCCGGGCGAGACGCCGGGGCAGTATGATCTGGGCTATTGGATCACCCCAGATGCCTGGGGCCGGGGCTATGCCACCGAGGCGGGGCAGCAGGTCGTGCAGATCGTGCGCCATGCGCTCGGTCTGAAGCGGCTGCATGCGTTCCACTTCATCGACAACCCTGCCTCGGGGCGGGTGCTGGCCAAGCTCGGTTTCCGCCCGACCGGTCGGGTCGAGCCGCGCCACTCGCTCGCGCGAGGTGGGATGGCCGCGTCGGCTATGCTGGAGCTCGACCTCGACGACGGGCGATGCTGCGAGGAATTGATGGCGGCTTGAGCCAATGAAGCCCCTCCCCTTCAGGAGCATCGGGTCGGTTATGCCCCCGGGCATGACCTAAACCGTGCGGGGCACGGTTTACCCGATGCTGGGTTGGGGTGGGGCCATGCCGCAAATTCTGGCGCTGGTCTCTTCGAGACGGGACTGCCCCACCCCAACCCCTCCCCTGAAGGGGAGGGGCTTTTTTACTTCACGCAGCCACGGCCCGCGCCTTCTGCGCCACAGGCAACACCGCCGCCGCGTAATCGCTCTCGGCGAGACCGATCAGCGCGCGGTCGTCATGCTTCCACGGATGAAAGCCGGGCATGAAGAATGCAGCCCAGGCCCCCAGGATCTTGCGCGCCATGCCCGGATTGCCGAACGCGTACCACGCCATCCGCGCCCACACTTTCGGACCCGTCAGGCCATCCTGTCGCAGCAATTCGATCATCCCGCGCCGACGGCCCTGGAAGAATTTCACCGTCGTACCGACCATGACCAACGACTTGATCTTCCAGCGCTTCCACCGAGTCCAATCTTTCGTCGCGTGTAGCCAAGTGTCGTACGCGACACCTTTGTGCTCGATCTCCTCCGCGGCGTGCCAGCGCCACAGCGCCGCCGCCTGCGGATCCCCGCCGGCGAGGTGCTTCGGGTTGGCGATCAATTGATGCGCCAGCATTGCGGTGAAATGCTCCAGCGCCATCGTCGCCGCCAGGCTGGCGATCGCAGGACGGCCCTTGGTAAGGGCCAGCGCCGCATCGACATCACGCTCCAGCGGCGCGGTGTCATAACCCTGATCGGTGACGTGGCGATTGAACGCGACATGCTCGCGGGTATGGATCACCTCCTGCTTGATGAACGCCTGGATCTCGCCATGAAGACGCGGCGACGTGCCTTCGCGAAAGTTGCGCACGCTATCGACGAAGAAGCCCTCGCCCTTCGGAAACGTCACCGACAGCGCATTGTAGAAGGCGGTCGCGATGGGATCGTCGTTCAGCCACCAGCGGCGGATATCCGACCCGCGACCGAAGCGCAGATCGCGCGGGGTGATCGTCAGATCGGCGGGAGTGGTTGCTTTCGCCATGAAAACCTCCGAACACAAAGGAGCAATATTTAACTTACAAGAATGTAAATAAGGGTTATCTCCTCTCGTGGCAACCACCGGCAGGCGCCTTTCTCCCGAACAATCGCGCGATACCGCAATCGAGGCGGCGCGTGCGCTGCTGGTCGAAATCGGTCCGCAGGCGGTGACGCTGAAGGCCGTCGCCGCCCGCATGGGGCGCACGCACGCCAATCTGCTGCACCATTTCGGATCGGCAGCGGATTTGCAGAAGGCGCTGATCGCCCACCTCGCGGACACGATCACGGAGCAGATCGGCGCGGCCGCCAAGCGCGCGCGCGCCAGCGACCATAATCCGCGCGAGGTGGTCGACATGACTTTCGATGCCTTCACGCACGGTGCGGGCGCTATGGCGAGTTGGATGATCCTCAACGGCAATCAGGACGCGCTCGATCCGATCCTGGAGGCGATCCATCGGCTGGTGGACGACCTGTCCGAGGGATATGAGCCGGGGCGGTCTTCGATTCACGAGGAAACGTTGCAACTGGTGCTGACCGCGCTGGGCGATGCCCTGCTCGGCGGGCCGATGGCCAAGGCGCTGGGCCTGCCGCGCGAGACGGCGCGGGAATTGGCGGTGAAGTCGCTGGTTATGTCGCATGCCGAGGTGGCCGGGTAACACTTCAAGGGCGTGCCGCGGCAAAGCCGCGTCGTCGGTCCTCGCTGTGGCGAGGCCAGCCGGGCGCGCTTCGGCCTCGCTTTAGCTGCGCTAAAGCGGTAGGCAGCGCGCCATGCATTTCCTAGACCAAGCAAAGATCTTCGTCCGATCGGGCGCGGGCGGCCCCGGAGCCGTCAGTTTCCGGCGTGAGAAGTTCATCGAATATGGCGGCCCGAACGGCGGCAATGGTGGCAAGGGCGGCGACATCGTGTTCGTCGCGGTGCCCGGCCTCAATACGCTGATCGACTTCCGCTACACCCAGCATTTCCGTGCGCCGCGCGGCCATGGCGGCGCGGGGTCTAACATGACCGGCGCGGGCGGCGACGATCTGGTGATCCAGGTGCCGATCGGTACGCAGGTGCTGAGCGAGGACAAGGAAGAGGTGCTGGCCGACTTCACGCAGGCTGGCGAAAAGGTCGTTTTCCTGCGCGGCGGCGATGGCGGTCGCGGCAATGCCAGCTACAAGACCAGCACGAACCGCACCCCGCGCCAGCACGGCACCGGCTGGCCCTATGAGGAAATGTGGGTCTGGCTGCGATTGAAGCTGCTCGCCGATGCGGGTCTGGTCGGGCTGCCCAATGCCGGCAAGTCGACCTTCATCAACGCCGTTACCAACGCGCAGGCAAAGGTCGGCGCCTATGCCTTCACCACCACGCGCCCGCAATTGGGCGTGGTGCGACACAAGCATAACGAATTCGTCGTGGCAGACATTCCCGGGCTGATCGAGGGCGCATCAGAAGGTGCGGGAATCGGCGACCGCTTCCTGGGTCATATCGAGCGCTGCCGCGTGCTGCTTCACCTCATCGACGCGAACGACGAGGACGTGGCCGAAAGCTACCGCATCGTCCGTGACGAACTCGAAGCCTATGGCGGCGGGCTGATCGACAAGCCGGTGGTCGTCGCGCTCAACAAGATCGACACGCTCGACGACGAACTGATCGCCGCCCTCTCCGCCGAACTGGAAGCGGAAAGCGGCGCGGAGGTGATCCCGATCTCGGGTGCCGCCGGTACGGGCGTGGATTGGGTGCTGGACCGCTTGCTCGAAGCGATCGGGCCGAAGAGCGGCACGGTCAGCGCCGATGACGAGGGAGAAGACGAGATCGCCTGGTCGCCGGTTTAAAGCGCTACAGCGGTATGATATGTACTGTATATGGCGACGCAAACCGACTATCCGCTGCTGACAGCTGAGGATTTTCTCGACATCGATTTCGGCGATCATAAGGCCGAACTCGACAATGGCGTGATTCGGATGATGGCCGGCGGGACGGCCCGTCATGCCGAAGTACAAATTAACGTGCTTGCATGGTTGCGGCAAAATCTGAGGGGAAGTGGTTGCCGGCCTTACGGGCCGGATATGGCAACCCGTACCCACGATCTGTCCGTTCGCTATCCGGACGCTTCGGTTTTTTGCCACGATCGGCGTGGAGACGACAAGGCGTTGGCGTTTGATGATCCGCGCGTCATCATCGAAATTCTGTCGGCCGGAACAGCCCGAACCGACCTGCGCGTCAAGCTGGACGAGTACAAGGCGCTGGACAGCGTCGATACGATCGTCTTCGTCGATACCGCCGCAGAACGGCTACGCATCGTGCAGCGCACGACAGCACATGGCTGGAACGACGTGGCGTACGACGAAGCCGTCGATGCGCCGCTGCCATCCCTCGGCCTTTCACTTCCACACGAAGAAATCTTCGCGCGCGATTGATCCGCACTGCTACCATTGGCGGTGGCGCTTCCCCACGCTAACGCATCCGGCATGTCGCTCTTTCCCCCCGCCACCTGCCCGCGCCTAATCGTGAAGATCGGGTCGGCCTTGCTTGTCGAGGCCGATGGCGGCGTGCGGCGGGCGTGGTTGCAGAGGATCGCCGCGGATATCGCCGCTCGCGCCAGGGCCGGTCAGCAGATTGCGGTGGTGTCGTCCGGGGCGATCGCGCTCGGGGCGCGGCGGCTCGGGCTGGCCAAGGGGGGACGCGCCTCGCTCGAAGATGCGCAGGCGGCCGCTGCGGTAGGACAGATCGCGCTGTCGCATGTCTGGGCGGAGGCACTCGGGGCGATGGGGCTAACGGCGGCACAGATCCTCGTCACGCTCGACGATCTGGAGGACCGCCGTCGCTATCTCAACGCCGCCGCGACGCTCGACCGGTTGCTCGGGCTGGGCGTGGTGCCGGTGCTCAACGAGAACGATTCGGTGGCGACCGAAGAAATCCGCTTCGGCGATAACGACCGGCTGGCGGCCCGCGTGGCGCAGGCGGCGGGCGCACAGGGCGTGGTGCTGTTGAGCGATGTGGACGGGTTGTACGATCGCAACCCTGCGCTGCCCGGTGCCGAGCATATTGGGCGGGTCGAGCGCATCGATGGCGGCGTGGAGGCGATGGCGGATCGTGGATCGGCGTCCGGCATGGGCTCGGGCGGAATGGTGTCGAAGATCGCCGCCGCGCGGATCGCCAATGCGGCTGGCGCGCATCTCGCCATTGCCAGCGGACGGATCGATCGGCCGCTGATCCTGTCGGCGGCGGACGAGGCGCGGCATACCCTGTTCGTGGCGGAGAAATCGGCTCCGGCGCGCAAGGCGTGGCTCGCGGGCGGGCTGACGGCGCGCGGCACGGTGCATATCGATGCCGGCGCGGTGGCGGCGTTGCGGGCGGGCAAGAGCCTGCTCGCGGCGGGCGCGACACGGATCGAGGGGAGTTTCGCGCGCGGCGACCTGATCGTCGTCGCGGGGCCGGACGGTGCGGCGCTGGCCCGGGGGCTGGCCGAATATGATGCGGCGGATGCAGTGCGGATCACTGGCAAGCGCAGCGATGCGCTGGCGGCGATCCTGGGTTATGCGCCGCGCGGGGCGTTGGTGCATCGTAACCATATGGCGATGTTGTGATCGCGGCGCAGATCACCCTCGCCATCACAGGCGGCACCGGCTTCGTCGGCAAGCGCCTGATCGCGCTCGCGCGTGACCGCGGCTACCGGATCCGCGCCCTGGCCCGTCGAGCGCAGCCTGCCCAGGACGGCATCACCTGGATCGAAGGCAGCCTTGAGGATACCGACAGCCTCGCCCGCCTTACCGAAGGGGCCGACGTCGCGATCCATGTCGCCGGCGTGGTCAACGCCCCCAACCTGCCCGATTTCCTGCGGGGCAACGCCGGGGGCACCGCCAACATGATCGCAGCGGCCGAGGCAGCGGGCGTCCGACGCTTCGTCCATGTCTCGTCGCTATCGGCGCGCGAGCCGAAGCTGTCGCATTACGGCCATTCCAAGCAACTTGCCGAGGCCGAGGTGCGCGCCTCCGGGCTCGACTGGACGATCGTCCGCCCGCCAGCGATCTACGGCCCCGGCGACATGGAAATGCGCGACGTGTTCCGCCTCGCCCGGATGGGCCTCGCGCTGCTGCCGCCTCCGGGCAGGATGTCGATCATCCATGTCGATGATCTCGCGCGACTGCTGATCACGCTCGCCGAAACCGATCCGGGCCGGCTGGTCCTCGATCCAGACGATGGCGTTCCCGGCGGCTGGACGCATACCGGTTTCGCCCGCGCGGTCGGCGCGGCGGTCGGGCGGAGCGTTTTGCCCCTGCCCTTGCCCAAGGCTTTGCTCGCGCTCGCGGCGTACGCGGATAAGGCGTTTCGCGGCGCAGACGCCAAGCTGACGCAGGATCGCGTCGGCTATCTGGTGCATCCCGACTGGACCAGCGATCCGAAGCATCGCCCCGATCCGGCCGTGTGGCAGCCGGAGATCGCCACCCCCGCCGGGCTGGCCGAAACCGCCCGATGGTATCGCGCGAACGGCCTGCTCGGCTGACCACGCCCCGTTCCCGCCGCAATCCCTTGGCAAGGCCGGGGGCAAGCCGATAAGGATCCCCCATGACCGACCGCACCGCCATCTTCGACACCGTCGCCGCCCAGATCGAGCCGTTCAACAAGAAGGGCGTGGAGGTGACCGATGCGACCACCTTCCAGGGCAATCTGGAGTGGGACAGCCTGACCGTCATGGATTTCGTCGCCGCGATCGAGGACGAATTCGACATCATCATCACGATGAACATGCAGGCCGAGATCGAAACCGTCGGCCAGTTGGTCGATGCCGTGGCGAAGCTGAAGGGTTGAGCGGATGACCGACGCCGGACTTGCCACCGAAAAGCTGCCCGCCGATCCGGCCGAAGTCGCGCCGGAACGCGACCTGATGTCGAAGTTCGATGCGCTGATCGCCGAACGCAAGGCGCTGATCGATACCGGCGTGACCGATCCGTTCGCGATCGTGATGGAACAGGTGAAATCGCCGACCGAGGCGGTTATCGCGGGCCGCGATACGATCCTGCTCGGCACCTACAATTACATGGGCATGACGTTCGATCCGGACGTGATCCAGGCCGGCAAGAATGCGCTCGACCAGTTCGGTTCGGGCACCAATGGCAGCCGCATGCTCAACGGCACGTTCCGCGATCATATGGAAGTCGAGGAGGCGTTGCGCGAATTCTACGGCGTTTCGGGCGCGATCGTCTTTTCGACCGGATACATGGCCAATCTCGGCATGATCTCGACGCTCGCCGGCAAGGGCGAATATGTAATCCTCGACGCCGACAGCCACGCCTCGATCTATGACGGCTGCAAGCAGGGCAATGCCGAGATCGTGCGGTTCCGCCACAACGACGTGACGGATCTCGACAAACGGCTCGGCCGCCTGCCCAAGGATGCGGGCAAGCTCGTGATCCTCGAAGGCGTCTATTCGATGCTCGGCGACGTAGCGCCGCTGAAGGAGATGGTCGCCGTCGCCAAGAAGCACGGTGCTATGGTGCTGAGCGACGAGGCGCATTCGATGGGCTTTTACGGCCCCAATGGCCGCGGCGTGTACGAGGATCAGGGTTGCGAGGCAGATGTCGATTTCGTCGTCGGCACCTTCTCCAAATCGGTCGGCACGGTCGGTGGCTTCTGCGTGTCGAACCACCCGAAGTTCGAGGCGATCCGGCTCGCCTGCCGCCCGTATATCTTCACCGCATCCTTGCCGCCCTCGGTCGTTGCCACCGCTGCCGCCTCGATCCGCAAGCTCATGACCGCGACCAAAAAGCGGGCGCAACTCTGGGATAATGCACGCAAATTGCACGGCGGCCTCAAGGCGCTCGGTTTCAAGCTCGGCACCGAAAACCCGGACAGTGCGATCATCGCGATCATTCTGGAGGATCAGGAACAGGCGGTCACGATGTGGCAGGCGCTGCTCGACGGTGGCCTGTACGTCAACATGGCCCGCCCGCCCGCGACGCCGGCCGGCACGTACCTGCTGCGCTGCTCGCTGTGCGCGGAACATACGCCGGCGCAGATCGATACCGTGCTCGGCATGTTCGCGGCGGCCGGCAAGGCGGTGGGCGTCATCTAAGCAAGTCTATCGGCACTCCGGTTAGGTAAGTTGAAACATCCGTTTTCGATGCAACGCCTGACTTGAATTGTTGGAATTCCCGTCAGATCATTCGCTCCTCAACTCCGGGGGGAGCAAATGTAATGGGCGTCATCGTTATCGATCCGGGCCATGGCGGCACCGCGAACATTCCAAACGATAGCACGTACAACAATGCGACGTCGGCCAGCGGCGTGCCGGAAAAGGCGATGACGCTGGATATCTGCAAGCGCATCCGCTGGGCGCTGCAATCGGGTAGCGGCCAGGCGCGGGCGGCGGCGCTGGGCAAGACGGTGAGCGTCGTTTTGACGCGCGAGACCGACGTCAACCTGTCGCTCGGCGACCGTGCCGCGGTGGCGGCGGATAACGACGCGGACCTGTTCCTCAGCCTGCATTTCAACGGCTTCAACGGCAAGACACGCGGCACCGAAGCCTATATCGATCGCAAGTACATGCAGGCCGTTCAGATCGTATCGGCGGGTTCGGTGTCCACGGCGGAGGGACCGGGCATTCCCTCCAGCGGGCTGCGCAACATCAACGTGGCGCAGGATGCGGCTTTCGCTTCGGCCATCGTGCAGGCCGCCTATGGAACGTTGAAGGCGCTGGATCCCAAGGCGGTGCTGCGGTCGGCCAATTACACCAAACCGGGGAACGGTGAATCCTATACCCCGCCACCGGGCGTGAAGATGAAGGGGCTTGGCGTGTTGCGCGATACCAAGCTCGGCACGCGTGGCAACGATTGCCGCGCGACTCTGGTGGAACTGGAATTCATCGACGTGCCAGCGGTGGACGCTTTGCTCAATGGCGCGGGCGCCAACGATGCGCGCAACCGGATCGCCAGCGCGATCGCCGTTGCGCTGGTTGAGGCGCTGTAGACCGGGAAACCTTTTGCCCCGTCATCGCTTGCCCAAACATGGGGTTTGCCCGACACTCGGGCGCGATCCGGCAAGCGAAGGTGAAGGCATGGCGAAGAAAGACGGCGGCGACGCGTTGCAACTGGCGCTGGTTCAGATGCAACTGGCCCATGCGGCGACGGGCGAGCGCACGATCATCATCCTCGAGGGGCGCGACGCGGCGGGCAAAGACGGCACGATCAAGGCGCTGACCGAGCATCTCTCGGTGCGATCGACACGCGTGGTGGCGCTGCCCAAGCCCAACGACCGCGAGAAGTCGCAATGGTTCCTGGGGCGCTACGTTTCACACCTGCCGGCGGCGGGCGAACTCGTGATCTTCAACCGCAGCTGGTACAATCGCGCCGGCGTGGAAGTGGTCAACGGCTTCTCGACCACCGAGGAGCAGGCGCAATTCCTGAAGGACGTGCCGAAGTTCGAGGCGATGCTGGTCGAAAGCGGGATCAAGATCGTCAAGCTGTGGCTCGACATCGACAAGTCCGAGCAGAAGGAGCGCCTCGACGAACGCGCGAGCGACCCGCTGAAGGCGCTGAAACGATCGCCGCTCGATGCCGTCGCGCAGGACAAGTGGGACGATTACACAGCGGCGCGCAACGCGATGCTGGCAAAGACGCATTCCAAGACCGCCCCCTGGGTGTGCGTGCGCGCCAACCACAAGAAGATCGCGCACAAGGCGATCCTGCGCCACGTGCTACGTCACCTCGCCCCGGACGAAGTGGCAAAGACGGTGAAGGCCCCGGATGCGGACGTGTTGTTCGTCTACGAAAAGGCGGCGGTGAAGGACGGGCGGCTGGCGGAGTGATTGCGATTATGGCCATAATTCGCTATATTATGGCCATAGGAGCCGATCATGTCGCACTACAGCGTTGCCACCACAAAGGATAACCTTTCCAAGCTGATCGACAAGGCGTTGGCCGGGGAAGAGGTGATCATCACCCGCCACGGCAAACCGACCGTGGCTTTGAAAGTGATCGAACGCCCCGCTGAACCCACGCGCAGCCGATCGGATGTAATGGAGTGGTTGCGAGTACGACGCGAAGCTTTGCCGACGATGACCACCTCGTACCTCGATCTGAAGCGGATGGATGAGGAAGACGGCGCGCTTTGACCTTTTATCTCGACGCGAGCGTGACGGTGCCGTTGTTCGTCGACGAACCCACGACCTCCGTAATCACTGCTTGGCTCAATACGCAGAATTTTCCGCTCTACACGACGATGCTCGCTGTAGGCGAAACGGCATCGGCGATCTCCCGCCGTCGGCGAATGGGTGAGTTGACAAATGATGAGGAACTCCACGCCCTCGCCACGCTGGACGAATGGTTGTCAATCGCCGTCACGACGATCGACCATCAACCGGTCGATATCGCGGAAGCCGCCATATTCGTCCGCCGCCCGACCCCGAAGCTGTTGATGCCCGACGCGATCCATTTGGCAACGTGCCGGCGATTGGGCCTGACGCTCGTTACGAACGATAGCGGTCTGGCGACCGTGGCGGATTTGCTGCGCGTTAACCGATTGGCGCTCGGTTAATCATCATCGGCAGCCACGGACCTACTCAATCCCCCGTTATCCGCAACGGGCCAAGATCGCCCATGCCCACCGTGCCGCTGGCCATCGCCAGCATCGCATCGAGGCTCTTCTTAGCCTGCAGGCGAAGGCCCTCCTCGATCTCGATGCGCGGCTCCAGATCACGGAGCGCCACGTAGAGTTTTTCCATCGTGTTGAGCGCCATGTACGGGCAGATGTTGCAGTTGCAGTTCCCGTCCGCACCCGGCGCACCGATGAAATTCTTGAGCGGCGCGGCCTTTTCCATCTGGTGGATGATGTGCGGTTCGGTGGCGACGATCAGCGTGTCGCCCGGCATCTGATCGGCATAGGCCAGGATGCCGCTGGTCGAACCGACATAGTCCGCGTGATCGAGGATGTAGGGCGGGCATTCGGGATGCGCGGCGATCGGCGCGCCGGGGTGCTTCAATTGCAGTTTCAGCAATTCCGTCTCGCTGAACGCCTCGTGCACGATGCATACGCCGGGCCATAGCAGCATGTCCCGCCCGGTCTTGCGCGCGAGATAGCCGCCGAGATTCTTGTCCGGCCCGAAGATGATCTTCTGATCAAGCGGGATCTGGCTGAGAATCTTTTCCGCCGAACTGCTGGTGACGATCACGTCGCTCAGCGCTTTCACCTCGGTCGAGCAATTGATGTAGGTGAGCGCTATGTGATCCGGATGTTGCGCGCGGAATTCGGCGAACTGATCGGGCGGGCAACTGTCCTCCAGCGAACAGCCGGCATTGAGATCGGGCAGCACCACGATCTTGTCGGGGCTGAGGATCTTGGCGGTTTCGGCCATGAACTTCACGCCGCAGAACGCGATGACGTCGGCGTCGGTCGCCGCGGCCTTTTTCGACAGATCGAGACTGTCGCCGACGAAATCGGCGATGTCCTGGATTTCGGGCTTCTGATAATAATGCGCGAGGATCACGGCGTTGCGATCCTTGCGCAGCCGATCGATCTCCGCGCGCAGATCGATGCCCGTCAGCGTGCCGCCCATGCCGTTCCGTGCGTCCATTGTGCAAACCCTCGTAATCCAGGCCCCAAATGGACGCCGGCACCTACTTGATCAAGTGCGCACCGGGCCAGGGCGGATAGACCGACGGATCGACCTGCGCACCCGGCGACCCCGCCGTCACGCCGCGATACAGCATCGGGCCGACCGCGGAATAGGTCAGCGCCTCGACCAGCAGCGTCGATCCGATGATGACGCCAAGCCCCCAGAACCAAGCGGGGTGGACCGCGCCGCGATGCCGAAGATCGCGAAAGACGCCGATCGCGGGAAAGATCAGCACCGTCACGAACGTCGCTTCATAGGCATAGGGAATGAGCAAAGGCATCGGGATCAGCCGTCCGAAGGCCGGACCGAGCAACAGCGACATGCCGCAATAATGCAGCCGCGCATGCCAAGCGGGCTGGCGCCGATACACGATCGCAGCGGTCGTCAGACCCGCAAAGGTCAGCACCGACAGCGGATCCAGCAGCAGGAATTTCAGCGGCGTGAAGAAGAACGGCGCATCGCCCATCCGCACCAGCCGCACCGTCACGATCGTGCCGAGCACGACCATCGCGACCATCCACCCCGCCCCGATCCAGCCGAGCCAGCGATGCAGCGTCCGCGCCCGCCGCGCGACGAACACGTTCTGCGCGAGATACAGGACGACCCAACCCATGAAGACGATCGCATGGGCATGGACGATCGGTGGCGCGTTGAAACTGGAGCGGCCCGCCACCAGTTGCAGCCCGAATCCGGCTACGATGGTCAGTGCCATCGCGACCGACGTATAAAGAAAGAAGCGATCGTCTCGCGCGACCGGTTTTACATAGTCGCCAGCCAGAGTAGCCATACGTCCCCCCGGAGTAAGTGCTCGGGCGTTACATAGGCTATTCGAACGATCGACTCAATTGCGGTTGCCGAGCACTTCCCCGATCGACTTGCTCCGGTCCCATTGCTCGCGCGTGCCCTGCCGTTCGTAGGGAAAGACCACCGCGACGCGCACGTTGCCGATCCCGGCCGCCTCCAGCGGACCGCCGAGCAGTTTGGCGAGCGCGCGGCGGGCATTCTCGCGCGCGGCGGCGATGCGTTCGGGCTTGCGAGATTCGGCCTGCGCGGTGCGGCGCGCGCCGATCGAGACCTGACGGGCGAGCGCCTCGCCGGCGGCGCGGGTGACGAACAGGCCGCGCGTCTGGCTGACGGTGGCGGCGCTTTCGTCGACATTGGGCTCGGCCGCGACCACGTCAGGCGACAGGATGGTCAGCACGCGATTGGCCTGATCCCATTTGTAATCCGCCCCGCTGACGCCGGAGACATCGACGAAATAATCGACCGTGAAGGGTGCCTTCACCACCTTGTCCGACGCCAGCATGCCGAAGCCGCGCACGTCGGAGGCGGTCGACTGGACCGTGCCGGACAAAGCGCCGACCTTCAGCGCGCTGGCATTGGAGAAGGTGGCGCGTACGATGCGATCGACCGCGACGCCGTCGTCGCGCCGTTCGATCGTGTATTTCTCCGAATAGCGATCATAGCCGACCTTCGCGATCACGACCGCGACGATGATCGCGAGGATGGCGACGACCACCGAGGCGACAGAACGGCGGGGCTGGACCAGCGCCATCAGCCTTCCGCCCCGATCGCCCATATGTCACTTGTTCCAGTGACTAGGCCGCGGTCTCGCAGGTCGATCAGATGCGCCAGCACCGATCGCTCGGCGGCGGGGAACAGGCGCGGATCGATGCCGACATACATGCGGCCGACCATGTCCGGGATGGCCTGCGGTGCCTCGCGCAACAGGCGCAGGATCTGCCCCTCGCGCTGCTTGCGGTGGCCGATCATGCCGCGCACCAACCGTTTGGGGTTGTCGACCGGATCGCCGTGGCCGGGATAATAGATGCGGTCCTCGCGCGCCTGAAGCTTTTCCAGGCTGCGGATATAGTCGCCCATGTCGCCATCGGGCGGCGAGACGATGCTGGTCGACCAGCCCATCACGTGATCGCCACTGAACAGCGCACCGCTCTCAGGCCCGTCTTCTCCGGTCAGCGCGAAACAGAGGTGGTTGGAGGTGTGGCCGGGTGTGGCGATAGCCGTGAGCGTCCACCCTGCCCCGGCGACGGTATCGCCATCGGCCAACACGCGGTCGGGCGCGTAGTCGTGATCGAATGCGGCGTCCGAGCGGATACCATCGTCATCGATCGCCAGCGGGGCGCAGCCGACGATCGGCGCGCCGGTCGCGGCCTTCAATGGGCGTGCGCCGGGGCTGTGATCGCGGTGGGTATGGGTGATGACGATCGCCACAAGTGGCCGCCCGGCAAGCGCATCGAGGACCGCCTGAGTGTGCGCCGCGTCCTCCGGGCCGGGATCGATCACCGCCATGTCGGTGGTGCCGACGAGATACGTCTGCGTACCGGTGTACGTGTAGGGCGAGGCGTTGGGCGCGAGCACACGGACGACGAGGGGTTCGAGCGTCTCGGGGACGCCGGGCTGCTGGTCGCTCATGCCGAGTGAGATGGAGTTTTCGGGGCGGCGGTGCAAGTGATGGTTAGCCCCTCCCCTTCAGGGGAGGGGCTTTTAAGATCAATCCGCCTTGCTCATTTCTGCGGTCACTTCGGCGATGGCTTCGTCTATGCCCTTGATCGCTTCGGCGCGGCCTTCGGCGGGCATGTCCTTGTTCGCTTCCATGCTGGCCCGCGTGGCGCGCAGGCTGGCGATAGCGGTTTGCAGGGCGTTGCGCTGGATATCCTTGCTGTTCGCCGCCATCTTCGCGCCGTCCGACGCCACTTTCTCGATGCGGTTGGTGCAGATGATGATGCGCTGGCGGCCGCCCTTCTTCTCGTTGATCACCATCTGCTTGGCGTCGCCGCCGGGGCAGTTGGCGGAGGAGACTTCGGGCATGTTCTTCAATTCGTCCATGCCGTGCCAATCCTCGGTACGGACCTTGCCGTCCTTGTCGCGCACGACGACCTTGATGCGCTTGACGACCTTGCCGTCCTTCGTGGTGGTCGAGCTGTCGATGGTCCGATCTTCGCCGGGCGCGGACGGCGGCAGGTTGGCGGATTCGGGTAGTTCTGGCGGCGCTGGCGGCTCGGCGACCTGCGCCACGCCGGGCGCGGCCGGGGGCGCTGGCGGAGTGATGTCGAACTTCGCCAGGTTCACGCCGGTTGCGGTCTCGACCTTGGCGCGCACGGTTTCCGCCGCCTGCGTGCCGGACGCGGTGAGGCCGAGGCCGGCGACGCCGATCAGGGCGATGGCGGCCGCGCCGCCGATCAGGCGTGTCCGGCTGGTCTTGTTGGTGGTCAGCATCTTCAGTCTCCCTTTCAGATCGTTGATGGTGTGGAGGTGGCAGGCGGCGGACACCGCCCCGCCATGCGCGGATTTCACGATCGCGCAGGCATAGGCATGGCGCGCCATCGGCGAGAGGCCAGCGAGCACGCGCGCGTCGTTGGCGATTTCCTGATCGGCGCGGAAGGCACGAAACGCACGCCAGGCGATCGGATTGAACCAGTGCAAAGCGAGCACGCCGAGCGCCGCCCAATTGGCGACCAGATCGTGCCGCGCGTGATGGCCAAGCTCATGCGCCAGTGCCAGATCGCGCTCGTCCTGATCGTAGCGCGACACGAAATCGCGCGGGAAGGCGACATATTTGCGCACCACGCCGAAGGCGAGCGGGCCGTTCGCCGCATCCGTCTCGATCAGATGGATGCCGCCTTCCATCTGCGTGCCTCGCACCTGTTCGTTGAGCATGCGGCGGCAAAAGCGCAAATGCTGCACCGCGTGCCAGCCAAGGAACCCCGCCGCGCCGACGATCCACAAGGCGGCTACGATCGGCGTGAGCAACGCGAGGCTCTCCGTCGCCGGGGCCACGCTCGCGCCGCCGCTCAAGGGCTCTACGACATAGATGGTGATCGTATCGCTCGCCGCCGCGATCGGCGCGGCCGCCGCTTCGCGCCACGATGCGGGCAAGGGCGGCAGGATCATGCGAAGCGCCGGCAGCGCCCACAACGCATAAGCGACGTCCGGTCCGAAGGCACGGCGCACGGGCGCGCGCAGCAGCAAGACCAGCGCCATCAGCACCGTGGACGCGATCAGCGTCTCGATGCCCCACCCTAGAAAGCCGGGCGCGATCATGCCTTCAACCCCTTCAGCAGCGCCTCGATCTCGGCGATGTCAGTGGCGGTCAGTTCGTCGCGCTCGGCGAGATGCGCGACCAGCGGCGTCAGTTTGCCGCCGAACAGCCGGTCCATCAGCTTGCGGCTTTCCCCCGCGACATAATCGCCGCGTTCGACCAGCGGGCGATACAAATAGCGCCGCCCCTCCTCCTGATGGCCGATGATGTTCTTGGCGAGCAGCCGCCCGAGCAAGGTCTTGACGGTGTTGGCGCTCCAATCGCGCTCCGCCGGAATGCGTTCGGACACGTCCTGCGCGGTGAGCGGGCTTTCATCCCACAGTACTTCCATCACCGCATGTTCCGCATCGCTGATTCGCTCGGCCATTCGACTCGCTCCCGTACTGACTACGCATGTAATCGTACTGATTACGTCTGTAGTCAAGCATGGATTTGCCCTGTCAGCGCGGGCGTGTACCCTGCCCGAAAATATAGGAGAGCGCGCATGACCCAGTTCACCACCGTCGCCAGCGGGCTGCGCTTCCCCGAAGGCCCGGTCGCGATGCCGGACGGCAGCGTCATCCTGGTCGAGATCGCAGCTGGGCGCATCACGCGCGTCCTGCCCGACGGCACGACACGGACGGTGGCCGAACCCGGCGGCGGCCCAAACGGCCTGGCGATCGGCCCGGACGGCAAGCTGTATTGCTGCAACAATGGCGGCTTCGAATATCTCGACCTGCCGAACGGTCTGCTGATCCCGCATGGTCAGGCGAAGGACTATTCCGGCGGACGGATCGAGCGGATCGACATCGACACGGGCGCGGTGGAGATCCTCTATAAAGACGGCGATTTCGGCTGCACGCTGCGCGGCCCGAACGACATTGTGTTCGATGCGCATGGAGGGTTTTGGTTCACCGATCACGGCAAGACGCGGGAGCGGGAACGCGACGTTACCGGAATCTTTTATGCCAAGGCCGATGGCAGTTTTCTGAAGGAAGTGATCTTCCCGAGCGAGAACCCCAACGGCATCGGTCTCTCGCCCGACGGCAACACGCTTTACGCGGCCGAAACCTATACCTGCCGGCTGATGGCATTCCGCGTGACCGCGCCGGGCAAGGTCGATCTCACCGCTGGCCTCGGCGGCGCAGGCATCCCGTTATATCGGCCGGCAGGGTACAAATTCTTCGATTCGCTGGGCGTGGATGCGGACGGCAACATCTGCGTCGCGACGATTGGCGAGAGTGGGATCTCGGTGATTTCGCCAGCGGGAGAGCTGGTCGATTTCGTCGCAACGCCGGATCCGTTCACCACCAACATCTGCTGGGGCGGGCCGGACTTACGCACGGCCTACATCACGCTATCGGGCACCGGGCAATTGGTGAGCATGGATTGGCCGCGTCCGGGTTTGCGGCTGAATTACTGAACCTTATCCACCCCCAACCAATCGTCAACCCAACGCAGGCTGGGGGTCTCGCGGGGCGCGAGCAGCACTCTCCTCACGGAGACCCCCGCCTGCGCTGGGGTGACGGTCGTGGTGATGGGATGGCCGTCGTTGCGGGGTGATCGCAACCATCCGTACGCCCATCGGATTGACCATCCCCGCCCCGCCCGCTTATGCGCCACCCCAACACCAGCCGGAGTTCCGCCCATGAAGAAGCTCTATCCCGATGCCGCCGCCGCGCTCGACGGGGTTCTGTTCGATGGGATGACGATCTGCGCCGGCGGGTTCGGCCTTTCCGGCATTCCCGAACGCCTGATCGACGCGATCCAGGCGGCGGGCACGAAGGATCTGACGATCGCCAGCAACAATGCCGGCATCGATGGCGAGGGCCTCGGCAAGCTGCTGCGCACGCGCCAGGTGAAGAAGATGATCTCCTCCTATGTCGGCGAGAACAAGGAGTTCGAGCGGCAATATCTGAGCGGCGAACTGGAGGTGGAATTCTGCCCTCAGGGCACGCTCGCCGAACGCTGCCGCGCGGGTGGCGCGGGCATTCCCGGCTTCTATACCAAGACCGGTGTCGGCACTCTGGTGGCCGAGGGCAAGGAGGTGAAGACCTTCGACGGTGAGGACTACATCCTCGAGCGCGGCATCCGCGCGGATCTGGCGATCATCAAGGGCTGGAAGGCGGACGAGAGCGGCAATCTGATCTTCCGCAAGACCGCGCGCAACTTCAACGCGCCGATGGCCACCGCCGGCAAGATCTGCATCGCCGAGGTCGAGGAGATCGTGCCCGTCGGCAGTCTCGATCCCGACTGCATCCACCTGCCCGGCGTATACGTGAACCGCCTCGTGATGGGCGGCCCATACGACAAGAAGATCGAATTCCGCATGACCCGGGCCCGCGCCGAGGCATGATCGCCCGCGCCGCCCTGCTTGTCTCGATCGCGCTGGCCGGTGCCACGGGTGCTGGCGCGCAGACGGTGCCCGGCACGATCGCCGTTCCGGACCTGCCCCAGCCCGCGACGGGCATCGCCGCGCCTCCCGGCATGCAGTTCCTCTACGGCTCGGGCGAGGCCGCCGCCAATACGCGAGCGATCTGGCATGGGCTGGTCGAGTTCGTCCGGGCGCATCGGCGCAAGCCGCGCTCCATGGTGCTGGCCAACGGCGCGAAGCTGGACGCACCGAACTGGACCGAATGCGGCAAGCGGCCGCTTGCGGTGGTGTTCGACGTGGACGAGACCGTCGTGCTCAATGCCGGGTTCGAATATGACGCCGCACTCGGCACGCCGTATAGCGACAAGCGCTGGCAACAATGGGAATATCACGGGACGGACAAGCCCGTTCCCACGCCGGGCGCGGTCGCCGCGTTGAACGCATTGCGCGCGATGGACGTGCGCGTGATCTTCAACACCAACCGCTTGATCCCCTTCGCCGACCGTAACAAACTCGCGATCGAGCATGCCGGCTTGGGTCCGGCCGATTATCAGGCGGATCCCGCGCGCTGGGCGGAACAGACGTTGTATCTGGCCGCAGGCACCTCGCCGGTCGACAAGGAAAAGGATCCGCGCCGGGCGACGATCGCGTCGCATTATTGCGTCATCGCGATGGGCGGCGATCAGCTCGGCGATTTCAGCGATCTGTTCAATCGGGGGCAGACGCCCCAAGCTCGCCGCGCGCTGACCGAGCTACCGCAAATCGCCGATTTGTGGGGCGCGGGCTGGTTCGTGTTTCCGAACCCAGTCTATGGCTCGGCGCTGAAAGGCACGGCACAGGACGTCTTTCCGGAATCCGTACGTTGGCCGGATCCGGCCGAGGAGAAAAAGTAATGCCCTGGACCCGTGACGAAATGGCCGCCCGCGCCGCGCAGGAATTGCAGGACGGCTTCTACGTCAATCTCGGCATCGGCATTCCGACGCTCGTGGCGAACCACATTCCCGATGGCGTGACGGTTACGCTGCAATCGGAAAACGGCATGCTCGGCATCGGCCCGTTCCCGTACGAAGGCGAGGAGGATGCCGACCTGATCAACGCCGGCAAGCAGACGATCAGCGAACTCCCGCAATCGGCCTATTTCGGATCGGACCAGAGCTTCGCGATGATCCGCGGCGGGCATATCGACCTGACAGTATTGGGCGCGATGGAGATCAGCCAAGGTGGCGACATCGCCAACTGGATGATCCCGGGCAAGATGATCAAGGGCATGGGCGGCGCGATGGATCTCGTCGCCGGAGTCAAGAAGATCATCGTCGTGATGGAGCACAATTCCAAGAACGGCGACGCCAAGTTCGTGCCCGAATGTACCCTGCCGCTGACCGGTAAGAACGTGGTCGACATGATCATCACCGAACTCTGCGTGTTCCAGCGTCCCGATCACGACAGCCCGTTCAAACTGATCGAATGCGCGCCCGGCGTGACGCCGGACGACGTCGCGGCGAAGACGACCGCGCATTATGTGAGTTGAGGCCATGGCGCTCACCCTGATCACCGCGAACCGCAATTACAGCAGTTGGTCGCTGCGCCCCTGGTTGCTGATGAAGGCGCTGGGCATTCCATTCGAGGACCGGCTGGAGCCTTTTCTGGAGCCCGATAATTCCGCGGCGTTCCGCGCGTTCTCGCCATCGGGACAGGTGCCGGTGCTGATCGACGGCGACAGCACGATCTGGGATTCGCTCGGTATCGCGCTGTATCTCGCCGAGCGCTTTCCGGGCGTCTGGCCGGCGGATAAGGCCGCGCGCGCCTGGGCGATCTGCGCGACGTGCGAGATGCATGGCGGGTTCTCGGCCCTGCGCAATGATTGCACGATGAATGTCGGCGTACGCGTGAACCCGAAACCCGCCTCGCCTGCGCTCGAACGCAATATCGCGCGCCTTGCGGAATTGTGGACGGAGGGCATCGATCGTTTCGGCGGCCCGTGGCTGGCCGGCGCGGACTTCACTGCCGTCGACGCCTTTTACGCCCCCGTCGCCTTCCGCGTGCGCACCTATGGCCTCGACGTCGGCCCGACCGGCGCGGCGTGGGTAGCGCGGATGCTCGATCATCCCGCAATGCGCGACTGGGAAGCGACCGCGCTGACCGAAACGTGGCGCGAGGACAGCCACGAGGCGGAATTGCTGGCGGCGGGCGCGATCACGGCGGATTATCGGGCGAGCTGAGGCGAATAGCGCCTTACTCTTGCGATGCACCCCAATAAGCGTAAAGCGCGTCATATTATGGCAAGCCGACCCCTCACCTTGTACGAAAAGATCTGGGCCGATCACGTCGTTGAACAGCGCGACGACGGTACGTGCCTGATCTATATCGATCGCCACCTCGTGCATGAGGTCACCAGCCCGCAGGCGTTCGAGGGGCTGCGCGTCGCAAACCGCAAGGTTCGTCGCACGGATCTGACGCTGGCCGTGCCCGATCACAATCTGCCGACCAGCCCGCGCGTCGATGCGGCGGGGCGCGAACTGCCGATCGAGGATAAAGAAAGCGCGGCGCAGCTCGATCTGTTGCGCCGCAACACGCGCGAATACGGCATCGACTATATCGACGCGACCTCGGTCAATCAGGGCATCGTGCATGTCGTCGGCCCGGAACAGGGCTTTACCCTGCCCGGCACTACGCTTGTTTGTGGTGACAGCCATACCTCGGCGCACGGGGCACTCGGCGCGCTCGCGTTCGGCATCGGCACCAGCGAGGTCGAGCATGTGCTGGCCACGCAGACGCTGCTGCTCAGCCAGTCGAAGACGATGGAAGTTCGCGTCGATGGGACGCTCGGCTTCGGCGTATCGGCCAAGGACGTGATCCTCAGCATCATCGGCAAGATCGGCGCGGCCGGCGGCACCGGCTATGTCATCGAATATACCGGCGAGGTGATCCGCGCGCTCTCGATCGAGGGCCGCCTGACGATCGCCAACATGTCGATCGAGGGCGGCGCGCGTTCCGGCCTGATCGCGCCGGACGGGACGACCTTCGCCTATCTCAAGGGCCGCCCGATGGCCCCCAAAGGCGCGGATTGGGACGCGGCGGTCGCCTATTGGAAGACGCTGCCGAGCGACGCCAACGCCCGCTACGATCGCAGCGTGACGCTGAACGCGACCGACATCGCCCCCGCGCTCACCTGGGGCACCAGCCCGGAAGACGTGGTGCAGATCACCGACCGCGTGCCCGATCCCGACAGCTTCGCCGATCCGGCCAAGCGCGTCGCGGCACAGAAATCGCTCGATTATATGGGCCTGACGCCGGGCATGGCGATGCAGGATATCGGGGTGGACTATGTCTTCATCGGCAGCTGCACGAACAGCCGGATCGAGGATATGCGCGCCGCCGCCGCCGTCGCCGACGGGCGCTCGGTCGCCGATGGCGTGCGCGCACTGGTCGTCCCCGGCTCCGGCCTGGTCAAGCGGCAGGCCGAAGCCGAGGGGCTCGACCGCATCTTCCTGGCCGCCGGCTTCGAATGGCGTGAACCGGGCTGTTCGATGTGCCTGGCGATGAACCCCGATAAAGTACCGCCCGGCCTCAGATGCGCTTCCACTTCCAACCGCAACTTCGTAGGACGGCAGGGGCCGGGTGCGCGGACGCATCTGGTATCGCCCGCAATGGCCGCCGCAGCGGCCGTGACCGGAAGATTGAGCGACGTCCGAGACCTAATGGGGGCATCATCATGAAACGCGTTCTGGCTCTGCTCGTCTTCGGCACCGTCCTCAGCGGCATCGCGGCCTATGCCGCCACCGCTCGCAACGTGCCGTCGAGCAAGCTTTCCACCACGAAGTAACTCTGGCGGGCTTCATCGGCGCGCCACATCGAAGGTCCGAACATGAACCCCGTCAAACAGGTTTCCGGCCGCGCCTATCCGTGGGGCGCGAAGAATATCGACACCGACGTCATCATCCCGGCGCACTGGCTGAAGACCGTAACCCGCTCCGGTCTCGGCAAAGGCGCGTTCGAGACGATGCGCGCCGACCCCGACAACATCTTCGACGATCCCCGCTACAGCGGCGCCCCCGTCCTGATCGCCGGCGACAATTTCGGCTGCGGATCGAGCCGCGAACATGCCGCCTGGGCGCTGATCGACATGGGCATCACCGCCGTGATCGCGCCGAGCTTTTCCGACATCTTCTCTAGCAACGCGTTCAAGAACGGCATCGTCGCGGTCGTCCTGCCGCAGGAGGCGATCGACCGGCTGGTCGAGGTCGCCAGGACCGATAACGTGACCGTCGATCTCGAGACGATGACCGTCACCACTCCGTTTCAGGACCGCTTCGCGTTCACGATGGACCCGTTCCGCCGCCAATGCCTGATGGAAGGGCTGGACGAGGTCGGCCTGACGCTGGCAAGGGATACCCAGATTTCGAAATACGAAGCCGGGGTAAACCAGCACCGGCCGTGGATGAGCGGAGAACGGGCACATGCGAGCACTTCTGTCGAAAGCGCCGGGCGGACCTGAAACACTAGTTCTGGATGAAGTGCCCGATCCGGTCGCCGGTCCGGGACAGGTCGTGGTGGCCGTGAAGGCGTGTTCGATCAACTTTCCCGACGTCCTGATCATCGAGGACAAATACCAGTTCAAGCCGGAACGCCCGTTCGCGCCGGGCGGCGAGATCGCCGGCATAGTCGACAGCATCGGCGAAGGCGTGACCGAGTGGAACGTCGGTGACCGGGTGATCGGCATGGTCGGCCATGGCGGGCTGGTCGAGAAGGTCGTCGTCGAAGCCGGCAAGCTCTACGCGCTGCCCGAAGGCCGTAGCTTTGCCGAGGGCGCGGCGCTGATCCTCACTTATGGCACGACGATCCACGCTTTGCTCGATCGCGGGCATCTCGGTGAAGGGCAGACGTTGCTCGTGCTGGGTGCCGCCGGCGGCGTCGGTCTGGCGGCGATCGAACTCGGCAAGGCGTTCGGCGCAAAGGTGGTTGCGGCGGTATCGTCCGAGGAGAAAGCCGCCGTTGCGAAGGACGCCGGTGCGGACGAGACGATCGTCTATGCCCGCGCGCCGTTCGACCGCGATCAATCCAAGGCGCTGGCCGAACAGTTCAAGGCAGCCGGTGGCAAGGCCGGTTACGACGTGATCTACGATCCGGTCGGCGGCGACTATGCCGAACCGGCGCTGCGCTCGATCGGCTGGGAGGGCCGCTATCTCGTCGTCGGCTTCCCGGCCGGCATCCCGAAACTGCCGCTCAACCTGACGTTGCTGAAATCCTGCGACGTCTGCGGCGTGTTCTGGGGCGCCTTCGCCGCGCGCGACCCGAAGGCGAACGCCGCGCATATCGAACGCCTGTTCCGCCTGTGGAAGGACGGAAAGATCGCGCCGCGCGTGACCGAGACCTTCGCGTTCGAGGATGGCGGCAAGGCGATCGCCAAGATGGCGGCCCGCGCCGCAATCGGGAAGCTGGTGGTGACGGTGGCGGAGTGAATCTTTTCTGAGTCCCTCCCCTTCAGGGGAGGGGTTGGGGTGGGGCCGTGCCGCAGAAACTAAAGCTGGTCTCTTCGAGACGGGACTGCCCCACCCCAACCCCTCCCCTGAAGGGGAGGGGCTTAAGAAGAGCCCCGCTTCCCTTCCACGCCCCCCTTCCCTTCCACGCCCCCCCGCCCTATCTCCGATCCAACAGATCAACGGCCCAAGGGGACGAGCCAGATGACCACGTTCGACGACCGCGAGCGCGCGTTCGAGACCAAATATGCCCGTGACGAGGAAATGCAGTTCCGCGTCACCGCGCGGCGTAATCGGCTGCTCGGCGTCTGGGCCGCGAAGCAGATGGGCCTGACGGCGGAAGAGACCGACGCCTATGCCAAGGCCGTCGTGCAGGCCGATTTCGAGGAAGCCGGCGACGAGGACGTGATCCGCAAGCTGGTCAGCGATCTGACCGCCGCGAGCATCGAGATCGACGAGGCCGTCGTGCGCCGCGCGATCGAGGAGCATAGCGTCGAGGCGCGTCGCCAGCTGATGCAGTCCGAATAATCATGGCGATAGCGGCGAACGAGATCGAGGAATTGATCGTAGGCGGCATTCCCGATGCGCGGGTCGAGATCACCGATCTGGCCGGCGACGGCGATCATTATGCCGCACGCGTCGTATCCGAGAGCTTCCGGGGCGTGCCTCGCATCAAGCAGCATCAGGCGGTCTATGCCGCGCTGGGTGGCCGCATGGGCGGCGTGCTGCATGCCCTGCAATTGACCACTGCCGTTCCCGAGTAAGGATCCGAAGATGACCGATGACGCACAGGCCCGCATTGCCGACATGGTCGCGAAGAACGACGTATTGTTGTTCATGAAGGGCAGCCCTTTATTCCCGCAATGCGGCTTCAGCAGCCGCGCGATCGCGATCCTCAATCACCTGAACGCCGAATTCGAGAGCGTCGACGTGCTGCAGGATCAGGGCGTGCGCCAGGGAATCAAGGAATTCTCCGACTGGCCGACCATCCCGCAGCTCTATGTGAATGGCGAATTCGTCGGCGGATCGGACATCATGATGGAGATGTACGAGAGCGGCGAGCTGGCGCAGCTGTTCGAGGATCAGGGACTGGTTCGGGCGTAATTCGCCCCGGCATTTGATGCTCTTCACCTGCTGATGCCCTTCCCCGGCGAAGGCCGGGGCCCAGTCGGGAAGCAGAAGTGATCGGGCGCTGCGCGACGTAATGTCGACCTCCGCGGCTGGACCCCGGCCTTCGCCGGGGAAGCGCCTAAGCGGGGGCAGCGGATAATCTTATATTGGAAAAGCCGGGTGCGGGCGGGCCTGCGAGAGACTGAATTTCGCGGGCCCGCCCTGCTGAAGCGTTGAAACGCTCGGCTGCCCATACCTTAGCAGGCCACGTGCCAGTTTTGCCGAACCGCGCATTTCCGCGCCCCACACTCGTTAACGAAAATTTCCGCGGTCACGGATTGTAAGATAATCCGACGTTTCGGGCCCCTGTTCAGCCCGCTCGCCGATCGCTAGACCGCCTGCATGACCGAAACTCGTACCGGCGGCCGCATCCTGGTCGACCAGCTCGTCGCGCAAGGCTGCGACCGTATCTTCACCGTGCCGGGGGAAAGTTTCCTCGCCGTGCTCGACGCGCTGCACGACACGCCCGAAATCGATCTGGTGGTGTGCCGGCAGGAAGGTGGCGTGGGCTTCATGGCCTGTGCCGATGGCGCGATGACCGGGCGGCCCGGCATCGCCTTCGTCACGCGCGGCCCCGGCGCGACCAATGCCTCGATCGGCGTGCACGTCGCGATGCAGGATTCGCAGCCGATGATCCTGTTCATCGGCGACGTCGATCGCGGCACCAAGGATCGCGAGGCGTTTCAGGAGGTCGATTTCCCCGCGATGTTCGGGCCGCTGTGCAAATGGGCCGCCAAGATCGACGACGCCCGCCGCATACCCGAATATATCGCGCGCGCCTATGCCACGGCGATGAACGGGCGGCCCGGCCCGGTCGTGCTCGCCCTGCCCGAGGACATGTTGCTCGATACGGTCGAGGCGGTGGACCGGCCGCGCGTCAGCCGCGTCGAGCAGGATGCGCTGGTCGAGGCGGCCAGTACCGCCAACGACATGCTCAAGGCCGCCAGGCGACCGGTCGCGATCATCGGCGGGGCGGGCTGGACGTCGCACACGGCGGCGGCGGTCGCCGCGTTCGGCGAGACGGCCGGCGTGCCGCTGGTCGCGGCGTTCCGGCGGCAGGATGCAGTGCCCAACGATTGCCCGGTCTATGCCGGCAATCTCGGCTATGGCCCCAATCCCAAACTGGCGGCGCGCGTGCGCGATGCCGATCTGCTGATCGTGATCGGCGCGCGGCTGGGCGAGGCGACCACCGACGGCTACACATTGGTGACGCCGGATCATCTCGGCCAATCGCTGATCCACGTCCATCCCGACCCGGCCGAACTCAACAGCATTTTCCGCGCCGATCTGGCGATCTGCGCCGATGCCGAACGCTTCGCCAATCTGATGGACATGCTGGGCGCGGAGCGAGAGCCTCACGCCAATGGTGCCGAAGCCCATGCCGACTATCTCGCCTGGTCCACCCCCGCCCCTCGTGACCTGACGTTAGATCTCGGCCCGTGCGTCGCGGCGATGCGCGACAAACTCCCAGCCGACAGCATCATCTGCAACGGCGCGGGCAATTATTCCGGCTGGTGGCATCGCTACTGGCGCTATTCCGGGCCTACCAGCCAGCTCGCGCCGACCGCCGGCGCGATGGGCTACGGCGTCCCCGCCGCCACCGCCGCCGCGCTGCGCCACCCGGATCGCACCGTCGTCGCGCTCGCCGGCGACGGCTGTTTCCTGATGAACGGTCAGGAACTCGCCACCGCCGTCGCGCATGGCGCGGATATGCTGGTGCTGGTGATCGACAATGGCTGGTACGGCACGATCCGCATGCATCAGGAGCGCGAATTCCCCGGCCGCGTCACCGGCACGCGCCTGCTCAATCCGGATTTCGCGGCGCTGGGCCGCGCGTATGGCTGCTGGGCCGAAACGGTCGAAACGACCGCAGAATTCGCCCCCGCTCTGGACCGTGCGATGGCGGAAAAGGGCGTCCGCCTGCTGCACCTGAAAACCGATGTCGAGGCGATCAGCCCCGCCACCACGCTGGCCAAGGTCCGCGGCGGCTGACCTGCCCAAGAAAAAGGCCGCTCCGATTTCATGGAGCGGCCTCGTCGCACGGTGTTCGCCAGCGCAATCAGATGTCGTCGCCGAGCATTCCCTTGACCTTGCCCTTGAGCTGTTCCGCCTTGCCCTTGGCTTCCTGCTCCGCGCCCTCGTCGCGCGTCTCGGGGTTGTCGCTGTGCTGCTTGACCTTGCCGATCGCTTCGTTGACGTTGCCTTTGATCTTGTCTGTGAGCTCGCCCATGTCACCTATCCTCGTTCCGCCGCCGCGCCGGAAATCGGCGTGTTCGGTGCTACGTAAAGAACGGATGGTGCGCATCCCGGTTCCGAAATTGCGCGTGCCATGATCGGGCCGCCGACCGGCACGAGAGTCTGGCTCGACCGCTTCGTGATGCCGCTGCCGCGCGGCGGCACGGTGCTGGATCTCGGCTGTGGCGCAGGCGAGCCGATCGCGCGCTATCTGGTCGATCGCGGGCTGCATGTCGTCGGAATGGATTACGACCGCCACGCCGTGGAGCTCGCCGCCACGCGCTTTCCGCGTCAGCGCTGGCTGCACGGCGACATGCGCACCTTCACCCTGGACGAGACGTTCGAAGGCGTGCTGGCATGGAATTGCCTGTCGGTGATGGGCCGGGTGGATCAGGGCCGGATGGCGGCGCGTGCCGCCGCGTGGCTCAAGCCCGGCGGACGGTTGCTGTTCAACGCCGAACCGGACACGGACAGCGACATCACCGATTACCGCAGCGGATCACCGTATCGCGCCCAATTGGGCGCGACCGATTACGAGACGGCCATGGTCGCGCAGGGCCTGATCACCATCGCGCATGTCGAACAGGATCCGGACTGCGATGGCGCGGGGATCTGGCTTGCGCGCAAGGGGTGAGCGTCCGTCCGCGCCGCATGGCCCGGACGGACGCCCGAAATCACATCGGTTTCGCGCCCGGCGTCTTGCAGCTGGCGAACTTGCCGTTAAGGCGACACTTCGCGGCAGGCTTGGGCGGGCATTTGGTGAACTTGCCCTTGGCATCCTTGCACGGCGCGGCGAATGACGGCGTAGCGCTGGCGACGAAGGCGAGCGCCGTAGCGGCGATGATCAGTTTACGCATAGACATATCTCCCAAGCCCTTCGACAGGGCAGACGGAAGCTACTCGCTTGCGTGGCCACGTCAAATATCAAATCATTCACGTTACGGAACGATACGAGACCTTACAGGCCGAAAGAACAATCTTCTTCGCCACCGTCGAGCGAACCTTTAAAGCGAGTTTTATGAACCCGAAATTCTCCGCCGATATTGCCATCGCCGTCAAACGCCTTCCGCATGGCGCTGGCCTGCCCCTGCCGGTCTATGCCACCGATGGCGCAGCGGGCATGGACGTCGTGGCGGCGGAGGCTCTGACGCTTGCGCCCGGCGCGCGCGCGGCGGTCGCCACCGGCTTCGCCATCGCGATTCCGCCGGGCTATGAAGTGCAGGTCCGCCCGCGCTCCGGCCTCGCGCTGAAGCATGGGATCACCTGCCTCAACACGCCGGGCACGATCGACAGCGATTATCGCGGCGAGGTGAAGGTGATCCTGGCCAATCTCGGGCAATACCCTTTCGAGATCGCCCGCGGCGACCGGATCGCCCAACTCGTTCCGGCCCCGGTGCAACGCGCCGTGCTGGACGAGGTGGCAACGCTGGACGATACTGCGCGCGGAAGCGGAGGGTTCGGGTCCACAGGCCGATGATGAAGGAAATTCTGTTCCTGCTGCAGGCCGCCGCGCAGGTGCCGGTGCCGCCGCCGGTCGTCGTGCCGACCGACTGGTCGGGGCTGGCACCGATGCCCTATGTCCGGCCGCCCGAAGTGGCGAAATCGCTGTCGAACTTCGTCGCGGCCGAAATCGCCGCCGGGCGCTGCCCGATCGCGAAGCCTTCGGACGGTCATTACGTCGTCAAGGTCGATATCGCTGCTTTGGTCGGTACGGACGGCACGGTCCGCCGCACCGTGCCGCGCGCGATCCACTGCCCGACGGTCGAACAATATAGCGCCGGCCTCGTACTCAGCTTCGCCCGCGCGAACCTGCGCAGCGGCGGCGGCGCGGGCGATCAATGGTATCGCGCGACCATCGTGTTCGACTGGCAGGGATGATCCTCTCCAGCAACGAACTCGAACGCTATGCCCGCCATATCGTATTGCAGGATATCGGCGGCGCGGGGCAGACGCGGCTGAAGGCGGCGAGCGTCGTCGTGATCGGCGCGGGCGGCATCGGCAGTCCGGCGATCCAGTATCTCGCCGCAGCCGGCGTCGGCCGGCTGATCCTGATCGACGACGATGCGGTCGATCTGTCGAACCTGCAACGCCAGACGATCTTCGGCACCGACGATCTCGGCCAGCCCAAGGTCGCCGCCGCCGCCATCGCCGTCTCGCGGCTCAACCCTTATGTCGAGGTCGAGATGCACGCCGTGCGGATCGACGCCGAAAACGCCGCCGGGCTGATCGCCGGGGCCGATGTGGTGCTGGACGGCTGCGACAATTTCGCTACCCGCCTTGCCGTCGCCGATGCCGCCTTGGCCGCGCGCATCCCGCTCGTCTCGGCGGCGGTCGGCCAGTTCGAGGGGCAACTCGGTGTCTTCCGCGGCTGGGAAGCGGACAAGCCCTGCTACCGCTGCTTCGTCGGCGCCGATCCCGAACGGGCCGACGCCAGTTGCGCCGATCAGGGCGTCCTGGGCGCGATGACCGGCGTTTTGGGCAGCCTGGCCGCGCTGGAGGCGATCCGCGCGATCACCCCGTTCGGCGACTATAGTGCGGGGAAACTGTTGCTGATCGACGCGCTGGCGTTTCGCTTCCGCACGATCACGCTGCCGAAGGATCCGGGGTGTTCTTGCGGCACTCCGTCCATCCCATCCGCACCGTCATCCTGACGAAGGTCAGGATTCACCGTGCCTCGTTGGCGATCGTCCGTGCGGCGCGATAGATCCTGACCTTCGTCAGGATGACGGGCCTGCGT
The DNA here is from genome assembly GCF_036663755.1 of Parasphingomonas caseinilytica. NCBI lineage: Bacteria > Pseudomonadati > Pseudomonadota > Alphaproteobacteria > Sphingomonadales > Sphingomonadaceae > Parasphingomonas > Parasphingomonas caseinilytica. The sequence goes on from NZ_JAXOJL010000001.1 coordinate 846,237, forward strand.
GGGGGTTAGCGCGCCCTTAAGCCCTTGCCGTTATCCACCGCAGCATGACCGCTCCCACGTCTCGCAAAATCCTCGTCGTCTTCGGCACCCGCCCGGAGGCGATCAAGCTGTTTCCCGTCGTCGCCGCGCTGAAGGCCGTGCCCGGGCTCGACATGCGCACCTGCGTCACCGCGCAGCATCGCGGGCTGCTCGATCAGGTGCTGAGCATCGCCGGGCTCGTGCCCGATATCGATCTGGACATCATGGAGCCGGGCCAGAGCCTCGACCGCCTCACTGCGCGCCTGCTCACCAGCCTGGGCGAGGTGATGGACGCCGAGCAACCCGATCGCGTCATCGTGCAGGGCGACACCGCTACCGCGATGGTCGGCGCGCTCACCGCTTATTATCGTAAGATTTCCGTCAGCCATGTCGAGGCGGGCTTACGCTCCGGCAACATCTACCAGCCCTGGCCGGAAGAGGTGAATCGCCGCATCGTCGCGCCGATCGCCGACCAGCATTTCGCCCCTACCGAAACCTCCGCAGAGGCGCTGCGCCGGGAGAATATCGACCCCGCCACGATCTACGTCACCGGCAATACCGTGATCGATGCGCTTTACGCTACCCAAGCCAAGCTCGCCGCCGATCCCGGCCTCGCCTCGGGCCTGGACGATATCGCGGCGCGCTTCGCCGACAAGCGCATCATCCTCGTCACCACGCATCGGCGCGAAAATTTCGGCGACGGCATGGCCAACATCGCCCGCGCGATCCAGCAGATCGCCGATCGCCCCGACACCGCGATCCTGTTCCCGGTCCATCCCAATCCCAACGTCGTATCGGTGATGGACGAGATGCTCGGCACCCGCGACAACGTCGCCCGTGTCGATCCGCTCGATTACCCGCACTTCGTCCGCGCGCTCGGCCTGTGCGAAATCGCCCTCACCGATTCGGGCGGCGTGCAGGAGGAAGCTCCCGCTTTGGGCAAGCCGGTTCTGGTCATGCGCGAGACGACCGAGCGCCCCGAAGGCGTCACCGCCGGCACCGCGAAGCTGATCGGCACCGATTCCGCCCGGATCGTTTCCGAAATATCAACCCTCCTGGACGACAAGGGCGCGTACTCGGCCATGGCCCGCGCCCACAATCCGTTCGGCGACGGCCATGCGTCTGAAAAGATCGCAGGGGTGATTGCCGATGGTTTCGGATTCTGAACTGAACGTCGTCGTCGTCGGGCTGGGCTATATCGGGCTGCCCACCGCCGCCGTGATCGCCCGCACCGGTGCCAAGGTGCTGGGCGTGGACGTCACGCAATCGGTGGTCGATACGGTCAATTCGGGGAAGGTGCATATCGAGGAGGTCGATCTCGACGGCCTCGTCTCGGGCGTCGTCGCGCGCGGCAATCTGCGCGCATCGATGCAGATCGCAGCCGCAGACGTGTTCGTCATCGCCGTGCCGACCCCCTTTGCCGAGGATCACGCGCCGAACATCGGTTACGTCCTGCGCGCCGCCACCACCATCGCCACCGTTTTGAAGGCCGGCGACACGGTGATCCTCGAATCCACCTCGCCCGTCGGCACGACGGAGAAGGTGCGCGATCTGCTAGCCGAACTGCGCCCGGACCTGAAGGTCCCCGGCCGCACGCTCGAAAGCCCGGACATCGCCATCGCTTATTGCCCGGAGCGCGTGCTGCCCGGCCGCATCTTGGTGGAACTGATCGACAACGATCGCGTCATCGGCGGCATCACCCCGCGCTGCGCGCGCAAGGCGCTCGCCTTCTACAAGCGCTTCGTACGCGGAGCCTGCGTGACTACCACCAGCCGCGCGGCGGAGATGACCAAGCTCACCGAAAACGCGTTCCGCGACGTCAACATCGCCTTCGCCAACGAATTGTCGCGCGTCGCGGACACGATGGAAGTCGATGTCTGGGAAGTGATTCGCCTGGCGAACCGCCACCCGCGCGTGAACATCCTGTCGCCCGGCCCCGGCGTCGGCGGGCATTGCATCGCGGTCGATCCGTGGTTCCTCGTCCATGCCGATCGCGAGAACACGCCGCTGATCCGCACCGCGCGCGAGGTGAACGATGCCAAATGCGATTACACCGTCGATCGCGCCGCCGAACTGATCGCCGCCAACCCGCATCTGCCGGTCGCCTGTCTTGGCCTGGCGTTCAAAGCGAACATCGACGATTTCCGCGAAAGCCCCGCGCTCAAGGTGGCAAGCGACCTCGCCAAACGCTTCGGCAGCCGCATCCGCGTGGTCGAACCCTATGCCGAGACGCTGCCGGACGACTTTGACGGCACGGGCGCGACGCTCACCGATATCGACACCGCGATCGAAACCTGTGGCATCATGATCGTACTGGTCGATCACGACGTGTTCAAATCGGTGCCGGTCGACGAACGCGCCGCAAAGCTTGTCTACGATACGCGCGGAATCTGGCCCGATCAGCCGCGCGCGCCGGCCAAACCGGAACCCCTACGACTCGTCGTTTAACGCCATTTCAGGCGGCCCGACCAATTGTAACATCGAACACCTATGATATGATCGTGCAGGAGGTTGGTCGGCGCCTGATGCACGTCGTTCCACCGGCCCGGCAAACGGGTCGCGCTTTCGAACGGGGCGGGTTTTAAACGATGGCGACGAGTCTCGCGCAACGCATGGATGCCGTTCGTTTTTCGCGAATCGGCCTGTCGCCGACATCGGCACTGGCGGCGTGCCTGATGCTGGCCGGCTGCGGCGGCAGTGGCACCGGCGTGAACAGCATCCCAACGCCGACCGCGTCGCCCGCTCCAGTGCCGACGCCTACGCCGACGCCCGCTCCGACACCCACACCTACTCCGACACCGGCCCCCGCTCCAACGCCCACACCTACTCCGACACCGGCCCCCGCTCCAACGCCCACACCTACTCCGACACCAGCCCCCGCCCCAACGCCTACCCCAACTCCGACACCGACACCCGCTCCGACGCCAACTCCGACGCCAACTCCGACACCCACTCCAACTCCAACTCCAACTCCAACTCCGACGCCCACTCCGACGCCCACTCCAACGCCCGCGCCGACACCAACGCCAACCCCAACCAACTACGACACCGCGAAATATCGCGCGACGGTCGGCGCGGTGTCGATGAACGCGCTGGCCGCCTATCAGGCCAATGCCACCGGTGCGGGGATCAGGGTCGGCATCATCGATAGCGGCATCGATGCCGGCAGCCCGGAATTCGCCGGGCGGATTTCAACCGCATCGACCAATGTCGCCGGCGGCACCGGCACGGACGACGAATCCGGCCACGGCACCGCCGTCGCCTTCACGATCGCCGGCACGGGCGTCAACGTTAACGCGCAGGGCGTGGCGTTCAACGCGAGCCTGATCGTACTGCGCACCGACACGCCGGGCACCTGCGCGGCGACGGACGGGTGTTCGTTCGCCGACAGCGCCATCGCGCGCGGCATAGATGCCGCGACGACGGGCGGCGCCCGCGTCATCAACCTGTCGCTGGGCGGATCGTCGCCCAATTCGAGCGTGGTTTCCGCGATCAACCGCGCGACGGCGGCGGGCGTCATCATCGTGATATCGGCCGGCAACGACGCCGCCGCCGATCCGGACCTGTTCGCGCAGATCGCCAGCAACACCGCCGTCTCGCGCGGGCTGGTGATCATCGCCGGTTCGGTCGGCACCAGCAACACGATCTCGTCGTTCAGCAACCTCGCGGGCAACTTCGCCAATTATTATCTCGCGGCCGTCGGCGAAAGTGTCCGCGCACCATGCGAGAACGTTAATGTCTGCCTGTGGCGCGGCACGTCCCTGTCCGCGCCGCAGATTTCCGGTGCCGTCGCCCTGCTGGCCCAGGCGTTCCCCAATCTCACCAGCAGCCAGATCGTCAGCATCCTGTACTCCTCCGCCCGCGATGCCGGAACGGCGGGCGTCGATAGCACCTATGGTCGCGGCATCCTCGATCTCACCCGCGCCTTCCAGCCGCTCGGCACAACATCGGTCGCTGGCGGCACGGGTGCCATTTCGCTGACCAGCAACGCCACCCTCTCCGCGCCGATGGGCGATGCGGCGCAAGGCGCACTCGGCACGGTCATTCTAGACGGATACAGCCGCGCCTTCGCGATCGATCTCGCCCACACGATCAACCGCGTCGGCATCGCGCGCAATTTCCTGAATTCGCTGCAGTCGAGCACGCGCAACATCGCCTCGTCGATCAATGGGATGGCGGTTCAGGTCACCTTGGCCTCGACCCCAAATGGCGGCGTTTCGGTGGAACGCCTGATGCTCTCGCCCGGCGATGGTCAACGCGCGCGCGCCATCGCCGGGATCGTCACGCAGCGCCTGGGCAGCAGCGCGCAGTTCGCGATGGGTTTTGCGCAAGGTAGTTCCACGCTCGCCGCGCAACTGGTGGGGCGCCGCGACCCGGCCTTCCTCGTCGCGCGCGAACCGCTGTCCGATCAGGGTTTCGACAGCCGTACCAAGGGGTCTGCGGCGCTGCGCAACCGCTTCGGGGCATGGGGCATGACCGCGTCGATGGAAAGCGGCGAGGTGCTCAACCCGGGCGATGCCGGCGCGCTCGCCACCCGGCGCGCAAATTATCGCCGGTCTGGCTATGATCGTACCGCTGTGTCGTTGGATCGGCAGGACGGCGCGCTCGCCACCGGCCTCTCCTTCTCGCGGCTTGGCGAACGCGATACTGTGCTCGGCGCGCATTTCGGCAACGCCTTCGGCGCGACGCGCGCGACCAGCTGGTTCGTCGATGCCGTCGCGCGGCTGGAGGCCGGCGGCGGCTGGTATCTCGGCGGATCAATGCGGCAAGGCTGGACGAGTGCCGATGTGCGCGGCGGCCTGTCCGGATCCGGCCTGATCCGCACCGATGCCTTTGCCGCCGATCTCGGCAAGGACGGCCTGTTCGCGCGGGGCGACAGTTTCGGCCTGCGCGTCGCCCAGCCATTGCGTGTATCTCGCGGCGGTCTCGACCTGCGCCTGCCGACCAATTACGATTACGCCACCGGCACTCCCGATGCTTGGCTGACGCAACGCCTCAATCTTGCACCAACTGGCCGTGAACTGAATTTCGAGGCGCGCTACAGCTTCGGCATGTTAGGCGGCACTTTGCAGACCAATCTGTTCTGGCGGCGCGACCCCGGCAATTACGTCGCCCTGCCCGACGATCGCGGCGGCGCGCTGCGCTTCGCGGTGGCGTTCTAAACGACTCCGGCGTCAGGCCGCCCGCGACCGGGTGCTCGTCAGCGACCATTGCTCGCTTCCCGGCCAGCGCCACAGCCCCACCGTCTGCAAGATCGGTTTGACGGCCGACCGGGGCACATGGTCGGCATGCGCTTCGAGCAGCTTCCGCGCTACGGCCAGCGACCGGCGCGCATGGGCCAATCGAGTCGCGAAAGGATTGCGTTGCGCGACATGCAGGTCGATCACAATCCGCGAGGATCGGAAGCTTTCGCCGGCGGCGCGCACCGACACCCGTGTCTTCGACCTGGCGGCGAACGTCAGGGGATGGCGCGCTCCGACCCCGCCGCCTACCTTCGCCGTCTTCACGACAGACCGCCGCAAACGCGGGGAAGCACCGGGAAGGACGGCTGGCGGCTTTAATGCCAGCATCCGGCGCGAAACGATCGAAGGCCTGCTGGCAACGGGGACCTTGACCTTATCCAGCGCCACGATTTCCAAACCCGACCGGCACTCTGCATCGGCATCACCCCCGCAACGCGCCGCCGCCAGCTTGTCGACGTTCGCCCGCGCAACCGCCAGTCGGCGGGCAGCTTCCGCCCGGTGCAGCCGAATCCGCAAATCCGCGACGAGATCCGAATCGCCACCTTCGGCACGCAGCGCGTCCATCCGCTGCTTCAGCACGGAGATCCGCTCCGCATGCGCGGCGATCACCGCATCCATCACATCGCCGGATCCGGCGGCGTCTTCATCGTCGGCAATCGTGAAATCGGTCAGCCGGATCGCCCCGGTGGACGACGGCACATCTCCCTCGTCCGGCCGCTCGACGATGCGCTGCCGTACCTCCTCGCTGATCGCCGCCCCCAGGGATTTGCCGCCCTCAATCCGCACGAGCGGAGGACCATCCACGATGACATATGGCCGGATCGCCCCTGCTTCAGCGGCAGGCGTCGCGGCGATCGGGGTGGAAAGCATTCCGGACTTTGCGACCGCCGGCTGCGCGGCAAACGCCAGCGGCGAAGCGAGATACAATGCCTTGGCCGCAATTCCCGCTATGACCGCCCCCGATCTCATTAACCATGAAGAAGTTAGACTTGCGGGACTTCGGACTGTTGCGCAACAGCAAAGAAATGCGACCAAGACACGACGCAATATTCCGCTACCAGCACTCGCCTCTATTCGGCATGGATCAACGGCCAATTTTACATGGATGCAGAACCCAAGGGATCGTCATGCCGAACGTCGGTGGGTCTAGCCTTCCAACATTATTCGCTTCCCGAGCGAAGGCCGGAATCCAGCCAGGAGGGTAGTGACTAGGACGCGCCGCGCCAGATCACTTCTGCGCCTCAATTGTCCTCCGGCTTTCGCCGAGGATGCAAAGAACTATAACATTCGAAAGAAGCACGTTCCCAACAAGCCCTGAACGCCTGGTTTCCTGACCCAATGACCCGAGCGTGGCCCGGCAATCAGCGCAGCAGATCGACCGCAAACGCCCGGACCGCTTCGCCGATGTCCGCACGACCCAGCGCGATCGCCAGATTCGCCTGCACGTATCCCGCTTTGTCGCCACAATCGTAGCGGCGGCCGTCGAACGTGACGCCGTGGAACGGCTGGTCGCCGATCATCTTGGCCATCGCGTCGGTCAGCTGGATCTCGCCGCCCGCACCCTTTTCCTGCGTTTCCAGCACGCGCATCACCTCGGGCTGGAGGATGTAGCGTCCGATCACCGAAAGGTTCGACGGCGCTGTGCCGGGCGCGGGCTTCTCGACCAGGCCCTTGACCTCGGTCAACGATCCGTCGCGCGTGCCGGGCGTGATCACGCCGTACATATGCGTCTGATCCTCCGGCACTTCCTGCGCGCAGATCAGGTTGCCGCCGACCTTGTTATACGCCTCGACCATCTGCTTGAGGCAGCCTGGCTTGCCGACCATGAAATCGTCCGCCAGCAACACCGCGAACGGCTCGTCGCCGACGATGTCGCGTGCGCACCATACGGCATGGCCGAGGCCCATCGGCTCCTGCTGGCGCACATAGGCGACCGCGCCCGGCTTCAGCCGCGTGCGCTCCAGTATCTCGAGCGATTTGCCGCGCCCGGACATCGTCGCCTCGAGTTCGTAGGCGATGTCGAAATGGTCTTCGATCGCGGATTTTCCGCGTCCGGTGACGAAGATCATCTGCTCGATCCCCGCCTCCAGCGCTTCGTCCACCGCGCACTGGATCAACGGCCGGTCGACCACCGGCAGCATCTCCTTCGGCATCGCCTTGGTCGCCGGCAAGAATCGCGTCCCCAGCCCCCCGACCGGAAACACCGCCTTGCGCAATGGCTTGAAACTCATGTCGCTTTCACCCCGAAAAGATACGCCCCGCCACATTCCCTAAAAGCAGCGCGATCCCTTTGGAAGTGCGGAGAACGAGACAGGGTCGCGATAATCGGCCGGCACGTGGCCGGCTGATTTACCGGCCCGGAACGGCGCCCGGAGGCGGACCTTCGGCACCCGGCATGCCGCTAGGTGCGCCACCCTGTTGCTGCTGCATCATCTGCTGCTGCATCATCTGCTGCTGCATCTGCATGCGGCGAACGGTTTCCATCGGCAGGAATTCGATCAGTTCGACGTCGAACATCAGCACGTTCTTGGAAAGCTTCTCCATCTGCGCGTCCATCGGCGGCGCGCCTTCGGGCCGCGGACCACCATAACCGAGCGACGGCTTGATCCAGAAGCGGTACTTGGCACCCTTGCCCATCAGCTTCAGCGCTTCGGAGAAGCCGGGAACGACGCCCGTCACCGGCATCGGCGTCGGCTGTTGCGACTTGTCGAAGGTGGTGCCGTCTGGCAGCTTGCCCTCGTAATTCACCAACGTGACGTCGGTGTCGGTCGGGTGCGGGCCGGCGCCTGGCGCAATGATCTGATATTGCAGGCCGGACGCCGTCTCGACCACGCCCTTGTGGCGCTTGTTCTTGGCGAGGAAATCCGTGACCGGATCGCCCGGCGCGGCAGCGGCGAGCAGGAATGCCGCGCCGATCGCGGCGATCACGCCAATCCAGATGGCGACGATCACGCCGCGCTTGGTTGGCTGCAACGGAACGGCGGTGACGGTCGACATCGGTGGGCAGCCTTCGCATCGACGGCGCGCCGCCGGGTAGAATCAAATAGTCGGAAATACCGAACCCCCGGCGGCCCATCGGCCACCGGGGGTTTCAGGCAATCTTACCGAGCGCCGTCGCGCTCCAAGCGCTTGCGCTCCAGCTTACGGGCGCGACGGACGGCGGCGGCGCGTTCGCGCGCACGCTTTTCCGACGGCTTCTCGTAATGCCGGCGCAGCTTCATCTCGCGATACACACCTTCGCGCTGCAGCTTCTTCTTGAGAGCGCGCAGCGCCTGATCGACGTTGTTGTCGCGAACAATGATTTGCATGTTGTGTAGACGCTCCGAATCGAAATAGCTGATAGTCGTCGCAGACATCAGTCCGCGCCGTGAAGGCGAGCGCCCTAGCAGCGACCGTTCGGCGTTTCAAGGCGAAACGGCACCAAGCGGCTGTTGCAGCGACGCCACACCTGCGGCCTAAATGCCATTCATTGCAGCGGTGCAATGTGGCGGATACGTTATCCGGCAATGTCCGACCCATGCTTCATACCGCCCCTCTGCTTCATGCCGCTCCGCTGCTTCATGCAGTCGCCGACATGGATCTAGAAACCCGCTTGCTGATCGTCGATGACGATCCCGGCATTCGCGAGCTGACCGCCGCGTTCCTGTCCGGCCACGGCTACATCGTCGACACAGCAGCCGACGGGGTGGAGATGCGCGCGGCGATGGCGCGCGCCAGCTACGCTCTCGTCGTTCTAGACGTCATGATGCCGGGTGAGGACGGCCTGAGCATCCTGCGCTCGCTCGATCGCGCCACCGCACCTGCCGTCATCATCGTGTCGGTGATCGGGCAGGAGGTCGACAAGATCGTCGGCCTCGAGATGGGTGCCGACGATTATCTCGCCAAGCCGGCCAATCCGCGCGAATTGCTCGCGCGCGTCCGATCGGTGCTACGCCGCGGACAAACCAATACGCCCACTATCCCGTCCGGCCCGCCGACGAGAGGCTGGGTGCGTTTCGCCGGCTGGCGACTGGATCCGATCGGACGCGAACTGATCGATCCCGACGACATCGTCATCAACCTGTCGGACGGCGAATTCCGCCTGCTGCTGGCGTTGGTCGAACATCCCCGCCGGGTGCTCAGCCGCGATCAGCTGCTCGATCTGTCGCGCGGGGCCAATGCCGAACATTTCGATCGTGCGATCGATGTGCAGGTCAGCCGGCTGCGACGCAAGCTGACGCGCGAGGGACATGAGGATCTGATTCGCACGGTGCGCAACGAAGGCTATATGTTCGTGTCCGATGTCGCGCACTGATCGCGCTCATTCGATTGCCGTGCCGATCTTCCTCCTGGTGATCGCATCGGTCGTTGCCATCGCTCTGGTGCTGTTCACCGTCACGTTTCGCGGCCCCCCGCCCCGGCCGGCGCCGTTGCCGCTGGCGGCGATCGCCGATGCCCTGCGCACCGGCGCGGACCTGCCCCCGCTGGATATTAGGACCGTCGTCAAAGTCGCGGACTCGGCACCGGAGCCCGATCACCCAGACGATGAACGCCCGGCCGCCAGCACCGCGTTGCTGGCCAAGATGCTGAAACATGATCCGGCCGACATTCGCCTGTTCACGATGTTCCCACAGAGTGATCCGGCCGAAGTGCGGGGCAAGTTCACCGCAGCGCTCCGTCTTCCCGAAGGCCGCTGGCGTATCGTCGATGCGACGCGCCCAAGCCTGTTGACTAGCTGGCATATGTTGACGCTGCAAACGCTCTGCTTCGCCCTGCTGGTGCTCGGCATATTGGCATGGTGGGTAGCGCGCGCGATTTCGCGGCCCCTGCGCAAGCTTGCCGACAGTGCGGCGATGGCGCGGGTCGGTGTGCCGTTATCGGATCTGCCCGAAGGCGGATCGCGCGAGGTGCGCGACCTGACCCGATCCGTATCCGCCATGCACCGCCGCCTCGCGCAACATGCCGAAGGCCGCACGACGATGCTGGCCGCGATCGCGCACGATCTGGGCACGCCGCTTTCCCGTCTCGCTTTTCGCGTCGAGCAATTGCCCGACGACGCACGCGGGCGCGCCAATGCCGATATCGACGAGATGCGCGCGATGATCGCCGACGCGCTGCGCTTCGCCCGGGACGGCGCCAGCGGTACCGATCGGCAGCGCGTCGATCTCGGCAGCCTGCTCGACAGCCTGATCGAGGATATGACGGCAACCGGGGCGGCGGTATCGTTGAAGCCCGGTGCCCGAGCGATCGTGCGCGGCGATCCGGGCGCGTTGCGGCGGCTGTTCGCAAATCTGGTCGACAATGCGCTGCGCTATGGCGATCGTGCCGCCGTATCCTGGTGGATCGTCGACGAGATGATCGAGGTGTTTATCGAGGATGACGGCCCCGGCTTCGATCCGGCACAGGCCGAATCGCTGTTCGAGCCGTTCGTGCGCGGCGATCCGTCGCGCAACCGCGCCACCGGTGGCACCGGCCTGGGCCTCGCTATCGTCCGCTCGATCGCCGAAACGCATCGCGGCACGGTGACGCTCGGCAATAGCGACGGCGGACAGACGGGCGGCTGCGTCACCGTAAGCCTGCCGATCGACCGCTGAAACATTCAGTAACACGCCCGTCACGCAGCGACATATCGCGGTGACGTCCGCTGCCTAACTATGGCTTCGACAACAGCCAAGGGTAGCCGAATGCACGACCTCGACCACGACCATCACGACGAAGACCATGATCGCGGCCTGGCGCATGATCTCCAAGTGATGAGCGCGATGGTCGAACGCCGCCGCGCGCTGAAATGGTTCGCCGGGGCCGGCACCGCCGCCTTGGTCGCGGGCTGCGGCGGGTCCGGCTCGGGTTCCACCACCACGGTCGTCGCCGCCGGCACGTCCACACCGACGCCCACCGCCACGCCGACCCCAACGCCCACCGCGACCGCCACATCGACGACCAGTGCGTGCATCGTCGATCCGACCGAGACAGCCGGGCCATACCCCGCAGACGGCACCAATACCGCCAGCGGATCGACCAGCAACGCTCTGACCGTAAGTGGTATCGTGCGCAGCGATATCCGACCCAGCTTCATCAGTTCCACGACGGTCGCGGCTGGCGTGAAACTCGTCATCACGCTCACCGTGGTCAACGTAAATGCCACCTGCGCACCGCTCTCCGGCTATGCGGTGTACCTCTGGCATTGCGACCGGTCGGGCAATTACTCACTCTACACCGCGGCGGCCGAAAGCTATCTGCGCGGTGTGCAGGTGACCGACGCCAACGGGCAGGTGACGTTCACGACGATCTATCCCGGTTGCTATGACGGGCGATATCCGCACATGCATTTCGAGATATTCTCGTCGCTGTCCGCAGCGACCGGCGGGCGCTTTTCGGTACTGACGTCGCAATTGGCGATGCCGAGCGCGGCGTCCTCCGCAGTGTACGCCGACACCGCAACCTATCCGTCCAGCGCTACCAACCTCGCCCGCGTCTCGATCGCTTCGGACAATGTGTTCGGCGACAATACGGCCGCGCAGATCACGCAGCAGACCCCGGTGGTAACGGGATCGCCCAGCGCCGGATATACCGGCACGGCATTGATCGGCATCGCCCGGTAAGGCCCAAGTGTTTCACGGTTGGCACGGCGTATCCCCCTGCGTCGTGTCGCCCCGGCCGGATGCCCCCTCCGGCCGGGGCCCCTTCTCGCCCCGGCGACACATTCGCCGGCGCACCTATCTGCCGTCCGGGGGGATGGCAGGTCGGGCTGCGACCGTGCAGCGTTTGCAGCACGGTCGCAGCCCGCTATGGCTGCCCGCATGACCGCTACCCCGCTTACGCTCTACAACAGCCTCAGTCGCCGCCTGGAGACTTTCACGCCGCTCGATCCCGAGAACGTGCGCGTCTATTCGTGCGGGCCGACGGTCTACAATTACGCCCATATCGGCAATCTGCGCGCTTATGTCTTCACCGACACGTTGAGCCGGGTGCTGACGTGGAAAGGCTATAATCTCACCCACATCATCAACATCACCGATGTCGGCCATCTGACGTCCGACGCGGATGCCGGCGACGACAAGATGGAGGCGGCCGCCCGCGCCCAAGCGATGAGCATCTGGGATATCGCGGCGCATTACACCTCGGCCTTCAAACAGAATCTGAAGGATCTCAACATCCGCGAGCCGAGTCGCTTTCCGCTCGCCACCGATCACATTCAGGAGATGATCGACTTCGGCGTGAAGATCGGCGCGAATTGCTATGAACTGGATAGCGGGCTGTATTTCGACACGACGACGGTGCCCAATTACGGCCGCCTCGCCGGCACGCGCGAGGACGATCGCGAGGGCCGGATCGATCCCGTTGCCGGCAAGCGCCACCCGCAGGATTTCGCGATCTGGCGCAAGAGCGAACCAGGCGAGAACCGCCAGATGGAATGGGATTCCCCCTGGGGCCGCGGCGCGCCGGGCTGGCACCTCGAATGCTCGGTGATGAGCCAGAAATATCTGGGGGCGAATTTCGACATTCACACTGGCGGCATCGACCATCGCGAGATTCACCACCCTAACGAAATCGCCCAGAACCAAGCGCATTGCGGCTGCGCGGATACCGGCGCGACGTTCTGGATGCACAACAACTTTCTGGTCGAACGCTCCGGAAAGATGAGTAAATCGGGGGGTGGGTTCACGACGTTGCAGACGTTGGTAGATGCGGGGTTTCATCCGCTAGCGTTTCGGATGATGTGCTTGCAGGCGCATTATCAGAGTGAGCTGGAGTTCAGCTACGAGAACCTTTCTGCTGCTTTGACCCGGCTCAAGCGGCTAGTAATGGCAGTTGAGAAACTACGCCAATCCCCTGATATCGAACCGACAAAGGGCAATGGAGAAATTCCCGGCGATATCCTCAACGTCTTCGACACATCCGTCCTTGACGATCTGAATACAGCACTCGCCTTGACATCTCTCGACTTGGCGGTCGGTTTGCCAAATGTTGCAGCTTCCAAGAAGCTAGCCTGTGTTTTGAGGATGGATCATGTGCTGGGGCTCAAGCTCGACAGCATATCCCGAACCGATCTTCGCATCCGACCGACCACCGCCACTATCACGGAAGCCGAAATCGAAGCCCGTATTGCCGAACGCCGCGAAGCGCGTGCAGCTAAGGACTTCGCCCGTTCCGATGCAATCCGTGACGAGCTTACAACACTTGGCGTGGAAGTGATGGACGGCGACCCGCTCGGCTGGGACTGGCGCCTTTCGCTTTAAGCGCCCCCTCCCCCCGTTCGCCCTGAGCCTGTCGAAGGGCGTGTCCAGAGCGCAAGCGCGTGTTCGTGGCACGTGCTTCGACAAGCTCAGCACGAACGAAGATTAAGCGAACCCGGTCACCGCCCCATCGGCACGATCCGCGACCCCAATCGCTCCGCCTCGCCCGCATCATGCGTCACCATCAACACCGGCAATTTAACCACATCGCGGATATGCTCGATCGCCGCCATCACTTCGCCGCGCCGCGCCGCATCCAGTGACGATAGCGGCTCGTCCAGCAGCAGAAACGCCGGATCGCTGAGCAACGCCCGTCCGATCGCCACGCGCCGCGCCTCGCCGCCGGAGAGGCTGCGCGGCCAGCGGTCGAGCAAATGTCCGATCCCAAGAAAAGCGATTCGCTCCTCATCGAGAATAGTCGTCGGCGCGCCGTAGAGCAGGTTGGCGCGAACCCTGAGATGCGGGAACAGCCGCGCATCCTGAAAGACATATCCCGCGCGACGACGCTCGACCGGTACGTCGATGCCGGCCGCCGAATCGAACAGCGTCTCCCCACCGACCCGGATCGTGCCGCGGCTCGGTAGCAGCAGCCCGGCGACCATGTTGAGCACGCTCGTTTTACCCACCCCTGAAGGCCCGAACAGGATCGTGACGCCCTCCCCCGCCGACAGGTCCAGCGCGATATCGGTCTCGCCGAGGCGCTTGGCGACGTGGATTTCAAAGGACATGCAGCCCCCTGCCACTACGCCGCGCGAGCAGTTCGGACGCGACCAGTGCAATCAGCGATAGCGCCACCGAGATCGCCGCCAGCCGCAACACCATCGCCTCGCCATCCGGCCGCTGCAACGCGCTGTAGATCGCCAGCGGCAAGGTCTGCGTCTGGCCCGGCACATTCGACACGAAGGTGATCGTCGCGCCGAATTCGCCGATCGATCGCGCAAACCCCAATACGGCCCCGGCCAGCACGCCGGGCATGCTCAGCGGCAGCGTGATCGTCGCGAACACCCGCCACCGCCCCGCGCCCAGAGTCGCGGCGGCGCTTTCCAGCCGCCGGTCGACCGCCTCGATCGACAGCCGCATCGCACGCACCATCAGCGGCAACGCCATGATCCCCGACGCGATCGCCGCCCCGGTCCAGCGGAACAGCACGCTGACACCGAACCAGTCCTGCAGCACCGCACCCACCGGCCCGGTCGGCGCGAACGCGATCAGCAACAGCCACCCCGTCACCACCGGGGGCACCACCAGCGGCAGATGCACCACCGCATCGAGCAGCAATTTGCCCGGGAACGTTCCCCGCGCCAATGCCCAGGCGAGCGCGAAGGCGATCGGCAGCGTCACCAGCAACGCCACGCCGCCGACCTGTAACGTCAGCGCGACGATGCCCCATTCCTCGGGCGTCAGCATCGTGGCCCTGCCCTCACCGCGCAGAGAAACCGAACTTCACAAAGATCGCCTTACCCTCGCGCGATACCAGAAAACGGCGAAACGCTTCGCCTTCCGGGTTGGTCGACGAAGCGAGGCGAGCAAGCGGATACACGATCGGCGGGTGGCTCCCGTCCGGAAACACACCCGCCACGCGCACCGTGCACGACGCGCGGGCATCGGTCGCATAGACGATGCCGAACGGTGCCGCCTGCCGCTCGACCAAGGCGAGTGCCGCCCGGACATTCTCCGCCTGCACGACACGCGGCGCCACCGCCGCCCACACGCCGAGCCGTTCCAGCGCAGCCTTGCCATATTTTCCCGCCGGTACGCTCGCGGTATCGGCCATCGCCAGCGGACCCGCGCCGAGCGTTGCGGCCAGCGCTCGCGCCGGACGCAACGGAATGCGCGTATGACGACCCTGCGCCTCTATCACCACCAGCCGGTTGCCAAGGAAATCGCTCCGCGTGCCCTTCGCGATCAGGGTCTTCGCCGCCAGAGCGTCCATCCATTCTTCATCTGCCGATGCGAACAGATCCGCCGGGCCACCCGCCAGCACCTGCCGCGCGAGCGCCGAGGACGCGGCGAACGAGATCACCGGTTTGGGATGGCCTTTCTTCGCCCAGGCATCGGCGGCGGCGGTCATCGATTCCTGGAGACTGGCGGC
The DNA here is from genome assembly GCF_036663755.1 of Parasphingomonas caseinilytica. NCBI lineage: Bacteria > Pseudomonadati > Pseudomonadota > Alphaproteobacteria > Sphingomonadales > Sphingomonadaceae > Parasphingomonas > Parasphingomonas caseinilytica. The sequence goes on from NZ_JAXOJL010000001.1 coordinate 861,806, forward strand.
GGCGAGGACCAGCGGCGGACGCGGCTGGGCATGGACCACAGCCGGCACGGCGCAGAGCAACGCCGCGATCCATCCCTTGATGCCGGTCAGTCTCATGGGCGATCTCCTAGCTGCGTCTTGGCTTACGATCAGAAGGGTGCCGCGGCAAAGCCGCCTCGGACGGTTCGGTCGAGGACAAGCTCGACCGAACGCCGACCGGCATTCGGCTAGTCCGCGGCCAAGCTTCGCTTGGCCTTGAGCCTCAGGCGTCGTCGCCCATCCTCAATGCCGCGATGAACGCCTCCTGCGGGATGCTCACACTCCCATATTCGCGCATCTTCAGTTTGCCCTTCTTCTGCTTGTCGAGCAGCTTGCGCTTGCGGCTGGCATCGCCGCCATAGCATTTCGCGGTCACATCCTTGCGCATCGCGCTGATCGTCTCGCGCGCGATCACCTTGCCACCGATCGCCGCCTGGATCGGGATCTTGAACAGGTGCCGCGGGATCAGTTCCTTCAGCCGCTCGACCATGCCGCGCCCGCGCACCTCCGCGGTGCCGCGATGGACGATCATCGACAGCGCGTCGACCGGCTCCTCGTTGACGAGGATGCTCATCTTGACGAGGTCGCCCTCGCGGTAACCAATCTGATTGTAATCGAAGCTGGCATAGCCCTTCGACAGCGATTTTAGACGATCGTAGAAATCGAATACCACTTCGTTGAGCGGCAGTTCGTAGGTCGCCTGCGCGCGACCGCCGACATAGGTGAGGTTCTTCTGGATACCGCGGCGATCCTGACACAGCTTCAGGATCGAACCGAGATACTCGTCGGGCACATAAATGACCGCCTCGATCCACGGCTCGCTGATCATCGCGATCTTGTTGGGCTCGGGCATGTCGGCGGGGTTGTGCAATTCGATATGCGTCGTGCCGGCGGGGTCGGGATGAGTCAGCTCGATCTCATACACCACAGACGGCGCGGTCGTGATCAGGTCGAGATCGTATTCGCGCGTAAGGCGCTCCTGAATAATCTCCAGATGCAGCAAACCGAGGAACCCGCAGCGGAAGCCGAACCCCAGAGCCGCGCTGGTCTCCATTTCGAACGAGAAGCTGGCATCGTTGAGACGCAGCTTGGAAATGCTCTCCCGCAATTTCTCGAAGTCGTTGGCATCGACCGGGAACAGCCCGCAGAACACCACCGGCTGCACTTCCTTGAAGCCGGGCAAAGGCTCGATCGCAGGGCGCTTCACATCGGTGATCGTGTCGCCGACGCGGGTCTGCGCGACCTCCTTGATCTGCGCGGTGATGAAGCCGATCTCGCCCACGCCCAGGTCGGTCAACTGCTCGATGCGGGGGCGGAAGCACCCCACCCGGTCGATAAGATGCTGCGTGCCGGTGGCCATGAACTTGATCAGCTGGCCCTTCTTCAACGTACCGGCCACAACGCGCACGAGGATCACGACGCCGAGATACGGATCGTACCAGCTATCGACCAGCATCGCTTTCAGCGGTGCCTCTGGATCGCCCTTCGGCGGCGGAATGCGCGTGACGACCGCCTCCAGCACCTCGCGGATGCCGATGCCCGATTTCGCCGAAGTGAGCACCGCCTGCGAGGCATCCAACCCGATCACTTCTTCGATCTCGGCACGCACCTTTTCCGGGTCGGCGGCGGGCAGATCGATCTTGTTGATCACCGGCACGATCTCGTGATCATGCTCGATCGACTGATAGACGTTGGCGAGCGTTTGCGCCTCGACGCCCTGCGCCGCATCAACCACCAGCAACGCGCCCTCGCATGCGGCCAGGCTGCGCGAGACTTCGTAGGCGAAGTCGACATGCCCCGGCGTGTCCATCAAGTTCAGCGTGTAGGTCTCGCCGTCATCCGCCTTGTAGGCCAGGCGCACGGTCTGCGCCTTGATCGTAATCCCACGCTCCTTCTCGATATCCATATTATCGAGCACCTGCTCGGACATCTCACGCGCGGTCAGCCCGCCGGTTTCCTGAATCAGGCGGTCGGCAAGGGTCGACTTGCCATGGTCGATGTGGGCGATGATGCTGAAATTGCGGATTTTATCTAAGGGGGTCACTATGATCTCAAGCTGGTGGAGGCGCGATTTGCGTGCGCCATAGCACCAGCGCGAACCAAGACAAAATGTCGCATTAGCCAAAGCGGCACAGCCCCAAGGTTAACTCCGGGGCAGTTATGCGAGCTGTTGACCCGGCACACGACGTAACACCCATATCGCTGCCACCGATTCCGTATTATGCAGGGGCTACATCCACCGGAGTGTAGCCCCTCATGCGTATCGCCCCTGCCCTGCTCGCCATTACCGCCCTCTCGCTCGCCACCCCGGCGCTCGCCGCGCTGAAGGTCGGCGCAACCGCCCCCGACATCGTCACCAAGGCGGCAAAGGGCGGGAAGATGTACGATTTCGCGCTCAAATCGGCGTTGAAGAAGGGTCCGGTGGTCCTGTATTTCTTCCCCGCCGCCTTCACCTCGGGCTGCACCGCGGAGGCGCATGAATTCGCCGAAGCCGCCGCCGATTTCGAAAAGAACGGCGCGACGTTGATCGGCCTGACCGCCGGCAATGTCGAGCGGATCGCAGAATTCTCCAAGGTCGAATGCCGCGACAAATTCCCGGTCGGTGCGGCAACACCGGCAGTGATCAGCGGCTATGACGTGGCACTTGCCGCCAAGGCCGGCTGGACCGACCGCACCAGCTACGTCATCGCGCCGAACGGCAAGATCATCTTCACGCTGAGCCAGATGAACCCGGTCGGTCACGTCCAGGGTACGCTCGATGCGGTAAAGAAGTACAAGCTGGCCAAGAAGTAAGACGGCATCCGTTCACCCATCCGTGCGTTGTGCGCGGATGGGTGTCACGATCGAAGATTTGCGGCTCCAAATGGAGGCCGCCGCCGAGGCGCTGGATTTCGCGCTCGCCGCGTCGCTCCGCGATCGGATCAGCATATTGCGCGGCCAGTCGGCCGACGCCGATGTGGATGCGATCGACCCGAGCGGCCTCACCCGTCAGCAGCCCGGTAGCATGGGCATCGGCACCAGCCGCCAGCGCGTGACCCCGCCGCCGGGATGGAAGCCTCCGCCGAAACCGGATCTGATGACCAAGGCCAGCTCCCGGTCGAAGAAAGCTAAGGTAGGGTCGTAGACTAACCCAGCCCCGCCGCTTCGACTGCCGCCAGCGCATTGGCAAACCGCGCATCGCCTTGTCCGCCGACCAGCGCCCAGCGCACCCCGCGCCGCTCCAGTTCGGCCTTCGACAGATCGAAGAAACGCTGCCGGTCCGCCCCAGATCCGAACATCCGCGTCCCATCCCCGACCCAAGGCAGATCGATATCGAGCAGCAGGTACAGGTCGGCGGTGCCCTGCCAAGTATCGAACCACGGATCGCGTTGGCCGAACAGCATGTCGGCCCAAACTGCGGTCATCAGCGGATCGGTATCGAGGATCAGCGGATCGATCCCCCCCGCCGCCAGCGACCGCGTGATGCCGTCATGCGTTTCGGCGATGCGGACCAGATCGGCCATAGAGAAATCCAGCCCGTTCGCCTCGGCGAAAGTACGGCCATATTCATCCACCACCGCGCCGCCCAGCGCCCGTGCCAAACGCGGTGCAAGGGTGGATTTGCCGGTGCTTTCCGGGCCGTGCAGGCAGATCGTGCGGGTCATAGACGTTCCGATTTGCGCCAGTCGATCAGGCCCCAGACCGAGATCGCCAGCAACAGGGTGTAGAGGATCGCAGTCGGCCACAGATCCTTCGCGGCATACAGGCCGACCGCGACGGCATCGACCGCGATCCACAGGATCCAGTTTTCCAATTTCTGGCGTGAAAGCAGGATTTGCGCGGCGACGCTTGTCATCGCCACGCCGGCATCGACGAACGGATAAGAGGCATCGGTAAAGCAGTGCATCAAACCGCCCCATACGACAGTCGCCACGAAAATCGCCGCCACCCAGCCGATCCGCTCCGCCACGGTCAACCGCCCGACGCGCACCTGACCTGCCTCGGCGATGCCCTGCGACCAGTGTCGCCAGCCGTACAGGTTCACGATGAGGAAGAAGCCCTGCAAAAGCATGTCGCTGTACAGTTTCGCGTCGAAGAAGATCCAGGCGTAGATCGCGACGCCGGCGATCGCAAAGGCGTAGTTCCACACGCTCCGTCGCGCGACGAGCACGACGTTCACGACGATCAGCAACGAGGCGAGGATTTCGACGAGGGACACTGCCGTTCGCCATAGCAGCGCATTCGTTCAGGTCGAGATGCCTCGCTGTGTAATTGGGAACTTCCCCTCTCCTCCGCGCGGTACTAGCATTACTGGCAAAACGGAGAGGCTTCATGCGTCATATCGCGATCATCGGCTCCGGCCCGGCGGGTTACTATACCGCCGAGGCATGTCAGAAGACCTTCGGCGACGACGTGCGCGTCGACATCATCGATCGCATGCCGGTGCCATTCGGCCTGATCCGCAGCGGCGTCGCGCCGGATCATCAGGCGATCAAGGGCGTCTCGCGGCGCTACGAGGCAGTGGCGCTGACCGACAATGTCCGCTTCGTCGGCCATGTCTCGGCCGGGCAGGACATCAGCATCGCGGAACTCGGCGACCTGTATGATGCGGTGGTGCTGGCGACCGGTGCCCCGGCCGACCGGCGGCTCGGCGTGCCGGGCGACGATCTGCCGGGCGTGATCGGATCCGCGGCATTCGTCGGCTGGTATAACGGCCATCCCGATTTCGCCGGACTGGCCCCGCCGCTCGACGGCCCCGGCGCGGTCGTCGTCGGGCACGGCAACGTCGCGCTGGACGTCGCGCGCATCCTCGCCAAAACCGGTGCGGAATTCGACGGATCGGACATCGTCAGCCACGCGCTACAGGGGCTCGGACAGCACCGCATCGACACCGTCACCCTGCTCGGCCGGCGCGGACCGCACCAGATCGCAATGACCCCCAAGGAACTCGGCGAACTCGGCCATCTGACCCGCGCTACTGCGGTCGTCGATCCCGCCGACCTGCCACCGCTTGCCGAGGATTCGACGCTGGATGCCGGCCAGCGCAAGGCGGTCGGCCATCTGCGCGCGTTTGCCGCTCATCCCGGCGACAAACCGATCCGGGTCGTGTTCGATTTCTTCGCCATGCCGGTAGCTGTCGAGGGAGACGGCAAGGTCGAGCGCGTGATCGTCGAACGCACCGCGCTGGACGAGAAAGGCCAAGCGCATGGCACCGGCGAGACCTATGCGATCCCCGCCGGGCTGGTGGTGAGTTGTATCGGCTATCGCACGCCGCCGATTCCCGGCGTGCCCTATGACGAGGCGCTCGGGCGATTCGCCAATGTGGATGGCCGCATCGCGCCGGGCTTGTATGCGGTCGGCTGGGCACGGCGCGGGCCGACGGGCACGATCGGCACCAATCGCCCGGACGGTTTCCGCATCGCCGAACAGATCGCCGCCGACCTGCCCGGAAACAGCGGCAAAAAGGGCCGACCGGCGCTCGACGCGTTGCTGGCGGAACGCAAGGTGGATGTCGTCACCTTCCGGGACTGGCAGAAAATCGAAGCGGCCGAAATCGCCGCCGCCCGCGACGGCGCGCCGCGCGAGAAATTCGTCGGCGTGGAGGAGATGATGGCGGCGCGTAGCGGGGTGTGAGGCCTTTGCGGCCTGTGGATCGATATCGGTGATATCGCTGCAATGGTCGGGGCGATAGGATTCGAACCTACGACCCCTGGACCCCGAGACCAGTGCGCTACCAGACTGCGCCACGCCCCGACACATTGCAGGTTGGTGCGCCTAGCTGGCAGGCCCCCGGCGATCAAGTCAAAAGTGGCGATCGGGCCGAATTCGCTGCCCCGGAACAGCGAATTTCGGAGTCGCGCCGAAAGTCGAACACACCACACAGCTAGTGCGGGCCGTCGCGAGCGGGTATGATGTTCCCGTAATGTCCACAGAAGACCTTCCCAAGCGCAAGGTGATCCATATCGACATGGACGCCTTCTACGCGAGCGTCGAACAGCGCGACGATCCGTCGTTGCGCGGCAAGCCCGTCGCGGTCGGCGGATCGAAGGCGCGCGGCGTGGTGGCGGCGGCGAGTTACGAGGCGCGCACCTTCGGGGTGAAATCGGCGATGCCATCCGTCACCGCGATCCGGCGCTGCCCGGACCTGGTGTTCGTTCCCCCGCGCTTCGATGTCTATCGCGAGGTCAGCCTGCAGATTCGTGCGATCTTCGCCGACTATACCGGCTTGATCGAACCGCTGTCGCTGGACGAAGCGTATCTCGACGTGACCGAGGACATGCGCGGGCTCGGTTCCGCGCGGGCGATCGCCGAGGAGATCCGCGCGCGCATCAAGGCCGAGACGAGGCTGACCGCCTCCGCCGGCGTGTCCTATAACAAGTTCATCGCCAAGCTCGCGTCGGACCAGAACAAGCCGGACGGCATCTGCGTGATCCCGCCCTCGAAAGGCGCAGCCTTCGTCGCGAGCCTGCCGGTGCGTCGGTTCCATGGCGTCGGCCCGGTGACTGCGGCGAAGATGGAGCGATTGGGCATCCTGACCGGCGCGGACCTGCGCGCGCAGCCGATCGAGATGCTGCGCGCCAATTTTCGCAGCAGCGCGGACTATCTGTTCGCCGCCGCGCGCGGCGAGGATCATCGCCCGGTGCGGGTCGATCGGCAGACCAAGTCGGTCGGCGCGGAACGCACGTTCGATCAGGACTTTACCGAGCGCGCCGACCTGATCGCCGCGCTGGAACGCGTGGCGGAGGCGGCGTGGGTCCGCGTCGATCGCAGCGGCGCGCAGGGCCGCACGGTGACGCTGAAACTGCGCTTCACCGGTTTCCACACGATCACACGGGCACGCTCGTTTTCAGCACCGGTGCCGGATCAGGCGGCGTTCCTGGCGGCGGGCATCATGTTGCTCGAAGCGCAACTACCGGTGCCCAACGGGGTTCGCCTGCTCGGGCTGACGCTGTCGGGGATATTGGAGGAGGATGAGGCACACGAGGGCGCCGAACAGGCTCTGCTTCTTCTTTAAGCCCCTCTCCCTTAGGGGAGGGCCTAGAATTAGAGAAGCGCCCGCTGCCCCAATACGATCGCCCCGAGCGGCCCGGCATTGTTGCCGAGCGCCGCCGGCACCACGAACGCATCGACCGGCTGGATATCCCCGGTCGCGCCATAGCCGCCCAGACTTTCCACCAGCCGCGCGCGGATCATCGGCAGCAGATGCGGCATGCCGGTCATCACGCCGCCGCCCATGACGATGCGGCGCGGGATACCCGTCAGCACCAGAGTGTGAAGCAATTGCGCCAGCGTGTGCGAAACATTGTTCCACACCGGATGATCCAGCGGCAGATCCGGCGCACGCGTGCCGGTGCGGGCCTGGATCGCCGGGCCGGAGGCCATGCCCTCCACGCAATCGCCGTGATAGGTGCAGATGCCCGGCCAGTCGTCACCCGGCAGACGCGAGGTGCGGACGTGGCCGAGTTCGGGATGCGTCATGCCGCTGGTCGGCTCGCCGTGCATGACGAGCCCGACACCAACGCCGGTGCCGACGGTGATATAGGCATGGTCCGCCAGCCCCTGCGCCGCGCCCCATTTGCCCTCGCCCAGCGCCGCGCCGGCCACATCGCTGTTGAACCCGGTCGGCACGCTCGCCTTCGCCGCAAGCCGTCGCGCGACATCGGTGTTCGTCCAGCCGGCCTTGGTCGTCGCGGTGATGTAACCGTAATTCGCCGCCTCCCGGTCGATCGAGACCGGGCCGAAACTGGCGATGCCGAGCGCGTCATAGCCGGTCCAGCGTTCCAGCACCGCCTCGATCGCCGACAGCGTTTCCTCCGGCGTGGTCGTCGGGATGCGGACCTCCTCGCGGATATCGGCCGGCCCGGTCGCGAGAATGCAATTGCACTTGGTGCCGCCGAGTTCGACGCCGGCGATAAGGGGGGCAGTCATGCGAGTTCCTTGAGCACCTGTTCGAGGTCGGCGAGAAGCGCCGGATCGGGCGACGACCCGGCCAGCACCAGCGCGCGGCCCTGCACGTAATCCCGCGTCGCGTTGACGCAATCGAGCGCGATGACCTTGCCGCCGCGCAGATAGATCAGCGAAAAACTGCGCGCTTCGGGATCGCCACGCAGCACGGTGGAATCGTAGCCGATCGACAGCCCGACGGTCTGCAGTTTCAGATCGTATTGATTGGACCAGAACCACGGCACGGCGTGATAGGGCTGCGCCTCGGCGTCGCCGCCGGCGATCAGCTTGGCGACGCAGGTGGCCTGATCGTTGGCGTTCTGTACCGATTCCAGCCGGATCGGCGCACCGTCCGCGAAATCACTGGCATGCATCGCGCAATCGCCGACCGCGAACACGTCGGGCAAGCTTGTGCGGCAATGGCGATCAACGTTCACGCCGTTGCCGCCTTCCGCGCCCGCCGCGATCAGCGCCGCGACTTCGGGAATGATGCCGATGCCGACGATCACCATATCGGCGGGCACGATCTCGTCGTCCGACAGGCGTACGCCGGTGACTTTATCGCCCTCACCCTCGATGCTTGAGACCGTCACGCCGAGCCGCACCTCGACACCATGCGCGCGATGTTCACCCTCGTAGAAGCGCGACAATTGCTCTCCGGCGACACGCGCCAGCACACGGTCCTGCGCCTCCAGCACGGTAACGTGCTTGCCGAGTTTGGTCAGCACCGCCGCCGCTTCCAGCCCGATATAGCCGCCGCCGATCACGACGACGCGCTCGGTCGTGGCAAGTTCGCCCATCAGCCTGTCTACATCGGCGCGCGTGCGCACGCCGTGGACGCCGGAATAGTTATGGCCCGAACAGGTCAGCCGGCGCGGGGATCCGCCCCCGGCCCAGATGAGGTGGTCGTAGCCGATTTTGGTCTCGCCGATCGAGACGGTGTGCGCATTCGCATCCACCTCCGTGACCCGCTGACCGAGCAGCATCTCGACGTCGCGTTCCGCCCAGAAGGCCGGCGGGCGGATCAACAACCGCTCGAACGGCTTCTCGCCGGACAAATAATCCTTCGACAATGGCGGGCGTTCGTAGGGCAGTTCCGGCTCGTCGCCGATCACCGCGATCGTGCCGGCGAACTTCGCCTGCCGCAAGGCAATCGCCGCCTGCGCGCCGGCATGACCCGCGCCGACGATCACCACATCGTAATGCTGCATCCGCTTATCCGCCCTTCAGCCGCTCCGCGTGCCAATTGACGTGATCCGCCAGAAACGTCGAGATGAAATAATAGCTGTGATCGTATCCCGACTGCATCCGAAGCGTCAGATCGATCCCCGCCGCAGCGCATGCCGCGCGGAGCAATTCGGGCTTGAGCTGCTCGGCGAGGAACTGATCGGCATCGCCCTGATCGACGAGGAGTTCGGGCACGCGCGCGCCATCCTCGATCAGCGCGCAGGCATCATAAGCCCGCCATGCGTGGCGATCCGGCCCGAGATAGCCGCCCAGCGCCTTCTCGCCCCATGGGCAATTGAGCGGCGACACGATCGGCGCGAAGGCGGAAACGCTCCTGAAGCGATCGGGATTGCGCAAGCCGATCGTCAGCGCGCCGTGCCCGCCCATCGAATGGCCGGTAATGCCCTGGCGATTCATGTCGGCCATGGGAAATTCCGCCGCGATCAGCGCCGGCAATTCGTCCTCGATATAGCGCCGCATTCGGAAATTCGCCGCCCATGGTGCCTCGGTCGCATCGACATAGAAGCCCGCGCCCTTGCCGAAATCATAGGCGGTGTCGTCCGGCACATCATCGCCGCGCGGCGACGTATCCGGCGCGATGAAGATCACGCCCGCCTCGGCACAGGCGCGGCGATACTCGCCCTTGTCGGTGACGTTGGCATGCGTGCAGGTGAGGCCGGACAGATACCACAGCACCGGCAGTGTCGCGCCTTCGACATGCGGTGGCACGTACACCGAAAAGGTCATGTCGGTGCCGGTCGCCTCGGATGCGTGGCAATATACGCCCTGCGTGCCACCGAACGCGATCTGTGGCGCGGACACCGTCTTCACTGTCGGGAAACTCTCATTTGCCATCCTTGCCGCTGCATGACCCATGGCGACGAACTCGTTCGCCAGGCCGGCGAAGTCAACGACTCCTTCATCTGCGGGTCCAGCGATCGCGCAGCAGCATCACCGGTCGCAACGGCAGGCGCAACCAGCGAAAACCGCGTGGCAGCGCCGTCGCATCGAAATCGCGCGGTGCCAGAAGGAGCAGTCGCAGCAGATCGCGACGATAGCGCCAGTTGCGGGCCATGCCGAACTGGACGGGCAGCTTGCGCAGGATCCAACTCAGTGGCGGTGCCGAGGCATAATCGGCCGGCGCAGCGAGTGCCGCCTTCGACAGCCGGACGATGCGCCGGCTCGCCGACGAAATGGGGATTGGCGACAGACCTTCGATGCCGAAGACCTCTTCGACAAGCTGCACGGCGCTGGTGACGATCGCCTCGGCCCCGGTTTCGCGAGCGGAAACGATCGCATCGGGAACGATCGACGGATGTGCCGTCGCCACGATCCTCGCAATATCCTCGAGCCATTTCAGCCGGAACCACAAATGCTGTGCGCCATGCGCGCAGAGATACAGCAAGGTATCGACCATCGACAGTGCGGGGACGGCGACCGTGCCAAGCATCACCGTATCGCGCCGCGCCCAGACCGCCTCGAAACCCAGCGGCAGCAGCGCATCGACATCGAGCAGGCGTGTATGAACTTCCACCTCGACACCGTGGCCGACAAAGGTGCGATGCTTGTTGGCGAATTGCTCACCCGCTTCGCCATGGCCGGAGGTTTCGGCAAAGCCCATCGTCTCCAGTGCGGTCGCGACCCGCGCGATCGTCACCGGATCGACAAGCAAATCGATATCCTTGCTGTCGCGCGCGCCGACATCGCCATAGATTTGCTGCGCCAACACGGGCCCCTTGATCCCGAAATGGCGGATGCCCGCCGCCGACAGCATCGTCGATATCGCCGCCATCCGTTCGGTGCGGTGCAATGCCGCGATGCTGCGTCCGCGCGCGCGTTTGGACAGCCAGCCCGCGACCTCGGGATCATGCGGGCGGAGTGAAGTGGCGAGCGCCGCGGTCGCCCGCGTAGCGATGCGATGGCGCCGCACGAGCGCGGGGATCGCAGCCGGATCGTCTGGCGTCACACCGGCGATCGGCGTATCGGCGGCGACCGCACCGCACACATCGGCGAGATAGCTGAACGTGCGCGCCTCGGCTCGGTCGGGATCGGATACGCCACGCATCACGCGATCATGTGATGGCGTGCCGCGCCGCGCAAGCACAGCGCGGCGCGAAAATGCCGGCCGGCGCATAGACCAAGATCCCGGTTGCGGCCCCGCACGGCTTGCCGTGTGGCACTTTGCCGGTAAAGAAGCCCGCAATTGGATCAGGTTAAGGACGTCGGCAATGGCCGCAGATACGAATGTCGTGGTGGTCGGGCTCGGCTATGTCGGGCTACCGCTTGCCGTGGCGCTGGCAAAATCCTTCACCACCTGGGGGCTGGACGTCGATACCGGTCGGATCGCCGAACTGAAGGGCGGCCACGATCGCACCGGGGAGATCGACGCCGATCGGCTTGCCGCCTCCAGCCTACAATTGACCACCGATCCCGCCGCCTGCCCCGAGGCCGACTTCTACATCGTCACCGTGCCGACCCCGGTCGATGCGTCCAACACGCCCGATCTGTCGATCGTGATGGCGGCGACGCGCACCGTGGGCGGGATGCTGAAGGCAGGACGACGGTCGATCGTCGTCTATGAAAGCACGGTCTATCCCGGCGTGACCGAAGATATGTGCGGCCCCGAACTGGAGCGTGTCAGCGGGCTGGTGTGCGGCGAGGATTTCTTTCTCGGTTATTCGCCGGAGCGGATCAATCCGGGCGACCGCGAACATACCGTCGATCGCATCATCAAGGTGGTATCGGGACAGACGCCCGAAATCCTCGACCAGATCGCCGAACTCTACGGGCGCGTGACGACCGGCGGCGTGTTCCGCGCGGCATCGATCAAGGCGGCCGAAGCGGCGAAGGTGATCGAGAATGCACAGCGCGACATCAACATCGCATTCGTCAACGAGATCACGCAGATCTTCGCGAAGATGAACCTGTCGGTGTGGGACGTGCTCGCCGCGGCCGGGACGAAGTGGAATTTCCTGAAGTTCGAACCCGGCATGGTCGGCGGGCACTGCATCGGCGTCGATCCCTATTACCTCGCGCACCGGGCGACCGAACTGGGCTGCGATCCGCGCATCATCCTGGCCGGACGCGATACCAACGACGGCATGGCAACATGGGTCGCCGGGCAAGTGCATGACTGGAACGGCGGCAACGTGGCGAAAGTGCTCGTGCTCGGTCTCGCCTTCAAACAGGACGTGCCCGACCTGCGCAATTCGAAGGTCGCCGATCTGGTCGCCGCGTTCGAGGCGCTGGGCCATGCCGTCGAGGTCCACGATCCGCTCGTTTCCGCGCCCGAAGCGCTGCACGAATATGCGATCCCCCTGGTCGATGCGCCAACGGGACCCTACGATCTCGTCGTGCTGGCGGTGCCGCATCAGGCGCTGTTGGCCGATTTCGGGCGCTTCGCCGCGCTCGTCGCGCCGGGTGGCGGGATCGTCGATCTGAAGAACGCGCTCGCCGGATCGGCCGACGTGCCGCGCGACATGCGGCTATGGACGCTGTAACGATCGTGCCTACATCACAGCGGATTGGCTAATCCCGCCACCGCGGCACGCGCGTCATCATCGAGGTCCGTTTGTTCAAGAAGCTATTCCGTCGTATTTCCGAGAATATCGCCGCGTCCGAGTTTTCCGGGCCGGACGGGCAGCGCGTCTATGCGGTCGGCGATATTCACGGGCGGCTGGATCTACTCGACGACCTGCTCGCGCGGATCGAGGATGACATCGTCGAGCGCCCGTTGTCGACGATCGGGCTGTGTTTTCTGGGCGACCTGATCGATCGCGGACCGGATTCCGCGGGTGTGGTCGAACGATTGTCCTCGCTCGGCAATTTCCCGGCCAAGACGCTGTTCCTGATGGGCAATCACGAGGAAGTCTTGCTGCGCGTTTTGAACGCCGAACCGAACCTCGCCTATGATTGGCTCGGCTATGGCGGCGATGCCTGTGCGGAAAGCTATGGTGTTACACCCTCGGCGCTCCAGGCGATGAGCGAGGAGAGCATCGCCGCGGTGTTGCGCGAGGCGATACCCTCAAAACACATCAGGTTTTTGGAGGATCTGGGGGATACGTTCAGTTTCGGCGACTATCTTTTCGTTCACGCGGGAATACGCCCCGGCGTGAAGATCGAAGAGCAGCAACCGCAGGATTTGCGCTGGATCCGCCAGCCTTTTCTGTCGGACGGGCACGATCACGGTTGCATGGTCGTGCACGGCCACACGATCAGCGACGGGGTGGAGCGGCGCCCGAACCGGATCGGCATCGATACCGGCGCATATCGCACCGGAATGCTCACCGCCGCAGTGATCGAAGGACGAGACCTGAGCTTCATCACCACCGGCGCGTAGCCGCACGGCTTGCGACACGGCACGGTTAATTGTAAGCGTTTGACCTGCATCGACTTAGATGCGGAGTGATTGCAGGGCGATTTGGTATGACGTGTAGCGGATTGATGGGCCGGCTCATGGTGGTTGGTCTGGCCATGCTGCTGTCCGCCTGTGCCTCGAGCCGCGGCGGTGCAATTTCTTACGATGTCAGTAAGTTCGGTGCACCCGATGCTCCACAGATCGCCGCCGTCGACGACACCTACAAGTTGGCCCCGCTCGATACGATCACCGTCAGCGTGTTCCAGGTGGCGGACATCAGCCGCGATTATTCGGTCGATCAGAGCGGCCGGATCACCATGCCACTGATCGGTCGCCTCGATGCAGTCGGCCTCAGCACGGGCCAGCTCGCCAAAGCAATCGAACTCAAGTTGGGCGAAAAGTATCTTCGCAATCCCAACGTCACCGTTGCTCTGAAGGAGTCGGCCACCCGTATCGTCACGGTCGATGGCTCGGTGAAACAGCCGGGCGTCTTCCCGGCCGTAGGACCGATGACGTTGATCCAAGCCGTGGCGCTGGCACGCGGTACGGACGATCTCGCAAATCCCAAACGCGTGGCGGTGTTCCGCACGATCGACGGCAAGCGCATGGCTGCCGCGTTCGATCTGACCCGGATACGCCGCGGCACCGAGGAAGACCCACAAATCTATCCCGGCGACACGGTCGTCGTCGATGGGTCGGGGCTGAAAAAGGCACAGCGCGATCTGCTTCAGGTATTGCCGGTAACGGCGCTTTTCCTGAGGTTTTGACTCCAGTTTCCTGATTTAGACGCTAGGACTTTTTCTACATGGAAAGCAGCGGGCCGGTGGCCCCGACGAATCTGACGGTCCGTCGCGATCAATCGCGCGATCTCGCCGTGCCTTTTGCAGGTGCCGGTTACGGTGGCTACGGAACCGCCAAGAGCAGCCGTGAACTCTCGCTGGCGCTGCTGTGGCGCGTGCTGGTCGAATGGCGCTGGCTGATCCTCGCCGCGATCGGTATCGGGCTGGCGGGGGCGGTGCTCGTCACTTTGCTGACACCGCTCAAATATCGCTCCACCGCGACGATCGAACTCACCCCGCCCGAGATCGAAGTGATTTCCGGCGAAGGAAGCAAGGGCGGCCGCCAGACATCGGCGATGCGCGACGTGAACTTCATCGGCACGCAATTAGGCCTGCTGAACAGCCGGGCGCTGGCCGAACGCGTGGCGCAGGATCTCAACCTCGCCAGCAATCCGAAGATCGTCGGCAAGGGCACGGACCGCGCACAGAACACGAAGATCGCGGCCGGCGTCGTACAAAACGGCACCAAGGTGAAATTGCGCCCGCAGAGCCAGCTGGTGGATATCAACTTTTCCGCGCGCGATCCGCAACTCGCCTCGGTGATCGTCAACGGCATCACCGATGCCTATGTCTCGACCAATCTGGAACGACGCTATGCCTCGTCATCCTATGCGCGAGAATTCCTGCAACGCCAGATCGTCAATACGCGGCGTGAGCTGGAGAAATCGGAACGCCAGCTGACCGCTTATGCTCAGCAAGAGGGGCTGATCACAACCGGGAGCAGCGATACCGGGGGCGATACCAACTCGCTGACCGGCAGCACGCTGGTGGCGCTCAACAATGCGCTAGGGGCGACCCAGGCCAAGCGGATCGCGGCAGAACAGCGCTATCGCGAAGCCGTGATCGGCGGGGCGACCACCGAAGGCAGCGTCAATGCCGCGCCGTTGCGCGCGCAGATCGCTGCGCTCGACGCAGAATATCAACAGAAGTTGCAAACATTCCGCCCGGAATATCCCGAGATGGTGGCGTTGCGTGCGCGGATCGATGCATTGCGCTCCTCCGTCGTCAAAGAAACGCGGACCGCGAACACCGATCGCGTCGGTACGTTGCGGCAGGAATATCAGGCGGCGCAAGGTGAGGAAAACCGGCTGCGTGCCCAGGTTGCGGGCTTGACGTCGTCGGTGCTCGACCAGCGCGGCCGTCGTATCCAGTACACGATCCTGCAACGCGACGTCGACACCAACCGCTCGCTCTACGACGCGCTTTTGCAACGCTACAAGGAGATCGGCGTCGCCAGCGGGATCGGCACCGCAGTTGCCTCCGTGGTCGATCGCGGCCCCGTGCCTAGCGGCGCGTATTCGCCCAACCTGTACCTCAACTTGGCCATCGGTGCTGGACTCGGCTTCATCCTCGGCATGCTCGCCGCGATCGCGCTCGAATTCATCAACGACACGATCAAGACGCCGGACGACGTGCGCAACAAGATGCAATTGCCGTTCCTCGGCGGCATCCCCAACGCCAAGCTGGCCAAGCCGATCGACGAGTTGAAGGACCCGCTGTCGCCGGTTACCGAAGCCTATCTGTCAACCGCGACGGCGTTGCAGTTCGTCGCCGAGGGTGGTGCGCCGAAGACGCTGTTGATGACCAGCACGCGACCGGCAGAAGGCAAATCGACGTCGGCCTGGGCCTTGGCGCAAAGCTTCACGCGCCTGGGCAAGACCGTGTTGCTGATCGATGCCGACATGCGGCGCCCCGCCTTCGTAACCGGCAAAGACGACGTGGGGCTGTCGCACGTCCTGACCAACGGCTCATCGCTCAGCGAGCATGTGTTGCAGACCGAAATCGAGGGGCTCTGGATCATGCCCGCCGGCACCGTACCGCCGAGCCCGCCCGAACTGATCGCATCGGCGCGGTTCGCATCGTTGCTCGCCGATGCAGCAGCGACCTTCGACCATGTCGTGATCGATGGCCCGCCGATCCTCGGCCTCGCCGATTCGCCTTTGCTCTCGACGATGGTGCAGGCCACGTTGATGGTGGTCGAATCCGGCCGCACCCGCACCCGCGCGGTGGTCGAAGCGCAAAACCGCCTGCGGACCGCCGGTGCGCATGTGATCGGCGCGATCCTGACGCGCTATCAGGCGCAGGCATCGTACGGATATGGATACGGTTACGGCTATGGCCAGAACAAGGATCAGTATCGCTACGTCGCGGACAGCAACGACAAGAAGCGCCGCATCATGTTGACGACGAAAAATGGGGATTGAGCGATTGCTGAACCCGCGCGGGATCGTCGTCGCGCTTGTTCTCGCGGTCGCCGCGGCCTGGGTCGGATATCTTTGCGTGCGGACCGCGATCGTACAGGTCGTGCCCGTCACGTCCGCCAGCGTCGCGCAGATCGCACCGCGAGATCCCGATGTCATCCTGGGGCCGGCAGCCATCGCGCTGGTCGAGCAGCACGGAATCCTCGACGCCGCGACGCTGGCCGATGTCCGCCTTGCAGCGCAGCGCGCGCCTCTCGATGCCCGCCCCTTCCTGATCCTTGGCCACCAGCAATTGCTCGACGGGCAAGCCGACCGGGCACTCGCCACGCTGGAGGCGGCGCAACTGCGCGATCCGCGCGACCGCGTCGTGCATCTGCTGCTCCTAGATCGATACCTGCGCACCGGTCGCTATGCCGAAGCAGCGGCGCAATTCGCGGTTTCATCGCGGCTGGTCGGTCCGGCCCAGGGGGCGATCGCCAATGCGATGGCACAGATGAGCTTGGCACCGGAAACCCGCGACGCCGTCCGCCGCACGCTGGCCGCCGATCCGACTTTGGAATCCGACGTTCTGGTCGCGCTGGCCAAATCCGACGCCGCGCCGACGACGATCTTCGCGCTGGCCAGCCCGGCTGCGCGGCGCGATGCCGGCAACCCGGAGAGCTGGGGACCGGTGCTGGTCAACCGGTTGATCGACAAGGGCCGCTACGCCGCCGCACGATCGGTTTGGCAAAGCGTTTACGGCCTGTCCTCACAACAGATCGCCGCTCCAGTGTTCGATGCCGGGTTCCGGCAATTGCCCGGCTCGCCACCGTTCAACTGGACGCTGGTCGCAAACGGCCTCGGAGCGGCGGACATTCGGGGCGGAACGTTGTCGATCAACTATTACGGCCGCGACAATGGCGATCTGGCGCAACAATTGCTCGTGCTGCGACCCGGCCGCTATCGCTTCGCGATCACCGCGGAGGGAGGCAAGACCGGAACCGGGCCGTCCCTGATCTGGTCGCTGCGATGCAAGGCCGGCGCCGCTGGTGACCTGATGACCTTGCCCGTCGTCGCGAAAGGCGGCCCACATCGCAACACCGCGGACTTCGTCGTTCCGGCCAATTGCCCGGCCCAGCAATTGACGCTGTCCGGCGCGGCCGGTGAATTCCCCGCGCCGATCAATCTGACCCTGCGCGATCTCGACCTGCGCGCCGCCGCTGCGGCGGGAGCCCCGAAATGAGCCGCCACGCCCTCGTCCCGGCCTATCTGCTCGCCTGCCTGTTGCTCGGCGGCGCGAGCGCTGCGGGCTTCATCGCCAATCTGACCCTGCAACTGATCGCCCTGCCGCTGATCGGCTGGTCGCTCTGGCATCTGATCCAGTCCGGTGTCGCTCCCCAGGTGCGAACGGCCCTGGCGCTCGGCGGGGCGTTGGTTGCGATCGCGCTGTTCCAACTGATCCCGCTGCCGCCCGCAATGTGGACCCTGCTACCCGGGCGCGAGGCCATCGCGAAGGGCTATGGCCTGATCGGTGTGCCCTTGCCCTGGTTGCCGCTGACGTTGGCACCCGATCGGGCGCTCGCCAGCCTGTTATGGCTGCTGCCGGCGTTCGCGACGTTCCTCGGCATCGTCGCGATCGGAGCATTCCGCGCACGCAGCATCGCTGCGGTCATCGTGCTGGTGACCCTGACGTCGATCGTCATCGGCGCGTTGCAGGTGGTCGACGGCACGGAAAGCGCGTATTTCTACGAGATCACCAATTTCGGCCTTGCCGTCGGCTTTTTCGCCAACAGCAACCACAATGCGACGCTGTTGCTGGTGTGCATCCCGTTCCTCGCGGCGTTGCAGACCAGCGTGTTGAGCCGCGGCACCAAATCGCGCAGCGCATCCGCGATCCGGCTACTGACCGTCGCGATGTACATCCTGATCTTCGTCGGGCTGCTGCTCAATTCGTCGCTGGCCGGTATCGGGCTCAGCGTCCCCGTTGCTCTGAGCACGTGGCTGGTGTTCGGGAAACAGCGCCCGGCGCTGCGCAAGCCGCTGGCGATCGTCACGATCGTCGCAACCATCGCCACGATCGTGACGATCGCGGTCGGACCGTTCGGCAACAATCTGTTCGGGCAGCAAAATGCGAATGTCGAAGCGTCGCGCCAGACGTCGTTCGCGCTGACGTGGCAGGCGGCACGCGAATTCTTCCCCGTCGGATCAGGGATCGGCAGCTTCCAGTCGGTCTATCACATGCACGAGCAGTTGCCGTCGGTGACGTCCACGTTCATGAACCACGCCCATAGCGACTGGCTCGAGCTGCTGCTCGAAACCGGGCTGCCGGGCATGGTGCTGGCCGTAGCTTTCCTCGTTTGGGCGGCGGCGCGCGCGCGCGCGATCTGGAAAGCGGAGAGCCGCGATTACTTCGCGCAGGCGGCCATCATCGCGATCATCGCGATCGCACTGCACAGCCTGGTCGATTATCCGTTACGCACCGCCGCGTTGTCCGCCGTGTTCTTTGCGTGCGTCGCGCTGATTACCGGCGCCCGCCCCTATGTCCGTCGGCAGCGGACTATTTCGTCGGCACGACACCTGGCTCTGTAGATCAGGGCGCCGTCGCGCGCGCGATCGCCTCGAGATAGCCCGCCTCGACCAGGGTAACGTCGAACTCCCGCTCGGCGATCTGCCGGCTGCGCGCGCCCATCATGGCGCGCTCTGTCGGGGTCATCGCGAGCATGGCCAGCATCGCTTCGGCAAGCGACGCAGCATCGCGCACCCGGCACAGCAGGGCATTGTCGCCACCCCGCGCGATCTCGGTACAGCCGGGCACGTCGGTCGCGATCAATGGGCGCCCCATCGCCGCCGCCTCGAGCAGCGAGCGCGGCATGCCTTCACGGTATGAGGGCAGCACGACCGCCATGGCGCGCGCAAGGTGGGGCCGCACGTCGCTCGTATCGCCCAGATAGTGCAGCACGCCTTCCCGCACCCAGCCCTCGACCATCTCGCGATCGATCGCGGTACGATTCTGCACGTCGAGAAAGCCGAGCAGTTCGAACCGTGCATCCGGGCGCGCATCACGCACGATCCGCGCCGCATCGGCGAATTCGACTACGCCCTTGTCGCGCAACAGCCGCGCGACCATTAGAAACGTCGGCACGGATGTTTCGGCCGCTGGATCGGGCGTGAAGTGCGCGAGATCGATGCCCGAGCCGGGCAGCAGAGCGGTCCGCGCCGACGGCACGAGACTTTGCGCCACGAACAGGTCGCGATCATGCCGGTTTTGAAAGAACACCGTTGCCGAGCGCGACAAAGCGGCGCGGTACAAGCGCCGCACCAGTCGCGTGAGCAGCCCGACCTTGATGAACGCGGTGCCCAGCCCCGAAATATTGTTGATCACCGGAATGCCCAACGCATGCGCGGCAAGCGATCCGTAGACGTTGGGTTTGATCGTCCAGCCGAGATAGGCCACCGGGCGCAGGCGTCTAAGAATATGGTAATATTGCGCGGTGAGCCGGAGATCGCGCAGTGGTGAAAGCCCCTTGCTGTCGATCTCGATCGGGAAAAAGCGCACGCCCATCGCCATCAAGGCAGCGCTGTGCGCATCGCGCGGCGCGACGGCGACAACATCGAAACCTTCGCGCTGCAACCGTTCGATCAGGTTGCGGCGGAAATTGAGGATATTCCAGCTGGTGTTGATCGACAAGACGATGGTTTTGCACATCGGATCAGGCACCGCCCGGTGCCGCACCACCCTGACGCAGCCAGGCTTGAAACATCAGCACCGCCCACAAGGCCGGCGTGTCTTCAGCCGTACCGGCCAAATGTCGCTGCCAGCGCAACTGGATCGGGGCGGGATCGAGATACCCCTCCTGCCGCATGCGGATGGGATCGAGCAAGTCTTCCGCCCAATCGCGCAAGGGTCCGCGCAGCCATTGGCCGACCGGCATCGCGAACCCGGCCTTGGGGCGCTCGAACATCGCTTTCGGCGCGTGCCGATACAAGACCTGGCGCAACACATGCTTGGTGCTTCCGCCGACGATCTTGCGATCGATTGGCACGCGCGCGGCGACCGCCGCGACATGATGATCGAGGAATGGCACACGCGTTTCAAGGCTGACCGACATCGCCGCACGATCGACCTTGGCGAGGATATCGTCGGTCATGTAACTCGTCGCATCGGCGTACATCATGCGCACCGCATCGGGCGCGGCACCGATCTCCATATCCAGCGGCGGTCGGCGCCATCCGTCCGTGCCGAGCACCGGCGTCGCGCGCAAATGCCACTCGTCGAGCAGCGAGGCGAAGACGTCGTCCAGCCCACGCGCATCCGCCGCGGTGCGCAACGCCTTGCGTACCTTGCCACCGAAGAAGGGCGGACGCCGCTTGCGCGCGGCGATCGACCCCAAAGTGTTCCAAGCCGCATCGGGAAGCAGAGCCCCCGCCCCAGCCGCAACCCGGCGCAGCGCATGCGGCAAAGGGGCGAGTGACCGCCACAGCCGCGGCGCGTGGAGATAGCGGTTATAGCCGCCGAACAATTCGTCGCCGCCATCACCCGACAAGGCGACCGTTACGTGCTGACGTGCGAACGCGCTGACGAGATGCGTCGGCAAGGCGGAGGAATCCGCGAATGGTTCGCCATACATGCCCGGCAGGCGCGGAATGACCGCAATCGCGTCTGCCGCGCCGACATACATCTCGCGGTGCTCTGTGCCGAAATGCTGCGCGACCTCGCGGGCATAGACCGCTTCGTCGAAACCCGCTTCCTCGAACCCGATCGAGAAGGTGCGGATCGTGCCGCGCGATGCCGCCTGGTACAACGCAACGACGGTGGAGGAATCGAACCCGCCCGACAGAAACGCACCGACCGGCACATCGGCGATCGCCTGCCCCGCCACCGCCTTGGACAAAGCCGCCTCGACCGCCTCGACCGCCTCGGCCTCGCTGGCGAAGGGCGTGTCGAGACCGTCGCGTACGACATCGCGGTACGACCAGTATCGCTCGAGAGTCGCGCCGTCGTGAGCACCTTCGGCGAACGGCGCGCCGCGTGGATGGTCCACGGCATCCGGGGTGAGCGTCAGCATCATTGCTGGCCGCAGTTTGAAGACGCCCTCGTAGATCGATTGTGGGCACGGAATATAGGTGCGCGACAGCAAGGACGACAATGCCGCGCGATCGACCGGATTTGCGAAACCGGGTACCGCGCGGATCGCGCCAAGCTCTGATGCGAAGGCGAACATGCCCCCTGCCCAGCCGTAATATAAAGGCTTCTCGCCGAACCGGTCGCGCGCGAGCGTCAGCGTACCGTTCTGCCGGTCCCACAACGCGATCGCGAACATGCCGGTGGCGCGCTCGATCGCGCGGCGCACGCCCCACGCCTCGATCGCGGCGAGCAACGTCTCTGTGTCCGAATGACCGCGCCATGCCGGTGCAGTGCCCGCCGCCTCCAGTTCGGCACGGATCTCGAGATGATCGTAGATCTCGCCATTATAGACGAGTTCGTAGCGCCCCCCGTCCGACGCCATCGGCTGATGACCGAGCGGCGAGAGATCCACGATCGACAAGCGCCGGTGCAGCAAGGCGATACGACGATCATCGGAGAACCAGGCCCCCGCGTCATCCGGGCCACGATGCGCCAGCGTATCCCGCATCGCCACCGCCACCAGCGGATCGATCGGCCTGACGCCGATCGCGCCTGCGATGCCGCACATCGTCCTGCTACTCCTGAAACACCTTAAGCCGATGCGCTTACCGACCGTGACGGTCGCGGGCAACCTTCGCGTCGAAGAACCGGCAAGGGACAATGGCTGGACACCTGATGGTCTGCGTTTTAACTGCCGGACACGCGCGCCCTGCACCGTCTCGACGTCGCGCGAACGCCGGTCACGGTCGCAGATGAAGCTCGGCAAAAGGGTGGGTATGACAAGTCTTGAAGACGGACCGAGAGTTAGCGTCGTCATTACGTGTTATAATCTCGAACGCTATATTGGCCCGGCCATCCAGTCCGTGTTGGATCAGAGCCGAAGTGCGCACGAAATCATCGTCATCGATGATGCGAGCACCGATCGATCGGTAGACGTGATTACCGCCTTCGGCAAAGCCGTCACGCTGATCAAAATCGATCGCAACGGCGGCGTGTTGAACGCGACGCTCACCGGAATCGGAGCCAGCACCGGCGATATCGTCGCATTTCTCGATGGCGACGATCTGTGGCACCCGGAAAAGCTCTCCGTCATCGTCCCGATCTGGCGGGACCGCGCGGATGTCGTCCTGCTCTCGCACGACTACGCGATCATCGATGCGGACGGGGTGCAGACCCAAACGATCGACGAAACGCAACGCAACACCAGGCGCATGGTCCGACGTTATGCAGACCAAGAAGCTCTGTCAGAGGCGCTGAAGCAGTCGATACTCTCCTACCGGGGTGTATGGCTGGGCAGCGCCTTCAGCATTCGACGCACGGCGGTCGATCTGATGGAACTGGAACGGTTCATCGACAGCGTTTCCGTGCCGATGTTTCGGCGAATGAGTTATCAAGATCATCTGATCGCGCAGTTCGTCATCGTGACCAACAGCGATTCGCAGGTCGGCTTCGTGAACCAGCCACTCTTCGATTATCGGATTTTCACCGGCAACACGAGCGGTCAATCGCGCACAAAACGGCAAGCGCTCAAGACTATCGCGCGTGGTCACGTCAACGTTCTCGGGACTCAACGATTGCTGCAGGGATTTCCGGATTACCGTAAACAATTGCACCGCCAGAAACTGATGGCGCAGGATTTCAAGTATATGGCGGCACTTTACTCCGGACAGATCGTGTATGCAGCCAGCAGCGCGGTGTTTCTCGCCTGCACGTACTGGTCTTTACGCCGAATCGTGAAGGAGTTGGCGCGGATCGGGTTGGTCGCCGTGTGGGGCAGCGAGAGATTTCTCGAGCGGAAAAGTCGGGGATGATCTGCCGCTAATGACGGCTTGCGATGCAGCTCCTATCGGTGGTTGTGTTGCTTCCAAGCCTGAAACATCAATATCGGCCACAACCGGCTGGCCGGAACAGTGTTGCCTGCGAGAAATTGTCGCCATTCGGCCTGCACGCGGTCGGCATCGAACCAGCCGTCCTGACGCATTTGATCGGCATCGAGCAGTGCCTCCGCCCAATCGTGCAATGGCCCCCGAAGCCAATGATCGACCGGCGCGGCAAAGCCGGCCTTTGGCCGATCGGTAAGATGCAAAGGCACGTGTCGATCGAGCAGCGTCCGCAACGGTATCTTGCCCTTGCGCTGCTGGATTTTCATCTCGGGTGCGATCCGTGCCGCAACCGCGGCGACGCGGTGATCGAGCATGGGAACGCGGGTCTCCAGGCTCACCGCCATTGCCGCCCGATCGACCTTGCACAGGATATCGTCGGTCATGTAGCTGGCCGCGTCATGATAAGTGACCCGGTCGAGCGCACTGGCCTTCGGCCCCAGATCGAGATCCGGATAGAGCGCCGACCGGTCGCCGCCCAGAACGATTGAAGGCTGTTGCGTCCATTCGTCCAGGAAGCTCTGAAGCACGTCTTCAAGGCCTCGGGATGTCCCGATGATGGCCAGGAACTTGCGGATCTTGGCCGGATCCTTTGCAATTCCGCCGAACCCTGCCGTCCGGGCTACAGCCGACAAGATGGCATCGGGCAAGCCGCTCGCCGGGCGCGCGGCGATTGCGCGCGCGAACCGAGGGACTGATCTCAGCCTTTCCCAAATCGCTTCCACCATAAAATGGCGATAATAGCCGCCGAACATCTCATCCCCGGCATCTCCGGTCAGCGCTACCGTGACATGCTGGCGGGCGAAGCGACTGACCAGATAGGTCGGAATCTGGCTCGAATCGGCAAACGGCTCGTCATAGATTTCAGGGAGAAGCGGGATTACTTCCAGCGCATCGCCGGGGCTGACGTAGAGCTCGTGATGGATCGTTCCCAGATGCGCTGCGATGCGCTTGGCATCCTCCGCCTCATTGTAACCAGCTTCGGAAAACCCGATCGAAAAGCTCCGGATGGGCGTGTCGCTGATCGACTGATAAAGCGCGGTTACCGTCGAACTATCGATCCCGCCCGATAGAAATACGCCGACGGGCACGTCGGCGACCGATTGATCGACGATGGCAGCGCGCAACGCAAAATCGAGCGCGTCCGTCGCATCACTTTCGGTAGCGAAGCGATTTTCGGTCCCGGCCCGAACGACGTCCCGATAGGAATAGAAGTGCCGGATCGACAGACGATCATATCGCTGCCCGACAATTGGAGCCGTCTTGAGTTCCGGTGGCGGGGCGGCACCTTCGATTTCCAGAATGGTGCCCGGCAGCAGTTTGTAGATCCCGTGATAAATCGAAAACGGTGCAGGGATGTAGGCACGCTCGGTCAGCAACGTCAGCGCCGTGCGGTCGATACCGTTGTCGAACCGGGGATGCGCTGCCAGCGCTTTCAATTCGGAGCCGAATGCGAAGTCCCCATCGACCCAGCCATAATATAACGGCTTCTCGCCGAACCGATCGCGAACCAGCGACATTCGTCTTAGCTGGCGATCCCAGATCGCAAGGGCGAACATCCCGACCGCCGCGTCCAGCGCGCTGTCGAGCCCCCAATGCTCGATCGCCTCGAGAAACGTCTCGATATCCGAGTGACCCCGCCATCCGCCTTCCGGTGCCCGACCCTCGGCATCCAGGCGTTTGCGGAGAGCGACGTGATTGTAGATCTCACCGTTGAAGACGACGACGAGGCGACCCGACGCGCTGATCATCGGCTCATGGCCCGTCGGCGACAGATCGACGATCGCAAGTCGACGATGTCCGAGCGCAATCAAGACTTCGGGATCGTGCCACGTCCCCTGATCGTCCGGTCCGCGATGCCCGATCCGTCTGGTCATCGCCGCGATGACTTCCGGGGCAGCGGCGCCCGGGCCGATCAATCCAGTTATGCCACACATGAGGCGACGCCTGCGCTTTCGTTTCTCAAAGTGGTTTGGTGCACCGGGCCTCGACCCCGTTGCCGCCCTTCCAGACGGCAATGTCGACGGCACCCAAATTTTCGAGCGTGGATTTGATGGCACCTACGGTGCGATAGCGATGGTAGAAATCGGTGCGGGCGTCGTGCGTATCCAGCAGCGACCATTGATAATGCGCTTCGCGACTGCCCAGAGGCAGACCCGGATAATAGAAATTGATCCCGCCGATCCGCGAAAGAATGCGGCGCATGATCGCACTATCGCGATACCGCCAGTAGATCGGAAACCAGAAATCGACGCTTTTCTTGACTGCAGGCCACCGCTTTTCCTTGGCCATCCTCAAAATTCTCGGGCGGTGGAAGATTTCCGCGCCACCGATCGGTGGCGGCAGGCGCCAGCGGTTCCAATCATAATGATCGATCACCAGCGAGCCGCCCGGTTTCACCTTCGTCCACAAGCTGGCAATGCTCTGCTCGGTGTCGGGCGTGTGCTGGAGCACGCCCAAACAGACGACGAGATCATAAGCCTCGTTCTTGAACGGGATCGACCTAATATCGGCCTGAACAAGATTGAATGTGCTGGCGGCATTGTTTTGCGCGTTGGCCTCAACCGCCGAGGAGATGTCGAAAGAGTCCAGCACCGCTCCCTCGGCCAGAAACACTTCCGTGAACCGGCCCGCTCCCGAGCCGGCCTCCAGTACGGATTTGCCGCGAACCAGATCGAAGCTCCCGCCCAGACAACGCTTCAGGCGATCGCCCGATATCGGTATTCCAGTGAAGGAATCGAGCTGCGTCTTCGGAAACATTCGCCACTGCTTTCCGAAATCCGCAGCATAGAATTCCGAAGAGACGAAGCGGGGTATGCCGTCCACGATCGGATACTCACTGCCCGATCCCGCCACCAGCTTGCCGTCCTGTTCCAGCAACGCGCCGCCGGTTTCGGGATCGCACAACCGTGTCAAATCATCGTTCATTGGCTTGGAGTTCTTTCAGTGTCGCAGGGCCTAGGACATCATCGCGTCCATTAGCCATGCTTTAAAGCAAGGGATCAGGCGTCGCGGCGAACGGCAAGGTAGTTGATGGTCGCGAAAATTTCCGACCGGCCCCCAGCATATGTCCAGGGAACCGGACCGCCCGGGACGATCCTGAAGAAATCGTAGCCATCCAGCAAATTGACGAAATCGCGCATGAACGTGCGTGAATCGATGTTCGGTTCGCCAAATTCGAACTGGATGACGTCGATCGCGCGGCTGCCCAGTAGCCGCGTCGCGCCACGGAGCACGCTCAATTCATGCCCCTCGACATCCACCTTCAGAAAATCGATCCGCTCGATATCATGCTCGGCGCAATAATCGTCGAGACGCATGCACGCCACGGTCTGGAAATGATCGGGATCGAACGGCCGTATTGGATTTTCCAGATGTTCCAGCGACGCGATCGTCGATCCATCCGCGTCGCTGTGTAGCGTGCGATCCCCCGATGCGTCGCTCAAGGCCAGCCGGTTCAGCGTGACCGACGGGACGGCATCGAACTTCCCACTAAGCTCTCCGAAAGCCCCCACGCTGGGTTCGAAAGCGAAGATGCGCGCGGATGACCCGAACCGGTCGAGCAGCATGGCGGTGTAATCGCCGATATTGGCACCGACATCGAACAGCACCGGCGTCCGACCGCTCAATCTCCCGGCCACGACATCGAGGGCCTCTCGTTCCCCGCTCGTCCGGAACAACGAGGCCCAGAAGTTCATCGAAACCAACGATGATCGATGCGTGAATTCCCATACAGGCTGCAGCGAGCGATGTCGGGAAAGGTGGATCAGGCGCTGGCGCCACTGCATTGTCGTAACCTCTGATCCGAATAGCAAAAACCCACTAGTCATGCTTTTGCAGATAGGCAATTGCCGGAGGATCGGGATGGGGCGGGGACGGCCTTGTGGCGCTCATTCTTCTCGACTAACGACCTCGTCCACCATGCATGACTTGCGATGAGCACCAAGCGAGATACCGCCTATAATCTGCTCGGTGCAGCCCTTCCGGTCGCTGTGTCGCTGGCGACAGTCCCTGCATATCTGCACGCGATCGGTGAGGTGAGATTCGGCTTCCTCGCGATCGTCTGGCTTTTCCTCGGCTATTTCGGCTTGTTCGATCTCGGCCTGGGGATGGCGACGTCTCATCACCTCGCGGCGGCCAGTAAGGACGCCGATGAAGAGCGCGCCCAATTGGTCTGGAGTGCACTGATCACGAATTCCGCCATCGGCATGGTGGGCGGGCTGATCCTGTGGCCGATCGCGACATATTATTTCGCTTACGTGATGAAGACCGACCCGGCGATGCGTCTGGAAATGATGGCAGCGGTGCCTTGGCTCGCACTCGGTGTGCCGCTGGTCACGATCACCGGAGTTCTGGGCGGCGCACTTCAGGGGCTGAACAGGTTCGGAAGGCTGAATACGTTTTCCGCCGGCGGGACATTGCTGTTTCAAATCCTGCCGCTACTGGCCGCGCTACTGGTGTCGCCACGGCTCACGGTTGTTCTGCCCGTCGCTTTGCTAGCGCGCGTCGTCACGCTGCTGCTGCTCTGGTTCGAGGTTCGACGCGTGGTTCTGCGCGGTCATCGGGCGACCTATTCCCGCCAACGCATGGTTAGCATGCTGAAGTTCGGCGGTTGGGTGACCTTGTCGTCGTTATTTTCACCGTTGATGAGCGGCATCGACCGGTTTGCGATCGGCGCCGGCATCAGCGCCGGTGCGGTGAGCTATTTTTCGGTGCCCTATAGCCTCAGCGACCGCTCCACGATCATCGCCAATTCGCTTGGTTCGGCCATATTCCCGAAACTTTCGGCATTGAAGGGTGATGATTTGCTGCACCAGAGCGTCAGGTTCGAACGCTTGCTGATGGTGATCATGCTGCCGATCATCGTTGTAGGAATATTTGCGATCGGCCCGTTCCTGACGCTTTGGGTCGGGCGGGACTTTGCCGGTTTCTCGGCTGCCGCCGGGCAAATCCTCATGGTCGGTGCCTGGTTCGACTCCATGTCTCGGATCCCGCTATATGCGTTACGCGCGCAGTCTCGCCCCGAATTGGTCGCCAAGGTCGATCTGGTTCAAGTCGTCCCCTACTGGATCGTCCTGTATTGCGCGCTGACGTATTTCGGGCTGGTCGGCGTCGCCGCCGCATATGTGTTCCGGGTCGCGATGAATTATGTATTGCTCGATTTCGAATTGGGGACACTGCGCCGGAGCGGCACGATGCTTGCGATTTGTAGTCTGGTGCTTGGTTTTGCTCTGATGCTCTCCCGCTCGACCGCTGCATTCTCTCCGCTCTGGATGGCCGGACTGGTGGGCTGCTTGGCGATCGCGACGGTCCTGGGCTTTTACGGCACGCCGGCAGACCTGCGGAAAGCCCTGCTCGCCCGGATCGGAGGGCGCACTGGTGCCTGATCCGAGCACATCATCCGTTCGTCCTCGCGTGTCTGGCCAATCGATCATGCGCGCACTGACGCACATTCGCACCTCGCTGAGCGTGCGAGCCAATACAGTGATGACGATTTCGGTCCGGCGGCGTCTTGGCAACCAGATGATCGCGCTCGACCAACGCGGTTTCGCGCTTCTTGCCAATAACTGCGTGGCCGGATTGCTCTATGAGCTTGCCGCGCTACCCAAACGCACACCTACTGTCGGCATTTTCTTTCGCGACGAGGCATTTCCGGCGTTTCTAGATGATTATGCGCGCGGCGACCTGACGGCTTGGACCCCGGTGAATGCTGCGGATCTTGCCGTGGACCCCGTATCGGAATGCCCTATGCTCCTGCATCAGGGCAAGCCGGCGATCATTTTTCTACACTATCGCGATCCGCAGATCGCCGCCCGGAAATGGAACGGCCGCTTCAGCCGGCTCGACGGTCGCAAGCCGATCGTCATCGCTTCGCTTCGCGACGGCCTCGAGGCTCCGATGCTGTCGCGAATACCGTCGCAATATGACGATATTTTCGTGATCGGACCAGCGCCCGCGCCGCCCGCCGAGCTGGTGATGCTCAACCGTCCCCTGCTGCGACGCCTTGCGAAGTTCTTCGATGGCATCCTCGCGCGTGACTGACGCCTGCAGCACATCGGCACCGATGAAGATCCTGTTTCTGATCCACGATGACTATGCGGCTGGCGGGTTGCAGCGCTCCACCATGGCGGCGGCCAGATGCCTGTCCGCGGCAGGCCACGACGCCACGGTACTCTGCCTACAATTGGTCGTCGGCGGTTTTGCCGAAAGTTTCGATTTCGTGCGCGGCGTTTCGAACCACGGCGCGAACCGGCACGCCGGAGGCTTCGCGCTGCTGAAGGAGCTTCGGCGCTACGTCACCGATCGACGGCCGGACCTCTGTATCGGCATGGGTCAATCGACTTCGGCGATCCTCCGCATGGTCACGATCGGATGTCGCTGGACGCGGGTCTACGGCAGCGAACGCGCCTACCCGCCCATGCTGCAAATGTCGTGGAAATGGCGGACTTTGCGGGCGCTCACGATCAGACGGCTGGACGGCATCGTCTGCCAGACCCGGCGCACCGCAGACTATTACCGGGAACGTATGGGCATCGCTGCCGATCGTCTGATCGTCATTCCGAACGTCGTCGAGCGACCGCTCGATCCGCTTCCCGCACCGTCCTCGACGCTTGCCCACCTCGCAGATAACGAGGTGATCGCATGCGTCGGACGACACGATTGGCAAAAGGGTTTCGATCTGGCGCTGCCGATCTTCGCGACGATCCTGCGCGAACGTCCGGCAGCAAGGCTTCTCCTCGTCGGTGAGGGCGATCTCGAAGCGCAACATCGCGAACAGGCAGAAAAGCTTGGCCTGCGAGACCGCGTTCTCTTCCTGCCCCGCTTCGATCACCTTGCCGAAATCTGGTCTCAGATCGACGTGTTCCTGCTGACCTCGCGGTACGAAGGCATTCCCAACGTGCTGGCGGAAGCGATGGCGTACGGCAAAGCCTGCGTCGCGTTCGATTGCCCGACCGGCCCTTCCGAACTGATCACCGACGGCATCGACGGATATCTCGTAAATGTCGGCGATGAGCAGATGGCCGCAGATCGCTGCCTTAGGCTTTTACGAGACCGAAATTTGCGGGACCGGATGGGCGAAGCGGCACGTTCGATTGCCGATCGCCTTTCACAGGCAAAGATTTGCCACTTGTGGCAAGGTCTCGCTGTCGCTCAGAGCGACCAAACCCGCACGTCAGTCGAAAAACAGACGGCGTCAATAACTTGAAAGCCCTCTGACTGCTTAAAACAAAGCGTCGCTGCGAGCAGTTACGCCGGAAATGCAAATTGATGATTACGGATCACGTGACCGATCGTAGTATCGAAAGATATTGTCTTACCGTCATCTGCCGGGAGTAGGTACCGACTGCCGTGGCGCGCGCCGCCGCACCGATCCGGTGCCGTAACCCGGCATCGCTGCACAGGCGCTCCAGCACATCCAGCCATTGATCGTCGCTATCGACCAGGAAACCATCGACACCATCGGTCACCTGGCGCGTCGCGGTACCGATCGCGCTCGATACGCTGGGCAGGCCGAACGCCATGTATTGGATGACTTTGAGCCCGGCCTTGCCCAGCACCCAATCGTCGTCCGGCAACGGATACACCCCGATGTCCAAACGCTGCATCTGCGCCACCTCCTCCTCGCGCGACCAAGTCAGGACTTCGAGATCGACGCCGGGCAGCGCGTAGGGGAAATTACCGATTACGATCAGCTTGTAATCGACGCGCCGCGCCAATTCCTGGAACACTGGACGCAGCAGATCGAGATAGGGTTCCGAACTGAACGTTCCCGTCCAGCCGATCACCGGCTTCCTTTCGATCGACGGGATGTCCCGCGGGCGAAACGTATCGGTATCGACGGAGGGATAGATCAGCGACACGGCCCGTCGCGCGTTCAAGGCGCGAAACCGGTCGAGCAGGAATGGCGACGCGGTGATCACATGATCCGCATGCTCGAGCAGGAAACGCGCCTTGCCCCGGTTTTTCAGACGTTGTCGCAGACCGACCGGTGCGCCGTCGTCGGTGAGCAGATTGTCCTCGATATCGTAGATCAAGGCGCGCGACAGACGGCGCGCGATGCGCTCCATCCACGACGTGCCGAACGGCGTGACCCACATCGAGATATAGACGATGTCATAGTGCCGCAGCCGGGCCAGGTCGCGCAACCGGCGAAAATGCCCCCGCATCGTGCCAACCATTTTGCCGAGCAGGTTGCCGCTCCGATACGCGGCATCCCAAGTCGCCCGATCCATGAACGAGGACACAGTGACCGCGAAACCCGCGGCGCGCCAATCGTCGAGATATTGTTCGTATTTCAGCCTTTGTCCCGCCGCCACGCCTTGCGGATACGGGCACAGGATCAGGATCTTCGGCATTATGACGGGCGATCCGTTGCGAGCGAGCGGTAGATCTCGCGGTAGCGTGCCGCACCATCCGTCAGCAGGAAATGCCGGCGCGCCGACGCGGTGCAGCGCGCGGCAATCGCGGGATCCTCCAGCCGATCGAGCAAAGCGATCGCGGCGGCTTCGATGGTGTCTGCCTGCGTATCGACCATCGCGACCCCGACGCCGTCATCTTCGATGATCCGTACCATGTCGCCGCAGCCGGCATTGCCGACGACCGGCACGCCGCAGCCGAGATATTCGGCGAGCTTGGTCGGCGCGCTGGCGATTTTCGAGAAATATGGCCGGATCAACGCCAGCCCGGCATCCATCCGGCGGATCTGCGCGGGCATTTCGTCCCGCGTCGCACCACGTATCTCGACCGCCGCGGGATCGATCCCGGCACGTTCCAGTCCCGCGCGGACTTCATCCTGCTGATGCTTGTTGATGACGAGCAATCTCGCTTCAGGACGAAGGCGGCGGACCGCGGCGAAGAATGCAAGCATCTCCTCGAGCATATACCAGGTGCCGAGTTGGCCGACATAACCGATGGTAAGCGGCGCCTCGCCGCGGGCCGTGGACCGCGTTTCGGCCGACTTCTCGTCGGGCGAAAACAGGTCGAGATCGGCGCAGGTCGGGATGACGCTGATCGGCGCACGCTTCCGCCCCAACCGCTCGTCATCGCGCAGATACGGAACGGAGGCATGAGTCAGCGTGACGATATGATCGGCGTTGCGCAGCATCGTCTTCTCGATGCGTTTCAAGACCCGAAAGACGATTCCGCCAGGCGGGATCAACCCGGCATCTACACGCTCGTCGACCCAGAAGCCCCGAATATCGACGACGAACAGCGCGCGACTGATGATGCGGGCCGGATAGAGCATCGCCGCGCACAGCACACTCCGCGCATGCAACACGCGCGCCCGGTGGCGGACCGCCAGCCACATCGCGAGCAGGATCGCCCCGCCCATGTCCCATAGCGTCGACAGGATCCGCGGACGCTTGTGATAGCGTCGCCGGTGCCAAATGATGCCGGCCGTTTCCAGCCGTCGCGACATTCGCGCGACAAGCTCCTTCCGTGCAGCATCGGCTGGCTTTTCGAAGCTGATCAGATGAATGGCATAGTCGTCCGCCAGGATTTCGAGATACGCCACGACCTGACTCTCGCCGAGCGACTCGAGCACCCCGTCGTAGCACATGTAGATCACGGGGATCTTCTGTTCACCGTTCGCTGCGTTCGAAGTCATGGGCACGTTGTCCAGGCGGCGCGTCGCATCATTCGCCGAGGAAATAGATCCGGTACGGCACCCAGTATTGCGCATGCGTCGCGAACACCAACCACACCATTTGTACGGCAGCGGAATAGCCGCAAACCGCCAGCGTCAGCTGGGTGCTGGTTCCACCCTTGGTCCCGAAAACGTACGGTATGCGGGGCAGGACGGCGAGCTGAAGCGGGATCAGGAACAGGGCCAACCGGTCGATCGCCGTCGTGAAATTGGCGAAGATCACCAGTGGGAGCGTCGCCAGCGCGACCAGCGCGATCACGCTCCACATATCTTGCTGATACGTGTTGAACCCAAGCCTCTTCCGCAACAACAGCGCCAGAACCGCGGGGACGAAATTCATCGCCACGCGAACGACGGCCCCAGAGGATTCGTAATCCGAATCGACATAGCCGGTGATCATCTGATCGGCCGAGTTGCTCAGCAACACTGCAAACAGGGCCAGGAAGATGAGGCCTCCCAAAATGGATTGTATCAAATTGCGGCGCAGGATGGGCGCCATGGCGATCGGCAGCATCAACAAAGCGGTCTTGTGAAACAACGCGGCCGCGAAGATGAAGACCACCAATCGAACGATGGATTTCTCCTCGACATCGGCAAACCCCGCCAGGATGATGCCGATCGCAACGCCCTGGCGCGTGTATCCCATGCCCACGACGATCACGAGATACGGGATCGCGACGAGAAAGGTCAGCGCCGGATTTGGCTGCCGCGAACAGAACCGGATGATCCCGAGCGTCATGATCAGCCCGCAAATCGTGTTGACCAGCCACATGCCGGCATCGAGCCGGGCGGCGATGAGTACGACCGCCGAATATCCTACGTCGAACTGGGAGATCGCTTCCGGAAAAGCGAGGATTTGGACCAGATTGTAATTCTCGAGATACGGGATCCAGTCGCCTCCGACCTCGAAACGAAGCCCGATCATCAGCGCCGTGGCTAGCCCCATGATGTTCAGGGCGAGCGAAGGGGCCATACGCTTCGAAGCAGCGCCGTCGACGTCGACCACACTTGGCACCCATTTGTTCGCCAGCGCCGCCAGCATCCAAGCGATGAAGAGAACCCAGTACGGAAGCAGGATGAAGTCCTAAGAAAACGAGGCGGAATTTTGCTTAGAAGGGATGGCCGCGCTTCGCAACGCGTTGCCGTCGATGATGATCCACCGATGCCGTTACGGCAAATCGCCGGATCGTCCTGCCTGACGGACGAAGCAATCCGGTTGTTCCGGATCCGCTCGGACAGCGCCCCCCGCTCGTTTTCCTTGCCGGGCCCGCCCCTCATTCTCTAGGGGAACGACGAAATTCAGGAGTTTCCCCCATGAGAGTTCTCGTCACCGGTGCCGCCGGGTTTATCGGCTTCAACGTCTCGCGCCATCTGCTCGCGAGGGGCGATCAGGTGCTCGGAATCGACAGTTTGAACGATTATTACGACGTCAATCTGAAACACGCCCGACTTGCCGAACTCGTCAGGTCCGGAACCGCGTTCGAATTCGCGCAGGTCGATTTCGCGGACGAGACCGCGCTCGACGCCGTGCTCGACGGGCAGCATTTCGATCGCATCGTGCACCTGGGCGCGCAGGCCGGCGTGCGGTATTCGATCGAGAATCCGCGTGCCTATCTGCGCTCGAACCTTGCCGGGCATCTCAATCTGCTCGAGGTCGCGCGGCATCGGCAGGTCGAGCATATGGTCTATGCGTCCTCCTCCTCGGTTTATGGCGGCAACGACACCCTGCCCTTCCGCGTCGAGGATCGCGTCGATCAGCCATTGTCACTCTATGCCGCGACCAAGAAGGCGGACGAATTGATGAGCGAAACCTACGCCCATCTCTACCGCCTGCCGCAGACGGGGCTGCGGTTCTTCACGGTCTACGGGCCGTGGGGTCGTCCGGACATGGCGATGTGGCTGTTCACCAAGGCGATCTTCGAAAACCGCCCGATCGACGTATTCGGCGAAGGCCGGATGCGTCGCGACTTCACCTATATCGACGATATCGTTGCCGGAATCGTCGCCTGCTTGGACAATCCCCCGGCGGACGACGGCGCACCCAAGGCCGGCGGCAGCATCAGTCCCCACCGGCTTTACAATATCGGCAACAACCGTTCGGAAGAACTGGGCGAGATGATCTCGCTGATCGAACAGGCATGCGGACTGCCCGCGGAGCGCAACCTGTTGCCGATGCAGCCCGGTGACGTTCGCGACACCTTTGCCGATATCAGCGCAATCCAGCGCGATCTCGGGTTCGAACCGCGCACGACCATTGCCGAGGGCGTGCCGCGCTTCGTAGAGTGGTACCGCGAATATCACGGCGTATGAAGATTTTACCGAGCGCCTGTGACGCGAAAGCCACAGATTTCCGGGATCTTCGGTGCTATAAATATCGTTGGAACTTAAGCATGATGCGCGAGTTTCCGGTTTAGTTACGAAGGTCCGTTAGATCGCTGGCGACACCGGCTTTTTGGGGTGGACATATCAAGTCGCGATGAACTAAAAGCTCGATGAGATTCGGAGCTGAAGGGTTCTGAAAGGGAGAAGCAAAGTGAAGTTTAAAGGTTTCTACACGGCAATGACGGCAGCCTCGCTGCTGGCAGTTCCGACGTTGGCAGCAGCCGCACCGATCGCGACTCCGCTGACCCAGCCTGCAACCGAGAAGGTTGAAGGCGATAACGAAGCCGTTCAAGGTTCGTCGCTGATCATCGCTCTCGCGGCGGTAGCAGCAATCGGCGCAGGCATCTACGTTGCAGCCGACAAGAACGACTCGAAGCCGACCAGCCCGTAAGCTGTTCCGCAGTTGATACGGAAAAGGCCGTCCGATTGATTCGGGCGGCCTTTTTTGTTGTTCGCTTTATCGGTGGTTGATCATCTTCGTCTTTACTGGGTTCGTATCGCCGGTGCTTTTCTCGACCGTACCATCAACTGTTTGGGCGCTACTCTTGGGCGCTGCCGGGTTGACCATCGGCGCACTCAGTCCCGGTGCTGAAAATCTTGTGCACGGAAGCGCCGGAGTGCCCATCACGAGGGTGGCGGCTGGCGGGTCCTTTTTGGCTGGCCGTCAGGAAGACGCACGCGTCGCCCAATTGGCCTATCTCCTCGCGACGGCCGGACGCCGAAACTGCCCCGATCTCGAACCCGCCACGGGGCTGGTGCTTCAGCACCTTTCGCAATTTCAGGCTGCCGATCGGGTCGGCGTCGTCGCCGCACTGCCGATTGATCACGGCCCCGGAGTGATCGTGGTGGCACCCGATAGTCCGGCCGCGACCGCCGGGATCATCGCAGGGGACATCCTGCTGGCGATCGATGGCAAGGCTATCCCCCAGGAACCCGATCTTGCTTTGCCGTTCGACGCCGCACGCGCGCGTCATCGCGCCGACGCCATTACCGATTTGCTGCAGACGGCGCGCGGCCTGACCGTGCTGCGCAATGGTGCCACCCTTGCTATCGAAATCATCCCCCTGCCCGCCTGCCCGTCGCGCGTGCACCTCGCACGCTCGGGGCAGCGCAACGCCTTCGCCGACGGTCGCCACGTCTTCCTGACGACCGGCGTCCTGGCACTGCTCCGGAACGACGATGAAGTCGCGTTCCTGATCGCGCACGAAATGGCGCACAATATCCTCGGCCACGCTGCATTGATGCGCAGCGGTGCGGTCGGCGGTCGTAAAGGCATCCGGCAGATCGAGAGCGCTGCGGACCGGCTCGGCGGCATGCTGATGCTCAATGCCGGTTTCGATCCGGTGAGGGGTGCCGCGTTGTTGCGGCGGTTAGGCGGCAGCGATTTCGGCATCGTTCTGCTCGCCCGGCACGAATCGCCTGCCACGCGCATCGCTGCACTCCAGGCATTGGTCGCGGAGCGCCGCACGCCATGACGCAGCGTAACTTCTATCAGGTCCTGGGGATTCACCCCGATGCGACCCAGCCGGATATCCGCGCGGCGTTCGTCCGGTTGAGCAAATTGCACCACCCCGATGTCGTCAGCGACGACGGCGATCTGCCACGACGGTTTCAGGACGTGCAACAGGCCTATCGCTGCCTGTCCGTGCGCGAGACGCGCGCGGCGCATGATGAGATGCTGGCAACCGCAGAGCGAGAGCATCTGGCCCGGCAACGCGCGGTGCAACTTCGGCTCGATCACTATGACCGGCGACACCCGCGCCCCTTGCCGCGTCCCTATCGCCGCAGTCGCTGGCGTCTGATTGCGGCGGCCGCGATCGGCGTCGGTGTATTGGCCTTGCTACGCCTGTTCGGCTGACTATTTCGCGCCGAACCCGGTGATCATGATGCCGATCGTACGAAGAGCGATCAGCAGATCGAGCCAGGACGAGAAAAACTTGATGTAATAGAAATCATAATGAAGCTTGACGTGGACATCGTCGAGCCCGGCGACATGCCCCTGATTGACCTGCGCCCATCCGGTGATCCCCGGCCGCACGATGTGCCGATAGGCATAGAAAGGCAGTTCGCTTTCATACCATGCACTGAGCGGCACGGCTTCGGGCCGCGGGCCGATCCAGCTCATCTCGCCACGCAGGATGTTGATGATCTGTGGTAGTTCGTCGATCCGCGAACGGCGCAGGAACTTGCCGACACGCGTGATGCGATCATCGGCATCCTGCGTGATCGCGGAATGCCGCAGCGTGTGGTCGTCCCCGCTTTGATCGTGCTGCACCATCGTACGAAACTTCAGCACGTCGAACGGCACGCCGCGATAGCCCATGCGTCGCTGCCGAAACAGCACAGGCCCAGGCGAACTCAGTCCCACAAACAACGCGACGATCAGCAGCGGGACGATCAGGATTGGCAGCAACACGATGCTAGCAAGCAGGTCGATCGTCCGCTTGATCCCGCGATAGCCGAGCGCAGGCAACAGCGAACCGAAGCTGTTTTCGGACAAATGCTCGATCTGCACACGCCCGGTGAGCGATTCGCGCAGTTGCTTGGTGTGGTAGACCGGGATGCCGGCGATCGCCGCCTGAGCCAGCATACGTTCCCATTCGGGCGAATGATTGGTGCGCAGATCGGCAACGATCGACATGTCGGGATCGTCCGGGACGATCGGCGCATCCAGCCGCACCCAATCGATCTCCGTGGCGTCGGCCACGATGCCGGTATTGCCGGTGGGGACGTAATACATGCGTTTCGGAGCGGCGCGTTGCCCGAAATAGCCGAGTAGGAACGTCACGCCGACCGACGCGATATAGCCGATGAGCAACATCGATCCGCTGTAGTTTGCGCGCGAGAACAGCAGCGCCGCCGCGGCAATACCGAACGTCGTCGAAAAGGCCGGGAGGATGAATCCGAAAGCGCGGGTACCGGGATATACTGTCACGCGGCGAAACAGGAACAATGCGGTCACCGCGGAGATCAAGGATGCGATTTGCGTATTGATCGTGCCTGACATGTTCTGCGCCAGCGTCCCAAAGGTCACCAGCGGCGCGATCAATGGCACGAAATACGACGTCAGTGCGACCGCGAGCAAAGATCGCAACGCCCGTCCAAAGGCATGACCCGTCCGGCCAGCCCCTCCGTGATCGCTCGTGATTAGCAAGAAATCCACCTCGATACAGGGCGATAGCCCAAATGCGGCATATCGCGCGCCAGCCGTGGCGATACCACTCAGTCCACCACGCCGCCTTTACCCCGCGACCCGACCGTTCTGCAAGCCGCTGAAATATCGATCGGATGGAACGGGCCAATCGCCGCCGCCCCGCACCGCGGAGCGCGAAAGGACCATAGCACCGCGGTGATCGCGTGACGGAAGCCGGTACCCCCGCGATCTGGTCCTAAAGGCTGTACTCCGGCGTCGGAATTCACCAAAGGCAGGCGATGTTCGCGATCGTCCTCGACTGGGAAATGTTCAAGGTCTGGCTCTCGGCCACGCTGGACCTTTCGCACCACGATATCCACCTGATCCTCGGGCTGGCGCTGACGTTCGGCTTCGGCTTGATCCTGCGGCGTCCTTTCGGATCCTGGCTCCCGCTGGGCATCGTCCTGGTGCTCGAACTGATCAACGAAGCATTCGATTTCATCCGTAATCTGGTACCGGGCTGGCCATTGCTGCCGGGCGAGGCGGCGATCGACATTGCGCTCACAATCCTGCCTGCGCTGGCGATCATCCTCGCCGCGCGATGGAATTCACGGCATTTCTACCGTTTCCGCCGCCGCAAACAGATTGAGGTGCGAACACTCTGAAACCGCCCTTCACTCCACCGTCACCGACTTCGCGAGATTGCGCGGCTGGTCGACGTCGGTGCCCTTGATCACCGCAACGTGGTACGCAAGCAACTGCACCGGCACCGCATAGACCAGAGGCGCGATCAGCGGGTGGACCTTGGGCATGGTGATCGTTGCCATGCAGCCCTCGCCTGCCGCCTGGATGCCGTCGTAATCGCTGATCAGCACGACCTTGCCGCCCCGCGCCTGTACCTCCTGCATGTTGCTCACGGTCTTGTCGAACAATGGCCCCGATGGCGCGATGACGATCACCGGCACGTTCTCGTCGATCAGCGCGATCGGCCCGTGCTTCATTTCGCCCGCAGCATAACCTTCGGCGTGGATGTAGCTGATTTCCTTAAGTTTTAGCGCACCTTCCAGCGCCAGCGGATAATCCGTGCCGCGCCCGAGATACAGCACATCGCGCGCACCAGCGATGTTGTGCGCCATCGCCTCGATCGCCTCGTCATAGGCGAGCGCGCCGTTCAGCGCGGCAGGTGCCTCGGCCAGATGCTTGACGATCGCCTTCTCGGCGGCGGCATCCAGTTTGCCCTTGGCGCGCGCCAGATTTGCGGCGAGCGCGGCCAGCACCGCGAGCTGGCACGTGAACGCTTTGGTCGAGGCGACGCCGATCTCCGGCCCGGCATGCGTCGGCAACAGGATATCCGCCTCGCGCGCCATCGAACTGGTCGGCACGTTGACGACCACCGCGATCGTCTGCCCCTCCGATTTCGCGTGGCGCAGCGCCGCCAGCGTGTCGGCGGTCTCGCCCGACTGGCTGATGAACAAGGCCAGCCCGCCTTCCTCCATCACCGGCGCGCGATACCGGAATTCGGAGGCGACATCGAGATCGACCGGCACGCGCGCGAACTGCTCGAACCAGTATTTCGCGACCATCCCGGCATAGAAGCTGGTGCCGCACGCCACGATCGTCACGCGCCTGATCTGCGACAGGTCGAACTCGGGGATCGGCAGCGTGACGCGCTCCTCCATCCGCTGGAGGTACGAGCGCAAGGTCTGCGCGACGACGATCGGCTGTTCGTAGATCTCCTTCAGCATGTAATGCCGATGGTTGCCCTTCGACACGAGATCGCCGGTAACGCCCGAGATCGTGATCGCGCGTTCGACGGGGTTGTTCTCGCGATCATAGACCTGCGCGCCCTCGCGCGTCAGGACGACCCAGTCGCCCTCGTCGAGATAGGAGATGCGTTGCGTAAGCGGTGCCAGCGCCAGCGCGTCGGAGCCGAGATACATTTCGCCATCCCCGTGGCCCACGACGAGCGGCGAGCCCAAGCGCGCGCCGATCAGCAGATCGGGATGTTGGCGGAACAGGATCGCCAGCGCGAAAGCGCCGTGCAGGCGCGGCAGCACCTCGCGCACCGCATCCGCCGGTGCCATGCCGGCCTCGACCTTCTCGCTGATCAGATGCGCGACGACCTCGGTATCAGTCTCGCTGGTGAACACTCGACCTCGCGCGATCAGTTCGTCGCGCAGGGGTTTGAAATTCTCGATGATGCCGTTGTGGACGACCGCCACTTCGCCTGTCGCATGCGGATGCGCGTTATTGGTCGTCGGCCCGCCATGCGTCGCCCAGCGCGTGTGGGCGATGCCGGCATGGCCGGGCAGCGGATTGGCGGCGAGTTCCTTGGCGAGGTTGATCAATTTGCCCGACGCGCGGCGGCGGTCGATCTGCCCGTCATGATCGGTGGCGATGCCGGCCGAATCGTATCCGCGATATTCGAGCCGCTTCAGCCCGTCGAGGAGGCGATCCGCGACGTCTTCATTGCTCAGGATGCCAACGATGCCACACATGGACTATCTCTTACGCTAGAGGGTGTAGGGAACGCGGATGCCCGGCATATCGATCGGGAAATCCTTGGTATTGCGGGTGACGAGGATGGCGTCGTTGACGCGAGCGGTCGCAAGGATGAGTGAGTCGAACAACTTGATCCGCATGCGATAGCGGATGTCGGCCGCAGCAAGCGCGATACGCTGATCGATCTCTACGATTTCGAAAGGATCGAGCACCTGTTGAATCTGACCACGTGTCTCCAGTGGCTCCCCGGCGAGGATTTCGGTCCACACGACGCGGCTGATGCGATGGCGCGGATACCGGTCCAATTCGATGATCGCCGGCGAACGATCGAAAAGCCAGTCGATCAGGATATTGGTGTCGAAAAACGGGTCCGACATCAATCGATCGTGCGATCTTCGCGCATCGCCTGCTGATACTCCACCGCATCGCCAATATCGCTACGATTTTTCCAATAACCAGCGCCCCGCTTGATCCAATCATTATTCGATTCAGCGCGGAACGCGCTCACCGCTTCGCGGACGAGTGCCGCGCGCGACTTTTTTTCCTCACTGGCCCGGACATCGAGCCAGCGAATATCGTCTTCGGGTAGGTCGATCAGCGTACGCATGATATTCCGATATCATATTGCGATATCACTTGCCAGCCTTCTTCGCGCTCATCGCCTCGCGAAAGCGTTTGGCCCAGCCGGATTTGGACTTCTGCTCGGGTCTAACCAAGCACAGCGCATCCGCCTCGACATCCGCCGTCACCACCGATCCCGCGCCGACGATCGCGCCAGCGCCGATCGTCACCGGGGCGACGAGCGCGCTGTTCGATCCGATGAACGCGCCCGCGCCGATCACCGTCCTGTACTTGAAATAGCCGTCGTAATTGCAGGTGATCGTGCCCGCGCCGATATTCGCGCCCGCGCCCACGTCCGCGTCGCCGAGATAGGTGAGGTGATTGGCCTTGGCTCCCTCGCCCAGCACCGCCTTCTTCATCTCGACGAAATTGCCAACCTTCGATTTCGCACCCATCACCGCGCCGGGCCGGAGCCGGGCATAGGGGCCGACCTCCGCCTTCGCACCGACGCTCGCGCCTTCGATATGGCAGAAGGCGTGGATCGTCGCGCCGTCGGCGATCTGCACGCCGGGGCCGAAGAATACGTTCGGTTCGATCACCACGTCGCGGCCGATCCTCGTGTCGTGCGCGAACCACACCGTGTCCGGCGCGATCAACGTCGCACCTTCGGCCATCGCGGCGGCGCGGCGCTTGACCTGCCAGGATGCCTCGACCGTCGCCAGTTCGGCGCGGCTGTTGACGCCGGCGACCTCATCCGCATCGGTTTCGGTCACGACCGAGAAGCCGCCCTCGGCCTGCGCCAGCATCACGACGTCGGGCAGATAATATTCCCCCGCCGCATTGTCGTTGCCCACCTTCGCCAGCAACCGGAACAGGTCGGCCGACCGCACCGCCATCAGCCCGGAATTGCACAAGGTCTCGGCCAGTTCGGACGGAGACGCATCCTTGGCCTCGACCATCTTGACGATCCGGCCCGCTGCATCGGCGATGATCCGCCCATAGGCACCCGGCACGTCGGGCCGGAAGCCCAGCACCACCGCGGTCGGCGCATCGTCCGCCTGCAACATATCGAGCATGCGCCGCATCGTGGCCGACGTGACCAGGGGCACGTCGCCATAAAGGATCAGCACGTCGCCGTCGAAATCGGCCAGCGTGGCCTGCGCCTGCAATACGGCGTGCGCGGTGCCGAGCTGATCCGCCTGCACGGCCGTCGCGATGCCGAGCGGCGCGACCGCCGCCTCGACCTGCTCGCGCCCCGCGCCCGTAACCACGACGGTGCGCTCCGCCCCCAATTCCGCGACCGCCGCCGCCAGATGCAACAGCATCGGCCGCCCGGCGATCGGGTGGAGCACCTTGTGCAGATCGGATTTCATGCGCGTGCCCTTGCCGGCAGCAAGGACGATTGCGGCGATCGGGCGGCTCAGGGAGGGCTGGCTCATACCCCTGCCCTGCCACGACAATATTGCCAATTCCATAGCGATGCTGTCAGGCGTGCCGATCATGACGCATTTTTCATTCGCTATCGTCGGCTTCGATCTCGACGGCACCTTTCTCGACACCAGCGGCGATCTCACCGCGGCAGTCAACGACACGCTGGCATTCGCGGGGCGCAAGACGCTGAGCATCGAGCAGGTCAAGCCGATGATCGGCGGCGGCGCGAAACATATGCTGATGCTAGGACTGGAGGCGACCGGCGGCTGCGAGGCGGACGAATTCCGCACGTTCTACAAACGTATGCTCGGCTATTACGAGGCGCACATCTCGGTTCATTCGCAACCCTATCCCGGCGCGCTGGACGTGCTCGACCGGTTCGATGCGATGGGCGTGAAGGCGGCGATCGTGACCAACAAGTTCGAGGCGTTCGCGGAAAAACTGCTCGGCGAACTGGGCCTGCGCGACCGCTTCGCCACGCTGATCGGCGGCGACACAATGGGCAAGGGGCTGTCGAAGCCACACCGCGCGCCGATCGACGAGATGATCCGGCGCTGCGGCGGCGAAGTGGGCAAGACGCGCGCCGCCTTCATCGGCGATTCGATCTACGACATCATGGCGGCGAAGAATGCCGGCATCCCGAACATCGCGGTCAGTTTCGGCTTTCTGATTCAGCCGGTCGAAGAGCTCGGCGCGGACGCAGTGATCGACGGTTACAACGAACTGATCCCGACGCTGGAGCGACTCGCCTGACGCAAAAAGGGCCCTCACCGATTGGTGAAGGCCCTTCGATCTTCAAGCCGACGAACGCTTACTTCTCGCCATTGTCCTTCACGCCGACGACGGGAACGCTGATCGTTTCCTTCTCGGTCTTCACCTTGGGGACTGCGACTTCGGTCTTCTTGGTGCCGACGACCACTTCCTTCGAATCCAGATCGACCTTGGGCAGAGCGCCGCCCTTGACCGAGACTTCCGGCAATGCACCGGTCTTGGTCACATCCGCGCTCCAGAAGCCGGTGGCGAACAGCAGTCCGACGATCACCAGAGCGGCGACCAATACGATCGCGATGATCGTCCCGCCGCTGCGCTTCTTCACTACGACGGTTTCACGATCGTTTCTGTAGTCGGTCATTGTGTCTCTCCCTGTTTGTAACGGGGCTGTAACAGGGACTTGCGGTTATTGTTCCGCATCTTCGGACGCCCCGCACAAAACGCGTTCGCCCTTGAGGGCGCGTGGCTTGGTGAGGCCCAGCGTCTGCATGCGCGCGCGCGTCGCTTCCTGCGATCGCATGATATCGATCGCGATATCGCGAACACTTTGCCCGACCGCGACACGGCGGCGCAAATCCTCGACATCTTCGTCGGTCCAGCGTCGGTTAGCCATGATAAATCCGTCCTCTTCCATTCGACTTGATGGGACGGATATTTAAAGTATGCGGATGTCGAACGGCTGAATTCTCCTGACAGCTTATTGAAAGCTATCGGTCATCTTGCATTCATCCAGCACAGACTGATCCAGATATGGCGACACGGTGCGGCGGCAGGACCCTACCGACATGTAACGCAGCATCACGGCGGTCGATGAATGGCGTGCTTAGTTGAGCACTAAGGCGTCGGAGTTGACGTTGTAGCCGGCCAATTGCATCGCACCCTCCGATACCTTGAACACGAACGTCTCTGTCGCGCGACCGCGTTCG
This sequence comes from Parasphingomonas caseinilytica, assembly GCF_036663755.1. NCBI lineage: Bacteria > Pseudomonadati > Pseudomonadota > Alphaproteobacteria > Sphingomonadales > Sphingomonadaceae > Parasphingomonas > Parasphingomonas caseinilytica. The sequence goes on from NZ_JAXOJL010000001.1 coordinate 906,710, forward strand.
TATTTGGTGTCATACCCCACTGTCAGGAAATGACCGCCGGTATTGAATTGATCGTTCCAGCTCTGGCGCACTGCCCCTTTCGAGCGACCGAGCTTCCGGTGCACGGCACCTAGCAACGCAATAAGCTTGGCGGAGCTTGCAGAAGCTTTCAGGTCCGTGCTCGCCTGATCGTAGACCTGCTGGAACTCGCCCGCATCGATCATTCCATGGAACCGAGCGACCGCCTTGTCGGCGGTGGGCAAGTCTGCCCCGGCGGAACAGGCAGACAAGGCAACCGCCGCCCATAACATCCTCGAAGCTCGCATAATTGTCCTCTCTTTGTCGATTGCCATGCGCGAGCTTGCTACAGGATCGGTGGCAAGACAATCTGCCTGCATGGTTCAAGGATCGGTCATGTCATCCAGCGGATGGCCCCGCACCACCCTTGCGCCACTTGGTCCACAGATGCAGCGCGAGCATCGCCGGTGGCATGCGCAGCCAGTGCGAGCGGATGTAGAATCCCTGCCGCGTAAAGGCGCGCGTCGGCCAGCCCCAGCCGTCGCGCGCAGTGATACGGCGCAGGTAGAGCCGGTCGGCGAGCCCGATTCCGGCACCCTCGCCATACAGCGCGGCCGCGAGACGCAGCGCCCGCGCCGTTTCCTTGAGCAGACCGTGATGCGCCGCACGCTTGGCCAGCCCCGTCGTGCCGTATTCCTCGATCAGACAATGCACGTCCCACAGGTTGCGCATGCCGCCGGCCAGATCGCCATCGGCGAACAGATGCGCGGCGGCGTGGACCAGCATGTCGTTGGCGGAGAGGGTGCGCAGGCCCGGCGCGATCTCCACGCTGTCGGCCAGCAACCCCGCCGCATCGGGCGTGATCCGCGCCGTCAGCGGCAGGATCGTGTGATGAACATCAATCATCCGGTCCCGGTCGCGATGGATCAGCGGGGGGAGTTCGTGCATCCAGCGGCGATAATATTCGTCGTCATACGGGTCCGGCTTCACCCATTCCCAGCCGCTCGCGAGCAAGGCCGCCTCGACGCGATCGATCGCATCCTTCGGCACGAGGATGTCGAGATCGCCGATCGACCGCCCCTGCCCCGCCTTAAGCCCGGCGGCCACGAAGGCGGTGCCTTTCAACAGCACGACCGGCACGCCAATCGGCGTCAGCACGCGGCGTGCGACCTCCGCCTCCCACAGCGCCACGGTCCGGCCCTGATCGGCGGACGCGCGGACATCCTCCAAGATGCGCTGCACCGCGCCCGGCAGCTTCAGACCGTTCAGCCGATGCGCCAGCGTGCCGATCATCTGTTCGGCGCGCGCGATGGCGAGCAGATCGGTCCAGCCCGCCGCATCCAGCGCCAGCGTCTGGCCGGGCAGGCGCAGGGCGCACGCGAGGAGCCAACCGTCGCTCACGACGCTTGCCCCAGGGCATCCCACGCCGCCTCGACCTGAGCGATCGCGCTGTCGGTGTCGGGATAGTCGATCGCCAGCGCGGGCGTATTTTTCACCAGCCCGGTCAGCGACGTGAACCCACGCTCGCCCAGCGACACATAGTTGGTGGACGCCTGAGTCAGCCGCACGAACGCCTCGCTATGCGAGATCTCGCGCTGCGCCGGATCGAACCCGAAACTGGGGAACAGGACCAACGCCGGCTTGGCCGGCACAGACATCGCCGCGACCGCCTTGGCATCGGGCACGAGATGGCGGATGTCGCCCTTCGGAGTACCCGCCAGCAGCGGCCCGAACCGGCCCTCCGATGCGGCGCGCTCCACCACCCCGATCGCTGCATTCTTAAGGCTGACGAGGCGCGGAAAGGCGTGGATCAGCCCGGTCGCCGGATCGAGCAACGCGAATTCGTCGCCCATCAGCCGCCACCCGCGCAGCGACAACAACGCCGCCAGCGTGGATTTGCCCGCGCCCGACACGCCGGTCATTAGCAACGCCCGCCCGTCCCGCTCGACCGCCGAAGCATGCAGCAGCAAATACCGCCGCTGCCCCAGCGCCATCTGCAGGTTCATCCCCATTTCCGCGGCGAGCAGCCCCTGCGCAAGCGGCAGAGGCGCGGCCTCGGGCAGCACGAAATCGCCGCCGATCATCACCGCCGGCCGCACGAAGCGTCGCCACGGCCGCGCGGCGAACAGGCGCACGGTGAAATCGGGAACGCCGTCATCGGGTTGCGGATAGCCCGTGTAGAGATCGGCCAATTGCTCCACGGGCGCGCGCCAGTCCGAACCGACGCGAAACCCGACCGGGCCGATCTTGACGGAGAAGGCGTGCCTCATGCCGCCACCACCAGCCCGGCCGCGACGAGCTCGTCGAGCCGCGCCGCCAGCGCCCCCGCATCCAGATCGGGCAGATCGAATTCGGCCGCCAGAGTGTCGGCCAGTTCCACCAGCGTCATGCCCGCTTCGCCCAAGGTCGCCAGGATCTCCGGCGCGGGTGCGTTCAATAGGTGGGTGATGCCCGATGCGCGGTGATAGACGAGGGTGAAATCGTCGAGCCAATCGATGCGCAGCGTCTCCACGCGGACGCTGCGGAACAGCAGGTCGGCCAAAGCTTCAGCCGCGCGGCATCTGCAGCGAGGCGAAGCAGGTGAAGCCGCTGGTGCCCGACTGCAGCTTGCGGATGTAGCTAATATAGGCGCGGTTGGTGTCGTAATCCGTACCCGGCAATTGCCCGCCGGACATCGCGCGCTTCACGTCGGCGGCCTTGAACACTCGACCGTTGGCGGCGAACGATCCCGGCGTGCCGCGCGGCACGACCGAACCGTCGGCCGCGATCGCCGATCCCGCGCGGCCGGCATCCGGCACCGGAATCTCGCAAGCCATCACCGAGGCATTGGTCTGCGCGAGTGCCGGACGGATCGAGATGATCGCCGACGCGCCCACCGCGCCGAGCATCAGCGCACGACGCCCCAGCGCACCGGGTGCCGGCGTTTCTTCGTTAGGCAAAGGAGGAACGTCGTGCCTCATGCGACTAGCCCTTTCACAATCGTCCGGCCCACGCAAGCGACCCTATCCCGGTTAAGCACGTTTGCGCTAAGGCGTGCCATAATGGTTCAGGGGTTCGGCATACGCACGCTTACCGCGATCGGCATCGTCGCCGTGGCCGCGATCGCCGTTTTCCTGCTCGGGCATGATGTACAGGCGACCCTGGTCACGCTGATCGGCGGCGTCGCGGCGGTACTGACGGCGGCAGGCACGAGCGAGATAGCGGTCGATCCGGACCAGCCCCTTGCGACGACCGAACCGGCACCACCGGATCTGGGCGACGTGCTGGAGGCGATCGTCGAGCCGATCCTGATCGTGACCGAAGGCCGCGTGACGCAGGCCAACGCCCCGGCCCGCGCCTTGCTCGGCGGGCATATCGTCGGGCAGAACGTGCGCCTCGCCATCCGTCACCCGGCGGCGGCCGAGCGGCTGGTGGGGCCGATCGAATCGGGTAATGCGGAACCGATCGATCTGGTCGGCCTCGGCACGCTGGACCAGCGCTGGCAGATGCGCGTCGCATTAGGCACGGCGGGCCAGCGCATCGTCCACCTGATCGACCAGACCGGCAATTACGCCGCCGAGCGCATGCGCGTCGATTTCGTCGCCAATGCCAGCCACGAACTGCGCACGCCGCTCGCCTCGATCCTCGGCTATATCGAAACGCTGCGCGACGAAGCGGGCGAGGACGCTGCGCTGCGTGGGCGCTTCCTGAAGATCATGGACGACGAGGCGCGGCGGATGCAGCGGCTGGTCGAGGACCTCATCTCGCTCAGCCGGATCGAAGCGGAGAAATACCGCCTGCCGGACCGCGCCGTCGATCTCGCCGACCTGATCGGCGAGGTACGCGCGGAGATCGTCAAGGGCCAGATCGTGCTGGATCTCGGCGATGGGGTCTCGCCGGTAACCGGCGACCGCGTGCAGCTCAGCCAGATGCTCCACAACCTCGTCGGCAACGCGATCAAATATGGCCGCGCCGATGCCCCCGTCACGGTGCGGCTGTGGCAGGATGCCGGCATGGTGCGTCTGAGCGTAGCCGATCAGGGCGACGGCATCCCCAGCGAACACATCCCGCGCCTCACCGAACGCTTCTACCGCGTCGACCCAGGCCGTAGCCGCGCCGGCGGCGGCACCGGCCTGGGCCTTGCGATCGTCAAACACATCGTGGAACGGCATCGCGGCCGGCTGGACATCGCCAGCGTGGTCGGCACCGGCACGACGGTGTCGATCGTGCTGCCCGCGCATGGGGTCAAAGGGTAGCGCCCGAAGCCGCTGTCATAAAAACGCAATCTAACTGTCACACAGGCGCAGGAGCGACAGGCTAGGCGAGGTTCGCCGGGCCGATCGTCGCCTTCGCTGGAGACGTTCGTTCGTGCCGAGGCTGTTGCCCCTTATGCTCATCCCGCTCGTGCTGTCCGGCCTGACGCTGGCGGCGTGCGAGGATCAAGCGAGCGGCGGCGGGGCGGGGTCGCGCGATCATATCACCGCGGTCGGATCATCGACCGTCTATCCCTTTACTACGATCGCCGCAGAACAGTTCGTCAATTCCGCGCCCGGCATCAAGGCGCCGGTGATCGAATCGACCGGTACGGGGCCGGGGATGAAATTGTTCTGCGCCGGCGTCGGTGCCGGCCATCCCGATATCGCCGATGCGTCGCGCCGCATAAAGGCGTCCGAATACGCCATCTGCGCCCGGAACGGCGTGACCGACATCATCGAGATCCAGATCGGACTGGACGGCATCGCCTTTGCCGAGGCGAAGAACGGGCCGAAGATGCAGCTGACTCCCGCCGATCTGTACAAGGCACTCGCCGCCTCGCCCGGTGGACGGCCCAACACCGCGCGCACCTGGGCCGATGTGAATCCGGCCCTGCCCGCCACCCCGATCCAGGTCTACGGCCCGCCCGCGACCAGCGGCACGCGCGATGCGCTGACCGAACTGATCCTCGACAAAGGCTGCGAGGCCGTCGCGCCCCGCGCCCATGCGATGAAGGATACGAATCATGACGGCTATGCCGCGCTCTGCACCCGCATCCGCGAGGACGGCGCGTATATCGACGCGGGCGAGAACGACAATCTGATCGTCCAGAAGCTGCAATCCAACCCCAACGCGATCGGCATCTTCGGTTATTCCTATCTCGAAGAGAATCGCGACAATGTGAACGGCGTGCCGCTGAACGGCACCCTCCCGACCTATGCGACGATCGCCGACAATGCCTATCCCGGATCGCGGCCGCTGTATCTCTACGTCAAGAAGGCGCACCTGAGCGCGATTCCCGGCTTGGCCGATTTCCTGAAAATCTATGCCGGTTTGTGGAATCCGGGCGGGCCGCTCACCGCCAAGGGCCTGATCGCCGCGCCGCCCGCCGTGCGAGCGCAGGCGGCGGAAGTGGTGGCGAACGGAACACTGCTCGACCCCAAGGCGCTGCGCTGATGTCCGCCCTCACCCTCCTCTTCCTGATCGCCGGGCTCACCCTGATCGGCTGGCTGGCGGCGCGCGCGCGGGCCGCAACGTTTAAGCGTAGCAACGGCACGCGATTCAGTTCGCTGCCCGCGCATCATGGCACCTATGTCGCGCTGTGGACCGTGCTGCCCGCCGCTCTGTTCATCGCGATCTGGTCGTTCACCTCGCCCGCTTTGGTCACCGATGCGGTGCTGACCGCCCCCGCTGCACAGCAGCTCCCGCCCAAAGGGTTCGAGCGCGCGGCGATCCTGTCCGAGGCGCGCAATCTGGGTGCCGGGCGCGGCTTCGGCGCGTTTCACCCGCTCAGCCGCACGCTCGCCCCATATTACGCCGTCGCGCAATCGCGCTACGACTGGATCGGCAGCGCGGTCGCCCTGTTGCTCGCCTTCGCCAGCGGGGCCTGGGCCTATACCCGCGTCAAGGCGGGGTTCCGTGCCCGCAGCCGGATCGAGCGCGTGGTGATGCTGATGCTGCTCGCGGCGTCGCTAATCGCGATCCTCACGACGATCGGCATCGTCGCCTCGTTACTGTTTGAAAGCGCACGCTTCTTCCGCATGGTGCCGATCACCGATTTCCTGTTCGGCACGCACTGGAGCCCGCAGGTGATCAGCGCAAAGGATCCGGGCGCATCCTTGGGCGCGGTGCCGTTATTCTGGGGCACGTTCTTCATCGGCGCGGTGATCGCGATGATCGTCGCGATCCCGTTCGGGCTGATGAGCGCGATCTACCTGACGCAATATGCCGCACCCGCCGTGCGCAAATGGATGAAGCCGATCCTGGAGATGCTCGCCGGCGTGCCGACCGTGGTCTACGGCTATTTCGCCGCCTTGATCGTGGCGCCTGCGGTGCGCGATTTCGCGGTATCGATCGGTGTCAGCTGGGCCAGTTCCGAAAGCGCACTTGCGGCGGGCCTCGTGATGGGCGTGATGATCATCCCGTTCGTGTCTTCGATGGCCGACGATTCGATCGCCGCCGTCCCCGCATCGATGCGCGACGGCAGCCTGGCGATGGGCGCGACCAGTTCGGAGACGATCCGCAAGGTGCTGCTCCCGGCCGCTCTACCCGGCGTGGTCGGCGGCGTTCTGCTCGCGATCAGCCGCGCGATCGGCGAGACGATGATCGTGGTGATGGCTGCGTCCGGCGTTGCGACCATGACGCTCAACCCCTTCGCCAGCGCCACCACCGTGACCAAGCAGATCGTCGATCTGCTGACCGGCGAGGCGGAGTTCGATAGCGCCAAGACGCTCGCCGCCTTCGCGCTCGGCCTCACGCTCTTCGTCGTCACCCTGCTGCTCAACATCGTCGCGCTCGGCGTCGTGAAACGGTATCGCGAAGCGTATGACTGACACCGTGGCGGCAGAACGGGCACCTACCGACTGGCGCACGCAGGCGATGCAGAAGCGCATCCGCAAGCGCTATGCGTCCGAACGTCGCTTTCGCTTCCTCGGCCTGGCCGCCGTCGTGATGTCGGCAGGCTTCCTCGCGTTCCTGCTGATCACCATGTTGATCAACGGCTTGGGCGGATTCTCGCAGACCCAGCTCAAACTGCGGATCGATTTCCCGCGCGCCGGTCTGACGCTCGATCCCGCACGGCTGAAGGATTCGGGTGCCGATTTCGCCCTCGCCGCCGCGGGGATCGAAACCGCGACGGACAATGCCGCCAACGCGCAGTTCGGCGAGGACGGCTTCAAGCTGCTGTCCGACGGTGCCTGGCTCCGCGTGCGCGCGGCGGTGAAGGCCGATCCGACGCTTCTGCGGGGCGCGGCGATCATCAAGGTTCCCGCCTCCGACGCGATCGATCTCGCCGCCAAGGCGGAAGGCACGCCGCGGGCCGAGGCGATCGTCGCACGATTGGAGAAAACGGGGGTGATCTCCACCGGTTTCAACCCCAATTTCCTGACCGGTGCGGACTCCACCGATCCGACGATGGTCGGCATCTGGGGTGCGCTCAAGGGATCGCTGTTCACGATGATCGTGACGCTGCTGATCGCCTTCCCAATCGGTGTGCTCTCCGCGCTCTATCTCGAGGAATATGCTCCGAAAAACCGCTGGACCGACCTCATCGAGGTCTCGATCAACAATCTGGCCGCCGTGCCCTCGATCATCTTCGGGCTGTTGGGCCTCGCGGTGTTCCTCGGCACGTTTGGCCTGCCCCGCTCGGCGGCACTGGTCGGCGGGCTGACGCTGGCGCTGATGACCATGCCGGTGATCGTCATCGCCGGGCGCAACGCGATCAAGTCCGTCCCGCCCTCGATCCGCGACGCCGCGCTGGCGGTGGGGGCGAGCCCGATCCAGGTCGTGTTCCACCACGTCTTGCCGCTCGCCTTGCCCGGCATTCTCACCGGCACGATCATCGGCATGGCACGCGCGCTCGGCGAAACCGCGCCTTTGCTGATGATCGGCATGCGCGCCTTCATGGTCTCCCCGCCGGACCGCATCACCGATCCCGCCACCGTCCTGCCGGTGCAGATCTTCCTGTGGTCCGATCAGGTCAATCGCGGTTTCGTCGAGAAGACCAGCGCGGCGATCATCGTCCTGCTCGTCTTCCTGCTCGCGATGAACGGGTTCGCCATCTACCTCCGCAACAAGTTCGAGACCCGCTGGTCATGACCACCAAGATTTCCGCCCGTAACGTCAACGTCTTCTACGGCGCGAAACAGGCAATCAACGACGTGTCGATCGAGGTCGATCGCGATCACGTCACGGCCTTCATCGGCCCGTCGGGCTGCGGCAAATCCACCTTCCTGCGCACGCTCAATCGCATGAACGACACGATCCCCTCGGCGCGAGTCTCAGGCGACATCCGCCTCGACGACGAGGACATCTATGCCCCCGACATGGACGTGGTGCAGTTGCGCGCGCGCGTCGGCATGGTGTTCCAGAAACCCAATCCGTTTCCAAAGTCGATCTTCGAAAACGTCGCCTACGGCCCACGCATCCACGGCCTGGCCGGCAACAAGACCGATCTGGCCGGCATCGTCGAGACATCGCTGAAGCGCGCCGGCCTGTGGGAGGAGGTGAAGGACCGCCTGACCGAAAGCGGCACCGCTCTGTCCGGCGGCCAGCAGCAGCGCCTGTGCATCGCCCGCGCCATCGCCGTCGATCCTGAGGTGATCCTGATGGACGAGCCTTGCAGCGCGCTCGATCCGATCGCGACGGCGCGGATCGAGGAGCTGATCCACGAACTCAAGGGCCGCTACGCGATCGTCATCGTCACGCACAACATGCAGCAGGCCGCGCGCGTCTCGCAACGCACCGCCTTCTTCCATCTCGGAAGCCTCGTCGAATATGGCGAGACGTCGACCATCTTCACCAATCCACGGGCCGAACGCACCAAGGATTACATCACCGGCCGCTACGGCTGAGAAGGACCGCGCACGTGAACACTCATACCGTAAAGGCGTTCGACGAAGAGATCGGCGATCTGCGCGCGCTGATCGCCCAGATGGGCGGGATGGCCGAACAGGCGATCCTCGCCGCGGTCGAGGCGCTGCGTCGCCACGATCTGGAAGGTGCCGCCGCGATCGTCGCCGGCGACAAGGCGATCGACGCACTGGAAATGCAGGTCGAGAGCCTCGCGATCCGCATCATCGCGCTACGTGCGCCGATGGCCGACGATCTCCGCGAAGTGGTCGCCGCACTGAAGATCGCCGGTGTGATCGAACGGATCGGCGATTACGCCAAGAACATTGCCAAGCGCGTGCCGCTGATCGACGTGCAGGGCGACATGGAGCCGCTATCGGTGCTGCCCGCGATGGCCAATCTCGCCATCGCGATGGTGCACGACGTGCTCGATGCCTTCGCCGCGCGCGATGCCGCCGCCGCGCTCGACGTGTGCGAGCGCGACCGGCAGGTCGACGATTTCTACAACAGTCTGTTCCGGGTGCTCGTCACGCATATGATGGAGAACCCCAAGACCATCGGCCAGATGGCGCACGTCTTATTCATCGCCAAAAACCTCGAACGGGTCGGCGATCATGCGACAAACGTCGCGGAAATGGTCTATTATGCAGCGACCGGCACCCACATGGCCGAGCGCGATCGCAGTTCTTTCCAGATCAACGAAGGATAATCCGATGGCACGCGCCAAGATGTTGCTGGTCGAAGACGACGCCGCACTCGCGGAACTGCTCGTCTATCATTTCAAGCGCGAGGATTTCGAAATCGCGCATACGCCAGACGGCGAGGAGGCGTTGCTGCTCGCGCGCGAACGCGTCCCCGATATCGTGCTGCTCGACTGGATGGTCGAGGGGCTGTCCGGCATCGAGGTCTGCCGTCGCCTGCGCCGCAGCCCCGAGACGCAGAACGTGCCGATCATCATGCTCACGGCACGCGGCGAGGAGGAGGACCGGGTGCGCGGGCTGGAAACCGGCGCGGACGATTACGTCACCAAGCCCTTCTCCCCGCGCGAACTCGTCGCCCGCGTAGGCGCGGTGCTGCGCCGCGTGCGTCCGGCGCTGGCCGGCGAACAGCTCACTTATGCCGATCTCGAGATGGACACGGTCGGCCACAAAGTGCGCCGCGGCGGCGAGTTCATCCCGCTCGGGCCGACCGAGTTCCGGTTGCTCAAACATTTCCTCGAACATCCCGGCTGGGTGTTCAGCCGCGAACGCCTCCTCGACGCAGTGTGGGGCCATGACAGCGACATCGAGGCGCGCACGGTGGACGTCCATATTCGCCGCCTGCGCAAGGCGATCAACGGCGAGGATCGGCCGGACATCATCCGCACGGTGCGTTCGGCGGGTTATGCACTGGATACCGGGGCGTAGGAGTAGCTTCGGCATTTCCTCACCACTTCCCCGGCGAAGGCCGGGGAAGAGCCTAAGCGGGCGGACAAGGAATCCCCGCGCCAGCGAAACGATCCGCGCTCGCGTGCGTTGGGCAGCCGGTACACACTCGAGGAGACTTCCGATGAAGACGATTCTGATGGCCGCTGCCGCCCTGATCGCGATGCCGGCATTCGCGCAGACCACGCCGCCGCCGCCGCCGGCCCCCGATGCAGCGATGCCCGCGCCACCGGCCGATGCGCCCCCGCCGCCACCGGCCGACGCACCGGCATCACCGCCTGCGGCAGACGCACCGCCGCCGCCAGCAGCAGCGCCTGCTCCGATGGCCGCGCCCGCACCGGCCGCATCCACTACGCAATATCCCTATTGCTCGAAGACGGTGACCGATTCGTGCCGCGAGCGTAAGGGCCGCAAGTAAGCCCGATCGGCCGGCGTCCAGAAGGTGCCGGCCGTTTCATTTCGCACGCTAAAAAATTCGGATCGCCTGCGCAACGATGGAGCCATGACGCCCAACGTGCGTTGGGTGGAACGGAGTCGCCGAGACGCGACCCGTCCGCAGGAGACATTTAGATGAAAATTCTGATCCTCGCCGCCCTGACGATGGCCGCCCCCGCAGTCGCCCAGACCGCGCCGGATGCCGCCGCCTCGGAAGCGGCCACCGCAGCAACGCCGACCGGCGGCTATGGCCCGGCCAACACTCAGCTCGTCGTGCCGCCCGGCGCGCGGATCGTCTATCAGCAGGCGCCGACGCCCGATCAGGCCTATCCCGCGCCCGCGCCACTGGCAAAATATCCGGTGTGCAAGAAGGGCCAGACCGACCAGTGCATCGAGCGAGGCGGCAAGTAAGCCAGCACTCACAGGCGGGGTGGGCGTCTTCGTCCACCCCTTGCCACCAGCGACCGATAGCCTAGGAAGCGCTCACCATTTTGGGAGCGCTTTTCTATGTCTATCCGCTTCGACGACAAAGTCGCCATCGTAACCGGTGCCGGCGGCGGCCTCGGCCGAGCTTATGCCCTCGAACTCGCCAAGCGCGGCGCTAAGGTCGTCGTCAACGATCTCGGCGGATCGCGCGACGGCACCGGTCATTCCGACGCCGCCCTCAAGGTCGTCGAGGAAATCCAGGCGGTCGGCGGGACCGCGATGTCCAACGGCGGCAGCGTCACCGAATACGAACAGATGGTCGAAATGGTGGCCAAAGCCAAGGAAGCCTGGGGGGGCGTGCATATCGTCATCAACAATGCCGGCGTGCTGCGCGACAAAAGCTTCGCCAAGATGGAGCCGGCCGATTTCCGCTTCGTCATCGATGTGCACCTGAACGGATCGGCCAACGTCTCGAAGGCGGTATGGGACACGATGCGCGCGCAGAATTACGGCCGCCTGTTGATGACCGCATCCTCCACCGGCCTGTACGGCAATTTCGGCCAGGCCAATTACGGCGCGGCCAAGCTCGGCCTGGCCGGCCTGACCAAGACGCTGGCGATCGAGGGCGCGAAGAACAACATCAAGGTCAACACGATCGCCCCGACCGCGGGCACGCGCATGACCGAGGACCTGTTTCCGGCCGAAGCGTTCGCCGCCTTCGCGCCCGAGAAGGTCGCGCCGGCCGCGCTCTATCTCGTGTCCGAGGATGCGCCGACCAACATGATCATCGGCGCGGGTGCCGGCGTGTTCCAGGCCGCCTATGTCACGCTGACGCAGGGTAAGTTGCTGACCGGGGACGATCTTTCGCCCGAAGGCATCGCGGCGCATTGGGCCGAAATCACCGACCGCACCGGCGAACTGACCCCGCAATCGGGTTCTGAACAATCGATCAGCATCCTGAGCAAGCTGCAGGCGGGCTGATACTGACGGTTTCTTCGCGTCCCCGGCGCAGGTCGGGGACGCGACTGTCATCGGTTAGTAATCGAGATCTAAAGAATCGTCGCGACTGTGCCAATTCGGCACAAAAGGATGATTGATACTGCGCCGTAATGAGGTTAATATTCTCCTAATTCTGGCGTGCGCGCGGGGGCGTTGCACGTGTGTGTAAGGGGAGTAATCATGAAGAAGCTGATGATCGCGGCCGCAACCTTTGCCGCCGCTCTGGTGTCGAGCGCAGGCAACGCGCAGTCGATCAACGTGACGAGCTGGAACTGGTCGCCTGGTTTGGTCGTCGGCGACGTTCGTCGCTACACGCCGTCGTCGCCTAATTATCTCGCGCTGGACAATACCGGCATCGGCCAGTTCGAACTGGTCGGCACGACGTCGTACAACATGCCGGTCGATATCTTCAGCTATTGCATCGATCTCTACACCTCGATGTCGACGGGCTCGTACACCTACGTGACCGGATCGACGATCGTCCCGGACGCTTCGCGCCGCCAGCAACTCGGCGCGCTGCTGTCGCATTCCGCCACCGAGCTGGCCAACGCGACCGGCAATCAGAAGGTCATCGTTTCCGCCGCGACCCAGATGGCGGTGTGGGAAATCGTCTATGAAACGGCAACCAGCCCGTTCAACGTGACCGGCGGAGATTTCCGCGTCGGCAATTTCCAGAGCAGCGGAAGCTACGTCAATCTCGCCGCCAGCCAGTCGCTCGCCAACCAGTATCTCGGCAACGTCACCAGCGGATCGTGGCAGTTCCTGAGCAATTATCAGCTCAACTATCTGTTCGGCAACAACCAGCGCCAGAGCCAGGTCTTCGCCGTCGCCGTGCCGGAACCGGCCACCTGGGGCATGATGATCCTGGGCTTCGGCCTGATCGGCATGTTCCTGCGCCGTCAGTACAAGGCGTTCAAGGCACGGCTGCTGTTGCGCCACGAGGCGAAACTGATGCTGCGCTGATTTCCTTACTTAGCCCCTCCCCTTCAGGGGAGGGGTTGGGGTGGGGCCGTGCCGCATATTCTGGCGCTGGTCTCTTCGAGATTGAGACGCCCCACCCCAACCCCTCCCCTAAAGGGGAGGGGCTTTAGAAGAGTCCTCCCCCACCCTGCCCGAATTGCTGTATTGCTTCACCAATACACTAATGATATCCTCCCGCATACAGACAGGAGGATCCACCAATGTATAGCGAAAGCGATATCGACGGGGCGGTCACGGCCGGGGCGATCAGCGCGCAGGCCGCGGCGGCGCTGCGCAACCACATCGCCGCCGGGCGCTCCGCCCCCGCGGTCGATGAGGAAAGCTTCCGGTTGCTGACCGGCTTCAACGACATCTTCGTTTCGATCGCCGCCTTCGCCGTATTGCTCGGGGTCGGTTGGCTCGGGCGTTCGGTGCACGAGGCGCTCGGCGGTGTCGCGGTGGCGGCGGCAAGCTGGGGGCTGGCCGAATATTTCACCCGGCAGCGGCGCATGGCCCTGCCCTCGATCCTGTTGTTGATCGGCTTCATCGGCGGAGTCGCGGGTGCGTTGTTCGGTCTGGTCGTCGCCAATGGCGATGCGCTGCAGGCCTTCGTGCGCGATCACGCCGCCAACCATCCCGAACCGGTCGTCGGTGTGATCGGCGCGGTCATCGCCGCGATCACGGCCGGCGCGGCCGTGCTGCACTGGCGCCGCTTCATGGTGCCGATCACCGTGGCCGCCGGCGCGGTCGCGGTGGTCGCCGTGGTGATGGCTCTGGTCGTCGGCTTCATCCCCGCCGCCAAGGACGGCCTCTACTGGCTGGTGCTGGCATCGGGCATCGCCATGTTCGCCTTCGCCATGCGTTGGGATATGAGCGACCGCGAACGCCGCACGCGCCGGTCCGACGTCGCCTTCTGGCTGCATCTCGCCGCCGCCCCGATGATCGCGCACGCCTTGTTCAACATCCTCGGCGTGTTCGACGGGGCGATCGGCATTGGCATGGCGATGATCGTCATCGCACTCTACCTCGTGTTCGGGTTCGTCGCCCTGGCGGTCGACCGGCGCGCGCTGCTCGTCTCCAGCCTCGTCTATGTGCTGTACGCGCTGTCCTCGCTGTTCGAAACGGCCGGTGCGGTCGAACTGGCCTGGGCGTTCACGGCGCTGATCATCGGCTCGGCGCTGCTCACCCTCTCCGCCTTCTGGCACCCGATGCGCAAGCTGGTGGTCGGCACGCTGGGTGGCGTGGCCGATCGCCTGCCGCCGGTGGGACAGATGGTGCCGGCGAGCGCGTAATGAGCGCGTCATCCCAGCGTAGGCTGGGATCTTCTTGGGGCGGGCGCATCGTCCGCCCCATAGATACCCCAGCCTGCGCTGGGGTGACGATGTTGGGATGGTCAGCGGCGGGCGGGGTTCACTCCGCCACCAGCTTCATCAGCCGCCGCTCTACCGGGGCCAGCACCGGCGCCAGATCGTGCCCGCGCTTCAGCACCGCGCCGTTTTCGGCGATCAGCGCCCACATCCCCTGCCGGTTACGCAGCGCCGGGCGTTTCTCGATACGGAACTCCGGCCGCTCGGTCGCGCGGCGGAAGGCGGAGAAGATCGCGGCCTCGCGGCCCAAATCCATCGCATAATCCTTCCAATGCCCCGCCGCGACCATCCGGCCGTAAAGGTCAAGGATGCGGGTCAGCTCGGCGCGGTCGAACCCGATCTGGATCACGCCCCCGCGTGGCGGCACCGGAAAAGGCGTGACGACACCCATCAGGCGGCGACAATCCGATCAGGCACGATCGCGCAGATCCTCATTCTCGGCGAGGAGAGCATCGAGCCGCTTGCGCATCGTCTCCAGTTCGCAGCGGAGCAATTCCACCTTCTGGGTCTGCGGATCGAACATGTCGCTACACGGCGTACCATAGGCGAGGAAGCCGGGTGCCTTCTGCCCGCCCTCGACCATCGTCGCACGCGCCGGGATGCCGACCATCACCGCGCCCTCCGGCACCTCTTTGGTGACGACCGCGTTCGCGCCGACTCGCGCACCCTTGCCGACCAGGATCGGCCCGAGCACCTGAGCGCCCGATCCGATGATCACCCCATCCGCCAGCGTCGGGTGGCGTTTGCCCGCGACGCCATTGTCGGGGCTCGTCCCTCCCAGCGTAACGCATTGATAGATCGTGACGTTATCTCCGATCTCTGCCGTCTCGCCGATTACGACAAAGCCGTGATCGATGAAGAAATCGCGCCCGATCGTCGCGCCCGGATGGATGTCGATCGCGGTGAACATGCGCGACCAATGGTTGACCAGACGGGCAAGGAAGAACAACCGCGCCTTGAACAGGCGATGCGCGATGCGATGATAGCCGAGCGCCCAAACACCCGGATAGGTGAGGATTTCCCAGCGCGAGCGCGGCGCGGGATCGCGCACCTTGATCGAATCGAGATAAGCGAACAGCCGCTGTATCATCGTCAGTCCCCTAGTTTTCTGACGCGCTATCTAATCGTTCCGGACACCAAATTAAAGCACCGCCCCATCGTAAGTTTCTGGCGCCAAACCCTATCTTCCTTGTAGGATATCCGGCGTTGCGCGATTTCGACTGGATCGCGCCGTCAAACTAGGAATCGTCTTGGAGTCTTATCTGTCGGTCGCGACGCTCGAAGCCCTGCTGCCGTTCATCGCCGTGGGCTTCGCCGCGCAGATGGTCGACGGGGCGCTGGGTATGGCGTTCGGCGTGATCTCCAATTCGCTGCTGCTGTTCCTTGGCGTGCCCCCGGCCGCCGCATCGGCTGGCGTGCATACGGTGGAGACGTTCACCACGGCGGTGTCCGGCATCAGCCACGCTCTGCATCGCAACGTGAACTGGAAACTGTTCTTCCGGCTGATGATTCCCGGCGTGATCGGTGGGGTGCTGGGTGCGTACGTGCTGTCGAACATCAATGCCGCCACCGCCAAACCGTTCATCCTCGCCTATCTGGCGTGCATCGGCCTGTACCTGCTGTTCCGCGCGCTGCGCTATCCTCCGCGTGAGAAGGAGCCGAAGATCGTCGAACCGCTTGGTCTGGTCGGCGGATTCCTCGATGCGGCCGGCGGCGGCGGCTGGGGGCCGGTGGTGACGAGCAACCTGCTGGTCCAGGGTGCATCGCCGCGCATGACGGTAGGCACCGTCAACACGGCCGAATTCTTCCTGACCGCGACGATCTCCGCCACGTTCATCACGCAATTGGGGCTGGCGGCGTTCACAATGGCGACGGTCGGCCTGCTGATCGGCGGCGTGATCGCGGCCCCGTTCGGTGCGCTGCTCGCGCGGCGCGTGCCGGCCAAGACATTGATGTTCCTGGTCGGCACGATCCTGACGCTAACCAGCATCTTCAATCTTTACGTGGCGCTGTCGAAGTAAGGGGCTGTGCGCCATAGCACCTTCACCGTCATCCTGACGAAGGTCAGGATCCATTTCGCCTCAGTGGTGATCGGCTATTAGGCACGATGGATCCTGACCTTCGTCAGGATGACGGCCTCGTCGGCGGTGGCTTCAATTCAACGCAGCATGCACCGTCGCCACGGCCTTCATCACCGCGCCGATGCGTACCGACGTCTGGATCGCCTCCGCCGTTACACCGGCTTTCTTCAAAATCTGCTCATGGCTGTCGATGCACATGCCGCAGCCGTTCATCGCCGACACCGCCAGGCTGAACAGTTCGAAATCGGCCTTGTCGATGCCGGGCTGGCCGATCACGTTCATGCGCAGCTTGGCCGGCATCCGCTGGTATTCGTCGTTACCGGCAAGGTGCGTGAAGCGATAATAGACGTTGTTCATCGCCATGACCGCGGCCGCAGAGCGGGCCGCATTTGCCGCTTCGGGCGTCAGCTTCGGCATGCATTCCGCTTCCGCCGCATCGACCAATGGCTTGTAGCCCGATCCGTGTGCGCAGGTCAGCAACAGGCCGTATTTCTGCTGGTCCGGCAGGTGCGCCTCGTTGAGCAGCGACCCGACGTTGAGGCGGATATCCTTGGCGAAATCCGGGAGCGTCCCGGCGAATTCCTTGAGCGACATGATTTTCTAGTCCCAAAGCGCGTCACCCCGGCGCAGGCCGGGGCCGCTGGGTGTAAGGCACGCCCGGTGCCCGAAACGCAGCGGCCCCGGCCTGCGCCGGGGTGACGGGATGTGAGCCGGGGTGGAGACCCCGACCCGGTGAAGATTACGCGGCCAGTTGCAGGACGTCGTCGCCCTTGTTCCAGTTGCACGGGCACAGCTCGTCGGTCTGCAACGCGTCGAGCACGCGCAGCGTCTCGGCCGGATTGCGGCCGACGTTCAGTCCGTTGACCTGCACGGCCTGGATGACGTTGTCCGGATCGATGATGAAGGTCGCGCGGAACGCGACATGCTCGTTCTTGTCGAGAATGCCGAGCGCCGAGGCCAGCTTTCCGCCATTATCCGCCAACCACGGGAAATCCGCCGCCGCCAGATCGGCATCGGACTTGCGCCAGGCGAGGTGGACATGTGCGGTATCGGTCGATGCGCCGATCAGCACAGCGTCGCGATCCGCGAAATCTTCCTTCAGGTTGGCGTAACCCACGATCTCGGTCGGGCAGACGAACGTGAAATCCTTCGGCCAGTAGAACAGCACCTTCCACTTGCCGGGGAAGGAATCCTGGCTCAGCGTTTCGCCGGCCGGAAGCGCGTTGATGCCCTGCTGGACGGGAACGGTGAAGTCGGGGAGCGTATCGCCGATGGTAAGCATGTGAGGGGCCTTCCTTTTAAAAAGTCGGCCTTCGCAGTCCATCCTCGTGCGCGGCGCTTGAGTCGCGCCGTCATCGTTGCGGGATGTGTATAGACTGGCTTTTGATCGATCCAACGGGTTATTTGGCGGATCCCTGATCGAGTGGAGCGATGATGGCGACCTATCTGCCGACCCTGAAGCAGCTGCAATATCTCGTGACGCTCCGGGATCACGGCCATTTCGGCAGGGCGGCGGAGGCGTGCTTCGTCACGCAATCGACGCTGTCGGCGGGCATTCGCGAGCTGGAAACGCTGATCGGCGTGGTGCTGGTCGAGCGCACGCGCCGCGTGGTGCGCTTCACGCCGCTGGGCGAACGCATCGCCGACAAGGCGCGCCGGGTGCTACGCGAGGCAGAGGAATTGGGCGATCTCGCCCGCGCCGCCGGCCGTCCGCTATCGGGCGAGATGCGGATGAGCGTGATCCCGACGATCGCGCCGTTCATGCTGCCGCGTATCCTGCCCCGGCTGCGCACCGATTATCCCGATCTGAAGCTGTTCCTGCGCGAAGAGCCGAGCGGCCCGGCATGCGAGGGGCTGCACAACGGGCGCACCGACTGCGTGCTGCTGGCTTTGCCGTACGCGTGCGGGGAAGTTTCGAGCGAATTTTTGTTCGAGGATCGCCTGTTCATCGCCGGGCCGGAGGCGGAGCTTGGCGCACATACCTTGTCGATGCGGGCGGCGGATATCGACGAGACGCGGCTGCTGCTGCTGGAGGACGGGCATTGCCTGAAGGACCATGCGCTGGCGGCCTGCAACCGGCCCGAACTGCGTGCCGAGGCGACGATGATGGGCACGTCGCTGCACACGATCGTGCAGATGGTCGATAATGGCCTGGGGGTGACGATGTTGCCGGAAATGGCGCTGAAAGCCGGCATCCTGATGCATACCGGCCTCGCCGCGCGGCCGCTGGAGGCCGACAATCCCTCGCGCCAGATCGCCCTGGTGTGGCGGCGCGCATCGCCGCGCGAAAAGGATTTCCACCTGCTCGCCCGTGTCCTGGCCGAGGCGCACTGAGGAAACCATTCGCGATTTGGAACGTATCTTCCGGTGCGTGTCCCCCGGGACGCAGCGTATCAATCCGGAGAGAAACATGACTTTCATCGCCAAATTCCCGCTGGTCGCACTGGTCGGCGCACTGTCGATCACCGCCGCCTCGGCCCAGACCGCGGCACCCGCAGCACCGGCTCAGGCCGCGCCAGCCGCCGCCGCGCCCGCCCCTGCCGCGCCGAACCCCGCCGTCGGCGGTGCCGCCATGGATGCCGCCAAGACGATCGTCGCCAACGCATCGACCGCACCGAACCTGACCACCCTGGTCGCCGCCGTGAAGGCCGCCGGGCTGGCCGAAACTCTGTCCGGCCCCGGCCCGTTCACCGTCTTCGCGCCGACCAATGACGCATTCGCCCGCCTCGCCCCCGGCACGGTGGACACGCTGTTGAAGCCCGAGAACAAGGCTACCTTGGTGAAGGTGCTGACCTATCACGTAGTACCCGGCAAGATCACCGCGGCCGACCTGATCGCCAAGATCGATGCCGGTGGCGGCAAGGTGGTGCTGACCACCGTGGAAGGCGAACCGCTGACCGCCGCGAAGGAAGGTCAGGCGGTGTCGTTGACCGACGTCAACGGCAACAAGAGCTATATCGAAATCCCGGACGTGCGTCAGTCGAATGGCGTGGTGCATGTGGTGAACGGTGTGGTTTTGCCGAAGCTGAACTGATCTGCTTATCTAAAAGCCCCTCCCCTTTAGGGGAGGGGTTTGGGGTGGGGCCGTGCCGCAGATACTGGCGCTGCTCTCTTCGAGACGGGACTGCCCCACCCCAACCCCTCCCCTAAAGGGGAGGGGCTTTTTTAGTTATTGTGCCAGCGCGCTGCCGCCGCATCGTCGCTGACGCGCGGTTCCACCCAACGGGGCTTACCTCCACGCGTTTCGCGCTTCCAGAACGGCGCATCGGTCTTCAGCCGGTCGATCAGAAACCCGCACGCCTCCAGCGCCGCCGAACGGTGCGGCGCAGACACCCCGACGAACACGATCCGATCACCCGGTCGCATCGCGCCTACGCGATGGACGATCGTCGCGGACAGGAGTGCCCAGCGCGCCTGCGCCTGTTCTGCCAACACCGATAACGCCGCCTCGGTCGCGCCGGGATAATGTTCCAGTTCCAGCGTCCCCACGCCGTCATCCGCGCGCACCAGCCCGGCGAACGTCGCGATCGCCCCCGCACCATCTGCCTCGACCGCCGCCAGTTCCGCCGCCAGATCGATGACATCGCCGCTGACCAGGATGCGGATCATCCGCCCGTCACCGGCGGAAAGATCGCCACCTCGCGCGCATTGCCCAGCGGCGCATCGATCGGCACGAACACCTGATCCACCGCCGCGCGTAACCGCCCGCGATCGGCAAATGCCTGCGCGTGCCCTGCGCTCGTCCCGCTCAGCCAGTCGATCAGCTCGGCCACCGTCGTAACGTCGACCGGCGGATCGACGCTCTCCTGCCCCACGCCCACGCCTTCGCGCACCCACGCGAAATACAGCATCTCGATCGCCATCTCAGGCGATCAATCCATATGCTTCACACCGACGCGGAGATAATCCCAGCCGGTGATGAGCGTGAGGATCGCTGCCCCCCACAAGGCGGCCAGCGAGATATCGTGCAGCACCGGATAGGCCGGCAGGCCGCCCGCCAGAATGAGCCCGCCCAGCGATACCAGTTGCAGCGTGGTCTTCCACTTGGCGAGTTTCGAAACCGGCACCGACACGGAGAGCTGCGCCAGGAATTCGCGCAAGCCCGACACCGCGATCTCGCGTAGCAGGATCACCAGGGCCGCAATCTGGTGGATGCCCGGTATCAGCGCCGGCTGACTGTCGCGCGTGCCGACCAGCAGCAGGATCACGGCGGCAACCATGATCTTGTCGGCGATCGGATCGAGGAACACGCCGAGCTTCGACACTGCCCCCTGCGCCCGCGCCAGATAGCCGTCGAAATAATCGGTGATGCCCATCAGGCAGTACAGGATGAATCCGGCGAGATACCCGTCCGCCCAGCCCGGCCACCACAACAACGCCGCCAGCAGCGGCACCGCGACGATTCGCGACAAGGTCAGCAGGTTGGGCAGCGTCCACATCCCCTCGCTCTAGCCCCCCGTTACCGCAGGGGAAAGCCCGCCTGCAGAGGCACCTATCGGATAACCTGTTGCCGCCCGCCCGGCCGCTCGGCTATGTCCGTGCCATCGTTTCGCCACATCCAAGGCATTTTTCGACCATGCTCAATGCGCTCGGCCTACTCAAAGAGCGCCGGTTTCTGCCTTTGTTCACCACCCAGTTCCTGGGCGCGTTCAACGACAATCTGTTCAAGCAGGCGATGGTGCTGTTCGCCACCTACAGCATCTTCAACGATGCCAAGGCCGAACAGGGTTTCAACGCGCTGGCGACCGGCCTGTCCACCTTGCCCTTCATCCTGTTTTCCGGGCTGGCCGGGCAATTGGCCGACACGCACGACAAGGCCAAGATCATCCGCATCGTGAAGACGGCGGAGATCTTCATCATGATGGTGGGCGCGGGCGGGCTGGTGCTGGCCAAGATGGGCTATACCAATACCGGTATCACGCTGATGCTCGCAACCGTGTTCCTGCTCGGCATGCATTCGACGTTCCTGGGGCCGATCAAATATGCGATCCTGCCGCAGCATCTGGACGCGCCGAACGTGCTCGGCGGGACGGGGCTGGTCGAGGCCGGCACCTATATCGCGATCCTGATGGGCACGATCCTGGCCGGCTATATCTCGCCCGAAATGGCTGGTGTGGGCGTGTTGATCGTCGCCGCGATCGGCTGGTTCAGCGGCCGCGAAGTGCCCCCCGCCCCGCGCGAGGGCGCCGAACTGGCGATCAACTGGAACCCGTTCACCTCGTCCTGGCGGCTGATCAACGCGACGATGCACATCCCGCGCCTGTTCCTGGCGATCTGCTCGATCAGCTTCTTCTGGACGATCGGCGCGGTGCTGATCATCATCTTCCCGCCGCTGGTCAAGAACCTGCTCACCACCACGCAGGAGGTCGCCAGCCTGTTCACCGCGACCCTGTCGGTCGGCATCGCGGTCGGATCGGTCGTCATCAACACGCTGTTGAAGGGCAAGATCTCGGCGAAATACGGCCCCGCCTCGGTGATCGCGATGGGCGTTTGCGTCGTCTTATTCTCGATCCTGGTCCGCACCTGGACGCCCGCGGTCGGCCATTTCTACGACTGGAAGGAATTCATCGCCCAGCCGCTCGCCATCCCGCTGATGCTCTCGCTGCTGGCGATCGCGGTCACCGGCGGCATGTTCGTCGTGCCGCTTTACGCGTTCCTGACGACGACCGTGACCAAGGACCAGACGGCGCGCACAGTGGCCGCGAACAACGTCGTCAATTGCGCGGCGATGACGATCGGTGCGGTGGCGGTGATCTTCATCTCGCATCTGGGCGTGACGCCGGAGAACATGCTGCTGCTGGTCGCCGGCATGTGCCTGATCGCGGCGTGGCTGGCGCAGAAGCTGCATCTGGCTTGCGATTGAGGGGCCGCGCGCCGACTGCTTCAACCGACAGCCGACGCGCTCGCCTGAACCTGGGACGGATCGACATTCAGATATCGGGCGGCTTTTGAAGCGGTTTCCCCCTAAACCGTAACCCCGGACCTATTCGGCGCTTGTCCCGGTCTGACCGGCACCGTCAGCTCTTCCCCGGCGAAGGCCGGGGCCCAGTCGGGAGACAGAAGCGATCGAGCGTTGCGCGATGTAACATCGACCTCCGCGACTGGGCCCCGGCCTCCGCCGGGGAAGCGTATGTGTTTGAGCAGGATAAACACCACCTGTTCCGGGTCCACCGTGCCGCAAGCTCAGCACGAACGATAATATTTGAAGTCGTCGCGCTCTAGCCGATCGTCACACCGACGACATGCCAGCCGCCATCCTCGCGATCGAGCGAGACCGTTTCTACCGCCTCGGCCTTGTTGGCGAAGCGGGTGCGGAACTTCACCACTTCGTAGCCGGCCGGCGGGGCGGGCAGGTTTTCCTGACTGATAAATGTGCGGGAAATCACCGCGCCCAGCGGCACGCGGACCTTTTCGGACACGCTCGCCCAGACTTGCGCCGTGTTCAGCTTGCGGAACGCCGTTCCGGTCGCCTTGTAACTCTCGTCCCAACGCCCCTGATCGACCAGCACCAGCCAGCGGCGCGCCGATTCCACCACCTCGGCATTCGGAGCGTCGGACGATGTGGCAGGCGTCGGCGGCGAGGTGGTGGCGACTTGCGGCAATGCGGTGAGGGCCAATAGGCCGAGAATGAGCGTCATGAGAAAAACTCCGATGATCAGAGGGTGGCGGTTCGCCCGCCACGCGCCGTCGATCGGCGCGGTTTCCTGATCGACCCGGGGCCGAACCGCGTCTTCCCCGATTCCCGTGTCCCCAAACAAATCGGGGTCCGGCGAACCTTCGACACCTTCCACTTCCAGCAGCAGGCGGGCCGCCTCCCGGCTGCTCGATACCGCCATCTTGCGCCGCACATCGCGCAGTCGTTCGTTGATCGTATGAACGGAAAGGTCGAGACTGCGCGCGATCGACTTTGCGTCATGACCGCGGACGATCATGCGGAGGGTCTGCTTTTCCTTCTCGGTAAGCGCCCGGATGCCGTCTGTCGCTGGCGTGTTCATATGCGCCAAGACCTAGGCCCAGGGTATTGCCGCTACTACCCCGAAAAATTCGTATCTTCGGACCGGAACGGAGCGAACCCGGCCGCGCCTAGAAGATCAGCGCGTAGATGCAGATGAAGAACGCGGTGAAGCTCAGCGCGAACAGCTTCAGGTCGTTGTCGTCCGGGTTCGCCACCTTCGCGCGGGTCGGTGCGATCAGGCGGGCGCGCAAGGGGTGGCGGGCGGCGCGGGCGAGGGCGGGCTGGTTTCTCATGACCACAAGTTAACGCCTTGTTTACGAATTCGGCCATCCGCTGTTTATGGTTAGCGCCGTCTAAATGCGGGACTCTCGGCTCCGCTCGTCGCAATCCACATCAATCGCGTGTCGTGCGCCCCTTATTCCTTGCCCCTGCCCGCCCGCATCGGCCACACGGTCTCGAATGACGGTGCGCGTGGATATGGGGATGGATTCGGGGGGTGCCTCCGTGTCCATGGACCTGGAGGAATTGCTGGCGACGCGCTTGCTCGTCCAGGGCAATTCCGGCTCGGGCAAATCGCACCTTCTGCGCCGCCTGCTCGAACGCAGCGCGGGCCATGTGCAGCAGATCATCATCGATCCGGAGGGCGATTTCGTCACGCTCGCCGGCCCCTACGGCCATGTCGTGGTCGAGGCGGTGAACTATTCCGCCAACGAGATCGTGCGCTTCGCGCAAAGGTGTCGCGAGGCGCGCGCCTCGGTGGTGCTCGATCTGGAGGGGCTGGATGCGGAAGGGCAGATGCGTTGCGCCGCCGCGTTCCTCGGCGCGCTGTTCGATGCGCCGCGCGAGCATTGGTATCCGGCATTGGTCGTGGTGGACGAGGCGCAGGTGTTCGCGCCTTCGGTCGCCGGCGATGTGGCGGAGGATGTGCGCAAGGCGTCGCTCGCCGCGATGACCAATTTGATGTGTCGCGGGCGCAAGCGCGGGCTGGCCGGCGTCATCGCCACGCAGCGGCTCGCCAAGCTGGCCAAGAACGTCGCGGCGGAGGCGTCGAACTTCCTGATGGGCCGCACCTTCCTCGACATCGACATGGCGCGTGCGGCCGATCTGCTCGGCATGGAACGCCGCCAGGCCGAGGCGATCCGCGATCTTGCGCGCGGAACCTTCCTCGCGCTTGGGCCGGCGGTATCGCGTCGCCCGGTCGCGATCCGCATCGGCGCGGTCGAGACGTCGGCGCGCAGCAGCAGCCCGGTGCTGGTGCCGCTGCCGCAACAGGGCGGCCGCGACATGCAGGAGATGCTGTTCGCCGAGGTCGAGCAACCGCAATTCATCATGCCCGCCGCCCCGCCCCGGCCGGTCGCCGCCGATCAGGTGATGCAGGATCTGGATCGCGAGGACCCCGCGCCGGTCCGCTCGCGCCCCGATCTGCCGGAGATCGAGCCCGGCCCGGTCATCACCGAAGTTTTGCGCGCGATCGTCGCCGATCCGGATTCGGCGACGCGCCCGGCGGCGGTGCTGTTCCAGGATTTCCAGGTGCGTTGCCGCATGGCCGGGGTGCCGCGCTCGCCGCTCGATCTGTCCGCCTTCTCGCGCCGGCTGGCGGCGGCGCGCGCGGGCATCTTCGACGGGCTGGACGAGGAATGGGCGCCGGTGATCGAGACCGCGCACGACCTGCCCGACGATATGCTGGGCGCGTTCCTGCTGATCGCCCGCGCCGCGCGTGACGGCGATCCCTGCCCGAGCGACGAGGATGTGGCGCGGATCTACGGCACCAGCTCGCTGGGCCGGGCGCGACGCGTGATGAGCTATATCGAGGGGCGCAACATGTTCGTCACCCGCGTGGACCTGTCGGGTAAGAGATCGATAACGATCCCGAGATTGGGCTGGACGACGCAGCCGGCGGATGCGGCCTGAAAAAGAGGAAACGCCAACCCCGTTCGTGCTGAGCCTGTCGAAGCACCGTCCTTCTTCCCACCGTGGATAAGAAGAACGGCCCTTCGACAGGCTCAGGGCGAACGGAAGGCCGGGCTTAGAACGCCGCCGAAACCGAGAACACCACCCTGCTGCCCGCGATCGGGCTGCCATCCTTGGTCGAGGAGAAATTGGGCAGCAGATACGCGGATTCGGCCTTGCTGATATCGGTATCGACATAGGCCACGCCCAGCGTCACCGGGCCGAACACGGCATCCACGCCGAGCAGCCAGTCCCAATACTTGCCCGTCGGCGCGACGCTGGTGCCGTTGGGGCCGAGGCCGGGATTACCGTCCGAATAGCCGAGATGGCCCTTCAGCGTGATCGGCGTATTGGGAATGCCCGCGCTGGCATCGCCCCACAGATAGAGGTTCTTTTCGGACTGGCCCCGGCTCTGCGGCGTGTTCGAGAAATTGCCCAGCGCCTCCTGCTTCGGCGCATAAGCGACGCCTGCCAGCAGGTTGAGCGGCCCGGCGGTGCCCGACAGCTTCACATAGGGTTCGGCGAAGTCGGTCGTGTCCGCGCCACCCGGATACATGTACCAGGTCAGGCCGACGTCGAGCGTGCCGCCGCCGCCGACCGGGAATTTGTAGCCGCCGAACAGATCGAGTTCGAGATTGGGGCCGCCGAACGTGCCCCAGCCGGCCAGGTTCGAGGCCCAGGTGCCGGCATAGAGGCCGCTCTTGTGCGTGACGGTGATCCCGCCCTGCACGGCCATGCCCTTGTCCGACTGGGAGACGCCGCGGAAGCGATAGTCGGATACCAAAGCGACGGAACCGCTGGCCTTGAGATCCGGCGGGGGATCGGTCTGGTCCTGAGCGGAGGCCGGGGTGGCGAGCAGCATGGCTGCAAAGGCGGCGGCCATCGGGCCGGCGGCGACGAGCGACAATTTCATGAAACCTCCGAAAACTAGAAAAGAGAGGTCCCAGCCTGCTGCCGGATCGTCATCGCCTCTTCCGCCGGGAAGGTGGGATCGGCGGAGGGCAATGATCGATCCGAACGGCTTCAAATTACGAAGATGGTGTTTCTGTCAGATCGACAATTTGTAACGAAACATTGCTCGTTCGCTCGTGCAGCATGAAATGCACGGCTGTTGCAAAACGGTAACGCCCGACATCAAAAGGGAGGCGGATCGCAAGACCCGCCTCCCCGATGATACCAGTGCCTGAAGGTCAGGCGACCAGCTTGGCCACCTTGCCCGTATCGCCGGCGATATCGACCACGGCACCGGTCGCACGGCGGCGTTGCAGCCATTCGTGCAGCATCGCCGCCGTCGTATGATCCGCACCCATCAGGCGCGACACGTCGAGGCGGATGCGCTTGCCCGCGGGTACCGCTTCCAGCCGATCCGACAGGCGCGGCAGCGTGACGAAGGTCGCAGTGCCGTCGAGCGCGATGTCGTGCGTGCCGTCGTTGTGCGTCTCGTTCACCTTCAGGCGCAGGCGCTTGATGTGCGGCAGCAATTCCAGCGCCGACAGGCCGATACCGACCAGCACGCCGGTGAGCAGATCGACCGAGACGACCAGCATCAACGTCACCGCCCAGATCATGGCCGGCAACAGGCCGTAATCGCGGAACAGATGCTTGACGTGATCAAGACTGACCAGGCGAACACCGGTCACGACCAGGATCGCACCCAGCGCCGCCATCGGGATTTCACGCAGCAGCCATGGCAGCAAAGCGACGAAGCCCAGGATCCAGATGCCGTGCAAGATCGCCGAAGCGCGGGTCATCGCGCCCGCCTGAACGTTGGCGGAGGAGCGTACGATCACGCCCGTCATCGGCAATGCACCCGCCGCGCCGCACAACAGGTTGCCCACGCCCTGCGCGCGCAATTCCTTGTTGTAGTCGGTGCGCACGCCGGAATGCATCCGGTCGACCGCCGCCGCCGACAGCAAGGTCTCGGCGCTGGCGATGAAGGCGATGGCAAGCGCCGCCGCGATGATCGTCGGATCGAGCCATTTGGCAAGGAAGCCGTCCTCGGGCAGCGCGATCGCGCCGATGATCGAATTCGGCACCTCGACCTTGGCAACGTCGAGACCGAGCAACACCGCCACCAGCGTTCCCGCCAGCACGCCCATCAGCGCACCGGGCACCAGCTTCAGTGCCAGCGGACGGAACTTCTCCCACGCCAGCATCACACCGATCGTGGTCAGGCCGATCGCGAAAGCGAACTCCGCCGCCTGAATGTCGGTCGACAGGCCGAGCAGACGGCCCGGCATCGCGGCAAGGTTCGACAGGCCGTTGGGCAACGGCTTGGCATCGAACAGCACATGGAACTGCCCGACCACGATGAGCACGCCGATACCCGCCAGCATGCCGTGCACGACAGCAGGCGAGATCGCGCGGAACCAGCCGCCGAGCTTGAAGATGCCGGCCGCGACCTGAATCGCGCCGGCCAGGATCAGGATCGGCCCGAGCGCGGACAGACCCTGATCGCGCACGAGTTCGTAGACGATGACCGCGAGGCCAGCGGCGGGGCCGCTGACCTGCAACGGCGAACCGGCGAGCGCACCGACGACGATACCGCCGATGATGCCGGTGATCAGCCCCCGCTCCGGCGGCATGCCGCTGGCGACCGCAATGCCCATGCAGAGCGGCATCGCGACAAGGAACACCACGATCGACGCGGTGAAGTCGCGCGGCAGCGCCTTCAGGCTTGGAACAGACACGCCGGGGCGCGCGAGGGCGATCGATTTCATGCGGCAGCTTCCATCGGGGTGTAATCGGCAGCGCGGCGTGCGCCGGCCTCGAGCGCGATCGGCAACGGGCTATCTTCGTTGATCGCCACGAAGCGTCCGGACACGCCGTCCAGTCCCAGGGTCACGCCATTCTGGATATCGAAGAACCAGCCATGCAGCGACAGCTTGCCCTGCCCGATCGCACCGGAAACCGAGGGATGCGTGCGCAAATTGGCGATCTGCGCGACGACGTTCTCCATGCTGGCCACCCGCACCGCTTCACCATCGTGCAGTTCGGGGTAGCAGGTATCGACCACTGCCCTAGCCGCTGCGCCGTGGCGGAGCCAGGCCGCGACATTCGGCATTTTCTCGACCATTTCGGGGTTCATCAGCGCCTTCATCGCGCCGCAATCCGAATGACCACAGACGATGATGTCGCTGACGCCCAGAACCATCACGGCATATTCGACCGTCGCGGAAACGCCGCCGGTCATGTTCGAATATGGCGGCACGATGTTGCCGGCGTTGCGGCACACGAACAGATCGCCCGGCTCGGCCTGCAACAGATGCTCGGGCACGACGCGCGAATCCGCGCAGGAAACGATCAGCGCCTTGGGGCTTTGGCCCTTGTCGGCGAGCCGGGCGTAGAGCGCGCTCTGGTTCGGGAAGATCTGCTCCTTGAAGCTGATCACACGTCCGATGAGTTCGTTCACGAAAAAACTCCTGTCTGATGGCGCACCGGCAGGCACACCTAGGAGTCAGGAAATAGTATGCGCCTTTTGCTGCGAAGCAGCATGTTCGTAATGAATCATTTCCGCCTCCGTCGGCAGCACGATTTCCGCGCGGAGCCCATGTGGATCGCGGTTCGACAGCAGCAATCGCCCGCCCAGCCCCTCCAGCGTGCGCACGACGATGGCGAGCCCCAGCCCGAAGCCGACCGTGTCGCGCCCGCGTGCATCGTCGAGCCGCACGAACGGCTCCAGCACCCTGGCCAGGTCCGCCTCGGGAATGCCCGGTCCGTCATCTTCGACCGTGATCGCAATACCCACCTCGTCCTGCGACACGCGCACCCACACCCGCTCGCCATAGCGCACGGCGTTGCCGGTCAAATTGTTGATCGCGCGTTTCAGCGATACCGGCTTCACCGTCAGTTCGAGGTGATCCGGCCCGTCATACTCCGCCTCGTGCCCGGCATCGCACAGGCTGTCGACGATCGTCGCCGCCATCACCGCCACGTCGATCCGCACCGGCTGTTCCGGATCCTCGTCACCGCCCAGGAACGCGAGCAAAGAGGCGACCATCGCCTCCATCTCCGCGACATCGCCCTCCACCGCCTGGCGGACGGACGCGTCGGCGATCCCATCGGCGCGCAGCTTTATCCGGGCGAGCGGCGTGCGCAAATCATGCCCTACCGCCGCCAGCGCCTGAGTCTGATCCGAGATCAGGCGGCGGATGCGCTGCTGCATGCGGTTGAACGCCGCCGTCACGCGCCGCACGTCGCTCGGCCCCGCCTCGGGCACCTCCGCGACATCGGCCGCGCCGAAATCGTCCGCCGCCGCCGCCAGCCGCCTGAGCGGAAACAGCATCCGCCGCACCAGCAGGATCGCGACGATCATCAGCGCCACCGCCGGAATCAGCGTGAGCAATATCCGCTCGAACGCCAGATTCACCGTGACCAGCGGCTCGATCGTGCGGAAATACAGCCACGTCCCGTCCGGCAGCTTCAGCCCGCCGGTAACGTACGGATTGCGCCCCGGCGATACCAGTTGCACGCGCAGATCGGACGCAGCGAGCGTCGGCTCCCATGCCACGATCTGTTCGCGCATACCGTCCAGCGACGGCGAGATCGGCGGCGGCGGCGGCAGCGCCTCCTGCCAGCGCAATGCATAGCGATCGGTGGTCAGTTCCGCCGCCTCCTCGGCGCGCTTGTCGGGCTTTTCGTCGGCGATCAGCTTGCGGCTGATAACGAGATGTTCAGCCAGGCGGTGCGCCTCGTCCTCGCGCACGGCAAAGCGGCTTGCGCGTTCGTACAGGAGCGTGCTGACGCCAAATTCCAGCAATAATGTAAGCAGCAGGATGGCGACGATACGACCGGCTATGCCGACCGAAGGCCGCACGAAACGCCTCAACTGCGCGCGACCGACACGTTCAACATATAGCCAACGCCGCGCACCGTGACGATCGGCGCGGGTTTGCCGTCATGGCTCAGCTTGCGCCGCAACCGGCTGACCAGCACGTCCACGCTGCGATCCGAACTGTCGCCCAGCCGCGTGCGCGACAATTCGATCAGCCGTTCGCGCGCGATCACGCGACCGGCATGATCGAGGAGGCTGATCAGCAGATCGAACTCGGCCCCCGTAAGCTCGACCTGGGCACCGGACGGCGACAGCAATTCGCGCCGCGCCAGGATCGCCTGCCAGCCGTCGAACGTCAGGATGCCCTGTTCCGGCCGCCCATGCCGCCGGTCGAGCGCGCCGCGCCGTAGCACCGCACGCACCCGCGCGACCAGTTCCGACGTGCCGAACGGCTTGGCGAGATAATCGTCCGCGCCGAGTTCCAGCCCGACCACCCGGTCCGTCTCGCTGCCCTTCGCGCTGATGAAGATGATCGGCACGTCGCTCTTCTGGCGCAGCGCGCGGCACAGATCGATGCCGTTGGTGCCCGGCAGCATGATGTCGAGCAGTACCAGATCGGTCGGCCCCGCCTCCAGCGCCTGCCACATCTCGGGCGCGGAGCAGGCCGGGCGCACGATATAGCCGTTCTGCTGCAAGGCCCGCGTGGTCAACGTGCGCAGCGCAGGATCATCCTCGACGAGGACGATCGAGGACGGGCTTTCGGGCGTGTCGAGATGTGGGGTCATTACGAGGGGAATTAGGGCGCGCGCCGCCTCAGGTCAACGCAGCCAAGGTATAGCGCCTCATGGCAACACTTTGTCACACGCGCGCCGAGTGCGGGACATTCGGGCCTTCTATCTACTGATCACAACTGTCCCGGAGATTTTCCCCATGCGTATTTTCACGGCCACCGCCCTTACTCTCGCCCTTCTCGCCCCGACCGCCGCATTCGCCGGCGGCAAGCCCTCGCACGCCGAGCTGCGTTCGGCCGGTTGCACCGTCCATCACGTCCGCGTCCCCGCCGGCAAGATCGTCCACCAGACCCCGACGGTGCGTTGCCCGGCCGGCGTCATGGAATCGCTGACCAAGAAGAAGGCGATCGAGAACAATCAGGGTGCCGCTGCGGTCAACTGATCCCTTCTTTTCCTTTCCCTCAAGCCTAACGGCCCCCTTCCCATGCGGGAGGGGGCCTTTTTTGTGTCCGGCTTTTGGGCGGGGCGCTGGTCCCCTGCCGATCCGCCGGCTATCGTCCCGCCTTCAACCGCTGGATTCTCCCCTCATGCCGATCACCGTGCTCGCCGCCTTGCTGCTCGCCCAGACCACGCCGGTTCCGGATCTGCCCAAGGGCACCGGCCTGCCGCCCCCCGGCACCGAGGAAGCTTCGGTGATGGCCCCGGTCAACGGCCTGTTCGCCGGCCTCGCCGCGCGCGACAGGGCGGCGATCGCGCGGTTCCTGCGCGACGGCGGCGGCGCGATGACCGTCACGGAAGGCCCCGATGGCGCGCGCAGCATCCGCCATCTCGATTGGGCGCAGTTCACCGCCGGCATCAAACCCGGCGCCGAGAAATTCGAGGAGCGGCTGACGGACCCGGCGATCGAAATCGACGGCGATATCGCGATGGTGTGGGGCCGCTACGTCTTCCTGATCGACGGCAAGCCGCACCATTGCGGCTACGATCATTTCGATCTGGTGCGCGAAAACGGTACGTGGAAGGTGCAGAACATCACCTGGTCGTCGCGCACTACCGGGTGTGTGTGAGGGGTGCACCGTCTACATTGCTCGTCACCCCAGCGCAGGCCGGGGTCTCAACAAGGCGCGAGAAACGCCAGCCCCGCAAAGATCCCAGCCTGCGCTGGAATGACGGATTTGGCTTAGACGGTGAAGCTTTCCCCGCACCCGCACGCGCCCTTGGCGTTCGGATTCGCGAACACGAACCCGGCGGCGAAATCGTCCTCCACCCAGTCCATCGTGCTGCCGATCAGGTACAGGATCGATCCGCCATCGACGAACAAAGTGCCGCCCGGCGTGTCGATCCGCTCGTCGAACGCTTTCGCCTCGGTGACGTAATCGACCGAGTAAGCGAGCCCCGAACACCCGCGCCGCGGCGTCGACAGCTTCACGCCGATCGCGTCCTCGGGGGCCTTGCCCATCAAATCCGCGATCCGCGCCTCGGCAGACGGCGTGAGGTTCAGCGCGGCGGGGCGTGGTCTTGCGATCGTAGCCATCACAACATTCCCAGTTCGAGCTTCGCTTCGTCGCTCATCTTCTGCGGATCCCATGGCGGATCCCAGACGAGATTGACCTCGGACGATCCCACCCCCGGCACCGCGCCGACGCGCAGTTCGACCTCCATCGGCATCGATTCCGCGACCGGGCAGTTCGGCGTCGTCAGCGTCATCGTCACGACGGCATGGCCCTCGCCGGTCACGTCCACACCGTAGATCAGGCCGAGATCGTAGATGTTCACCGGAATTTCCGGATCGTAGATTTCCTTCAGCGCCTCGACCACCGCCTCGTACAGCGCACCGCCCGGCTCGCCCGGCGCATCGCCCGCCGGCTTCTGCGCAAGGAACCCCTCAAGATAATCGCGCTTGCGCTCGAAGGTCTCCGGCACGCTTTCGACGCGCGCCTTGGGCGGCGCCGTGACCGAATCCACTTCTTCCACCATGATCCTGCGTTCTTCGTTCATGCCGAACCCTACCCAAAAATTCGCGTTACGCGTTCGATCCCGCGTACCAGCGCATCGACGTCGGCGGCGGAATTATACACGCCGAAGCTCGCCCGTGCCGTCGCATCCACGCCCAGCGCCTCCATCAGCGGCTGTGCGCAATGATGCCCGGCGCGGATCGCGACCTTCGCTTCGTCCAAGATGGTGCCGATGTCGTGCGGATGCACCCCCTGGATGCTGAACGACACGATTCCCGCGCTGTCCTCCGGCCCGAACAAAGTCACCGAATTGATCTGCGACAGCGCCTCGCGCGTCTTCGCCACCAAAGCCGTCTCGTGCGCATGGATCGCGTCCAGCCCGATTCCCTCGACATAATCGATCGCCGCATGCAGCCCGAGCACGCCGACGATATGCGGCGTTCCCGCCTCGAACCGACCCGGCGGCGGCGCATAGGTGGTCTTGGCGAAACTCACGCGATCGATCATCGCCCCGCCACCCTGATAGGGCGGCATCGCGTCGAGCAATTCCGCCCGCCCCCACAGCACGCCGATCCCGGTCGGCCCGTACAATTTGTGCCCGGAAAACACGTAGAAATCGCAATCCAGCGCCGCGACATCCACGCGAAGGCGCGGAACCGCCTGGCACCCGTCGAGCAGGATCTTCGCCCCGACCGAATGCGCGATATCCGCCGCCCGGCGCGCATCGAGCACCGATCCGAGCACGTTCGATACATGGCCCAATGCCACCAGCTTGTGCGCCGGCGTGATCATCGCCGCCATCGCGTCGAGATCGATCCGGTGATCGGCGGTCAGCGGCACGACATCGATCGCCGCGCCGACCCGCTCGGCGACCATCTGCCACGGCACGATGTTCGAATGATGCTCCAGCGTGGACAGCAGGATACGGTCGCCCGCCTGCAACTGCGTTCCCGCCCAGCATTGCGCGACCAGATTGATCCCCTCGGTCGCCCCGCGCACGAACACGATTTCGTCGGGCGATGCGGCCCCGATGAACCCGGCCACCCGCTTGCGCGCCGCCTCATAGGCCAATGTCATGTCGGCCGAGCGCTGATACACGCCGCGATGCACCGTCGCGTAGGTGGTGTCATACCCGCGCGTGATCGCGTCGATCACCGCCTGCGGTTTCTGCGCCGTGGCGGCGGTATCGAGATACGCCCAGCCCTCGGGAATCGACGGGAAATCCGCTACGAGGTCGAGTGGGCGCGTCGAGGTCAAAATCATAGCCCCTCCCCTTCAGGGGAGGGGTTGGGGTGGGGCCGTGCGGCAGGGATGTCCGTGATTGCTGAGGTGGTCGTTCTGGACTTCCCCACCCCAACCCCTCCCCTGAAGGGGAGGGGCTTTAGAGCGTGAAAGCCTCTCACAACATCCGCTCCAACGCCGCCAGCGCCGCAGCCTCGACCCGCGCCCGCTCGCCATCGTCCGCGATTTCCGTGAACGCACTCGCCACGAAGGCCTGCAACAACAGCACCTTCGCCTCAGCCGGCGCAATTCCCCGCGATGCGAGGTAGAACAAGGCCATTGCGTCCAGCTCGCCAACGGTGGCGCCATGCGCGCACTTCACGTCGTCAGCGAAGATTTCCAGCTCCGGCTTGGCATTCGCCGTTGCTGTCCGCGTCAGCAGCATCGCTTTCACGCTCTGCGACGCATCGGTCTTCTGCGCATGCCGCGCCACCGCGACCTTGCCGAGATACGATCCCGTCGCGCGCCCGCCCAGCACCGATCGCACCACCTGGTTCGACGTCGCATTCGGTTCAATATGGTTGAGCGTCGTCACGATCTCCAGCGTCTGATCGCCCCCGCCGAGCATTGCCCCGCCCAGTTCGAAATGCGCGCCCTCATGGCACGTCACATCGATCGCGATCCGCCCGAGCCGCCCGCCGATATTGAGCACATGGAATGTCGCCGTCGCGCCCGCGTGCAGCACGACCCGGAAATCCCGGATTTCAACTGCATCGAGCGCCGCGTCCTGCACGATGACGCGCGAAACGCTCTCGCCCGCCGCGACCTCTATCACCTCGGCCGTCGGCACCGGCCACACCGACGCGACCGCCTCAAGATCGGAATAGCGCCACGCCTCGTCACGGCGCGTGGGTAGAGCGAGTGCGGTCATTGCGAAACCTTCCGCGCCGCCCGCCAGGCGGCGACCACGGCATCCAAGCGCCCCTGCGACCGCGTTTCGACGCAATTGGTTAGCGCTTTGCGTGTGGTTGGAGCGTCGGCCATGCAATCCTGCGCCACGCTGCACGGAATGGCATCGAGTTCGGCATAGCCGCTCGGCTTCGACACGCGACACCGTTCGAGCACTACGAAACCGCCACGCTTAGGCAATTTCATATTCACTTCGATATATCGCATCTTCTGCGCTACGACGACGATCTCATCCTCAGTCGTCGGCATGGGAAGGGGCGCCGTCTGGGCGGCGGCGATCAGAGCGAGCGTCATCACGCCGCCACCCCCGCATAACCCGCGCTCTCCAGCTCCAGCGCCAGTTCCGGCCCACCGGACCGGATGATCCGCCCGCCCGACAGTACATGCACGAAGTCCGGCTTCACATAATCCAGCAACCGCTGGTAATGCGTGATCAGGATCACCGCCTTGTCCGGCTTGCGCATGATCCGGTTGATCCCGTCGCCGACCACGCGCAGCGCATCGATGTCCAGCCCGCTATCGGTCTCGTCGAGGATCGCCAGCTTGGGGTCGATGATGCCCATCTGCACCATCTCGTTGCGCTTCTTCTCGCCGCCCGAAAAGCCGACATTCACCGGCCGCTTGAGCATCTCCTGATCCATCGACAGCGCATCCGCCTGCGCGCGCGCCAGCTTCAGAAACTCGCCGCCCGACAGCGGCTTCTCGTCGCGGCACTTGCGCTGGGAATTGAGCGCCTCCCGCAGGAATTGCACGTTCGAAACGCCTGGAATCTCGACCGGATACTGGAACCCGAGGAACAGCCCAGCAGCAGCGCGCTCGTGCGGTTCGAGATCAAGCAGGTCCACCCCGTCGAACGCCACCGAACCCGCGGTCACCTCGTAACCGGGCCGCCCGCCGAGCACATACCCGAGGGTGGACTTCCCGGCCCCGTTTGGCCCCATGATCGCATGCACCTCGCCAGCCTTCACGCTGAGCGACAGGCCCTTGAGGATTTCCTTGCCGTCGATTTCGGCGTGAAGATTTTCGATTTGAAGCATGCTAGTTTCCGACAATTCGTTCGTGTGATTTTTCGAGAATTTTTGCGCGATTGATTTCGATGCCGTTTACGACGAGAAAATCCGGCCGGGTCGCTGTCGAATATTCACCCGCATCGGAGCTGCCGAAAACGGGCTCGACCGCCGGTTCGCAAGCAATGGCACCGTCAGCGCAATGATCGCCGTGTCCCTCGCTCATAACCACATGCTCCCGCCGTCACCCTGAACTCGTTTCAGGGTCCATCCTTCCACAAGGACGGACGGAGATTGCGGCGCGATGGATGCTGAAACGAGTTCAGCATGACGGCCTCGTTCAATGAAGCGCATCGGATTTTTCCTTCGCACAGTCACGATACGGATAGCGACGGTCGAACGCCTTCAGCCTCTCTTCCAACTCCGAATACCGAGCGGCAAGGTGGAGGGGCGGATACCCACCAACATCTCCGCCCAGTCGTCGGTCATCTTCACGCAGCTTTGCCATCTCAGCGGCCAGCGGGCGATAGGCCATGTCGCGATCGCGCATAGCCGCCTCACACGCGCCAATCGTCGCATCCTCGCCAGCCTGAACCAGGCTGATCGACAGCATCAAGGGCAAAGCGCCCGCGATCACCCCACGCTCCCCTCGAGCGAGATCCCCAGCAACTTCTGCGCCTCGACCGCGAATTCCATCGGCAGTTGCTGCAACACTTCGCGCGCGAAGCCATTCACGATCAGCGCCACCGCGCTCTCCGAATCCAGCCCGCGCTGCATCGCGTAGAACATCTGGTCGTCGCTGATCTTCGACGTCGTCGCCTCATGCTCGATCTGCGCGCTCGGGTTGCGCACCTCGATATAGGGCACGGTATGCGCCCCGCACTGGTCGCCGAGCAGCAGCGAATCGCATTGCGTGAAGTTGCGCACGCCCTCCGCACCCGGCGCCACGCGCACCAGCCCGCGATAAGTATTGTCGCTGCGCCCGGCCGAGATGCCCTTCGACACGATCGTCGATCGCGATCCCTTGCCGTTGTGGATCATCTTGGTACCGGTATCGGCCTGTTGGCGATTGTTCGTCACCGCCACCGAATAGAATTCGCCGATCGAATTTTCGCCGTTCAGGATGCAGGACGGGTATTTCCACGTGATCGCGCTGCCCGTCTCGACCTGCGTCCAGCTGACCTTGCTGTTTTTGCCCTGGCACAATGCGCGCTTGGTGACGAAATTGTAGATCCCGCCCTTGCCGTTCTCGTCCCCGGGGTACCAGTTCTGCACGGTCGAATATTTGATCTCGGCATCGTCCAGCGCGATCAGTTCGACCACGGCAGCGTGCAACTGGTTCTCGTCCCGCATCGGCGCGGTGCAGCCCTCGAGGTACGATACGTACGCACCCTTGTCCGCGACGATCAGCGTGCGTTCGAACTGCCCGGTATTCTCGGCATTGATGCGGAAATAGGTGCTCAGTTCCATCGGGCAGCGCACGCCCTCCGGGATGTACACGAAGGTGCCGTCGCTGAAGACCGCGCAGTTCAGCGCCGCGAAGTAATTGTCATGCGCCGGCACCACCTTGCCCAGCCATTTGCGCACCAGATCGGGATATTCCTTGATCGCCTCGCTGATCGACCGGAAGATGACCCCTGCGGCCTCCAGTTCCTTGCGGAACGTGGTCGCCACGGACACGCTGTCGAACACAGCATCGACGGCCACGCGCCGCGCGCCCTCGACCCCGGCGAGCATCTTCTGCTCCTCGATCGGGATGCCGAGTTTCTCGTAGACGCGCAGGATCTCGGGATCGACCTCGTCCAGCGAGCCCAGCTTGGGCTTCGCCTTCGGCTCGGCGTAATAATAGGCGTCCTGATAATCGATCGGATCGAGCTGCAGCTTCGCCCAGTCCGGTGCCTCCAGCGTCAGCCACAGCTTGTACGCCTTCAGTCGCCAGTCGAGCATCCATTCCGGCTCGCCCTTCTTGGCCGAGATGAAGCGCACCGTGTCTTCGCTCAACCCCTTGGGCGCGAATTCCTGTTCGATGTCCGAATGGAAGCCCCATTCGTACGTCTTGTTCGCGGCGGCATGCGCCTCTGCGTTCTTCGTCGCCATCTTAGTTCATCACCTCAGCGCCATGCGCTACAAGAATTCCGTTCGGGCCGAGCGGAGGACGGGAGAGCGTTGCCAGCGACACGCCGGCCAGCGCACCGCGTACCGCGCCGTTCACCACGGCCCAATGCGGCTTCACCCGGCAATCGCCTTCCAGACCGCAATCGTGCCGCCCGGTCTCGACGCAGGCGGTGAGCGCGATCGGCCCCTCCACCGCCTCGACGATATCGGCCAGGGAGATCGCCGCCGCCGGCCGCGACAGGCGGAAGCCGCCGCCGGTGCCGCGCGAACTCTCGATCAGCCCCGCCGCCGACAAGCGACTCACCAGCTTCTGCACCGTCGGCAGCGGCACGCCGGTTTCCTCAGCGAGCAACGTCGCGTTCAGCCGCGCCGCGCCGCCACAATGGCGCGCGGCGGCGCTCATCATCACGACGGCATAATCGGCAAGGCTCGAAAGACGCATTGTTGCGAGTGACTCTCAAATCGGATTGAATCGTTCCGATTGCGCATGTGGGGGCGCGGGAGGGCCGGGTCAACCGCCTTTGCGTAAGGTTTACGTGTCGCTGATCAGGGGGCTCACCCGCCCGCCCAGCGCACTACGCTGCGATATCGTCAACAACTGCAACACCGTCGGCTGGGCCCGGATCTGCCGCGGCGTCAGCCCGGTGAACTGCTTCACCTCACGAATCAGATGCGACTGATCGTAGAATCCCAGCGCGATCACATCGTCTATATCGCCATCTTCCATCGTCAGCGCCGATGCCGCCCGCAGCGCGCGATATTTCCGCGCGAGCAATTTGGGCGGCGCGCCATAGGCCGCATTGCAGCGCCGCTCGACCTGACGGCGCGACAGGCCGGTCGCAGCGATCAGGTCGGCGATCTCCGGCGACGACGATGCGGCCAGCCAATCGTCGATCCGCCTTAGGAACGTGCAGGTATCGGGATCGCCACCGGCCAGCAATTCCCGAACCAGCGGCTCGCCGATCGCGATGCACCCCGCCAGATCCGTCGTCTTCGCCAGCGCCGCCGCCGCCACACGCAAGCGCGCCGCGCCGAACACGGTGCTGGCATCGATCACCCGGTTCAGCACCGAAGACGCCTCGCTGCCGATCATCGCCGACCAGCCCGCCGCGGTCAGCCCCATCCCGAACACGCGCACCGGCCCGATCGCACTCGATTTGATCGGCCCGCTGGTCGGCCCGATGACATGCACGTCTCCCGGCTTCTGAACCGTACCGTCATGAAACCGATACGTCGCCCCGCCCGGTGACAGGTGAAAGCGGAACTGGGCGTTGTCGGCGCGCTCGACGTCCTCGAACGCCGGCACGTCTGCGCGGAAGTGATAGAAGAGCGTTATGTAGTCGGCCAAATCCGCCGCCGGCACCGCATAGTCTAGCTGAATGTCCGACAAGATACGCGCCCCCGCCATTCTTATCGGCCCGGCGTAACCGCTCGACGGCGAAAAGAAAAGTGGCCCGGACGGCGAACCGGCCGGGCCAAAGGAAAAGAACCCCCTGTTGCGAA
The DNA here is from genome assembly GCF_036663755.1 of Parasphingomonas caseinilytica. Taxonomy (NCBI): domain Bacteria; kingdom Pseudomonadati; phylum Pseudomonadota; class Alphaproteobacteria; order Sphingomonadales; family Sphingomonadaceae; genus Parasphingomonas; species Parasphingomonas caseinilytica. The sequence goes on from NZ_JAXOJL010000001.1 coordinate 946,381, forward strand.
AGGATTCCTTGGGTCGCACAGCCTCTTAAGCAAAGTTCTTCTCGGCTGTATTGTACGAAATCGTCATCGTGACCTTATCGGCCACAATTAAGCCGTCTTTGACCCGGTCGCCGGGCGGTGCCATGGCCGCGCGCATGCTGTTCCCGCTACTTCGCCCGATCCTGTTCGCGCTCGACGCCGAACGTGCCCATAATTTGACGATCGACATGCTGGCGGCCTGGGGCGGCGGCACCGCACCGTTTGTGTTTGCGCGCGGGCCGGGCGATGTCTGTCTGCGTACCCAGGTGGCCGGCCTCGATTTCGCCAATCCGGTTGGGCTCGCCGCCGGGGTCGACAAGGACGGCCGCGCGATCGACGGTTTCTTCGCATTGGGGTTCGGCAGCGTCGAGATCGGCACGCTGACCCCCCTGCCCCAGGCGGGCAACGACAAGCCCCGCATCTTCCGGCTCGTGCCGGATCGTGCGATCATCAACCGGCTGGGCTTCAACAATGGGGGCATCGACGCTGCTTTACCGCGCGCTCAGGCGGCGAAACGCGCCGGCATGCTCGGCATCAATGTCGGCGCCAACAAGGACGCCACCGACCGGATCGAGGATTATCGCATCGGTGTGGAGAAAGCAGCGCAGATCGCCGATTACGTCACGATCAACATCTCCTCGCCCAACACGCCGGGCCTGCGCGATCTGCAACATGGCGCGGCGCTGGCCGAACTGCTTGCCGCCGCCGACACCGCCCGGCATGCGACCTTGCGCCGGCCCCTGTTCCTCAAAGTCGCGCCCGATCTCAACACGCAGGAGATCGACGGTATCGCCCGTGCCGCGATCGACCATAAGGTCGATGCCCTGATCGTCAGCAACACCACCTTGTCCCGCCCACCGCTGAAATCCGGCAACGCAAAGGAAACCGGCGGCCTTTCCGGTGCGCCGCTCGCCGCATTGGCGCGCACTCGCCTGGCCGATTTCCGCAAGGCCACTGGCGGTGCGATGCCGCTGATCTCGGTCGGCGGCATCGACAGCGCCGAGGAAGCCTATGCCCGCATCCGCGCCGGCGCCAGTCTGCTGCAGCTATATTCGGCGCTGGTGTTCGCCGGGCCGGGGTTACCGGCGCGAATCACCGCCGGTCTGGCGGATTTGCTGAAACGCGACGGCTTCGAGACCGTGGCGGATGCGGTGGGCCACCCATAATCTCCCGTCATCCCCGCGAATGCGGGGATCCCGCTGCCTTGCCCCGCAGCCAGAAGAAGAAGCGGGATCCTCGCCTGCGCGAGGATGACGGAAAAACCGATCACCGCCCCGCCGGAGCAGCCTCGATCAAAAACCGGCCTTCACGCCGTGGATCGTACCCACCGTCCACCACGCCACCGCGAACGATCACGCCCTGCAATCCCGAATCCTCGCCCTGCCCCGGCCGAAGGTCGATCCCCTTCGCCGCCAGCCCGGCCAGCACTTCCGGCGAGAACTTCGTCACCTCGCCCTGAAACGCACCCCCGCGCGCCACCAGGTTCGGCAGCGCCAGCGCATCCTGCATCGGCAAGCCCCAATCGACCGCGCCGACCATCGCCTTGCCGACATAAGCGAGAATCGAATTGCCCCCCGCCGATCCCAGCGCGCCCGCGAAATTCCGCTGCGCATCCAGCATGATCAGCGGCGTCATCGAAGAGCGCGGCCGCTTGCCCGCCGCCACCGCATTCGCCGCCGGCTTCCCGTCGGGATCGCGCGGGGTGAACGAGAAATCGGTCATCTGGTTGTTGAGGAAGAAGCCGTCGACCATCCGCCCGGTGCCGAAGATCGACTCGACCGTCGTCGTCATCGACACGACATTGCCCGCTGCGTCCCCGACCACGAAATGCGACGTGCCCATTGGTTCCAGCGTGCGATCCCGCGCCACCTGCGGCGCACCCGCAGGCTGGCCTGCCGCCGGAGACGCCCCGGCCCGCTGGCCGATCAGCTTCGCCCGCGCATCGACATAGGCCGGGTCGATCAGCCCGCGCACCGGCACGGACACGAACGCCGGATCGCCGACATAGCGGTCGCGGTCGGCGTACATCAGCCGGCTCGCCTCGGCGAACAGGAACCACGCCTGCGGGTCGGTCGCATTGCGGGCCGCGATGTCGGTACGCTCCAGCAGCATCAGCAATTGCAGCTCGCCCACCCCGCTCGACGGCGGCGGCGGCACGCAGACGACATAGACGCGGTACTGCCCGCACAACGCCTCGCGCTCGATCGGGCGATAGGAGGCGAGGTCGGCCAAAGTCATCGTGCTCGGCAGCACTCCCTCATGCACCTTGTCGACGATCCGCCGCGCGGTCTCGCCCTTGTACAAAGCGTCCGGCCCCTGCGCCGCCAGCCGCGCAAGAAATGCCGCAAAGGCCGGGTTGCGCAACCGGTCCCCCGCGCGCAGCAGCCCGCCCCCGTCGCGCGCGAAATAGCTCAGCACGTCCGGCGCATTGCTCTCCGGAAACGCCCCGCTCGCCAGGAACCGTCCCAATCGCGGCGAAACGATGAACCCGTCCCGCGCCGTCCGCTCGGCGTCGCCGAACAGGTCGCGCCACGGCAAGACGCCATATTTGTCATGCGCGAGCGCCAGCATCTTCACCGCGCCCAGCACGCCGGTCGCGCGCCCGCTCAGCACCGCCACTTGATAGGTCAGCGGCTGGCCCGAGTCATCGAGGAACATGTCCGGCGTCGCGCCAGCCGGTGCCGTCTCGCGCCCGTCGAACACCGACACGCGCTTCGTCTTCGCGTCGTAGAAAGTCAGGAACGCTCCACCGCCGATCCCCGAACTCTGCGGCTCGACCAGCGACAGCATCGCCTGCATCGCGATCGCCGCATCCACCGCGCTGCCGCCCCGCCGCAGCACCGCCATGCCAGCCTCGCTCGCCAGCGGATTGGCCGCGACGGCGAAGATCTTCGCATCCGCCTTGGGCGCGACGATTGCCGGTGCCGGCCGCCGTTCCACCGATACGCACGCCGCAAGTGATAGCGACACGCACGCCGTCAGGAGAGTCCGGATCATCTTCACTAGGCATGCTCCCCAAAGGCCATCCGCGCCCGATACCCTCCGGCGATACCGCGCCGCAGCAAGGCCGTCCACGCCCTAAAGGCTGGCGAACCCCCGCCGCTCGCCCTAAGCGTTGCTCTCGCGTCGCCCACATGAAGGCACGACAGGAAGAGGCACATGCGCAAGCTCGAAAATTTCCCCAACCTCGTGACGATGTTCTTCACCCGCGCGGCAACGGAGGGCGACAAGCCGTTCCTGTGGCACAAGGCCGGCGGCGAATGGATCTCGCTCAGCTGGGCCAATGCCGCCAGCAAGGTCGCCAGCCTCGCCGCCGCGCTCACCGCGATCGGGCTGGAACGCGGCGACCGCGTGATGCTGGTCAGCGAGAACCGGCCGGAATGGTGCATCAGCGATCTCGCGATCATGGCCGCCGGTTGCGTCACCGTGCCGACCTATGTGACGAACACCGAGCGCGACCATGCGCACATCATCGAGAATTCGGGTGCGAAGGCGATCATCGTCTCCAATGCGAAACTGGCGAAGACGCTGCTGCCGGCGGCGATCCGGTCGTACGACGCGAAGATCATCATCGGCATGGACGATCTGCGCCCGACGCAAGGGCTGGACGTCCACAATTGGCACCGCCTGATCGATCAGCATCCCACCGCCGTCGCGAGCGCCGCGGCCAAAGCCACGTTCACGCGCGAGGATCTCGCCTGCATCATCTATACGAGCGGCACCGGCGGTGCGCCGCGCGGCGTAATGCAGCACCACGGCGCGATCCTGCACAATTGCGCCGGCTGCACGGCGGTGATCGCGGAGGAATTCGGGTGGGGCGAAGAGGTGTTCCTGTCCTTCCTGCCGCTATCCCACGCCTATGAACATACCGGCGGACAGCATTTCGCGATCGGGCTGGGCGGGCAAATCTATTATGCGGAGGGGCTGGACAAGCTCGCCGCCAATATCGAGGAAACGCGCCCGACGATCATGTTCGTCGTTCCCCGCCTGTTCGAAGTGCTGCGCACCCGTATTTCCAAGGCGATCGAGAAACAGGGCGGCCTCAGCCAGAAACTGCTCAATCAGGCGCTGGAAATCGGCGCGCGGGAATATGCCGGCACGCTGCGGTTGCGTGATCGGCCGATGCAACTCGTCGTCAACACGGTGTTCAAGCCCAAGATCGCCAAGAAGTTCGGCGGCCGGATCAAGGCGATGGTCTCGGGCGGCGCACCGCTCACGCCCGAAGTCGGGATCTTCTTCCAGTCGCTCGGCCTCACCTTTTTGCAGGGGTACGGCCAGACCGAGGCCGCGCCGGTGATATCCTGCAACCGCCCCAGCGCCGGGCTGAAGATGGACACGGTCGGCCCGGCGCTCGTCGATACCGAGGTGAAGATCGCCGAGGATGGCGAGATCCTGGTGCGCGGCGAACTCGTCATGCACGGTTATTGGCGCAACGAAGCAGAGACCGCGCGGGTACTTAAAGACGGCTGGCTCCATACCGGCGATATCGGCCTGATCGACGAACGCGGCCGCATCAAGATCACCGATCGCAAGAAGGACATCATCGTCAACGACAAGGGCGACAATGTCGCCCCGCAAAAGGTCGAGGGCATGCTCACCCTGCAGAACGAGATCGCCCAGGCGATGATCTACGGCGACCGCAAGCCGTACATGGTCGCCGTCCTCGTGCCCGATCCGGAATGGACGCAGGAATGGTGCGCAAAGACCGGAAACACCTGCGATTTCAAGAAACTGGCCAACGATCCCGAGTATCGCGCCGCGCTCAACGCCGCGGTCGAACGCGTGAACGCAGACCTGTCGGTGATCGAACGCGTCCGCCGCTTCATCCTCGCCGACGAAGCCTTCACGATCGAGAACGAGCAACTGACGCCCTCGCTCAAGATCCGCCGCCATGTGCTGAAAGCAGCCTACAGTCCAAGGCTGGATGCATTGTACAAGGGATGACGCCCTAAAAGCCCCTCCCCTTCAGGGGAGGGGTTGGGGTGGGGCCGTGCGAACCGACCAACGCTGAGGCAAGGAAAGCGCCCGCGCCAAAATAGCCTCAAGCACCCCATTGATGTTTTGCATCACGTCAGCGTTGGTCACGCGGATAGTCGAAAATCCCAGGCCAGCCATCCGACGATCCCGTGTCGTATCGGCTGGCAAATCATGGGTATCGCCATCGACCTCAACCGCCAAGCCCAGCGCCGGGCAAAAGAAATCGGCGATCGCCTGCGCTTCATAAACCACATGCTGGCGACGGAATTTATAACCGCCTAGCTGTGAATTCGACAAACCACGCCACAACCGTTTTTCCGGCTCGGTTGGATTACGCCGCATCTCGATTGCACGCTTTAGCAATTCCGCTTCGGTAGCCACCCGGACGTCCCCACCCCAACCCCTCCCCTGAAGGGGAGGGGCTCAGAAGAACCCTACCGTTCCACTCGCTTCTTCGCCGGCACAACCGGCTTCGCCTTTACCGGTGGCACCTTCACCGGAACCGGAGCCACCGTCACCGGCGCAGGTGCCATGCTCACCGCCTTCCCGTCAGGCCCCCTCGGCAGCACCGCCATCGTCCAGTCCACATCCGGCTTCAGATAACGCTGCGCGATAACCTGCAGCATCGCCGAATTCGCCCCGCCGATATCGCGGAACATCTGGCGCAGTCCCTCGATGCGGCGGTCGTCGTAGGTGCCGTTCTCTACCTGGTTGAGCCAGAAGGTATTGCCGGTCGCCTGGCGCAGCACGAGCTGCTTGAGCGGTTCGATCGTGCGGCGCAGTTCGTCGTCGCTGATCGGGTTGGCGACCAGATCCGCCGCGATCTCGCGCGACATCTTGAAGAACAGGTTCACGTTCGCCGGAGTCACCTGGCCGATCGCGAACAGCCGCCCGCCCGAGGCCAGCCCGTCGGGCCACTGGCTCTGCACGCTCGGCGAATAGCTGGCACCCGCCTCGCTGCGCAGCCGATCGAACAACCGGTCGCTGAACACCTGCGCCAGGATGTCGAGGTAATTGCTGTCGGACTGGTTCTCCATTCCGCCGCCGGTCGGCCAGACGATCACCGCCACTGCCTGATTGTCCGGCCCGCCATGCGTCTCGATCAACGGCGTCGCATTGTGCGCGGGGAAGCGTACCGGCGGGATGGCAGCGGTCGGCTTGGAGCGCGGCGGCAGCGCGCCGATGCTCGCCGCGACCGCGCGGATCGTCGCCTCGGCATTGATGTCGCCGAACACCTGCACCTCGATCGGCCCCTCGGCGATGCGCGGCTCCCACAATTTGCGGAAATCCTCCGGCGTCGTCGCCATCACCTGCTCGCGCGTCGGCGTGCTCCAGCGTGGATCGCCAGCGTGGAGCAAACCTTCCAGATCGCGCGACAGCACGCCGCTGGGTGACGAATCGTACCCGGCATATTGCGTCAGCGCCGCCGACTTGATCCGCGCCAGCGGGTTCGGATCCCAGCCCGGTGCCGACATATAACCGGCCACCAGCTTCAACTGATCGGCCAGATCGCTTGGCGACGTCATCGCCGAGAACACGAACGAATCATCGTCGATCCCGAAATCGAGCCCGATGCGACGCCCGGCGGTCAATTGGTCGAGATCGCCCTGCCGCAGCTTGCCGACGCCACCACCGACGATCGCACCGTCCGCCGCCCAGATCGGCGACGGCTTGTCGGCCGGCAGCGCGTTGTAGCCACCGCCGAAGCGCACGCGGACATAGACGCGGGTCTCCTCCGCCGGGCTGACACGCAGCATCAGCCGCACGCCGTTCGACAGCACGACCTTCTCCAGGTCGAATTCCGGGATCTTCTCGCGGCTGACGACGGTCGCCGGCTTGCCCAATTTGGGCAGCTTGGACCAGTTCACCTTGCCCTGCGTCGTGCGCTTGCCGGCCAGCCCCTTCACATCGGCCTGAAGCGCGGCGGCCAGCTTCGTCACTGCCGCCGGCTGCGGCGTCTGCGTGTTGACCAGAGCGCGCGTCGCGGTGCCGGTGAAGATGCGCCGCGTCGATGCCAGCACCGTTTCGGGCGTGAACATCTTCTTCCGGATCGCGTCGCGCAGCACGGCATAGATCGTCGCCGGTGCGGTCGTCGTTTCGCGGATATCGACCGCCTGCACCATATCGTCGGCCTGCGAAGCGCCCGCCTCGGCCTTGGCGGTTTCCACCGATGTGCGCATCACCGTGTCCACATCGGAGAGTTCGCGGTTGATCTCGGCAACGCTCGGCGCGGTCGCCTTGGCATCCTCGATCACCGCGCGGACGTCCTTGAGCGCCGCTTCCCAATCGGTGCCGATCGGAATGATCGAGACATAGGTGATGTCAGCGCTACGCGATTCGTTCGATGTGCCGACCGAGGCGCTGAGGAAGCTGCCCCCGGCGCGCGCGCGCGTTTCGAGCCGCCGGCTGATCACCGAGGCGGCGATCGAATCGACCAGCCGGTTCTGGTTCATGATGATCGTATCGTCCTGATACTTCCACGGCCGCAGCACGCCCAGCGTGACCACGGGCGGCAGGCTCGGCTCGGCGACCACGGCGGTCGCCGGCTTGGATGCGTCCGGCTTGCCGAAATCGGGTTCCTCCGGCTTCGGCCCGACGCCCTTCCAGTCGGAGAAGTTCTTCGCCACCAGCCGTTCGAACACCGCCGGATCGAAATCACCAGAGATCACCACGACGGCGCGTTCGGGGCGATACCAGCGATCGTGGAACGCGCGCACGCTATCCGCCGTCGCCGCGTTCAATTTGTCGATCGTGCCGATCGGCGAACGGTCGGCCAGTGGCTGCCCGGCGAAGAACATGCCCAGCCGCGCATCGCTGAAACGCACCTGCGGCCCCGGCGCCTCGCGCTGCTCAGCCAGCACCGCCGGGCGCTCCGCATTCAGCGCCGCCGCCGTGATGTTGGGATGATCGACCATGCCGGCCAGGATCTTTAGGCTTTCGTCCAGCCCGGCCTCGGTCGCGCTCGGCAGATCGAGCTTGTAGGTCGTGCCGGTCGGCGTGGTCTGTGCATTGGTGTCCGACCCGAAGGTCGTGCCCATGCGCTGCCAGATGCGCTTCGCCTCACCGTCCGGCACATATTCCGAACCGCGGAAGGTGAGATGCTCGATCAGATGGGCAAAACCGCGCTCATTGTCGCTTTCCATCAACGATCCGGCATCGATCCGGACGCGCACCGCGACCTGCCCCGGAGGCACGCCGTTGTTGCGCACCGCATAGCGCACGCCGTTGGGCAACGTGCCGTAATGCCACGCCGGATCGGGCGTGATGTCGCTGCCGACATACAGCCAGTTCTTGTGATCGATCTTCTCGGCCGCGGCAGTGGCGGCGGGGCTGGTCGAGGGAGCGGCGGGGGCCTGCGCCGCATTCTGACCGCTGGCTGGCAGCGTCAGAACGAGCAGGGCGGAAAGGATCAGCGGACGGCGCAGAGCGCGCGAAAGGACATGCATGGTGGCCCTGATAGCGGGCTTCGGATGAACCCGCCAGTAACCGGACGGATAAGTTGGCGCGTGAGGAGCATCACGCCCGCCGGGTGATATCCCGATCCGCCGGCTGCCGCTAAGTTCTCCCAAACACGCCATCATTTGGTCCCATAGCAATCCTAGAGACGTGTTTGCCGAGCGTGCGGATGCGCCACGTCGCCGCGGCGTGATATGAGGTAAATTCCGGCCGGCCCCTGCGCCGCCGGTTACGAAGGCAGGCACATCGTGACGTTCGAAACCATCTCCGCCCCCGCCGAATTGTGTCGGGATTCGGGCAATGCCGCCGCGCGGCGCACCATCCGCGTCCCCGATCTCAACGTGATCTCGGGCGCGCCTGCACCTGGCGCCAAGATGGAGGCGGATCGCAATCGTCCGTTCCTGATCAAATACGGCAAGCATCTGCGCAGCTTCTTCGACAAACTGATCGCCTCCTCCTCGCTGGTGCCCAACGATCCGGTGCTGGACGTGCGCGAATTCGCCTGGACCGCTTTGCTGCGCGACAATTGGCAGGCGATCCGCGACGAGGCGGTCCGCGTCGCGTTGCAGGGCGAGGCCGCGCCCAGCCTCGCCACCATCTCGCCCGATCACCGCTCGATCGCCGAGATCGACAAATGGCGCTCGTTCTTCCTGTGGGGCTACGGCTTCCCGATTACCGACAATCTCGAACGCTGCCCGAACACGGCGAAGATCGTCGAACGGATTCCCGGCCTCAACAGCGCCTTCTTCTCGATCCTCGCGCCCGGCACGCACATCCCTGATCATCGCGGCGTCACCAAAGGGTTGATCACCTGCCATCTCGGCCTGATCGTGCCGCGCGACGGCGACGTGCGCATGCGCGTCGACACCCGCATCGTCCGCTGGGCGGAGGGCGAGACGTTGGTGTTCGACGACACCTATCAGCACGAAGTGTGGAACGACACCGCCGGCACCCGCGTCGTCCTGCTCATCCAGTTCGAGCGTCCCTTACGCAACCCCGGCAAGGCGATCGCCGGCTTCTTCCTCCGCGTCGTCCGCCGCTCGGCGTTCGTGCAGGAGGCGCGCACGAACATCTCCAAGTGGAACGATGCGATGAAGGCGCTGGACGATTGATCCTTGTTCTTAGCCCCTCCCCTTCAGGGGAGGGGTTGGGGTGGGGCAGTCCAGCAATGCCGGTCTCTGCGAGACATCCCCCACCCCTGCCCCTCCCCTGAAGGGGAGGGGTTTTGAGAATGCGGCAACCAACCGTTTCCCCAACAAACCTTGCGCCCGCCGCACGCCCGCGCCACATGCCAACGCATGCTGATCGAAACAGAAGCCACGCCCAACCCCGCCACGCTGAAGTTCCTGCCCGGCCGCGCCGTCATGGACGCCGGCACGCGCGACTTCGCCACGCCGGAGGAGGCCGAGGCCAGCCCGCTCGCCGAACAGCTCTTCAACCTGGGCGACGTCACCGGCGTGTTCTTCGGCAGCGATTTCGTCTCCGTCACCGCAGCACCGGGCGTCGAATGGTCGTTCCTCAAGGGCGACGTGCTCGCCACCCTGCTCGATCATTTTTCCGCCAACATGCCTTTGTTCAAACCCGGCAATGCCGGCGGCTTCAGCGTGCCGGCCGAGGAGGAGGCGTTTGCCGATAACCCCGAGGACGCCGACATCGTCGCGCAGATCAAGGATCTGATCGACACGCGCGTCCGCCCGGCGGTCGCCAATGACGGTGGCGACATCGTCTATCGCGGCTTCGATCAGGGCAAGGTCTACCTCAAGATGCAGGGCGCCTGCGCCGGTTGCCCCTCGTCCAGCGCCACGCTGAAGAACGGCATCGAACAATTGCTCAAATATTACGTGCCGGAAGTCACCGAAGTCCGCGCCGTCTGATCTGCTCCTTCATTATCGAGGTGTTTCCATGACCGAGAAGCTGTCCGACACGGCGCTCGATACGATCTTCCGTACCGCGCGCTCTTACAACGGATATACCGACCAGCCGGTCGCCGAGGCCGAACTGCACGCGATCTGGGACCTGATGAAATGGGGGCCGACCTCCGCCAATCAGCTGCCCGCGCGCCTGATCTGGGTGACGAGCGATGCGGCCAAGCAGAAGCTGGCCGACTGCACCAGCGCGCAGAACGCGCCGAAGATCCTGAGCGCACCGGTCAGCGTCATCATCGGCATGGACACCGAATTCCACGAACATCTGCCCGAACTGTTCCCGCACACCAATGCCAAGGCCTGGTTCGACGGCAATGCGCCGCTGCGCGAAGTCTCGGCGATGCGCAATTCGACGCTGCAGGGCGCGTATTTCATCATCGCCGCCCGCGCGCTCGGCCTCGATACCGGCCCGATGTCCGGCTTCGACAATGGCAAGGTCGATGCGGCGTTCTTCGCCGATACGCCGGCGGTGCGCAGCAACTTCATCTCCACGCTCGGCCACGGCGATCCGGCGACGATTTTCGATCGCCTGCCCCGCCCGGCCTTCGAAAAGTTTAACACGATCGCTTGACCTTCGCGCTCCGGGGTGACGAGAGGGAATTGTGCGCACTCTAGTCATCGAAACCTCCACCGCCGCGTGCTCGGTCGCGCTCATCGAGACCGGTGCGGTGGTCGCGTCCGCGCATGAAGTGGTCGGGCGCGGCCATGCCGAGCGGCTGATCCCGATGATCGCCGAACTGCCGAACGGCGGCCGGGCCGATCGCATTCTGGTCGATTGCGGCCCCGGCAGCTTCACCGGCGTCCGCGTCGGCATCGCCGCCGCGCGCGGGCTGGCATTCGGCTGGGGCGCGGAAGTGCACGGCTTCTCCTCGCTGCCCCTCGTCGCCGCCGCCGCGTTCGCGTCCCGCCCCGATTTGTCCGATCTTGCGGTGGTGCTGGAAGGCGGGCATGGCGAGGTCTTCATGCAGTCGTTCGAGGCCAATCCCCTTCGCGCCGCCAGCCCGTTCGCCTCGCTCCGTCCCGAGGCTGCGCTGGCGGTGCTCGCCAGCCGCCCCGCCTTCGGAAACGGCATCCGCCACCTCGCCTTGCTCGATCCGGCGCTGGACCTGACCGAACACCTGCCCGATGCCGCCGCCGCGATCCTGTTGGCGGGCGAGTTCACCGCTTTGCCCGCGCGCCCGATCTATGGCCGTGCGCCCGATGCGAAGCCCAAAGCCGCAGCATGAGTACGGTCCTCAACATGATCGAACTGCGCACCGGATCGACCGCCGATCTCGCGTTGGTCGAAACCCTGATGGCCGACGCGTTCGATCCGCGCTTCGGCGAGGCGTGGACACGCGGCCAGTGCCTCGGGATCATGTCCCTGCCCGGCGTGTGGCTGACGATCGCATCGATTCAGGGCCAGCCGGCCGGCTTCGCGCTCTCGCGCCTCACGGTCGACGAGGTCGAACTGCTCCTGCTCGCCACCGCGCCGGCCGTTCGCCGGCGCGGAGTCGGCGCGGCGCTGCTGCGTTCGGTGCTGGGCGATGCGCAGGACAGACAAGCGGTCGCGATGCACCTCGAAGTGAGAGATGGTAACGAAGCGATCAAATTGTATCGCAATGCCGGCTTCGTCAAAGTGGGACAGCGCCGCGCATACTATCGCGGCAACGCCGGCCTAGTCTCCGACGCCTTTACCTATCGACGCGATTTGGCCTGACGACCGACATATACCTTCGGCACCTATAATATACTTTTTGCAACTTGCGCGGCAAGGTTGGCGCGCCGATAGGTCAGCCCACGGCTGCGCAATTAATGCAGCCGGTAAAAATGGGTCGAAGGAATTACCATGGAAATGCAATCAGTTCTGCATGATACGCTGATCACGCTGACGGCAGACATCGTTGCGGCACATGTCAGCAACAATAGCGTCGCCGTTTCCGACTTGCCAATTCTTATCTCCAACGTGCACGGTGCGCTGACCGGTCTCGGCAATCCGGAAGCGACGCCCGAGGCGAAGCAGGAACCGGCGGTTTCGGTGCGCTCTTCGATCAAGCCGGACTTCATCGTCTGTCTCGAAGACGGCAAGAAGCTGAAAATGCTCAAGCGCCACCTGATGACGCATTACCAGATGACGCCGGAACAGTATCGCGCCAAGTGGAATCTGCCCGCCGACTATCCGATGGTCGCGCCCAACTATGCCGAACAGCGCCGCACGCTGGCCAAGAAGATCGGCCTCGGCACCAAGCGTCGCAAGGTCGTGCGCTAAGTCTGACAATCACCGTCACCCCGGCGCAGGCCGGGGTCTCGGGCGGAGGCGTAGCGCGTCAGCCCCGTGAGATCCCGGCCTGCGCCGGGATGACGTCCAAGCAGCGGGCAAAACCTCCTTATTGCGAATCAATCTTCGCTTTATCAATAAGGCCAAAGCGCCTACAGGACGTGCATGGCCCGCAAAATCGATCTCGAAGCCCTTTGCAACGAAAAGGGCCTGCGCATCACCGAGCAGCGCCGCGTCATCGCGCGCGTCCTGTCCGAAGCCGAGGACCATCCCGATGTGGAGAAGGTCTATGAACGCGCCTCGCTGATCGATCCCGGCATTTCGATCGCCACCGTCTATCGCACCGTGCGCCTGTTCGAAGAGGCCGGCATCCTCGATCGCCACGATTTCGGCGACGGCCGCGCCCGCTACGAACCCGCACCCGAAGCGCATCACGATCACCTGATCGACGTCGAGACCGGCAAGGTGATCGAATTCGTCGATCCGGAACTGGAACAGCTCCAAAAAGCGATCGCCGAACGGCTCGGCTTCCGGCTGGTCGATCACCGCATGGAGCTTTACGGCGTCACCCTCGACCGCAAGGGTTGAGGCTCTAACACCCAACCGTTCGCCCTGAGCTTGTCGAAGGGCTGTACTTCTGGAACCGTAAAGAGAAGAACGGTGCTTCGACAAGCTCAGCACGAACGGTGGAGGGGTCGGTGAAGCTCACACCCGAACAGCGCGCCGCTGCCGCCGCCGGCGACCCACCGCCGATTGATGCGATGGGCAGATTGCGCATCACGCTCCGCGCCACCGGCCTTATCCTCGCGCTGCTCCTCACCGTCCCGCTCCATTACCTCTGGCGCGTGTTCCGCCTGTCCTCCCCCTGGCCGATGATCTTTCTCGGCTGGGCCGGCCGGCTCGCCGGCGCGCGCGTTTCCAAGGTCGGCACGCCGCTAAAACGCGACGTCTTCTACATCTCCAATCACCTCAGCTGGATCGATATCCTCGCCATCGCCGGCCGCAGCGGCACCGCCTTCGTCGCGAAGCAGGAGATTCGCGAGGCGCCCGTGGTCGGCTGGCTCAGCACGCTCAATCGCACCGTCTTCGTGAAGCGCGAAAATCGCCTCGGCGTCGCGGAACAGATCAACGAGCTGCGCGATGCGCTGGCCGACAATTGGTCCGTCACCGTCTTTCCCGAAGGCACCACCACCGACGGCCAGTCGCTGCTTCCGTTCAAGACGCCGATGCTCCGCGTCCTGGAACCGCCCCCGCCCGGGGTGATGGTCCAGCCGGTGCTGCTCGATTACGGCCCGATCGCCGAGGAGGTTGGCTGGATCGGCGTGGAAACCGGTGTGAACAACGCGAAGCGCCTGCTCTCCCGCAAGGGCAGCTTTCAGGTCCGCGTCCATTTCCTCGAGCCGTTCTTCCCCGCCGACTTTCCGGGCCGGAAAGCGATCGCCGCGGAAAGCCGCCGCCGGATCGAGGAAGCGCTGATCGGCGTATTGGGCAAACCGCTTCGGCCATTCGCCTATGCCGTGGACGCGATAAAGTTCGCCCCCGAAACCCTGACACCACCGTCATCCTGACGAAGGTCAGGATCCATCGCGCCTCATATCCTTCCGCCACTGAGGCACGTTGGATGCTGAAACAAGTTCAGCATGACGGCATTTGAGGCTAAGGGCGCTTCCATCATGACCCCTGCCCAAAAGACTCCAAAGACCTTCGCCGTAAAATCCTTCGGCTGCCAGATGAACGTCTATGACGGCGATCGCATGGCCGAACTGATGGCCGCACAGGGCCTGACCCCCGCCGATGCCGATACCGCCGACCTCGTCGTCCTCAACACCTGCCACATCCGCGAAAAGGCGACCGAGAAGGTCTATTCCGACATCGGCCGGATCCGCAAAACCGCCGGCAAGCAGGGCCGCACCCCGATGATCGCCGTTGCCGGCTGCGTCGCGCAGGCCGAGGGCGCGGAAATCGTGCGCCGCGCGAAGGTAGATGTCGTGGTCGGCCCGCAAGCCTATCACAACCTGCCCGATCTGGTCGCGAAGGCCGCGCGCGGCGAAAGCGCGCTCGATACCGACATGCCGGTCGAAACCAAATTCGGCCACCTCCCCGCCCGCCGCCGCGTGCCGCCCTCCGCCTTCCTGACGGTGCAGGAGGGGTGCGACAAATTCTGCACTTATTGCGTCGTCCCCTATACGCGCGGTGCCGAAGTCAGCCGCCCATGGGCCGCGATCGTGGACGAGGCGAAGGCGCTGGTCGATGCCGGTGCGCGCGAGATCACGTTGCTCGGCCAGAACGTAAACGCCTGGACCGGCACCGACGCCACGGGGCGCGACGGTGGCCTCGATGCGCTGATCCGCGAGCTGGACCGCATCACCGGCCTCGCCCGCATCCGCTACACCACCAGCCACCCGAACGACATGACGCAAGACCTGATCGACGCGCACGCCGATGTCGAAAAGCTGATGCCGTTCCTTCACCTCCCCGTCCAAGCGGGCAGCGACCGCATTCTGAAAGCGATGAACCGCAGCCACAGCCGCGATTCGTACTTGCGCATTCTCGACCGCGTCCGCGCCGCCCGGCCCGATATCGCACTGTCCGGCGATTTCATCGTCGGCTTCCCCGGCGAGACCGAAGCCGACTTCGCCAACACGCTCAGCCTGGTGGACGAGGTCGCCTATGCCCAGGCGTTCAGCTTCAAATACAGCCCCCGCCCCGGCACCCCCGCCGCCGGCATGACGGATCAGATCGCGCCCGAGGTGATGGACGAACGGCTGCAACGCCTGCAGGCCGCGCTCAACCGCGACCAGTCCGCCTTCAACGCCGGCGTCGTCGGTCGCACCTGCAACGTGCTGATCGAACGCAAGGGCAAGCTGCCCGGCCAGATGCTCGGCAAATCCCCGTGGCTGCAATCGATCCACCTGCTCACCGACGCACAGGTCGGCGACATGGTCGAAGTCGAGATCGTGCGCGCCGATCCCAACTCGCTGGCCGGGGTGGAGCGCATCCGGGCAGCCGCGTAATATCTCTAACGCACTGCAATAATTGCGGAGCGATGGAAATCGCGCTGTCCTACACGCCCTCGCTCTGTCAAACTCATCCACGGATGCAGCCGACTCGCCTCTCGAGCCCCACCAGCGGACCCGACCGCCTGCTCCGACTCATCGCGCCTCCGCCGCTGTCCGCACAAACGCGCAGAGTGTGTGACTTTGTGTGAACTTCGGTGCGGTGTCCGAACCCGCACCCCGGTGTCACACTTGCCTGATCGTCCGATCCAACCACAAGGAATTGCATGAGCCGCAAGCCCGTTCCCGCCCAATCCGGTGATCGCAGCCGCGCCGAACTGGTGTTCGATCGCCCGCAACTCATGTCCCAGCTGTTCGGGGAGTTCGACCAGAACCTCCTGCAACTCGAAAGCCGGCTCGGCGTCTACATCACCGCCCGCGGCAACAAGGTCGGCCTCGAGGGTCGCGCCGAAGCGGTGGCCGAAGCGCGCGACGTGCTGCAGGGCCTCTACAACCGCATCACGCGCGGCGAGCGCGTCGATCAGGGCATGGTCGATGCGGTGATCGCGATGTCCGCCGAACCGACCCTGACCGGCATCATCAAGGCCGAGACCGGCGGCGCGCCCAGCATCATGATCCGTACCCGCAAGAAGACCATCGTCCCGCGCACGCTGGCGCAGGCGCATTACATGCGCGAACTGGTCAATAACGACATCATCTTCGCGCTCGGGCCGGCAGGTACCGGCAAGACCTATATCGCCGTCGCGCAGGCCGTGTCGCAGCTCATCACCGGCAGCGTGCAGCGCCTGATCCTGTCGCGTCCCGCAGTCGAGGCGGGCGAGAAGCTCGGCTTCCTGCCCGGCGATATGAAGGAGAAGGTCGATCCGTATTTGCGTCCGCTCTACGATGCGCTGAACGATTGCCTCCCCGCCGAACAGGTCGAACGCCGCATCGCCAGCGGCGAGATCGAGATCGCCCCGATCGCGTTCATGCGCGGTCGCACGCTCGCCGACGCGTTCATCATCCTCGACGAGGCGCAGAATACCACGCCGGCGCAGATGAAGATGTTCCTCACCCGCTTCGGCGAGAACAGCCGCATGGTCGTGTGCGGCGATCCCAAGCAGACCGATCTTCCCGGCGGCATGAACGCCAGCGGCCTAAACGACGCGGTCGTCCGCCTCGACGGGGTAGAAGGCATGTCGATGTGCCGCTTCGGCGCCGGAGACGTCGTCCGCCACCCGATCGTCGGCCGCATCGTGGAAGCGTATGAGGGCGTGGATGCTTGAAACCGCCCTTTCGATCGAAGCCCCTTGGCCCGACACCACCGACTGGGAGACACTCGCCCAGCGCGCCGCCGCAGCCGCGCTTTCACGTACCCCGCATGGCGAACTCGCCACCGCGGCGGTGTCGGTCGAAATCTCCGTCCGCCTCACCACCGATGACGAAATCCAGACGCTCAACGCGCAGTATCGGGGCAAGGACAAGCCGACCAACGTCCTGTCCTTTCCGATGGTCCAGCCCGATCTGCTCGACGGTATCGCCAACACCGATGACGGCGAGGTGCTGCTCGGCGATATCGCCCTGGCCTACAGCGTGTGCGAGCGCGAGGCGGCGGAGAAGGGCATTTCGATGGAAGATCACGCCACGCACCTGATCGTGCATGGCACGTTGCACCTTTTGGGCTATGACCATCTCGAGGATCACGAGGCGGATGCGATGGAGGCGATCGAGATCGATGCGCTGGCCGCGCTCGGTCTCGCCGATCCGTATCTGATACGTGAGGACTGAAACACAATATGCCCGAGGGGGACAGTAGCAGCGGGGCTGCGGAGGGGTCGAACGAGACCAGTATCTGGCGCGGGCTGAAGGCGATGATCTTCGGCCAGCCGGGCGACGATTCGCTCCGCCACCAGCTGGAAGAGGCGATCGATGCGCATGAGGACGATCCTGCGCCCGACGCCAAGGGCGATCTCTCGCCGCTCGAACGCACGATGGTGCGCAACCTGCTCCATTTCGGCGAGCGTGACGCCGGCGACGTCGGCGTGCCGCGCGCCGATATCGTCGCGATCGAGGAGAAGACGCCGTTCGCCGATCTGGTGACGATCTTCGCCGAGGCCGGCCACAGCCGCCTGCCGGTCTATCGCGAGAAGCTCGATACGATCATCGGCATGGTCCATATCAAGGACGTGTTCGCGATCCTCGCCACCGGCGCGGCCCACCCGGAGACGCTCGACGCGCTGATCCGCCAGCCCTTGTTCGTGCCGATGTCGCGCGGCGTGCTCGATCTGCTTGCCGATATGCGCGCCAGCCGCGTGCATCTGGCCGTGGTGCTGGACGAATATTTCGGCACCGAGGGCCTCGTCACGATCGAGGATCTGATCGAGGAGATCGTCGGCGATATCGAGGACGAGCATGACGACGCGCCCGAGGCGATGCTCGTGCCGCTGGATGGCGGGGCGTGGGATGCCGATGCGCGCGTCGAACTGGAGGATGTCGGCGAAACCGTCGATCCGCGCCTGGCCGAGGTCGAGGAGGATATCGACACGCTCGGCGGCCTCGCCGCGTTGCTCGCGGGCCACGTGCCGCAAGCCGGCGAATGCATCGATCATTCAAGCGGCTGGAAGATCGAAGTGGTCGAGGCCGACACTCGCCGCGTTCATCGCCTGCGACTGCATCCCCCGGTGCCCGCCCCCGAAGCGGACGAATAGCCCGCCCCCATCGCTCCATCGTAAATATCAGCCAGCCGATCACAGTTCGCGGATTAATGCATTTCCTCGATCGTCCGCGGCGTGGCATTGAGCACGGGAGTTTAGCAAGACCCCATAGGAGATGTCATGAACGCCGAATCGAAATGCCCCATGAATGGCGGCAAGATGGATGGCGCGGCCGTCCTGTTCGAAATGACCAACCGTACGTGGTGGCCCAACCAGCTCGACATCTCGGTGCTGCACCAGAACCCGCCCGCCGGCGATCCGATGGACGCCGATTTCGATTATGTCGAAGAGTTCAAGAAGCTCGATCTCGCCGCCGTGAAGGCCGACATCACCGCGCTGATGACCGACACTCAGGATTGGTGGCCGGCCGATTTCGGCCATTACGGCCCGCTGTTCATTCGCATGGCGTGGCACGCCGCCGGCACCTATCGCATCGGTGACGGTCGCGGTGGTGCAGGCTCGGGCCAGCAGCGTTTCGCTCCGCTCAATTCCTGGCCGGACAACGCCAATCTCGACAAGGCCCGCATGCTGTTGTGGCCGATCAAGCAGAAGTACGGCCGCGCGCTGAGCTGGGCCGATCTGCTCGTGCTCACCGGCAACGTCGCACTCGAATCGATGGGCTTCCAGACCGCCGGCTTCGGTGGCGGCCGCGTCGACGTGTGGGAGCCGGACACCTCGGTCAATTGGGGTGCCGAGCGCGAATGGCTGAAGGACGAGCGTTATTCGGGCGACCGCGATCTCGCGCACCCGCTCGCAGCCGTGCAGATGGGCCTGATCTACGTCAATCCGGAAGGCCCGAACGGCAATCCCGATCCGGTGCTGGCGGCGCGCGACATTCGTGAGACGTTCGCCCGCATGGCGATGAACGACGAGGAAACCGTCGCGTTGATCGCCGGTGGCCACACCTTCGGCAAGACGCACGGCGCAGGCGTGCCGGACGATTATGTCGGCCCGGAGCCGGAAGGCGCGCCGATCGAGGCACAGGGCCTGGGCTGGGCGAACACGCTCGGCACCGGCAATGCCGGCAGCACGATCACCAGCGGCCTGGAAGTCACCTGGACGCAGGAGCCGACCAAGTGGACGAACCTCTATTTCGACAATCTGTTCGGCCATGAGTGGGAACTGACGCACAGCCCTGCCGGTGCCCAGCAATGGGTCGCGGTCGGCGCGGCCGAAGACGTGCCGGACGCGCATGACGCGACCAAGAAGCATCGCCCGACGATGCTGACCACCGATCTCTCGCTGCGTTTCGATCCGGCTTATGAAGCGATCTCGCGTCGCTTCCACCAGAACCCGGATCAGTTCGCCACGGCGTTCGCCGAGGCATGGTATAAGCTGACGCACCGCGACATGGGCCCGCACGTCCTGCTGCATGGCCCCGAAGTGCCGGCCGAACCGCGTATCTGGCAGGATCCCGTGCCGGCCGCCGAAGGCGCGCCGCTGGGCGAGGCGGATATCGCCGATCTCAAGGCGAAGATCCTGGCGTCGGGCCTGTCGATCAGCCGCCTGGTCGCCACCGCATGGGCGTCGGCGGGCACGTTCCGCCACACCGACAAGCGCGGCGGTGCCAACGGTGCGCGCGTCCGGCTCGCGCCGCAGAAGGATTGGGCTGTGAATGAGCCAGCTGAACTGGCCAAGGCGCTGTCCACGCTTGAGGGTATCCAGCAGGGCTTCGGCAAGTCGGTGTCGCTTGCCGATCTGATCGTGCTCGGCGGTGTCGCCGCGATCGAGAAGGCGGCGAAGGATGCCGGTCACGACGTGACCGTCCCCTTCACCCCGGGCCGCACCGATGCGACCGAAGCGCAGACCGATGCCCATTCGTTCGCCCCGCTGGAGCCGCGCACCGATGGCTTCCGCAACTATGTCGGCGAGGATTCGGTCTATTCGGCCGAGGAATTGCTGGTCGATCGCGCCCATCTGCTGGGGCTCAACGCGCCCGAGATGACCGTGTTGTTCGGCGGCCTGCGCGTGCTGGGCGTCAATCATGGCGGGTCGACGAAGGGTGTGTTCACCGACAGACCGGGCACGCTGACCAACGACTTCTTCCGCAACCTGTTGAAGACGAGCTTCGAGGCGAAGTGGGAAGCGACCGGCGGTGACAATTTCGTCGCCGTGGATCGCAAGACCGGTGCGCAGATTTGGACCGGCAGCCGCGTCGATCTGGTCTTCGGATCGAACTCGCAGCTGCGCGCAATCTCGGAAGCCTATGCGACCGACGATGCGGCGGGCAAGTTCGTGGCCGCGTTCGTCAAGGCGTGGACCAAGGTGATGGATGCCGATCGGTTCGACGTAAAATAACGAGTTCAGCCCCCTGAACTGGAAGGCCGCCGGCAACACGCGTTGCCGGCGGCCTTTTTGCTCTTCCGCCCGGTCGCCCGCACTCCTACCTAGGGCGTTATGCGCAAACACATTCTCATCGTGCTCGGCCTGATCGTCCTCGTGGTCGCGGGGCTGGTCATCTGGCTTACCCGTCCCGACAAGGCGCAGCTCGATTTCGCCGCCGTCACCGGTGCCACGCCGACGATCGGCCAGCCGCGCGCGCAGATGATCCCGACGATCAAGGTCGCCGATGCGGTCGGCTGGAAAGATGGCCAGAAACCGGTCGCCGCGCCCGGCCTGAGCGTCGCGCCGTTTGCCACCGGGCTCGATCATCCGCGCTGGCTCTACCGTCTGCCGAACGGCGACGTGCTGGTCGCCGAGAGCAATTCCCCACCGCGCAAGGGTGGCGGCATCACCGGTTGGGTGATGGGCGTCCTGATGGGCAAGGCCGGGGCCGGCGTGCCCTCGGCCAACCGCATCACTATCCTGCGCGATGCGAATGGCGACGGCGTCGCGGACCGCAAATCCACCTTCATGATGAGGCTCAATTCCCCCTTCGGCATGGCGCTGATGGGCGACTGGCTGTACATCGGCAATACCGACGCGCTGGTCCGGGTGCCCTACAAGACCGGCGACATCTCGATCACCGCCAAGCCTGAAGTGGTCGTGAAATTGCAGGGCGGTGGCAACCATTGGGCGCGCAACGTGATCGCTGATCCCGATGGCAAGACGCTGTACGTCACGGTCGGATCGTCGAGCAACATCGCCGAAAACGGCCTGGACCGCGAGAAATTCCGCGCCAATATCCTGCAAGTCTATCCCGAAGCGAAGACGTACCGCATCTTCGCTGCCGGCCTGCGCAACCCCAATGGTCTGGCGTTCGAACCGCACAGCAAGCAGCTTTGGACCACGGTCAACGAACGCGACATGATCGGATCCGATCTTGCGCCCGATTATATGAGCCAGATCGAACTGGGCGATCATTTCGGCTGGCCGTGGTATTATTGGGGCGGCTATCCCGACAAGCGCGTCGAGCCGGCCAACCCCGCCTTGCAGGAATATTCCAAACGCCCGGATTACGCGCTGGGGCCGCACGTCGCGGCACTCGGACTGGCGTTCGCCAACGACGCGAAGCTGGGGGCGAATTTCGCCAATGGCGCGTTCGTCGGGGAACACGGATCGTGGAACCGCTCGCCGGTATCGGGCTACAAGGTGGTATATGTGCCGTTCGGGCCGAACGGCTTCCCGACCAAGGGTGCCAAGCCGGTCGATGTGCTGACCGGTTTCCTGAACAAGGATGGCGCGGCGCAGGGACGTCCCGTCGGCGTGATCACGGATGCGACCGGTGCGCTGCTGGTGGCGGACGATGTGGGGAATGTGGTGTGGCGGGTTAAGGCGGCGAAGTAAGACCGCTTCCTTCATCCCCGCTCAATTCCGTCACCCCAGCGAAGGCTGGGGTCTCAAGCGGTGAAGTCGGGACAGGGCCGCACGAGATCCCAGCCTTCGCTGGGATGACGAATGTCGTATCGGCTCCTCATTCCAGCAGCTTAGGTGCATCCTTGGCCAGTTTCGCGCGGATCTTGTCCGCAAACAGCGCGAGAAACGGCGGCAGGTCGATCACCGCGTGCACCTTGTCCTCGAACACCTCCACCCGGCTCGCGACCCGCTGCCCCATCCCCTCGATCGTGAAGTGCAGGGTATCCCCGTCCCAGCGGTGATCGGCGACCACGCCGCCCGGCACGACGCCGGCGATCTTGCCCACGCCGCGATCGAGCTTCGCGCGCACGCCCTCGCGGCCCTGTTTATGGGGTATGTCCATCGTGATCGGGTCGGTCATCGTAGGTCCTTTAGGTCGCGAACAACATCGCGTCATCGGCAAACGCCTTGAACTCCAATGCGTTGCCGCTCGGGTCCCGAAAGAACATCGTCGCCTGTTCGCCCGGCTGGCCCTTGAAGCGGATGTGCGGCGCGATGCCGAACGCGATGCCCGCCGCCGCGACCCGGTCCGCCAGCGCCTGCCAGTCGGGCATCGTCAGCACCACGCCGAAATGCGGCACCGGCACGTCGTGCCCGTCAACCGGGTTCGACACGACAACCGGCTTGGCTGAGGGGTCGAGGTGCGCGACGATCTGGTGGCCGAACAGGTCGAAATCGATCCAAGTGTCGCTGCTGCGCCCCTCTACGCAGGCCATCACCCCGCCGTAAAAGGCGCGTGCGGCGGAGAGATCGTGGACGGGGAAGGCGAGGTGGAACGGGCGGATCATGCCAGGGTGTTAGCCTATCCTCCCCGGCACGGGGAGGGGGACCGTTCGGCTTCTTCAGCCGAATGGTGGAGGGGGCGTGCCGGCAACGCTACGGTCATACGGCCGGCTCTATCCGCATGGCAGCTTTGCCGGCCCACCCCCTCCGTCATGCTGCGCATGCCACCTCCCCGTTCCGGGGAGGATTGTAAGCCTACCTATTCCCAGCGATAGCGCTCGCGTGAAACGCTTCGCTTCTCTCGCCTCCCTCGCCCTCGGCGCGCTTGCCGCGACCGGGTTCGCGCCGCTCGACTGGTGGCCGATTACCCTCGCCTGCCTCGCCATATGGCTGTGGCTGGTTCACGACGCCCGCACGCTCAAACAGGCGCTGCTGCGCGGCTGGCTGTTCGGCATCGGGCATTTCACGATCGGCAACGTCTGGATCCAGAAGGCTTTCACCTTTCAGGACGCGATGCCCCATTGGCTCGGCTATGGTGCCGTCGTCGCGCTCGCTCTGTATCTGGCGGTGTATCCGATGCTTGCCGCCGGACTGGCCTGGCGGTTGGCGAGTTCCCGGTCGATCGGCGACATAAAGGGTCCACCCGGCGCAGGGTTCGCGCTTGTTTTCGGCGCAGGCTGGATCATCACCGAGTGGCTGCGGGGTACGTTGTTCACCGGCTATCCCTGGAATCCCCTGGGCGTCATATGGCTGCCGCTGCCCGGCGTTTCGCAGGTCGCGGCCTGGATCGGCACCTATGCGTTGTCCGGTATGACGATCGTCATTGCGGGCCTGCTGCTACCGCTCGCGTGGCGGCGCTGGAAGCCGGCTTTGTTCGCGATCATCCCGATCGCCCTGCTCGCGCTGAACGGCATCGAGATCAGGCAAACGCCCACCGCGTCCGATCCCAAAGCCCCCCGCGTCCGCATCGTCCAGCCCGATCTCGGGCAGGAGGAGCGCCCGCAGGACGATTATGCCGAGATGAACCTCGAGGCGCTGCTCGCACTGATCGGCAAGCCCGGCCCGGCCCCGCGCCTGATCGTCTGGCCGGAGGGTGCGGTGCGCTTCATGCTGGAAGACGGCTATCCGCCCGACGCCTATTGGCTCGGCTATGCCTCCACTACGCGGCGCCGCATCGCGGCCTTGCTCGGGCCAAACGACGTGGTGCTGACCGGCGGCAATGCCGTGCAGTTCGACAAGAGCGGCGAGATGGTGTCGGCGACCAATTCGATCTTCGCGATCGATCGCCAGGCGCGCATCATCGGACGCTACGACAAGGCGCATCTCGTGCCGTACGGCGAATATCTCCCCGCGCGCCCGATCCTGTCGCGGCTCGGCCTCAGCCGTCTGGTGCCAGGCGACATGGATTTCCTCGACGGCCCCGGCGCGCGCGGCATCGCACTGCCCGCCTTCGGCATGGTCGGCATGCAGATCTGCTACGAGATCATCTTCTCGGGCCAGGTGGTGGACCCCGCGCACCGCCCGGCGGCGATCTTCAACCCATCGAACGAAGCATGGTTCGGCCTGTCGGGGCCGCCGCAGTTCCTTGCCCAAGCACGGCTCCGCGCGATCGAGGAAGGACTGCCCGTGTTGCGCGCGACGCCGACCGGCATCTCGGCGATCATCGCCCCCGACGGGCACCTGCTGGCCACCGTGCCCGCCGATACCGCAGGCGCGATCGAACTGCCCCTGCCCGCGCCCTATCCGCCCACCGTGTTCGCGCGCCTGGGCAATTGGATGGCGGGACTGGTCGTCGTCATTCTGCTGACGTTGGCAATTGCCATTCGCCGACCGCGCAGCTAGTGCGCGTCATATAAGGAAAGCTTTATATGCGGTTCCGGCGCGCCCGGCCCCGCATCCAGGCCGCCATATCAAGCTAAGGGTTATCAGATGCGCGCTTCGTTTCTCTTCACCTCCGAATCGGTTTCCGAAGGTCATCCCGACAAGGTCGCCGACCAGATCAGCGACACGATCGTCGATCTGTTCCTGGCCAAGGACAGCCAGGCGCGCATCGCCTGCGAGACGCTGACGACCACCCAGCTTGTCGTGCTGGCCGGCGAAATCCGCGGCAAGGGCATTTACGAGAACGGCGAATGGGCGCCGGGCGTGCTCGAAGAGATCGAAGCCGCCGTGCGTAACACGGTGAAGGAAATCGGCTACGAACAGTCCGGTTTCCATTGGGAGAGCTTCCGCTTCGAGAACAATCTCCACGGTCAGTCGGCGGAAATCGCGATGGGCGTGGACGAAGGCGCGAACAAGGATGAAGGCGCTGGCGATCAGGGCATCATGTTCGGCTATGCGACCGACGAGACGCCGGGCCTGATGCCCGCCACTTTGTATTACAGCCACAAGATCCTCGAGCGTATGGCCGCCGATCGTCACTCGGGTGCCGCGCCGTTCCTGGAGCCGGACGCCAAGAGCCAGGTCACGCTGGAATATAAGGACGAGAAGCCGGTGCGCGCGACCGCCCTCGTCGTCTCGACCCAGCACAAGCCGGGCTATTGCCTGCAGGGCGATAATGCCGATCCGGCGCTGTACGAAAAGCTGCACAGCTATGTCTCGGGCGTCCTCAAGGACACGCTGCCCGAGGGTTTCATCAGCGATACGACCGACATCTACATCAACCCGACCGGCGCGTTCGAAATCGGCGGACCGGACGGCGACGCGGGCGTGACCGGTCGCAAGATCATCGTCGATACATACGGCGGCGCAGCGCCGCACGGCGGCGGTGCTTTCTCGGGCAAGGATCCGACGAAAGTCGATCGTTCGGCCGCCTATGTCGCGCGTTATATGGCGAAGAATGTCGTCGCGGCCGGCCTCGCCCGCCGTTGCACGATTCAGCTCAGCTATGCGATCGGCATCGCCGAGCCGCTGTCGCTCTATGTCGATCTGCATGGCACCGGTACCGTGTCCGAAGCCAAGGTCGAGGAGGTGCTGCCGAAGCTGGTCCGCCTGACGCCCAAGGGCATTCGCGAGCATCTGAAGCTCAACCAGCCGATCTACAAGCGCACCGCCGCCTACGGCCATTTCGGTCGCGAACCCGATGCGGATGGCTTTACCTGGGAAAAGACCGATCTGGTCGATGCGTTGAAGGCCGCAGTGGCCTGAGGCTTTCTCGTTGAACGACCCGACGACCATCCGGCGGCTGTACGGCCGCCGCCAGGGGCATAAGCTGCGCCTCGGCCAATCCGCATTGGTCGAGGAGTTGCTGCCGCGCATCAGCGTGCCGGAAACCGGCCTGCTCGATGCGCGTGTCCTGTTCGGCGATGAGCGCCCGTTACAGGTCGAGATCGGCTTCGGGGCGGGCGAGCATCTCGCCGGCCAGGCCGCCGCCCATCCCGATACCGGCTTTATCGGCTGCGAACCGTTCCTCAACGGCGTGGTCGGTGCGCTGAACCATGTCCGCGATGGCGACCTTACCAACGTCCGCATCCATATGGGCGATGCGCTGGAGGTTGTCGAACGGCTGCCCGATGCCAGCCTCGACCGGCTGTATCTGTTGCACCCCGATCCGTGGCGCAAGGCGCGGCATGCAAAGCGGCGCATGGTCAATCACGGGCCGCTCGATCTGATCGCGAAGAAGCTGAAGCCGGGCGCGGAGTTCCGCCTTGGCACCGATGATCCGACCTATTGCCGCTGGTCGATGATGATCATGAACGCGCGCAGCGATTTCGTCTGGCAGGCGCGCGAGCCGCACGATTTCCTCGATCGCCCGGCCGACTGGCCTGAAACGCGCTACGAGCGCAAGGCGCGGCGCCAGGGGCGTGAGGTGTGGTACTTCCGGTATATCCGGCAGTAGATCGTTCCGGCACTTTCCCAGGCGGCGGAGTGGCTCGGCCTCCTAATGCCACCACCATTTCAGCGTGCAGGAAGAAACCTGTCGCTCTCGCTTACACCCCTACATTGCACTGCAGCACAAACGGCGGAAAACCGGGATTGGCACGAGTCATGCTACTCTCCGGCTGAGTATCAGATTTCACTTACGGAGATTTTCTCCGGCAACCAAGAAGGGGCTGTACCATGAGCTTCATGTCCAAGATCACTACCGCAGCAGCAGTCGCTGCTTTCACCGTCGCAGCCGTACCGGCTGCAAACGCTGCCGTCGTCTACACGGTCATCGGCGACACCAGCGGTGGCCCGGTTTACAACCGCACGGTCGCCGGCACGCCGCCGACGACTATGTCGGGTGTCGGCACCGCAGTTGCCTACAACACGTTCCTGTTCTCGCCGCTGGCATCGGGCAGCTACACGTTCCTGCTGACCAGCTCGACGCTGAACTACGACCCGTTCCTGGCGCTCTATGCAGCACCGTTCAATCCGGCATCGCCGCTGACCAACATCATCATCGCTAACGATGATCTGGCTGCTGGCAACGTCACCCAGTCGGGCTTCACCGTCAACCTGCTCGCAGGCACGGTCTACACCGCAGTGATCGCTGGCTTCGACAACCAGGACTTCGGCACCTACACGCTGACGATCGCCAATGCGGCATCGGCTGTTCCTGAGCCGGCAACCTGGGCGATGATGATCGCAGGCTTCGGCATGGTCGGCTTCGGCATGCGCCGCCGCGCCAAGCCGTCGGTTCGCGTTACCTACGCCTAAGTCTCGGACTTAGCTTCGATAGAAGGCCGCCGCCTCGCGAGAGGTTGGCGGCCTTTTTCGTTTTGCCGCCCTTCTCTTGCGCATGATGACGTGAAGCAGAACCATCCCCTGACCGTTGGTCCTGAGCTTGTCGGAGGACAGGTCCAAGCGCTGCCGGATATTGGGGGAACACGTGTTTCGACAGGCTCAGCACGAACGGTTCTATTTGAAGTCATCGCGCTTTAGGATCGACCTCTAGGGCAGCGAACCTCGTATCAGCTCCCTTGCTCTGAGCATATTGGGTGGCATTTCCAGGCATGTGCTGGGACGAGCCTGGCACGATCGCGATGGTATAACTCCGCTCATATCGATCACCGTACCATCGACTGCCGATAAGGCAGCTCGAAGCCTAGCCCCGCACCACCTCAACATGTCCGCTGCGCTCCCAGACCTGGCGCAACGCCCGTCCGAGCATCGCCGGCAGGCCGGGCCTCACCAAGAGCCAGTCGCGGATCGCCGGTCCTTTCTCGGCCCCGATTACCTGCTTGTAGCCGCTGTCGCCCGCGCCCCAATCGACCGTGTCTATCCCATCCTGCATCGCGCGCGCCAGATTGCGGTAATAGAGCAGCTTGCCCGGCGAGTTTTTGGCGAAGGCGGGATCGTAGCTGTTGGCGACGGCGTATTTCAGTCCGCCGGCGTTGATGTCGAACGAGAAGGCCGCCGGCACGCCATCGACGCGCAGCAATGCCGCCCACATCATCTCCGCCAGCACCGGATCCGTCGCAGCGGCGCGCCAGAACGCGCCGTGACCAGTGGCGGTGAACTTGGCGTCCGATCCATCGGTTCGCACGGCGATCCAGCTCTTCTGCTCGATGCCCGCAAGAGCGTCGAAAGCGGCCGTATTCATCGTCTCGCCGGACAGGAATTGCCAGTCGAGCGCCCCATGATCGGCGAGGTGTTTTTCGTGGAAGCGGTTCTTCTTCAGCGTAGACGTGCGGGGCCAGGTGCCTTCGGTCCGCGCCGCGGCCATATCGAGTAGATAACTATTGGCGACGAACCTGTCGAGCACCGCCCAGCCGCCTGCCTGTGCCGCCGCTAGCAAGGGCGCGGCGGAGGCATCGCCGTCATAGACCGGGCCGATGCGCAGCGCGTTGACCTCCTCGCCCAGCGCGCCGAGCAACGCGGCATAGGCATCGGCGTCAGCCCCCACGCTCGCTGGGAAACTGCGGAACGGCCAGTAGCTGCCGGGCACGGCGGCCAGTCGCGCCGGGCCAGGGCCGAAGCCGACCATCGGCAACGCGATCACCGGCTCGCCATCCGCCTCGACCACGATCGTCCGCGCCCGCCCGCCATAGGCCGAGAGCGCGGCGGCAAACCATTGAAAGCGCAGGAAGCGATGGCTCGCTGCACTGCTATCCGCCACGAGGTCGATCAGCCCGGACAGGCCATCCAGCGCCACTGCGCGCGTGGCCGGCGGCAGGCGTTCGAATTCGGAAAGCGACATCGGGGCGTTCATAGGTCCGGGCCATAGCCGATCAGGCGTTACCAACCGGTTCGCGCTTGACCCGGCACGCACCGGCCCCGCACAGTCGCGCCATGTTCTCCTTTCCCGCCGTCACCACCATCGCGCAGACGATCCAGCTTTCGCTGAGCCCGGTTTTCATGCTGGCCGGCATCGGTGCCTTGCTCAACGTGCTCGCCGGGCGGCTATCGCGCGTGGTCGATCGCGCGCGGGCGGTGGAGCAATTGCACCCTCGCTCGACCGGGCCGGAGCATGACCGGCACGTGTGGGAATTGCGCCTGCTCAACAAACGCATGTCGGTGATCAACGCGGCGCTGGTGCTGGCGGTGTCTAGCGCGGTGATGACCTGCCTGGTCGTCGCCCTGCTGTTCGTCGCCGAACTGGTGAAGCTGCACATCGGCACGATCGTCGCGGTGTCCTTCATCCTCGCCATGGCGCTGCTGATCTCCGCGCTGGCCGCATTCCTGCTGGAGGTGCGGATGTCGCTGAACGCGATCCGCATCCGGGAGGAATTGCTGGAACGCGACCGGCGCTGAATATCTCCGTTCGCCCCGAGCTTGTGGGAGGGCGTTTATCGGGCGCGCGGACGCGTTTGGGGCATGTGCTTCGACAGGCTCAGCACGAACGCAGTGGAGTCCGTGTAAGGCGGCCTGTTCCCCTCACCGCACGCCGTCCAGCCCCGGCCCGACGTCCGCCACCGGCAGATAGCGCGGTGCCACGCGCTTGCGGCTCGCCTGTTCATAGGCATATCCCGCCTCGATCACCGCCGCGTCGCCATACGCCGTGGCGATGAACGACAGGCCGACCGGCAGGCCCTTCACCAGACCCATCGGCACGGTGAGGTGCGGATAGCCGGCCACCGCGGGCATCTCGCTGGCGCTGGGGCCGGTGGAATGATCGCCCGATACGCTGTCGCTCAGCCATGGCAGGCCGTATGTCGGCTGAACCAGGATCGTCGCCTTGGCGGATCTCAGCATCGCGTCGATCCCCTCCGCGCCTGCCAGCCGCAGCGATTTCGCGCGCAGGCCGAGATATTCCGCATCGGCCAGACCGCGCGTCTTTGCCGCCATCAGGAAAATCTCCTGCCCGAAGAAAGGCATCGCGGTCGCCGCGTTGGCCGTATCGAAGGCGATCACCTGATCCAGCGTCCGCGTCTTCACCGTCGCGGGCGTGGTGGCGAGATAGGTGTCGAGGTCGGCTTTCAATTCAACCTTCAGCACCTCGAATTCGGCATCGCCAAGCCCATCGGCCTTGGGTGCCTCGACATCGACCAGGATCGCGCCGGCCTTCTTCAGATCGGCCAAGGCCGCGTCGTAGACCGGCTTCATCGCCGCCGGCATGTCCGGCCGCAGCACCGCGACGCGCACGCCCTTCAGCGCGCCGGCCGACAGCCCCTTGGCATAATCACGCGCATATTTCCCCGCGCCCGCCGTCGCGGGATCGGCCGGGTCCGCGCCGACCATCGCCGAGAACAGGATCGCCACATCGCGCACGCTACGCGCCATCGGACCGGGCGTGTCCTGGCTATGGCTGATCGGCACGACATGCGTGCGGCTGACCAGCCCGATCGTCGGTTTCAGGCCGACCAGCCCGTTCATCGCCGATGGGCAGACGACCGAGCCATCGGTTTCCGTGCCCAACGCCGCCGCCGCGAAGCTCGCCGCTATGCCCGAGCCGGAACCGCTGGACGAGCCGCAGGACGTGCGATCAAGCGCATAAGGATTGCGCACCAGCCCGCCGATCGCGCTCCATCCGCTCATCGAACTGGTCGAGCGGATATTGGCCCATTCGCTAAGGTTGGTCTTGCCCAGGATCACCGCGCCGGCGGCGCGCAGATTGGCGACGACCGGCGCATCGCGGTGCGTGATATTGTCCTTCAGCGCCAGACTGCCGGCGGTGGTCGCGATCGGATCCAGCGTCTCGATATTGTCCTTGATCAGGATCGGCACGCCATCGAGCGGGCCGAGCGGCTTTTTCGCCCGCCGCCGCACATCGCTGGCCCGCGCCTGAGCCAGCGCATCGGGGTTTATCGCGATCACCGAGCGCAAAGTCGGCCCGGCGCGATCCATCGCCGCGATCCGTGCGAGATAGGCGCGGGTAATCGCCTCGCTGCTCGCACCTCTTGCCATCGCGGATTGCAGATCGGAGATCGAGCGTTCCTCGACCTTCGTCTGGGCGCTGGCGGGCGCTGGGGAAAGGACGGCCAACAGGAGGATCGGGAACGCGCGCATGAAAGAACCTCGCATCATCCGCCGAAGCTGTCCCGGCGTGATATGCGGACACTGGGGCAGAAGGGACGGTAGAACAAGATGCGTCGAACTTTCCGAGAAGTTACGGCCAAGCCTCTGCCATAGAGCATTTTTCCTATACTGAGATGCTGAAGGCCAAGCTAAAGTCGAGGTACGGCGTTCGGAAAGTTCGGTATCGATCGCTTCGACATTTGCGGATTTGCCATTTGCGGAGGGCGGCATCCAAGCATCCTGGGCATGGCTCCGATTGCAGGCCTAAGAACGGACTGCGTTAGCAGCTTCCGCCCAATGGCGGACATTAGCTCCAAGAGGCGGGTCTAGAATTAGGGGATCGCCGGAAACTCAATTCCGGGCGCCGGAGTGACGCGCTCTGACACTTCGCAGCTGGTCAAATCAAAGAACGCGCGCGGTATGCTGTCCCGGCGAACGTCGGTGGTCGAATACCAGGCAATGTTGCCGAGGCTTGGCAGCAGCATGTGCATTGGCGCGAGGCCTCCCGCCGAAGGGACTTGGGATTGCAGATTGTAAAACGCGTCGGTGGCGAACATTTCCATATCGCGCCGGACCGACTGAAACTGGATGGGCGAGTTGCTCTCCCGGACCCAAGCGAAATTCGTCCTTTGGTCAGTCCCGCCCTGCCACGGAAGAAACCAATACGACCTACCGGACTCGGCAACGAGCACGCGAAGTGCCAGTCCGGCGGGCCAGTCGGCACTGCGTTTTACGGGATGGAAGCGAGCCGTAATACTCGGTGCGCCGCGAAGCTCATACCGCGCGTTCTCGACGGGACACGATGCGATCGAGGCGGCAGTAACAAGTATCAATAGCATGGGTCATGCATATCCGATCTACGTCCGCTTTCCATCAAAACCGGACGTCGTAACGACAAATCCTATTATGCTTACAAATGAAAAGAGGCTGCCGGGGGTCTTGCGACACCCCGGCAACCTCCTGACATGGTCAGCGGCCGGAAGCTCCAGCTTGGAGGACCATGCGAACAGCTAAGCTCCGATAGGCGGGGGCGTTGTCTGGGGGAGAATACCCCCCGTCCCGCTATCGATGGGTTACCCCGTAGAGCTTAAGCGTGCGTCCCCCGAACGAACTGAACCGACCCCCTTGCTGAACCATGAGACATCGGATCACCTCCTTTCGCATTGTTGAAACGGCGTACCCTGCCTTGGGTACGAAATGGAATGTGAGTCATTCCGGGGCGCGATACAAGTCTTGTAATTGCAGATATTTTCCGCGACATTCCTGGGCCGCTTAAATCGCCTGAGAGGTGCGCGGCGCTTCCCATTTTACCGCCGTCATCCTGAACTTTTTTCAGGATCCATCGTGCCTCTCGGGTGCCGGTCCGGCAGGAACGATGGATCCTGACCTTCGTCAGGATGACGACCGTTTCGGGACGCGCGCGATCAGCGGCGGCAATCTTCCGTCACGCGTTCGATCTCGGCCCAGGCGGGCATGACGAGCGTGGGAGCACCGTCCTGCTGTACGACGAAGCGGCCGCGGCTGAAGCCGATCGCTTCGAGCAGGCCGTCGCGCGGGGCGAGCGCCGCCGCGACATAAGGCGGCGTGCCACCGGTCGGCTGGACGGCGAGCGTGCGCAGCAGGGTCGAGGTGCGGATCGCCAGCGGCGCGGGCACGCTGCCGGCGCGCGACAGGTAGATCGCATTCGCCCGCACGTCGCAGCGGATGGTGAATTGCGCATCGGCACCGGGCACGCCGAACAAGGCAATCGAACCGCGCGCATCCTGGCGATAGACCCAGTCGCCCGGCGTATAGGGCCAATCGCGCCAATCCTGCGCCACCGGCGTGGGTTCGGGCAGCGGCACGACCGGCGCGGGCGCGGGGCGCTGCACCGGGCGTGGCATCGGCTTGGGCGCAGGGACGCAGGCGCTCAGCGCGGCGATGGCGGTGAGGGTCGCAATGGAGCGGATCGGCAAGCGCATCGCGACGCTATGCGCGAAGCGGAGGGTCGGCTCAACCTTACAGCGACAAATCCGCTTTCCTTGCACGCCCGGTTGCGCGACGAGTGCGGTGAGGGGAAAGCGAGACGCATGGATACCAAGCGGCTGAAATCGATCGTCGGCGGATCGGCGGGCAATCTGGTCGAATGGTATGATTGGTATGCCTATTCGTCGCTGTCTTTGGTGTTCGCCGCGACCTTCTTTCCCAAGGGCGATCTGACCGCGCAATTGCTCGGCACGGCGGCGGTGTTCGCGGTTGGCTTCCTGATGCGACCGATCGGCGCGTACGTGATGGGGCGCTATGCCGACACGCATGGGCGCAAGGCGGGGCTGGCGCTGTCGGTCGGGCTGATGTTCGCCGGATCGATGATGATCGCGCTGGTGCCGGGCTATGCGACGATCGGCGTGGCGGCACCGGCGATCCTGCTGATCGCGCGAATGTTGCAGGGCCTGTCGGTCGGCGGCGAATATGGCGCGAGCGCGACCTATCTGTCGGAGATGGCGACCAAGAAGAATCGCGGTTTCTGGTCGAGCTTTCAATATGTGACGCTGATCGGCGGGCAGTTGACCGCTTTGGCCGTCACCCTGACGTTGCAGGCGGTGCTGAACAAGGCCGATATGGCGGCGTGGGGCTGGCGCATCGCGTTTCTTATCGGGGCGGTGTTGGCGCTGCTCGTCTATGTGATGCGGCGCAATCTGGCGGAGACCGCGTCGTTCACCAACATGGCGAAGGATCGGCCCAAGTCCGGTTTCCTGGCGCTGTGGAAGGCGCACCCGCGCGAGTTCATGCTGGTCGTCGCAATCAGCGCGGGCGGCGGCCTCGCCTTCTACGCCTATACCACGTACCTGCAGAAGTTCCTGGTCAACACCAGCGGCTTCGCGGTGCAGACGGCGACGCAGGTGATGACGGCGGCCTTGGTCGTCTACATGCTCGCGCAGCCGCTGTTCGGGCATCTGGCGGATCGCTTCGGGCGGCGGCCAATGCTGTTGCTGTTCGGGATCGGCGGAATGGCGGTGACGGTGCCGGTGTTCAGCGCGCTGGCGGTGGAAAAGAACGCGGTCGTCGCGTTCGCGATCATCCTGCTGCCGCTGATGCTGCTCAGCGCCTATACCTCGATCAGCGCCCTGGTGAAGGCGGAGTTGTTCCCCGTGCATATCCGCGCGCTGGGCGTCGCCTTTCCCTATGCGATCGGCAATGCCGCGTTCGGGGGCACGGCGGAATATGTCGCGCTCTGGTTCAAACAGGCCGGTGCCGAGGCCGGATTTTACTGGTACGTCACCGGCTTTCTGGGCGTCGCGACTATTGCGTTTTTGCTGCTCCCGGAAACCAAGCGGACCAGTCTGATCGAAGAAGATTAGGAACCCGATGCCGATCCGGCTGTTACGATGCCGACACGAAGGGATTTTGACATGGCCAACACCGCAGAACCGACGCAATTGCTGATCCAGTCGAACAAGGTCGACGTGATGCAGGTGAAGAGCCGCGACGGCGACAAGATCGGATCGGTCTACGCCTTCATGGTCAACAAGCGTACCGGCCAGGCGATGTATGCGGTGCTGACGATCGGCGGGTTCCTGGGCATGGGCAAGGCCTATTACCCCCTGCCCTTCGCGTTGCTGGCGTTCGATCCGGCGGCGGACGTGTTCATCGTGACGATCGACCGCCGCGTGCTAGAAGGCGGCCCGAGCTGGGCGGCCAACCCGCCGGTGTTCGACCAGGCTTATGCCGACCGCGTGGCGAGCTATTACGGCGTGGGCAAGGAAGACCTGTCGCTGGAAACGCTTGCCTCGGACGTGCCGCCGCCTTCGAGTTATTGAACGACGGCGGGCTTACGCCCGCCGGTTGCTCTTGAACTTCTGGCTCTTG
Source organism: Parasphingomonas caseinilytica (assembly GCF_036663755.1). NCBI lineage: Bacteria > Pseudomonadati > Pseudomonadota > Alphaproteobacteria > Sphingomonadales > Sphingomonadaceae > Parasphingomonas > Parasphingomonas caseinilytica. Next base: position 981,470 of record NZ_JAXOJL010000001.1, read on the forward strand.
CCGTAGCGGGTCTTGCGCGTGCCCGGTTTACCCTCGTTGCTGCGGCCCATCACCGGCAGTTTCTGCTGATCGACCGGCAGGCCGAGCTCCTCCTGCTCCAGCGCGCGGATTTCGTCGCGTAGGCGGCCGGCGGTTTCGAATTCGAGGTCGGACGCGGCCTTGCGCATCTGCTTTTCGAGATCCTCGATATAGGCGCGCAGATTGTGGCCGACCATGTGCGGGCGGTCTTCGTCGATTTCCACCGTCACCTGATCGCGCGACGCGACGTCCTTGATGATGTCGCCGATATTGCGCTTGATCGTCGTCGGGGTGATGCCGTGCGCTTCGTTGTAGACGCGCTGCTTCTCGCGGCGGCGATCCGTCTCGTTCATCGCGCGTTCCATCGATCCGGTGATGCGATCGGCATAGAGGATCACGCGCCCGTCCACGTTGCGCGCCGCGCGGCCGATCGTCTGGATCAGCGAAGTCTCGCTGCGCAGGAAGCCTTCCTTGTCGGCATCGAGGATCGCGACCAGCCCGCATTCCGGGATATCGAGCCCCTCGCGCAACAGGTTGATGCCGATCAGCACGTCGTACACGCCGAGCCGCAAGTCGCGGATCAGCTCGATACGCTCCAGCGTCTCGACGTCGCTGTGCATGTAGCGGACCTTCAGACCCGCCTCGTGCATGAACTCGGTCAGATCTTCCGCCATGCGCTTGGTCAGGGTCGTCACGAGCGTGCGATAGCCGGCCTCCGCCGTCTTGCGCGCCTCGACGATGAGATCCTGCACCTGTTCCTCGACCGGCTTGATCTCAATCGGCGGGTCGATCAGCCCGGTCGGGCGGATCACCTGTTCGGCGAACACACCGCCGGTCTGCTCCATCTCCCAGGTGCCGGGCGTCGCTGAGACATAGGTGGTCTGTGGGCGCATCGCGTCCCATTCGTTGAAGCGTAGCGGACGGTTGTCGATCGCGCTGGGCAGACGGAAACCGTATTCGGCGAGCGTCAGCTTGCGGCGGTGATCGCCGCGCGACATGCCGTTGATCTGGCCGATCGTCTGGTGACTCTCATCGACGAACAGCAAAGCGTTTTCAGGCAGATATTCGAACAAAGTGGGCGGCGGTTCGCCCGGCATCCGCCCGGTGAGGAAACGCGAATAATTCTCGATACCCGCGCACGATCCCGTCGCGGCGATCATTTCCAGATCGAAGTTCGTCCGCTGCTCGAGCCGCTGCGCCTCCAGCAATTTGCCCTCCGGCACCAGTTCCTTCAGCCGCTCGGCCAGTTCGAACTTGATCGCCTCCATCGCTTGTTTCAGCGTCGGCCCCGGCGTGACGTAGTGCGAATTGGCGAACACGCGGACATAATCGAGGCTCGCCACCTTCTTGCCAGTCAGCGGATCGAACTCCACGATCTCCTCGATATCATCGCCGAAGAACGATACGCGCCACGCGGTGTCTTCGTAATGCGACGGGAAGATTTCGAGATTGTCGCCCTTCACGCGGAAATTGCCGCGCTGAAACGCCGCGTCGTTGCGCTTGTATTGCAGCGCGACGAGCTTGCGCACGACCTCGCGCTGATCGACCACCTGCCCTTTCTTTAGATCGAAAATCATCGCCGAATAGGTCTCGACCGAGCCGATACCGTACAGGCACGAGACCGAGGCGACGATGATCACGTCGTCGCGTTCGAGCAGCGAGCGGGTCGCCGAATGCCGCATCCGGTCGATCGATTCGTTGGTCGAGCTTTCCTTCTCGATATAGGTGTCGGAGCGCGCGACATACGCCTCGGGCTGGTAGTAATCGTAATAGCTGACGAAATATTCGACCGCGTTTTCCGGGAAGAACGACTTCATCTCGCCATACAATTGCGCCGCGAGGATCTTGTTCGGCGCGAGGATCAGCGCCGGGCGCTGCACCGCCTCGATCACCTTGGCCATCGTGAAGGTCTTGCCCGAGCCGGTGACGCCGAGCAGCACCTGATCGCGTTCGCCCGCCTCGGTCTGTGCAACCAGTTCGGCGATCGCGGTCGGCTGATCCCCCGCCGCGGTATATTCGCTGACGATCTTGAAGGCCTTGCCACCCTCCAGCTTGTCGGGGCGGTTGGGGCGATGAGGAACGAACGCCTGGCCGGTTTCCGGTTCGTCGAGCGTGGTGCGGATCTGGATTGCCATGAAAAGGAATATGGGGAGCGGACAAGAGCGAGGCAACGCTCCCTAACGTGCAACGTCCGTCGGAAAACCGGTTACCGGCAAGATGTTTCCTTGACGTGAACGTAAACCTCGCTTAATTGCGAATAAATCGCAATATCTCCAAGGTCGCCGATGCTCCGTATTTTCGCCCGCAATGTCGCCAGATGGGCGGCTCACACGCCAAACTATCTGGCACATGCAGCAGAACTTGTGCCTCAGCATCTTGCGTGCGCCCGGATGTCTCGTGCAGGGGACCGGTCATGAATATGCATGCCCGTACGCCGGTTTTGATCCCAGACCACACCGCCTTCTCCACTGCGGACGTGCTGTGGGTGAAACATTGGAACGAACATTTGTTCAGTTTCGCGATCGCGCGCCCGGCCAGCTTCCGCTTCCGTTCGGGTGAATTCGTGATGCTCGGCCTGCCAACCGACAGCGGCAAGCCGATCATGCGCGCCTATTCGATCGCCAGCCCGGATTATGCCGAGGAACTCGAATTCCTCTCGATCAAGGTGCCGGACGGCCCGCTGACCGAGCGTCTGCAGACGATCCATGCGGGCGACCAGCTGTATCTCGGCAAGAAGCCGGTCGGCACCCTGGTGTGCGACGCGCTGCTGCCGGGCAAACGGCTGTTCTTCTTCTCGACCGGCACCGGCCTCGCTCCGTTTCTCAGTCTGGCGCGCGACCCTTCGGTCTATGACATGTTCACCCAGATCGTGCTGGTGCATTGCGTGCGTCGCGTCAGCGACCTGGCCTATCACGACGAGCTGACCGCGCAGCTGGCCGCCGATCCGCTAGTGTCGGATCAGGCGCTGCTACAATTCCATTACGTCCCGACCGTGACGCGCGAACCGTTCCGCACCGCCGGGCGGATCGGCGCGCTGATCGAGGACGGGCGGCTGTTCGCCCCCCCGGTCGGCGGCGAACATGCGCTGAACCCGGAGACGGACCGCATCATGATGTGCGGCAGCATGGCGATGATCCGCGATCTCGGCGCGATGCTGGAATCGCAGGGCTTCAGCGAAGGATCGAACGCCAACCCAGGCCATTACGTGATCGAGCGCGCCTTCGTCGATTGAGCGCCGTTCGCGGGTTAGCGCGCGAATTTACGATTGCACTCGCGCGCGCGAACCTCGAAAGATCGCCCCGTCATCAGGGGAGAATTTCCATGCGTAACCTTATCGCCCTCACCGGCGTCGCTTTGCTCGCCGCCGGTTGCGGCAAGAGCGATTCGGGCCCGGTGAAGCGCCAGCCGGGTAGCTGGAGCCAGAAAATCGAGATCGTCGAATTCGCCGGGCCGGGCATCAAGCCCGAGCAGAAGGCGCAGATGCAGCAGATGATGAACATGATGGCCGGCGTATCGGCCTGCATCACGCCCGAATTCGCCGCGCAGGAAGATGCGGAAAAGAACCTGACCGCGATGGGCGGGGCGCAGAACAACTGCAAGGTGACCGACAAGAACATCTCGGGCGGCAAGGTCGCCTTCACCGCCAATTGTTCGAAGGATGGCCGGGCCGTGAAGCTCACCGCCGACGGCACGAGCAGCGCGACCGAGCAGAACATCAAGATGTCGGTCGAATCGGCCGGCACCAACAACGATGGCGGCAAGCTGGTGATGAACGTCAGCGCCAAGCGCGAGGGCGAGTGCAAGCCGGGCGAATTCACCCCGCCGGTACCGAAGCCGGTCGCGACGCCCGCCGCGAAGTCCTGATTCATGGTCCCCGGCGAAAGCCGGGGACCAGTCGGGAAACAGTGATCGGGCGCTGCGCGACGTAACAGCTACCTTCGCGACTGGACCCCGGCCTGCGCCGGGGAACGGACGAGCCAGCATAAAGCCAGGCGGCCCAACCGCCGGCGCACGATATGGAGAGAGACGATGATCGGCTACACCACACTCGGCACCAACGATATCGACAAGGCACTGGTCTTCTATGACGGCCTGCTGGGCGCGATCGGCGGCAAGCGGCTGATCACGATGCCGGATGCGCGCGGTTTCACTTTGTATGGCGCGGGCCGCGACAAGCCGATGCTGGCGATCACCAAGCCCTATGACGGCGGCACGGCCAATCCCGGCAACGGCACGATGGTCGCGTTGCTGGCGGACAGCCGCGCACAAGTCGACGCGGTATATGCCAAGGCGATCGAACTCGGCGGGCAGGACGAGGGCGCACCGGGCCTGCGCGGCGGGGTCGGGCCGCAGGCGTTCTACGGCGCGTATTTCCGCGATCTGGATGGCAACAAATTCTGCGCCTATCGCACCGGCGAGGAATAAAGCCGGGCGCGCGGCATCTTCCCTCTGGGCGCCGGGGCGCGCATAGCGCGCGCCCATGAGCCTTGCCGAACTGCCCGTTTCAGATCCGTCCACGCGCGCGGCACCGCCACTGGCGCTGTACGTCCACTGGCCATTCTGCGTCTCGAAATGCCCGTATTGCGACTTCAACAGCCATGTCCGCGACTCCGTCGATCAGGCGGCGTGGCGCGCCGGGCTACTAGCCGATCTGGCGCATGAGGCGACGCTGATGCCGGGCCGACGGCTCGGCTCGATTTTCTTCGGCGGCGGCACGCCGTCGCTGATGCCACCCGAAACGACTGCGGCGATCATCCGCGCGGCGGAGGATGCGTGGGGCTTCACCGACGATATCGAAATCACTCTGGAGGCCAACCCCTCCTCGGTCGAGGCGGCGCGCTTCGCCGATATCGCGGCGGCGGGGGTGAACCGCGTATCGCTCGGGCTACAGGCGCTCGACGACGATGCGCTGAAATTCCTCGGCCGTGCGCATGACGTGCGCGAGGGGCTGGCCGCGCTGGACACGGCGCTGGCGGCGTTCGCGCGGGTCAGTTTCGACCTGATCTATGCCCGGCCCGGCCAGACGCTCACCGCCTGGGACAGCGAACTCGCCCGCGCTTTGGCGTTCGGCACCGAACACCTCTCGCTCTACCAATTGACGATCGAACCCGGCACGCGCTTCGCGACCGAGGCGGCGGCGGGGCGGATCGTCATCCCCGACGGCGACAGCGCCGCCGATCTGTTCGAGGCGACGCGCGCCATGACGGCGGCGGCCGGCCTACCCGCCTATGAAATCTCCAATCATGCGCGGCCGGGATCGGAGAGCCGCCACAACCTCGTCTATTGGCGCTATCAGGACTATCTCGGCATCGGCCCCGGCGCGCACGGGCGGCGCGGCGGGTTGGCCACCGTGCGGCGCAGGAAGCCCGAAAACTGGATGGCGGCGATCGAGCGCAACCAGCACGGGATCGAGATCGAGGAACTGCTCGCCCCGCACACCCGCGCGACCGAGGCACTGCTGATGGGCCTGCGCCTGCGCGAGGGCGTGGACCTGGCGCGCATCGCGCGGCTGGGGGAGACGACGATCGCCGGACTGGTCGATCTGCCGGCGCTGGCGAAGCTGGAGGATCAGGGCCTGGCGCGACGCGACGGCGACCGGCTGGCGATCACCGAGGCGGGGACGATTTTGCTGGATGCGATTTTGCCGATCGTGGTGCGGTCGGCTTAGTTGCTCCCCTCCCTGGAAGGGAGGGGCTGGGGGTGGGTCGGCCCGTGAGGGAGCGCTACGCCCGCCCCATACCGACCCACCCCTAACCCCTCCCTTCCAGGGAGGGGAATTGAATGCCTACTTCACGAACCCCGTCGGTGCGGGCGATACGATCACCGTCGTACCGCCGCGGATCTCCTGTACCTCAAGCGCGCGCTCGGCGATGTTGTCGCGCCCGAAGCGGAACGCGCCATCGATCCCGCCGAAGCCGCCGCGATCCTTGAGCCGATCCTCCGGGAACGCCGTCCCGATCGGCCAGTCGCGCGCAATGCGCACCGTCAGCAGCACCGCGTCATAGCCGAGACTCGACAGGCGGAACGGCGCGGTGCCGAAGCGCGCGCGGTATTTCGCGGCATATTGGCGGTACAGCGCGTCCGGCACGCTGGCGAACCATGCGCCGTTCAGCGCGGGCTTGCCGTTGACCGAGGCATCCGAGTTCCACAATTCGGTGCCGAGCACGCGGGCGCTGGCCCCGCCGCTCTTACGCAGGATCGGCACCGCCGCCGATGCGCTGTTCGCGGCATCCGCGATCAGCACCGCCTCGTACGGCGAATTATGCCCCATGCGCGTGATCGCCGCGCTAATCGATCCGGGTGCGCGATCATAGGTCTGCAGCGTGACGACCTGCCCGCCCGCCCCTTCGACGGCGCGCAGGAACGAGGTCGAGGCACGTTCGCCGTACAGGCCGTTCGGCACCAATCCGGCGAAGCTCGACATGCCCTGCCCGCGCGCATAATCGACCACGCGGGTGATCGACTGGCCCGGCATATAGCCCATCAGGTACGATCCGTTGCCCGCCGCGCTGGCATCGTTGGAGAAACTGACCACCGGCACGCCCGCGCGCTTCGCCACCGGTGCCACCGCCTTGACGTCATCGGCGAGCAGCGGCCCGAGGATCAGGCGATTGCCATCCGCGATCGCGCGCTGCGCCGCATTGGCCGCACCCAAGGCCGCAGTATCGTAAGTGGTGATGCGGAGGCGTTCGTTGTTCGTGTCGAGCAATGCAAGCTGAGTCGCATTGGAGATGCTCTGCCCCACGCCGGCGTTCGATCCGGTCAGCGGCACGAGCAGGGCGATGCGGTGGCGCGCGGTATCGGTCGGGATGCCCTGGTCGATCTGCGTCGGGCCGGTCGGCTGCGGCCGGGTCGGCTGCGGACGGATCGTCGGCGCGGGCCCGCGCGGCACGACCGTCTGGCACGCGCTCAGCACGAGTGCCGCCGCCACCGCCGTCAATCTGGCAAGTGACATGCCCCGTTGCGGTATCGATAAACCCTCTGCCATGACACTTCCCATGATGAATGCCGAACCCGCGCCCGGTCTTGTACCCGGTCTCTATATCGTCGCCACCCCGATCGGCAATCTCGGCGATCTCTCGCCGCGCGCCGCCGAGGTGCTGGCGGGATGCGCCGTAATCGCGGTGGAAGACAGCCGTGTGACCGCGAAGCTGCTCCACCATATCGGCATCAAGCGGCCGATGACGCCGTATCACGACCATAATGCGGAAGGCGTGCGCCCCGGCCTGATCGCGCGGATGGGGCACGAGGCGGTGGCGTTGGTGTCGGATGCCGGGACGCCGCTGATTTCCGATCCGGGTTACAAACTGGTCCGCGATGCCCGCGCGGCGGGGCATCTGGTGGTGACGATCCCCGGCCCCTGCGCGGCGATCGCGGCGCTGACGCTGGCGGGGTTGCCGACCGACCGGTTCCTGTATCTCGGCTTCCTGCCGCCCAAGGCTGCCGCCCGTGCGACCGCGATTCGCGAGGTGGCGGCGGTGCGGGCGACGTTGGTGCTGTACGAATCCGGCCCCCGCTTGGCCGCGACGCTGGCGACGCTGGCGGAGGAACTTGGCGAACGCGACGCAGCGGTGACGCGCGAGATCACCAAGCGATTCGAGGAAGCGGTGACGGGGACGTTGGGGGAATTGGCCGCACGCTATGCCGATGCGCCGCCCAGGGGCGAGATCGTGATCGTGATCGCGCCGCCGGGGGAACCGGAGGCGGCGAGCGAGGCGGATGCGGATGTGGCGCTGGCCGAAGCGCTAACCCGGCTGTCCACCGGGCAGGCGGCGAGCGAGGTGGCGAAGAAGCTCGGCGTCGATCGCAAGGCGCTTTATGCTCGGGCGCTGGAGATGAAGGGGTGAGCAAGACGTTTTCCTCATTTAGCCCCTCCCCTTCAGGGGAGGGGTTGGGGTGGGGCCGTGCCGCAGAAACTGGCGCTGGTCTCTTCGAGACGGGACTGCCCCACCCCAACCCCTCCCCTGAAGGGGAGGGGCTAAGAAATGCGTGACCGCCGCATCGCCGAAGCCTCCGGCCGTCGCGGCGAACGCCTCGCCGGCTGGTGGCTGCGGCTGAAGGGCTGGCGGATCCTCGATCGTCGCGTGCGCACGCCCGCCGGGGAGGTCGATCTGGTCGCGCGCAAGGGCAATCTGATCGCCTTTGTCGAGGTGAAATTGCGCAAGACCGCCGCCGAACTCGATTACGCGATCGACGAACGCCGCCTCGCCCGCGTCGCGGCAGCGGCGGAGGTGCTGATGCCGACCTATGCCGGCCCGGGCGACGACATCCGCGTCGACGTGATCCTTATCGCACCCAGCGTACGGCCCCGCCATATCGAGAATGCGTGGATCGGGTGAGCATCGCTTCCCCGCTCCGTTCGTTTCGAGCGTAGTCGAGAAACTGTGCGCAGCGCTTGAGGCCGGTTTCTCGACTACTCTCGAAACGAACGGAGGGGTTAGCGTGACATTCCCCCTGCCCGCTCCTATCTGCCCAACCACTCCATCCCGTCACCCCAGCGCACGCTGGGGTCTCGTGGTGCGGGCGTAACGCTCGCCTCCCGGAGACCCCAGCCTGCGCCGGGGTGACGAGGGAGGCGCGGGAAAAGGATCATTCGATGCCGCTGACCGTCGCCGTCCAGATGGACCCCATCCAGTCGATCAACATCGCGGGCGATTCGACCTTCGCGCTGATGCTGTCGGCGCAGGCGCGCGGGCACCGGCTGTTCCATTATGCCGCCGAAGACCTGAATTACGCCGACGGCCGCGTCTGGGCGAAGGCGCATCCGGTGACGGTGCAGCGCGTGGTCGGCGATCACTTCGCGTTCGGCGAGGCGGTCAGCCTCGATCTCGGCGATGAGACGGACGTCGTGCTGATGCGGCAGGATCCGCCGTTCGACCTGGGCTATATCACCGCGACGCATCTGCTGGAGCGGATCAGCCACAAGACGCTCGTCGTCAACGACCCCGCCAGCGTACGCAATGCGCCGGAAAAGGTCTTCGTGCTCGATTACCCGCAGTTCATGCCGCCGACGCTCGTCACGCGCAGCCTGGACGAGGCGCGCGCCTTCCTCGCCAAACACGGCGAGATCGTCATCAAGCCGCTGCACGGCAACGGCGGCAAGGCGATCTTCAAGGTCGGATCGGACGGCGCGAACCTGTCCGCACTGATAGAGGTGTTCAACATGACGTGGCGCGAGCCGCACATGATCCAGGCGTTCCTGCCCGACGTGGCCAAGGGCGACAAGCGCATCGTGCTGGTCGATGGCGAGGTGGTCGGCGCGATCAACCGGCTGCCGGGCGAAGGCGAGATCCGCTCCAACCTCGCGGTCGGCGGATCGGCGGTGAAGACCGAACTGACGGACAAGGAACGCGAAATCTGCGCCGTGCTCGGCCCGGAACTGAAGAAGCGCGGGCTGCTGTTCGTCGGTATCGATGTGATCGGCGGCCAGTGGCTGACCGAGATCAACGTCACCTCCCCCACAGGTCTGGTTGCGATCGACCGGTTCGACGGGGTGGATACGGCGGCAATGATCTGGGCGGCGGTCGAGGCGAAGGTGGCGGCAAAGGACTGAAACTTCGTCATCCTGAACTCGTTTCAGGATCCAGGCGCGGTCAGTGGCCTCATGGGCGGTATCCGTGGGACAGATGACCGCGCCTGGATCCTGAAACAAGTTCAGGATGACGTTTTCATTTCGGGACGGGCAAGCCACATCTCATGACCGACCTCATTGTCAACCTGATCGCCTGGGGCAGCTATTTCGGCATCTTCCTGCTGATGGCGCTCGAAAACATCATCCCGCCGATCCCGTCCGAGGTGATCATGGGCCTGGGCGGCATCGCGGTCGCGCGTGGGCAGATGGCAATGGTGCCGCTGATCGTGTTCGGCACGATCGGCACGGTGGCCGGCAACGTCTTCTGGTACGAACTTGGCCGCCGCATCGGGTACGAACGTTTCAAGCCGCTGGTCGATCGCCACGGGCGCTGGGCTGCGATCGAGTGGGAGGATGTCGAGAAGCTGCACGGTTTCTTCCGGCGGCACGGCCAGTGGATCGTCTTCGTCTTCCGCTTCATGCCCGCATTCCGCACGATCGTGTCGCTGCCGGCCGGCATGGCGCGGATGAACCGCTGGAAATTCCTGATCTGGACCGGCGGCGGCGCGGCGATATGGAACTGCGTGCTTGCGGGGGCCGGCTTCTATCTCGGCACCAATTTCAAGCAGCTCGAACATTATGTCGGGCCGGCGGCCGTGGCGACGATGGTGGTGGTGGCCATCCTCTACGTCTGGCGTGTTCTCACCTGGAAGCCGCGGCACCTGCGCTGAGCGTATCCAGTTCGAGCCCGATCCGCGCCGCATACGCCTCGATCGCGGCGCGCACCTCGTTCAGGCTGGTTGCGCGCGGTGCGGGATCGATCGCGCAGAGCGTACCGAAGAAACTGCCGTCGGCACGCAGGATCGGCACCGAGATATAGCTTTTGAAGCCGTACATGATCGGCGTGTGATGCGCGCGCCAGCGTGGCTCGGCGCTGACATTGTCGATCACCACCGCCTGCCCGTCGCCCCGGATCTCGTCGCAGATCGTGGTGCCGACCTCGAGTTCATCGCCCGGATCCAGCCCGAAGGCGATATCGTCCTGCACCTGACACACGATCCAGCGCTGGTCGGTGACGCGCGCGACCGCAGCAAAGCCCATGCCGGTGATGCGGCACACGTCCGACAGGATCGCCTTCACCGCGTCGATATGCTGCACGGCCACGATATCGGCGAGGAATTCGGGGCTGAGGGGGATGGCGGGTTTCACAGGACATCGTTTCACGCGCAAAACGATGTTCGTCAATTGATCTGGATCAAACTTGCATCACGCGCGGGGATGCGCGTTGCGGTACACGTCGAGTAGATGCGCGGCATCGACCGCCGTATAGATCTGCGTCGAACTCAAGGACGCATGGCCGAGCAATTCCTGCAGCGAGCGCAGATCCGCCCCGCGCCCGAGCAGATGCGTGGCGAAGCTGTGGCGCAGCGCGTGCGGCGTGGTGCGATCCGCCAGACCGAGCCGCGTCCGCGCCGCCTGCACCGAGCGGCGGATGATCGCCGGATCGAGCACCCCGCCCTTCGCCCCCCGGAACAGCGGCTCGGCGCGCGACACGGGCCAGGGGCAGAGCCGGACGTAATCCTCGAGACCTTCACGAACCTGCGGCAAGAGAGGCACGATCCGCGTCTTGGCGCGCTTGCCCGTCACGCTGAGCGTCGCGCCCAGCGGCAGGATCGCGCCAGTCAGCGACAGCGCCTCGCCGATGCGCAGGCCCGCGCCGTAGAGCAGCATCAGCACCGCCCAGTCGCGCGCCGCGATCCAGGGGGCGCGCGCCACCTCGGCCACGTCCTCTACCAGCGCCACCGCCTCGTCCGGGGATACCGGGCGCGGCACGCCTTTCTTGACGCGCGGCCCCTTCAGCCGCGGCGTCGCGCCCTCGCCACAGGCAAAAGCGAGGAACCCGCGCACCGCCGACAATTCCCGCGCGGCCGAGGCGTTGCCCAGCCCTTCGGCCCGGCGAAAGGCGAGATAGGCGCGCAAATCCGCCGCGTTCGCCTCGCCCAGCCGCGCGGGCGAAACAACTTCGCCCCAATGGCTGCCGAGAAAACCGACCAGTCGATGCGCCGTCGCGACATAAGCGCGCACGGTATGCGCCGAACGCCGGCGATTATGCGCGAGGTGATCGGCCCAGGCGAGAATGGTGGATTGCATCGCGTTCCATTCTAAAGCGCGCACGCCGATGAAGCGAGCGGTGACGCACGGGCTGCTCCATCCGCACACCATCCATATCGGCGGGGCGGTTTGCCGGACGCGAAATCGCGGCCAAGACAAAGACGAGTTGTTAAGTCCCTCGCGCGTAGAAGTGCCAAGATGAACGTGCTTAGCGAAACCTTGCTCCCCGTCATTACCGATGAGGATCGCCGCCTTTCGGCGCTGCATGCGCTGGGATTGCTCGATTCGGAACCGGAAAAGGCGTTCGACGCGCTCGTCACGCTGACCGCGACTCGCTTCGATTGTCCGGTCTCGATGCTCACGCTGATCGATCGCAATCGCCAATGGGTGAAGGCGCGGTTCGGCACCGAGATGGAGGAAACCAGCCGCGACATCGCATTCTGCGATCATACGATTCGCAGCGATACGCCGCTGGTCGTCAACGACGCGGCACTCGATCCACGCTTCGCCACAAACCCGCTGGTCATCGGCGATCCGCAAATTCGTTTCTATGCCGGTGCCCCGATCCACATCGCGAACGCCAGCGGTCGCCACGCGATCGGCGCGATCTGCCTGATCGACGACAAGCCGCGCCAGATGACCGCCGAACAGGCCGAGACGCTGACGCACATCGCCACGGTGATCGAGGCGCTGATCGCGGCGCGCGGCGCGGCGCGGGAGGCGGTGTCGATCGCCGAGAGCGCGCAGGAGCAATCGCGCTCGCTCCGCCGACAGGAACGCGTCTTCCGCCAGGTCGAGCGCATGACGATGATCGGATCCTGGCGGCTCGATCTGGACACCGAATCGGTCACCTGGTCCGATGGCATCTATCGCATCCACGAACTGGATCCGACTGCACCGCCCGATCTGCTTGCCGCGCTCGATTTCTATCCGCCGCACGACCGCGCGACGATCAGCGATGCGTTGACCGGCACGATCGAAAACGGCGCTCCTTATGAGGTGGAGGTCGATTTCATCACCGCCAAGGGCAAGCGCCGCCGGGTGCGCAGCCGGGGCGAGCTGGAGGTCGAGAATGGCCGCGCCGTCGCCGTGATCGGCGTGTTCCAGGACGTGACCGATCGCTACCGCGTCGAACGCAAGCTGCGCGAATCCGCCAGCACCGACGAAGTGACGCGGATCGCCAACCGTGCCGAATTCAACCGCGTGCTGGAGGCCGAATTGCAGGCCGCGCGCCGGGGCAAGCCGGTCGTCCTGGTGCTGGTCGATCTGGACCATTTCAAGACCACCAACGACACGTTCGGCCATATGGCCGGCGACGACGTGCTGCGCGCGATCGGCCAGCGGCTGCGCGCGCCATTCCTGAACGGCAGCTTCGCCGCGCGGCTGGGCGGAGACGAATTCGCTTTGTTACTGACCGATCCGGAACTGGTCGCCGATGCGCCTGCCGTGATCGCGCGCTTGCTCGATTTGCTCAAGACGCCGGTCCAGTCGAAGGACGATCTGTTGCCCGTATCGGGCACGATCGGATCGGCCAGCCCCGGCCCCGGCGCGGATACGGTCGGCGAACTGCTGCACGCCGCCGACATCGCGCTCTACACCGCCAAACGCGCGCGGCGCGGGACGTCGCATGCGTTCGTCGCGCCGGGCGTGGCAGCTGCGAGGTAAACCTTTACCGTTCGTGCTGAGCCTGTCGAAGCACGTGCCCCGAATGCTCCGGTGCGTTTGGGGTACGCCCTTCGACAGGCTCAGGGCGAACGGGGGTGGGGCAAGCCTGCCGTGCGCCGCTACTTCGGAACGATCATCACCTTGATCGTCGGCGTCTTGATGCCCGACAATTGCAGCGTGTAGCGGCCCGGGCTCAGCTTGAAATCGACGATCTTGCGCAGGCCGGTGCAGATCGGGCCATGCCCGTGCCCGACCGAGGCCAGCGCCGCGCCGCCGCTCACCACATCGACCCACGCACCACTGGCCAGCCCGATCTGGTAGACGCCCGCCTTCGCCACGGTGAAGGACAGCATGGCCGCCGTCCCGCCGCGCTTCGCCACATCGCCGACCGCGCCGGTAAGCTTCGACGGCTCCGTGCCCGTCACCGGGAACGGCGCACCGATCGCCAGCCCGACCGAGGCCGGCGCGTTCCACTTCGCGAAAGCGGGCGGCAGATCTCCGGCGCGGACGCAGACCGGCTCGGGCTTGTCCATCTTCATGTCGGGCGCCATCGGCGCGGCGGCAGCCTGGGCGAGCAACAGCAGGGACAAGAGCGACATCGGATACTCCTTCGGAAACGTCTCCCTTCCTTCTAGGCCTGCCCGCCGCCATATGCACGTCCATGTACCGTGCCCGTGTCATCGTGATGAATTCCGCGCTCGGCCCGCTCGATTACCGCGTGCCGCACGGCATGAGCGTCGAACCGGGATCGATCGTCGTCGCGCCGCTCGGCCCGCGCCAGTTGCTCGGCGTGGTGTGGGAAGAGGAGCGGATGCCGTCCGATGCCGAGGTCGGCGACAACCGGCTACGCAATTTGATGGGCGTAATCGACGTGCCGCCGATCGCCGCGCCGCTCCGCCGCCTGATCGAGTGGACAGCGGATTATTATCTCAGCCCCCATGCCGCCGTAGTGCGGATGGCGATGCCGTCCAGTTCCGCGCTGGAAGGCACGAAGACGATCACCGAATATCGCGCCACCGGCGAAGTGCCCGCGCGCCTGACCCCGCAGCGGGAACAGGCGCTGGAGCGGATCGGCGTGCGGCAGGGCCTGATCCGCGAACTGGCGGCGGCGGCGGACGTGTCCGACGCGGTGATCCGCGGGCTGGTCAAGACCGGCGCGCTGGAGGCGGTGGCGGTGGATATCGACAGCCCCTATCCGCTGCCCGACCCCGCGCACGGTAGACCTGCGCTGTCGTCCGACCAGCGCGCGGCGGCGGAGACGTTGGTCGCCAATGTCGCGGCGCGCGAATTCCAGCCGACCTTGCTCGACGGCGTGACCGGATCGGGCAAGACCGAAGTCTATTTCGAGGCGGTGGCGGAGGCGATCCGCGAGGGGCGGCAGACGCTCGTGCTGCTGCCCGAGATCGCGTTGACCGAACCGTTCCTGCAGCGCTTCACCGCGCGCTTCGGGTGCGAGCCGGTGGCGTGGCATTCGGGCCTGCGCCAGTCGGAGCGGCGCCGCGCGTGGCGGGCGATCGCGACCGGACAGGCTCTGGTCACGGTCGGCGCGCGATCGGCCTTGTTTCTTCCCTATGCCAGTCTCGGCCTGATCGTGGTGGACGAGGCGCACGAGACCAGCTTCAAGCAGGAAGACGGCGTGCATTATCATGCGCGCGACGTGGCGGTGATGCGTGGCAAGTTCGAGGGTGTGCCGGTGATCCTCGCCTCCGCCACCCCGGCGATCGAGACGCGCCAGCAGGTGGCGAGCGGGCGCTATGCCGAACTGAAGCTGCCGGGCCGCTGGGGTGCTGCGGAAATGCCGGCGATCGAGGCGATCGACCTGATCCAGAACCCGCCCGACCGGGGCCGCTGGATCGCGCCGAAACTGGTGAAGGCGATGCAGGAGACACTGGAGCGGCGCGAGCAGGTGCTGCTGTTCCTCAACCGGCGCGGCTATGCGCCGCTGACCCTGTGCCGGACGTGCGGGCATCGCTTCCAATGCCCGAACTGCACTGCCTGGATGGTCGAGCACCGGCTTATCGCGCGCATCACCTGTCACCATTGCGGCCATGCCGAACCGACGCCGCGCGCCTGCCCGGAATGCTCGAACGAGGATACTCTGGTGGCGGTGGGACCGGGGGTGGAGCGGATCGCCGACGAGGTGAAGTTGCTGTTCCCGGACGCCAAGACGGCGGTCGTCACCTCCGACACGATCTGGTCGCCGGCCAAGGCGGCGGAGTTCGTCGCGCGGATGGAGGGGCATGACATCGACATCGTCGTCGGCACGCAGCTCATCACCAAGGGCTATCACTTCCCCAACCTGACTTTGGTCGGGGTGATCGATGCCGATCTCGGCCTGAACGGCGGCGACCTGCGCGCGAGCGAGCGCACCTTCCAGCAGATCATGCAGGTGTCGGGCCGTGCCGGTCGCGGCGAGAAGCCGGGCCATGTCTATATCCAGACGCACAGCCCCGACGCGCCAGTGATGCGCGCGCTGATCACCGGGGATGCCGAGGCGTTCTACGCGGCGGAAACCGAGAGCCGGCGCGAGGCGAACGCGCCCCCATTCGGCCGCTTCGCCGGGATCGTCGTGTCGAGTGAGGACAAAGCGGCAGCGCACGAGATCGCGGTGCTGATCGGCCGCTCCGCCCCGCAGGTCGATGGCATGGAAGTCTACGGCCCGGCCCCCGCCCCGCTCGCAATGCTGCGCGGCCGGCACCGTTTCCGGTTACTGGTCCACGCGCGGCGCGCGCTGGACGTGCAGGACGTGATCCGCGCGTGGCTGGGCAAGCTCGACTGGCCGAGCAAGGTGCGCGTCGCGGTGGATGTCGATCCGTATAGTTTCGTGTGACCCGAAATGCTATGAATGCGGCGCTCGCAGCAAGGATATGCACGTGCGCCACAATCTGAAGATCGATCGTGAACTACTCGAAGAGGCTCAGCGCATTCTTGGCGTGAAGACGTATCGCGAGACCGTCGACATTGCCTTACGACGCGCAGTTGAAATGCCGACTTGGCCAATGGAAAGACTTATGTCCCAAAGGTACAAAAGCCCGAAACGGGAGTGACACCTTAATCTACCAAGCCCGATGCTTCCCCGGCGAAGGCCGGGGCCCAGTCGCGGAAGTCAGTGTTACGTCACGCTGCGCCCGATTACTTCTGTCTCACGACTGGGCCCCGGCCTTCGCCGGGGAAGCGCCTATTTGGCGAAGGGAAATGCGCTGATCGAACGCCGCCGCGATCCGTGTCTCCGAAATTCCGATTTGCGGCTGCCGGATCAGCGCCGTCCTTGCTCGACATATGACCGCGCGCTAGCGATGGACGCCATGACCCGCCTCCTCCTCGCTCTCTTGCTACTCTTCGGCCTAACCGCCCCCGCTCATGCCGACGACATCTCCGCTTCCGCGCGCAGCGTCGTGCGCGTCGTGACCGTGGCGGTGGTGGACAACGAGGTCGTGGGCTTCGGGCATGGGAGCGGATTCGCAGTCGCGCCGAACCGGATCGTGACCAATGCGCATGTCGTCGATCTCGCCGCGCGCTACCCCGACAATGTCGTGATCGGCGTGGTGCCGTCGGAGGGCAGCCGGTCCTATCAGGGCAAGGTGATCGCGATCGATACGCAGCGCGATCTGGCGTTGATCGAATTCACTGGCGTGAAGCTGCCGACGCTGGCGCTCTACACCGGGCCGGTGGACGAGGGCAGTTCGATGACCGCTTTGGGCTATCCCGGCAATGTCGACATGGCGACGGCGCGGTCAGCGGCGGATTACATCATGCCGCTGTCGCCGATCCGTTCGGAGGGCGTGTTCTCGGGCCGCCGCACGCTCTCGGGCGTCGAGGTGTTGCTGCACACCGCCAGCATCGCGCGGGGCAATTCGGGCGGGCCACTGCTCGATCCGTGCGGGCGCGTGGTGGGTGTCAACTCCGCGCTGACGCGGGGCGAGGATGGCGATTCGAGCTTCGGCTTCGCCATCGCCGATACCGAATTGGCGACGTTCCTGCGCAGCGCGAAACAGGATTTCGCCGGGGTCGGCAATCCCTGCACCAGCATCGCCGAACGGCTGAAACAGGATAGCGATGCCGATGCGCTGGCAGCGTCCGATGCGCAGAAGGCGCGGCTCGATGCGACCAGCCAGGCCAATGCCGCACGCGACAAGGCGATGGTCGGCGCGCGCGATGCGGCGCAGCGGTTGCGCGAGAATTTCATCGCCATCGCCGCCGGCCTGCTCGTCGCCGGTCTGCTCGCGGCGGGCGGTGCGGCGATGCTCGAATTGCGTGGGCTGCGGCCCTGGGCGATCGGCGTCGCGAGCGTCGGCGCGATCGTGTTCGTCGCCGCGCTCGTCATCTTCGTGATGCGGCCGAGCGGGGAGCCGGTGATGCCGCCGGTCGTGCCCGATGCCATGCCGACCGTCAGCAGCGATGCCGCGATCGGCCCGATGGTCTGCACCGTCCTGCCGAACCGCAGCCGCATCACGGTATCGTCGCAGGACGACGTGAAGCTGGATTGGGGCACCGGCGGCTGCGTCAACCAGCGCACGCAATATGCCGAGAACGGCAGTCGCTGGGATCGCATCCTCGTGCCGTCCGAGGAGCAGACAGTTTCCGTGCTGCAATTCGATCCGGCGACGAAAATCTATTCGAACGCACGCTATCTGCTGTCCGCCGCGCAGATGGACGCCGTGCGCAAGGTGCGCAGCCAGGTGTCGCTGAAGGCGTGTTCGTCCGACATTGCGGCGCGCGCCAATCTCTCGACGCAACAGGCGGCGATCCGGGCCACGCTGCCGCCGCTGCCGAACGAGAAGATCGTCTATGCCTGCAAGGCGGCGCCCTGAAGCGCCATGCTCACCATCTGCTGCGGGCCAAGCGCTCGTCGCCCTGAAAACCGCCGCGCCGGATCCAGCGCGGGGGCACGACCAGATCCTGCTGCCAGGCGATCCACATCAACCCAGCCCCAACGGCTAAATTGATCAGCAAGGCCGCCAGCGATGCCTCCGCGCCGAACGATCCGCCGGTGAGCAGGTCCGATCCCGTGATGCTCGGACGAATGAGTCCGCCGGTGTCGAAACCGGATACCGGAACGCCGTAGATCCCGCCCTGCGTGAAGTTCCACGCGGCGTGCAGCCCGATCACCGCCCATAACCGCCGCGTGACCATGTAGAGTGCCGCCAGCATCACGCCTGCCTCCAGCGCAATCGCCAAGCCGGCGAACAGAGTGGCGTTGGGATTGCCGAGATGCATCGCCCCGAACAGGATCGCGGACAGGACCAAGGCGATCCAGCTGCCGGTCATGCGTTCGACCAATCGAAAGATCACGCCGCGCAACACGATCTCCTCGCTCACGCCGGAGAAGATCGCCACCGCCAGCGCGGGCAGCGCCGCGCGCGCCGGATTGGTGCCGACGATGCTGTAACCGTCCTGCGCGGCGATGATGCCGATCACGATCGAGAACAGGACGAACCCGGCCGCCGCCGCAATGGCCAGTTCGCCGAACCAATCCTCGCGTTCGAATTCCTCGAACGGCCGCCGCTCGACGAAATGCACGAACAGCCAATAGGCACCGACGAACACGGCGGATGCGATCAGCGAGAACAGCACGCCGCGTAAGCCGCCATGGCCGATCGGCAGCACGTCGCGCAGCACGCCGACCAACAGCCCGGCGACGGCCATCATCGCCAGCCCGATCGCCAGCAGGCTCAGCGGATAGTGGATGACGCGCCAAAGGATGCTGCCCGGCGGCGTTTTCGGTCGTGTCGGCCCCATTCCAATCCCCTTTCCCCGACCGAAAGGGTAGCGCGTGGATGCGATATTGAAAAGCAGCGCCCGCCTTGGCGTCAGTCGGCACCCTCGCGTCGGAGCAAGGCGGCCTTGCGATCCGTGCCGTAAGCATAGCCGCCCGGCGATCCATCCCCGCGCAGCACGCGGTGGCAGGGAATGGCGATCGGTACCGGGTTCGCCCCACAGGCCGTTCCCGCCGCGCGCACCGCGCCGGGCTTGCCGATCGCGGCGGCGAGTTGGCCGTACGATCGCGTTTCGCCGAGCGGAATATGGCGTAAGGCTTGCCAGACCGCTTCCTGAAATGCGGTGCCTTGCACGTCGAGCGGCAGATCCTGATCGCGCTCAGGCGATTCCACGCTCGCCACGACCCGCGCCGCCAGATCGGCCAGCGCCGCGCCGCCGGGCGCGATCTCCGCCTTGGGAAAGCGCAGCAGCAAAGCGGTATCGTCCTCGTCGAAGGCGATGCGGCACAGCCCCTTGTCGGTCGCCGCGATCAGCATCTTGCCCAGGCTGGTGTCCGCGATCGTCCAGCGGATCGTCACCCCCGCGCCGCCATTTTTCCACGCGCTCGGGCTCATCCCCAGCCGCTTGGCGCCATCTTCGTAGAAACGGCTCGGCGCGGAATAGCCCGCCTCGTAGATCGCCGCCGTCACGCTCGCCTCCGCGCTCAGTGCCCGCGCGGCGCGCTGCGCCTTCAATCCGCGCGCATAGGCGGCGGGGGTCACCCCGGTCGCACGCTTGAACAGGCGATGGAAATGGTGCGGCGCATAACCGACCTGCTGGGCCAACTCCTCCAGCCCCATCATCTCCTCCGCCGCCTCCAGCACCGCCACCGCCCGCGCCACCGCGATCCGGTCACGGCCAACCTCGTCGGGCTTGCAGCGCAGGCAGGCACGAAACCCGGCCGCCCGCGCCGAGGCGGGATCGGCATGGAGTTCGACATTCTCACGCTTCGGGTGACGCGCCGGACAACTCGGCTTGCAATAGATGCCGGTGGTCCGAACGGCGATGAACACCCGCCCGTCATAAGCCCGGTCCCGCGCCTCGAACGCGGCCCATGCGGTGTCTGGATCGATGGCGGCGTGCTGCGTCATGCCCCGGATATAGGCTCTGTCCGGCAGTCACACATCCCATGGATTGCGCTCAAACCCGAACCAGACGAACGATTGAAAAGACCAGTTAAAGGTGCTATTAAAAGCGCCATGATCGATCAGCTATTGGCCGGCTCCGGCGTCAGTATCACCGACTTAAAGAAAAACCCGTCGGCCGTGATCGAGGCGGCGGGGGGATTTCCGGTTGCGGTGCTCAACCGAAACACCCCTGCCGCCTATCTGGTGCCCGCCAAGGCCTGGGAGGAATTGATGGACCGGTTGGAAGACATGGAACTCGCCGAACTGGTTCGCGCCCGCGCCGACGAACCGCGTATCAAGGTGCGGCTTGAAGAGTTATGAGCTGGAATTCCTGGCCAGCGCGCTGAAGGAATGGAAGAAACTCGCCCCTAACATCCGCGACCAGTTCGCCGCCCGATTGAAGGAGCGGCTCGATCACCCGCATGTGCCGTCGGCGCGACTGTCCGGCATGCCCGATTGCTACAAGATCAAGCTGCGCGCGGCAGGATATCGGCTGGTCTACCGGGTCGAGGATGACGTGTTGGTCGTGGTCGTCGTCGCGGTCGGCAAGCGCGATCGCAACGCGGTGTACAAGATCGCAGCCGGGCGGCTGTAGCGGCCTCGCCTCACCCGCCGTTGGCGCGAAACAGTTCCAGCGTGCGCTCCTTCGCCAGGTCGCAGCTTGCCTCGTGGAAATCCTTGCGGCGGTCGGAATTGAAGCCGTGGCCCGCTTCGTAGACATAGACGGTGGCGTTGGGGTGATCGGCGGCGATGACCTTTTCCACGCCGTCCATCGGGATGCCGTGGTCGTGGCGGCCGAAGTGCAGGATCACCGGCACCTTGGGCACTTCGTCCGCCGCGCCGGAGACAAGGCTGCCATAATAAGACGAGGCGGCGGCGACGCCCTGCAACCGCGTCGCGGCGAACCACGCGACCGATCCGCCATAGCAATAGCCGACGACGAACACTGGCCCTTTGTCCTTCAGCGCATCAATGGAGGTCTGTGTATCGGCGAGACTCAGCTCGAACGGATGCAGTTGCCGCGCCAGTTCGACGCCCCGCGCCAGGCCTTCGCCGCCATATTCGGCCTCGAATCCGGGATGCTCGCGATCGAACAGAGCGGGTGCCAGCACCTCGTAGCCGTCCGCGGCATATTCCTCGCACAGGTCGCGGATATGATCGGTGACGCCGAAGATTTCCTGCACCAGCACCAGCCCGCCGCGCCGCTCGCCCTCGGGCTGCGCGCGATAGACGGCGATGTCCGCCCCATCCGACATCGTCATCGTCTCGAATGCGCCGGCCATGATCTTTCTCCCACGATGTGTCGGCGACGGGCTACCCGGCGGGCGGACGCGCGGCAAGCTTGGTCAGCGCCGCACCCAGCGCGGCCCGCTCCCGGGTGGAGAGGCCATCGAACAGCGCCGCCTCGCTCGCTCCAGCGGCGCGGGCAAGCTCCGGCACCAGCAGCGCGCCGGTGCCGGTCAGCCCGATGATCTGCACGCGCCGGTCCCCGCCCCCGCCACGCCCGCGCACCAGCAGCCGCTTCGCCACCAGCCGATCGACCAGCTTGGAAATCGCCCCTGCCGTCATGCCGAGCCGCGCTGCGATCTGCCCTTGCGGCACGGCGCCGGCGGCATGGAGATCGCGCAGGAGCGCCCATTCTGCAGCCGTGACGCCGTGCGGCATGAGCGCGCGGGACAGCGCCTGATGCGTGGCGGCGGCGGCGGTGCGGATCAGGGTGGCGAGGTTGGGCTCGAGGGCAATGGTTGTCATTGGCTCGAACCTAACCTTCAATCACCGCCGTCATCCTGAACTCGTTTCAGGATCCAGGCGCGGTCATTTGCCAAATATGACATGGTCGTCTGTCGAGCGACCGCGCCTGGATGCTGAAACAAGTTCAGCATGACGATATCCAACCAACGTATGCGCATATCTTGTTTCCTAGTCAACCATACCACCATCCCCACTTGCATCCCCGCCGACCCGATGCTAACCGCCCGGCCAACCCATCCGGAGGTGCTGCCGCAGCGCCCCCTTCCCCATGGGGCCATCTGTTCGACGGTTAGAGGAATCCCAAGCGCGTGGAGACATCCAGCGGCATTCAAGCGAGCCTGAGCGGGCGTTACGCCACGGCTCTGTTCGAACTGGCGAGTGACGCGAAGGCGATCGACATGGTCGAGGCGAGCCTGTTGCGGGTCCGCGCCGCGATCGAACAGTCGGCGGATTTCGCCGCGCTCATCACCAGCCCGGTCGTATCGCGCACCGATGCCGCCAAGGGCGTGGCTGCTGCGGCCGAGATGATCGATGTGGACGATACCACCGCGAAATTCCTCGGCGTGCTGGCGCAGAATCGCCGCCTGTCGCAATTGCCCGCGATCATCCGCGCCTTCCGCGCGCTGGCCGCGAACTATCGTGGCGAGACGACGGCGGAAGTCGCCTCCGCCCACCCCCTCACCGACGCTCAGGTCGATGCGCTGAAGGCCAGCCTTCGCACTCGCGTCGGCCGTGACGTCGCGGTCGATCTTTCGGTCGATCCCTCCCTGCTTGGCGGACTGGTCGTGAAGATCGGTTCGCAGATGATCGACAGCTCGATCAAAACCCGTCTCAATACTCTCGCGCACGCGATGAAAGGCTAACCCATGGATATCCGCGCCGCTGAAATCTCGAAGGTCATCAAGGACCAGATCGCCTCGTTCGGTACCGAGGCCCAGGTCTCCGAAACCGGCCAGGTGCTGTCGGTCGGCGACGGCATCGCGCGCATCCACGGGTTGGACAACGTCCAGGCCGGCGAGATGGTCGAATTCGCCAATGGCGTGCAGGGCATGGCGCTCAACCTCGAAGCCGACAATGTCGGCGTCGTGATCTTCGGGTCCGACAGCGAGATCAAGGAAGGCGACGTCGTCAAGCGCACCGGCACGATCGTCGACGTCCCCGTCGGCAAGGGCCTGCTGGGTCGCGTCGTGGATGGTCTCGGCAACCCGATCGACGGCAAGGGCCCGATCGTTTCCGATCAGCGCAGCCGCGTCGAAGTGAAGGCACCGGGCATCATCCCGCGCCAGTCGGTCAGCGAGCCCATGCAGTCGGGCCTGAAGGCGATCGACGCGCTCGTCCCCGTCGGCCGTGGCCAGCGCGAACTGATCATCGGCGATCGCCAGACCGGCAAGTCCGCCGTCGCGATCGATACCTTCATCAACCAGAAGACGGCGAACCAGGGTTCGGACGAATCGAAGAAGCTGTATTGCGTCTACGTCGCGGTCGGCCAGAAGCGTTCGACCGTCGCGCAGCTCGTCCGCGCGCTGGAAGAGAATGGCGCGATGGAATATTCCATCGTCGTCGCCGCGACCGCATCCGAGCCGGCTCCTTTGCAGTTCCTCGCGCCCTATACCGGCACCGCGATGGGCGAGTATTTCCGCGATAATGGCATGCACGCGCTGATCGTGTTCGACGATCTGTCGAAGCAGGCCGTCGCCTACCGCCAGATGTCGCTGTTGCTGCGCCGCCCGCCGGGCCGCGAAGCCTATCCCGGCGACGTGTTCTATCTCCACTCGCGCCTGCTGGAGCGTGCGGCGAAGATGTCGGACGCGAACGGCGGCGGCTCGCTCACCGCGCTGCCGATCATCGAAACGCAGGCCGGCGACGTTTCGGCCTACATCCCGACCAACGTGATCTCGATCACCGACGGCCAGATCTTCCTCGAAACCGATCTGTTCTTCGCTGGCATCCGTCCCGCGATCAACGTCGGCCTCTCGGTCAGCCGCGTCGGTTCCGCCGCGCAGACCAAGGCGATGAAGAAGGTCTCCGGCTCGATCAAGCTGGAGCTGGCACAGTATCGCGAAATGGCCGCGTTCGCGCAGTTCGGTTCGGATCTGGACGCCTCGACGCAGAAGCTGCTCAACCGTGGCGCGCGCCTGACGGAACTGCTCAAGCAGGCCCAGTTCTCGCCGATGCCGTTCGAGGAGCAGACCGCTTCGATCTTCGCCGGTACGCAGGGCTATCTCGACACCGTGCCGGTCGATGCGGTGGTGCGCTACGAACAGGCGATGCTCGCCGATCTGCGTTCCAACCATGCCGACGTGCTGACCAAGATCCGCGAAACCCGCGATCTGGGTGACGAGGCGAAGGCTGGCCTGAAGGCTGCGCTCGACGCGTTCGCGAAGACCTTCGCCTAACAACACCACGTCACCCCGGCCTTGAGCCGGGGTCCCGCTTCTTCCTCTAGCTAAAAGCAACAGAAGAAGCGGGATGCCGGCTCAAGGCCGGCATGACGTAAGAAGGACCGTAGATGGCAAGTTTGAAGGCCCTCAAGATCCGCATCGGCTCGGTGAAGTCGACGCAGAAGATCACCAAGGCGATGAAGATGGTCGCCGCTGCGAAGCTGCGCCGGGCGCAGGAAGCGGCGGTCGCCGGCCGTCCCTATGCCGAGCGTCTCGAAGCGGTGATGGCATCGCTGGCCTCGAAGGTCAGCGTGTCCGAATCCTCGCCCAAGCTGCTCGCAGGCACCGGCAACGATCAGACGCATCTGATCATCGTCGCGACCTCGGAGCGCGGTCTGGCCGGTGCGTTCAATTCGAACATCGTCCGCGCCGCGCGCAAGAAGGCGGTCGAGCTTGAAGCCGCCGGCAAGACGGTGAAGTTCTACATCGCCGGCAAGAAGGGCCGCGTGCTCAAGCGCTTCTACCCGACGCAGATCGCGCACGACCATGAAATGAGCCAAATCAAGAAGCTAGCCTTCTCGGACGCGCGCGAAATCGCCGACGACGTGGCGGCCCGCTTCTTCGCCGGTGAATTCGACATCGCGCATCTGTTCTACGCCCGTTTCCAGTCGGCACTGGTGCAGGAGCCGACCGGCCGCCAGATCATTCCGGTCGCCATCTCGGCCAATGCGGAAACCTCGCAGAAGACCGGCGCGGAAGCTGCGGTGACGTATGAGCCGGATGAGGAATCGATCCTCGCCGATCTGCTGCCGCGCAACATCGCGATCCAGATCTTCCGCGCGCTGCTCGAAAACGCCGCATCGGAACAGGGCAGCCGCATGACCGCGATGGACAACGCCACGCGCAACGCGGGCGACATGATCAAGCGTCTCAGCATCCAGTATAACCGAGCCCGCCAGGCCGCGATCACGACCGAACTGGTGGAAATCATCTCCGGCGCCGAAGCGCTCTAAGACTTAGAAGGCAAGGAAAAGCACATGGCAACCGAAGCCCCGATCGCAGAAAAGCCCGCCCGCAAGCCCCGCGTGGCCAAGCCCGCCGGTGAAGTCGGCACCCCCGCGCTGCAGACGTCGAACAGCGTCGGCCGCATCTCGCAGGTCATCGGCGCCGTCGTCGACGTGACCTTCCAGCAGGGCCAGCTGCCGTCGATCCTGAACGCGCTGGAAACCAGCAACAACGGCAACAAGCTGGTGCTCGAAGTCGCCCAGCATCTCGGCGAGAACACCGTCCGCACGATCGCGATGGACGCGACCGAGGGCCTGACCCGCGGCCAGACCGTCACCGACACCGGTTCGCAGATCCGCGTTCCGGTCGGTCCGAAGACGCTCGGC
The DNA here is from genome assembly GCF_036663755.1 of Parasphingomonas caseinilytica. NCBI lineage: Bacteria > Pseudomonadati > Pseudomonadota > Alphaproteobacteria > Sphingomonadales > Sphingomonadaceae > Parasphingomonas > Parasphingomonas caseinilytica. Next base: position 1,007,244 of record NZ_JAXOJL010000001.1, read on the forward strand.
CGCATCATGAACGTCATCGGCGAGCCGATCGACGAGCGCGGCCCGGTCGGCCATAGCGACACCGCCCCGATCCACGCTCTGGCCCCTGCCTTCGTCGATCAGTCGACCGAGAGCGCGATCCTCGTCACCGGCATCAAGGTCATCGATCTGCTCGCGCCTTATGCGCGCGGCGGCAAGATCGGCCTGTTCGGCGGCGCCGGCGTGGGCAAGACCGTGCTGATCCAGGAACTGATCAACAACATCGCCAAGGGCCATGGCGGCGTGTCGGTGTTCGCCGGCGTCGGCGAGCGCACCCGCGAGGGTAACGATCTGTACCACGAATTCCTCGACGCTGGCGTCATCGCCAAGGATGCCGACGGCAATCCCACGCCGGAGGGTTCGAAGGTCGCCCTGGTGTTCGGCCAGATGAACGAGCCGCCCGGCGCACGTGCCCGCGTCGCGCTGTCCGGTCTGACGATGGCGGAATATTTCCGCGACGTCGAAGGCCAGGACGTGCTGTTCTTCGTCGACAACATCTTCCGCTTCACCCAGGCGGGCGCTGAAGTGTCCGCACTGTTGGGCCGCATTCCGTCGGCCGTGGGCTATCAGCCGACCCTGTCGACCGACATGGGCGCGCTGCAGGAGCGCATCACCTCGACCAACAAGGGCTCGATCACCTCGGTTCAGGCCGTGTACGTGCCGGCCGACGATCTTACCGATCCGGCCCCGGCCACGTCGTTCGCCCATTTGGACGCGACGACCGTGCTGAACCGCGCGATCTCGGAACTGGGCATCTATCCGGCGGTCGATCCGCTCGATTCGACCAGCCGCGTGCTGACCCCGGCCGTCGTCGGCCAGGAGCATTACGACACCGCCCGCCGCGTTCAGGAAACGCTGCAGAAGTACAAGGCGCTACAGGACATCATTGCCATTCTCGGTATGGACGAATTGTCGGAAGACGATCGCCTGGTCGTCACCCGCGCCCGCAAAATCCAGAAGTTCCTGTCGCAGCCGTTCCACGTCGCCGAGGTCTTCACCGGCATCAGCGGTAAGTTCGTCGCAATCGAGGATACCGTGAAGTCGTTCAAGGCGGTGGTGGACGGTGATTACGATCACCTGCCGGAAAGCGCGTTCTACATGGTCGGCGGCATCGACGAAGCCGTCGCCAAGGCCGAGAAGATGGCGCAGGACGCTTAAGTAAATCCCCCTCCCGCTTGCGGGAGGGGTTAGGGGAGGGCCTGTCCGGAAGGACATCCTCTCCATTACAGGCCCTCCCCCGACCCCTCCCGCAAGCGGGAGGGGAGTGAGAACCAAAATGCTGCACTTCGAACTCGTCACGCCAGAAAAGCTCGTCCGCAGCGAGGACGTGTACATGGTCGTCGTCCCCGGCACCGAAGGCGACTTCGGCGTGCTCGAGGGCCATGCGCCCCTGATGTCCACCGTCCGCGACGGCGCGCTGTCGATCTACCGCCAGGAAAAGGGCGAACCCGAGACGATCACGATCGTCGGCGGCTTCGCCGAAGTCAGCGAAAACGGCCTGACCGTTCTGGCCGAAAGCATCGGCTGAGCGAGCCATTTGAGCGACCGTCATCGCGGCGAAGGTTGGGATGACGGCGCATTGAACTGCGCCATCTTAACGCGCCGCTAACCACGACCCGTCACTGTCGGGGCCATGACAGTGCAGACCTTCGACTGGACGGCCGACACGCACATGCCCCTGCGCGCGCGCACATCCGTGCGCCGCGAATGGTTGGCCATCTTCGCCTTCCTGCTGGCCATCGCCTTCGCACTACGCGGGTGGGAGTTCGGCAATCCGATCAAGGGCCTGGACGAGCAATATTATCTGCTTGTCGGCGACCGGATCTGGGCCGGGGCGATCCCCTATGTCGATCTGTGGGACCGCAAGCCGTTCGGGCTGTTTGCCCTGTTCGCCGGCATTCGCCTGCTCCGCGGTACCGGCATCGTGCAGGCGCAGATCGTCGCGACGCTGTTCGCCACCGTCACCGCGCTGATCGTGACGCACATCGCGCGTCGATCCACGGCGCGGACGCCTGCGATCCTCGGCGGCGTCACCTACCTGATCGGCCTGCACGTGCTGTGGGGCGGCAACACGCAGACGCCGGTATTCTACAATATGTTCATCGCCGGGGCGGCCTGGATTTTGCTCGACACCGCGCCCGGGCTCGACCGGCGCGGCGACCTGCCCCGCGCGCTGGGGGCGATGCTGCTCGCCGGGCTGGCCATACAGATCAAGACCAACGCCGTGTTCGAGGGCGGTTTTCTTGGCGCCTGGGCATTGTGGCGGATGCACCGCGCCGGCACACCCCTACCCCGCCTCGTCCGCACCGCCGCCCTGCTCGCGCTCGCAGGCCTGCTGCCGACGTTGGCAGTGATGGCGGGCTATGTCGCGATCGGTCATTTCCCCGAATGGTGGTTCGCCAACGCGCAATCGCAATTGCTCAAGCATGGCACCAGCGGTCCGGCGTGGCTGCGCCTGCGCGAGACGATCGCCCTGTCTGCGCCGATCGTATTGATCGTGCTGATCGGCCTGTGGCGCATGACCGACCGGTTCCGCAGCTGGACGCAGCACGCTGCTTTCCTTGCCGGTTGGGCCACGATCTGTGTCGTGGATGCGCTGGCGATCGGCGGTTATTGGGCGCATTACATGTTGCCGTTGGTCGTGCCGGCGGCGATCCTGTCCGCAAGCGCCTTCGCCACCTCGCGCTATGGCCTGTTGGGGTTCGCGATCTTCGCTGCCTATCCCGTCACCGACGCCACGTTGCTGGACCATATCGCAGCGAGCGATGAGCGGACCCACGTCGCCGCCACGCTCACCGCGATCCCCGACGATGTCATGCGCGAATGCATGTTCGTCTATCAAGGGCCGGTCATCTATTATCATCTGAAGCATGCATGCACCGTGACACGCTTCGCCTTTTCCGATCACCTGCGCTCCGCCGCCGAAGCCGATGCACTGGGCGAGGATGCGGCCACCGCCTTGCGCGCAGCACTCGCCCGGCGTCCCGGGGTGATCCTCGATATCGAGCATTCGACCTGGGAGGAACCGAACCGCCGCAACGATGCGATCCTGCGTGCCGAACTCCGGCGCAATTATATTCCGATCGCACGCCTGCCGCAGGACCATCGTCTCAGCGGCACGGAATGGCTGATTGTCTGGCGGCGCAGCGATCTGGCCGCGCAGGACAGGAGACGGATTTTGGTTAGGCAATTGTAAAACCTTCCGCCTTATCGCTGTGATACGAGTATGAGGGACAGTAAGGCATGAGCGCATTTGGGCGTCGCCCCGGCACACCGGGATCGGGCAACAGGCCCGCGTTCGGCGTAGCGCGGCCGATGCAGGGCGGCGGCATGGCACGCCCCGCCGACAGCGAACCCGGCGGCGAACAGTTTCCGCCACTGCCGATGCCCGGCGAATCCACGGACGGGCCGCCCGCAGCACCGGCTTCCAGCCAGAACGGCGCGAACCACGAAGCCCTTCAGCGCCTCGCCGATCGTCAGGCGACCTCCGGCGACGCCGGCAATTCCAAGGTCGAGGGTTTCGAAAGCTCGATCCACAAGATCAAGGAACAGGTCCTCCCGCGCCTGCTCGAACGCGTCGATCCCGAGGCCGCCGCCACGCTGGACAAGGACGAACTGGCCGAGGAATTCCGCCCGATCATCGGCGAGGTGCTCGCCGAACTGAAGCTGACGCTCAACCGCCGCGAACAGTTTGCGCTGGAAAAGGTGTTGGTCGACGAACTGCTCGGGCTTGGCCCGTTGGAGGAATTGCTCGCCGATCCGACGATCACCGACATCATGGTCAACGGGCCGGACCAGACCTATGTCGAGCGCAAGGGCCAGCTGGTCCTCGCGCCGATCCAGTTCCGCGACGAGGAACATCTGTTCCAAATCGCGCAGCGCATCTGCAACTCGGTCGGCCGCCGCGTCGATCAGACCACGCCGCTGGCCGACGCCCGCTTGAAGGACGGTAGTCGCGTCAACGTGATCGTGCCACCGCTCAGCTTGCGCGGCACCGCGATCTCGATTCGTAAATTCTCCGACAAGCCGATCACGCTCGACATGATGGCCGGGTTCGGATCGATGAGCCCCAAGATGGCCACCGCGCTGAAGATCGCCGGGGCCAGCCGCTTCAACGTCGTCATTTCGGGCGGTACGGGTTCGGGCAAGACGACGATGCTCAACGCATTGTCGAAGATGATCGACCCGGGCGAGCGTGTGCTGACGATCGAGGACGCGGCTGAACTCCGCCTGCAACAGCCGCACTGGCTGCCGCTGGAAACGCGCCCGGCGAACCTCGAAGGCCAAGGCGAGATCAGCATCCGCGATCTCGTGAAGAACGCGCTGCGTATGCGCCCGGATCGCATCATCCTCGGCGAAATTCGCGGGTCCGAGTGTTTCGACATGCTCGCGGCGATGAACACCGGTCATGACGGTTCGATGTGCACCCTCCACGCCAACTCCCCGCGCGAGGCGCTCGCCCGTATGGAGAACATGGTGATGATGTCGGACATCAAGGTGCCGAAGGAAGCCATTTCGCGCCAGATCGCCGACTCGGTCGAACTGATCATCCAGGTGAAGCGCCTGCGCGACGGCTCGCGCCGTGTGACCAACGTCACCGAGGTGATCGGCATGGAAGGTCCGGTGATCGTCACGCAGGAATTGTTCAAGTTCGAGTATCTGGACGAGGGCGCGGACGGCAAGATCATCGGCGAATACCGCTCGATGGGGCTGCGGCCCTACACGCTGGAAAAGGCGCGACAGTTCGGGTTCGATCAGGCGTTTCTCGAGGCATGCCTGTAGAGAATAGCATCCCGTCACCCCCGCGAAGGCGGGGATGACGGGAAGGCTAAACCTTAAGGCCGCAACGCAGCGTCGTCGCGATCCTTTATCTCCTCGTCGTCGACGGCGCCGTCCTCGAAATCTTCCTGCAGATCGTCCTCGTCGTCGTCATCCTCGTCGGTGACGTCTTCGTCGTCATCCTCGCCGACCTCGTCGCTCGACATTTCGAGGTCGTCCTCGTCGCCATCCTCGTCGTCGCCGATATCGGGCGTCAGGTCGGTCAGGATCGTGCCGTCGGTCGGGCCGTCGCGCGTGACCTCGAGGATTTCGGCGCGCTGGCTTTCGTCATAGCCGTCTTCATCGAAACCGTCGTCGCCGGTGCCTTCGCCGGGAATCTGATAGCCGCCCATCGTCATGTCGCATCTCCAGGCCCCGCTGGAGCGCGGGGGCTATGGCGATACGAACACCGAGCGAGGCGCGGCGGTCCCGTAGGGCTGCGACGAACGCCGCCTAGACCGGACGAAACAGCCGGCCGCGTTCGACGATCGCGATGATCAGGAGCGCGACCACGCCGCCCGCCAGGAACCCGATATGCAGCGGAATGGTCGTGCCATCGAACGCGCGGCCGATCAGCGCCCCCGCCAGCGCGCCGCCGATCGTCGTCACCAGCCCCTGCACGCTGGAGGCGGTGCCGGCGATATGCCCGACCTTATCCATCGCCATCGCCGAGAAGTTCGATGCGGCCAGGCCGAAGCTGGCCATGGTGATCGCCTGCAGCGCGACGAACAGCCACAGAGTCTCGATGCCGGACAGCGTCAGCACGAGGCTGGTCGAGGAGGCGAGGATCAGCATCACAAGCGCGCTCTGCGATATCCGCCGCATGCCGACCCGCATCACGATCTGCGAGTTGAGCAGGTTCGCCACCGCCATCAGCCCCGCCGAGGCAGCAAAGGCGATGCCGAGTAGGCCGGGGCGATGGAACACCTTGTCCATGATCGGCTGGATCGAGCCTAGATACCCGAACAACGCGCCCTGCAACGCAGTCGTCGCCAGCGTGTAACCGAGCGAATGCCGATCGCTGACCGTGATGCGCCAGTTGCGCGTCAGCACCGGCAAAGACAGCGGCGCGCGGTCGGCCGCCGCCAGCGTTTCGGGCATGCGCAGCGCGAACCATGCCAGTACGATCATGGCCACGGCGGCGATCACCCCGAAGATCAGCCGCCAGTTGCCGAGCAGCAGCACGAGCTGGCCGAAGCTGGGCGCGAGCACCGGCACGATCATGAAGGTCATGAACGCCAGGCTGCTGACCCGCGCCATCGCTCGGCCGGAGTAGCAATCCCGCACCAGGGCAACCGCGACCACCCGGGTGGTCGCGATCATCGCGCCACCGGCAAGGCGCGCGAGCAGCAGGAACGTGAAGCTCTGCGAGAGCGCCGCCAGTGCGTTGAACAGGACATAGCCGCACAAGGCGACGATCAGCACCGGACGCCGGCCATAGCGATCGGCGAGCGGCCCATGGACGATCTGCGCCAGGCCGAAACCGATCATGAAGAAGGTGATCACCAGCGGAAAATCGCCGGGATCGCTTACGCCGAGGCTGAGGCCGATCGCGGGGAGCGCCGGCAGCATCGAATCGATCCCGAGCGCGGCCAACGCCATCAACGCGGCGACCAAAGCGACAAACTCGACGAAGTGCAGCGGCGCGCCTTGCGGAACGTCGGAAGCAAGTGCCGGGTCCGGCGCGAATTCGGAGGACGGAGCAGACATGCCGCGCTCTTCGCAGATGCAGCATCAAAGGTCATCCCCGAAGTCCACCACATCAACGCTGTCATGGAACGGACTTCGCGCGCAGGTATTGTTGCGGTGACATAACCAAGGGAGAAAAACGATGAGCGTATTCGGCGCAATCAAGGACGCGATCTTCGGCAAGGACGAAACGCCCGCGGCATCTGCTTCTCCTCCGCCCGCTGCCGCACCGGAGGCAGCCGCGCCACCGCCGCCTCCGGCCCCTGCCGCCAGGCCAGCGCCCACCGCGGAGGCGATCTACGCCGTGCTGGACGATCGCGCCAAGGCGCGCGGCGAAGACCTCAATTACAAGACGTCGATCGTCGATCTGATGAAGGCGCTCGGCCAGGATTCGAGCCTGGAGAACCGCAAGAAGCTGGCCGGCGAACTCGGCTATACCGGCGACACCAACGACAGCGCGACGATGAACATCTGGCTGCACGAAAAGACGATGGAGCGTCTTCTGCGCTGATCATTGACTGGGATCATGGCGGGGCTTAGTGTGTTGGACATATACAACACTACGGAGACCCGCCATGATCCGCAAACTCGCCCTCGTCCTGATCGCCGCCGCCCCGCTGGCCGCGTGTGACAGCAATAAGGAGGGCACGTCGATCTCGATCAACACTACCGATGCGGACGGCAATATGATCGCGGGCGTGGACGGCAAGACCGGTCAGGTCTCGCTCGACGTCCCCGGCTTCTCGGGCAAGATCAAGCTGCCCAAGATCAAGCTCGACGCCGATAATTTCGAGATGAACGGCGTGCACCTCTATCCCGGATCGACGATCGGCGGGATGAACATCGACGCGAAAGACGGAGCCGGCAGCGACAAGGATAGCGGCACCGTGAAGGTCAGCTTCACCAGCCCCGCGACGCCCGATACGGTGCGCGACTGGTTCCTCGAAAAGCTCAACGACGGTGCCAAGTTCAACGTGAAGGCCAGCGGCAGCGGCCTGACCGGGACAACCGATGAGGGCAAGCCGTTCAAGCTGGATTTGATCCCGGACGGAGCGACGAAGTCGAAGGGCACGATCGTCCTGGGGAGCTGACGACGAAATTGCCCGACAAAGTTTAGCCTGTTCCCTGGCGAAGGCCGGAGCCCAGTCGGTAAACAGAAGTAATCGGGCGCTGCGCTTCGTAACCTCCACCATCTCGACTGGACCCCGGCCTTCGCCGGGGAACAACGCAGATAGTATTCGCAGCAAGCTACCCTGTTCGGATCGATGACGACGCGATATGCTGCGCGCCATCATACCGAAACGGAACACGTAAACGATGCTCGATACCCCCGCCGCTCAAGTTCCCGCTTTGTCGCTGAACGACGAGGCCGCCGATCCCGTCGCGTTCGCCGCCGCGCTCGGCGGATCGTTCGAACGCTTCGGCTTCGCGGTCGTGTCCGATCACGGCATTCCCGACGATCTGATCGAACGCGCCTGGGCCGAAACCAAGAAATTGTTCGAGCTGCCCGACGACGAGAAGCGCGGCTATCACACGCCGGGCGGCGGCGGCGCGCGCGGCTATACGCCGTTCAAGACCGAGATCGCCAAGGGTGCGAGCGCAGTCGATCTCAAGGAATTCTGGCATGTCGGGCGCGAACTGCCGGAGAGCCACCGCTACGCCGCACAGATGGCACCCAACGTCTGGCCGTCGCGGCCCGAGGGGTTCAAGCCGGTGTTCCTCGAACTGTTCGAGGCGTTTGATCGCGCGGGCGATCGCTTGCTCTCGGCGATCGCGCGTCACCTGAAGCTGGACCCCAACTGGTTCGATCCCGCCGTCGGGGACGGCAACAGCGTGCTGCGGCTGCTGCATTATCCTCCGATTCCCGCCGATGCGGAAGGCGTACGCGCCGGCGCGCATGAGGATATCAACCTGATCACACTGCTGCTCGGCGCCGAGGAAGCCGGTCTCGAACTGCTCGGCAGCGACGGCAAATGGCTGGCGATCAAGCCGCCGGAGGGCGCGATGGTCGTCAATGTCGGCGATATGCTGCAACGGCTGACCAACAACGTCCTGCCCTCGACGACGCATCGCGTGGTCAATCCGCCGCCCGAACGCCGCGGCCATTCGCGCTATTCGATGCCGTTCTTCCTGCACCCCGCGCCGGATTTCCTGATCGAAACGCTGCCGGGCTGCATCACGCCGGGCAATCCGAACCGCTACCCCGAGCCGATCACCGCGCACGATTATCTGTTCGAGCGGCTGGTCGAGATCGGGCTAGTGAAGAAATGAAGCTTCTTGAGCCCCTCCCCTTCAGGGGAGGGGTTGGGGTGGGGCCGTGCCGCAGAAACTGGCGCTGGTCTCTTCGAGACGGGACTGCCCCACCCCCAACCCCTCCCCTGAAGGGGAGGGGCTAAGAAGTCGTTTCGTCCCCTCCCCGTTCCGGGGAGGATTTGCGTTGCGCTCGACGATCTGTTGACGCTAGGCGCGCCCTCGAAGGGGCTGACCAATGACCAAACCTTTACGCATCGCGCTCGCCGGGCTCGGCACCGTTGGCGGCGGCGTCATCCGCCTGCTCGACGCGAACGCCGCCTTGATCGCGCGCCGCGCCGGCCGGCCGATCGAGATCGTCGCGGTCTCCGCACGCGACCGGGCGAAGGATCGCGGCGTCGATCTCTCGCGCTTCGAATGGGTCGACGACACCACCGCCCTCGCCGCGCACCCTGACGCGGATGTCGTGGTCGAACTGGTCGGCGGCTCCGATGGACCGGCGCTTACGCTCGCCCGCGCCACGTTAAAGGCCGGCAAGGGCTTCGTCACCGCCAACAAGGCGATGATCGCGCATCACGGTCTGGAACTGGCGCGCGCCGCCGAACAGGCGCAAGCCGCGCTGAAGTTCGAGGCGGCGGTGGCCGGCGGCATTCCGGTCATCAAGGGCCTGCGCGAAGGCGCGGCCGCAAACGAGATCGCGCGCGTTTACGGCATCCTCAACGGCACCTGCAATTTCATCCTGTCGAAGATGGAGGCAGAAGGCCGCGACTTCGCCGAGGTGCTGAGCGAAGCACAGGCTTTGGGCTATGCCGAGGCCGACCCGACCTTCGACATCGACGGCGTCGATGCCGCACACAAACTGTCGATCCTCTCCAGCATCGCGTTCGGCACGCAGCCCGCGTTCGGCGGCGTGGTCGCCAACGGCATCCGCCACGTCATCGCCGCCGACATCGCCGAGGCGGCGGCGCTCGGCTACCGCATCCGCCTGATCGGCATCGCCGAAGATGGCCCGAACGGCCTGTTCCAGCGCGTGCATCCGCATCTGGTGCCGATCAGCCACCCGCTCGCGCACGTCACCGGCGCGACCAACGCCGTCGTGGCTGAGGGCAATTTCGTCGGCCGCCTGCTGTTCCAGGGCGCGGGCGCAGGCGACGGCCCGACCGCCTCGGCGGTCGTCGCCGACCTGATCGACATCGCGCGCGGCGAATACGGCCCGGCCTTCGCGATGCCCGCGGATTCGCTCGCCGAACACACGCCCGCCGACACCGGCGAACGCCGCGCGCGCGCTTATGTGCGCTTCACCGTAGCCGACAAGGTCGGCGTGCTGGCCGAGATCGCGGCGGCGATGCGCGATGCCGGCGTGTCGATCGAAAGCCTGATCCAGCGTGGCTCCGGCGGCGAGGACGGTAGCGTGCTGGTCGCGATCGTGACGCATGAGGGGCCGGAGCGCAGCGTGGCGCAGGCGCTGGAAAAACTGCGCGGCTCGCAGAGCCTGCTCGGCCAGCCGATATGGATGCATATCCTAGGGTAGGATGACGCTCGGCGGCGGTGGTTCGTCGAGCAGGATCGGCTCCCGCCCGGTCTTGTCCGGCTTCTTCGCAAAGGCACGCTTGGCAAGATCGACCGCGCCGGCGATAATCGGCATGATCGGCGGGCCGAACCCGACCTGACAGCCGCCCAGCCGGGTCGCGCAGGGCGACGCCTCCGCATCGAGCGCGCCGCTCGCCCGCATCTCCGGGTTCGACGGCTTCGGTCCCTTCGGGATCACTTCGTTGGGATAGGGCAACTTCTGCGACGGCAACGGTTGCGCGCAGACGACGATATTCTGATCGTTCTTCTCCTCCGCGGCATCGGCCCGGCGGCAGGGTTCGTTGGCGATCGGCTCCAGGATCGACCACGAATTGGCCGCCGGCTTGCTCGATACGGTGGCGGGGTCGGCCTGGGCCAGAAGAAGGGCGAGCAGCATGCCGTCCAAGATGCTCGTCAAAGGTGGCGAGATTCAGGCCGCCGCTTCGACCTTCGCCACGCCCAGACGCGGGATATCGATTGCCGGGCAACGATCCATCACCACCTGCAACCCCGCCGCCTCGGCCCGCGCGGCGGCCTCCGCATCGATCACGCCCAATTGCATCCACACCGCCTTCGCGCCGATCGCGATCGCCTGATCGACCGCTTCGCCGGCGGCGGCGGAATTGCGGAAGATGTCCACGATGTCGATCGGGTCACCGAGCTGCGCCAGTTCGCGGAACACGAACTCGCCATGGATATGTTCGCCGGTGATCTGCGGGTTGATCGGGATCACGCGGTAGCCATGATCCTGCAACGTCTTCATCACGCGGTTGGACGGCCGATCGGGGCGATCGGACGCGCCGATGAGGGCGATCGTTTTTGCCCCCTCCAAAAGCGCCTTGATGTCTGCATCGCTGGTGATCGGCATTGAAAATCTCCGTCCGGGTTGACGAACGGAGCTGGGACTTAGCCCAACCAGTCGTTCACCTTGGCCGCCACATCCCTGAACGCGGTCGCCTCCACCCCGTTCCCCGCCACCGGCGGCGTGCCCGCATCGGAAGCAGTGCGAATCGCGATGTCCAGCGGGATGCGCCCCAGGAACGCGATGCCCAACGCCGCTGCGGCCGCCTCCGCCCCGCCCCGCCCGAACGGATCGGAGACCTCGCCGCAATGCGGGCAAGCGTAACCGGCCATGTTCTCGACCAGCCCGATGATCGGCACCCCGGCCTTGACGAAGAAATCGATCGCCCGTTTCGCATCGATCAGCGACAAATCCTGCGGCGTCGACACAATCACCGCGCCGGCGGGCTTGTGCTTCTGCACCATCGTCAATTGCACGTCGCCGGTGCCGGGCGGCAGATCGACAACCAGCAGATCCTGATTGCTCCAGTTCGCATCCAGCATCTGGCCCAGCGCGCCCGCCGCCATCGGCCCGCGCCACGCCACCGCCTGATCGGCGGCGACCAGCATGCCCATCGACAGCATCGGCACGCCGTATGGAGTGGAAACCGGCTGCAACTGCTTGTCGTGCGCGGTCGGCTTGCTGCCCTCCACGCCCATCAGCTTGGGCTGCGACGGCCCATAGATATCGGCATCGACCAGCCCGACCCGCCGCCCCATCGCATGCAACGCCAACGCGAGATTGGTCGAGACGGTGGATTTGCCCACCCCGCCCTTCCCGCTCGCCACCGCCACGATCCGCCGCGTGGTGCGCTGGCTCGTCTGCGCCACGCGCACGGTCGCGATGCCCGGAACCGAGAGCGCGGCGGTCCGCACATCGGCCTCCAGTGCCTCGCGCTCCGGCTCGTCCAGACCCGTCACGTCGAGGATGATGCTGGCGCGACCGTCCTCCAGCCGGGCCGTCGCGCGCGTGCCTGCGACCCGCTCCAGCGCGCCGTCCAATGTAATATTATGTGCCATTGCCGCGCAGATAGGACCGATCAGGGCGCTTGCCACTGTTTTTCGTAAACCCTCGCCCCTATAAAGACGGAATGACGATCCTCTCCGGCTGGCTCCAGCGCTTCAATATCCATTTCTCCGATGCGCCGAAAAGCCCCTGGGGTGCCGGTAGTGGTGGGGGTAACGGCAACAATAACGGCAATGACGGCGGCGGGCCACGCAATCCCTGGGCGGTGCCGCCGGGCGGTGCTCGCGGCAACAAGCCCACCGCGCTGGACGAATTCCTGCGCCGGGCGCGCGGCACTGGTGGCGGCGGCGGTGGTGGCGGAAGCTTCCCCGGGCTGCCCGGATCGCCCGGCGCGCGCAACCTATGGCTGATCGGCGTCGGTCTGATCTTCGTCGCCTGGATTTTGCTGACCAGCATCTGGCAGATCGGCCCGCAGCAACGCGGCGTCGTCACCATGCTGGGGCGCTATTCGGGTACGCTGGAACCGGGCATCCGCGTCACCCTGCCCGCGCCGTTCGCCAACGTCTTCAAGGTCGATGTGCAGAACATCCAGACCGACGATTTCCCGAGCGGCTCCGGCGGTGAGAACCTCGTCCTGACGGCCGACCAGAACATCATCGATCTGGCCTATTCGGTGCGGTGGGATATTTCCAACCCGCAGGATTACGTCTTCCAGATCGCCAATCCGAAGGACACCGTGCGGGCCACCGCGGAGAGCGCGATGCGCGCGGTTATCGCCACGACCCCGCTGGATGATGCGATCGGTTCAGGTCGAGGTGTCGTCGAGACGCGGGTGCAGCAACTGATGCAGGAAGTGCTCGACAGCTATAATTCCGGCGTGCGCATTCGCGGCGTGGCGATCCGCCAGTCGCAGGCACCGAATGCCGTGATCGACGACTTCAAGGCCGTCTCCGCCGCGCAGCAGGCCGCGCAGAGCAACATCAACCTTGCGCGTGGTTACGCCCAGCAGACCCTGGCCTTCGCGCAGGGCGAGGCGACGTCATTCGACAAGGTCTACGAGCAGTATCGCCTGGCGCCCGACGTGACGCGGCGCCGCATGTATTACGAGACGATGGAGGCCGTGCTGGCCAAGAGCGACAAGACGATCATCGAAGCGCCAGGCGTCGTGCCATACCTTCCGCTGCCGGGTTCCGCCCGCAGCTTGCCTGAGGCGGCGCCCGCGGCCCCGGCCAAGCCGACACCCGCCCCCGCGACGGGAGGCGGCCAATGAACCTCATATTGCGCAACCCGGTCGTCGCCGGCATCGTCGCCCTGCTCGTGCTGATCGTCCTCGCCAGCACGATCAGCATCGTACCAGAAACCAAGCAGGTCGTTATCCTGCGGTTCGAACAGCCTTACGGAACGGTCAATCGCTGGCAACCGAACCAGCCGTTCGGCCGCACCGGTGCCGGCCCGATTCTTCGCCTGCCGTTCGCCGACCGGCTGGTTTGGGTCGACAAGCGCGTGCTCGATGTCGAACTGGAGAACACGCAGGTGCTCTCCACCGATCAGTTGCGCCTGTCGGTCGATGCGTTCGCCCGCTTCCGGGTGGTCGATCCGCTCAAGGCGGTCGTCTCGACCGGCAGCACCAGCGACACCGAACAGCGGATCATCGCCAACCTCAGCCCGCTGCTCGGCTCCGCCTTGCGCAACGAACTCGGCAAGCGCCCGTTCGCCGCCTTGCTCAGCCCGGAACGCGGACAGGTGATGGATAATATCCAGGCGGGCCTTCAGCGTCAGGCGAGCCAGTACGGCGTGCAGATCGTCGACGTGCGCATCAAGCGCGCCGATCTGCCGGACGGCAGCCCGCTGGACAGCGCGCTGCAACGCATGCGCACCGCCCGTCAGCAGGAATCGGCGACGATCACCGCGCGAGGCCAGCAACAGGCGCAGATCATCCGCGCCGAAGCGGATGCCGGTGCGGCGAAGATCTATGCCGAAGCGTTCAACAAGGATGCGGACTTCTACGATTTCTACCGCGCGATGCAGTCGTACCGCTATACTTTCGGCGCTAACAACGACGGCAAGCCACGCGGCAATACGTCTTTGGTCTTGTCGCCGAACAACGCATATTTGCGCGAATTCCAGGGTCGCGGGAAATAAGGGCGGGATACTTTCAGCCCATTCATATTCAATCGCCGTTCAGCAACGAGACCGCAAAATCGGCGCGTTGCTTTCCGGCCATCGAGAGGAAATACCCCACGTGCGTTATGCTTACGCCATCACCGGTGCCCTGCTGCTGAGCGGCACCGCCGCGACCATGATCTACCAGCCCTCGGCTTCCGCGCAGGTCGCGCAGAACGAACCCGGCGCGATCCAGGCCGCAGCACCCAAGCCCGGCGCACCGATGAGCTTCGCCGATATGGTCGCCAAGCTGCAGCCGGCCGTGGTCAACATCTCGACCACGCAGAAGATCACGCAACAGGCCCAGCCCAACCCCTTCCAGGGCACCCCGCTTGGCGACCTGTTCGGCCAGATGAACGGCGGCGGGCAGAATGGACCGGTGACGCGTGAGGCGCAGTCGCTCGGTTCGGGCTTCATCATCTCGCCCGACGGTTACGTCGTGACCAACAACCACGTCATCGCGCCGGGCGCGAAGGGCGCGACGGTCGAATCGATCAAGGTGATAATGATCGACCGCAAGGAATATACTGCCAAGCTGATCGGCCGCGATCCCGCCTCCGATCTGGCGCTGCTCAAGATCGACGCGACCAACCTGCCCTTCGTGAAGTTCGGCGACACGCCGACCGCGCGCGTCGGCGATTGGGTGCTGGCGATCGGCAACCCCTTCGGCCTGGGTTCGACCGTAACCGCCGGCATCGTCTCCGCGCTGCACCGCGCGACCGGCCAGCCCGGCGCCTATGATCGCTTCATCCAGACCGACGCCTCGATCAACCAGGGCAATTCGGGCGGCCCGATGTTCGATCTCAACGGCAACGTGATCGGCATCAACTCGCAGATCATCTCGCCGACCGGCGGCAGCGTCGGCATCGGCTTCGCGATTCCCGCCGAGGACGCCAAGCCGGTGATCGACACGCTGCGCAAGGGCGTGGCAGTGAAGCGCGGCTATCTCGGCATCGGCATCCAGCCGATGAGCGAGGATATCGCCAGCGCATTGGGCCTGCCCAAGGATCGTGGCGAGATCGTCTCGCGCGTCGAGCCTGGCGAAGGCGCGGCCAAGGCCGGCCTGAAGCAGGGCGATGTCGTCGTCCGCGTCGGCGGAAAGGACGTCACGCCGGACCAGACGCTGAGCTATCTCGTCGCCAACACGGCACCGGGCAGCAGCACGAAGCTCGATGTCATCCGTGACGGCAAGCCGCTCGCGCTCAGCGCGACGATCGGCACGCGCCCGACCGAAGATCAGCTTGCCGCGCTCAACGGCGGCGGCGATGACGATGACGGCCTGCCCGGTACCGACGATCAGCAGAACGGCCAGGTCGCCGGTGCCAATGCGCTCGGCGTGCAGGTCGTGCCGCTGACGCCCGCCATCGCACGCAACCTGGGTCTCGATACTACGGTGCAGGGCGTGGTGATCGCCACGGTCGATCCGTCGAGCGATGCCGCGACCAAGGGCCTGAAGCGCGGCGACGTGATCGTCTCGGTCAACCGCGTACCGACCCGCACCGCCGCCGACGTCGCCACCGCGATCGGTGCGGCGAAGGCAGCCGGTCGCGATCAGGTGCTGATCTTCCTGCAACGCCCGCGCGGCGCGAGCGGCTTCCTGGCGATCAAGATCAAAAAGTAAGCGCGACAATATCGCAATCCTTCCGATCCTCCCCGGCCGTCATAAGCCGGGGAGGATTTTCTTTGTCCCCACCCGCCAAAAACGCGATAAGCTTCCCCGAACCATACCGGGAGCGATCATGGCGGACGGACCTATCTTCATCGGCAGCGGCCCCGGCGGCGTAAACCCGCAGAACCTCGAACTGAAGCGCGCCAACCGCCACGGCCTGATCGCGGGCGCGACCGGCACCGGCAAGACCGTGACGTTGCAAGGCATCATTGAGGGCTTTTCCGAACGCGGCGTGCCCTGCTTCGTCGCCGACGTTAAGGGCGATCTCTCCGGCCTCGCCATGGCCGGATCGCCGACCGCCAAGACCCACCCGATCTTCGCCGCCCGCGCCGCCGAAATCGGCGAGACCGACTGGTCGTACAGCGACAATCCGGTGCAATTCTGGGATCTCTACGGCGAACAGGGCCACCCGATCCGCACCACCGTCAGCGAGATGGGGCCACTGCTCCTCTCGCGCCTGCTCGACCTGAACGAAGTGCAGGAAGGCGTGCTCAACATCGCCTTCCACGTCGCCGACAAGGACGGACTGCTGATCCTCGACCTTGACGATCTTCAGTCGATGCTGGTCCATTGCGGCGAGCGCGCCGATGAACTCACCACCACCTACGGCAACGTATCGAAAGCCAGCCTCGGCACGATCCAGCGCTCGCTGCTGCAATTGCGCAGCCAGGGCGGCGATCATTTCTTCGGCGAACCCGCGCTCGACATGGACGATTTCATCGGCGTCGATGACAAAGGCCGTGGCATCGTCAACATCCTCGCCGCCGACAAGTTGATGGCCAGCCCGAAGCTCTATTCCACCTTCCTGCTGTGGCTGATGAGCGAATTGTTCGAACACCTCCCCGAGGTCGGCGATCCCGATAAGCCGAAACTCTGCTTCTTCTTCGACGAAGCGCATCTGCTGTTCGATGAGGCTCCCAAGGCCTTGCTCGACAAGATCGAACAGGTCGTCCGCCTGATCCGCTCCAAGGGCGTCGGCATCTATTTCATCACGCAGAACCCGATCGATATCCCCGACACCGTCGCAGGCCAGCTCGGCAATCGCGTGCAGCATGCCCTGCGTGCCTTCACCCCGCGCGATCAGGCGGCGGTCAAATCCGCCGCGACCACCTTCCGCGCTAATCCGGATGTCGATGTCGCCACCGCGATCACCGAACTGAAGGTCGGCGAGGCGTTGGTATCGTTGCTCCTGCCCGACGGGTCGCCCTCACCCGTCGAACGCACGCTGATCAAGCCCCCCCGGTCGCGCGTAGGCCCAGTCACACCGGTCGAACGTGGCGTGCTGATCCAGACCGATCCGATCGGCACCAAATACGACACGCTGGTGAACCGCGAATCCGCCGAGGAAATCCTGACGGCCAAGGGAAACGAGGCCGCCGCCGCCGCCGCCGAAGCCAAGGCCAAGACCGAAGCCGACAAGGCCGCCGCGCTGCAGGCCAAGGCCGACGCGGTTGCCGCCAAGGAAGCCGAACGCCAGCGCATCGCAGCGCAGCGCGAAGCCGATCGTCAGGCGAAACTGACCGAGCAGCAACAGAAAGCCGCCGAACGCGAGGCCGCCAACAGCCCGTGGAATCGCGCGATCACCTCCGCCACCCGCAGCGCGTCGTCCGCGGTGGGCCGCAGCGTCGCCAATGAAGTGTCGAAGGCGGTGTTCGGATCCTCGCGCGGCGCAGCGTCCGGCGTCGTCGGCGGGCTGGTGCGCGGCATACTGGGTGGCCTGTTCAAGGGGCGGTGACGCACGCCTCGGCCACCCCATGACCGATGCTCGCCCCCTAAGCCCCGGCGAAACCGATCTCGCCCGCTCGATCTTCGGCGGCGCGATCGATTATGCCCCCGTACGCATCGTCCGCCGGAAATGGGCGTTCTTCCAGCCGCGCGAAACCGTGATGGCGCCCACTGGCAACATCCATTTCCACCCGGACGGCTCGCTCTACCGCGACGATTTCGCCGCTGCCCACCCGGTCGATCAGGGCCTGTTCCTGCACGAGATGACGCACATCTGGCAGCATCAGAAAGGCATCGTCCTGCCGCTGAAACGCCACCCCTTCTGCCGCTACGATTACGCGATCAAGCCGGGCCAGCCGCTCCATCGTTACGGGCTGGAGCAACAGGCCGAAATCGTCCGCCACACCTTCCTGCTACGCTGCGGCTGCAACGTCCCCGGTGCCCCGCATCTGGCGCAATACGAGACGATACTGCCTTTTGTTCAAAATGGACGATAAATTACCTTTGGCCCCTTACATAACTCCTGAACATGATCATATTGCCAAATGAAGCCGTGAACGAGGAGCTATGACCATGAAGATTCTAGCTATCGCTATGCTGGGTGTCCTTGCCGCACAGGCAGCAACGGCCCAGACTTTCCCTGATCGGGGCGGCGCTGCGCGGTCTGCAATGATTTCGCGTGGCGAATATTCCAGCAAGTTTGGACTGGGCAGTCCTCGATCCGGATCATCGGAACAGGAAGATCGCGCCTGTCTGCGAGAGAAAGCCAGCAAGAGAACCTTCTGTTACACACGAGAGCAATGGCAAGCGATCGCTTTGCGGATCGACCAAGGACAACCTTGGCGCCCGTGAAATGACGATCGACCTGACGGCGCTATAGCGCCGCCAGGTCGATCTGCGCATGCCGGTCGACCTTCGCGTCCGCCGCCGGCATCGGGTATTTCAGCCCCGTCGCGCAGTTGAACAGCACCGCGCTCTCATCCTCGTCCACCCAGCCCAACCGCAACGCCTCGCGATAGGCCGCCAGCGTCGCGCCGCCTTCGGGGCAGAGCAGCAACCCATCTTTCTTCGCCGCATCGTCCACCGCCTGCAGGATCGCGGGATCGCCCACGGCCATCGCCTTGCCGCCGCTTTCGCGCACCGCGCGCAGGATCAGGAAATCGCCCACCGCCTTGGGCACGCGGATCCCCGCCGCCACCGTCGCCGCATCCTCCCAGCGTTCGGCATGTTCGACGCCTTCGTCGAACGCCCGCACGATCGGCGCGCACCCGCTCGCCTGCACCGCATACATGCGCGGTCGCGCCGGCCCGATCCAGCCGAGCTTCTCCAGTTCGTCGAATGCCTTCCACATTCCGATCAGGCCGGTCCCGCCGCCGGTCGGATAGAAAATAGCTTTTGGTAACAACCATTTGAACTGGGCGGCCAGTTCCAACCCCATCGTCTTCTTGCCCTCGATCCGGTATGGTTCCTTCAGGGTCGAAAAGTCGAACCACAGCCCTTGTGCGGCACCTTTGGCAACTATCGCGCCGCAATCGTCGATCAGCCCGTTCACACGGTACACCCGCGCGCCCTGCACCGCGATCTCGCGCACGTTGATCTCGGGCGTATCGTCCGGGCAGAACACGATCGTCTCGATCCCGCAACGCGTCGCATAGGCCGCCAGCGCCGCGCCGGCATTGCCGTTGGTCGGCATCGCGATCTTCGTGACCCCCAACGCCTTGGCCATCGCCACCGCCATCACCAGGCCCCGCGCCTTGAAGCTGCCGGTCGGCAAGCGCCCCTCGTCCTTGACCAGCACGTTCGGGCCGCCGGAACGCGTCAGCGGGATCAGCGGCGTCTCGATCTCGCCCAGGCTGACGATGTCGCTGGTCCGCCGCACCGGCAACAATTCCCGCCACCGCCACAAATCCGTCTCGCGGGCCTCTAGCATCGCCTTGGGGAGGAACGCCTTGATCGCGGGCAGATCGTAGCGAACAAGCAGCGGCCGCCCGGCCTTGGACAGCCCATGCAACTGGTCCGCCTCATAACGCTCGCCGGTCAGTGAACATTCGAGATGCGTAACGAACGTCGGACGATCGACGGTGATGTTCGCGTTCACCATGTGCCGCCCGCTTCTTCGATCGCCTTCAACAACGCACGCTTGCTCTCGGTCCGGCGGTTGCCCGAATTGCGCGGCATGTCCGGGCTTCCAGCAGCAACGCGCCGCCGTTCTATTTCCGCGACGAACTCATCCAGCGGAATCGGTTTCGAGGTGTTGAATGCCAAAGTCACCGGCGGTCTCTTCCCTAATGCGCCTTTCCAGATAGGCGGTGTCCATATCCCTGTGAAGCGCAGCAAGCACCTGCGCCTGCGCCAACATCTCCGGCGCGGAGCCGGACGCGTACTGCCCCATGCGATCGGCGATCATATCTTCGATCGACAGGATCGATGCCGTACCATCATCCCCGAGATCGAGTTGGATCACACGCTCTCGATCGGCCAACCCGTCGAGAAGCGTCGAGGAAACCACCTCGAAGCCAAGTTGGAAATCGGGATGCATCCATCCCCGTGTCGCCTTGCCCGAACCGCTCGGTCGCACGAAGCCGAGTTGTATCAATGCTCTTTCGAATTCCTGCTGGCGGGCTGTCGCAATATCGAAATCGCCGGTCGCGATGAGATTGTTGGAATATAATTCGACTGCCGCACCGCCGACGAGAACCGGCGCGCTGAATCCCTGCTCGATCAATTGACGGCTGGCCCGACCGAAAAAGCGTAATGCTTTCTCGAAGTCGGGCCGAAGTGCTTTCAAAAGAAGACTTTCCCGCCGAGCATCAACCCGCCTTCGCCACACCCACCAGCGCCGGCCGCAACAGGCGGTCCTTGATCATATACCCCGCCTGCATTTCCTGCACGACAGTGCCGGGCTTCTCGTCGCTCGGCAGTTCGAACATCGCCTGGTGGCGGTTGGGGTCCAGCGTTTCGCCCATCACGGTCATCTTGGTGATGCCGTGGCGCGAGAACACCGAGTCCAGTTCGCGCCCGGTCGCCTCCAGCCCGGCGACCAGACCCTTCATCTTCTCGTCCACACGCAGTTCCGCCGAGATCGCATCCAGCCCGCGCGCTAGATTGTCGGCCACCGACAACAGGTCGCGCGCGAACGCGGTTGCTGCATAGGCGCGGGCGTCCTGCGCTTCCTTCTCGGCGCGGCGGCGGATGTTCTGCGCCTCGGCATGGGCATAGAGCAACGCCGCCTTGGATTCGGCCAGTTGCGCCTCGAGCTCCTTGACCCGGTCCTGTCCGGCCACCTCCGGTGCGGCCTCGGCGGTTTCCTCGCGCAGGTCGATTGCGTCTGCGATGTTCTTGATATCGTCGTCGTTCATGTCGTTCTCTGTAATCCCATTCAACCCATGAGCCGCGCAAGCGTGGCTGCCGTAAAATCCACCATGGGCACGACGCGGGCATAGTTCAACCGCGTCGGCCCGATCACGCCGACCACACCGATCACGCGACCGTCCAGTCCGCGGAACGGTTTGGCGATCACCGACGATCCCGAAAGCGAGAACAATTTGTTCTCCGCACCGATGAAGATGCGTGTCGAATCCCCCGCGCTCGCACTGTCGAGCAGCCCGGCAATCTCCTGCTTGCCCTCCAGATCGTCGAGCAATTCGGTGATGCGCTGCAACTGCACCGCGTCCGCCGCGTCGATCAGTCGCCCCTGCCCGCGCACGATCAGCACCGGGCGGCGATCGCCATCCTCGCTCCACACCGCCAGGCCGCGTTCGATCAGCGTCCGCGCCGCATCGTCCAGCATCGCGCGTTCGTCGAGGATCTCACGCTCCAGCCGTCCCCGTGCCTCGTCCAATGTCAGGCCGGAGAGCATCGCGGTCATGTAATTGCCCGCCTGCACCAAAGCGGACGGATCGACTCCGCCGGGCAGGTCGATCACGCGATTCTCCACCGCGCCCTCTTCGCTGACCAGCACGGCCAGGGCCTTGTCGTGCGACAGCGGCACGAAGCTCATCTGCCGCAGCACCAGCTCGCGCTTCGGCACCATCACCAGCCCGGCGCATGCGGAAAGACCGGATAGTGCCAAAGTTGTCGCCGCCAGCGCCGCCTCGACCGGCCCCGGTTGACTGACGCGCGATTCGATCGCCGATCGTTCCTCCGCGCTCGGCTCCAGCGCCTGCATCATGCCATCGACGAACAGCCTGAGGCCGGATTCGGTCGGCAGCCGACCCGCGCTGGTATGCGGGCTGGCGATCAGGCCCAGTTCCTCCAAATCCTGCATGACGTTGCGGATCGATGCCGGCGACAGATTCAGGCCGGACAATTGCGCGATCGTCCGCGATCCCGTCGGCGATCCGGTATTGAGATAGCTTTCCACCACCACGCGGAAAACGTCGCGCGCGCGGTCGTTCAGGTCGCTGATCGGTGGAGCCATCATGCACCTGATATGGGGGACTTCACCGTTCTGCTCAACGCCCCTTGTTTCGGGGCGATACCGCCGGCCGATCGACGATGACGCTGCCTTGCAATGTTGGGAAATCCTTGAAAGCGTTCGGCATCATCCACCGGGCAGCGGGGCACATACCCAAGTTGCACGAGGCCGATACCGTGTGACTTTGTGTGAACTTCGCCGGCCGTTCACCGGGGGTGACATGATCTGCGCCACCCACTACGGCACCGCCAACCATTCCTGAGGAGATTTCCCCATGCGCCCATCCGGCCGCGCCCCCGATCAGATGCGCGTCATCACCATCGAACCGCGCTTCACCAAACACGCCGAGGGTTCCGTCCTGATCGGCTTCGGCGATACGAAGGTGCTGGTCACCGCCTCGGTCGAAGAAAAGGTGCCGCCGTTCATGCGCGGCAAGGGCGAGGGTTGGGTCACGGCGGAATATGGCATGCTGCCGCGCGCCACCAATACGCGCAACAATCGCGAAGCCGCCAAGGGCAAGCAATCCGGCCGCACGCAGGAAATCCAGCGCCTGATCGGCCGGTCGCTGCGCGCCGTCACCGACATGAAGCTGCTCGGCGAACGCCAGATCGTGCTCGATTGCGACGTGATCCAGGCCGATGGCGGCACGCGCACCGCCTCGATCTCCGGCGCATGGGTCGCGCTGCGCCTCGCGATCGACGGACTGCTCGAAAGCGGCAAGCTGACCGCCGATCCGCTGACGCAGAAGGTCGCGGCGATCAGCTGCGGCATCCATCAGGGCACGCCGGTCCTCGATCTCGATTATATCGAGGATTCGAATGCGGATGCCGATGCGAACTTCGTCCTGCTCGAAAACGGCAACATAGCCGAGGCGCAGGCCACCGCCGAGGGCGCGACCTATGACGAGGAAGCCCTTTTGCGTCTGCTGCGTTTGGCCCGTATCGGCTGCGCGGATATCTTCGCGGCACAAGCGAAGGCAGTGGCGAAATGAGTACGGAAGGCGATGTTCCTCAGGCGATCCGCAAGCTGAAGCCCGGTAAGCTGGTCATCGCCACGCACAATGCCGGCAAGCTTCGCGAAATCCGCGAACTGCTCGGGCCGTACGGGATCGAACCGATCTCGGCGGCGGAACTCGATCTGCCCGAGCCCGAGGAAACCGGCACCACCTTCGTCGCGAACGCCGAACTGAAGGCGATGCAGGCCGCCGATCTTTCCGGCCTGCCGGCGCTTGCCGACGATAGCGGCCTGTGCGTCGATGCGCTGAACGGCGATCCCGGCGTCTACACCGCCAATTGGGCCGAGACGGCCGATGGCAAGCGCGACTGGACGATGGCCATGGGCAAGGTCGAGGATAAACTCGCCGCACTCGGCCCGGACGTCAGCCGCCGCGCACACTTCGTCAGCACGCTCGCGCTCGCCTGGCCGGACGGGCACGTCGAATGGTTCGAAGGGCGGATCGACGGTATGCTCACCTGGCCGCCGCGCGGGGCAATGGGCTTCGGCTACGATCCGGTGTTCGTGGCGGACGGCCACGAGCAGACTTTCGCGGAGATGGACCCGGCGGCCAAGGCCGCGATCAGCCACCGCACCGACGCGTTTCGCCAGTTGGTGGCGGCGGTGCTGTAGAAGGCGATACCTTCAAATAGATCCGTTCGTGCTGAGCTTGTCCAAGCACGTGCTCCACAATCTCCGGCTGCGATTGGAACACGTCCTTCGACAAGCTCAGGACGAACGGAGAGAGGGAGTCGTCAAACCTTATTTCATCAGACTCTAACGCAGCGCCCGCACCGCAGGCGTATCGAGGCATTTGACCACCGCCGCGCGCGTCACCACCGGCGGCGAGGCGGCATCGACAAGCGCCGGGATCTCCACCGGCCGGCCGATCTGCGTGGGCGCGAACCGGCGGATCGGATCGCCCGCCTGCCCGCTGCACGCCATCGCCTTGGCCAGCAATTTGGGCGGCGTCAGATACGCTTCGTACGTCTGGCGAAAGGTGCCCCAATGGATCGGGATCGCGGTCTGCGCGCCGAGCCGGCGGAACACCTCCACCGCATCGACCGGCCCGATATGCGCCGCCGATGCCATCTGCCCGGGCACGAACCGAAACGCCCCGATCGGGATCAGCGCCAGCCGGATCCGCCCCAACCGCGCCGCCTCGTCGGCCCAGGCAAGATCGCCTGCCCCGGTATCGCCGCCGAAGAACAGATTGCCGCCCGGCAGTTCGATCACGAAGCTCGACCAGAGCGCGCGATTGCGATCCGCCAGATACCGCGTCCCCCAATGATGGTTGCGCGTCACATGCACCGTCGCGGCGTGCCCCGGCACCGGCACCACCCCGCCCCAATCCCGCGCCACCGCCTCGATACCCACGGACCTGAGCAACGTGTCGTTACCCAGGCTGGTGACGATCAACGGCCGGTCGCGCGCCCACAAGGCCTGCAGCGTCGGCAGATCGAAATGGTCGTAATGGTTGTGGCTTAGCACCACGACGTGGATCTTGGGCAGGTCGGCCATCCGGATGCCCGGTTCGGCGACACGCTTCACGCCGATCCCGAACGGCCCGGTCTTGGTGCTCCACACCGGATCGGTCAGGATGTTGAGGCCCGGCACCTGCACCAGCACGCTGGAATGCCCGATCCATGTGGCCCGCATCCGCCCCGCCGCCGCACCCGGCGGCAGCAGCTCGGCCGGCGCGGCCGGATGCACGAACACCTTGGCGGGCCAGGCCGGGCGCCCGTCGCTCCCGGTCATCTGCCGCCATAGGAACGCCAGCCGATTGTTGCCCGGCAGCCGCAGATCGTCGTCGCTGCCATCCGCATTGAAGAAATGCGCGCCATCG
Organism: Parasphingomonas caseinilytica; assembly: GCF_036663755.1. Taxonomy (NCBI): domain Bacteria; kingdom Pseudomonadati; phylum Pseudomonadota; class Alphaproteobacteria; order Sphingomonadales; family Sphingomonadaceae; genus Parasphingomonas; species Parasphingomonas caseinilytica. The sequence goes on from NZ_JAXOJL010000001.1 coordinate 1,032,208, forward strand.
AAATGGCTGCTGCGTGGCCCCTGATAATAAACCCGGTCGAGGAATTGCGGCACGATCACCGCCGCCAGGCAAAAGGCGATCACGACGAACAGCATAGAGGTCAGGACGATGCGCATCACGCGCCGGGGGGGTCGATCTTGCAGACATCATCGTCCCGTCCCACAGCCGCGCCACGGCGGCAAGCTACAGCGCGCCAGCCAATGCCAGCACTACCCCGGTCCCGACCAGCACCAGACCTACGCCCTCACTCCTGGCCATTCGCTCGCCGAGATAGAAGTGCGCGAACGCCATGGTGAAGGCGATCTCGATCTGCCCGACGATGCGGACCAAAGCGACCGGGGCGGAGGCGAAGGCGGTGAACCAGCACGCCGAGCCGAGCGAGGACATCATCCCCACTTGCCCTGCGATCCGCCAATTGGCGAACACCAGCGGCACCTGATCCCGCTCGCGCCACCACAGATAGCCGCCTTGCAGGATCGTCTGCAGCGCCACCGTCGCAGCCAGCGTCAGCACCCCGGCGCGGATATGGTCGCCGGTGCCGATTTCCATCGTCGCGCGCCGGATGCCGATCGTGGTCAGCGCGAAAAAGAAGCCCGACGCCATGCCGTAGATCGCCGCCTTCTGCCCCAGCGCCCAAAACAGTTCGCGCGGCCCCATCCTCTTGCCGCCGGTCGACAGGATCATCACCCCCGCCACACCGCTGCCGATACCGAGCCACACGAGCAGGGAGAGGCGATCCCCGAGCAGCAGCACCGACAGCAATGCGCTCTGCACCGCCTCGGTCTTCGAATACGCGGTGCCGACGACGAAATTGCGCTCCTCGAACGCCATCAGCAACAGGTTGGTGGCGATGATCTGGGCGATCCCGCCCGCCGCGCAGAACAGCAGGAAGTGCGATCCGAGCGTCGGAAACGGCGCCGGCGCGATCCCCCACTGATACAGCGCGGCAAAGGTGAAAGCGAACGGCAGCCCGTACAGATACCGCACCAGCCCCGCCGCATTCACCGACAGATCCTTGCCCACGCGCCGCTGCACCGCCGTCCGCCACGCCTGAAGCGCGCCAGCGAACAGAGTGGCGGGAATCCAGATCGGCGCGGCGATCATGCCTTGCCGCTTTGGCGGAAGTCAGGTCTTTGGTTGGGGTTAACGGCGGACCAATTTATCCAGCGGTCCCGGCCTGCGCCGGGACGACGGGAGGTGGCGTCGTCCCGGCGGAGGCCGGGACCGCTGGCAGAGGCACGCACCGGTGGCCCCGCAGCGTCATTCATGCAGCGTATCCCAAAGATCGTCCCAGTTCGGATTGGCCTCGGCGATCAGCCGGCATTTCCATGCCCGGTTCCATTCTTTCAACCGCTTCTCCCGCACGATCGCATCTTCGATGGTATCGTGGATCTCGATCAGCACGAGCCGGGTACAGTCCCATTTCGCGGCGAATTTCGAGCCGCGCTTATCACGATGCGCCTGGATGCGTTGCAGGTCTGCGGTGACGCCGATATAGAGAACGCCGAATGGCTTGTTCGTCATGATGTACGTGTAGCCGCCGCGCTTCATTTGTGCCCCAACACGTCAATCCTGAACACGTCGTCCCGGCGAAGGCCGGGACCGCTGAGTTTGGTGAGATCGGCGTGCCTCGAACGCAGCGGTCCCGGCCTCCGCCGGGACGACGAGTTTGCTACACGCCCACCAGCAACCCCTCCCGCGCGATCTTTTCCTTCCACACCAGCGGCGCGAGCTGGTGCACGTTATTGCCCTCGCTATCCACTGCCACCGTCACCGGGAAATCCTGCACCTCGAATTCGTAGATCGCCTCCATGCCGAGATCCGCGAAGCCGACGACCTTCGATCCCTTGATCGCCCGCGCGACCAGATAGGCCGCACCGCCGACCGCCATCAGATAGGCCGATTTACCCTCGGCGATCGCCTTGGTCGCGTCCGCGCCGCGTTCGGCCTTGCCGACCATCGCCAGCAGGCCCTGGCCCAGCATCATGCGCGTGAATTTGTCCATCCGCGTCGCGGTGGTCGGGCCGGCCGGGCCGACCACCTCGTCACCGACCGGATCGACCGGGCCGACATAATAGATCACCCGTCCGGCGAATTCGACCGGCAGCGGATCGCCGGCGTCCAGCATGTCCTTGATCCGCTGATGCGCGGCATCACGCCCGGTCAGCATCTTGCCGTTGAGCAGCAGCCGGTCGCCCTGTTTCCACGTCGCAACGATCTCCGGCGTCAGCGTATCGAGGTCGACGCGGATCGCGGCGGTATCGGGCTTCCAATCGACCTTGGGCCATTCGTCCAGCTTCGGCGCTTCAAGGAACGCCGGGCCGGATCCGTCGAGCGTGAAATGCGCGTGGCGCGTGGCGGCGCAATTGGGGATCATCGCGACCGGCTTGCCCGCCGCATGGCACGACGCATCCATGATCTTGACGTCGAGGATGGTGGAGAGGCCACCAAGGCCCTGAGCGCCGATGCCGAGTGCGTTGACCTTGTCGAAAATCTCGATGCGCAGTTTCTCGATATCGGTCTTCGGCCCGCGCGCCTTCAGCGGCCCCATGTCGATCGGCTCCATCAGCGCCTGCTTGGCGAGCAGCACGCAATGTTCCGCCGTGCCGCCGATACCGATCCCAAGCATCCCCGGCGGGCACCAGCCCGCGCCCATCTGCGGCAACATCTCCAGCACCCAATCGACGATCGAATCGCTCGGGTTCATCATCTTGAACTTCGACTTGTTCTCGCTGCCGCCGCCCTTCGCCGCGACATCGACCGATACCGTGTTGCCCGGCACCATCTCGACGTGCAGCACGCACGGCGTGTTGTCCTTCGTGTTGCGCCGGGTGAACGCGGGATCGGCCAGCACCGAGGCGCGCAGCTTGTTTTCCGGGTTCAGATACGCCTGCCGCACGCCCTGATCGACGATCTCCTGCAACGACCGGCCGGTCTCGTCGAAGCGGCAGTCCATGCCCCATTTGACGAACACGTTGACGATGCCGGTATCCTGGCAGATCGGGCGATGCCCCTCGGCGCACATCCGGCTGTTGGTCAGGATCTGCGCGATCGCATCCTTGGCCGCGGGCGATTGCTCCGCCTCATAGGCTTCGCCCAACGCGTGGATGTAATCCATCGGGTGGAAATAGCTGATGAATTGCAGGGCGTCGGCAACGCTCTCGATCAGATCGGCTTCGCGGATGATGGTCGTCATGGATGGTCCTCGGGCGCAAACTTGGCGCTTCCTTATGCGCGCCGTGCGCGGCGGCCAAGTATTTTGCCAGTAACTTCGGCTTAACCAAACCCGGAAAGCAAATCCAAAACCTGCGCCGTTACCGAGGGTCGCAGATGCGCACCCCGGTCCTTTCCCTATCGTCAATCATGCCCGCCGCAAGCGGCCTGTGGCATAATCTGGTGCTGGGCGCGGACGAGGAGCGCGAACCCGAAACGCAGCACCGCCAGTTCGAACAGCTCGCCGTCGCCTGGCCCGCCGCCCTGATGGCGCAGGTGCTGGCCAGCGCGCTGCTGGTGTGGACGGCGTACCGGATCGGCAGTCCCGATCTGATCGAACGCTTCGCCCTGCATTCCGCTCTGGTGTTGGTGTTCGGCGCCGTCGCCCTAGGCCTGGTCAAGCTCAAAGCGTTGCGCGACCTGCCGCCCCATCACCAGGTACGCGCGACCGCGCTCTGCAGCGCGGGGCTCGGCGCCGGCCTGTTCTCGATGTTGTGGATCACTGGCGGTATCGGCAGCATCGTACTGCAACTGGCGAACTTCGTCGCTATTTTCAGCGCGATCATCGTCTCCGTGATCGCCCTGCAATCCGTCCGCGCCGCGCTGCTCGCGTTCGCCGTATCGCTAGTGGCGAGCATCGTCCTGCTCAGCGGCCTCAGCCCGGTCAGCGGCATCGCCCTGATCTTCCTCGCCTGCCTCGCGGTCGCCATCGCCGGTCTCGCGCGGCTCGATCACGTCCAGGCCGAAGCGCGGGTGGCCAATGAGACCCACGGATCGCTGGCGCGCCGGCTGGTGCATGAGTTCGAAGATCACGGCAACGGATGGTTCTGGCAGACCGATCGACAGGGCCGGCTCGTCTATCTGTCCTCCAAGGTCGCCGCCGAGGTCGCGGCGAGCGGTGCGCCCGCCATCGGACAGATGCTGACCGCCGTGTTCAAGGTCGACAGCGCCTCCCCCGATACCGAACGCACCCTGGGCTTCCATCTATCCTCGCGTACGTCCTTCTCGGATTATTCCGTCCGCCCGGTGGCGGAGGTCGCGGAACGCTGGTGGTCGATTTCGGGCCGTCCGATCATGGACGGGATGAGCCGGTTCCAGGGCTTCGTCGGCAGCGGCAGCGATCTGACGCAGAAGCGCCAGTCCGAAGCCGAGATCACGCGCCTCGCCTTGTTCGACGGGCTGACCGGGCTCGCCAACCGCCAGCGCATGCGCCTCTCGCTCGATCAGACGCTCGCCGCGCCGCAATCCGGCGTTCGCGCAACATCCCTGTTCCTGCTCGATCTCGTTCGGTTCAAGGCGGTCAACGATACGCTCGGCCACCAGACCGGCGACGCGTTGCTCAAGCAGGTCGGCCAGCGGCTGCAACGCAGCGTCGGCGATGCCGGGCTGGTCGGGCGATTGGGCGGCGACGAGTTCAAGGTCGTGCTGCCACGCGAAGCCAATCGCGATCGGCTGGCCGAGCTTGCCCGCATGATCATCGCCTCGCTGTCCCAACCCTATTTCATCGACGGATCGTCGATCACCATCGGCTGCTCGATCGGCATCGCCATTGCCCCCGAGGACGGCGCGGATTCGGAAACGCTGGTGCGCAATGCCGATCTCGCATTGTACGCCGCCAAGGCCGACGGACGCGGGATCCACCGCTTCTTCCGCAGCGAATTGCTGCTCGGCGCGCAGAACCGCAAGCTGCTTGAGGACGATCTGCGCAAGGCGTTGGCGCAGGACGAGTTCCACGTCGCTTATCAGCCGGTGGTCAGCGCCAGGACGGAACGCATCGTCGGCTATGAGGCGCTGCTGCGCTGGGACCACCCGTCGCGTGGCGCGGTCTCGCCGGCGGACTTCATTCCGGTGGCGGAGGATTGCGGGCTGATCGAGGCGATCGGCGAATGGGTGTTGCGCACTGCCTGCGACGAGGCGGCGAGCTGGCCCTATGATATCCGGGTCGCGGTGAACGTCTCGCCGATCCAGTTCGCCAATCCGGCGCTGCCCGCCATCGTCACCAGCGCGCTGGCCCGATCCGGCATCAGCCCCGATCGGCTGGAACTGGAGATCACCGAGGGCGTGTTCCTCAACGAAAGCGCATCTTCGGAGAAGATGTTCAAGAGCCTGAAGGGCCTCGGCGTCCGGCTAGCGCTCGACGATTTCGGCACCGGCTATTCCTCGCTCGGCTATCTGAAGAAGGCGCCGTTCGACAAGATCAAGATCGACCAGAGCTTCGTGAAGGGCGCGGCGATCGCCGGCAACCGCAACGCCGCGATCATCAAGGCGATCGTCACGCTTGCCGATACGCTCGGCATGGAAACCACGGCCGAGGGGGTCGAGGTGCAGGACGAGATCCAGTTGATCCGCGACCTCGGCTGCACGCATATCCAGGGCTATGTCTACGGCAAGGCGGCGCGCGCCGCCGCGGTGGTGGAACAGCTGGAGGCCAAGGGCGGCATGGCCACCGCGACCGGCTATCGCGCCAGCCGCTCGCCGCGCACCACGATGCTGCGCAGCGCCCGCATCTCCTCCGACGGCGTCGAGGGCGAGGTGCGCATCCGCAACATGTCGGCAACCGGCGCGTTGATAGACGGGATCGATATCGAGGGCGACGCGGCAGGCATCGACGTGCTTATCGAACTGCTGGAGGATCAGATGTTTCCGGCCAAGCTGCGCTGGGCGGCGGACGGCAAGGCCGGCATCGAGTTCGCGCAGAACTTCAACATGGAGCGCCTCAACCCGGCGACCGCCGCACTCCCGACCTCGATCCGCCGCTCGGCCTGATCCGGACCTGCCGCCCGTTCAGCTCTTAGGGCGGGGTTTGATGTCGGCGGTTTTCAAATGCCATGCCTCGTCGGCCTTGTCGTCGCTGACGCCCGGCACGATGCGGTGGAGGGTGACGCTGCCGAGCATGTAGACCGGAGTCTCGCCCGCCTTCAGCCGGCCATAGACCTGCACCGGCACGGTCACCCAGCGCTGGCTCATGCCGGCATCCACCTTGCCCGGCGCGCCGACATTGGCGTGGTATTCGCTATACTTGTCGAAGCTGGCAGCGAAGGCATCGGCGGACATGCCGGAATCCTGACCCCCATGGCCCCACAAGGCCCAAGCCTCGCGATACTTCTTCTCGCCGAGCAGCGCGTAATAGATCTGAACGACGTTCGCCGCGCCCTGTGCGCTGTCCGGTGTGAACGGCGCCTCCGAGATGGGCGTGCGATCATCGGGCAGGCCGCCGGGGGTGCCGGGTGCGGGCGGATCCAGCGGTGCGAGACTGGCCGCCGGGCTGGGCAATGTGCTGGGCCGGGGCGTCGGACTGGCGGCGGCGTAATTGTCGATGCTGTGCTGGGCTTGCTCGGCGGCAAAGTTGATATCGACGCCGTTGGTGTTGGTCGGTTGCTGGGAACAACCGGCCAACCCGATCAGAAGAATAAGCGCGTGGCGCATGGGGAAACCTCGATACGAATCAGGGTCGCCTTAACGCCGCGCAAGCACGCACTGTTCCGTACATTTCTCCCGCCCGCCGGTCAGCGCAGATCGCCGAACTTCGCGAAACGATCGTTGCCGACGAAGCCGAGCCGGGTCACGCCGGCGCGGCGGATCGTCGCCAGCGTCTGATCGAAGCGTTCGTAGCGGGCATGGGCGTCGGCCGCGATCTGGAGCTGGGCATTGTCCTCCTTCATGAACCCGGCGAGGCGCGCGGGCAGCGCAGCGTCGGGGATCGGCACACCGTCATAGGCCAGGGTGCCGGCCTGAGAGAGATCGATGCGGTGGACGATCGTCTTCAGTGGATCGCCCGGCACCTGCTGCGGCAGATCGACCGGAATCTTGTGGTTCATGATCGGGATCGTCAGGATCATCATCACCAGCAACACGAGCAGCACGTCGATCAGCGGCGTGATGTTCATCTCCGACACGACCCCCATATCTTCGAAGGTGCGGCGGCGCAGGGCAAGCGGACGTGCGGTCATGGCAGTCTCTCCCGGATGAAGGCGGCAGCTCCGCCTGAGAGATGTTGTATCATTCTACGCCATGCCCGCAAGCCCGCTATTTCGCCTGCTGCTCCAGCGGCACGGGGGTGACCTCATAGACCGTGAGCAAGGCGCTATCGTCTATTGCTGCGAGCGTGAGACGCCAGCGGAACGGCGCGACGCGCTCCACCGTGCCGAGCGCATTGCGCGCGCCGGCCGCGCCGTAGGAGGGCGGCGTGACACGACCACGGGCATAGGCGCCGAGGAAGACGTAGCGCGTGTCGCCGTCCGGGTAGAGCCAGCCGACCGGGCGTTCGTCGCCGGTCTGCTTGCTGAACGACAGCGCCGCGCCCTCGCCCCGGACATAGCAGAAGAACGGCGGATAGGTGCGATAGGCGGGCATGCGGCGCGGGCCGCCGAGCTTCACGACGCGGCAGGTGTACGACCCCGGCGGCAGTGCGACATGATCGAGCGCGACCGCCGGATCGAGCAGCGCCCCTTCCTTGGCGAGCGCGGCGGCAAAGCGCGGGCGGGCGGCGGCGAGCGCCGGCGTCCAGGCGGCGGGCATGGCGGAGAGGCGGGCGGCATCGGGCGGCAGGATCACGCCCTGCCAGCTCTTGTCCGGCACAATCTCACTGGTGACGACGGGACGCGAGCCGCCGGTGGTGGCGCAACCGGCGAGCAGGACGAGTGCGGACGACAGCGCCAGGACGTCGCGACAACGCATGGATTTCCCCTAAAAATTTCCGAGTGCGGCAATAGTTGCCAATTCCTTAACGGCGCTATGCCCGATACGTTAACAAAAGGTAAACGCGGCTCCGGCCGGTCGGACGGCGGCGATAAGCCGAGGGTAATGCGCGGCGGATCGGTGGCGGTGGTGGGCGGCGGGGCGGTCTTAGGGTCACACCAGGGTCACACTATCGGGGATGTTCGCGGGGCGAAGGTCACGGAAGTTCACACGGTATCGGGGGTGTGCGCGGCCGAAGTTCACCGAAGTTCACACGGTATCGGGGGGTGCGCGCGGCCGAAGTTCACCGAAGTTCACACGGTATCGGGGGTGGCGGGGCGGTGGCGCGATCGCGAGCGTGCGATATCGTATCCGGTGCGGGATTGGCCTGTCGTGGCTGGCGTTGGTTGTGATGTGTCGGCGTGGATCATGATCTGGCGTGTCCGGGGCGCTGTGGCCGGACCATTTATCCTATTTGGTTTGTGTAGGACATTGGTTTTTGGAGAGCGGGGATCGGACGCCCTTGTTCGATCCATTCATGTTGAGCTGGTCGAGGCGCGTATTCGGATCGTGCGTTTCAACCGATTGGTTCGGGCTGGCCTTCTCTTGAATTCGTGCCTTCGTGGCTTCGTGCGAGAGATTTCTTGCGAAGGCGCGAAGGGATGAAGGCGCGAAGAAGATTGGTTCGCGCGGAGGCGCAGAGGACGCGGAGGTGTTGCGCTTGTCGAAAGGGCGTGCGTTTCGGATGAGGCGTCGTGGGGTGCGGGCTTCGGATTTGGCCCGCTGCGTTAGGTTCGAGCGTATTCGGAAATTCCGGTGTTTGATGCGGTGCGAACCGTACCACCCTCGTCGCCCCGGGCTTGACCCGGGGCCCCGCTCCTTTCTTCGTCCGACGACAGCATAAGAAGCGGGATCCCGGATCAAGTCCGGGATGACGGTGAGCGGTGAGGCATCACGCTGTCGCCCGGCACCTGCGGCCCGTTTCTAGACTGTGCTGGAAACGGCTCGCTTCTAGGCCGCCGTCCTGATCAACTCGCCACTGGTGTCGAGGCGACGGTGCAGCGCATCGGCGGACAGTTCGAACCCATTGGGCCAGGCCAGCGCGCCACCCTCGATGAACGCGCGGGCGAAGTAGGCCGGATCGGCGAGCGGGCGCGTCATCACCGTATCGCGCGCGATCAGATCGGATGCCGACCAGAGGGCCGTCGCGCCGTCGGCGAAAGTAAGGCGCACCGTCGCGTTGCGGTCTGCTTTAATTTGCACCAACTTAATCAAACAGACCTGGCTCGCGAAAATCGGGCTTATCTTCACTCCGAATGATAGTGCGATCTCTCTCCTTCCGTTTACGTTCTCGATCTTCCCACAGCGCCCTTGCAATTGGGAGAGCAGCGCTTTGCGCCCGAACATATAATTCGGCCTGCTCTCGCATCTCGTTGGGAGAAAATAGCGAGTAATCGCCTCTCTTGATGATGTACGGAATTCGAACTGGTCCGGTCTCTGTCTGTTGCTCTAAAAAGAAAACCACCTCGGCAGGCGAACGCCGATAATCGGTATGTGAATAAAGGCCCTCTTCAAGCATCGTCATCCAAAAACGAATTTGACTTCTGTCTAACGAGATGGATTTCCATCCACAAAGTGAGACTGGGATAAGGTTGCCATTCTCTAGAATGGTGAATGTCGGTTTGGTTGGAACACGAATATCACGCGACAATCGAAATTCACCGTTGTAACTTTCAACACAACGGGCCAGCGAATATCCTCGACATTCATCGTAGCGAAAAAATGCCTCTACGAATGAGGCATTTTGCCCACGCCCGGCAGGAGCCCCTGAACAAAGAACCGCATTCACCGCCGTATCCAATTCGAGTCCCAATTGAACATGGGTCTGGCATTGCTTCATTGCAGGCAAATAATTGAACGGTGGGATAGATACAGCAAAATTAGCAATGAGCTTTGTGGTAGCCAGCTCATCACCGATCACATTCAACCTAGCGCAATTTTGAGCACCGGGCGGGCGTGATACTTTTTTCTCAACTGCGTTAAATCCCGACATTAGTGCCTCTCTTTTTCGCGAAAATGCTTTTGAATTAGATCGTCTGAAATCTCCATGCCGGGATTAACCCGGCCATCGTGAAACCAAATTTCGTACCAAGGACCATCGTGAACATGAGAAAGGTCAACAAGAGTTCCTGGCCTTAATTTGAGATAAGATGACGCAACTTCACGTAAAAAGTGCACCTCTCTTTCATCAAATTCATAGCTACAAACCTCTTTATCGCCGGTCTCCCTGCTTATTCTTCGAGCTCTTGACGTAATGGGAGTATCTTTGAATTGCTTAAATTCATGATATATTTCTCGGATAACCGGCCCATATTCCCAAGCTTCTATCCGTGCATCAATCAATGGTCGATCGAATTTAGCTAAAAATGCGCCGTGCAGAAAGTAAGCAACTTTGTTCAGAACCAAATTGGAGGCGGGAAGATTTAAATCGCCCGCAACATCCAATATGAAATTGGCAACAGATCGTGGATCTGTTCCTATTCTCACTCCGCCGCCACCCCAGCTCGCGAGAACATATCCCCCTCGCCGCTTGACGGATCCTCGTTCGCCGCCGGACCTGCCTTCGCCTTCTGGCGCTTGTCGAAGCCGTCCCACACTTCGTTCCAATTGCCCTTCGTCGCGGCCTTCGAATATTCGGTGGCGCGCTGTTCGAAGAAGTTGGCGTGTTCGACGCCGTTGAGCATCGGGGCGAGCCAGGGCAGCGGGTGTTCGTCGACCATGTAGATCGGCTTCAGGCCGAGCTGGTTCAGGCGCCAGTCCGCGATGTAGCGGATGTACTTCTTGATCTCCTTGGGCGTCATGCCGTTGACCGGGCCCATTTCGAACGCGAGATCGATGAAATTGTCCTCGAGATGCACGGTGTGCTGGCACATCTCGCGAATGTCCGACTTCACCGATTTGGTGAAGCAATCGCGTTCCTTGCAGAAAGCGTGGAACAGCTTGATGATGCCTTCGCAGTGCAGGCTCTCGTCGCGGATCGACCAGGTGACGATCTGGCCCATGCCCTTCATCTTGTTGAAGCGCGGGAAGTTCATCAGCATCGCGAAGCTGGCGAACAGCTGCAGCCCTTCGGTGAAGCCGCCGAACATGGCGAGCGTCTTGGCGATATCCTCGTCGCTGTCGACGCCGAAGGTCTGCAGGTAATCGTGCTTGTCCTTCATCTCGCTATATTCGAGGAAGGCGCCATATTCGCTCTCGGGCATGCCGATCGTGTCGAGCAGATGGCTGTAGGCGGCGATGTGCACCGTTTCCATGTTGCTGAACGCGGCGAGCATCATCTTGATCTCGGTCGGCTTGAAGATACGGCCGTATTTCTCGTGATAGCAATCCTGCACCTCGACGTCCGCCTGGGTGAAGAAGCGGAAGATCTGGGTGAGCAAATTGCGTTCGTGATCGCTGAGCTTCTGCGCCCAATCGCGGCAATCCTCGCCCAGCGGCACTTCCTCCGGCATCCAGTGGATCTGCTGCTGACGCTTCCAGAAATCGAACGCCCAGGGGTATTCGAACGGCTTGTACTGCTTGCGGGCTTCGGTGAGGGACATGGGACTGGTCCTTTAAGCTAAATAACTGAAATATATAACGATTAGTAAGACGGAAATCGCGAATATTGCCGTGTATCGTATTCCCTGATGAATGCCGGGATGGGCACCTATGCCTCTGCTTGTGCTAAGTCGGAGACGCACAAGCATCTTCGGAAACGCAACCACCAACGCACAAACGAAGACAAGAAACCATAACGCGCTCACGATACCGCGCTCCAGTCCCACATCGCGGCGGCCGACATGGCGAGCACGACGCCGCCGGACACCGCCATGATGCCGACCATGCGGTAGACATAGACCTTGGCCGGCCCGGCGGGGCGGGTGAGCGCGAGGAGCAGGCCCGCGCCGATCAGCGTCAGCACGCCGCCGACCGCGAACATGATCAGGATTTGCCAGCTCATGCGACCAACTCCGCGGTCGCGCGTTCAACACCCGCAACAACCGCCAAGGAGCAAACATCATGGCCGATCTGAGCGCAATCAAGGAACATATGGAAGTCATCGGCGCGGACGGCGTGCATGTCGGCACCGTCGATCATGTCGAGGGCGACCGCATCAAGCTGACCAAGAAGGACAGCGGTGCCCAGGTGTCCGAAGGATCGGGCAGCCATGAAGGGCATCACCACTACATCTCCGGCGGCCTGGTCGCCGGCGTCGAGGGCGACAAGGTCCGCCTGAGCGCGAACGCCGATGTCGCCGTGGGCCTGGAAGAAGAGGCGTAAGCCCTTCAGCCTAGCCGACGCACGCAAAGCCCCGGTCCGCATCGCGCGGGCCGGGGTTTTTCTTTGCGAGAATGCGGCCTGGGTCATCAATTACTCTTTCGTGCGCGTTTCGGGCGCTCGTTTCACCCACCCCGTTCGTGCCGAGCTTGTCGAAGCACGTGCCTCCTAGCGCAGCGCCTGATCCACGTCCTTCGACAGGCTCAGGACGAACGGGGTAGAGGATAATGCGGCTCCAATTCTCCGCGCGCCCTGCCCGTCACTGACACGCCAAGCATTCGTCGTAGTCCGTCGTCTCGAACTCGTATTTCGGGGCGTCGATCGTGTTGTCGGCCTCCACGCCGCCCGCGAAGCCGGCGCGTTGCACGGATTTGGAGCGGAGATAGTAAAGCGATTTGATGCCCAGTTCCCAAGCGCGGAAGTGGAGCATCAGCAGATCCCACTTCTCGACATCGGCCGGGATGAACAGGTTGAGCGACTGCGCCTGATCGATGAACGGCGTGCGATCGCCGGCCAGTTCGAGCAGCCAGCGCTGGTCGATCTCGAAGCTGGTCTTGTAGCAATCCTTCTCCTCCTGGGTGAGGAAATCGAGGTGCTGGACGCTGCCGCCCTGCTCCAGGATCGTGTTCCACACCGCATCGCTGTTCTTCGATTTCTCGATCAGCAGCTTTTCGAGATACGGGTTCTTGACCGAGAAGGAGCCGGACAGCGTCTTGTGCGTGTAGATGTTGGCCGGGATCGGCTCGATGCACGCGCTGGTGCCGCCGCAGATGATCGAGATCGACGCGGTCGGCGCGATCGCCATCTTGCAGCTGAATCGCTCCATCACGCCCATGTCGGCGGCGTCAGGGCACGGGCCGCGTTCGTTGGCGAGGTGCATCGACGCCTCGTCGGCCTGCCCACGGATGTGCTTGAACATGCGCAGGTTCCACGACTTGGCCATCGCGCCTTCGAACGGCAGGCCGCGCGCCTGGAGGAAGGAGTGGAAGCCCATGACGCCGAGGCCGACCGAGCGTTCGCGCGCGGCGCTGTATGCGGCGCGTTCCATGCCGGGTTCGGCCCGCTCGATGAAATCCTGCAGCACGTTGTCGAGGAAGCGCATCACGTCCTCGATGAAACCCTTCTGGTCCTTCCACTGGTCCCAGGTTTCGAGGTTGAGCGACGACAGGCAGCAGACCGCAGTGCGATCGTTGCCGAGATGATCCTTGCCGGTCGGCAGCGTGATCTCGCTGCACAGGTTCGAGGTCGAGACCTTGAGGCCGAGATCGCGATGATGCTTGGGCATCGTCTTGTTCACATGATCGGCGAAGACGATGTACGGCTCACCGGTGGCGAGACGGGTCTCGACCAGTTTCTGGAACAGGCTGCGCGCATCGAGCGTGGCGCGGATCGACTGGTCCTTGGGCGAACGGAGGTTCCATTCCGCGCCGTCGCGCACCGCTTCCATGAAATCGTCGGTGATCAGCACGCCGTGGTGGAGGTTCAGCGCCTTGCGGTTGAAATCGCCCGAGGGCTTGCGGATTTCGAGGAACTCCTCGATCTCCGGGTGGCTGACGTCGAGATAGCAGGCGGCCGATCCGCGGCGCAGCGAACCTTGCGAGATCGCCAGCGTCAGCGAATCCATCACGCGGACGAACGGGATGATGCCGCTGGTCTTGCCGTTCAGGCCGACCGGCTCGCCGATGCCGCGCACATTGCCCCAATAGGTGCCGATACCGCCGCCGCGCGAGGCGAGCCAGACATTCTCGTTCCAAGTGTCGACGATGCCGTTCAAACTGTCCGGCACCGAATTGAGGAAGCACGAGATCGGCAGGCCGCGCCCGGTGCCGCCGTTCGACAGGACCGGCGTGGCGGGCATGAACCAGAGCTGCGAGATCGCATCGTACAGGCGCTGCGCATGCGCCGCATCATCGGCATAAGCCGAGGCGACGCGGACGAAGAGATCCTGGAAGCGCTCGCCCGGCAGCAGATAGCGATCGGTGAGCGTGTCCTTGCCGAAATCGGTCAGCAGCGCGTCGCGCGAATGATCGACCTCGACCGGAAACAATTGCGGCTTCACTTCCTTGGAATCGCCGCGCGTTTCCAGCTTGCGATCGACGCCGCCAGCCTTCGCCGTCGCGTTTGCGATCATCGTTTCCACTGCTTCCATCGTATCGCTTGCCATCGTTCCGCTCGCTTCCTGGCTGTCCCTGAAATCCATCGCTCACGTCCCTCGATCAAACTCTGTCACAAGATCGGTGTTCCCGATCCGTTCGAATCGGGGGCGAACCCCCATGCTATCATTCGGCGGCGATTCAGGAGAACAAAATATGCCCTTCGCCATCGGTCCCGCGACCGCGCGACGGCACCCCCGCAATATGGTGTCACGGGTTGCTCTCTACCAGTTCTTGGGTTCGCCCCCGAACTCAACCCCTACAGATTGTGCCCAATCGCGATGCGACGCAAGCCGGTAAATGACAGATTAGGGACTCGGTTCGTCGCTCGTACGAGTCGGTTCGTGGCACCCAGGCAATGCCGTAATGCAGCGACGCGTGGTCAAAGCTGGCTTTGCGCAAACGCAAGGGCCGAGCGGCAATTTCGAAATATATTTTGCACCCCGAAACGGCCCTAAATCAGAACCGGTCGGCAAGTTGTGTCAAGCTGTCGGCAGTAAAATCCCATGCCTGCACGAAATGTGCGTCGGGCGCTGGCGCGCCGCCATATTCCTGCGGCCGATCGACATAAGCGGTCGCGAGCCCCGCAGCGCGGGCGGCGGCAAGATCGCTGTGATGCGCGGCGACGAGACACAGTTCGTGTGGCGCGATACCAAGGATGTCGGCAGTGCCGAGATAGCTGCCCCGGAGCGGCTTATAGAGACCGGTCGATTCGGCCCCGAGGATCGCATCCCAAGGCAGGCCGGCACGCTTCGCCATCGCCAGCGTCAGCGCGGTGTTGCCGTTGGAGAGCGTGACGATCGGAAAGCGCGCCTTGAGCCGGGTGAGCCCCGCGACCGCATCGGGCCACGGATCGAGCCTGCGCCAGGCGAAGGCGAGATCGTGCAGGCGGGCCTCGTCGATCGATCGCGGATCGATGCCGAGACGGGTCAGCAACGCCTCCAGCGTCTCCCGATTGAGTATGTCCAGCCGGGTGTAAGGCCGTTGGCCGGAGCGGCATTCCTCCATCGCCGGTTGATAAAGCGCACGCCATTGATCGGCGAAGAGGCCTGGATCGATATCGCTGCGATCGCATTCGGCGAGGAACGGCTTCGCGTCACGCGCGATGCCGGATCGCCAATCGACCACGGTGCCGAAAACATCGAACGCAAGAACCTTGGGATCAGCCATGTCGCGACGCTAAGCCGATGCGACCACCGCTTCAATCACCGCAGGATTTCGCCCGTGGCATCTGCCCGCGCGCGATGGTCGCCGCCTGTGCGATCGCGGCGGCCGACGCTTCGGCCGCGTTCGGCGTCAACGATACGGCCAGGCCGCCCGGCCCGTCGAGCATCACCTCGCCATCCTCGGCACTGGCGGTGGTCGGCGTATCGTTGGGCGCTCGTGACATTCGACTTTCCCGGTGTATTGAAGGTCTTCAACGCGCTTCGTGTCCGGAGCGTTCCGGCTTATTTCTAAAAGGGTTCGAAGGACATCATGGTCACGCGCCTGTTCCTGCAGACGCACCGCACGCCGGTGCTTTCGGATGACGATGCGGCGGCCTTGGAAGCGGCGGCGTCACGCACCGTGGATTTCCCCGCAAAGCGCGTGATCGTGCGCGAGAACGTGCCGCTGACGCAGTGTACCTTGCTGCTCAGTGGTTTCATCGAACGCTTCCGCGACACGCCGGAGGGACGGCGGCAGATACTGGCGATCCACGTCCCCGGCGATTTCGTCGATCTGCATTCCTATCCGCTCAAGCGGCTCGAACATTCGGTGGCCGCGCTGACGCCGGTGACGGTGGCGACCTTTCCACATGCCGAGGTCCGCAAGCTGACCGAGCGTTCGGCGACGCTGACCGAATTGCTGTGGCGATCGACGCTGATCGATGCCGCGATCAGCCGCGAATGGATCGTCTCGGTCGGCGCGCGTGGTGCAGCGGTCCGGCTGGCGCATCTGGTGTGCGAGATGTTCGTGCGGCTGGAGCGGATCGGCATGACGCGGGGGCAGGAGTTCGACTTCCCGGTGACGCAGATCGACTTGGCCGACGCGACCGGGCTGACCGCGGTGCATGCCAACCGCATGCTGCGCAAACTGCGCGAGCAGAATCTGGTCGAGTTCCGGCAAGGGCTGGTGCGGATCATCGACTGGCCGGCGTTGAAGACGTTCGCCGAGTTCGATCCACGCTACCTCTTTCTCGACTGATCTTGCGCGTGCGTTCCGTTTTCGCGGCCCTGCTCCTGCTGAGCACCGCAGCGACATCGCCATCGCCGCCGGCAAAGGATGTGCTGTCGCCCGATACGGAAGGCGTGTGGGTGCCGTTCGATCTCACGCCCGGTAACCAGATCCGCTTCACGCTCGATCTGGATGGGGCACCGGTCACCGCGATCCTCGATACCGGCGTCAGCTTCACGGTCCTGTCGCGCGCCTATGTCGCCACGCAGCGGCTGAAGGTGCGCAGCGGCGGCAGTGCGAGCGCGATCGGCGGGGTGGTGCCGATCGGCTGGATCGACACGAAGACGATCCGGCTGGGCGGGCTGACGCGCGAGGGGGGCAGTATCAGCGTCGCGGCCCTGCCCGCCACCGCGACCGGCAGCGCGCGGCCGATCGAGATGCTCGTCGGGCGCGACCTGACCGAGGGCTATGCGCTGGACATTGACTATGAGACGCGGCGCTTCCGGCTGCTGCCGTCGGGCCGGATGCCGTTCGCCGGCGCGACCGCGCCACTGACGGTGTCGCGCGACCGGCTGGTCTACACCGGCGAGATCAGCCTGAACGGCCGGCGGTTGCGCCCGCTGATCGTCGATACCGGCGACGGCAATGCAGTGACGCTGTCGGCGGAAAGCTGGGCCACTGCGCGGCTGATCCCGCCGGCACGCACCTCGACCATCTCGTATGGGCTGGGGGGTGCGATCGTCACCGATCTCGTCATTCTCGAAGAGATGAAGATGGGGGCGCTGACCGCCAGGAACGTCGAACTGCAGGTCGAATCCTCGGGCGGCTTTTCGCAGCGCATGGGGATGGCCGGGCGGATCGGATCGGGCTTCCTGCAAAAGTATCGCGTGCTGCTCGACCCGAAGGCGGGGCGGATGGTGCTGAAGCCCGGCCCCGAAGCCGATGCCCAACCGCTGAAATCGACCAGCGGCGTGCTCGTGTCGGCGGAGAAGGATCGGCTGCGCGTGCTGCACGTGATGCGGGGCAGCCCGGCGGAGCGCGCCGGATGGCGCACCGGCGAGACGATCTGCATGATCGACGGCAGTTCGATCCCGAGCGATTATCCGGGCAGTCCGCTCTCGAACTGGTCGATCGGCAAGACCGGGCGGGTGGTGGCGCTCGACATGTGCGACGGATCGCGCCGGACGCTGACGCTGCGGCCGTTTTATTGATCGGGGCTCCTCGCCCGGTATGGATTGGCTACTCCCGACCACCCCGTTCGGGCTGAGCCTGTCGAAGCCCAAGCGCTGCGCGTGCCCTTCGACAGGCTCAGGGCGAACGGGGGTGGAGCCGTGGATCTAAGCTAAGCATGCCACGCGATGATCCCGAAGATCGCCACCGCGACGAACGCGATCATCTGGACGGTCGGCCAATCGACCAACCCCACGCGATCGAGATCCACCCGCCGCTTGCGCCGCCGTTCGCCCAGCCCGGCGAGCAATGCGACGGCCAACGCAATGACGGCGGCACCCAGCCAAGGCACCGCCGCATCGCTGACCGGCAATCCGAACCAGTTACTGATTCAGCTTCTCGATCTTGTCGTTCAGCTTGGTGAGTTCGGCCTTGAGCGCGGCGATCTCGTCGTCCTTGCTCGACGCAGGAGCGGACGATGCGTGGCTGGTCGCGGAGGATGAGGATGCACTCGCGGACGGCGTGACGCCCGGCATCGCACCCGGCTTGAATGCCGTGGCCGCGGCTTCGAACATCGCCAGGTTGCGCTTGGCGATCTCGGCGAAAGGCGAATTGGCGAACGCGCCCTCGACCGCCGATTTGAACTGTTCGTGGTTGCGGCGGAAACTGTCCATCGACGCTTCCAGATAGCCCGGCACCATCGCCTGCATCGAATCGCCGTACATCGCGATCAACTGGCGCAGGAAATTAACCGGCAGCATCGTCTGGCCGCGCGATTCCTCTTCCATGATGATCTGGGTGAGGACGTTGTGCGTAATGTCTTCGTCGGTCTTGGCATCGACGACCTTGAAGTCGCGGCCCTCGCGCGTCATCGCGGCCAGATGTTCGAGCGTGATGTAAGAGGACGTCTCGGTGTTATAGAGACGGCGATTGGCGTATTTCTTGATGACGACCGGGCCGTCGCCCGCGCTCTGCTTCTTCACCACGAAAGGCTCCCCTGCGCTTGTTTGACCGGCCTGTACCACCCTTTCATGCCGCACCGCAACACGGCCCACGGCCCTTGCCGCTGTTTCTGGATATGCTGCGCAGCGAAACCGCAGCATCGCACGAGAGTCGGGCGGCGGCGCTGACGGGATTGCGCGCTTATCAGGAGGCACCGCGCGGGCGGGTGCGCAAGCCCGCGCCGGCGCGGTATCGCAAGGGTCGGGCGCGGCTGCGCGACTATGGGGTGAAGGGAGACGGGAAGCGTCCGGTGGTGTTCGTGCCTTCGCTGATCAACCCGCCCTTCATTCTGGATCTCGCGCCGGACGTGTCGCTGCTGCGCTGGATCGCGGCGCAGGGTTTCCATCCCTATCTGCTCGACTGGGGGACACCGACCCCGAAGGACCGCGAGATGGACGTGACCGCCCATGTCGAGACATTGTTGCTGCCGCTGATCGCCAAGCTGGACGAGCCGCCGGTGCTGGTCGGCTATTGCCTGGGCGGGACGATGACGCTGGCGGCGGCGTGTTCGGTGCCCCTGACGGGCCTTGCGCTGATCGCCGCGCCCTGGACGTTCGATGGTTTCGGGGAGCAGGCGCGGGCCGATATGGCGGAATTGTGGGCCGCAGCGAAACCGGCATGCGCGGCGATGGGGCTGGTGCCGATGGAGGTGCTGCAATCCGGCTTCTGGCGGCTCGACCCCGCGCGCACGATCGCCAAATACGAAACGTTCGCCGCGATGGAACCGGGCAGTCGCGAGGCCGCATTATTCGTGGCGATGGAGGATTGGGCCAATGCCGGCGCGCCGCTGACCTATGCGGCCGGCGCGCAATTGTTCGAGCAGTTCATCGGCGGCAATCTGACCGGCGGTGGCGGGTGGCTTATCGGCGGCGCGACGGTCGATCCCAGGGCCCTTCCCTGTCCGGGAATCGACTTCGTCTCGATGAGCGACCGCATCGTTCCCGCCGCCAGCGCGGCCGATCTGCCCGACCGGCGCGATCTGGGCGCGGGGCATGTCGGCATGATCGTGGGGCGCGGTGGGCGGGCGCAATTGTGGGAACCTTTGGCCCACTGGATTAGCGCACTGCCCCGGACTAGATAGCGCGCAACGAACAGCAGGAGCGCATCTCATGGACATCGTCATCACCGCCGCCAAGCGTACGCCCGTCGGCAGCTTCCTGGGTGCGTTCGCCGCCACCCCGGCGCACGAACTCGGCCGCATCGCGATCGAGGCGGCGCTGGCACAGGCCGGTGTCGCGGGCGAGGACGTGTCCGAAGTGATCATGGGCCAGGTGCTCACCGCCGCGCAGGGCCAGAACCCGGCGCGTCAGGCATCGATGGCGGCGGGCGTGCCGAAGGAAGTTCCCGCCTGGGGCGTGAACCAGGTGTGCGGATCGGGCCTGCGCGCGGTGGCGCTGGCGGCACAGGCGATCCAGTCCGGCGACGCGACGATCGTGGTGGCCGGCGGACAGGAGAGCATGTCGCTTTCGGCCCACGCCCAGAACCTGCGCGGCGGCACCAAGATGGGCAATGTCGCCATCATCGACACGATGATCAGCGACGGCCTGACCGACGTGTTCAACCATTATCACATGGGCATCACCGCCGAGAATCTGGCCGAGCAGTACCAGATCACGCGCGGGCAGCAGGATGAGTTCTCGGTCCGATCGCAGAACCTCGCCTCCGCCGCGCGCGCGGCCGGGCGGTTCAAGGACGAGATCGCCGAGGTCACGATCAAAGGTCGCAAGGGCGACACGATCGTGGCGCAGGACGAATATATCCGCGACGGCGCAACGCTCGACAGCGTGTCCGGCCTGAAGCCCGCGTTCAAGAAGGACGGCACGGTCACCGCTGCGAACGCCAGCGGCCTGAACGACGGCGCGGCGGCACTGGTGATCATGAGCCGCGAGGAAGCCGAGCGGCGAGGATCGCCGATCCTCGCCACGATCAAGAGCTGGGCCTCGGCCGGCGTCGACCCCTCGATCATGGGCATCGGCCCCGTCCCCGCGACCCGCCGCGCGCTGGAAAAGGCCGGCTGGACGGTCGGCGATCTCGACCTGATAGAAGCGAACGAAGCATTCGCGGCGCAAGCACTGTCGGTCGGCAAGGAACTCGGTTGGGATGCGGAGAAGGTGAACGTCAATGGCGGCGCGATCGCCATCGGCCATCCGATCGGCGCCAGCGGCGCGCGCGTGCTGACCACGCTGATCTACGAGATGCAGAAGCGTGATGCGAAGAAGGGGTTGGCGACGCTTTGCATCGGAGGCGGGATGGGCATCGCGATGTGCCTGGAGCGGTAATATTTCCAGGCGGCAACGCATGTTGCATTTTCGCTACATGCCGACACAAAAAGGCCGGAAGGCGCGTCTGAACGCTGGATTAACGTTGTGAATTTGTCACCCCCCCTTCATTAAACCGACATCCGCGCACCGAAGTGCGCCTGTTTTGGGGGAATTATTCCATGTTGAAGACCCGCCTTCTGGCGGCCACCGCTCTTGCGGCTGGCGTTGCCATGATCCCTGCGGCCGCTTTCGCTCAGGCGACCGCTCCTGCTGGATCGCCTTCGGCAACCGCATCGACGGATCAGTCGGATGATGATTCGGTCGTGGTTACCGGCTCGCGCATTCGCTCGCCGAACCTCGAATCGACCGTTCCTGTCACTGTTGTGCAGGGCGAAGCATTCTTCGAAACCGGTCGTGTTTCGATCGGCGACGTGCTGAACGATCTGCCACAGCTGCGCAGCACGTTCAGCCAGGGGAACTCCACCCGCTTCCTCGGCACGCGCGGCCTCAACCTGCTCGATCTTCGCGGTCTGGGCACGCAGCGTACGCTGGTTCTGGTTAACGGCCGTCGCCACGTCGCATCCGACATTCTGGTCAACGGCGTCTCGCCCGACACCAACACTTTCCCGACTGATCTGATCGAGCGCGTCGACATCACGACGGGCGGCAATTCGTCGATCTATGGCTCGGACGCCGTTGCCGGCGTCGTCAACTTCATCCTCAAGGACAAGTATGACGGCCTGCAGATCCGCGGCCAGTCGGGCATCAGCCAGTATGGCGACGCTGGCAACCAGTACGTGTCGGTTCTCGGCGGCAAGAACTTCGCTGACGGTCGTGGCAATATCGCGCTGAACCTCGAATATGCGCATCAGAGCCGCTATTTCGGTTCGGGCCGCCCCAATCTGCGCCAGAACGATGGTTTCGTCGTCGTCGACACGGATCCGGCCACTGCGGTGAACGGTTCGGACGGCATCTTCGATCGCGCCTATTTCCAGGACATCCGCTCGTCGACGATCTCCACCGGCGGCCAGATCGGCATCCGCTACGCCAACTCCGCCACTGCGCCATGCGGCGTCGATGCGGTGGGCAATTCGTTCACCTGCGCCTATCTGTTCCAGCCGAACGGCTCGCTCGTTCAGCAAACCGGGTTGCGTGTCGGCCTCGGCCCGAACGGCAACTTCATCAACGGCAACGGCTATTCGGGCCGCGAAGGTGAACTGCTGACCCTGTCGCCGGAGCTGAACCGTTATTCGGTGAATGCGATCGGTCACTTCGAAATCTCGCCGGCCTTCGTTCCGTTCTTCGAGGCGAAGTACGTCCGCACCACGGCCTTCGGTTCGGTCAGCGGCCCGTTCTTCTCGCAAGGCCAGACGCTGGGTGACAATCTGCGCGTCACCGGCATCACCGATGCTTCGTACTTCAACACCGGTGCTGCAGCGGGCAACGTCAACCGCGAAGGCATTCGCCTCGACAACCCGTATCTGCAGGCGTCGGCTCGTACGATCCTGGCGCAGCAGTTGCTCGCCGCGATCAACTCGGGCGTCAACCCGAATACCGGCACTGCCTTTGGCACGTCGGCAGCCGGCCTGCTCCAGCAGTCGACGGCACGTGCTCAGGTAGCGGACGGTTCGTTCCGCTTCAGCAACCGCCGCAACTATGTCGATCTGGGCATTCGCGATGAGAACATCCGGCGTGAAACGTTCCGCTTCGTCGGCGGCATTAAGGGTGATTTCAACGACGACTGGAACTACGAAATTTCCGTCAACTACGGAAAGTACAAAGAACGCAACGTCATTGCGAACAACATCAATCGTCAGCGCTTCCTGCTGGCGAACGATACCGCGGTGAATGGCGCCGGCCAGGTCGTCTGCCGTTCGCAGATCGATGCCCGCTATGCTGGTGCGGATCGCGGTGGCAATCCTGCGGTTCTCGCAGCCGATATCGCGGCTTGCGTTCCGATCAATCCGTTCGGCGACGGTTCGGTCAGCCAGGCTGCAAAGAACTATCTGACCGTACAATCGGAAGCCGTTGGTCGTATTTCGCAGTTCGTGGCATCCGGCTTCGTAGCCGGCGACCTGAGCCAGTTGTTCGAACTGCCCGGCGGTCCCGTCAGCTTCTCGGTCGGTGGCGAGTATCGTCGTGAGACGAACTATTACGACTTGGACGACACGACCCAGGCTGGTTACGCGTTCTACAATGCCATCCCGACCTTCACCGCACCGGCGTTCGAAGTGAAGGAAGCATATGGCGAGTTGCGTCTCCCGCTGATCAAGGACGTTCCGCTGCTGCGGGAGTTGACCGTCTCGGGTTCGGGCCGTGTCGCAAACTACAAGGGCTCCACCGGCACGGTGTATGCCTATAGCGGTGGCGTGGATTGGCGTCCGATCGATCAGTTGCGTTTCCGCGCTGCATATTCGCGCTCCGTTCGTGCACCGAACCTGTCCGAACTGTTTTCGCAGCAGAGCCAGAACTTCGCACCTGCACCGAACGATCCGTGCGCGGCTCGTAACATCGGCACCGGCTCGGCAACCCGTGCAGCCAATTGTGCTGCAGCTGGCCGGCCTTCGGATTACGATTATGTCTACTCGTCCTCGCTGGAAATCGTCAGCGGCGGCAACCCGAACCTGAAGGCTGAAAAGTCCACGTCGTACACGTACGGCTTCGTCTGGCAGCCTTCGTTCGCTCCGGGCCTGTCGATCTCGAGCGATTACTACAACATCAAGGTCAAGGACGTCATCACGGCGACCGGTTCGGCTCAGCAGATCCTGAACTTGTGCTACGACTCGCCGACGCTGAACAATCCGTTCTGCGGCCTGTTCCAGCGCGCCGGCGCAACCGGTGGTCCCCGTGGCGAGCAAGCGTTCCGTGTTCTGGAAGGCTCGCTGCTGCAGTCGACGGCGAACTTCGCCAGCCTGCAGGTTCGCGGTATCGACACCAACGTCGCATACCGTCACGATTTCGGCTGGGGTCGCCTGAACCTGACCGCGATCTGGACGCACACGCTGCAGAACGACTCGTTCACCAACCCGGCGGATCCGACGTTCGTCAACGTGATCACCAACGAGCTTGGCGATCCGCAGGATCAGGTCAACGTGAACTCCAGCCTGAAGGTCGGCAAGTTCACGATGGGCTATTCAGTACGGTGGATCGGCAAGCAGTACCTCAACACGTATGAGGATTATAACTCGGTCAACGGCCAGCCGCCGCAGAACACCGATTATGCTCCGATCGTGAAGTACCCGGTCGTCAGCTACCACGACATCCGCGGCGAGCTCGAAGTGAACAAGCAGTTCAACTTCTACATCGGCGTGGACAACATCACCAACCGCCAGCCGCCATACGGCCTGACCGGTGTCGGTGGTGGTTCGGGCATCTATGACGTCCGTGGTCGTTACGGTTATGTCGGCTTCGTCGCGAAGTTCTGACACTCATCGAAGCTGCCAACTTGAAGGGCCGGGGATTGATCCCCGGCCCTTCTCGTTTATGAGCTGACGGCATCGTGACAGGCCGCATCCTTGCCATTGCCGAAAAAGAACTGGCGGTCGGCAATCACCTTGCCGCTGTAACGCTGGTCGAGGACGCTGCGCGGGCGGATGACGTCGACGCGATCATGCAATTGGCGGTCTGGCATCTGCTGGGAACGCCATTACGGCGCGATCTCGTCGCCGCGCGGGCACTGCTAAAACGTGCAGTGGCCATCGGGCATGTCGATGGTGCCTTGATGGAAATCGCTCTGACCGCCAACGGATCGGGTGGATCGATCGACTGGCCGGCGGCGTCACATCTGCTGCGAATTGCCGCGAAATCCGACTATGTCGCGGCGGGGCAATTAGCGCTGCTCGATCGTATGAATCTTGGCGATGACGGCTTTCCGAACAAGCCCGCACAGCTCGAGGAATTGAGTCGTTTACCCAACGTCTGGCGCATCGATAGATTTTTGACGCCAGACGAATGTCGGCACATTGCCGACACCGCTGCTCCCCTGCTCGAACCCGCCACCGTCATCGATCCGTCAACAAAGATGGCCGTGGCCAATCCGATCAGGACCTCCGACGGAGCTGCAATCGGCCCGACGCGCGAAGATCTGGTAGTGAGGGCCGTGAACCACCGCATCGCTGCAGCCAGCGAAACGCCGGTCGAAAATGGCGAGCCGCTGACGATCCTACGCTACGGCATAGGGCAGCAATATCGCCCGCACGTGGACACCCTGCCCGCCGCCCGCAACCAGCGGGTTCGCACCATGCTCATCTATCTAAACCAAGGCTATGGCGGCGGCGCGACGCAATTTCTGGCCAATGGCCTGACCGTGCGTTGCAATGCGGGCGACGCCATTTTGTTCGACAACGTCTTGCCTGACGGCACGCCCGACATGTCGTCACGCCATGCTGGCCAACCGGTCACTTCGGGCTCCAAATGGATTGCAACGCGCTGGATCCGCGCAACGCGCCACGATCCTTGGGCAGCGCATTAAAGCCAGTACCGATCAAACCGCGACCCAAGCCCGGTCAGCAACTCATATTGCGACATGCCCGATAGCGCAGACGCAACCGGCAGCGCATAGTCCAACGAAACCCAATCGCCCTCCGCGACCGGTGCTGCCGTCACGTCCAGCGCGACGAGATCCATCGAGACCCGGCCGATCACCGGACAGGTGCCCCCGCCTGCCGATCCCTTGTCGGAGAAGCCGCGGAAATAGCCGTCGGCATAGCCTAGATTGATGATCGCCACGTCGGTATCCACCGCAGCGGTCCAAGTAGCGTTGTAGCCGACGGTCTCGCGGGCGGGGACGCGGCGGCGCTGGAGGATCTGGGCTTCCGGAGTGACGACCTGGCGGATCGTACCGTCAAATTCCGCGCGGGGGATGCCGCCGTAGAGCGCCAGACCCGGGCGGGTCAGGTCGAAGGCATAGTCCGCCCCCAGCGCGATGCCGGCGGAATTGGCGAGGCTCATACGCCGGGCCTGTGTGCGGCCGGCCAGTGCCGTGAAGACGGCGAGCTGGCGGGCGTTCATCGCCACATCCTCGTCGGCACAGGCGAGGTGACTCATCAGCGTGTGGATCTCCAGCCCCGCGAGCGATGCGAGATCGTCCGGCGACAGGCCAAGCCGGTTCATGCCGGTATCGACCATCACGTCGCACGCCCCGCCGCCCGCCGCTTTCCAGCGCGCAACCTGGGCGGGCGTGTTGAGGACCGGGCGGGCGATGCCGGACAGGGCCAGCGGCACATCCTCCTCGCGCACGCCGTGCAGCACCGAGACGGGCAGGCCCAGCGGAGCGAGCGCCTCCGCCTCAGCCCAATTGGAGACGAAGAAGTCGCGGCATCCGGCTTCGGCCAGTCGCGTCGCGACGCCCGATGCGCCGAGGCCATAGCCGTCAGCCTTCACCGCCGCGCCGCACGCCGCGCGGCCGCTCATCCGGGAGAGCGCGCGCCAATTGTCGGTCAGCGCGGCGGTATCGAGGCGGAGGCGTAGAGGTGCGGTCACGCGAAAGCGGTTAGCCGTGCGGGCGTGCGGGCGCCAGCCTTAGTCGGACCAGCCCGCATCTCCGTGCGCCCCGCCGGGCTTGCGTTGCTTGTAGCCGACCAATGTAACCACCAGCGCCATCGCCACCACGCACCATGTGTACCACAGGCCGGCATAGGGATCGCCGGTGCGCGCGACGATATACTGGCTGATGAAGGGCAGGAAGCCGCCGAAATAACCGGTGCCGATATGATAGGGGATCGACATCGAGCTGTAGCGGATGCGCGGCGGAAACATCTCCGACAGCATCGCCGCGACAGGCCCGAACGTGCTGCCCGACAATGCGCCCAGCACGAGGATCGCGAGCAGGATCACCGCGATGTTGAGTGGCGGCGGCACGACCTTGTCGAGCGTGTAGCCCGCCTTGGTCATCGCCGCGTCGAGGCCGGCGGGGCTGATGTCGCTCACCGTCTCCCCTCCGATCGCGACGATCGTCACCGGGGTGCGGCCCTTGGTGTAGGTGACGCCTTTCTTTGAGAAATAATCGAGCAGCCGGCCGCATTCGTCGGCCTGTTTCGCGGCGAACGGATCATAGGCGCAGCGTGGGCCGGAGACGAACACCGGCGCGCGCTGCGCCGCGTGGGCCAGCCCTGGATTGGCCGCGCCGCCCATCGCCCAGAAGACCGGGAAGAGCAAAACGAGCGTGGCGGCATAGCCCACCACGATCGGCGTCTTGCGCCCGATCCGATCGGACAGGCGACCGAACAAAACGAACCAGAACAGGCCGGATGCGGCACCCAACCCGACGATCAACTGCGCGGCGGTTTCCTGCACGCGCATCGTCTGTTGCAGGAACGAGAGGACGGTGAACATCGCGGTGTACCAGATCACCGTTAGCCCGGCGGCGATGCCGAACAACGCGACGAACAGCCGCTTGAGATTGCCGGGATAAGTGAAGCTTTCGACGAACGGGTTCTTCGCCGTCTCGCCCGCCGCCTTCATCGATTTGAACACCGGGCTTTCGGACAGTTTCAGGCGCATCCACAGCGACACCGCGAGCAGCACCAGCGAGAAGACGAACGGCAGGCGCCAGCCCCATGCCTCCCACACCGATGTCGGCAACACGCCCTTGGTGATCAGCACGACGGCGAGGCTGAGGATGAAGCCGCCGACGACGCTGGCCTGGATGAAGCTGGTGAAATAGCCGGATTTTCCCGGCGGCGAATGTTCCGCGACATAGATCGCCGCGCCGCCATATTCCCCGCCGAGCGCAAGCCCCTGCATGATGCGTAGCAAGATCAGGATGAAGGGCGCCGCGAGGCCGATCGAGGCGGCGGAGGGCACGAAGCCCATGCCGGCGGTGGCGACGCCCATAAGCGTGATCGTGACGAGGAAGGTGTATTTGCGCCCCAATTTGTCGCCGAGGAACCCGAACAGCACCGCGCCCAAGGGCCGGAAGCCGAAGCCAACCGCGAAGCCGGCCCAGGCGAACAGGGTCTGCAACAGTTCCGATCCGCCGGGGAAGAAGGTGCGCCCGATGATGCCGGAGGCCGCAAGCGTGCCGTAGATGAAGAAATCGTACCATTCGAACGCGGTGCCGAGCGACGACGCGGTGATGACGAGCTGGATTTCCTTGCGCGTCGGTGCCGGTGTGGCGGCGTCGGTTGCCGTGGTCATCTTGGTCTCCCCTCGGGAAGGTTTAGCGGGATTGGACCCGGCGGCAAGTGAACTGGTGCAGGCCATGACAGATCGGCGCGGAAAACGACCGCGACGGAAGCGCCGGATGACGCCGAACCGTAGCATTCCCGTCACGGCCACGTCACGGAATCGCGTTAACGGCGCGTTCACTAATAGGGGGACTTCACGATGCGTATTCTCACGACTTTGACATTGGCGGCGGCGAGCATGATCGCGTCCGCACCCGCGCAGGCGATCACCTTCGTCAACGCCTTGCGGATTCCGAACGTCGTCACCGGGGGCAACGATGCCAATCGGTTCGGCGGTTTCGGCTCGGATCTCGTCTACAATGCCGCCGACGGGCTTTATTACGGGATGACCGATCGCGGCCCCGGCGGCGGCCTGCTCGATTATGCGCCGCGCATCCAGTCCTTCTCGCTCGATGTCGCCACCAACGGCACGATCTCGAACTTCGCCGCGCGCGCACCGATCATCTTCACCCGGGACGGTGTCGCGTTCAGCGGGCAGAATCCCGGCCTGCTCGCCGGCGACAAGGCCGCGCTGGGCCGCTCGTTCGACCCCGAAGGGCTCGCGATCCGTAGCAACGGCAATTTCATCGTGTCCGACGAATATGGCCCGTCGATCTACGAATTCGACAGCCAGGGCCGATACGTCCGCGCCTTCACCATTCCGGCCAATCTGCTGCCCAAACAGGCCGATGGCACGCCCAATTATGTCGATGGCCGCCCGACGATCACGAGCGGCCGTCAGGACAATCGCGGCTTCGAGGGGCTGACGCTGTCGAACGACGGGACCAAGGCATATGCAATCCTGCAGGATCCGCTGGTCAACGAGGGCCCGGTGAACGGCGGCGAGACGCAAGGCCGTCGCGCCCGAAATCTGCGGATCGTCGAGTTCGACGTGGCCACCGGCAATGCGACAGCGCAGTTCGCCTACACGCTGGAAAGCATTGCCGATATCAACGGGCGCATCCCCGGCACTGCCGACGACTTCACCGCAACCCAGCAGGGCCGCTCGATCGGCGTATCGTCGATCACGCAATTGCCGGACGGCCGCTTCCTGGTAATCGAACGCGACAATCGTGGATGGGGGGTCGACGACACCGCCAACCGCCTGCCGATCGGATCCAAGCGCGTCTATATCGTCGACAAGACGGGCGCGACCGACATCAGCAACATCTCGCTCGCCGGCCTGTCGGCGCTGCCGCTGGGAGTCACCGCGGTGAACAAGGGCACCCAGCCGTTCCTCGACATCCAGGCGCTGCTCGTCGCCGCCGGCATCCCGATCGCCGAGAAGCTGGAAGGGCTGGCGTTCAGCCCGATGCTGGCCGATGGCGGACGTGCCTTGTTCATCATCAGCGACAACGACTTCTCGGTGACGCAGTTCGACGGCAGCAGCACGCAGTTCGAATATTGCACCTCGGGGCCGGAGGCGAATGCGGTCTCGTTCACCCCGGCGCTCGGCACGCCCTGCCCGACCGGCACCGCGCTGATCCCGACCTTCCTCTATTCGTTCAAGCTCAGCGCCGCCGAAGCCTCTGCGCTCGGCTTCGCGACCACGGCCGTGCCCGAACCGGCCAGCTGGGCGATGATGATCGGCGGCTTCGGCCTGGTCGGCGGTGCCATGCGGCGGCGGCAGCGGACGACCGTGCGGTACGCCTGAATGTCGTGATGTTGATGGGCGCCGCCTGCACGGAAAGCGGGCGGCGTTTCCATGTTGTACTTTGCGCTCATTGGCGCATCGAGATGCGCCCGGTTGCGCATGCGAGACGTCGAGATCATAAGGAAGCGATAGCCCGCGCCAGCCGATTTTCGCGATCCGTGGGACAACGAAAAATCATCGAGCAGGACGTATGACCGACCAGGACTCCCCATCCGCCCGCATCGACGCGAAGCTCGCGGCGCTTGGCGACTGGCGGGGCGAAACCCTGGCTCGCATGCGGGCGCTGATCCTCGCGGCCGATCCCGACATGGTCGAGGCGGTGAAATGGGTCAAACCCACGAACCCGTCCGGCGTGCCGACCTGGGAGCATGCCGGGATCGTCTGCACCGGTGAGGTCTACAAGGCCTATGTCAAATTGACCTTCGCGCGTGGCGCGGCACTCGACGACCCCACCGGCCTGTTCAACGCTGGGTTCGGGGGTGGCACGCGCCGAGCGATCGACCTTCGCGAGGGCGAGACGGTCGATGCCGCGGCGTTCACCGCGCTGATCGTTCAGGCGGTGGCGCTCAACCTCGAAGCCTAGCGGCCCTGAGCGTCCAGCATCCGGATGATCCCGGAGAAGTCCACGCCCCCCTGCCCGTCCGCGTTGAACGTCTCGTAA
Source organism: Parasphingomonas caseinilytica (assembly GCF_036663755.1). NCBI lineage: Bacteria > Pseudomonadati > Pseudomonadota > Alphaproteobacteria > Sphingomonadales > Sphingomonadaceae > Parasphingomonas > Parasphingomonas caseinilytica. Next base: position 1,062,639 of record NZ_JAXOJL010000001.1, read on the forward strand.
AGTTCCGCCGCCTTCGCGCCCATCGGGGTTTGCGCGTCGGCATTCTGTGCCGCTTCCATCGCCAGGCGCAGATCTTTGAGCATCAGCGCCGTTGCGAAACCGCCCTGATAATCGTGATCGGCGGGCGTATCGGGGCCGACGCCGGGGAGCGGCGCGTAGCTCGTCATCGACCAGCTCTGGCCCGATGACACCGACGAAATGTCGAAGAATTTCTGCGGATCGAGGCCGAGTTTCTGCGCGAGCAGGAACGCCTCGCACGTGCCGACCATCGTGACGCCGAGCAGCATGTTGTTGACGATCTTCGCCGCCTGACCGCTGCCGTTCGCGCCGGCGTGGATCACCGCCTTGCCCATATCGGCAAGAAACGGCTCGGCGCGATCGAAGCCCTCCGCGCTGCCGCCGACCATGAAGGTGAGCGTGCCAGCATTGGCCGCGCCTATCCCGCCCGAGACGGGGGCGTCGACGGCGGTGAAGCCCTTGGCCTGTGCGGCTTCGGCGACGCGTTTCGCGGTGGCGACGTCGATCGTCGAGCAATCGATCAGGATCGCGGAGGTCGGGGCGTTGGCGAAGACGGCGTCCGTATAGACGCCTTCAACATGCTTGCCGGCGGGGAGCATCGTGACGACCGCCTCTGCGCCTTCCAACGCTTCGGCGGTGGTCGCGGCGGGGAGGCAACCGGCCTTCGCCGCTCGCTCCAGCGCTTCCGGCGAAAGGTCGAAGGCGCGGACGTCGTGACCCTTCTTCGCGAGATTCGCGGCCATGCCGCCGCCCATGTTGCCGAGGCCGATAAATGCTACGCGTGCCATCTCTCTCTCCTATCTTCTGCTCCCTCCCCTTCAGGGGAGGGTTGGGGTGGGGCCGTGCCCCATCATCGACGCTGGTCTCGGTGAGATTGCACTGCCCCACCCCCACCCCTCCCCTGAAGGGGAGGGGGATTTTAAGTCACTTCCCCGTCCACACCCCCGGGCGCTTCTCGACGAAGGCGGCCATGCCTTCCTTCTGATCGCTGGTGCAGAACAGGCCGTGGAACAGGCGGCGTTCGAACTGCACGCCCATCGCCAGGCCGGTCTCGAACGCGGCATCGACCATTTCCTTGTTCGCCTTCACCGCCAGCGGGGCCATGCCGGCGATCGTCGTGGCGGTCTTCACTGCGTCCTCGACCAGATCGGCGGCAGGCACGATGCGGCTGACGAGCCCGGCGCGTTCCGCTTCCTCCGCGCCCATCATGCGGCCGGTGAGCACCATCTCCATCGCCTTGGCCTTGCCGACCGCGCGGGTCAGGCGCTGCGATCCGCCCATGCCGGGGGCGACGGCGAGCTTGATCTCGGGCTGACCGAACTTGGCGGTGTCGGCGGCGAGGATGAAATCGCACATCATCGCCAATTCGCACCCGCCGCCCAGCGCGAACCCGGCGACGGCGGCGATGATCGGCTTGCGCGTCTTTGCCAGCGTTTCGTAGCCGCTGAAATGGTTGGTGCCGTACATCTCGGCAAAGCCCTGTCCCGACATCTCCTTGATATCGGCCCCGGCGGCGAAGGCTTTTTCGCTGCCGGTGAGGACGGCGCAGCCCTGCGTGGCGTCGGCATCGAATGCGGCGAGCGCGGCGAGCAGATCGGCAAGGACCTGCGCGTTGAGGGCGTTGAGCGCCTGGGGGCGATTGAGCGTGATCAGCGTGACGGGGCCGCGCTGTTCGACGAGGATGGTTTCGTAGGTCATTCTGTCTCTCCGTCGTCCCGGCGAAGGCCGGGACCGCTGTGTTTGTGTCTGGCCGGCTGCCGTTGCGCGGCGGTCCCGGCCTCCGCCGGGACGACGTTTAACCCGGCGTCCACGCCTCGCCGTCCGGCAAGGGCGCGAAGATCTGGTCTATCACGTGATCGGTCACACCCTCGGGCGTCGCTGGATTCCAGTTCGGGGCGTTGTCCTTGTCGACGATCACCGCGCGGACGCCTTCGAGGAAATCATGGCGCTGCACGACATGCGCGCCGACGGCATATTCCTGACGCATCTCGTCTTCGAACGTCGGCATCACCCGGCCCTCGTGGAGCAGGCGGAGCGAGACCTTCATCGTCTGTGGCGACTTGGTCCTGAGCGTAGCGAGTTGTCGCTGCGCCCATTCGCTGTCGTCTGCGGCGAGCGCGGCGAAGATATCCTCAAGTTGATCCGAGGCGAACAGGCGATCGATCTCGTCGCGATGCGCGAGGATGCGCGCCTCCGGGGGCGATGCGGAAAGATCGGTGAGGATCGTCGCAATGGCCTGCGGATCGGCGGCGATGCGCGCCTTGGCATCGTCGAGCGCCGCGCTTGGCACGTAATGGGTTGCGAGACCCAGTGCGAGGCACTCGGAACCGTCGAGCCGGTGCCCGGTCAGCGCGAGATATTGCCCGGTGCGGCCGGGCAGGCGCGAGAGATACCAGCCACCGCCGACATCCGGGAACAGGCCGATGCCGGTTTCGGGCATAGCGAATTTCGTGTTTTCGGTCGCGACGCGGAAATCGCACGGCAGCGACAGGCCGACACCGCCGCCCATGGTAATCCCGTCCATGAACGCGACCATCGGCTTGGCGTAGGTGAACAGGCGGTGGTTCATGCGATATTCGACATGGAAGAACGCCCGTGCCTCCGCCCCGTCCTTTGCGCCGCTTTCGGCCAACATGCGGATGTCGCCGCCCGCGCAGAAGCCCCTGCCCTCGGCATGGTCGATGACTACCGCGGCGATTTCGGCTTGGGTTGACCAAGTGTCGAGCGCGGCGAGGATCGCCTCGCACATCGGGGTATTGAGCGCGTGGATCGCCTTCGGGCGGTTGAGCCGGATCCGAGCGAGCGATCCTTCTGCGGACGTGAGAATGTCATCCGTCATGCGCCGTACTCCTGCGCAGGCAGGAGCCCAGGGTTACGAGCGATCCGCTTTTGGCACTGGATTCCTGCGTTCGCAGGAATACGGGGTCGGGTGATGATCATTGGCGCGTCAGCTCCCGGCCGATGATCATGCGCATAACCTGGTTGGTGCCCTCCAGGATCGAATGGACGCGCAGGTCGCGCCAGAAGCGTTCGATCGGGTAATCCTGCAGATAGCCGTAGCCGCCATGCAATTGCAGCGCGCGATCGACGATGCTGGAGCCGCTATCGGTCGCGAGGCGCTTGGCCATCGCCGAGAAGCGCGACTTGTCGGGCGCGTCGGCGCTGACCTTGGCAGCAGCGAGATACAGCAGGGCACGCGCTGCTTCGAGGTCGGTCGCCATGTCGGCAAGCGTGAATTGGGTGTTCTGAAAATCGGACACCGGCTGGCCGAATTGCTGGCGGTCCTTGGTGTAGGCGATCGATTCATCGAGACACCGTTGCGCGCCGCCGAGCGAACACGCACCGATGTTGAGCCGCCCGCCGTCCAGCCCGGCCATCGCGAAGCGGAAGCCATCTCCCTCCGCGCCGACGCGGTTCTCGATCGGCACGCGGCAATCCTCGAAGATCACCTGCGCGGTCGGCGATGCGTTCCAGCCCAGCTTGCGTTCCGGCGCGCCAAACGAAAGGCCGGGCGTATCCTTCTCGATCACGAGGCAGGAAATGCCTTTCGACTTCTCCTCGCTGGTGCGCACCATGCAGACATAGATGTCATTATAGCCAGCACCGGAGATAAACTGCTTGGTGCCGTTCAGCACATAGTGATCGCCCCCAGAATCCTTGGCGCGGCGCGCGCTGGCTTTCAGCGCAGCCGCATCGGAACCGGAGCCGGGTTCGGTCAGGCAATAGCTGGCGATCTTGTTCATGCCGACCAGATCGGGGAGGAAGCGCGCCTTGATCTCCGCGCCGCCGAACCGGTCGATCATCCACGTCGCCATGTTGTGGATCGAGATGTACGCGCTGGTCGCGGGGCAACCATAGGCCATCGCCTCCATGATCAGCGCCGCCTCCAGCCTGCCGAGGCCAATGCCGCCGCTCTCCTCGCCGACATAGATCGCGCCGAAGCCGAGTTCGCCCGCCGCCTTCCACACATCGACCGGGTAGTGGCGTTTCTCGTCCCATTCACTCGCGAACGGCGTGATGCGATCGGCGGTGAACTTGCGCGCCAGATCCTGGATCTCGCGCTGCTCGTCGGTGAGGTCGAACTGGTTGGTCATGGTCTCTCTTTACGGATCAGGAACAGCGGACGAAGGCACGGTCGCCGGCACCGCCGCCGGTCATGCGCAACCGGCCGGGCGGTGTACCGAACGCGTCGGGGCCGAGGCTCAGGGTGCGCGCGAGGGTGCGGCGGCCGGTTGGCGTGGGCAACAGGAAATTGCCGTCGATACGGCGCGCGGCCACACGCGACACCGAGTCGGCCATGGCATAGCGTTTGGGCGATCCGGCGATCTCGATCGTGGCATAACCGAGCGTCAGGCGTGCGCGTGCATCGGGCGATTGCCAGCAGCCACGCAGGGGCACCGGGATGTGCGGCAACGCGGCCGCCCGCGCCAACGCCGCGCCATCCGGCAGCGCTTCCGTCCCGCCCCCGGCATGCAACACGCGATCGGCGAACAAAGCGGTCGCCACCTTGCGATCGTTGCGATCGAACCAGCGCTGGCCGGGCAGTTTGTGCGCCCAGGCGAGTTGTTCAGCGAGTGTGCCGTTGGCATACGCGATGTCGGGTTGGGCGCGATACGCGGGATCGGCGAAGGCGCGGTCGGCGGTGATGATCGTCCAGCCGTCTTTGCGGAGCGCGGCGACCAGATCGGCGACGAACAACGCCGCGATATCGGTTTCGTGCAGCAACAGCATCTGCGGCACCGCGCGGCCCAGCGTGCGCCGCATGAGATCGTCTGAGAAATTCGCCGATTGCACCATCGTCTCGACGTACAGATCGCGGAGCGCCGCCATGTCGATCGGCTTGCCGGCCTTTTTCGCGGCGATCGTTTCCCCCTCGATGAACCAGTCCGAACCATCCACCGAGGCGTAGCCGTTGCTGAGCCCGCGCGCCTTCAGCCCGGCGCGCACGGCATCGCGTTTCGCCTTGTTCGCCCCGCCCTCGTCCAGCGCGGGGAAGCGGAACCACGGACGGAAGCCGGGGCGCCCCTTCAGCCAATCGTCGGCCCCGTCGATCTGGCCGACGAACGCCGCAGCAGACATGGCCGAGAGATGCGCGTGCAGGAACGTGTGGTTGGCGATAACGTGCCCCGCGGCGACATAGCGGCCGATGCGTTGTTCGTGGCCGTCGCCCGGCATGATGCGGCCGGGGTTGATGAAGAACGCCGCCTGCTCGACGCTCGCTTCGCGGAGCGCAGCGATCAGTTTCGCATTGCGCTGATCGACGGTGAGAAACGCACCCGGCCCGCGCGGCGCATCGTCGAAACTGAGCGCGATAGTCTTGGTCGGCTGTACCGGCATCACCGTGGCGACCGCGAGCGGATCGGGGCGCGCAGCGACCAGCAAGGCGGCAAGCAGGAGGAACGCGCGCATCCTAGCACCGCCGCCATCGACGGGCTGCCCGATCGGAAGAGTCGATCCGCGCTCTCATCCATCCTGTTTAGCAGCGCTCATAGCGGTACGTCTTGACCGGAGATTGGCCGGTCCGCTGCAAAACTGTGCCGGCAGCGGTCAATTCCAGCGTCTCGCGCGTCCGCCATTCCTGGCCTTCGCCCTTATAGGCGAGATCGGCCACGACCTTGTAGCGCGACGGGCCGCCGACCACGGTCGCGGTCGCGGTCGCCTCATAGAAGGTCAGCGTGTTACCCTTGACGATCAGCAGCCCCTTGGTGTCGGAACGCGCGATGTCGCAATCCGCGGGGTTCATGCCCCAACGGCCCTCGAAGGCCGGCGGCAGAGCGGCGGCCGACGGTGCCTTGGTCGGCTTGGCCGCTACCACCGGCAGGCCCTTGGCCACCTTGGCGTCGGGCGAGGCCTCGACCTTGGCCATCGCGGCCTCGGCTTGCGCGTCCTTATCAGCTTCGGAGGTCCTGCTCGAACAGGCGGCGAGACTGGTGGCGGCGAGCAGGCCGATCAGGAAATTGCGGATCATGAATGCGTCCTTCGCGAATGATGCGAATAGGAAACGCCGCGAAGCGCACGCACGATCCATTGCCCGCCGATGATCATGTACGGGCACCCGCAATGCAGGAGGCCGAAATGGATACCGATTTCATGATGCGTTTCCCAAGACGGTCCGCAGAACTTCAGCCCATCGTCGGAATCACGAACGCGTTGCTACCGTCCGGGGCTCCATCCGGCCAGCGCTGGGTGATGGTTTTCACCTTGGTCCAGAACTTCACGCCCTCCATGCCGTGCTGGTTGGTGTCGCCGAACGCGCTGCGTTTCCACCCGCCGAACGTGTGATAGGCGACCGGCACCGGGATCGGCACGTTGATGCCGACCATGCCGACGTTCACGCGCGCGGCGAATTCGCGCGCGGCATGGCCGTTGCGCGTGAAGATGGCGACGCCGTTGCCGTATTGATGCTCGCCCGGCAGGCGCAGGGCATGTTCGAAATCGTCGGCGCGGACGATCTGCAGGACGGGGCCGAAAATCTCCTCCTTGTAGGATTCCATCTGCGGCGTGACGTGATCGAACAGCGAAGGCCCGATGAAGAAGCCCTTTTCATGCCCCTGAAGCTCGAAGCCTCGCCCGTCGACGACCAGTTCCGCGCCTTCATCCACGCCGGTCTGGATCCAGTTCTCGACGCGCTGCTTGTGCGCGGCGTTCACCACCGGGCCGTAATGCGCGTCGTTATCGGTGCTGACGCCGACGCGCAAAGCGGCGATGGCGGGGATCAGTTTCTCGCGCAGCGCGATCGCGGTCTTTTCGCCGACCGGCACGACCACCGGCAGCGCCATGCAGCGCTCGCCAGCCGAGCCGAATGCGGCACCCGACAGATCGGCGACGACCTGATCGAGATCGGCATCGGGCATGACGATGCCGTGGTTCTTCGCCCCGCCCATCGCCTGCACGCGCTTGCCCGCCGCGACGCCGCGCTTGTAGACGTAGTGCGCGATGTCGGACGAACCGACGAAGCTGACCGCGCTGATCGCCGGATGATCGAGGATCGCGTCGACCATCTCCTTGTCGCCGTGCACGACCTGCAGGATACCTTCCGGCAGGCCCGCTTCGAGGAACAGTTCGCCGAGCCGAACCGGCACCGACGGATCACGCTCGCTGGGCTTCAGGATGAAGGCGTTGCCGGTGGCGATCGCCACGCCGGACATCCAGAGCGGGATCATGCCGGGGAAGTTGAACGGCGTGATTCCGGCACCGATGCCGAGCGGCTGGCGCATCGAATAGACGTCGATGCCCGGGCCTGCACCTTGGGTATATTCGCCCTTCAGCACATGCGGGATACCGCAGCAGAATTCAATCACTTCGAGACCGCGCTGGATGTCGCCCTTGCTGTCAGCGATCACCTTGCCGTGTTCGGAGCTGAGCAGATGCGCCAGTTCGTCCATGTTCTTCTCGACCAAGGCCTTGAAATTGAACATCACGCGGGCGCGGCGTTGCGGGTTGGTGGCGGCCCAGCCGGGCTGCGCCTTCAGCGCTGCGGCGACGGCCTTGTCGAGGAGCGCCTGATCGCCGAGATTGACGCTGGCCTGAACCTGACCGGTATTGGGATCGAACACATCGCCGGTGCGCGTGGCTCCGCCACCGGAATGGCCCGCGATCAGATGATCGATGACGCGCATATATTCTCTCCTGAAGAATTCTATTGGCGGCCCCTATCCCACCGGGCATTTATGCATGCAAGCCATCATCTTTGCCGGTGGCATGCGCGTTTTTGCGGGGTAAAGCGGAGACCGACCCCAACAATTGCCGTCATCCTGACGAAGGTCAGGATCCATCGCGCCTCATCGGCGATCGTCTGACAGGCGAAATGGATCCTGACCTTCGTCAGGATGACGGCAACGGGCAATTGAGGGGGAAAAGGAAACACCTTGGGAAATTGGGACGATCTGCGCATCTTCCTCGCCGTGGCACGCGCCGGGCGACTGGCGGCGGCGGCGCGGCTCCTCGGAATAGACGTGACGACGGTGTCGCGCCGCCTCGCCCGGCTGGAGGCGGCATTGGGCGCGGCCCTGTTCGAGACGGTCGGCGGCGAGCGGCAGTTGAGCGAGATGGGCCAAGCGCTGCTGTTGCAGGCGGAGACGATCGAGACGGCGGTGCTCTCCGCGACGGAGGGGGACCGTGGCGCATCGCTCGCCGGGCATGTGCGGCTGAGCCTAGCGGAAGGGCTGGCAACGCATCTCGTCGCGCCCGCCGTGGCGCAATTTCGCGCTGCGCACCCCAATGTGCGACTCGACCTGATCACCGCCTCCGGTTTCCTTAACCCCTCCAAGCGGGAGGCGGATGTCGCGGTGATGCTGGCGCGGCCGCGCAATCGGCAATTGCGGGCGGCGAAGCTCGCCGATTACGTGCTGCGGCTGTATGCGACCGACGACTATCTGGTGGCGCACGGCGTGCCGGACAGCGCCGCCGCACTGAACGGGCATACGCTGATCTCCTACGTGGCCGAGCATATCCATGCGGTGGAACTGGATTATCTGTCAGAAATCCATGACGGGCTGGTCGCGCGAGCGCGCAGCACCAGCATCAACGTGCAGCATGCGATGATCCGCAGCGGTGCCGGGATCGGCATCCTGCCCGATTTCATCGCGCGGCGCGACCGGACGCTGACCGGCGTCTTGCCCGACGTCGCACTAGGACGCAGCTTCTGGCTGGTCACGCATGAGGACACACACGGCACGCCGCGCATTCAGGCGGTGACGGAATGGCTGCGCGAGGTCGCCACCGGGATCGCGTAACGCGGTGTAAATCCGTCGTCAGCTCGCGAGCAGGGTCGCATTTCCGCCGGCCGCCGTCGTATCCACGCACACAGTGCGCTCGGTCGCGAACCGCGCGAGATAATGCGGGCCACCAGCCTTCGGCCCCGTCCCCGACAAGCCTTCGCCGCCGAACGGCTGGCTGCCGACGACCGCGCCGATCTGGTTGCGGTTGACGTAGATGTTGCCGACCCGCGCCCGCGCCGTGACCCGCTCGATCGTCGTGTCGATGCGGCTGTGGACGCCCAACGTCAGGCCGAAGCCGGTGGCGTTGATCGCATCGATCACCGCGTCCAATCCGTCTGCCGGCCAGCGCACGACGTGCAGCAATGGCCCGAAATTCTCCTTGGCGAGCGCGGAGATCGCCGGGATTTCGAACATGGCGGGGGCGACGAAATCGCCCTGCCCGGCCGGGATCGGCAGTTTGCACAGGGTGGCGCTGGCAAGGTCGGCGCTGTGATCCTCGAGCGATTTGCGCGCGGGCGCATCGATCACCGGGCCGATATCGGTCGATAGCAGGCGCGGATCGCCGACCGTCAGCGCGCGCATCGCGCCCGCGATCATCTCCAGCGTGGCGTCGGCGATGTCCTCCTGCAGGTACAGCACGCGCAGCGCCGAGCAGCGCTGCCCGGCGCTCTGGAAGGCGGATTGCACCACATCACGCGTCACCTGTTCGGGCAAGGCCGAACTGTCGACGATCATCGCATTCTGCCCGCCCGTCTCGGCGATCAGCGGCACGATCGGCCCGTTCCGCTGGGCCAAGGTCAGGTTGATCGACCGCGCGGTATTGGTCGATCCGGTGAAGACCACCCCGGCGATCCCCTCATGCGCGACCAGGGCCGCGCCCACTTCACCGCCGCCGGGGAGCAGATGCAGGATGTCGGCCGGCACACCAGCCTCGCGCAGCAATTCCACCGCGAGCGCGGCGATCAGCGGCGTCTGCCCGGCAGGCTTGGCGATCACCGCATTGCCGGCGGCGAGCGCGGCGGCGACCTGTCCGGTGAAGATCGCCAGCGGGAAATTCCACGGGCTGATCGCCGCGATCACACCGCGACCGTGCAGGGTGAGCGTGTTCGATTCCCCGGTCGGGCCGGGCAGCGCTTCCCCGGGGACGAACTGGCGGCGTGCCTCGACGGCATAATAGCGCAGGAAATCGACCGCCTCGCGCAGTTCGAGGATCGCATCGCCCAACGTCTTCCCCGCCTCGCGCACGCACAGTGACAGCAATTCGTCGCTATGCGCTTCGTACAGATCGGCGGCGACATCGAGCGCCTCGGCGCGGCGCTCGACCCCGGCGGCGTCCCAATCGGGTTGCAGATTTTGGGCGAGCGCGATGGCCTTGGCGACGTCATCGCGCGTGGCCTCGACGACCGTGCCGACGGTGATGCTGCGGTCGAACGGGGCAGTGACGGGCTTGGTCGTGCCCTTGCCCAACTTCTTGCCGATCATCGGCGCGGCATTGTTCCCCGGCGAAGGCCGGGGTCCAGTCGCGATGGCCGAAGTAACTTTGGGCTGTCCGCTGCCATTAACCGCCCGCAACTGGGCCCCGGCCTTCGCCGGGGAACTATCCAAAGCCGCGAGGCGCGCCAATAACGGTTCGCGGACCAGCGGATCGGAGAGGTCGATCCCCGCCGAATTCACCCGCGACGGCGCGAACAGATCCTTCGGCAGCGGAATGCGCGGGTTGCGCCGCGGCTCGAGGGCGCGCGTGGTTTCGACCGGATGATCGATCAACGATTCGACCGGCAGGTCGGCGTCGGCGAGGCGGTTGACGAACGAGGCGTTGGCGCCGTTTTCCAGCAGTCGGCGGACGAGATACGCCAGCAATTCCTTATGCCCGCCGACCGGCGCGTAGATGCGCACCGGCGTCGGCGCATTGCCTTCTCCCACGCGCAGCACGTCGTACAGATCCTCGCCCATGCCGTGCAGGCGCTGGAACTCGAACGGAGTCTCTCCGGCCATCGCTTTTATGGCGGCGACGGTGGCGGCATTGTGCGTGGCGAACCCGGAATAGATCGTATCGCTCGCCTCCAGCAGGCGGCGCGCGCCGGCGAGATACGACACGTCGGTCGAGGATTTGCGCGTGAACACCGGATAATCGGCGAACCCGCCGACCTGGCTGGCCTTGATCTCGCTGTCCCAATAGGCACCCTTGACCAGCCGGACCATGATGCGGCGGTCATGCTTGCGGGCGAGCGCCACCGTCCAGTCGATCAGCGGTAATGCGCGCTTCTGATACGCCTGGATGACGATGCCGAACCCGCGCCAGCCATTCGCGAACAGCGTGTCGTCGGCGATCAAAGCTTCGATCAGGTCCATCGACAGATCGAGCCGGTCGGCTTCCTCCGCATCGATCGCGAGGCAGATGTCGGCGGCGGACGCCGCGGCGACCAGTTCGCGCAGGCGCGGCAGCATCTCGGCCATGATCCGGCTCGCCTGCGACCATTCGTAGCGCGGATGCAGCGCGGAAAGCTTGACCGAGACGCCGTCGACGCCCTCGACCTCACCCTGCCCCCGCGCCTTGCCGACGGCGGCGATCGCGCCCTTATACGCATCGAAATAGAAGTCCGCGTCCGCCTGCGTCCGCGCTGCCTCGCCGAGCATGTCGAACGAGTGGGTTTCGCGGCCCGCGCTTCCGCGCTTCAGCGCCTCGCCGATCGTACGGCCGAAGACGAAATGATGGCCGAGGATGCGCATCCCTTCGAACAAGGCACGGCGGATCACCGGCTTGCCCAGCCGGGTGACGGCCCGCCTCGCGATCGCCGCCCAATCGTCCACCTCGCCGAGCGTCACCACGCTGCCGGTGAGCATCAGCCCGAAGGTCGAGGCGTTGACGAACAGCGACTGCGAGCGACCGAGATTGGCGCTCCATTCCTTGCCGCCGATCTTGTCGGCGATCAGCCGGTCGCGCGTCGCCGCATCGGGAATGCGCAGCAACGCCTCGGCCAGGCACATCAGGGCGATGCCCTCCTCGGTTGACAAGGCATAGCTTTGCAACAGGCTGTCGACCGCATTGCCCTCGCCGCGCGAGCGCACGCCCTCGACCAGAGTGCGCGCCAGCGCCTGTGTCGCGGCCAGTTCGTCGGCGGGGGGTTGGGCCTGTTCGAGGCGTTCGGCGATGCACGCCTCCTCATCCATGCGATACGCGGCGTGGACGGCGGAGCGGTTGAATGTCGTGATGCTTGGCATGACGCCCTCTATCGTACCGGATGATACGAAATCAAACATCGCATCAGGCCGCGACGTCGTCCGGCCAGCTTTCGGTATCGATCGCAGCCTGCATCGGCGGCGAATAGCGATGTCCCGCGACCGCGCCGTGCGTGAAGATCGCATCCACTTCCGCCAGCGTCGTGGCATCGAAGGCGATCGTTGCAGCAGCGAGGTTTTCCTCCAGATGCGCGATATTGCCGGTGCCGGGAATGGGAATGACGTCCTCGCCCCGCGCCAGCACCCAGCCGAGCGACAATTGCGCCGGCGTACAGCCGACACGCGCGGCGATCGCGTCGAAACGATCGGCCAGTGCCAGATTGTGCGTCAGGTTCGGCTCCACGAAACGCGGCATCGCGGCACGGATGTCACCGGGCGTGAAATCCGGCCCGCGCACCGCACCGGCGAGGAAACCGCGCGCTACGGGCGAGAAGGCGACGAAGGCGATCCCAAGCTCACGGCACGCCTCCAGCACGGCGATCTCGGGATTGCGCACCCAGGGTGAATATTCGGTTTGCAGCGCCGTGATCGGATGCACGGCATGCGCGCGGCGCACCGTGGCGGCGGACATCTCGCTCAGGCCCAGGCTGCCGATCTTGCCGGCTTCCTTCGCACGGACCAGCGCGCCGACCGAATCCTCGATCGGCACCTTGCGGTCGAAACGGTGGAGGTAATAGAGATCGATATGGTCGGTGCCGAGCCGCAGCAACGCGGCATCCAGTGTGCGAGCGATCGCCGCCGGACTGGCATCCAGCACGCGTTGCCCGTCCACCACATCGAGCACGCATTTGCTGGCGAGCATGAATTCCTTGCGCCTATGCATAACCGCCTTGCCGATCAGCCGTTCGCTGGCCCCCGCGCCGTAGATCGCGGCGGTATCGAGAAAGGTGCAGCCGAGATCGAGCGCACGATTGAGCAGGCGCGCGCCCTCCTCTTCGCCCGGCGGGATGCCGTAGGCGTGGTTGAGGTTCATGCAGCCGAGGCCGATCGCGGAAACGGTGAATTGGCCGATCTGACGGGTGGGTAGGGTCAAGATGGATCTCGCACGACGTTGAAGGGGGCGGATGCCACGGTATCGCGTGCGGGGCGATCGGGGAAGCCGAATGGCCCGATCAGCCCGACGAGGTGCCCAATTCATCAGGCGGGGCATCGACGCCGATGGCGACAGTCGGATCGATTGCGAACAACACCTGTCCGATGACTGCAATATCGCGAATAAGTACCTTAATCCCGCGCTCAAGAATTTATCGAAGACCAAGCACAGAGCGAATCTTACAATTTTTTGCGCAATAAACTGTACCTGTTAGTCCATATCCATTATAGTACCACTTGTCGGGGGTCGACACTGCAAGTTTTTGCAAATGATAATGGAGTCAGAATGTCCGACGAAGCACCCTGGAACGCCGTGGAATTGGCGACCGAACTGACCATCGCTTGGCTCGGTAACGCGAACAATCGCGTTTCGGCAGACGAGGTTCCTGCTTTTCTGCGTGCGATGCATGCCACGGTTAGCGATTTGTCGGGCACCCCCGGGTCTGACCAGTCCGCGACTGCGACCACCAGTGAAGAGCATGTGCCAGCCGTGTCGGTTCGTCGTTCGCTAGCCTCGAAGGACCACATCCTGTCGATGATCGACGGCAAGCCGTACAAGGCCCTGCGTCGCCACCTGACCACCAACGGCCTGACGCCGGAACAGTATCGCGAGCGCTACAGCCTGCGTTCGGACTATCCGATGGTGTCGGAGAATTATTCGGCCGCACGACGCGACATGGCGATCCGCATCGGTCTGGGATCGAAGGGCCGCAAGGCCAAGGCCGATGGCGCATCCGCCGCAGCCTCGCCGGCCAAGCGCCCGGGTCGCAAGCCCAAGATCGCGGAATAATCTCGCGATCTGTCTAGCAAAGCCGCCGGTCGAAAGGCCGGCGGCTTTTTGCTGTCCGGCCTTCCGCTCAGAAAACGATCAGGGGGACGGCCACTAGCCCGGCCCACATGACGGCGGAGATCAGCGCGGCGGCGGCCAGGCCTCGCGCCATTCGCACGCCGGATTTTCCAGGCACCAGTTGCAACACGACCATCTCCTAATTTTTATCGTTATTTTTTACCGTTGTTTTTATCCTTAAGCTAAATACGCGCGAGACGCAATTTAGTTGCTTTCGGCTCCTGTTCGCCCCGGCCAGACGGTTGGCCGATCCCTGCCGATCGGGCATAGATCGTCGCCGATGCAGGATCGGCTGGCCCCAAGAACCAACGGACGCAGGCTGCGCGGCACGCTGCTCGGGCTGCTATTGCTGGCAGGCGGAACGCCCGGTGCGACCGGCCAGACGGTCGAGCCGCGCAGAACGATGGTGCCCGCGCCACGGGGCGACGCCCTGCTCCGCGCGACAATGCTCGACGATCATAACGATGCCCGCGCCGCCGTCGGCCTGGATCCGCTGTCGTGGGACGATCGCCTAGCCGCCGCTGCCGCCGTCTATGCCAGAATCCTCGCCCGCGAGGACCGCTTCGAACACGAACAGCAGGGCGATGGTCCTGATCGCCAGGGCGAAAACCTCTGGATGGGCACGAAGCATGCCTACACGTTCCAGGAAATGGTCGGCGGCTGGACCAACGAACATCGTTTCTATCGCCCCGTGCCTGTGCCGGATTCGAGCAGCACCGGTCGCTGGAGCGACGTCGCGCATTATACCCAGATCGTCGGGCGCGACACGACGGCGCTGGGATGCGCGATCGCCAGCAATCGCGCGAACGATTTCCTCGTCTGCCGCTATTCGGCGCCGGGCAATGTGGTGGGTGAACTGCCGTTCGAGAGACCGATCCTTCCCGAAAAGGGATCGAAAAGTTATCTTGCTGTAGGCGATGGGGGCGGTGCAATCGTGACAAATCTGTCGGCCGCGTTAAAGGCGTCCGGGCGGAATGAATATCGAAGGGTTTGGCATGGCTTACGTTTCGACAATGGACGATGCTAGCGGCTATATGCAGCCGATGGGCGACCAGTCTCTCGGGGCCGAACTTACCGAAAGTTATAATGCAGCATCACCTTTTCCGCATATCGTCATCGACGACTTCCTGCCGCCCGAAGTACTCGATAACGTCCTAGCGCGTTGCGACGACTTGCAATTGAATGAAGATGGGGTCGAATTCGATCGTGCCCAAGAACGATTTAAGCGCAGCTATCAGCCCGATAGTCTGCCCGACGATCTGAGAGGATTATTTTATTCGTTCAATTCGCGCCCGTTCATTAAACTGATCGAAAACATCACCGGTATCAAAGGTCTTATTCCGGATCCGTATTTCTTCGGGGCGGGAATTCATGAAATCCGGCAAGGTGGGCATTTATCGGTTCACGCTGATTTCAACCATCACAAGGTGATGAATTTAGAGCGTCGGATTAATGTCTTAATCTACCTCAACAAAGACTGGAAACCTGAATATGGCGGGAGCCTTGAATTGTGGGATCAAGGCATGACCACGCTGACGCAAAATATCGTGCCGGAATTTAACAGGTGTGTCATTTTCAACACCACATCAAACAGCCAGCACGGCAATCCACACCCGATCAATCACCCGGCCGGCATTTCCCGCAAATCCATCGCGCTTTATTATTACACGTCCACTTGGGACGGAACGAAGCGATCGCATACCACGCAATTTCAGGTCCGCCCGAAATCGGCGGACAAGCGCGACTGGCGAGTCAAGCTCGGCGAAATCAAGGACGATGTCTTGCCGCCGATCCTGGCACGGGCACTGAATCGGGTATTTTGAACGCGATGCTTCCACCGGCGTCGGACTTGCCTTCGCAATAGGCCTCGATGAACGGTTGCAGGAATTCGCGATACGGTTCCGCAACACCCAGACCGTCGCGGTTGATCGGCCGGCGCACCTGCAGCGAACTGGCGGTGGCGACGCGACGTTCCGTCAGGTGCGGGGTATAGGCCGCCGCTTCTTCGTCCAGACCGCAATGGGCGAGCAGCCGCGCCGTCCAGAGCGCCGGCTCCTCGACCAGCTCGCCATACGGCACGACCAGCAAGCGGTCGCCGAGTTGCTCCTTCCAGAAGGCCATCAACCGATCCTCCAGTTGGAAATGGTGCGCGATGTCGACCAGATCGAAACTCCACGCGACGCCGTGGATGAAGAAGGTGCGGAAGCAGGACCAGGCGCTGTCGAGCGGATCGCGCCGCATCCAGATCAGCGGCGCATCGGGCAGCGCGGTCGCGATCAGGCCCATGCAGCGGCTGACGTCGATCGTCTTGTCCACGATCCGCCCGATCGGGCCGAAGCGCTCGTCGAGCAGATGCAGATACAGGCCGCCGAGGGTGTCGAGACTGCCGCCCCGCGCGACATATTGAGTGATCGCATCGCCGGAGACGCCGCCGACCGATACCGCCATATGCTGCACGAGGTTCAGTTCGCCACCGTCCAGCACGGCACTGTGGCTGGCGAGGATCTGCTCGACCAAAGTCGTGCCGGATCGCGGCAGGCCGGTGACGAAGATCGGGCGGCTGGTGTCGATCGTCTGGCGCTCGCGCATGAGATCGAAGAAATCGTGCGAATATCCGGTCATCGTCGATTCGGCGTTCGCGACATTCGCGTCCCGGCCATAGGGCGTCAGCGATTTCAACAGCGCCGCGCCGCGCGCGAACGCGGCAAAGGCCGCCGGATGATCGCCGCGATCGACGTACAGCTTGCCAAGCGCATAACAATAGCGCGCCAGATCGGCCGGGCCCTGCCGTTCGGCCACCGGCCCTTCGGCCAGCAGTTGATCGCCGATCGGATCGGTCGCCAGATTGCCGGCCATCACCAGCGACAGCCAGGCAGGACCCCAGCCGGGCCGATGCTTCAGCGCGGTCAGCAGATGCGCACGCGCCTCGTCGATCCGGCCTAGCGTCATCGTCGTATTGCCAAGGACATAGGCACGACCGGCGCGGTCCGGCACATCCTCCGGCAGCGTCGCCAGCAGGTCGTGCGCTTCTTGCAACCGCTGCGCCTGCGTCAACAGCACCACCTTCGAATAAAGCGCGCGCGGCTTGTCGGCGGCGGAGGCGATGAAGGCATCGATCGCACGGAGCGCCAGATTGAACTCGCCGCTGACCTGCATCAGTTGCGAAATGGCCTGCCACTGCTGGCCGAGCGGCGCGTCGCCGTCGAGCAACGCCGCAACCGCGCGGTTTGTTTCCGCGCGATCCTTGCGCGCCAGCGCGGCCTTCATCTGCGCCACCAGAGGAAGAATGTCAGTGCTATTCATCGCGGCCATCGTACTCGGTTCAGTCCGTCAAGAGGGATGATTTAAAAGGAAATCTCATTTTGGGGCGGCCATAGTGACCGCAACGCAACATATAGTAAAAAAAGGGTTAATAGCGTTTGACAGCCCCGACCCCGCTCAACAATAGTCTGGTTAATGAGCCGTAATCGGCCATTGGGCAACAAGGGGTCTACCATGCGAATCAAGAGCCTACTCTGCTGCGGCGCAGCAATGATTTCGATCGCCGGCACATCGAATGCAGCGGTCATCAATCTGATCGACAACGGCTTCGCCGGTACTGCAGCTCAACAGGCTCAGTTCCGCGCAGGATTTCAGATCGCTGCCGCGTATTGGGGTTCGATTCTTACCAACAACGTCACGATCAACCTGGGCGTCGGTACGGCTGCGCTCGGCACCGGCATCATCGGTTCGACCGGTAGCACCCGCGCCGATTACACGGTCGCCAACTGGGAAACGCGCCTCAACGCGACCAAGAGCGGTTCGGTGATCGACACGACGATCAAGCTGCCGACGTTGACGGGTGGCGGGGCCAGCTTCATCACCAACGGCACCACCGTAGGCGCCGATGGCTTCACCGACGACGACACGACCAAGCTGGTCTATGACAATGCCGCGACGACCAGCTCGAAGGTGCTGTATCTCAATTCCTCGGTAATCAAGGCCATCGGTGGCACGGCAACCGGCGTGACCAACACCTCGATCGACGGCAACGTCCAGTTCAGCACCAACTTCAACTTCGATTTCGATCCGACCGATGGCATCAGCGCCAACACGTTCGACTTCATCGGCGTCGCCATTCACGAGATCGGCCACGCGCTCGGCTTCGTTTCGGGCGTCGATTTCCTCGACGTTTATGGCCTCGGAAGCACCAGCAATCCCAATGCCGGCACGCTGAACTACAGCCTGAACAGCACGTCGATCTACAGCGCGCTGGATATGTTCCGTTACAGCGCCGATCCGACGAACCTCGTACCCGGCGGCGCGGCGCTCGATCTGTCGGCCGGCACGCTGAGCGGCACGAAGTACTTCTCGATCGACGGCGGCCTCACCGCATTGTTCGGCAACTCCTTCTCGCAGGGTCGCTACAATGGCGACGGCCAGCAGGCGTCGCACTGGAAGGACGCCACGGGTGCCAATGCCTGCGGTCCGCAGCTCGGCATCCTGGATCCGACGTTCTGCTTCGGCCAGATGGGCGAAGTGACCGGTCTGGATCTGGCCGCTTACGATGCGATGGGCTGGAACCTGAGCGTCAACGCGCTGACCTACAACACGACCTCGACGGCATCGATCTTCCGCCAGTTCGCGGTTGCGGTGCCCGAGCCGGCGACCTGGGCGATGATGCTGATGGGCTTCGGCCTGGTCGGTGGCGCGATGCGCCGTCGCCCGGCGACGAAGGTTTCCTTCGCAGCCTGATTGTCTTCGGTTCGAAGTATTGAAACACCGCCGGTCGCAAGACCGGCGGTGTTTTCGTTTGTGCGCCGGTTTCGCGCACCCCGAAATTCCGATCATCTCGGCCACATCGTTACCGGAATGTTTACCTTGTTCGTGGAGAACGGGGCGAACCACTATCCGCGACGGATCGAGCCATGAAGATTCCCGACGATATCGAAAAGAAGCTGAACGACGCGTTTGGCGGTGCGGGCGGCGAAAGTCGCGACGCTCCCCCGCCACAGGACGATAGCGGCGTCCAGGCGCTCGCATTGCTCCTGTCGATCCATCAGACTTCGGTCGATGCGGTGCAGTTGCGCCACGAACTCGGCCATTCCGATCCACTCGGTGCCGGGGACATCGTGCGCCTCGCGCGCCGCCAGACCGGCGTGCGTGCCAAGGCGGTCGATGTCGCCCCCGGACGGCTCTCCGGACAGCCCCTCCCCGCGCTCGCCAGCGGACCCGCCGGCTGGTTCATCATCGGCCGGCTGCTCGAAGACGGCGTGCTCATCCAGAAACCGGGCCGCCCGGTCGAGAAGGTCGATCGCGCCGGGCTCGATGCGATCTGGGACGGCGGGATCGTGCTGATCACCACGCGCGAATCGCGCGGCGCCACCGGTAAGCGCTTCGATCTCACCTGGTTCATCCCGCAGATGGTGCGCTATCGCCGCCTGATCGGCGAGGTGTTGCTGATCACCTTCACGCTCAACCTGCTCGGCCTCGCCGCGCCATTGCTGTTCCAGAACGTGATCGACAAGGTGCTGGCGCACAATGCGCTGTCCACGCTCAACGTGCTGGCCTTCGGCTTCGTCGCGGTATCGCTGTGGGAGACGATGTTCGGCTGGATCCGCAGCCGGGTCTATTCCGAGACCAGCCAGAAGATCGACGTCGAACTCGGCGCGCGGCTGTTCCGCCATCTGCTCGCGCTGCCCCTGAGCTATTTCGAGAAACGCCGCGTCGGCGACACCGTGACGCGCGTTCGCCAGCTCGAAACGATCCGCGAATTCCTCACCACCGCCTCGCTCACCGTGCTGGTCGATCCGCTGTTCACGGTGGTCTTCATGGTCGCGATGCTGATCTATTCGCCGTCGCTCTTCGCGATCGTCGCGGTCAGCCTGGTCGGTTACGTCGCGGTCAGCCTGTTCGTCACCCGCCCATTGCGCGCCCGCATCGAGGAGAAGTTCGAGCGCGGCGCGGCCAGCAACGCCTTGCTGGTCGAAAGCGTCACCGGCATCCAGACCGTCAAGGCCTCCGCCG
The DNA here is from genome assembly GCF_036663755.1 of Parasphingomonas caseinilytica. Lineage (NCBI taxonomy): Bacteria > Pseudomonadati > Pseudomonadota > Alphaproteobacteria > Sphingomonadales > Sphingomonadaceae > Parasphingomonas > Parasphingomonas caseinilytica. Next base: position 1,082,562 of record NZ_JAXOJL010000001.1, read on the forward strand.
TCGAACCGCAATGGCAGGATCGCTGGGAACGCCAGCTGGCCGCCTATAGCGCCGCCGCTTTACGCGTCACCAACCTCGGCAGCACCGGCAGCCAGGCGGTCGAACTCATTTCCAAACTGTCCTTCGCCGCGATCCTGTTCTTCGGTGCCAAGGCGGTGATCGCCGGCACGCTGACCGTCGGCGGCCTCGTGGCGTTCAACATGTTCGCACAGCGCGTGTCCGGCCCGGTGATCCGCATGGCGCAACTGTGGCAGGATTTCCAGCAGGTCCGCATCTCGGTCGAGCGGCTCGGCGACATCCTCAACCACCCGGTCGAACAGCAGAGCGCGTCGCGGCTCGACATGCCGGCGATGAAGGGTGCCGTGCGCTTCGAAAAGGTCCGCTTCCGCTATGCCGTCGATGGCCCCGCCGCCGTGGACGAAGTGTCGCTGACCATCGCGCCGGGCGAATCGATCGGCATCGTCGGATCATCGGGTTCGGGCAAATCCACCCTGACCAAGCTGCTCCAGCGCCTGTACATCGCCGAAAGCGGCCGCGTGCTGATCGACGGGATCGACGTGGCGCAACTCGATCCCACCTGGCTCCGCCGCCAGATCGGTGTCGTGCTGCAGGAGAATATCCTGTTCAACCGCTCGATCCGCGAGAACATCGCGTTGGTCAGCCCGGCCATGCCGTTCGAACGCGTGATGAAGGCCGCGCGCCTTGCCGGGGCGCACGAGTTCATCCTGCAACAGCCGCAGGGCTATGACACGCCGATCGTCGAACGCGGCGTCAATCTGTCCGGCGGGCAGCGCCAGCGCATCGCCATCGCCCGCGCGCTCGTCACCGATCCGCGCATCCTCATCCTCGACGAGGCGACGTCCGCGCTCGATGCCGAGAGCGAGGAAATCATCCGCCGCAATCTCAAGGCAATCTCCAAGGGTCGCACCTTGCTGGTCATCGCCCATCGCCTGTCGGCGGTGCGCGATTGCGACCGCATCGTCGCGATCGAGAAGGGCCGGATCGTCGAAGCCGGCACGCATGACGAACTGCTCGCTTTGGGCGGGCGCTACGCCGAACTTCATCGCCGCCAATCCGGCGTGCAGGGAATTGCCGCATGAACGCGCTGACCACCAATTGGGCCGTGATCCGCGCGTCCCTGGCCGAAGAGAAGAAGCGCGACATTGGGCGCCTGCGCGTCGATGAGACCGGCTTCCTGCCCGCCGCGCTGGAGGTGATCGAACGCCCCGTCTCCCCGACCTCGCGATTGACCGCCAAGGTGCTGCTCGGCGGCGTCGCGGCGTTGGCCTTGTGGCTGACGTTCGGCCGCACTGACATCGTCGCATCCGCGCCAGGCAAGATCGTGCCGACCGGCGCCGTCCAGCTCGTCCAGCCCGCCGAGGCCGGCGTGGTGCGCCGCATCCTGGTGCATGATGGCGATCACGTGACCAAGGGCCAAGTGCTCGTTCTGCTCGATCCGACCGTATCCTCGGCCGAGGCGATGCAGGCGCGCAAGGCTTATGAGACCGCCGCCTTCTCGGTCGCGCGCACCCGCGCGGTGATCGACGGGCTGGACGGCAAGCCCTTCGTCTTCACGCCGCCCGCCGGTTCCGATGCCACCACGGTCGCGGCGCAACGCTCGCTCGCTTTGGCCAAACTGGCCGACGTGCAGGCATCGATCACCGCGCAGGCCGCCAATGGTCAGGTCGCGCGATCGGACATTGCCACGGCGCGCGTGCAGGTCGCCAAGCTGACCGAGACGTTGCCACTGCTGGACGAACAGATCGCGGCCAACGAACAATTGCTCGCCAAGGGCTTCGTGTCGAAGCTGAAGGTGATCGAGATGCGCCGCCAGCGGCTCGGCCAGGCGCGCGACCGCGATGCGGCGATCGAATCGATCCAGCGCGCCAATGCCCAGTCGGCCGGCGCGGCCAGCACGATGGCCAAGGCCCGCACCGAAGTGCGCGCCGCTTTGTTCGACGAACTGGTCAAGGCCAATGCCGAGATGCAGTTGCGGCAGGAGGAACTCGCCAAGACGCAGCAGCGCAGCACCTTCCAGGAACTGCGCGCGCCCGTCACCGGTACGATCGGCCAGCTTTCGGTCCATACCGAAGGCGGCGTGGTCGAGGCGGCCAAGCCGATCATGACGGTGGTGCCCGCCGATGGCCGGATGGTCGCCGAGGTCAAGCTACTCAACCGCGACGCCGGCTTCGTGTCGGTCGGCCAGAAGGTCGATGTGAAGCTCGAAGCGTTCCCGTTCGCGCGCTACGGATCGATCCCCGGCAAGGTGCTGGCGATCAGCCCCGATGCGATCGACGACGAGAAACTGGGCCCGGTTTATGTGGTGCGCGTGGCGCTGGATCGCACGCGGATCAACCGCGGCGACCGCAACGTCGCGATCACGCCAGGCATGAGCGCGGTGGCCGATATCGTAACGGGCGACCGCAGCTTCCTCAGCTACCTCACCAGCCCGGTCGACGAAGCCAAGGGCAGCGCGCTGCGCGAGCGATAGGCCGGAAAGCGATTTCCAAAACGGGTTAGGCCGCTCCGAATATTTTGGTATCGGAGTGGCGAATCCGAACTAGCCGTAATCGGAAACAAGAAAGATATCGCCTTGGACCAAAAACAGGGATCGATCTTGATCATCCTTCCGGTGCCGATCTATTTGGTCGCCGGTACGATGTTCTATGATTCTCAAGCCTGTAACGGGTTGCGCCTGTGGCTGGAAAATTTTGAACACGTGACGCTGTGCAATCCGATATTGCCGGTGGATACGGCCCCGGAAGCCACCAGCGATGTTTGCGCAATGTTTCCGACCGCCAATCTCGACATCCGCCCCCTGCCTGCTGCCTGGACTCCGATCGAGTTTTTTCGAACCCTGCGCGCTACGCGAGCGCTTTTGCTCGAACTGATCGGACGGGCGACGCATCTCCAATTCGCGATAGGAGGATTTTGGGGCGACTGGGGTGCGGTCGGTGCTATTTTGGCGGCCAAGCGCAAACGGAGAGTGGCGATCTGGACCGATCGCGTTGAATCGAACGTTATGAGGTTCCAGGCGAAGCAATATTTGGGGGCACGACGCAGCTACAGATTGCTGACGGCCTGGATGGCCGTCCGCCTGGAACGTCATGTCATCCGGCGATCCGCGATGGGATTGTTTCACGGGATGGACACCTATCATGCCTATGCGCCCTATAGCCGGTCGGCCCATCTGGTTCACGATATTCATCTGGGGAGCGACTCACGGATTTCGAGGGACGATCTGGCCGCAAAGATAGCGCGATCAAGGACCGGGCCCGTGAAGATCGTGTATGGCGGTCGCGTCCATTCCGACAAAGGTGTTGCTGACTGGATCGATACGCTTGCATTGTTGGCCGCAAAGAACGTCGCGTTCGAAGCGACATGGTTTGGCGACGGACCTGAAATTGAATTCGCGCGCAAAAAGATCGCCAGTCTCGGATTGAACGCATCAATCCGCTTTTTTGGGTCTGTGACTGACCGGGCCCTGCTCATGCAGGCGTTTCGCGAGGCGGATATCTTCCTCTTCTGCCACAAGACGCTGGAATCGCCGCGTTGCCTGATCGAGGCGCTGCTGTCGGGCACACCGATCATCGGCTATGACAGCCCCTATCCCCGCGATCTGATCCAGGCGAACAAAGGCGGCGTATTGACCACCCCCAATCCGGCAGCGCTGGCCGACGCACTGGCAGCGATCATCGCCCAGCCGCACAGATTGGCCGAACTGGCCCGGGCCGCCGCAAAAGACGGGCATCCGCTGATCGACGAAGAGGTGTTCCGTCACCGGTCGGAACTGATCAAATCGCTTCAGGTCCTGGATGACGTCTGACGACACCCTGACAGGCCGCGGTGAGCGAGAGCGAGTTCGGCTGCCCCTGCCCCCGCAGCTTCAGGGCACAACGATCATCGCTTCCGGCATCAGCGGGCGCATATCGCAGGGCTCACTTGTCGACCGCATCCAATCGGGTGATGGTCGCATCGTAATAGCCGAAACTTCTGTTCAATGAAGTTTCGCGCCACCTGCCGCCGGCTAGCAGAGCATCCAGCATCGAAGAACGGTCGAACGGCGGGCAGCGCCCTTTGAGGCATTGGCCAAGCTCGGCGTAACGCCGCAGTCGAATATCCACGAACAGCACCTGTCGATGCTGCGCAAGTGCCTTCCATGCCTCGATGGGACCGTCCGGCAAGCGACGGACGCCATCCCCTTCCGCCAGCCATTGTTGCGCACGGCCTTCAGTCAAATAGACGATCGGAAAATAGCCATAAGCATAGGTATCTTCTCCGACATACACGATCGGCGTATCGCTGGGCAGGGCTTGCCGCGCTGTGATGATGGCCCGCGCGGGACCATGAATTGACCAATCGGGATGGACCAAGAAGATCGCGGTGGAAATGCCCGCCCCGACGGCCAGCGCCACCACCCCTGCCTTGACCCCGAGCGTCATCCAACGGCCGCGGCGCGCCACTTCCCGTGCGCCCGATGCCATGATCATCGCCAGTCCCGGCAACAACCAGATGCTGTAGCTTGGCTTCAGCGTGTCGAACGAATGAATCCAGAAATGCGGCCCGATCGTCGCCACGACACCCAGAGCCGTAACGACGATCATATGATCGACCGGCTCCGTCCGCCGTTCCAGCGCCCTGCCCAACCCACCCCATATGCCGAGCAGGAACAAGGCGATGGAACCGGCCATGAATACCGCGCCCGCGAACGGCAGGACGAGATAGGCAGAGCCCGCGAATAGCTGCAGGATATATTCAACGGGGCTGATGCCGACGACCAATTCTTGCGACAGAGCCGTTGCGCCGACGATGAAGGGTTTCAGCGCCAGTGTCGGAACCAAAGCCGCAATCCCCGTGGCGATCACGCGCAGCGGGGACGTGCGCAGAAAACGCAGCAGTAGCGCACCAAAAAAGGCGCACGTCGCGACGACCCCGAAAAAATGCACGAAGCATGTCGCGACGCAGACCAATGCGAAGGCGCCGAGCCTCTTACCCGAAGGAACGCCCCGTCCCGCAACAAGTCCCAAGAACAGCGCTGTCTGCAAACAGGCGAGCGCGAACAGCATCGGATATGCGCGCAACTCCACCGCGAACTGGATCGTTTCCGGCGACACAGCGAGAAAGATCAGGCCGACGATCGCCCGTCGTCCAACAACATAGTTGCGTTCGGTCCATGCGTACAGCGCCAGCGCCGCAACGACCAGCGCAGCGTGAAACAATCGCAAGGCGAGAACGGACTTGGACACGCCGTGCCACCACGCCCAATCGAGCAGATAACCGAGCGGTGGCATCCGATCCCCCGGCACGCCAAAGCGTCCGGTATCGGTGCCGGCAAGCCATTGGATCAACGCCATCGGCGACAGCGTGATCCCAGACAATTGCGTCGACTCGTCGATCCAGATGTCCTGCCGCGTGGCGAACCACACGCAAGCGAGCGCAAGGGCCAGGATCAGCGTCGCCGCGATTTGATCACCCTTCTGCGCGCGCGAGCGCCGGCCAATCACTTGGTTTTCCATCGATGCCAGCCCCGTCCGCTCTGCTTGCATGTCTTGGCGTCGGCAAACGCCACTGGCAAGCGCGTCTATGCGCTGTACATTCCCGTGGATACACGGCGATAGTCCATGTCGATACCGGATTACTTTTCTCAGGACGTATACGATGATTTCCGCCGACACGCCGGATTGGAGCAGGGAATTCCACACGGGCTGGGATCCTGGCCGGGCATTGCTAGCCAGCATCCGCAATTATCAACGCTTCGTTGGGAGATCCAATCCGGTTTTTCGCGTACTAAAGGTAGTGGCCGTCGTCCGTTATCGTTTCTGGTCGGCAATTTCAGGCGCGGACATTCCACTAACAACGCAGATCGGGGGCGGTTTGCTCATACCGCATCCGAACGGGATCGTGATCCATCCCGATGCGGTTATCGGCCCCAACTGCCTGATTTTCCAACAGGTGACGCTGGGTATCGTCGATGGAGGCGTGCCGCGGATTGATGGTCACGTCGATATCGGCGCCGGCGCCAAACTGTTCGGATCAATCCATGTCGGCGAGCACGCGCGGATCGGCGCTAACGCGGTTGTGCTGTGCGACGTACCGGCCGGGGCAACGATCGTCGGCGTCCCAGGCCGCATCGTTGCGCGAGCAAGCTGATATTTCTTGGCGTCAAAATAGCATCGTGCAAAGGGAAGGTATGACCGGGGAAACAAAGCATCGCTACGTGGCGCTCGATAGCCTGCGTGGCGTGTGCGCATGCATGATCGTACTGCTGCATTTCGATACGTTCGGGTACATTAGCCGATCGGCGTTCGTCCAGCACTCGTTCCTGTTCGTTGACTTCTTTTTCGTGCTGAGCGGTTTCGTGATCGCTGCCAGCTATGGCGACCGGCTAGGCGAGGGATATTCAATCCCAAAATTCATGATGCTGCGCCTCGGGCGCGTTTATCCTCTCCACATTGTCATGCTGGCGCTGTTCGTGGCATGGGAATTGGCGACGATCAACATCGTGAGACCCTCAGGTCGCTTGCCGTTCTCGGACGGCTATACTGTCGGTATGATCTTTGCCAATCTGGGGCTGGTACAAACGTTCATTGGCCATCCCACGTCTTGGAATGGCCCTGCCTGGAGCATCGCGGTCGAGGTTTGGACCTACCTCGTCTTCGCATTCGGTTTTCGATACCTCGGCCGCTTTCTCGTCCTCGTCGCGCTGATCCTGGCGGTCGTTTGCGGATGCTATTTGCTCACCGCGACTGATCGCTATCTAAATGTCTTCCACGAAGGAGCGTTCGCGCGCTGCCTGATCGGCTTTTCGCTGGGTGTTGTTACGTTCCGCGCGCATCGCTATTTCCAGCCTAGGTTAGGCGTGACACTGGCGACGTTGCTGGAAATCGTGGCGGTTGCGGCAACGATCGCCATCGTAGTTGCCGCCGGCGCTTCGATTTTGTCGCTTGCGGTGCCCCCGCTATTTGCCTTGGTGATTCTGGTGTTCGCACAGCAATCCGGCGCGATGAGCCGCGTTCTCATTCTGCCGCCGCTAGAGTTCCTCGGTAAGGTTTCGTATTCGATCTATATGGTGCATCTGTTCATCGTGTTCCGTACGCACAATGCACTCGAAGCCGTCCAGCGTGTCACGCACCATTATGGACTGGTGACGACGATCGATGATCGGAAGTTCGCCGGATCGACCCCGCTAATGGGCGATATTCTGTCGATCATGGTTCTTTGCATGGCAATCGTGGCGGCCACGCTGAGTTATAAACTGGTCGAGTTTCCGGCGAACCAATGGGTCCGCCGGAAAGTATCGACGTTCAGGCAATCGCGGTCCTCATAACACAAAGTCCCTTGCGATCAGTGGTGTCGTGCCGGCGCTGACTGTAATGCTGAAATCCGCGATCCCGTCGCCATTGGTGTCGCCCAGGATATCCCAATAGCCTCCGCTATACTGAATACGTAGCTCACCGGCCGTATTGGTGAAGGCCGCCTGACCGATGAAATTGAACGCGTCGTCCACCGGCGTCGCGGTGCGGGCGTCCATCTTCGACAGATCGATCAGGTCGCCATCGCTATGGGAAAAGTAGACGAGATCGGCGGTCGCCCGCGTTTTGCCGCTGTCGCCCGTGTAGAAGACGTAACGATCCGCCCCGGCACCCCCATCCATCACATCACGGCCGACACCGCCCCATAGTACGTCGTTTCCGGCACCGCCGATGAGCATGTCATCGCCGGTGCGACCGTTTAGAATGTCATCCCCGTCACCGCCGCTCAGCGCATCGTTGCCATCGCCGCCGACCAGCGTGTCGTTACCGCCGCCACCGATAAGCGTGTCGTCGCCGGCGGCGCCGAACAGGATGTTATCGCCGTCATTTCCGAAAATCACGTTATTCAGTTCGTTTCCGTTTCCGGTAGTGTTGGCGGATCCCGACAATACCAGATTCTCGACGTTGGCGGTCAATATGTAGTTTATCGAACTGTAAACGACGTCGGTGCCCTGACCGGCATATTCGATCACCACGTCGCCGGGGTTATCGACATCGTATCGATCATCTCCCAGGCCGCCTATCATCGTATCGGTGCCGGAGCCACCGATCAGGACATCGTTCCCGGCACCGCCGTTTAGCGTGTCGTTGCCCACATCGCCCCATAGCGTGTCATCACCGGCACCGCCGGTGATTATGTTATCGCTGGTATTGCCGAAGGCGCTGAAGTTGCCCGATCCGGTGAAGGTGAGATTTTCGACCTCGCTTGGAAGACCATAGGAATTGAGTGACGTGCGCACCGTATCGATTCCGCCGCCGGCCAATTCGATCACGCTGTCTCCGGCATTGTCCACGATGTAGACGTCGTTGCCTTTTCCGCCGCGCATGGTATCGGCCCCGGTACCGCCATCGAGAAAGTCCGCACCGGCCGAACCAGTCAGGCTGTCGTTGCCGGCACCGCCATGCAGGGACGCGGAGGTGCTGTTGGCGGCGGAGATAACGTTATCGAGATCGTTCCCGATCCCATTGATCGCGCCCGCGCCCGTAAAGGTCAGGTTCTCGACATCGGCGGTCAGCGCATAGGTGCTCAGGGAGGTTCGCACCTCGTCGGTTCCGCCGTTCGCCTGCTCGACGACCACGTCGCCGACATTGTCGACGACATACGTGTCGTCGCCGGCGCCGCCGACCATCCGATCCGCGCCCGTCCCGCCATCGATGATGTCATTACGGCTTCCACCGATGATGGTATCGTCCCCGCCACCGCCAAAGAGCAGATTGAAGGAATTTCCGCCGACGATCGTGTTGGCCAGATCATTGCCGGTGCCGTTGAACCCGCCCGATCCAATGTAGGTCAGTGTTAGCTGGTTGCTACCAAGGACGTAGCTGGCGGCCGAGGTGCGGACGTTGGCCTGCGTCGCATCGGACCCTGCAGCTTGTGCGGCCTTGGCCGCTGTGGACGCAGCGACCAGCGCATCATATCGCGGACTTCCATCGTCATAAATGCTGTCCAGTGTGCCCCATGTGCCCCACTTGGTGGGTGTTACCGCATCGGAGAACGGAACGATTCCGGAACCGCCGCTAGCGGCGAAATCCGCGACCATCTTGCTATAGAGGTCACCCATGCGCGGATCGGCATCAAGCGACTTGTAAAAGGCCACCACGGCCGCCTGGTCCGCATCGGAAACATTGTATGCGGTCAGGCTCACCCCGCCCTCATACGCAACCAGCGCCATGCCATTCCGCGCCGCCACCGCCTGCTGATAGACGTAGATTCGGAGATTATCCGTCAGACTGCCGCCCAGAGCCGTAAATGCCGCATCTAATCCAGCTTGGCCCGAACGAGCCCATGACGTGATGGTCGCCTGATCGATGCTGTCCAAACCGAAATAGGTCGTGACCGCATAATCTTGGAACAAGCTTCCGACACTGCCCAATCCGGCATTTGCGACGCCCTGAAAAACATAGGTCTCGGCACCGAGATAGCCGGGTTGCGTCGAGATCACGTTCTCCAAGCGGGTCGGTGCGCTCGATCCGAAGACGCTCGTCGCGATCGCGGCGACCTGCGCCGCGCGATAGCCGTAGTAAAGGAGATTTGCGCCAGCTGGCTCCTCGGCTGTGCCGGAATCTATCCGGCCATTGCCGTTAAGATCTGTGCCAAACAGCTTGTTACCCTGATCTCGCGCATAGCTAGTCTGCTGGAATGCCCAGTTCCACACCTCGTTGGAATATTCCACTTTCACGCTCAGACCCGGGGCGAGATTGTCCCGCACATAGGCTAGCGTCTTGCGGACATAATCGTCATCTGCTTCGGCTGGGATGTTGATCCACATATCGGTTTTGGTCTTGTTGGCCAACGCCACCATGATTTCGATCGGGACGCTGCCCGTCGAAGAGATATTGCTCCAAGATGCGCTGTTCACTGTGGTCCGCTGATCCCAAGACGTCAGCGTATTGTTGTTGGTGTTGCCCCAATCCATGTATCGCAATTGCGACCATTGCGAAGACTTGTCGAGAAACGCCGGATTGAAAATCTCGCCGCTCTCGAACAGAGCCACCTGATCCTGGCGGACGACGTGAATTTCGGTAAGCGGATTGTTCGGATCGATCGAGGTGACGTTGATAGCAGTTGCATTCGCGGTGCCGGTAAACTGAAAGACGATCTTGCCTGGCTCCGATGACAAAATCGTGCCACCCAGAACGTTGAGGCTCGCCGTACCCTTGTAGGTGATTACATAGACATCCGGCATGTCGAGCGCGACCGGATCAAGGCCGATCCCGACCATGAGATTGATTGCCCCGGTCGGCATCGCGGTCGGATAGCCATTCGCATTGAGCGAGATCGCGCCTGTCGGCTGGCCATTCACGCCCTGCGCCATCCATTCCGACGACGTTTTGAACCGGTCGAGGAAAGGATATTGCGTGCCGTAATAGCTGACGCCGGCCAGGTTCATGCCGACCTCCATCGTGTTGGTGCTGGTACCGCTCGATGATGCCTTGGTCGTGACATTAGCGGTGACGGCGTCGATCACGCTGGTCGCGGCGCGGCTTACACCGGCGGCAGAACTAACGACCGGCGCGCTATCGGCGACCGCTGCCACGACGCCCGTCGCCGCGGTGCTGATCGTATCGATCGCTTTACTCGCACTTTCAGACGCCGCCGCCGCTGGACCGCTCACCATCACGACCGCCTTGCTCACGCTATCGGTCAGTTCGGTTACAAGAGCCGTCAATGCGGTGGCGCCAGCGGCGGATACGCTCATCGTATCAGCAACCTGCTTGGCCGCGATATTTTCAGGAACCCCAGCGGTATTCTCGCTGGAAAAATTGATGAAGTCTTCGATCTTTGTCATGCTTATCCCGCCTCGGTGGTTGAGACGAAATTAGGCAATGACCCGCTTACGCTCTCATAAAGGGGGTAGTTAAAGCGACTTACACCAAGTTCTGCGCCAGGCGGCGCCCGAGCTTGCCGGCAAGCGCCTTGCGGTTGCTCGCACGATCGATTTTTTGAACGCTGGATCCTTGGCGCTCTTTGGTTAACGATAGCAAAGGACTTTACGTGGCGTCCTGAACCAAGGGAAGCTGACGCAGCCTTCGTGACCGTTGCAAGCCGTTTAGATATCGCCCCAGAGGCAGTTCGACGTAACGATATGTGACGGTCGATATAGCGATCACGAGGCCGAAGAATATCGGATACAACCAGAGACTGTCAAAATAGAAACTCCGATTTATCGCGACGATCATCCGGCTCCAAATCGGCTGAACGATCAATAACAAGCATACGTGATTCAAATATATGGAATAAGAAATCTTACCTAGAAACTGAAAAATCTTTCCTGATATGATATCGCTCAGCAAACCCCTGTCGCAGCTGGTAAACAATACCAATCCACATAAAAGCGGAATTATCATTCCGTCGTTTATATTTTTTTTCATCGCCAAGAAAATTCCGCACAAAATCAAGAGTTGAAAAATCGATAATATTTTTCCCGATATATTATCGATCAGCATTCTTTTATGGCAGATGATCATACCCAGACCAAACCCTGCGAAGCATCGCAGAACAGCAATCCGACCAATGAAATCCAAATTTTCAAAATAAAACGAAATTATAACGTAAAATAACGCCGAAAATAACAAAATTACCGTCGTGGCAATACGTCTTTTCGTAAGGAAGAATGCCAAGAATGGAAATATAGCATACGACAGGATCTCAACACTGATCGACCAAGTAGGCGTATTCCAACCACTTCGCGTAAAAAACCACCCATTTATCAAAGTTATTTGCGCTAATAATAACTTCAGGCTGAATATAGACCAATCTAAAAACACGGTCTTATAGCCCGTGGCAAACAGTATCAAGTCCGCCCCGCCGGCCACAATTAAAAGATACGACAGACAGAATATATGTAGCGGATATATTCTGATAAATCTAGTTATCATGAAATTTTGATAATCGACGTAGTCGACAGAGTTTTTTGCTCGATGCACATATGTAAGAATAAAACCGCTCAATATGAAGAAAAGGTCCACCATCAGATAACCACGGTCGAAAAGATCGCTAGCCACCTTGAATGGCAGCCGATACCCCGCAAATTGCAAATGATAGGCGACGACAATCAAGGCGGCGACGCCCCGCAAGCCAGTATTGGACTTTATTTGCGGCAATGGATCGGCGGCGAGAGCAGGAACCGACGTCATCCTGCGGCAGGAATCCTGCCTGCATCGCTGGAAAAATCTTCACTTCTGACGACACGCGTCGGTCTCGGAGCGGGCTTCGCGCGCCGCGCCAAGGCCAGTAACGGACCGGTAAGCCCCAATGCTATCGTCGGCCATACAAGTGCGCGCACGCCGGTGGACGTGAAGCACAGACCGACCATGCCAACTACGAGCATCGTCTCTGGCACCAATTGCACCTTGGTTACCGCGGATCGCCCTACCGGCGCGCCCCGCCGCCATGTCGCCATCAACGGCGTTCCCCAGATCATGATCCAGATCGCGAAACCTATCAGACCGCTGCCCAATGCCACGTACAGATGCCCGTTGACGAAATCGACGATTCCCTGCCCCTGCACCAGCTGAGCCATTGCATCACGCAATTCGGTTGGCGATTGGCCGAACCAGGGATGCAAGCGAACCTGATCCAGTCCGCCTTCCAGTAGCAGACGACGATATTCAGCCGTGTCCGCCGCAGCGCCGGTCCGCCCCAGGCTCTCAGCCAATCGCCCGCTTTCGGGCAATATCACCCCTGCCACCGCATAAAGCACGGCAAAGGCGGCAAGGGCGCCGGCGACCTGGAGCCGCATCCCGCGATACGCCCACAGCGCGCAATACCCTGCGGCGCAGGCAATCCACGCGCCGCGCGATTGGGTGGCGAGCAAGCCCAAAAGCAGAACCGCATTGACCGCCCAATATCCAATGGTCTGGAAATAGGACCGGATGGCCCATAAGCCGGGAGGAAGGATCGCTAGGAAAAAGGCGAAGGCGGTCGGGTTGAGAAAGGGACCGCCCGAACGCATAAAGCCGGCGCGAACGTTCAGCACTGCAATGTCCAGCATCTTGACGCCCAGATGACTTGGTATCGCCTCGTAGAGTGCCCAGTGGCGGCTCGCCTCGAAAATGGCAACCAGTGCCGCCAGAACGCCGGCGAGATAGAAGCGCGACAGGGCCACGCGCGCGTCGTCCTCGCTGCCGATGCACCGGGATACGACGATATAGGGCACGCCGATCGTCAGGAAATTATCGGCAAAGGCGCGCAGATAGGAATTCGCTTCCGATCCGCGGGCACTAATGATGGTGAACAGAAGCACCAACGCCGCCACGGCGAGATCGTATTTTCCGGAATGCAATTTGGCGGTACGCCGGGTCCATAACAGACCAAGCAACGCCCCGATCGCTAACGCCGAAGTCGCGGACAATCGCATGATGTACAGGCCGGAAATGCTGTACTCCACGCTCAGTTCCGGCACCAGCGGCAGCATCAGCAGATAGCCTGCGCAAAGTTCAGGCCGGTTTCGCGCCAGCATCACCGTGACCACCAAGCCGAAATAAGCGAGTTCGACATACGGTATGAACATCAACATCGCCGGGACCAGCAAGGTCAGCGCGAAAACGCGCGCATCAATCAACCCCTTCATCCGACCGGCCAGTGCCCAACGAAAGAACAAGAGGCCGAGCAGTAGGAGCCCATCCAGATAGGCCAGGCTTTTTATGCTTAGAATCACGGGCAGAACGCTTTTCTTCGCGAATGCGCCGAAGGCGATCGCAGGACCGGACGGGCACCAGCACGCTGGCCTATCCCCGGGACATGATGTATGCCCCCCTCCATAAATGCAAGACGAAAGCGGCGCCCCAGCGATGGACACGAGACGATGATGCGGGCAGCGGCTCTCCTGCTTTTACCCGCAGCGGTGCTGGCCGGGGTCGGCACGGCAATCGTTCACCGGAACGGCAAATCTGCAATGATCGCGTCGATATCGTCAGCCGCCGGGCTACCCGTGGAAGCCGCAGACGTGGTGCATCCGACGGTTGTGGGGATGAATGTAGGCGGGCTCGATTACTTCACGGGCGAATGGGCGTTCAACGACATCGTGCAAACTGCCGCAACGGTCTATTTCTCCGATCCCAAGGGAGGATGGAAGGAGGCGGATGGACTATTCCAGTTCGACCAGAGCGGACACCCCATCCACATTCCAAAAGACACGATACTACCCGTCGCACTGCAGGGAGCAACGGTTCGCCTGCAGGGCGGAACGTACGCATGCAATATCGCCGATGGTTGGGACGTCAGGCCGTTTCAGGGTTTGGTCATTAAAGGAACCGGCAAACGCTTTTCGATCGTGGTCGGGCAGCCTGCCCCCGCTGCAGGCATAACCTTCTTTCTGACCGCAACGCGAAATAATGCGGCGCTTAATTCGTTCTCCTGCATCCGGCAAGGCGATGATAGTTCCACGCCGTTCAACCCTACGTTCCTCGCCGAAAAGCGACCTTACAAGGTGTTACGCTTCATGGATTGGATGCGCACCAACAATGCGCCGAAACGGATCTGGGCCGATCGCACCACGCCGGCCTCCTTCACTCAGGGTGGCAAGGGTGGCGTTGCCCTCGAGTACATGGTTGCCCTGGCCAATATCACCGGGTCCGATCCCTGGTTCACGATGCCTCTGGACACCGATCCCGGCTATTATGAAAAGTTCGCGACCTACGTTCGCGAACACCTTGATCCTAAATTGAAGGTCTATGTCGAATATTCCAACGAGGTCTGGAACGACGCACTTCAACAAAGCAAGACGGCTACGCAGCGCGGGCGGGAACTCTATCCGGATGTCGATCCGACGATGGCGAACGATTTCTATTATGCTGATCGCGTCCGCGAAGTGATGGGCATATGGACCAAGGTGTTTGCAGGCCAGCAATCGCGATTGGTGCGAATATTGGCTAATCAAGCGGTATGGGCCGAACGCGCGGATCGCGCCTTGGCGCACAAGGACACTTGGAAGTCGGTCGATGCACTGGCCATCGCGCCGTATTTCACCACCGATCCCTATACGTTGGCGGGAACCGGCGCCACGCGGGTCAATGCACTGTTCGCGCGGTCGCCGGAGATCGTCAACCAGGCGATCGGCAATGCCCTCGAAGCGAAGAAGGTTGCGCGCAAGTTCAGTCTGCAAATGGTCGCCTATGAAGCCGGGCCGTCATTTGTGGGATATCAAAAGGAGATAGGAGAGGACATGCTCGCCGCCAATCGCGATCCCCGCATTTACGACATGTACACGACCTATCTCAAGCGCTGGCAGAAACAGGTCGGCGGGCTGCTCGTGCTGTTCGATGCGGTGTCGACACCGGGGCCGGGCGGTCAATTTGGTCACCGCGAATATACGGGGCAGCCCCTGTCCGAAGCACCGAAAGCACGCGCGGTGGGCGATTTCATGGCACAGCTGAAGCAGTAGCGCGACCAGCGGCGGCTTGCGACCGACCGGGCTTTCCCAGTCCGAACCAAGCCTCCAGTCCATAGCGCGCCGCGGCACGAAAAACGATCAGCGGAATGATCAGACCGCCGGCTACGCATGTCACCAACATCACTGCGGGATGATGCAGGTCCACGGCGGCCAAGGACGTTCTGATTGCCGCCGCGACGATCGTATGCATCACGAAAATCGCCATGGAGGCCCGTCCAAGGGCGGACAACCGAGAGCATCGCTGTCCAATACATTGCGAAACCATCACGACGACTGCGATCCCCGCCCAAGCCTGTGCCAGCGCGGCCCATTGCGGAAAGACCGTGCCTGCCAATCTAACGTAGGTCAGGCCTGTGAACATCATCAATGCGAATAACGCTACCGGGATTGTCCAGCGGGCCAGCCCGCCATCAGTCGTCGCCAGCAAAAGACCAGACATCACCAATCCGACGACAAAAAACGGAAACGACATCAAAAATTCTTTGATTGTCGGATTCAAGGAAGCGATCGGTATTACCAAAAATATGCACGCCAATGAGATATTCATCATAAATATCTTTTTTAGCATCAAGCTCAAGACTTGGCATAAGAATAATATATACAAAAACCAATATTGTAAAATTGGTTGATAACCAATGAATATTAGGCTTCGAAAATCCATAGGCCTGTTGACATATCGAACAGCCAACGCCGAAAGGCACCATGAAATAAGCGACCATAAAATATAGGGGTATGCTATAGTTTTGAGCTTATCTATGAAATATTCTGAGGATGCCTTCGATTGCAGAGAGCGATAAGAGACGATTCCAGATATAAAAAAGAATAATGGCATGTGAAACGAATATATCAGCACGTCTTGGGGCGATCCTCCCCAAGATCCTGGAATGTTTCCGATCAGCGCCTGAGCACGCATCTGATGCGCGTATACGACTAAAATGATCCCGATCCCGCGAGCATTATCCAGCCACACGTGGCGGTCGCTGCCGCCACCCACCTGCACTTCTCTAGTTTGCACTAGCCCAACAACCTCATGCCGAGGGCGTTGACAACGAAGCCCAATCCATATCCCGCGATGGCGAACATGAGAAACAATCCCTCCTTGGCCATATTCAGGATTTTCAAATGAGCCAAGGCCACCCAACAATAGAATTGTGCTACGAATTCGACAGCGACCAGACCGTAGACCATGCCGATCGCGCCGAAAAATACGAAGCCGATCGGCAGCGCAATAGCAAAGGTCACTGCCCGAACAATGTTGAGATACAGCAAGCGGCTGGCGTCGTGCGTGCTCAAAATGGCTTGGCTGGCGACTATAATCGACAAGCGGAAAACCGACGTCATCGCGAGCAAAGCGAGAAACGTTTCTGCGCCGTGATAACGCTTGTCGTACAGGATGTGGATGATGAATGGCGCACAGGCGACGAAACCGCCGGCCAGAAACATGTAACCCAGCCGGATAGAGCGCCCGCAGCGATAATATACGAAGCCAAGCAACCCCGGATCTTCGTTATAAGCACGACAGAATTCCGGATAGATGATCCGCTCTCCATATGATCCAGTGAACAACTGCATCACGTTGGCAATGTTATATGCCAGGATGTACGTCGCGAAAACCTCGAGGCCCATGTACCGAGAGAAGGCGACCTTATCGACCTGCGTCACGGCGAGAAAAAGCAGCGTCGCGCCAGCGACGTAGCGGCCATAGCGCCATACGTCCTTCACCCGAGCGGCGCTGATCCGCCAGTTACGACGCGATTTCTCGAACATGGTGTAGCTGATGAGCGATTTGGTCAAACCGCTGAGAACCATGGCCCATACCAATGCCCAATAAGAGCGAAAATACAGTGCGAGCAGGATTGCCAACACAACCTGCGTGATATGCGGGATGAGATCGAGCAGTGATATTCGCGCGATCTCTCCCCGCTTCGCCGCGGTCGCGAAGCTCATTGATGAAAATCCTTCAATCAATATCACCAGCGAGGAGATGATGATCGCGGGCACCAGATCGGGTTGTTGAACATAGGCGGCCAGCAGCGGAGAAAGGGCAACGATCGCAACGGTGATGACGATGGATCTGAGCAGCCTGATCGTCCAAACCTCATCGAGCATCTCTTCATCATGCACCGGCTGCCGGACCACATAGGGAAAGAAGCCGAGATCGGTCATCTGAACGAAAATAATGTTGATGGTCGAAATAAATCCCATGATACCAAAGGATTTCACGTCCAGCAGCCGGGTCAGGATGACCGAACTCACCAAGCGCACAGCCGCCATCAGGATATTGTTGGCGAACACCAGGATCGATCCTCGGCGCGCGAAACCGATCGCCGCTGCGAGCGACGATCGCAAACGACCACGGACTCCTGGCAGCGTTGATTCGGATTTCATTTAGGCGACCTGTTCTGGCATTATCAGTGCTTTGTATCAGGCATTTGGTTTCGACCAGCGAAACGCGAGCAGAAAAATCTTCGGCCCGTCCCACAAATAGCGCCGGGCGAGGCGTTTGGGGTTGCCGGCGAGCCGCCAGGCCCATTCCATGCCCGCGCGCTGGACGGCGCGCGGTGCGCGGACTTGCGCGCCGACGATGAAGTCGATTGCAGCGCCGATGCACAGGGCAGTGCCGAAAACCCCGCCATCTCGCGCCATTTCGTAAGCCAGAATCTCCTGCTGCGGCGCGCCGACCGCCAGCAAGGTGAACCGCGCACCGGCCTCCGCCGCGGCGCGGACGGCGGCGGCCCGGGCCTGTGCATCGTTCCGCAATCCCATCGGCGGCTGATGATGCACGAGATCGAGCGTCGGAAATTTAAGTCGCAAACTCTCGGCGAGTTCCCGGCTGCCCCCGACAAGGCAATAACGATCGCCCGCTATGAGAACACGATCGAACAAGGCCACGATCAGGTCGCTGCCCGGCACCACAGAGAGCGTAATCCCCCGCATTCTGGCCAGCCGCGCGAGAATGCGGCTGTCGCAGAGTCGGATCGTCGCCGCGTCGTAGATCGGGCGCAAGCGGGCTGGATCGGCGGCGATCTGCACCATATGATCGACATTGGGCGTTACGACATAGGCGAAGCCGTCCGCGGCCCGACGCTGCTGCAGCCAAGCGACCATCTCTTCGAAATCGTATCGGTCGAATGCCATATCGAGAAAGGCCGTCTTTCCCGTCGATGGTATGCCCATAAACTCGCCCGCCCCGCCGAACGCCGATCCCCGCACCATTAAAATGCCGCAGCGCAACCAATTGACAACCGCCTATGTGTCACACCTATGAGTGACGTCCAGCGAAAGTGATACGAATTGGCGCAGCACGAACAGGGTGGATCCGACCGGGGCAAGCTGGGCATCGTCGTGATCGGTCGCAACGAAGGCGCGCGCCTAGTGCGCTGCCTGGAATCGCTGCCCGATGACGTCGCGCGCGTCTATGTCGATTCCGCCTCGTCAGACGACAGCGTCGCGATGACCCGCGCGCGCGGCATCGACGCGATCGAACTGGTCGCCCCGCCTCGCCTGTCCGCTGCCCGCGCGCGAAATGCGGGGCTAGCGCATCTGGTGGCGCAGAACCCTGCGCTGGAATTCGTCCAGATGATCGATGGCGATTGCGAAGTGCAGACCGGCTGGCTGAACGCCGGTGTGGCGGCGCTGGAGGACGATCCCGGCCTAGCTCTGGTCTTCGGGCGGCGGCGCGAGCGTTATCCGGATCGGTCGGTCTACAACGCCATGTGCGACGACGAATGGAATGTGCCGATCGGCCCGGCGACGGCGTGTGGTGGCGATGTGCTGTGCCGGGTCGCGCCATTGCAGGCGATCCAGGGCTACGACCCAGATATGATCGCGGGCGAAGATCCCGACATGGCGGTGCGGCTGCGCGGCACCGGTTGGCGGTTGACCCGGATCGATCACGAAATGACGCTGCATGACGCTGCCATTCTCGAATTCGGGCAATGGTGGATGCGCTGCAAGCGCGCCGGCCACGCCTTTGCCGAACTTGCGAGCCGCCATCCCGATCTGCGCTCACCGGATTATCGCCGCAGTTGCCGCAGCATCGTGATCTGGGCGGGCGTCATGCCGGCGCTGTTCGTCGCGGCACTGCTGGCAGCGGTTTTCATCTCTAAGATTTTCGCGCTGCCAGCGGCCGCACTGCTGCTGATCTGGCCGGCCAAGATGGCGCAGATCGCTTTGGCCAAGGCGCGCACCCTGCCCCCGCGCGTGGCGATCGCCAGCGGTATGTTCCTGATGCTGGGCAAATTTCCCGAACTGCTCGGGCTACTGCGCTTCCGCCGAAGCCTCGCTAGCGGGCAGCGGTCCGGCCTGATCGAATACAAACAGGCGGCCGAACGATGAGCGCAATCCCATCGTTATGGGCGCAGATCCGCGAGGATTGGCAGGCGCACGGGTGCGACTGGACCAAGCCGGGCTTCCGCGCGGTGGCGGTGCACCGCTTCGGCGTGTGGCGCATGACCGTCCGGCCGAAGCTGCTGCGCGCGCCGCTCAGTGCAATTTACCGCGCGCTCTATCGCCGCTGCCGCAACGTCTACGGCATCGAATTGCCCTATTCGGTCAGCCTCGGGCGCGGCGTGATCGTCGAGCATCAGGGCGGCATCGTCGTCCACGGTGACACGGTGATCGGCGACCATTGCATCATCCGCCAGAATTGCACGCTGGGCATCCGTCGGCTCGACGCGCTGCATGACGCGCCGGTGCTGGGTCGCGGCGTGCAGCTCGGTGCGGGCGCGGTGGTCCTCGGCAAGGTCACGCTCGGTGACGGGGCGATCGTCGGCGCGAATGCGGTGGTGCTGATCGACGTGCCCACCGGTGCGCTGGCGACCGGCGTTCCGGCGACCATCACATTGCGCAAGGGCCAGCCATCTTGAACACCCCGCAGAAGCGCAACGTCGCCGCCGTCATGGTCAATTTCCGCACCGCCGCGCTGGCACTGGCATCGGCGAAGGCGCTGGCCGGCGCGCGTGCGGAATTTCCCGATCTGCGGCTGGTGATCGCCGACGGCTTTTCCGACGACGGATCGGTCGAAACGCTCGCCGAGGGTATCGCCAAAGACGGGCTTGGCGACTGGGTGGCGTTGCTGCCGCTGGCGGTCAACGGGGGCTTCGGCTGGGCGAACAACCAGGCGATGCTTCATCTGCTGCAGTCCGAGACGCCGCCCGATTATATCTACCTGCTCAACCCCGATACCGAGGTGACGCCCGGTGCGGTTTCCGCGCTGGTCGATACGCTGGATCGCTTCCCGCGCTGTGCGGCGGTCGGCAGCCTGTTGCTCAACGACGACGGCAGCCCGTCCGGCTCCGCCTTCCGTTTCCCCTCGATCGGGCGCGAATTGCTGCGTGGCGCGAGGACTGGCGGGATCGGGCGGTTGCTCGGCATCACGTCGATACTGGTCGATGACGGCGAAGCAAGCGAGGTCGATTGGGTAACGGGCGCGAGTATGATGTTCCGCGCCGGTGCGCTTAAGCAAACCGGCCTGTTCGACACCGCCTTCTTCCTCTATTTCGAGGAGGTGGAATTGATGCACCGGCTGAAACGCGCTGGCTGGACGATTCGCCACGAACCGGCGAGCCAGGTCCATCATATCGGCGGCGCATCGACGGGTCTGGCCTATAACCGCAAGGATTTCGCGGTCGGGCCGCCTTTGCCGCGATACTGGTTCGCCTCTCGCAGGCGGTGTCTCGCGCTGATCGCAGGCAAGGGAGCTGCGTGGTCAGCGAGTGCCGCGTGGTTGGCGGGGCATGGCTTTTACATGCTGCGGCGCGTGCTCGGCCGGGGCGGCAACCATATTCCGAGCCGTCGCGAGGCGCGCGATCTGATCGGCTATGGGCTGGTGGCGAGCCGCGCAGATATCACGCCGGATGCGACGCCGTGGGACGAAACGCCAGGCCGCACGCCCGCCTGGATGGTGCGATCCAGGCGTGGCTGAACGCGCGGCGGTCCGCTTGTCACGAATTGCGGCGATATTTACGATCCGAATGCTGGGGGCATTTTCATGAACGATCTATTGGCGAAATTCGATCAGATCCGGATCATCAACCTGCCCGAGCGCAAGGATCGCCGGCGGGAGGTGACGAAGGAGCTGGCGCGGATCGGCGCTCTGGGCGATCCGCAGATCGCTTTTTTCGATGCGGTGAAGCCGACCGATCCGGCCGACTTTCCCAGCCTGGGCGCGCGCGGATGCTTCATGAGCCATCTCGATATCCTGCGCGCAGCGGTGGCCGATGGCGTCGGCACGCTGCTGATCATCGAGGATGATTTCAACTTCACCGATGATTTTGCGATGAGTGCGCGCGAGCAGATCGATCGTCTGTTCGGTGCCGATTGGGACATCTTTTACGGCGCGTATCGCCTGCATGGCGCGATGCCGGTGGCGGGCATACCGCTCTCACCCGAGATCGCGGTCGAAACCACGGCGTTTGTCGCTTTCAACAGCCTAGCCCTGCCACGCGTTATCGCGTTCCTCGAAGGGATCCTGACACGCCCGGCCGGATCCCCCGATTACGGGCCAATGCATGTCGATGGCGCCTATTCCGTGTTTCGCCGCTTGCATCCGGACGTCGTAACCTATGTCGCGTCGCCCAAGCTCGGCTATCAGCGATCGTCGCGGTCTGATATTTCGGATAGCCAGCCACTGATCGACCGGATTCCGGTGCTGCGCGATCTGGCAACCCTTGCGCGGCGGGTATTGAAGGGGCGCATCGGGACGGCCTGATCCTCAGAGATTGCAGATCAGGGCCGGTCAATCCGTTCGGTTCGGACCCAGGCGACTGTGCGCTTGCCGGCGAGGATGCGGGCGTATAGCGCGAGTTTCCATATGATGTAGAATGGCAGGCGCAGCAAAGTCGCGCCGCTGATATGACGCCGCCCCTCGACCGCCCATGCCGCCGCGACGGCCGCGAGCAGGCAGGCGAGCAAGCCACCGCCGATGATCGCGGGCAAGGTGATCGCGGTCGCCAGGGCAAGGACCACCGCCAACAGCGTCACGACGACATTCGCCAGCAGCAACAGCGTGAGCGGCGGGACGAGCAGGTGCGCGCCCATCCAGATCTTCGCCCAGCGTCGCTCCGCCAGCCCCGAGCCGAGCAAGCGCGGCGCGACGCTGCGCGCGGTGGCGAGGAAGCCGCCCTCCCAGCGGGCGCGCTGCGTTTCGGTGCCGGAATCGCCGCTGCTGTCGGACCACACCGTCGCGCGCCCCTCGAACACCGGCGGCAGGCCGCGTTCGATCAGTTCGATGCCCATCACCAGATCCTCGACGACGTTGCCGGTGGCGAGGTCTAAGTTGGCGAAGGTGGCGCAAGGGAAGGCCATGCCGGAGCCGGTGAGGATCGCCGGACCACCGAGCCGCGCGATGCCGCGCTGACGCACTATGTTCTTGGTTGCAAAGGCGAAATTGGAGATTTGGACGGCCGCCGATGCCTGCAATGCGGGGCGAAAGACGTAGCCCGCCTGTACCACGCGGGCGGTGGAAAGTGCGCGTGTGGAAATGCGGGCCAGCGCGGGGCGGTCGATCGCGCAATCGGCGTCGAGCACCACCACGATCTCGGGCGGATCGAGCGCGAGGTGATCTCGACCGAAGGCGAGCGCGTACCCCTTGCCGCGCCGGGTCGGATCGTTGCGCTCCACGACTTCGAAACCGGCCTCGCGCGCGACCGCAGCGGTGCGATCGGTGCAATTGTCGGCCACCAGCAGCACGCGCGCACCGGCGGCTTTCAGATCGGCCAGTCCGGCAAGCATCGCGGGCAGGCTCGCTTCCTCATTATGCGCAGGGATCAGCAGCGCGACCGAGGACGGCAACCCAGGCGCGGCGCTGGTCGGCGTTGCGGCGAGGCCGAACGCGATCTCGCACAGGAACACCGCATCCACGACCAGAACGGGCAGCAGAACGATAAGCGCGAGGATTTCCAGCACGCCGATCATGCCTCGTCCTGAAACAATGAAGCGAGCGACGCGCCGATCTTCACCGAATCGTGACGCGCCAGAACGCGTTCGCGGCCGACCCGGCCCTTCCCCGCCAGCGTTTCCGCGTCGCAATCGAGCGCGGCGGGCATCGCCTCCACCAGCGCGGAGACCGACCCCGCCGGGACCACCCAGCCGCACTCTTCATCGACCAGTTCCGGCACGCCGGCGATGGCCGTGACGAGCACCGGCGTTTCCAGCGCGAGCGCTTCCATGATCACCACCGGCAGCCCTTCGGCGAAGCTCGGCAGCACCATCGCGCGCGACGAGAGCAGAATGTCGCGCACCTCGGCCGCTCCGACGAAGCCGGTGATCGACACGATCTCGCCCAGACCCCGTGTCGCGATCATCGCCTGCAACTCGCCACGCATCTCGCCATCGCCGACCAGCACCAGGCGGAAATCATCGCGACGCTGCGCCAGTTCGGCCACGGCATCGATCAGGAGCGGGATGCCTTTCTGCGCGCTCAGCCGCGCGACGCAGCAGAGCGTCTTGCCGTAATCGGCGCGCGGCGCGATCTTCTGCGTGAACACTTGGTCCACGCCGCACGGTACGATTTTGATCTTGTGCCAGTGAGCGGGATCGCTCCAGCGCATCAACTGGCTGCGGCCATAGGAACTGATCGCCATCACATAACGTGCATCGGCGATCTTGCCGCGCAGATCGAGCGCGCCGGGCGCATCGAATTCATCCGGGCCGTGGACGGTGAAGCTGTAGGGAATGCCGGTGAGGCACGACACCAGTCGCGCGACCGCCGCCGGATTGGTGCCGAAATGGGCGTGCAAATGATCGATCCCGCCAAGCTGGCGCGCGATCCAGCACGCCTCGACCAGATAGAAGATCTGCCGCCAGCCGCGCCGTGGCTCATCGAGGAAGGCTTTCAGGGCGATGCCCAGCGCGCGGAAAAACGCCGCCGGGCTTCCGAACAGCAGCTTCAGCGTCGCGAGGATCAGCGTGCCGATGCCCTGGCTGACCACGACCCGGGTTCGTTCCGCTTCCAGGCGATCCGCCGGATCGGGCAGGTTGCCGTCGAAAGGCCGGATCGAAAAGCGCGTCACGCCGACGCCCGACGCCTCCAGCGCGAGAATCTCGCGACGGATGAAGCTGTGGCTGACCGCTGGATAGCGATTGACGAGATACGCTATCTTCATGCCGGCATGTTCCTGCGCACAAACCCATCGGGCAAACGGCCCGGACCAGCCCGGTCGACCGGGTCAGCCAAGGCTCGCCCTACGCCCGATTGGTTACGTCAGGAATAATATGCATCGTAATAACGCTGCGTGCCGTAGCCGAAGCCGTAATCGTCGCCGCCGATCCCGCCGCGATACATGTTGAGGATCGTCCCCAAACATGGTGCCGGCTTGAGCAGCTCGATCGCGTCGCGTACTTGATGCGCAGTGGTCTTGCCCTCCTCGACGACGAAGATGTAGCCGTCGATCTCGCGCAGGACGATCGCGGTATCGTCGTTGGCGAAAGCCGGCGGCAGATCGCATATGCAGATCACATTGTCGGACAGGCCACGCATCGCCTTGACCAGCGTCTTCAGGCGCGTACCGGACAGCAACTCGGCCGACGAATCCCCCGTCGGGAAGGACGGGAAGATCGTCAGGCCGGTGCCGTGAATGTCATAGGCGGCGGCATCGAGCGAATCGATCTCGCCCGACAGGAAGGAATTGATTCCCGGACCTTCGGGAATATCGAACGTCTTGGCGATCGAACCGCGCCGCAGATCGAGATCGAATAGCAACGTGCGCGTGCCCGGAATGCGCGACAGGGACGCGGCGAGGTTGCTCGCCATGAACGACTTGCCGACGCGCGGCGTGGCAGAGGTAACGCCGATGATCTTGAAATCATTGGCGCGCATCAGCTTCAGCACCTGCGCGCGGAGCAGGTTGAACGGACGCGAACGCCGATCGCGGCTGTTGAAGCCGAACACGCCGCGCGCCGGCGAATCGAAGCGCTCCAGCGATTCGATCGTGGCGCTGCGGCGCAGGATCGACGAGGGCGACAGCGGCGTCTCGCTGATGCCCGAATCCCATTCGTTTGAAAGACTCACGCGTATTCGCCTTCATCGGTTAGCGGAGCGGTCGGCTCGGGCTTCTTCTTGCGACGCCAGCTCCAGCGACGGCCGGCGCGGGTGCGCTTCTTGGACAGGACCGGAACCACCGCCAGCGGCGGCACACCGGTGATGTTCGTCAGCGTCGCGACGTTGCGGATCGGCCGCTGGACCAGTTCAATCAGGAAGGCGAGCGCGATGCCGACGGCCAGACCGCCGACGATGCCGCCGATCACGAAAACCGGACGATTGGGCTTGGTCGGCTTATCCGGCGTCACCGGCGGATCGATCAGCGTCAGACGTTCGCCGCGCTGTTCCTCGGTCAGCTTCGCCATCGAGCGTGCGTTGAGCAAGTTCGACGTCACCTTGCCCAGATCGGTACGGATCGCATCGGCACGCGCCTGAAGCTGCGACACTTGCTGCGCGACCACTGGGCCGCGCGCCTGGGCGGCGGCCATCGTCGCGGCACGGCCCTGGGCCTGTCCGCGCGCGCTGGTCAGCTCGGCGATCGCCTGGTTGTTCTGCGCGATCTGCTTCTGCACCGAACTGGCGACGTTGTTGGTCTGGAACTGCGATGCGGCGGTTTTCGCGGCGGCGAGCCGGGTTTCCGCCAGCTTCACGTCGGGATGATCGTCCGAATATTGCGCCTTGGCCGCGGCGAGCTGTGCCTCGGCCGCCACGACACCGGCATCGCGACCGACACCGGCCGTCCCGCTCTGCTGCTGGAGCTGAAGATTCTCGCGGCGCAGCGCGGCGATCTGGCTGTCGAAATCGCCGCCACCGATCGTGATCATGCCCATGCCGCCGCCGCTCGACAGAGCGGCGCCGTTCTGGCCGGTCACGCGATTGACCTGGCCCTCGATCGCATCGACCTGGGCCTGCAGGCTGTTCTGCTGATCTTCAAGGAAGCGGACGTTGGTCTGCGCCTGGGATTGCGATTCGGACTGGTCGAGCTTGAGCAGCCGATCCACGAAGGTCTGCGCGACGATCTGGGCTTCGGGTGCGCGCGGATAATCGAACTTCAGCGAGAAGGCGATCGATCCGGATCCGCCGGCCCCTGCCGCACCGCGCGTGATGCTTGCATCGACGGCGCTGATTTCGGTCGCGTTGCGCATTCTGTCGACCAGTTCGGACAACGGCTCCGACCGGCTCGACGCGTTGTAGAGATTGTTGTTCTGGATCAGCTCGACCAGATCGGGGCGCGCGAGGATCTGCTGACGGATCTTGGCGATGCGCCGATCGATCACGTCATCAGCCGGCCCGCTGGTGGTGCCGCCGGGCAGGTTCTGCGATTCGACGAGCAACAGAGCGCTGGACTGATAGGAGCGCGGGAGCAGGAACGCCGCCGCCGTCGCGACCAAGGCGATGATCACCGCCGGCACGATGACGAACCATTTCCGCTGCCACAGGATCAGTGGCAAGCTACCGAGGATGCTGGAAGATTGTTCTTCCTGTCCGGCGGTGTAGCCGGAGCCTTCCGTCATTTCTTGTCCCCGAATTTGATGGCGACGCCGATCTGGCCACCATAATCTGCCGCGCGGTTGCCGTTCGCGCCGTAGACGTCGCGATACCGGCCGGTCGTGATGATGCGCACCCGTTCACGAATGGCCCGATCATATCCGATCGAAGCGTTAACATATTCGTTCCGACCGGTCAGGCCGGGCACTAAAAGCTGATTGTTGCCGTTTCGCACATAATCGGCGTTGGCGAAAATGGTGCCGCGTTCGGATAGTTTGTAGGAATAATTGATACCGATCGCGGTTTCGTTCTGCGTTCCGGAAACGCCGGTCGGCACCACGGAACGGCTGGCCTTGACGCACAGGTTCGCACGTTCGGCGATCCGGCACAGGTTCAGGTTGCCGGACAAGGTGCTGCTCGTCCCGCCGCGGCTGGCATCCTTGACGAACGATACGCCGAGCGCCCCATCCGCCTTCCAGCGCGGGCCGAAATCGGTCGAGAACGAGCCGCGCACCGAATAGATCGTGGAATCGCCCTGCGGGCCGACATAATCGTATTTCGCGACCGAACCCTGGGCACCGAGTTGCAGATGTTCGGAAATCTGGCGCGAATAGGCGGCCGTGCCGCCATAACCGTCATAATCGCCGAACAGGCCGAAATTCTTGAAACGCGTGCTGACGAAATAGGCGCTGGTGGTCAGCGTATCGCGCGGCGAGATGATGAACGTGGCATCGCCATCGGTGCGGAACGTCCGACGGCGATCGCGCGTGCCGAACAGCGACAGATCGCTGCCGGTGACCGGCGGAGGGGCCGTATTGGTCGGGTCGAACGCGCCGTTCAGTCCATTGTTGGAACCGACGATGGAATTATCGAAGCTGGCCCCGAGATGCGTGGTGACGTGCTCGCTCGGCGTGCCGTTGTAATTCAGCGCGGTCGAATAATTCTGCGCATTGTCGTAGCGCCGGAAATATTGCTGATACTGGGCGTATCCGGACAGCGTGAACACGCTGCGCTCGTTGACCAGCGCGATGACCGGCGTGATCGAGATATCGGCCACGCCGCTGCTGGTATCACTGCCCGTTTCTGAGAACGGGTTGTTCGAATAGCCGATATTGGCGGCACCATCCGCGCTGACGCGGATGTCGCTTTGCGCATAGGCGATACCGGGCAGCGCCGACAGCGAGGCCGCAAGCACCGCATAAAGCCGCGTGCGTCCGCGCGGCATCATGGCACGATCACCGTATCGCCGCTTTCAAGCTGCGGAATGCCGGACAGGTCACGAGCGCTGGGATTGCCCTTAAGTACGTCGGTCAAGCGCACCTTGATCGCGGTCAACCGGCTGCCGACCTTGCGCAGGATCGTGACCTCGGACAGGTTCGCGAAATCGGCCGGGCCGCCCGCCATCGTCAGCGCTTCAAGTACGTTGATGTAGCGACCGGGGGTGAATGCACCGGGCGTCCTCACCTTGCCGGCAACGCTGAACTGCAGGCCGGTCGGCTGACGCACCGATACGGTCACTTTTGGCACGGTATCGCGATATTGCGA
The DNA here is from genome assembly GCF_036663755.1 of Parasphingomonas caseinilytica. Taxonomy (NCBI): domain Bacteria; kingdom Pseudomonadati; phylum Pseudomonadota; class Alphaproteobacteria; order Sphingomonadales; family Sphingomonadaceae; genus Parasphingomonas; species Parasphingomonas caseinilytica. The sequence continues at coordinate 1,111,004 of NZ_JAXOJL010000001.1, forward strand.
TTTCAGGCCGACCGCGACCGCCGCCTCGACCTCTTGCGGAAGCTTGTTCATGGCATCGACCTGCCCGACCAGCGGGAACGCGAACGTCCCGTCCGGCAACACCTTCACGGTGCGCTGCAGGCGTTCCTCACCCCAGACATAGACTTCGATCTCGTCGCCGGGATTGATGCGATAGGCCTTGATCGGCGTGGCTGGGGCCGTCACGGTGATCGAGCTGGACTGGGCCGAAGCCATGCCCCCGTTCGCGATCAACCCGAAAACGATGCCGCACGCCGCCAGCTTAGCGGATAAGCGCATTTGTAGCCCCCTATTTATTGTCGCCGGGGTCTTAACCCAACACACGGGCGCTGTGCTAGGCGAAAAGAGAGTAAATGCGGGGAGATGCGCATTTATGTCGCCACGCCGTCTATGAAGGACGGGGACTGTGAAGGGCAGGCGCGAATTCGCATTGCCTGATGCCCGGAAACTCGCAAAGCTAATATTTACATCGCTTCGAGTACGTACAGCATCATGAAGTACAAACGCATTCTCATTCCCGTCTTTGCCATGGCCCTGACGCTGACGAGCTGTTCGTCGGCGGACACAACCGCCGCCAAAGCCGCCGCCGAGGCGGACATGGCGCTGCAACAGGGCCGCATCCCCGACGCGCTGCGCGCCGCGCACGAGGCGGTGGCGGCGCGCGACGATGTCAGCGACTATTGGCTGCTGCTCGGCCGGATCAGCCTGGCCGCAAGCGATTATGGCGGCGCGTTCACGGCCTATGAGAACGTCATCCAGCTCGATCGCACCAATGTCGAGGCGATGCGACTGATCTGCCAGTTGGGCCTGTCCGTGCGACAGCCCGACAAGGTCGACAAATATGCCGACCAGCTGCTGCTGCTGACGCCGAACGACAATCTTCCGCTGGTGATGAAGGGCGGTGCCGCGTTGCAACGCGGCGACAAGGACGCTTCGCTGCGCTTTGCCGAACAGGTGCTGGCGAAGAACCCGGAGGATCTGGGCGCGCAGATCCTGAAGGCACGCGTCCTGGCGGCGCGGGGCAATTTCAACGACGCCGCCGCGCTGATCGAGGGATCGCTGACGCCGACCGGCGACAATACCCCCCGACTGACGTTCCTGAAGGATCTGTACACCCAGGCGCTCGACCGGACGCGCTACAGCTACACGGTGAAGCGCATCGCGGCCGCGAACCCGAAAGATCCCAACATCCAGCTCGAATATGCCGAGATTCTGTATCAGAGCGGGCAGCAGGCCGAGGCGAACCAGATCGTCCGCCAAGTGATGCTCGACCGGCCGGGCGATATCGCGCTGGCCGCGAACATCCTGGAACTGTGGCTGGCCGAGGGGCCCGACGCCGTGCCGCAGAACCAGATCGCGGCGCAGGCGGCGGCGATGTCGCTCGAAATGAAATCGACCTACGCGCAATTCGCCAACGAGATCGGACACCCCGAAATCGCCATCGCGATCATCGGCCGGGACGCGGATGCCCCACCGACGGCGGAGAATTCCGACGCCAAGGCGGCACTGGCCTATGCGATGGGTCTGCAGGGCCGCCGTGGCGACGCGATCGGCCGGCTGAACGAGATCCTCGATTTCGATTCGGACCAGCCGCGCGCACTGCTCGCCCGGGCGAGATTGTATGGCAAGAGCGGCCAGCTGACCGCCGCGATCACCGATGCGCGACAGGTGGTGTCCGACGACGGGCAGAATGCCACGGCGCGGCTGGCGCTGGTCGATGCGCTGATCGCGCATGGCGACACCGATCTCGCCGCCACCGCGCTGCGTGAAGGCGTGCGAGCGATGCCGGGCGATGCACGCCTCACCGCGCGATTGGCCAAGACCTTGATCGCGAGCGGCCGGCGCGATGCCGCCAACGATGCCCTGCGCGACCTCACCCGCGCCGCGCCGACCAGCCTGCGCGCACAGCGGCTGCGCGCCTCGATCGATCCGACCGCCGTGCCGGACAAGCCGCAGCCGGCGGATACGATTTCGGCGTCGAAAGCGGGCGGCACCCTGCCCCTCTGATCTAATCCAGACACGAAAACGCCCGGCGATGCTGTCGCATCGCCGGGCGCCGGTATTCCGTAGATCGGGTCGTCAGATCTTGGGAGCCGCATCCGGTGCGCCAGCGGGTGCGACACCAGCCGGAGCGCCCGTGGCCGGAGCGGCACCGGCAGCGGCACCCGCCGGGGGTGCGAAGCCGGCCTGATATTCGATCTTCGCGGCGGCACGGGCCTTGGTGACCTGCTTGCGCATCGCATCGGCCAGCGCCTGCTGACGCAGCACGTTGAGCGCGGCGGGCTTGGCCTGATCCTCCGGCGTGGTGATCGCTTCGGCGGACTTGATCACGCTGGCGACGAGACGGCCGTTGTCCGGAATGAGGAACGGCTCGCCCGCCGGCAAGGCCGCGATTTTCGATGCCACTTCCGGCGGCAGCATGCCCGAATCGACCTGGCCGTTGCCGCGCTGGAACTGGATGCCCTTGGCGGTCAGGATCGCGGCGATCGCCTCGAGCGAGTGCGCCGGCTGAAGCTCGCGCACCAGCGTCATGTCGCTCGGCTGCGGGAACACGATTTGGTCGAGCACGTAGCGCTTGCGCCCGGCGAACATCGTCGGGTTGCTGGCGATGAATGCCGACACCGCGGCGCTGTCCGGCACCGGCACGTTCTTCGACAGCTTGCCGGCGAGCATGTTGACGATCAACGAATCCTGCTGGCGGCGCGCCTGTTCGAGATAGGCGGGCGACTGATCGAGGCCGTCGGCCTTGGCCGCCTGGACGAGCAGGGTGCGATCCACGACGCGCTGCAACAGCTGCGCCATCACCGCCTTCTTGTCCGCGCCGGCCTGCAGCGTCGCGCCGTTCAGTTCGGCGTTGAGCTGCTGCTGCGTGATCTCTTCGCCATTGACGACCGCGACGACCTGGCCGCCGACCTTCTTCTGGCAACCGGACAGCAGCACCAAGACGGCGGCGGTTCCGGCGATAAACTTAGTTTTCCTGTTCACCCTTGTTCTCCTAACCCTGTGACGCCGGCGGCTTTGCCGGCGTATGACCTGTCGATGAAAATTCTCAGCGAAGCCCGACGAGCACGTGTCGCATGGTGGTTCCCACCGAAGCGTAAAGATCGCGGGCAAATCCGTCGAGTTCGGCGACGCTGACGTCCGGCGAAACGCTGGAAATACGCACCAGCAGCCCGTCCGGGATCTTGCCCTGGAGATTCTGCGTGAACACCGCCCAGCGCTGTTCCGACCAGCGGCGCGGAAAGGCCTGGCCCAGGCGCGTCCAATAGACGATCTGTTCGCGGCGCAGGCCCGTTTCGGCGATGATGAAACGCGACGGCACGTCGAGACCCGATGCCAGCGGCAGGGTATGTTCTTCGATCGTCGTCAGCTTGAACCCGCCCGCCGGATAGCAGACCTCCGGCCGGTGGATCTGCACCACCCCGTCCTGCGCGCCGTTATAGGCGATCAGCAGCATCATCTGCACGCCGCGCGCGTTGATGTAGGTGCGCGTCAGCAACTGACTGTAGAGTTGCTTTTCGAGCTGATCCTCGGGCGGCAGCACCAGGCCGCTCGCCGCGACGAAGTTCCAGCCGGCAAACCGGTTGGGCACCAACGCGTCGATCTTGTTCTTGCCGAGCATGTTGAGCGGATCGCGTGGTGTCAGCGCGAACGCCGTTGCCGCCGCCGCGAGGAAACCGCCGCCGATCAGCAACTCGCGCCGCGACCCGACCAGCGGCGGACGCGATCCGCCCGATGTCGTGCCCGATGGCTTGGTGGAGGTTTCGCTCATTGTACGCGCCCCTTGGCCGCCAGCTTGCGACGCAGCGGCGTGCCCAGCCAATCGAGTACGAAGATCGACAGCAGCGCCGAGGCGAACATGCTGAGGCCGGCAAGTTCATGGAAGAAGCCCTGCCCCGCCGCTTCACCGAAATGATAGGTGATGAGCAGCAACAGCAGCACGCGCACCAGATTGGCGACGATCGCGATCGGCAGGATGAAGCAGATCAGCACGAGCATATAGGCGAAGTTCGAACTGTGCCGGATATAGCTGTAGAACATGCCGAGCGCCGTCAGGCTGAGCAGCGAGTTCAGGCCAGCACAGGCCGCCGCCACCAGCATCTGATACTGGCCGATCTGGATCATCACGCCGGATCCCGCGATCGGATAGCCCAGGCCGTGCAGCATCGTCACCGCCGTCTGCGAGATCAGGATCTTCAATGGCTGCGTCAGCATCGCGAACAGCGTGTCGGGCGGCGGGAATACGAACAGCATGTAGACGAGCGGGAACCATATTGTGCGCAACACCGCGCCGCCCCAGATACCATAAGCCGCGACGATCAACGCCGCGTACATCATGAAGCCCTCGATCTCGATGATGCCGGAGATGCGGGCCAGCGTGAAGACGATCAGGATCGGCAACAGCAGGCCGAACGTAATCAGCGCGTTGCCGGGCCTGGGACGCGGTTTGGACGCGCGCAGTTCGCGCACCAGCAGCCAGATGCCAGTCAGCAGGACGATCGGGCCATGCGCGCCCTGCTCGCTCGACCAGCTGTCGCGCCCGACGTCAAACATCGTCGGCCCGACCAGACACACGGCCGCGAGCGCGATCAGCAGCCCCGGTTTGGAGAAGGCTGGCGAACCGACGGGTCGATCCATGACCAGTGGACTTTGAACGTTAATCTTACGCCTCCCACTCGCGGCGGCTGAACGCCGCCCCGGCATTGTCGTCCGATGTGATCCACATCGATTGCCCTGCCACGCCCCTCATTAGCGCATCGTGACGGCCGGGAACAGCGGACAGGTGCCGCCCCATGCCACGCTCACATGCGCTATTTCTTCCAATGTTCCAGCGGCTTCAGCACATACCAGACATAGACCCCGATGCCGGCGATCGCCAACCAGGCCAACGCCTCCTGCCCGTGATTGCCGAGATAGTTGGCCACCGCGCAGCCGATCGCGGCGGGCGCATACTGCCACATCTTGTCCTTCGGTTCGTCAGCGCTGGAACGCTGAAGGAACAAGGTGATCAGCCCCCCGAAAATGGCGACGGTCAGCCAATCGTAAACAGTTTCCAAAACCCCATCCCCTGACAAAACAAGCTGCGCGAGACAAACACCCAAGCAGTCTTAAACGACTTTTAGTTAAGATATCCCCGACGAACAGATGGCCCGTAATCAAAAAGCATTCGGATGCACAAGTACGCGAATCGTCGCGGCCAGGATCGCGAAGTCTCTCCATAGCGTCCACTGGTTGAGATATTCGAGATCGGCCTGCAGACGACGTACCAGATCCTCGCGTTCATGCGTCGCACCGCGCAGGCCGCGCACCTGAGCCAGACCGGTAATCCCCGGCTTCAGCGAGTGGCGATGCCAATAGCGCTGATCGACTTCCCAGAAATGCTCGACCCCGGCCAGCGAGCCCAAAGCGTGCGGGCGCGGGCCGACCAGGCTCATGTCCCCGTGCAGCACGTTGAGCAGTTGCGGCAACTCGTCGATGCTGGTCGCGCGGATCAGGCGACCGACGCGCGTGATGCGCTTGTCGTCGCGCTGCGCGGATTGCTTGCCGTCGGCATCGCTATCTTCGGCCCGCATCGAGCGGAACTTGTAGACCGAGAACAAGCGGTTGCCGCGCCCCATGCGTTGCTGACGGAAGAAGATCGGCCCCCGGCTCGTCGTCTTGATCAGCACCGCCACGAGCAGCAGCAGCGGCGAGAGGAAGACGATCGCCGGGATCGTCATCGACAGATCCATCGCGCGCTTTAGCATGCGGCTGCGCAGGTCGAGCGGCCCGGATGCGACCTGCATGACGCACTGGCCATGATAACGGCTGAGATGGTTCGCGCCGACCTCGTCGAATTCGGGTGCCAGCACATGCCCCTGCACGTCGGTGCCCTTGAGCAGCAGCGACCATGCGGGGCGATCCTCGACCGGGCAGCACACCAGTACGTAATCGGCACCGCGCACGGCATTGCCCAGACGATCGAGCATCTTCGGATCGCGCAGATTGGGGCGCAGGCCATATGCTTCGGCATCGATCACGCGCGCATCGCCGACATCCGGCACAATGCAATTGTCGACGATGACCAATTCGGCGCGCAGATGCTGGTCGCTCGTCTTGTTGACCACGCGCTTGAACACGTAGCGACCGGCGACCAGGAAGACCGCGCCGGTCATCGATCCCACGCCGTAGACGATCCGCGAGAATTCTAGCGAAGAGCGGGCGTAGAACGCGACGAACAGCACGACGACGACGGCCAGAAAGAAAGCCATCAACGCCTTGCTCAGCCCCTGCTTCCAGTTGACCAGCACCTGATAGCCATAAGCCTGGCTGTTGAAGGCGAAAATCAGGAAGATCGGGGTGATCAGCGCGGCGAGATAAAAACCGTTGGCACCAAACACTTCGCGGTTACGCAACAGTCCGGCAAGAACATAAGCGAGGACTATGCTCGCCGAATCCGTGATCGCCAGCAGCGCGTATAGTTGAAAGCGCCGGGCTTGCTTGGACGTGGCGTAGCCGAGCGTGGTGAAACGCTGGTACGTGTCCCCCTCGCCTTCGCCGTCCACCACGTCCATACTGCAATCCCCGATGGACAAAACAGGCGCCCCACCTCGCCCCGAGGAAGGATTACGCGACCGTAACCAAACAACGACGACTCACGTCGTAGCCTGTTCCAAGCTGCGCTGGTTAAAGATACGTTGATCGTCTTTCAATTAGACGACGCGGCCCCTATCACGAATTCCGGTAGATAGGCGGCGTTATTCCTTACAAAAGCAGGAATATTCCCGTGCCTGCGGCAACGAAGCCGGCCAGCAGACCGATGTATCCGCAAGCGACGGAAATGGTGTGGAAGACATCCGAGGGCGATTCGGCGATGAAAACGGGGGCCTGTTGCGCCGCCATCCGCGAATCGATCTCGCCGATCATCTGACCGACCAGACCGCCATAGGACAGCGAACGCGCCTCGAATTCGATCGGCGCCGGACCGATCGCATTGGGCTTCTTCGCTGCTGCAGTCCCGCTGGCCATGCCGAATTCCTCTGAATACCGGACGAGGATTAGAGCGGCATTGGTTTATTTTTCGTCAACGCGGACAGGTCAGGGCGAGCATCAATACAGCCAGTTACTCCACTGTGCCCGGACGGCCCAGCCCGCGCCCTGGCGCGCGAGTGCGTAGGTCGTGCCCCAATGATCCGCCGTCACCGTTACGTAGGCGACATTCCGCACCACGACGGGGTTGGAGATGCGAAAGTTCGGCGTGCAATGGAACGACACGCGATTGCGCAACCACCACCGTGCCCGCAGGCCGGAGACCGGCCAGTCGGGCGAGATCATCACCTTCTGGTTCGCCGCCTGGGACGACATGATCCACGCGTTGCGGTCGAGCTGCGCCTGCAATTCGGGCACGAGTTGCGGCGTCGCATTGGCCGGCTGATCGATATGCACCGCCGCCTGGGTCTGCGTGGTCCGATACAATTGCGCGACGGACAATGCCGAGGTCGGCTTCAGACCCGCCGGCACATACCATACCGGCAGCTTCAGCCCGCGCGGCGGATTGCTCGTCATCGTGCGATAGACATCGAGCGGCCGGCCGGCCGTGGCGGCATCGACGCAGACCGCCTGGCCCGGCACGGTCAGCAGCTTCAGCGTCTCGAACACGATCTTTTCCCGATCGGTCTGCGGTACGGCTCCACTGCCCGTGCAGGCCGCCACGCCCAAGCAAGCCAGAGCCGCAATCGACAGCCTCGCACTCCGGGCAGGTTGCCGATCGCGAGCCGCAGACCGCGCATCCCGTTCCGACGCGCTGCCCGATTCCTGCCCGATCCAATTCATAAACAACCTCACCCTATGTGCCATTATCGCACAGCCCATCCGGTAACCATAACGATCTATCGCTTTTCTCTTCAAGTTGATCTATCCAAAGGTCGTGCAAAACTCAGCTCAACCCAACTCGCGCGCCGAACGCTACAGCTTCACATCCGCCGCACTGTCGGTGGGTGCGGTGGTCATGCTGATCGGCATCGCGCCTCGCAATGAGCGCGCCCTCTTCCTGCGTGATGCGCAGGGCGATGCGAAGGCCTTCGCCGCCGTCGTGCCGCCGCTCGATGCGGCGCGTGCGCAACTGGAACGCGGCGCGCTGGACGACATCGCCCTGCGCAGTGCGCGATCGGAAGCCGCACAGCGCAATCGCGCCAACCGCAGCTTTGCCTCGTCGGGCACGGAATTGATGCCCGGTACGGTGCCGGCCCTGCTGTCCAACGCGCCACGCGGGTCGGCGGCGGACGGCCTCGGTAATGCGGCCGCACCCGGTGTGGCCAATGCCGCCGATCCCGGCGTCGTCGCGCCGCCACCGACCGGTGGTCAGGCTCCCGGCGGCGGCGGCGGCGGCGGTGTCGCTCCCCCGGGCGTGACCACGCCCCCGCCCGGCGGAACCGGCCCCAACGTGCTGCCCGAACCCGGCACCTGGGCGATGATGTTGCTCGGCTTCCTAGCGATCGGCGTCATTCTCCGCCGCCCGTTCGGACGGCGCGCCGAGGCGAGCGCCTGAACCGATCCGATCTTAGCTGACGTCTCGTGACCTCGGGCATGTCCCGGGGTTATGCCGCGCTAGCGATCCTTCTGCAGCGACATCTCGTCCGCCGACAGCATGATCGGCCCCAGCTTCGCCAGCAAATTCTGCCCCATCAGCGATACGCGCAGGCCATTGTGCATCACTGCCGCATCCACATCGGCAAGATCGCGCCCGGCGACGGTGACTCGGTCGAGCGTCACCCGGCCCATGCGCGATGTTCCGCCAGCGGTTTCGATATTATCGAGCAGGTGCGCGCCGCCGGACGAAGCGCCCACGCGCCGCGCATCCGCTGCGGTCAGCACGACGAGGTTGGCACCGGTATCGACCAAAAACCGCACCGGCGTTCCGTTGACCTTCGCCCGGACGTAGAACAATCCGTCCGACGCCTTGGCGATACGGATCTTGTCGTCCGGTTTTGCGAGTGCCGGCAGGTCCGTCACCGGTTGATCGGCGATCGCGGCATTGGCCTGCAGGCGCGCAGCGTCGCCATGCGGCGATTCCTCGCTGCCGAGGTTCACGCTCGCGAACAACAACACCGCCGTGCCCAGCGAACAGAGTGAAGGTAGGGTCGAGACCATGAGCCGGTGATGGCCTAGCCTGCGCTACTGTGCGGTTACCCGGCCCGGTTACCCGACCGTTAAACACGATCCGGTTCAAACGGTCTCCGGTTCCACCACTTCCGGCGCTTCTTCCAGCCGCTGCAAACGCCGCCGGCGATAGAAATACAATGCCCCGACCAGCGCGATGAACAGCGCCAGCACGACGAGTTCCCCCGCCGTCACCAGATAGGAGCGCCGCATCGACGATCCCGACGCATACAGGACATAGTAACGCGGCTCGATGCGGAATCCGGCGTAACGGTAGAGGTTGATCAACTCGCCCGGCAGCCCGCCTTCGCGCAGCACGCCGCGATGCACCGAGATGAGATCCTGCCGATCGGGCAAGGCATAAGCCGGCAATTCGACGAAATAGCGGATCGCGGTGCGGTCGCGCGTTTCCCCCACCATCGGCGCGAAGCGCGTGTCGCTATGCCCGATACGGAAATCCTCGTTGAACACCGCCGTGCTGTCGTAAAGAACCCGGCCACGGATCTCCGCCGGGCCGAGCGCCGGCACCGTCAGGTCGTCACTGGCGGAAATGTGATGCGGCGGGCCGTTGTCGCGCGGCAGGAATAGCGTGAAGGCGGCAATGAAGATCGCGGCCAGCAAGGCCGCGACGGCCGCACCGATCAGCGTGGCGAGCAGCCGCGACGTCACGCGGATCGCGCGTTGCAGCGGCGACACCGGCTCGACCGGTTCGCGCCGCCGCCGCCGCCGCGCCACCAGACGCAGCAACAGCAAAGGCGAGCACAGTATCAGCACCAGCACCAGGAAGGTCAGCGCAGGGTGATAGAAGCCGAATTCGTTGAACTGCCATTCGGCCGCCAGCGACGACAGACCGCGATAGGTCATCGTCTGCCAAAGAACGAACAATGCCGCGATCGCAATCCAGAGCCGGGGCACCCACACCAGCCACCGGGGCCGGCGGCGAATTTTTGCGCCTTCCAACCCTATTCCCCTTCTCATCATGGTTAACGCCGTGTGGACAAGTTCCGGATACTTGTCAAAGCACCCGTCGTATCTGTGCAACCACCCTTCGTGCGATCGGGTCGGGTGGCGAACGCGATCTTAACGCGATCGATGGCATTGGACCGGCTAATGGATCGGCGAGGGCGCATGAACAAAAGGCTGTTGGGTGCCGGTGCGGCGCTCTGCGCGATCGTGGCCGGCGCGGCGATTTTCCCGGTATGGAGAGACGAGCCCAAACCTCGCCCGGCAAACGCCGCGCGAACGGTGCAGACCATTCCCCCTGCCCCGGCCCACACCATGCCGCCCGCCGCCCCACCGGGCGCACCGGAAATCACCGCCGTGACCTATCAGCCGATCGCCGCGCAGACAGCGGAGGAGATCAACCGCAACGTGCCGCTGCAAAATGCCGGCCCGGCCGCACGGCCCTTCGTGATCGCCGAGGACAGTCCCGCCCGGCAGCGCGCCACGCACTGCATCGCACAGGCGGTCTATTACGAAGCCGGATCGGAAAGCGACGCCGGGCAACGCGCCGTCGCCCAAGTGATACTGAACCGCGTACGCAGCGCCGCCTTCCCAAACTCGATCTGCGGCGTCGTCTATCAGGGGTCGGAGCGGACGACCGGCTGCCAATTCACCTTCGCCTGCGACGGATCGCTTCGGCGGGAACCGACATCCGGCGGCTGGACGCGCGCGATGGCGGTCGCCACCGCCGCACTGCGCGGCCGGGTCTATGCGCCGGTCGGCCACGCCACGCATTATCATGCCGATTACGTCGTGCCCTATTGGGCGGCGAGCATGGCCAAGATCCGCACGATCGGGTTGCACGATTTCTATCGCTGGGCCGGAAACTGGCGGCCCGCGACCTATTTCTCGCAAAGCTACGCCAATGCCGAACCGGAAATACCCGGCATGACCGCGGCCGCACCTCTTGCAGCCACGGTCACCGGGCCAGCGACGGATCAGCCACTCGCCAAGCCGGCGGGTACCCCGAAAAATCTGGTGATCGACCAGAAGCCGCCGGTCCTGATCACCGGAGAGAAACCGCGGCTCGATCCCGCACTCGACCGCATCGTCGTGCTCCGCGCCGATCTCGAAGCCACGGCCCTGCCGCAGCCGAACCGGGTGAAGCCTACGCGCTAAACTATGCGGGGATCAGCCCTTCGAGATGCCGTAGCTGTTCATCAGATCGTAGAGCATCGGGCGGGAGATATCGAGGTCGCGCGCCACGGCCGAGAGGTTGCCGTTATTGGCGGCGATCGCCTCGGCGATAGCCAGCCGATCGGCCCGCTCTCGCGCCACGCGCAGTTCGGCGCGCTTTACCGGAGAGGCCGCGTCGCCGAGGTCGAGATCGCGCGCGGTGATCATCGCGCCATCGGCCATGATCGTCGCGCGCTTCACCCGATTTTCGAGCTCGCGCACATTGCCGGTCCACGGCCATTCCGCGATCGCCGCCAGTGCGTCGGGCGTGAAGCCTTTCGCCTTGGTCCGCTTGGCATCGCGCGCCAGTTGCAGGAAATGCCGCGCGAGCAGCACCGCGTCGCCGTCGCGCTCCGCCAGCGTCGGCACCTTCACGACGATCTCGGCCAGGCGGAAGTACAGATCCTCACGGAACTGCCCTTCCCGCATCATCGTCGGCAGATCCTGATGCGTCGCGGTGACGACGCGCGTGTCGACCGGGATCGCCTTGCGCCCGCCGATCCGCTCGATCACCCGTTCCTGCAAAAAGCGCAGCAGCTTGACCTGGGTCTGCGCCGGGACATCACCGATCTCGTCCAGGAACAATGTGCCGCCCTGCGCCATCTCGATCTTGCCGACCGTCATCTTGACCGCACCGGTGAAGGCACCGCGTTCGTGGCCGAACAACTCGGCCTCGAGCAACGTGTCGGGGATCGCCGCGCAGTTGATCGCGACGAAATTGCCGCGCGCGCGCGCGCTCTTCGTGTGGATCGCCTTGGCGAGCAACTCCTTGCCCGTGCCCGACGCGCCGAGCAGCATCACCGTGGCCTCGGCATCGGCAACCTTGTCGATCGTCCTGAGCACTTCCATCATCTCGGCCGAACCGGTGATGATGCCATTGGCGGAACTGGCGGCACGCGGAGCCTTGTGGTTCTCCGCCTCGAGCGCATGGATGTGGAACGCGCGCGCGACGATCAGGCTCAGATCGGCGATGTTGATCGGCTTGGCGTAGAAATCGTGCGCGCCCAGCGCGATCGCGGTCTGCGCGCTCTCCCGCGCTTCGTGGCCCGATGCGACGATGACCTTGGTCTCGGGGCTGATCGCGACGATCTCGCGCAGCGTCGCCAGCCCCTCGGTCGCGCCATCGGCATCTGGTGGCAGGCCGAGATCGAGCGTCACCACCGCCGGCTTGTGATTGCGCACCGCCGAGAGCGCTGCCTTGCGATCGGACGCGACGATCACGTCATACGCCTCGAACGCCCATTCGAGCTGGCTCTGGAGGCCGATATCGTCCTCCACGATCAACAGTTTCTGCTTGGTCACCCGCGTCATTCCGATTGCAGTCTTTCATCACCAGGCGAACGAAGCACGGGGAACTTTAGTGCAAACCGGCTTCCCGAACCCTTAACGCTGATCACTTCCATATCGCCGCCCATTCCCAGCACCAGGGATCGCGCCTCGGCCGCGCCGATGCCGAAACCGTTCTTCTTGGTCGAGGCGAACGGCTTGAACAACTCCTTGCGGATGAAATCGGGGGTCATCCCCTCGCCCTTATCCTCCACTGCGATCACGACCATGCCATCCCAGATCGTCAGCGATAGGGTCACCGGCGCGCCCGCCGGGCTGGCCTCGATCGCATTGGTCACCAGATGCTCGATCGCGACCGACAATTGCTCTTCGTCGGCAACGATCGTGCAATGCTGCTCGATCGACAGCGTGACGACGCCGGCCGCATAATTTTCGTGCGAAATACGCGACAGCAGGTCGGCCAGATCGACTTCGGCGAGGTGCGGCTCGGCGATCTGGCGATCGGTCGACAGACGCGACAGCATCGTCGTCATCTTGCCCGTGGCGTTCTCCAGCGTCTTGGCCATCGCCGCCTGGAATTTCGGATTGGCGCCGTGCTGGGCCGCGTTGCTCGACACGAGCGACAATTGGCTGACGACGTTCTTCAGATCGTGGATTATGAAGGCGAAGCGCCGGTTGAATTCCTCGAACCGGCGCGCCTCGTCCAGCTCCGCCTGGTTCTGCGCATCGGTCAGATGCACGGTCACCTGCTGGCCGATCACGCGCAGCAGATCGAAATCCTCCCAATCGAGATCGCGATCGAGCCGGGGACGACCGAGCACGATGATACCGACCAGCCGGCTCAACCTAGCCAGCGGCACGACGACCCACGCCTTACGCTCGCGCAATAACCATTTCGGTACATTCTGGTCGCCCGCAGCCGTGCCGCCGGTCGTACGGATCTCGTCCAGATTGAGGATACGGCCGCTTTGCGCGAGATCGTCGAACCATTGGGGTTCGGCCGGCAGAGCGTGAGAGAAAGGATCCGGCGCGGTCCATTGCCAGCTTCCCGCAAGCGCCAGCCGATCATCGCCCTCGGCCAGGAGCAGCGCGCCGCCGAGCGATTCCGTGACGTCGGCGACCGACCGGATCGCGCGCTCCTCGGCCGAAAGATTGGGCATCGTGCGGTCGGCGATCGTCGCGCTGAAGCGGAGCCATTCGCTGCGATAGTCGTAGCGATGTTCGAACAGATGCTTGACGAACAGCGCCTTGACCCGCGCGCGCAGTTTCGGGAGCAGGCCGATCGCCAGCACCGTCACCGCAAGCAGCACGGCGACGATCAGTTTGGCGAGATCCGCCGCATGCCCTCCGGCCCAGATCAGCGCGCGCGTCGCGGTGGAGAGGATGACGAAATAGGTGCCGATCGCGACGAACAGCAACGATCGGGTCGTGGCCTGGCGCGACAGCGTCACCTTCCAGCGTTCCTTGCGCCGCGCCGCCAAAGCCAGCGCCGGTACGAGCGCCAGAACGAGCAGGCCCGTCCCCTGCAGCAGCAACACCGCAAGCGGATAACCGAGCAGCAGCAACGTGAAGAGGTTGAGGTTGTAAGCCCAGATCACGCCCAGCGCGATCACGATCAGCCGGAAGCCGGAGGCGGCCGACGATCCGGTGGCGCGATACAGGAAATGCGCGAAGGCCAGGCCGCCAAGCGCGAACAACCAGTGCGCGGACAGCATGACGATCGTCAGGGTATAGGCCGTCGTCTCGCTCAGATCCCCCTGTGCGATCACCAGCGAGAGGCCCGCCCGCACCGCGATCAGCACCCCGAGCGTTGCGCAATAGACCCTTATGCTGCGACGTGCGTCATCGTCCTGTTCGAAGGTGCGGGTTGTCCATAGGATGTAGATGAGCCAGCTGAGATCGCGCAGCGGTTCGCTGATCGCGAGCAGCCACGGCCATCCGATGAGCAGCGATGCGGTCCAGACCGACATGCCGGCAAAGGCGATGCCGAGATGCAGGGCGCGCGGATGCCGCCGCGCGATCGACAGGCGCCACACGGCGAGCGCCGCGTAGCAGATCGTGGAAAGAACGAGGCTCCAATACACTATGAATTGCATGAGGTTACCCGTTCGAGCGCAGATCCGCGCGCGGCTCGGCAGTCAGGCGATGGCCCACGCCGTGCATCGTCCCGCTTGCTCATGATATGCCGCCCCCCAACGCCTGCCACGCTCTATAACATATCCGGCAGCGTAAAAACCCCAATCCACAATCCCCGCGAAGCTCGGCCCGAACCCGTCCGGCACATCGGCGCGCGGGCAAGATTCCATGCCTTCCGGGGGACGATCGGGCATGAATCCATCACACCGCGAGGCCATTTTGGCCCGAAATGCATCTTCAACGAAATTTCGGACGTTTACCATAGCGGATCTGGATCAACACTTTCCCGATCATCACGAGAATTATGACAAACCGATTCATTTCGTAAAATATCCTCTTGATTTCTTTAATGTGATTCCCCATACCAAATTTCGGAGGGGTTGCACCTGAATATGCGGAAACCACGAGCATTCCTGTTGCGCGGAAGCTCGCTGAGAACTTGATATTCATTTAACGTCTTCGTGTTTCCATCTTTTGCAATACTGAAATAATTAGAAACACACCTGGAACATGCACGATGACGATCCTGGATCGTGAAACTTCTGGTTTAAGATTGACCGCACAGGTCTATCTGGACAACCGAACCGCTCCGCGCATGCCCGCCGAGCGACAGGTAACCTTGCGCACTGAGCGCGAGGAGCCGGTCGACGCGATGATCGAGGATCTCTCCCTTTCAGGTTTCGGCATGTCGACATTGGCGGACTTGCCGATCGGATCGGTGGTCGGATTGAGCATCGGCGGAGCGCTGCGCCGTCGGGTGAAGATCGTGCGCCGCGTCGGGCTCGCCTACGGTTGCGAATTCCTGACTCCGCTCAGCGATCTCGAAGTGAATTCCGCATTGCGGGCCGGCGACGTAGTCGAAGCGAACTTTCTCACCGGGCCTCACGACGAGAGCGCCACGCGGTCTTCGACCCGAAAATTGTCTTATCTCGCAAAGCTTTACATCTTGATCGGGCTACTCGCGGCCTTGTGGGCGATCGTGATCTACGGTGCCGTACATCTCCGCTGACACGCGGATCACGGCTTAGTCGCCTGATCGATTTACGAGAAATTGGCCCCAGGCTTTTTAAGCGAACGCTCGCCGGATCGCAGCCCTGGCCGTCACACCAATCGCATCACGTCGGGATGAAATATTCCTCGGCGCAGGACGCGGATTTACCGCCGCCGGCCGCAAAATGAAGCGACATCGCCTTCGTCGAACCGCCTCCAAATTTCAACGCCCGACCTGTCGCGGAGGTGAAAACACCACACCGATCATAGTCGTCATTCCGGTTCAGACCAATACTCACGAACGCGTTCAAGACAACAGATACCGAGTTCTTAATAATACTCACGTAGCTTACAGAAGAAGCAACACCGGTTTCGCTCGATTTTGCCACGAACGGCCCCTCGCCGAGCGGCAATGCGCTGGATACCGATGTACCACGCCGATCTCGCGGCTGGACCGACCAAGCACCATCGATTTCGAGATCGCGCCGAGAGAAGTCGTCGGCCCGTCCGGCTTTCACAGCGGCGCCCCGAACGCCGCCGATCGAAAAGGCCAGAAGGTCGAGAGCGGCGTAGAACATGAGAACGAGGCGCGCGACGACGCCACTTGCAGCCCCTCTACGCCCTATCCCAAATTCTTCTGCGTTTCCCATATTGCAGATGCGTGACGCATGATGCGTGCCAATTAACCATCTCATTGAAATAGTTAACTATTTCAATTCGGGTTCTACAGGGTGTAATTTTTTCCGACAGGTAATGAATCTGTCACGTCCGCAGGATCGCCGGGGTTCTGCGGTTCAAAGCCTTCGATATGAGCCACTTATCGAGCGGGCGGCAACCATCGGCCACGCCCGATCGCCCACGCCCGATCGATCCATGGCAGGCGATTATCCCAACGGTGCCGTCGCCACCCCCAGGCGCGAATCCGCCAGGCCGACATAAAGCCACCAATGGTCCCGAAACGCGACCAGCCCTTCGGCGAAGCACACATTGCCGACCTGACCCTGCGCCTCGGCCGGGTCGATGCGCAGGAAAGGGTCGGTCAGCCGGGCGATGACGGCGGTGGGATCCTTCGCGTCGAGCAGCAATTGGCCGGGCTGATAGGCACCGGGGGGAATGCCCTCCGCACCCGCCTCGAAATGGTTGGCACCGTTATAGATCAGCACGATCCCCGCATCGGTGAGCAAAGCCGGCGGCCCGGGCTCCGTCAGCATCGAATCGAAGCGGTGGCGACGCGGGCCGGCGATGTGCAGCAGGCCGCGCGGCACGGATACCCGATCGAGCTGCCACCAGCCCGCACCGTCGCGGGCATCGGGATCCCAGGTGAGATAGCGATCCGGTGCGGCATCGGTCTCGACCGGGGTCCAGCGGATCAGATCGTAGGAGGTGGCGGCGTAAACGATGCCCTCGCCCCAATACATCCAATATTGACCGTCGATCCGGGCCGCGACCAGCGCGCCGTCCTGCAATTCGGTGACGATCGCTCCGGCCTTGGTCGGACGGCGGACATAGGGCGTCTGGGCGAACGCCGGGCCGTGCTTGGTCCAGTCGCGCAGATCGTCCGAGGTCGCGACGAACAGGCAGCCGACCTTCCCGTCGAACCCGGTATAGGTGCAGACATAGCCGCCATCCGGCGAGGCGACGACGCGCGGATCCTCGATGCCGCCGGGCCATTCCCACGCCTGCCAGCGATCGTTGCCGGGGGCGAGGACGGGTTCCGGCTCGAGTTCGAAATGATGGCCGTCGCTGCTCGTCGCCAGCCCGATGCGCGAGGTGCCGGCATAACGCCCGACATGATCCTCGCCACGCACCAGCAGGCAGACGCGGCCGTCATGCACGATCGCGGCGGGATTGAAGACGTCCTTCGATGCCCAGGCGACCGGCCGGCCGGAGACGGCGCAGGCAAAGGTCACCTCGGCACGGTCCTCCAGCAACCGCTGTGGTGACGAGAAGGGGCCGAGCGCCCAATCGGGCAGCGGATGTGCGGGGTCGGTCACGATGTGTCTCCGGCGGGCATGGGCAGTGGGCGCTCGACGGTCGAGCGGATGGCGATCCGGCCTGCGCCCTCGGCCGAGACTTCGAGCGCGAGCAGGGTTTCGAGAACGTGCGCGGCAAGGCGGCCGCTGGCGCGGGGTTCGCGATTCCCGGCGATCGCGGCGACGAGATCGCGCAGGCCGAGGCCGCGAAGATCGCCGAAGCGCAAGGTCGTATCGGCGGAGATCGCCTTACCGGTCAGCGGGTCGATCCCCTGCCCCATCGCCTGCAAGGCCCTTGCGATCGTGGCGGCGTCGAGCTTGCGCGGCGGCGGTTCGTCGCCGGTCGCGATCCAATTGCCCTCGCCATCGGCGAGGCGCGGGACGCCGCCGAACTGATTGGGATCGGGCGCCTGCAGCGCACCGGTCGTGCCGTAGAGTTCGATCGGGCGGCGGCCATGCTGGGTCACGTCCCACGACATGGACAGCGAGACGTTCGCGCCGCTTTCGAACAGGATCGCGCCGTTGACGGTGGTCGGCACCTCGACCGCGATGTTCTCGCCCGCGCGGCCGGGGGCAGCGGCGGTCCGCGTGGCGCGGGGCTGCGTGCCGATCGCGACCACCTCGGCGACCGGGCCGAGCAAATTGACAAGCTGGGTGAGATAATAGGGCCCGATATCGAGCAACGGCCCGCCGCCGCGCGCGTAGAAGAAGGCGGGATCGGGGTGCCAGCTTTCCATGCCGTGCGTGCCGAAAGCGATCCCGCCGCCGGTGACGGTGCCGATCGCACCGGTATCGATCAGCCGCCGCGCCGCTTGGTGGCCCTCGCCCAGAAATGTATCCGGTGCGCAGCCGATCCGCAGCCCCCGCGCCTCGGCCAGGGCCAGCAGATCGTGCGCGTCCTCCAATCCGGTCGCGAAGGGCTTTTCGCTGTAGAGGTGCTTGCCCGCCTCCAGCACCTGCCGCCCGATCGCGTGATGCACGCCGGGCGGCGCGAGGTTGACGACGACCGCGATCTCCGGATCGGCGAGCAGTTCCGCGACGCTCGTCGCGGTGCCGCCATAGCGCGCCGCCTGCGTCTCCGCCGAGGCCATCGTCCGGCTGGCCAAGGCCTTCAGCCGCAATTCGGACGCACGCACGATCGTGCCGAGATAGGCATGGCTCACCATGCCGCAGCCGATGACGCCGATCGCGGTCGTCATGCGGCGAGCGGCGCGGCGGCGGCGACCGTGGCGGCCGAGGCGACGGCGCGACGCTGATCGAGTTCGGTCAGGATGCGGGCATGCTTCTTCGCATCGAGGCGATAGAACAGGCAGGTCGATGCCGCCGCGAGCGCGAGCAGGCTGGCACCGGGGCCATAGATCGCGCCGATCCAGTCGATCGTCGCGGGCGAAAGCTTCGCCGCTGCCGCCGCCGCGTCTCCGCCGCTCTTGAACCCGATCGCCTGCAACGCGATGCCGGACACGAGCGAGCCGAACCCGGCCGCCGCCTTGCTGGCAAAGGCCCAACCGGCGAAATACAGGCCCTCGCGGCGCGCGCCGAACAGATGTTCGTGTTCGTCCGCCGCATCGGCCATCATCGAGGCGAAGGCGATCGCGGCGGCGGCCATCAGCGCGCCGCCGACCACCACCGTCGCCGACAGGATCGTGACCATCGTCGTGCCGGTGAACGGGAACAGGCCGAGCAACCGGAGCGTCGCGGGGATCGAGAAGGCCAGAGCCAGGCCCGTCATGCCGATCAGCAATACGGTGCGCTTCTCCATGAATTTCAGGAACGGCCCGGCGAGCGGTGCGCCGAGCAGCAGCCCGCCGAATAGCGACAGCGTCACCGCCTGCATCTGCCCCGGCGTCATGCGCCAGAAATAGGTATTGGCGTGCAGGCCGAGCGTAGCGTGGATGCTGAGCGAGGTGAACAGCAGCAACGCGCCGACGAACAATGTGCGGAAGCTCTGGTTGCGGAACACCTCGCCCAGTTCGCGCCACAAGCGGACATGCATCGCGCCATGGTTGGTCACCGGCGGATGCTGACGGTCGCGCATCGTCAGCAACGCGCGCACCGCGACCACCGCACCGACCATTCCGACCAGAGCGGCGCTCAGCGCGAACGGCGCGTAGCCGGCACGGCGCGACAGGCCGCCCTCCCCGCCGAGAAAGATGCCGAAGCCCATGACGATCGCGATCAGCGCGCCGAGCATCGCGAAGCCCCAACGCCACGCCGCGATCGAGGAGCGTTCGGCATAATCGTCGCTCAGCTCCGCGCCGACCGCGTTGAACGGCAGCAGGAACAACGAGATCGACACGCGCAGCCCGATCGACAGGAAGGTCAACCACGCAAACAGCATGATGCCGGACAAGGCCGCGGGCAGCGAGAAGATCAGCACCATAAACAGTGCCGTGAAAGGTGCCCCGACGATCATGAACGGCAGGCGCCGGCCGATGCGCGATTGCCACCCGTCGGATAAAGAGCCGATTAGCGGATCGACCACCGCATCGACCACCAGCCCCGCCGCCAGCGCCACGCCGGCCAATGCGCCCGGCACGCCGCACACCGCGGTGACGTAGAAGAAGATGAAGATGTTGACCGCCTGATTGGCGATCCCGTCGAGCAATGCGCCGCTGGAATAGGCGATCTTGGTGCCGAATCGCAGCGGCGGCAAACCGCGGCCCCCGCTCGTCGCAGCCGCCGCCGTTCCCGGCATGGGCGTATCGCCACCGTCCTGCATGTCGCTCTCCGATTTTATAATTCTCGTTGCGACGATCTGTAGCACGCTTGGACTGCCACACAACAAAAAGGATGTACGTTCTGTAAATTCGTGATATCGAGTCGGTCATCAGGCGGCAGATGACCGTCGATGGGAGGATGGATGATGAAGGTTTCTCATACGCTCGCGACGCTCGTCGCCACGACCGCGCTGACCGCGCTCGCAGTGCCCGCCGTTGCGCAGAATGCGCCGGCATCGGCGCCGGCCGCCGACGACAACGACATCATCGTTACCGCCAACAAGCGCGAGGAACGCCTGCAGGACGTGCCGATCTCCGTCACCGTCCTGAGCGGCGACCAGTTGACGAAGCAGAACATCACCCAGGTGATCGATCTGACGCGTAACACGCCGTCGCTGAATTCCGCCGGCCCGTTCGGCGCGCTGTCGATACGCGGTGTCGGGTCGCTGTCGTTCGCGCGCTCGGCCGAGGGGTCGGTCGGCATCGTCGTGGACGGCGTCGCACTCGCCAACACGTCGAGCAACCCGCCGCAATTGTTCGATATCGCACGGGTCGAAGTGCTGGAGGGGCCGCAGGGCACCCTGTTCGGCCGCAACTCGTCGGCCGGCGTCGTCAATATCGTGACGACCGCGCCGAACTTCACCGCCTTCTCGGCCTCGGGCCATGCCGACATCGCATCGCGCAACAATTATATCGGCCAGGCGGTGATCAACGTGCCGATCGCCGACAATGCCGGCCTGCGCGTGTCCGGCGCGTTCAGCCAGACGCCGCAGAACCAGTATAACCGCTTCGACAACAGCTATCTGCGCGTCCAGGGCAAGAGCGGCCGCGCACGCTTCCTGTGGGAGCCGACACCGGACATCGCGATCAACCTGATCGGCGACTACAGCAAGTTCACCAGCAAGGGCGGCGTGCCGTGGACGGTCTACAAATCGACCGCGGGCAGCTTGCTGTCGAGCCGGCTGGCGGCGTGCGGCGTGGTGGTCGGCCCGGAGAACCAGCAGGGCTGCACCGATGGCGGCAACAGCACCGCGACCGAGGTGTATGGCTTTTCTGGCCAGTTCGACGCGACGATCGGTGGCGCGACCCTGACCTCGATCAGCGCGTACCGATCCTACCAATCGTTCGCCTACGGCACCGATGTGGACAGCGTTCCGGTCAACCGCCTGAACGTCAATTCCTCGCCGACCAGAGTGCGCAACTTCAGCCAGGAATTCCGCCTGACCTCGGCCAAGGGCGGCTTCATCGACTATGTCGCCGGCCTCTATTATTTCGACAGCAAGCTGGACGGAACGAACACGCAGAACGGCCTGATCTTTGCCGATCTGCCGCTGGTCGGCGCCTGCCCCTACGGATCGTCGGCGACCGCAAACTTCCTGTGCACCACGCGCCCGGTGGGGCAGATCCAGACGACCAGCTCGATCACCACCAGCTACGCCGCCTTCGCCAACGCCACCGTCAACATCACGCCGGCGATCCGCATCCTGCTCGGCGCACGCTACGGCCATGAAGACGTCAGCGCGCATACCCGCGCAATGCTCGTCCCTGGTGCGCTGACCGGCATCCTGAGCGTCGCGCCTATCAACGGAGCGATCAAGGACAGCTATTTCTCCTACCGTGTCGGCGCGCAGTTCGACGTGACGCGCGACGTGATGCTCTACGGCACCTACACGAAGGGCTATAAGGGCCCATCGGTCAACGACCAGACCGGCAGCGGCGCGATCCCGCTGCTGGTGCAGCCGGAAATCCCGCATGCGAGCGAGATCGGGCTGAAGGCCGATCTGTTCGATCGCCACCTCACCGCCAGCATCGCGGGCTATTACAACCGGATCGACAATTTCCAGGCGCAGTTCTTCGATCCTTCGGTCAGCGCCTTCATCTTCGGCAACGCGCCGAAGTTGACCACCAAGGGCGTGTCGGTCAGCCTGCTCGGTCGCCCGGCCAAGGGGCTGACGCTGAACGGCGGGCTGCTCTACAACGATGCGAAATATGGCAACGGCTATCTCGTCGCCTGTTCGCAGGGGCAGACGGCGGCGCAGGGCTGCACCACGGTCGGCACCGGGCGCGTGGACGATGCCGGCGGCAACCGTCTGGTCGGCGCGCCGCGCTGGAAGGTCACCGGGTTCGGCGAATATGCGCACGCCGTTTCGGGCGCGATCGACGGTTTCGCGCAGGCTGAAATCGTCTACACCTCGAAGATCAATTTCGAGGCGGCGTACAGCCCGCTGGCGACCAACGCGGCGGCGGCGATCTTCGGCGGGCGGATCGGCCTGCGCACGCACGACAATCGCTACGGCCTGTCGGTGTTCGGGCGAAACCTGTTCGACACGTATCGCCCGGTGGTGCGCTTCGCCACGCCGACCGCGCAACAGCAATTGGACACGCAATCCTTCTCGCAGATTTCGGGGCCGGAATCGCGCCGCGTGATCGGCGTTTCGCTCGACGCCAAATTCTGACGCCGGTCGAAAATCATGAACCCGCTCGCGATCAACTGCCCCATCGCCGCCTCGGTCTCCCCCGCCGCCCGGATCAAGCTGGAAGGCATCCGCGCCTTTCTGGCGAACATCCCCCCGCCGCCCGTGCCGGAGACGGTGGAGGATTTCGACGCGGCGGCGGCGCGGGCGGAGGTATTTTCCGAACAGCTCGGCAAGGCGGCGATCGATGCGCTCGGCATCGTCGCGACGGAGCGTTTGCTGGGCGGCGTAGCGACGCTCGACATCGTGCCGAAGGATCACACCGATGACGGCAGCATCCTCGTCTACGTCCATGGCGGCGGGTTCGTCACCGGATCGGCGCGCGCCAACCTGCTGAGCGGGGCGCTCGCCGCCGCGACCAGCGGACGGCGCGTCGTTTCCATCGATTACACGCTCGCCCCGCGCGGCACGTGGGACGTGATCCTCGATCAGGTCGTCGCCGTCTGGGCCGCTTTGCTCGCTGAAGGCGCGGATGCGTCGAAGATGGGCTTGTTCGGTGATTCGGCGGGCGGCTGCATCGTCGCGGCCACCGCACTGCTGCTGCGCGATCGGGGGATCGCCGCGCCGGCCGGGATCGTCATGCTGTCGCCCGTCACCGATCTCTCCGGGGAGGGCGACACGACCGTCACGTTGGCACCGGTCGATTATCTCGACTCCACCGTCCGCCTGCTCGCGCGCAACGCCTATGCGCCGAATGCCGATCTGACCAATCCGCTCGTCTCGCCCGTCTTCGGCGATTTCGCCAAAGGCTATCCGCCGGTGCTGATCCAGGTCGGCACGCGCGAGATGCTGCTGAGCGATAGCGTGCGCCTGCACCGCGCCTTGCGTGCGGCCGGGCAAACTTCGCGGCTCGAAGTGTATGAAGGCATGCCGCATGTCTTCCAGTCGCTGCTCGCCGATGCCCCCGAGGGCCGCGAGGCGTGGGCGGAAATGGCCGCGTTCTGGACGGACCATCTGACATGACCGCAGGAATGCTGGTGCCGCAGCCGCACCGGGCTAGGATAGCGGGCATGACCAGTCCCGCACCCCGCCCGCCCCGCCGCCCACAGGCCGAACGCAGCGCCGATACGCGCGCCAAGCTGATCGAGGCGGCGATCGTCTGCCTCCACCGCACCGGCTACAGTACGACCACGGTTTCGACCGTGGCGACCGAGGCCGGCGTCAGCCGAGGCGCGATGACGCACCAGTTCCCGGCCAAGACCGATCTGATGATCGCCGTGGTCGAACATGTGTTCGAACAGGATTCGACCTTCTACGCACACACGATCGAGGTGATGGATCCGGCCGCATTCCTGATCGGCCTGCCCGAGATGATGTGGGGCGTGATCAGTCGCCCGGCGGGTATCGCGGTGATCGAGATCATGCTCGCCTCCCGCTCCGATCCCGGCCTCGCCGAACGGTTGCGCGAACTGCAGAGCGCGATCGACGTGCGCGCGCACAAATGGAGTGGCGAACGGATCCGCGCCGCGGGTATCACACCGCATCCGGACGGCGCGGCGATCCACGAACTGTACGTCGCCGCCGTGCGCGGTCTCGCGATCGAGGCGACGTTCATGAACAATAGCGACGGCGTGCACCGCGCGCTGCGCGTCCTCTCCGAGATGATGCAGCGCTTCTACCCCGAACTGATCAATCCGCCCGCCAATCCCGATTCCAAAACCAAGACCTGACTGG
This sequence comes from Parasphingomonas caseinilytica, assembly GCF_036663755.1. Taxonomy (NCBI): domain Bacteria; kingdom Pseudomonadati; phylum Pseudomonadota; class Alphaproteobacteria; order Sphingomonadales; family Sphingomonadaceae; genus Parasphingomonas; species Parasphingomonas caseinilytica. Next base: position 1,135,589 of record NZ_JAXOJL010000001.1, read on the forward strand.
AGAATCCCGTGCCCGTTTCCGTACCTGAAGGTTTCCTGTGGGGCACCGCGATCTCCGCGCATCAGAGCGAAGGCAACAACCTCAATTCCGACGCGTGGCTGTGCGAGACGGTGACGCCTTCCCTCTATGCCGAACCGTCGGGCGATGCCTGCGACAGCTACAACCGGTACGAGGAAGATATCGCGATCGCCGCGGATCTGGGCTTCAACTGCCACCGCATCGGCATCGAATGGGCGCGGATCGAGCCGGAGGAAGGCGTTTTTTCGACCGCCGAACTGGATCATTACCGCCGCGTGTTGGAGGCGTGCCACAAGCGCGGGCTGAAGCCGATGGTGACGTACAACCACTTCACCGTGCCGCGCTGGTTCGCGGCGCGCGGCGGGTTCGAGGTGGCGGACGGTGCAGACCTGTTCGCGCGCTTCGCCGAGCAGTCGACCGCGCGCCTGGGGGACCTGATCTCCTATGCGTCGACCTTCAACGAGGCGAATATCCAGCGCCTCGTCGGCCTGCTCCGCCGTAGTGGCCCGCAGGTCGGTGTGGCGATCGACGCGATGCTGGCGGCGTGCGCCAAGGCGAGCGGATCGGAGCGCTTTTCCTCGCTGCTGTTCGCGCCGGTCGAGACAAGCGAACCGGTGATGCTGGATGCGCATGCAAAGGCGATGGCGGCGATGAAGGCCGGGCCGGGCGACTTCCCGGTCGGCCTGACATTGACGATGCAGGATGTGCAGGGCGTCGGCGACGGCCATCAGGCCGAGGCGTTGATCGAGATGCTGTACGGCCCCTGGATCGAGGCGGCGCGGCAGGCCGATTTCATCGGCGTACAGACCTATTCCCGCGTGCTGGTCGGCCCCGAAGGCCGCCTGCCCCCGCCCGACGGCGCGGAGATGACCGGGGCGCATTACGAATTCTATCCGCAGGCGCTGGGCGGCACCATCCGCTTCGCGCACGAACGGATCGGGCGGCCGATCTACGTTACCGAAAACGGCCTGTGCACCGACGACGACACGCGCCGCATCGCCTATCTCGACGCGGCGCTGGGCGAGGTGCGCAAATGCCTGGATGACGGGATCGACGTGCATTCGTACATCTGCTGGTCGCTGCTCGACAATTTCGAATGGACGCGCGGATATGGCGAACGCTTCGGGCTGGTGCATGTCGATTACGAGACGTTCGCGCGCACGCCGAAGCCGAGCGCCTATCATCTGGGCGCTATCGCCAGATCGGGGATGATCTGATGCGGCGTGCAGCAGCAGAGGATGTGGGCCTGTCCAGCGCCGGGCTCGATGCGGTCGAGGCCGCGGTGCAGGCGCAGATCGATGCCGGGATGGTCGCCGGCGCGGTGACGCTGACCGCGCGTCATGGCGGCATCGCACGCCTCTCGACGATGGGGCTGAAGGATATCGCGAGCGCCGAGCCGATGGCGGAGGATACGATCTTCCGCATCTTCTCGATGACCAAGCCGATCACCGGCACGGCGATGATGATCCTGCACGATGCGGGGCTGTGGCATCCCGACGATCCGATCGCGAAACATCTGCCCGAACTGGCCGAAATGCAGGTGCTCGCGGGCGAGGACGAGGCGGGCCAGCCGATCCTCGTCGCGCCGGAGCGCGCGCCGACCATGGCCGATCTGATGACGCATCGGGCGGGCTTCGCTTACGGCATCAATATCGGCGAACCCAGCGACCGGGTGGAGGCGATGTATCGCGCGGCGGGTGTGCAGCAATCGGACGATCTGAACGACATGGTCGTTCGGCTGGCGACGCTTCCCCTCGCCTATCAGCCCGGCACGCGCTGGCGCTACAGCCTGGCGATGGACGTGCAGGGCGCGATCGTCGAGCGGCTGAGCGGGCAGACCCTGCCGGATTTCATGCGCACCCGGATCTTCGAACCGCTGGGCATGATCGACACCGCCTTCTTCATCGCGCCGGCCAAGAAGCATCGGCTGGCAACGTTGTATTTCAAGGCGCCGGACGCAGCGTTGATGCCGCTTGCCGTCAATCCGATGCGCCCCGATCCCGAAGCCGAACCGAGATTCGCGATGGGCGGCGGCGGCCTGTTCTCGACCGCGCCGGATTACGCCCGCTACGCACAGATGCTGCTGAACGGCGGCGAGCTGGACGGCCGACGCATCGTCAGTGCGGACGGCGTGCGCGAGCAGATGACCAACCGCCTGCCCGACGACCTGCTCGAAACGCGCTTCGTCGCCGGGCACCAGAAGTTCCGCCCCGGTTTCGGCTACGGGTATAACGGCGTGGTCTTCACGGATCCCGAACTGGCCGGCGTGCCCGTCGGCAAGGGCACCTATCACTGGGACGGAGCGGCCGGCACGTGGTTCTGGGTCGATCCAGAGAACGACCTGCTGTTCGTCGGCATGATCCAGTTGCTGTCCTACACCGCCCCGCCGCTCCAGGCGACGACCCAGACGTTGATGGCCGACGCGATTACGGACTGAGTCCGCGACTGTGGCGATCGCGACCCGGTCGATCTTTTCGTAGCGCAGCGTGGCGAAGGTCATGCAAATCTCCTGAATGTCGCCACGCTAACCGCCGCACCGCACGAAGGGAGCACGATGTGCGCACGCGCCCGCATGCCGGGTGCCCGCATGGCGGGTAACCCCATGCCGATGGTTGCGGCAGAAGTGGCGCGGTGTGATGGACCTGCGATGCCCACGCTCTACGAAAAGCTCTGGTCGGCGCATGTCGTCGCCTCCGAACCCGGCGGCATCGACCTGCTCTATATCGACCGGATGCTGCTGCACGAGGTGAGCAGCCCGCAGGCGTTTGCCGGGCTGCGCGAGGCGGGCCGGATGCCGCGCCGCACCGCGCCGTTCCTCGCGGTGGCCGATCACGCCGTGCCGACGCGGAATCGCGGCGCGCCGATCGCCGACCAACAGGCCCGCGCGCAGGTTTCCCTGCTCGAGGCGAACTGTGCGGCGGCGGGGATCGACTATCTGCCGTTGACCGATGCGCGTCAGGGCATCGTGCATGTCATCGGGCCGGAACAGGGCTTCACGCTGCCCGGCACGACTTTGGTGTGCGGCGACAGCCATACCGCCACGCACGGCGCGTTCGGCGCGCTTGCTTTCGGCATCGGCAGCAGCGAGGCGGAATGCGTGCTGGCGACGCAGACGCTACGCCAGAAGAAGGCGCGAACGATGCGCGTGATGATCGACGGGCGATTGGGCCACGGGGTGTCGGCGAAGGATCTCGCGCTCGCGCTGATTGGGCGGATCGGTGCTGCAGGGGCGATGGGGCACGTGATCGAATATACCGGATCGACCGTTGCCGCGCTGTCGATGGAGGCGCGGATGACCCTGTGCAACATGAGCATCGAGGCGGGATCGCGCACCGGCCTGATCGCGCCGGACGAGACGACGTTCGCATGGCTGGAAGGGCGCCCGCGCGCACCGCACGGCGCGGATTGGGCGCGGGCGCTGAGCTATTGGCGCACCTTGCCCAGCGATGCCGACGCCGTGTTCGATGCCGAGGTTACGATCGACGCTGCGAAGGTCGCGCCGCAGGTCAGTTGGGGCACCAGCCCGGATCAGGTGATCGCGATCGACGGTGCGGTACCGGCGGGGGCCGACGCCAAGGCGCTAGCTTATATGGGGCTGGAGCGCGGCCAGCGGATCGCCGGTCTGGCGATCGACCATGTCTTCGTCGGATCGTGTACAAACGGCCGGATCGAGGATCTTCGCGCCGCCGCCGGCGTGATCGCGGGACGTCGTGTCGCGGACGGGGTGCGGGCGATGATCGTGCCGGGGTCGGGGCTGGTGAAGCGTCAGGCCGAGGCGGAGGGGCTGCGCGAGACGTTCGAGGCCGCCGGGTTCGAATGGCGCGACCCGGGCTGTTCGTTGTGCGTCGCGATGAACGACGATCGACTGCAACCGGGCGAACGCTGCGCCTCCACCTCCAACCGCAATTTCGAGGGGCGGCAGGGCGTCGGCGCGCGCACCCATTTGATGAGCCCGGCGATGGCGGCGGCGGCGGCGGTGACCGGGTGCATCACCGACGTGAGAACGCTGACGGTAGAGGGGGGCCGCTGATGCGCCCCTTCACCAGCCTCACCGCGCACGCCGCGCCGTTCGCCGAAGACAATGTCGATACCGATATCATCGTGCCGGCGCGCTTCCTGCTGATCACCGAGAAGAAGGGTCTGGGGCGTTTCGCCTTCTATGAGCGTCGCCACGACGCCGAGGGGCGGGACAAGCCCGATTTCTTCCTCAACCAGCCTTGCTATGCCGGTGCCGAAATTCTCATCGCCGGGGCCAATTTCGGTTGCGGATCGAGCCGCGAACATGCGCCCTGGGCGCTGGCCGATCTCGGCTTCCGGGCGATCATCGCGCCCAGCTTCGGGGAGATCTTCGCCAGCAATTGCATCAAGAACGGCATGCTGCCGGTGGTCGTCGCCGATGTTGCGCCGCTGATTACCGATGCCGAGGCGGGGCGCGCCATCACCGTCGATCTCGTCGCGCGGGCCGTGGTGCGTGGCGACGGCACCGTCATTCCCTTCTCGATCGGCGAGGGCGCGCGGGAGGCGTTGCTCAACGGCTGGGACGATGTCGAGACGATCCTCGGCCGGCACGGCGGCGACATCACGACTTTCGAAACCCGCCAGCGCGCCGACCAGCCCTGGCTCTGGAGCAACGGATAATGGCTACCCCTCTTTTGCGCGATCGGCTCGCAGCCGGACAGTTCATCACCGCGCCGGGCGTGCAGGACATGATCGCCGCGGTGGTGGCGGGCAAGGTCGGTTTCGACGTGCTGTACGGCAGCGGGTATTGGCTTACGGCGTCCGCATATGGCCTGCCCGATGCGGGGATCGCGACCTACACGCAGATGCTCGACCGGATGGCGACATTGGTCCGGACCACCGACGCGGCGGTGATCGCGGATGCCGATACCGGTTATGGCGGACTGCTCAACGTGCATCACACCGTGCGCGGCTATGAGGAGGCGGGGATCGCCGCGATCCAGCTTGAGGATCAGGAATTTCCCAAGAAATGCGGCCATACGCCGTTCAAGCGGCTGATTTCCGAAGCGGATATGGTCGAGAAGATCCGCGTCGCGGTGGATGCGCGGCGCGATCCCGATTTCCTGATCATCGCCCGCACCGATGCCAGGGCGAGCGAGGGGCTGGACGGCGCGATCGCCCGGGCAAGGGCATATGGCGAGGCGGGGGCGGACGTGCTGTTCGTTGAAGCGCTTGAGAGCGAGGACGAGATGCGCCGGGCGTGCGACGTGCTCGATCGGCCGATGATGGCCAATATGTCGAACGGCGGGCTGACGCCGATGCGCACGGCGTCCGAACTTGCCGATATCGGCTTCGCGCTGGCGATCTTCCCGGCGTTGACCAGCCTGATCGCGGCGGCGGCGATGGAACAAGCTTTAAAGCGGCTGAAGGCGGACGGTGAAGGACATCCCGCAGAGATGCCGATCTTCGACTTCAAGGAATTCTGCGGCCTGATCGGGTTTCAGGACGTGTGGGATTTCGAGAAGAAATGGGCGCGGTGACGCTTTAGATCGGCGCGGTCACCGGATCATAGCCTTGGATCGACGTATCTGCCGCCGGGGATGCGGCATGCGACCGGATCCCCGCCCGACGCTGATGCTCTACGGCTTCGCGGCGGGGATGCAGAATTACATGCAGGGCGGATCGGGCCGGGCGGATTTCTTCGAACGGCTGACGACGCACGACAAGGCTCTGGTCATCGTGCCCGAGGGCGGCGATTACGGCAATCTGCAGAATGCGAGGGTACGTATGTGGAAGACGATCGCGGATTTCCTTGATGGCTGAGCCCTTCGCGGCCTGGATCGGCCGATCGATCGAGATGGTCGATACCGTCACCACCGCGCCGCTCGGCCGGCTGGCGGCGACGCTGGATCACGATGCCGCGCATTGGCCGGCGGGCGTGCTGCCGCCGCTCGGCCATTGGTTGTTCCATCTGCCCGATGCGCCACAGTCCATCCTCGGTGCGGACGGGCATCCTACCAGGGACGAGGGCGGGTTCCTGCCGCCGATCCCGCATCCGCGTCGCATGTGGGCTGGCGGGCGGCTGGAGTTTCTCGCCCCCGTCGCGATCGGTGCGACGCTGAGCAAGCGGACGACGATCACGGCCATTGCCGACAAGGGCAGCATGACGTTCGTGACGTTGCTGCACGAGATCGCCGCCGACGGCATAATCGCGGTGCGGGAGGAGCAGGACCTCGTCTATCTGCCGATCACTGCGCCGTCCGCGCCGAAGCCGGTCGACTGCCCCGCGCCCGACAGCGTGCGCGAGATGCGGGCCGACGAGGCGTTGCTGTTCCGCTTCTCCGCGCTGACCTTCAACGCGCATCGCATCCATTACGACCTGCCCTATGCGCAGGGCGTCGAACTGTATCCGGCCTTGGTTGTCCACGGGCCGTTGCAGGCGATGCTGCTGATCGATCACGCGCTACGGGACGGCGTGACGCCCACGCGGTTCGAGTTTCGCGGGCGCTCGCCGCTATATGCGGGGCGCGGCTTCAGGATCGCGCGGGCGGGTGAGGCCTTGTGGGTGCGCGACGATCAGGGGAACGTGACCATGACCGCGACCGTCGCGTGATCCGGCGGCGACCGAAGCCCTGCGCGCCTAGATGCGTACCACGCGCGGCGATGCGATTCCGCTGTTCAACTACGGCCCCGGTATCGAGCAACTGCGCGCCAAAGCGCTTGCCGAAACCGGATTCGAGCCGCCCAAGCCCTCCGTCCGCCAGCCGGCCTACGCCATTGCCGCCGAATGATCGGCTGAAGGGCGGATTGCGGCGGATCAGCGGGGTTGCGCCGCCTTTGCCGTTGCGGCAACGCCCATCCGGCTGACCAATAAGGATTGTGGCAATGACGGCATATGACGCGAAGCTCGGCCTTTATATCGACGGCGCGTGGCTGACCGGCGGGGGCCGCGATACGCAGGATGTGCGCAATCCGGCGACCGGCGCGGTGCAGGCGGCGTTGCCGCTGGCGGCTGCCGCCGATCTCGATCTGGCGCTGGAAGCGGCGCAGCGTGGCTTCCTGTTGTGGCGCGCGACCGCGCCCGAAGCGCGCGCGGCGATCCTGACCAAGACGGCGGCACTGATCCGCGAGCGTGCCGATCACCTCGCCCGCATCGCGACGCTGGAGCAGGGCAAGATCCAGGCCGAGGCCAAGGGCGAGGCGCTGTTCGCGGCGGCGTTGCTCGATTTCCATGCCGGCGAGGCGGTGCGCATCTATGGCCGCGTGCTGCCGCGCGCGCCGGGCAGCCGCAGTCTGGTGCTGCAACAGCCGGTCGGCCCGGTCGCGGCGTTCTGCGCGTGGAACTTCCCGATCATGAACGTCGTGCGCAAGATCGCGCCGGCGCTGGCGGCGGGCTGCTCGATCATCATCAAGCCGAGCGAGGAGACGTCCGGCTCGGCGGTCGAGGTGATGCGCTGCTTCCAGGATGCCGGGCTGCCGGGCGAAGTGGCGCAGTGCGTGTTCGGCGTGCCGGACATGGTGTCGCGCCAGTTGCTCGCCTCGCCGATCACCCGCAAGCTGAGCTTCACCGGATCGGTGCCGGTCGGCAAGCATCTGATGAAGCTTGCCGCGGATACGATGATGAAGACGACGATGGAATTGGGCGGGCACGGCCCGGTGCTGGTGTTCGACGATTGCGATCTGGACAAGACGATCGACCTGCTCGTCGCCCACAAGTTCCGCAATGCCGGACAGGTGTGTGTCGCGCCGACGCGTTTCCACGTGCAGGAGGGGATCTACGATCGCTTCGCCGCCGGGTTCGCCGAACGCACCCGCGCGCTGAAGGTCGGCGACGGCATGGCGGCGGACAGCCAGATGGGGCCGATGGCCAATCCGCGCCGCCCCGAAGCGATCGGTGCCTTTGTCGAGGATGCGCAGGCCAAGGGCGCGAGCGTGCTGGCCGGAGGCGACGCCGGAGCGGGCAGCGGCTTCTTCTTCAACCCCACGGTGCTGGCCGACGTGTCGCTGGATGCGCGGGCGATGAACGAGGAGCCGTTTGGCCCGATCGCGCTGCTGCGCCCGTTCGCCACGGTGGATGATGCGATCGAACAGGCCAACCGGCTGCCGTTCGGGCTGGCCGCCTATTGCTTCACCGAGAATGGCCGGCGGCAGAATCTGCTGGGCGATGCGATCGAGGCCGGGATGGTCGGGATCAATTCCGTGAAGCTGAGCGCGCCCGACAGTCCGTTCGGCGGGATCAAGGATAGCGGCCACGGTTCGGAAGACGGGCCGGAAGGTGTGGCGGCACATCTAATCACCAAGACCGTCCATATGGTGTGATCGGCGGGACATAGTGGCGGTGCGGCCATCAAAAGCATCTGTCACGGGTTCGTAACGGCCGGGTCACAAGGTCGTAACCGCCCTCGGCCACGGGGGGTTTTCCGAAAGAGAAAACCAAAGGGCCCGACCGACCATGATCGCCAAGTTTCTGATGCTCGCAGGCGTAGCGCCCGCGGCGCTTTTCGCACAGGCCGCACAGGCGCAGGACGCAGCCGCACCGGTCGCCGTTGCTGTTGCCCCGCAGGAAGACGGGGGCACGAGCGACGAGATCGTGGTGCTCGGCTTCGGGCAGAGCCGCCAGGTGCAGACCGTCAGTGCGATCGACATGGAGCGGCTGACCCCGGGCACCTCGCCGTTGAAGGCAATCGCCAAGCTGCCCGGCGTCAATTTCCAGTCGGCAGACGCGTTCGGTGCGTATGAATGGTCGACGCGGATCAGCTTGCGTGGCTTCAACCAGAACCAGTTGGGCTTCACGCTGGACGGCGTGCCGCTGGGCGACATGAGCTATGGCAACGTCAACGGCCTGCATATCAGCCGTGCCGTCATCTCCGAGAATCTCGCCTCGACCACCGTCGCGCAGGGCGCGGGCGCGATCGGCACCGCCTCCACCAGCAATCTCGGCGGCACGCTCCAGTTCGTCAGCCGCAAGCCTTCGGATACGCTGGATGTGGTCGGCTCGGGTACATATGGCAGCGACCAGACTTATCGTGGCTTCGTCCGCCTCGATACCGGCGATCTTGGCGACGGGCTCAAGGGATATATCAGCTACGGCTTCCTCCAGACCGACAAGTGGAAGGGCTATGGCAACCAGCGCCAGCATCAGGCGAACGCCAAGATCGTGAAAGAGATCAACGGGCTGGGCAGCATCACCGCCTTCCTGAACTTTTCCGACCGGCGCGAGACCGATTATCAGGATCTCAGCTACGACATCATCCGCCGTCGCGGGCTGAACAACGACAATATCGGCGACAATTACGCGCTCGCGCTGCAGATCGCGAAGGTCTACGCCAATCAGAACGCCGCGACCGTCGCGACCCGGCCATATCCGACCGCGGGCGTGGTCTTTCCGGCCGGCATCGGCACGGTCGACGACGTCTATTTCGACGCGGGCGGCCTGCGCCGCGACTGGCTGGGCGGCGTCACCTTCGACGCGACGCTGACGCCCGAACTCTCGGTCACCTCAACCAGCTATTACCACAAGAACAAGGGACAGGGATCGTGGATCACGCCCTATGTCGGCACCCCGGCGGGCGCGCCAGACGGTAATGGCGGGACGATCACGACCGCATCGCCGCTGTCGTTCCGCACCACCGAATACGGGATCGACCGTGCCGGCAATCTCACCAAGCTGGCATACGAGGCCGGTGCCAATCGCATCGAACTCGGCGGTTGGGTCGAGAGCAACAGCTTCGATCAGGCGCGCCGCTTCTACGGCATGGCCGATGCGGCAGCGCCGAACCGCGATACCCTGGCCTATCAGAAGGACCCGTTCTTCACCCAATGGGCCGGCAAATACGACACGTTCACGCTGCAATATTACGTCGCCGACACGCTGACGCTGGGCGATCTGACGATCAACGGCGGATGGAAGGGCATGCGCGTTCAGAACAGTGCGAACCTGACGACCGGAACGCTCGTCGCGGGCAAGATCGAGGCGAAGGACTGGTTCCTCCCGCAAATCGGCGCAGTGTACCGCTTGGGCGGCGGCGCGGAGGTGTTCGCCAGCTATACCGAGAACATGCGCGCCTTCGTTTCATCGGCGACCACCGGCCCATTCGCGACCACGCAGGTCGGCTTCAACGCGATCCGCTCGACGCTGAAGCCCGAAACGTCGAAGACTGCCGAGGGCGGTGTGCGCCTGCGCAGCGGTGGCCTGCAACTGTCGGCGGTCGGCTATTATGTCGACTTCTCCAACCGTTTGCTGACCTTCGCCAACGGTGCCGGGATCATCGGCAATCCGCCCACGTTGAACAATGCGGGTAGCGTCCGCAGCTATGGCGCGGAACTGTCGGCCTATTACCGGATCGCCGGCGCCTTCTCCGCCTTCGCCAGCTATTCCTACAACAAGGCGACCTATCGCGACGACGTGCGCAATGCTGCAGGCTTGGTGCTGACCGCCACGAAGGGCAAGACCGTCGTCGATACGCCGGAGAACATGGCGAAGGCCGAACTGGTCTATGACGACAAACGCTTCTTCGCCCGCGCCGGTGCGGACTATATGTCGAAACGCTACTTCACCTACCTCAACGACCAGTCGGTCAATGCACGCGTGCTGGTCGATGCCAGCATCGGCTATCGCTTCCCCACGCTCGGCGGGCTGGCGATCGAAGGCAGCGTGACCAACCTGACCGACAAGAAGTACATTTCGACGATCGGCTCGAACGGCTATGGTGCGAGCGGCGACAACCAGACCCTGCTGGCGGGTGCGCCGCGGCAGTTCTTCGTGTCGCTACGCAAGGGGTTCTGACGATGCTGCGCGCCATCACCGTTGCAATAGCAGGGGCGGTGGCGGGCTTGCTGGCCATCGGCGAGGCATCCGCCTCGCCGGTGCTGCTGATCTCGCTCGACGGGCTGCGACCCGACGACGTGCGCGAAGCAAAAACGCGCGGACTGAAACTGCCGACGCTGTCCGCGCTGGCCGAACAGGGGGCGTCGGCACAAGGCGTGATCGGCGTGCTGCCGACGCTGACCTATCCCAGCCACACCACGCTGATCACCGGAGTCTCACCGGCAAAGCACGGCATATCGAACAATCTGACCTTCGATCCCGACGGAAAGAACCAGACCGGCTGGTATTGGTACGCCAGCGATATGCGCGTGCCGACGTTGTGGGCGGCGGCGCATACCCAAGGGCTGACGACCGCTAACGTCCATTGGCCGGTGTCCGTCGGCACACCCGATATCGATGTGAACCTGCCCCAGATCTGGCGGACGGGCACCGCCGACGACATCAAGCTGCTTGCCGCGCTCACCACGCCAGGTGTGCTGGCGGACCTCAAGCGGCGGGTCGGCGAGCCATACGCCCAGGGCATCGACGAAAGCGTCGAGGGCGACGCCAACCGCGTCCGTTTCGCAGCCGCGATCCTGGCAACGCGCAAGCCCGCCTTCATGACGGTCTACCTCGCCGGGATCGATCATGAGGAACATCGCAGCGGTCCGGGATCGGCCGCCGCCAACGCGACGATCGAGCAGACCGATGCGCTGGTCGGGCAACTCGTCGTCGCCGCCCGCGCGGCGATGCCGGACGTGACGATCGTGCTGGTCTCCGATCACGGCTTCCAGTCGGTCGCGACCGACATCAACCTGTTCAAACCTTTTATCGATGCCGGTCTCATCACGCTCGGGCCGGACGGCAAGCCGACCGCCTGGCAGGCGATGCCGTGGCTGGCCGGCGGCACCGCCGCGATCCGGCTGGCACGTCCGGACGATGCTGCGCTGACGGAGAAGGTGCGCCGCCTGCTGGCGACGATGGCGGCCGACCCGGCCTATCACATCACCGCGATCCTGGACCGCAGCGCAATCGCCAAGGCCGGCGGCGCGAGCGAGGCGAGCTTCTTCGTCGCATTGCAGGCCGGCTTCGAAACCGGGCGCGATCCGGCCGCCCCCATCGCCAAACCATCGACGTACAAGGGCATGCACGGTTACCTGCCGAGCGATCCAGCGATGCGATCGACCCTGATCGTCACGGGCCCCGGTATTGCGCACCGCGATCTCGGCATTGTCGACATGCGCGCCGTTGCACCTTCGATCGCGCGTCTGCTCGGCGTGAAGTTGCCTGATGCTGAGGTCAAGCCGGCGTTCTAGGGCCGGTTGGCAATAATCGTCTTGGTGGGCTTATCATGAATTCCCCGTCACCCCGGACTAGGTCGGAAGTTATGCCGATCGGACACGTCCACGCATGTTCTCCTGCGAAAGCGGGAGCCCAAGGTAACAGAAGATGGCGCTTTTGGCCCTGGACCCCCGCGTGCGCGGGGGAACAGTAAAGTAACATGCGTCAAGGGATGAGCGCCGAACAGGCTCGGTGGGTAGACCGCCCTCAACCGTCAAAAAATTGAACGTCGATCCTCGCGCAGATCCGGAGCGAGTTTATGCCTGACCAAGGCACAAAAAAGCCCGCCATCTCACCTGAAATAACGGGCTTTTAATGGTGGGCGTGGCAAGGATTGAACTTGCGACCCCTGCGATGTCAACACAGGGCCTAAATATCAAACCAGCAGAAAACCGCAATTTTGCCGCACTCCTATTGGGGAACAAAACAGGAATAAACGCCGAATATCATCATATTTCACCGGAGCAACACCGGAGCAGCGGTGTGCGAAATAAGTCGACCCCTGCCTTTTCACGGCGGCGCAAGCGCGACCACGATCCCGCTGAATTGAGCGCGCGCAGGTACTTCCGATGTCAAGAAGTGCTGCGAACGCCCTCCGGCCCCGATGAGACCAATTCAAGGCGCTGTGGAGAACTGCCTATCTCGATGCCGTCCTTATGTAACTGATCGAGCAACTCGAGAAGAACCGCACTACGCGTCGGATACACCGCCCGCGCATTTTCCACGTGCGCGTGGCAGTTGAATGCCACCCGACCGTCGGCGATGTTGTCCACAAAAACAGCTGCTACCGGCTTGTCGAGGATAGCCGACTGCGCTGCGAATAGATCGAGAACGATATCGCGGATCCGTTTCACATCCACTTCTATAGGCACTGAGAACTGGATCTGGATCCGGCCCATGGCGTTCATGGACGTCTTGTTGAGGACGCTCTTGGTGATCAGCTCTGAGTTCGGGACGATCAGGGTCGAGTGGTCCGCCATTTCGATCTCGGTCGACCGCACGTTTATCCGCTTCACGTCGCCCTCGTCGTTGCCGATGCGGACGAGGTCACCGATCTTTATTGGGCGCTCGGCAAGCAGGATGAGACCAGACACGAAGTTCTGCGTGATCGCCTGCAAGCCAAAGCCGATCCCGACCGACAGGGCGGAAAGCAGCAATGCGATCCGTTCAACGCCGATGCCGAGCGACGCCAATCCCCATAATATCGCAAGGAGCACGCCGATATAACGCGAGATGAGGGCGATCGAATTTCTCGCACCGGCATCCAGCTCTGTAGCCGGCAGATAGCGATCAATCAGCCAGCGCTGGAAGGTTTTTGCAGCCATCAGCGCGACCGCAAGAACGGTGATCGCGCGCACGATCGCCATCGGTGCGATAGTCACCTGACCGACCGTCAAACCCTGAGCGAGTATTCCAAGTCGGTCGAACACGGCAGAGGTGCCCGCGCCAAATGGGGCCAGCAGCAGACTGATCGCGAACAGTGCAACGACTAAACGCAAGAGGCCCGATAGGAGTACACCGGTCTGGTCGATCGTGCTCCTGCGAAGACCCGTGGCAGCCAAAACCATCCGGCCAAGTCGGCTCCTGCTCGACAGGAATCCTGTAGCGACATCGTCAATTACGACAACCAGTAGGTAAAGGGTGCCTGCAACGATCACAAACCAGGTGACGAAGCGCGATACGAATAGCGAAAAACCGACATAGCCGATTAGGGCCCCGAGCACTGACGCCACGGTTGCGCACCAGAGCGCCAAGATGGAAGCGACGGTCCCGACATGAGTACCACCTGATCGACCGTCAGCCACTCCGTTATCGGCTCGACGCGCGCGCAGCCGAGCGACCGATACCAGCACCCCGGCGATCAACGCCGCATTCAAACCGGCCTCGATCATCTCGGCAGCACTCAACACCGCCGGGCTCGCACGTGCGAGCGTGTTGAACCTGTCAAGAATTGGCACCGCAAAAGCGATAGCTGCCAATACCCAAGTCCAGAACCGAAGGTTGGTAGCGACATCGTCGGCGATCGGAAGAAGCCGCCAACCTGGTTGCCCACGCAACAGGATTGTACCGCCAAGCGATGCGATGAACGCACTGATTCCGGCAGCCCAGATCAGAGTATCCAGCATAGCGTCCCAGCGAGGCTCGACGAATCCAGCCCATCGCATGCCCGTCACGAAAACAAGCGCGGCTAGCGATGGAACAGCGGTGCCGACCGCTACTCGCCACCAGGCATAGACCGAGCGACGCAGGCGATGACCTGACAGCTCGTCTCGAAGAAACCTTAGTCCGGTCCGGCGCAGCGCGAACCGGATTGGAAAGAGAAATACCACGGCCAGCAGAGCGCCTGACAACGCCATCAAGGGGTTACCCAACACGACGATGCGCTCGCAGGCGGCGACACCGGCGGAGATGAAAACGGCGACACGCCTCATGTCGGTCGGCCATTCGTTCGCGAGACCAGCCCAGAAACTTGGCGAAAGCGGCGATGCCGTGCGTTTCGATAATGTCTCGGTGATTTTCTCGGTCTGACTTGCGTCAAGCTCCTCGATCAACTGCTGGCTCTCGAGCCGCAGAAGGCGGCCACGCTTTAACGCTGAATCGGTAATGCCACGCTGCGAGGTGAGCTGACGCCGCTGCAATCGGATATCGTCTAGTTCAGGTGCATTGGCGGGCGCCGGTCCAAGCTCCGCGACACGCGCATCGATTCGGTCAAGTTGATCCTGCAGCGTCGCCACCGCTGTTCCGGTAGCCGTTCGCACAACTGCCAGCTTGGCTCGGATAAGACGTCGAGCCGTCGTGTCCGTAAGGCGATCAAGCTGGCTGTCTGAAGTCTTGATTTCCAGTTCGGCTTGATCAAGCGCGGAATTAGCCGTCAGGAGCGGGTCGGAAGGTTGCGCGGACGCCACCTGTATGGCCGACCATGCAGATAAAACGCAGACGACAATTCGTAGTTGCCGCTTAAACGATAGCATATCACGCCTTGTGATTGATGAAGCGGTGACGGTTTCGGAGAGCTTTTGACGAGACAACCGACGGATCGTCTGAGCTGACACGACGGAGGTAAACCGTACCTTCGCTAGCATAACTACGACTTTAAGTCGTCCTCGGTTTGGCGAACATGTCCGGGACCGAGATAAGCGCGAAGGGTTCGGTTGTCCACGGTTGACCGCTATGAAGCGATTGGCGTGGCACGAAGCAATGCGTTTCAGTCGATGAAATCTGGTTTTTACTAGACCGCGCACGGCAAACGACAGACCAAGCGGTTTGTCGGCCTCCGGCTTCCATGGTAGGCGGATCGGTGTGTTACTGCGCACCCTGGAATATTTCGTCGCCCTGGCGCGGGAACAGCATTTTGCACGTGCCGCAGAAGCGTGTCACGTCTCCCAGCCGACGCTGTCCGCAGGGATCGCATCTCTCGAGGAACAACTCGGCAAGCGCCTCATCGAGCGTGACCGACGCTACATAGGTCTCACCAATGAGGGCCGTGCCGCCCTCCCCTGGGCCCAGCAGGCGATCGCAATGATCGAAGGACTTGAACAGGCAAGCGCGGCAGTACGCGGTCCTTTGCGAGGCGCATTGCGACTTGGAGCTATACCGGCCTCGATGCCGGTAGTCGGATCTTTCGCCCGGGTCCTGAAGAGAGCGCAACCGGAAGTTACGCTCGCGGTACGTTCGCTTACATCCCGCGAGATAGAACGAGGGCTCTCGTCGTTCGAACTCGATGCCGGAATCACCTATCTCGACCACGAGCCGCCGTCGCAGATCCTTGCGGCGCCGCTTTATAACGAGAAGGCTATTTTCGTAGGACACGTCAGATCCATTGGCGAGATCGACGCGATCGGCTGGGACGAAGCGCTGTCGCAGCCGCTATGCCTGCTCCACGAGGGTATGCAGAACAGGCGCATACTCGATGCGAACCTGGCCGAACGAAAACTCTCCGTGAGCCCATGCGCAACCGCGGACTCGTATGTGGCTCTCCTAGCGATGGTCGAGGCAGGTGGTGTCGCGACGATAGTCCCAGACGGCTATGCCAACCTTATCCCTTCCGGAAGTTGGGCTCGGGTCGTCCCCTTCTCGGACCCTCTGCCAAGCAGCAGGGTGGGCCTGACCGTCTCGAACCGACCTCCTCTCGGCACCATGGCGCAGGCGGCGTTGGCAGCGGCGCGGCTGTTGGGTGCTTCGATGTGATAGGCTTGCCCTATGGACGATAACTAATCCCGATTTGACGGTCGGCACCGCTTAACGTCAGCATTATTCATGGAAACGACCACTTTACGGTCCCCGGCCGCCGCGGGAACGGTCGGCAGGGGCGACTATGCAGAGGCGGTGGCGCGCCTGACACCGTCCGCTGGCAATCAACGCGGTGCCTTGCTTCCGCTGTTGCATGCGCTGCAGGAGGAGTTTGGATTCATTGATGATGCGCTTGTGCCTCTCGTCGCGAATGCTCTCAACCTAAGCCGTGCCGACGTGCACGGCGTCATAACATTCTATCACGACTTTAGGCGCGAGCCTGCAGGGCGACACGTCATAAAACTCTGTCGCGCCGAAAGCTGCCAATCGCGCGGAGGCGTGGCCGTCGAGCGCGCAGCCGAGGAGGTTTTCGGGATCGCCATGGGAAAGACGAGTGGGGACGGACGCGTCACGATCGAGGCGGTATACTGCCTGGGTCTGTGCGCAACCGGCCCGAACGCACTGTTCGATGGTGTTCCGGTATCACGGGTCGACAGGGCGCGGCTGGAAACCATGCTCCTGCAGGTGATGCCGTGACACGCGTGTTCGTCAGTGGCGACATGGCATCCGTTGCCCTTGGCGCCGACGGCATTGCAGCAGAACTGGTCCGCTCAGGCATCGAGGTTGTCCGAACAGGCAGTCGGGGCCTGTTCCGGCTGGAACCGCTCGTCGAGGTTGAAACTCCAGAAGGTCGGATCGGCTATGGTCCCGTCGCAGTTGACGACGTTGCGGCGATCCTGGACGGTACCCACGCTAACAGGCTTGGCAACGTCGCGTCCCTGCCATTCTTCGCTGGCCAGCAGCGCTTCACCTTCGCCCGGTGTGGCGTCATCGATCCGCTCAGCCTAGAGGATTATGCGGCGCACGGCGGCTGGATCGGTTTGGACAATGCTCGTGCGATGTCGCCGGCCGCTGTCGTGATGACGGTCAAAAACAGCGGCCTGCGGGGCCGTGGCGGTGCAGGCTTCCCAACCGGGATCAAGTGGCAGACGGTTCTGGACGCCCCGGGCAACGAGAAATTCATCGTCTGCAACGCCGACGAAGGCGATAGCGGCACGTTCGCTGACCGGATGCTGATGGAGGGCGATCCCTTCTGCCTGATCGAGGGCATGGCGATCGCCGCCCACGCCGTCGGTGCAGGCAGGGGTTTCGTCTATATCCGTTCGGAATACCCTTTCGCGATCCGCACGGTGCGAACCGCGATCGCGAGGGCGGCACGGCGCATCGCGCCATTCGAGCTCGAGGTCCGTGTCGGCGCCGGAGCCTATGTGTGCGGAGAAGAGACGGCCCTACTCGATTCCATCGAGGGGAAGCGCGGTCAGGTTCGCGCGAAGCCTCCGCTCCCCGCCATTGCCGGACTGTTCGGCAAGCCGACCGTCATAAACAACGTGCTCAGCCTCGCCGCGGTACCCTTCATATTGAGCGAGGGAGCAGAAACCTACGCGGCCGTCGGCTTCGGACGGTCGCGTGGCACGATGCCGGTGCAGCTGGCGGGCAACGTCAAGAACGGCGGCCTTTACGAGGTAGGATTCGGCATCACGCTGGGCGCGCTGGTCGAGGAGATCGGTGGTGGCACGGAAAGCGGCCGCCCGGTTCGTGCCGTACAGGTTGGCGGACCGCTGGGTGCCTATTTTCCACCGTCATTGTTCCATCTGGCCTTCGATTACGAAACCTTCGCCACCGCAGGAGGCCTGATAGGGCATGCCGGCATCACCGTGTTCGACGACAGCGTCGACATGGCGCACATGGCGCGCTTCGCGATGGAGTTCTGCGCGCACGAGAGTTGCGGCAAATGCACCCCCTGCCGGATCGGCTCGACTCGCGGTGTCGAGACGATCGATCGGATCGTCGCGGGCGGACGCAAAGTCGGCGGCGTCCTCGAGACGCTGCCCCAGATGCGCAATGTTCGTGGTGGCCGGAGAAGCGTGGCGCAGGAAATGGATCTGCTCCGCGACCTTTGCGACACGATGAAATTCGGTTCCCTTTGTGCGCTGGGCGGGTTTACCCCCTATCCGGTGCTGAGCGCGATGGACTACTTTCCCGAGGATTTCGGCGGCTCTGCCCCCCTCCCGGATGCAGCGGAGTGATATAGATGGCGTGGCGCGGCGAACTCGACCTGGGCACCAAGCCCCTCCCCGCCATCGCCCAGACGATGGTTACGATCACGATCGACACGCAGGAAATCACCGTCCCGGAGGGAACGTCGATCATGCGCGCCGCAGCGCTCGCGGGGACCAATATCCCGAAGCTCTGCGCGACCGATACTCTCGAGTCCTTCGGATCATGCCGGCTGTGCCTGGTCGAGGTCGACGGCCGGAACGGATATCCCGCCTCCTGCACTACGCCCGTCACGCCAGGCATGAGGGTTCGCACACAGACCGATAAGCTCGGAAAGCTGCGGCGTGGCGTGATGGAGTTGTACATCTCCGACCACCCCCTCGATTGCCTGACCTGTTCCGCCAATGGCGATTGCGAGCTGCAGGACCAGGCGGGCGCGGTCGGTCTTCGCGACGTGCGCTACGGCTATGAGGGTGAGAACCATCTCGACGGATGCAAGGACGAGACGAATCCGTACTTCACGTTCGATCCGACCAAGTGCATCGTCTGCTCGCGGTGCGTGCGGGCCTGCGACGAGGTGCAGGGCACTTTCGCGCTCACGATCGAAGGCAGCGGCTTCGCCTCGAAAGTGTCCGCGAGCCAGGATGACGGGTTTCTGGAGTCAGAGTGCGTATCGTGCGGCGCGTGCGTTCAGGCGTGTCCGACCTCGGCCCTCATCGAGAAATCGGTTATCGAGATCGGTACGCCGGACCGCGCGGTCGTGACGACCTGCGCCTATTGCGGCGTGGGCTGCACCTTCCGCGCAGAGATGCGGGGGGAGCAGCTCGTGCGCATGGTGCCATGGAAGGAAGGCAAGGCCAATCATGGCCACAGCTGCGTCAAGGGTCGCTTCGCATGGGGATACGCCAATCATGCCGAGCGGGTGCTCAGTCCCATGATCAGGGAACGGGTGGATCAGCCATGGCGCGAGGTCACGTGGGACGCAGCGATCGCACACACTGCAGCGGAGTTCCGCCGGATACAGGAGACCTACGGTACCCGCAGCGTTGGTGGCATCACCTCTTCGCGCTGCACGAACGAGGAAACGTTCCTCGTCCAGAAACTCATCAGGCAGGGTTTCGGAAATAACAACGTCGATACCTGCGCGCGGGTGTGCCACTCCCCAACCGGCTACGGGTTGAAGACCACTTTCGGCACGTCCGCCGGTACGCAAGATTTCGACAGCGTCCAATTTGCGGACGTCATCATGATCATCGGCGCCAACCCGACGGACGGGCATCCCGTGTTCGGAAGCCGCATGAAGCAGAGGTTGAGACAGGGCGCGCGCCTGATCGTCATCGATCCCCGACGCACAGACATCGTTCGAACGCCTCACGTGGAGGCCGACTACCATCTGCCGCTCAAGCCGGGCACCAATGTGGCTGTGCTGACCGCTATGGCGCATGTCATCGTCACCGAGGGCCTGATGGACGAAGCCTACATCCGCGAACGCTGCGATTGGGCCGAATTTCAGGACTGGGCCGCGTTCGTGTCGCAGGCAGAGCGCTCGCCGGAGGCGACCGAGCCTCTAACAAAGGTGGCGGCGGACGACCTGCGCGCGGCTGCGCGCCTCTATGCGACCGGCGGTAACGGAGCGATCTACTACGGCCTCGGCGTCACCGAGCACAGTCAAGGATCGTCAACCGTCATGGCCATTGCCAACCTCGCCATGGCGACGGGCAATATCGGACGGGAAGGCGTCGGCGTGAATCCTCTGCGAGGCCAGAACAACGTTCAAGGCGCTTGTGACATGGGGAGCTTTCCGCACGAATTCTCGGGGTACCGTCACGTCTCCGATCCCGTAGCACGCGAATTGTTCGAGACCGCCTGGGGCGTCACGCTCGACGCCGAACCAGGCCTTCGAATTCCCAATATGCTGGACGCGGCCACCGATGGGGTCTTCAAGGCCCTTTTCATCCAAGGAGAGGACATCCTCCAGTCCGATCCGAACACCCAGCACGTTGCTGCCGGTCTCGCGGCAATGGAGTGTGTGGTGGTGCAGGATCTGTTCCTGAACGAGACCGCCAACTACGCGCATGTATTCCTGCCCGGTTCCACCTTTCTGGAGAAGGACGGTACTTTCACCAACGCAGAACGCCGGATCCAGCGGGTCCGCAAGGTGATGGAGCCGAAAAACGGCTACGCCGACTGGGAGATAGTCCGGCTAGTCGCCAACGCTCTGGGTCTGGGCTGGGACTACTTGCACCCGAGCGAGATTATGGACGAGATCGCTCGACTGACCCCTACCTTCGCCAAGGTGGACTACGCAGCACTGGATCGTCACGGCTCGCTGCAATGGCCCGCAACCGACGCAATGCCCGCCGGTACACCGACGATGCACATCGACGCTTTCGTTCGCGGCAAGGGCCACTTCGTCGTGACCGACTACGTACCAACGGACGAGAAGACGGGTCCGCGCTTCCCGCTACTGCTGACCACAGGCCGCATCCTCAGTCACTACAACGTCGGCGCGCAGACGAGACGCACCAAGAACGTCGCATGGCACCCCGAGGACCGACTTGAGATACACCCGCACGATGCCGAGAACAGGGGGCTGAAAGATGGCGACTGGGTCATGTTACGCAGCCGCGCCGGAGAAACCACGCTGAGGGCGCTCGTCACCGAGCGGGTCGCGCCGGGCGTGGTCTACACCACGTTCCATCACCCGGTGACGCAAGCTAACGTGATTACGACGGATTATTCGGATTGGGCAACCAACTGCCCCGAGTACAAGGTGACTGCGGTCCAGGTCTCGTCGTCCAACGGGCCGAGCGACTGGCAGGAGAGCTACAACCGGCAGGCTGAGCAATCACGTCGTGTCGATAGAATCTCGGTCGCCTGACATGGGCGTGATGTCGACCGAGGACCGCCTGGTGTACATGGTCAACCAGATCGCCCGGAATTTCGCGATCGGCGGCGCCCAGCACGCGGCGGAGGCCACAGCCGATCATATAGCCAGTTTCTGGGACCCGCGCATGAAGGAGCAGATCCTCCTTCGCTCCCGCATGCCTGGCAACGGGCTCGACTCCATAGGCGCAGAGGCGATCGCGTTGCTGCCAATCGCTCCAAGCCTATCGCCAGTGAGCGCTGCCACCGATTTCACTGGTGGCTCGGACGCAGGATGATGCCAACCCGCGGCAACGCTGCCGCCAAGCGGATGGTTCATCACGACCGAGCACAGGATGGGGCGCGCTAGGGTTCTTTTTCGACCTTGATCGGCCGCCGGAATAAGCTGGAGCGTGGCCGGCATGCCGTCGTCGGTTTCGACCTCAACCGCGCTTCTCACTCCCACCCGCGTGTGGGTGTATTCGGGAGTTTCTTGCCAGATAAATTGCTTCAGCGCGCCACTCTTGCAGACGCTCGTTAGCGGACTGTGCCGACAACTTTCGATATCGATGCCAAGCAGCCGTCCACCCATAAGAGTGGATCTATGGTCCGATGGTTCATGACTCGGGTCACTTCACCGAAGAATACCGTATGGGTGCCGACCTGTTGCATTCCAACCCCAACGCAAATGAGGCTGGAAAGTGCGTCAGACAGCACGGGAAGTCCTTCGTCCGACGCTGTCCAATCTCCGACATCGAACCGCGCGAGACCTTTGGTTTTCCCCGCGAAAGTCTCGACCAGATGGCCGTGCCTCTGAGACAGTAGGTTGACGCAGAACTGCTGTCTTTCAAGCATCACCGCCGACATACTGCCGCTTCGATTCACCGCCACCATGATGGTCGGGGGATCGGCGGTTACGGAACTCACCGCCGTCGCGGCCATGCCGTTCCAACCATCGCCTTCGCCCGACGTCACGATGGCGACCGTCGCCGCCAATCGACGCATCGCCTGCTTGAACTCGTCCTGAAGCCCGACAACCGTCATGTTCATCCCAACATCTCAAGTGCTTCGTCGATGGTCGCCCTGCGGTAACTCTCGTGTATCAGCCCCTCTTCGCGGGCCTCATCGACGCGTCTTCGAGCACGCAGATGATCAGGTTGGTCTTTCCGCAACTCCGGTATTCGACGCCGTACGTAATCGAAGGTCATGGCGTTCTCTGCCGGCGATGCGGAACGAAGCCTAAGCGGAATGGGATTTGGCGCATCACCAAAGTCCTCCATGAGCCGATCCAACTCGAGGACCCCGTCGTAACTGTCGAGGATCTTCATGTCCGTGCTGGAGATGTGGAGATCGGCGCCGGCCACTTCGCCGTCGACACCATAGATGAAGCATTGCTTGATCCGATCGAATGCCGCCTCAGGCTCCTTGAATCTGTGATTTGCAAGCGACCGTGGACGATCTGGAATTACGAGATGGGTGATGCCTCTATTGTTGACCTCACGGAGGATCTTTGCCGGGTCGGGGTGAACCATGATCTCCTTGTGATCGGGAAAGAAGTCGAAGTTGATGAAGCAACCCCAAGGACCGCCGATATGGAAAAGGAAGATGTCTGGGTAGAGCGGACGCTGCCGTCGCCGGCGCGAGCGGCAATCGTAGAATGCTGTCGTCACGAGAAGTGTCAGCAGACCCGCTCCCAAAGCGCCGACATGCCTGTCGATGAGAACTCCAAGCCTGTCTCGCGGCTCCCAGTCGATCACTTCATCCCGCGTGGTGTAGGTGCTCCCCGTCGCGATCCTGAACATCGACTCCTTCACGTCAAAGGCTGTGTGCATTTCCACCCGTTCGAAAATCGCGAGGCGACGCCGAAAACTCGATTGAGCGAATCTATTCTCTAGCCCTAGGCTTCGATAGCCCCTCCGAAGGTGACCTGATAACCACGCTAATAATAATGATCCCGAGATCTCCGTTCGGCCCTTGTGATTAGCCCATGGCACCTTCATTGCGCTGGCGGCTTACCCGCTGGCACGGCAAGATGCCCACCTCGGGCGGTTTAGAAGGGTGATGGTTTGCGACAGAGGCTGCGGTGACGAAACGAGACCGGCTATTACGTAATCTCTCGGTCGCTATGGCCATGCAGCCCGCTGCCGGCCTGCACCAGCTAGGGGAGGCCGCCGGTGTGAGCCGGGCGACGCTATACCGACTTTCGCCCACCCGTGACGAGCTCGTCGAACTGTTGCGTCAGGCATGTATCGGTGCGACCAGAGATGCGATGGAGCGAGCTAGGATAGATCAGGGCGATCCTTTAGTGGCGCTTACCGACCTGACGCGGTTCTTCATCGCGGACGCCGAGCTATATGCATTTGGCTTCACCGACCCCCCTCATCTCGGCCATGGACCTACTGGCCGAGATGACGATTGGGTCTTCTATCATGACCGCATGATACAGCTCTTCCAGCGCGGTGTGCGCAACGGGGCATTCGGAAGCGATCTTCCGACCGATTGGATGCTGCTCGCATACGATGGACTTCTAAAGGCGACGCTTATGGCTTTGCTTCGGGGAACAATCGCTCGTGCCACGGCGCCGAGCCTGATGATGACCTTGTTAGTCAAGGGCATCGCTTAGGACTTCCGGACCGCGAAAAGCCCGCCCGGTTTGGTCAGGCGAGCAAGGTATACCCCGTCGTTGGCCTACCCTGCCCTGCGAAAACGGTGGGTAGTTGCGCGTGGGCCATTCAAATGCCCCACTCGTAGAACAGCTTCTCACGATGAGCGAAGCGGTCCACATGTTCGACGACTATCCGCTCGAGCGTGATAATGGCCTCCTGCGGGCCATGGATGACCATCACGAGCCGGTCTGCCTTCGCAACGAGGTCCAGCGATGAGCCGTCTCCAAAATCCACGGATCCAGCCGATGCGTCGAACTCGACTGCGAAACGGTGCGACCAGTGCTTGCAAAGCTGCTGAAGGTAACGGCTCGCCCTGCTCGTCGGGACGTGGCCGCGATGGTCATGCATAATATCTTATCCGTATTCTCACATCGAAGGTCTTTCCCGCTTGAACCCTGCCTGAGAAAGGGCACGGCGGAGATGCGGCTGATCGTCGGGCAGCGGCTCGCCAAACTCCGATGTCCACCCACCGCTGCATCAGAACAACCGGATACGCAGTTTAGCGAATTGACTGCTCGAACCTCAGAAGCGATCAAGGCGATAGGGTGTGGGATCGATGATCGGCGTGGTTCCACATACGAGATCCGCAGCGAGCTGCCCAGCTGCAGGGGCCGTACCGAAACCATGCCCCGAAAACCCGGAAGCGAGCGTAAGTCCTGGAATCACTGAGACCGGAGAGATGACCGGCAGCGAATCTGGGGTGACATCCATCATTCCGGCCCAAGTATCAGCGATAACAGCCGACTCGAAAGCGGGCCAAGCAGCTCTGAGGTTTGCCATGGCCGCGGCGTTAAAGGTCTCGTTTGACGATGGATCCATGGTGCGAACCCGCTCGAATGGAGACTTGGCCGTTCCACTCCAACGACGCGCTAGGGTAACGTCCCTCATGCCCTCCCTGCCCAACCGCAAGTGCAGCACCGATAGCTGCTGACGAAGCGAGGAGAGGTATATGACCGCATCCGTCCCCGAACCGGCGATCCCTAGGACCAAGCGCCTCTACTCGCGGCCTCAAATGCGAACTCGGTAAAATCTCGGGGCGGCCTGCCGAGCACGCGCGCGATGTCGTCAGCCGTCGTTTCCAGCTTCCTGCTAGCGATCTGACCGTAGAGTTCGCATGAAAGCGACGCCCACTCCATTGGTACACCGGCGGCGAGTTGTTCAGCGACATATGTCGCCGGGGTGACGGCGTCATAGCGGATGTCGCGACCGATCGCCTTGCTCAGATCCCTAGCGACGTCGGCAAATCCCATAAGACGAGGCCCCGTCAGATCATAATTTGCCGCGTCGTGCGTCGCATCGGTCAAGACGGCGGCAGCGACCTCGGCGATGTCGTCAGCGTCAACGAACGCTTCTAGCCCGTCTTCCGCGGGAAG
The DNA here is from genome assembly GCF_036663755.1 of Parasphingomonas caseinilytica. Classification (NCBI taxonomy): domain Bacteria; kingdom Pseudomonadati; phylum Pseudomonadota; class Alphaproteobacteria; order Sphingomonadales; family Sphingomonadaceae; genus Parasphingomonas; species Parasphingomonas caseinilytica. The sequence goes on from NZ_JAXOJL010000001.1 coordinate 1,160,905, forward strand.
GCGCAACTCGCCAGCAAGAACCGCGGGCTTGAGAAAATCCTCGCTGAAGTTCTGGTAGAACCAGCGCAGTCGCAAACTGGTCAGGCCTAAGCCCGCTTTGACGATCTTGCTTTCAGTCAGCCGGACCTCCCGTGAGAACTCCGTGCCGTCGTCGGGTGTCGAGACGAGGACGACGTTGGCGTCGCCGCGTGCTGCGACAAGACGCGCGAACCGGCCCATTCTCGCTGTCGCCTCGCAAGTCCCGAGATCGGGCAAGACTACATAGATTGCGTCGATTCCATCGATGGCTGCCGACCAACTCGACTCATCTCCCCAGTCGAATGGCGTTTCAGAACGACGGGATGCAGGCCGGCAGGGGACACCTCGCGTACGCAGCAACTCCAAGACCCGTCTACCAGTCTTGCCTGTCGCGCCTGTGATCAAGATGTTCTGGTTGTACATTTTCGAGCCTTCCGTGTCTGAAGGCCCAGATCGTACATACAACACCGATCATGAGCAAGATACCGGCTGGCCGGTTGGTTAAGAGCTGCGGTCAGGGTCTGCAAGTCAACTTGTGCCGTCAGACGGTTCGAAACAGGCAAGAACCGAACCGCAACGGTTTTCTGCAGCGCTTCACGCATCCTTGTCAGTTTCCGGCAAACACTTACGATCGGTGCTGATCATCGCCCCGAAAGGTTTGCCGTTCGTCGTTCCCGTCGGCGGGCAGTGGACCCAGCGGCCTTCTGCGCCTGAGCGAAACGTATTTGATCCGTCGGCTACGACCCATGAGGCGACATTCGAAGCCTCTTACCGGCCGCCCAACTTCGGCCCTTCGTTCATTGGGTATCGCTCAATTTCTTCGACTCGGATCTGGCTGATTTTGTCAGAGCAACGTACCGCCAAGCCTTCGGCCTCCTCGGCTGAAACGACCATAGAGCCAATCCAGGACGTCGTCGTCGAGAAGCCCGGTCAGGAAAACAGAGTCCCAGTTGTTTCTGCTTTCTCGCGATTCGTCAGTCCGATCTCGCTCCGATATGATCATCGTCATCAACTCGAGCCGATCGACCGGATCAAGCGCGAGATCGGGAACGGCTAGCGACGGGCGCCGTATGAGCATGGCCCATCGCTTGCCGAGGTAGCGGTGGATTGCGGTTCGCATAATTACGCTATCGTGATGGAACACGGCAGCCGCATGGTGCGGATGCGTGGTATCGAGAACGATGCGAGTCTCGACATGGGGCGCCGGGCCGAGGTCCGTGAAGCGGCCGGCGACAATCCGCTCGGCGAGAACGGCGTCGAAATAAGGATGAAGGATCCGTTCGCCAGCATTGGGACCTACAAGAGGTTTGAGACGCTTGCTGTTACACTTGCAGGCTGGGACAAGGTTCTGCGCGAAGATGGAAAACGCCGGGTGGCTTTCCTTATCCATCAGGTGGTCCAGCGTGCCACTGTGAAGCGATCCGCACATCGGGCACGTGTTGGCGTCGCTGTCGAGGCGCATGGCCGTGATGTACTCGATCGCCTTAGGCGGTGATCCGTAATGTCCACGCAGAAAGCCCGCGGTAATCTTTGGGATGATGACTGGATTGACCGCGGTCACGTCGCCTTTGGCAGCGACGTACTGAATATATCCGGCCTTCAATTTCGGAAGATGACGTGTCAACCGAGGAAAGCTGCCGAGGAGCTTGTTGCTCGCTAGGGAGTCCAGAGCAGCGTTGTCGTCATAGGTTGGGGGTGAAAGCTTGTTCACGGGCGGCGCGCCGGTTTCGGCGGCTCGAGGCGTGCGCGGATCTCCGCAAGCAGGTCGAGGGACACTTCGTCCTTGTACTGCTCGAAGATCTTTTCCCAAGAGGACGAACTGTCGGCGATCCGGCGCTCTGCCTCGAGCGCCAACCGCGACGGCTCGTCCTCGCCGAACACGAAGTACGAGATCGATCCGACGTCGGCGCCGAACGTCTTCAGAGTAGGCCGCTCCGCCATGACGGACCGATCCTTCTCTGAGCGCAGGACAATGACTTGGTCCTCGAAGGACTCCCGCACGAAGTATACGGAATGGGTCGAGATGATGGCGGCCGAGCCTGTCTGCTCCAGAAGATTATCCAAGACGGCCACAAACTGGCTGATGAATTTCGGGTGAAGATGTGTCTCGGGTTCGTCGAGCAGGACGAGCGTTCCATTCTCTATATAAAGGCTGGCGATGGCGGCGAACCGCAGGAACGACTGTTCGCCGCTGCTGAGTGGATAGTGCAAGCCATCGATGATGCGGACCGGCTCGCGTCGAAGATCGATCGCCCCGAACCGTTCGATCCGCTCCTCCTCGCCGCCTTTCATCAGGTCGCCGATGTGTATCAAGTCGGCACGGTAACCGCGAGAGGCGCGAAGGCCGAGTTCGTGACCGCTGTCTATCGCGGCGATGGCGATCAGGAAGATCTTGAGTCGACTGCGAGTACCTATGTTCTCCTCGGACCGGGCCAGCCGCATGATCAACTCCGCCGTCGTGTAGCGACCGCGCGTTCCGCCGGGATGACCCAGCGCGAACCGCCGGTACCAGACCTTCGGATTGCGTCGTCGGTCGTTGGGGAAAACCGACGACGTCGTGGACGTAGGCGCGAAAGCGAGGAGACGATTGAGATAGGGCCGACCTCCGTCGGCGTCCGTCAGGTCCTTGCGACCGTCGAGCGCCGCCTTGGCGATGTTGCCCAACGTTTGGCTCTTGCCGACGCCGTTCTCGCCAATCACTACGGCGAAGCGTCGTGGCAGGATATCGTCGTTGACGTCGAACCTAAAGCTGAGATCGTGCTCGTTGGGGCGACCGGCCAGCTGAAAGCGAATGTTGAAGGTGTCAGAAATACGACCGACCTGCTCGTGCTCGAGGCCATAGAGCATGGATCCTGCGTTCGCCCACGCGAAGAAGGCCTCGGAGGATCGCAGAAACCCCTTCTTGAAGATTTGGGACTCTTTGGCGTCCCGAAACCAGTGCGGACTATTTATGCCCTCGTCCGTCGCAACGACCTCGTTCATCGCGATCAGCGCCTTCGTCGCGATCTCCGATCCGAGATAGGCGACGATGTCCCGGTAGGCTCGCATGTGCGGTAACATGGTAAAGAACGCGGGAACGTCCTTCGCTTCGAGCCGGTTGCCTGGAGCAGCATCGAGAAGCTGTTTCAGCAGACGGACGTCCGCCTTGCTTTTGGAATCGCCGATAAATCCGAAGAACCCCGGAAGGTTCAGAACTCGATCGTGGGAAAATTGCGTGACGAACGCGATATCCACGCGGATCCGAAAACCGAAATCGTTCCAGCTTTCCCGACTGGGCGAGATAACGAGGGTATCGAGTTCAACGTTGGAGGAAACTTCCTGGTCGAGTGCGAAGATCACCTTTGTCATTCACCGTTCCCAGCAAAACTGGACCGGGGCGTCCACCAGTTTCTTGATCAGTTACACAAACGCCGCGCTAAGATTTTTCGGCCTCGTGACCCAGTTGTGGACGTTGGCGGGCATCTGATCGACGTCTATTTGCGGAAGTTCGTTCACACGCGCTTTTTCGCACACCGAGGCGAGCCGTAGCACTGGACGATTGATTGGCCCGGCGCCCCTGCACAAGTGCGGATCGGTAGTGTTCGCGAAACAAAAACCTCGCACACTTGTTTGACTAGACGGAACGTCATGTGAGATCGCCCGTGCGCCTGATCGCAATCGAAGAGCATATTCTCCCTCAAGCCGTGCGCGACGCCTGGGAGGCCGCCCCGCCCCCATACGATCCTGTTTCGGCCCTCGCAGACGGCGGCGAAAACGGGCGGCGTCTCGCCGATCTCGGTAGTGGTCGGATCGCGCTGATGGACGAGCAGGGCGTTGATGTGCAGGTGCTCTCGCTCACCACACCTGGGCTGCACAATCTTTCTCCCGAAGCGGCCGTGGAAGCGTCGCGAAGGGTGAACGATTTGATCGCCGACACCTGCACCCGGCATCCTAATCGCTTTCAGGGGTTTGCCGCCATACCGACCCCTGACCCCGACGCGGCACCGCGAGAGCTCGAACGCGCTGTTCTGGAGCTTGGATTGAAAGGCGCACTCCTCTGCGGTCGGACGAGAGAGCGGCACCTCGATCACGCCAAACTGCGCCCGCTGCTCGCCAAGGCAGCAGAACTCCGTGTTCCGATTTTCATCCATCCACAGACCCCATTGGCCGCAGTCCGTGACGCAAACTATTCGGGCATCAGCGACAAGGCCGATGTGGCATTGGCCGCATTCGGCTTGGGATGGCATTATGAGGCCGGGCTGCAATGGATACGTCTTGCCGCAGCCGGGGTGTTCGATGAATTGCCCGACCTTCAGATCATCCTTGGTCATTGGGGCGAGGTGGTGCTCTTCTATCTCGAACGTACATCCGCCGTTTTCGAGCGCGCGCTCGATCTGCGCCAACCGCTTTTCGACTATGCTCGCAACAACCTTTACGTGACCGGCAGCGGCATGTGGAGCGCAACCTATCTCCAGCGATGCCTCGACATCGTCGGGCCCGAGCGCCTGCTGTTCTCCACCGACTTTCCCTATCAGTACAAAGAGGGTGGTGCACCGCGGCGGTTCATCGAGGAAGTCTCGCTCGACCCCGCCGCGCGGGAAGGCCTTGCTCATGGCAACTGGGATCGTCTTACGAGTGCTGTCGGCAATAGCCATTCCTGACGATGGACGGCGGGGTCGGCGCGGCCGCGACAAAGATCGGCTCACTCCAAAAACATAGTGGATCTGCAAAAATGTCGAAATGACGCCTACGGCTTGCTGTTACCTGGCATTTAAAAAACGGCATAAACGTAATGGCTGCTGACACTACGGTGGCAACAGCCCGCGGCTATGTGATGGTTTTCCAAAACGGGGCGAAGGCGAACACCATGATTGTAGCAATCTCTCAAATGAATGCACTGGCCGTGCTGGCCGCCAGCGTCGCGCATTTCGTGCTCGGAGGCATCTGGTTCGTCGGTATTGTCGCCAAACGCTATCCCGAGGCTCTCGGGATCGCCGACCGACCGCAGGTCAAGCCGGGTGCCCTGTTTCTCCTCGGGCCCTTCCTCTGTTCTGCGCTCACCATCGCCACTACCGCCATACTATTTCACGCGCTGGGGATAACAACGTACGGCGATGCGCTGATCCTTGGCGGCATCGTTGGGGTGGGATATCTCGTTCCGATGACGCTGAACATCGCGATCAATCCGCTCTTACCCCGACCTTTCTACTACACGCTGCTGAACGCTCCCTATTTCATCGCGGGCAGCATTATGGCGAGTGCGATCCTCGTCGCACTGGGTTGACCGGTGCGCCGCGCCGACCGCCTGTTCGAGATCATCCAGTTGCTTCGACGTGCCACAGAGCCGGTCACGGCCGCACGGATCGCCGATGAGCTCGAGACCAGCAAGCGAACGATCTATCGCGACATCGACGCACTGATCGGACAGCGCGTGCCGATCCGTGGTGAGGCCGGCATCGGCTACGTTCTCGAACGTGGCTTCGACCTGCCGCCATTGATGCTGACCGCCGATGAGGTCGAGGCGGTCGCGCTCGGCGCGCAATGGGTGGTGGTCCACGGTGACGATGCCCTGGCGCGCGCCGCACTGGACGTCCTCGCCAAGGTGGCCGTGATCGTCCCCGAAGCGATGCGTGATCTGATCGCAGATCCTGCCGTCGGCACTCCGCCGAAGCGAGCGCGGGTAGATGATCACGTGGATGTCGCGCGGCTGCGGCTCTGGTGTCGAGAAGGGCGGGTGCTAGAGATCGGCTACCGCGACGAGAGCGGGCGCATCAGCAAGCGAACCATCCGACCTTTTATGGTCGGCTACGTCGAGGACGTTCGCGTCATCGCGTCGTGGTGCGAACTCCGGCAGGACTTTCGCGTCTTTCGCACCGACCGCCTGACCGCAGTCGATTATCTCGAACGGCGCTATCCGGACCATCCGGTCGCGCTGCGGCGGAAATGGCTCCGACTGATGCGTTATAAGCGGGCGCTACCGAACTCCGGCGTCTCACCATAGGCTGAGGTTCGGAGAAAACGGCGCTATTGCGCGCTCTCTCGCCCTGATCGATATTTCAGGGTGTAGGCGAGAATAGGAACCGTCTGCCTACGGGATGGTTCGAGTGAAATGACAAACCTCACCCTTAACGATGGCCGTTCGATGCCGCAGCTCGGCATGGGCACATGGCAGATCAAGAATGTTGCTGCCGCGACGGCCGTGCGCACTGGCATCGACGTCGGTTTTCGGCTGATCGATACTGCTGCTATCTATGACAACGAAATGGGCGTGGGCGATGGGATCAAGGGCAGCGACGTCTGGATCACGACCAAGTTGTGGAACACGCGGCATGGAGACGCGGACGCCGCGCTGGATGAGAGTCTGGCTCTGCTCGGTATCGAATCCGTGGACTTGTATCTGATGCATTGGCCGGTGCCGAGCGAAGACCGTTATGTCGAAGCGTGGAAGGATATGATCGGGCTCCGCGATGCAGGAAAAGCATTGTCGATCGGCGTGTCAAATTTCCTGCCAGAGCATCTCGACCAAATTGTGGATGCGACTGGCGTGACGCCGGCAGTCAACCAGATTGAATTGCATCCCACGTTCCAGCAGCGCGAAGCGCAGGCTTATCACAAGGCCCACGGCATCGTGACGCAGAGCTGGAGCCCGCTCGGTCAGGGCAAAGACCTGCTGACCAGCGAACCAATCCTTCGGATCGCGCGGAAATATGAACGCAGTGCCGCACAAATCGTCTTGGCCTGGCACATTGCGCACGGGCTTTCAGCCGTTCCGAAGGCGAGCGATCAGGACCATCTGTCGGACAACTTTGCTGCTCTCGAGTTGCAGCTGGAAGAAGAAGACGTGGTATTGATCGACGCGCTCGATATGCCAGATGGGCGGTTGGGTCCGGATCCCCGGACCTTCGGCAGCGGCGGCTGATGCGCAATCATCATGGCTCCTGGCAGCGCCAGGCTGTTATATCGGTGCGTTGTCAAAGCGGGATCTGGTGGCTAAACACTGATGATCATCGGTATGGGTAAAGCGCTTCGGCGCCAAACGAAGCACAATCCTTCTGACGAGCCCACTCACATATGAGAACTGGCTGCGCCTGCGCCGAGTGTGTCAATGAAGAACCGCACCTCGGCGAGCTTGCTGCGCTTTGACCCAGAAGTGGTCATTCGCGACGTCTTCAACCGGTGCCAACTTCAGACGCTCGTTCAGCATGGCTTAAAGAGCCCATCAGCAAATTTGGCGCACTGCCACATCTACCCACTTTCACCTTGGCTAGCGAAAGCCGTTCGCGATTTCCGTGAGACCAAAAACGGCGCGCGCCATCTCAGCGCCTTCCAAGGACGGCAAGACCCGCACAACAACACGTACGTTCGTCGCGGCCGGGTCCATCGAAACACCGGCCCAACCAAGACCAGCGCAAATAGCGGACCGGACAACGGCATCGTTTTCGCCGATCCCGCCGGTAAATACGATCATATCCGCGCCGCCCAACGACGTCATCATTGCGGCAATCTGCTTGCCAACCGAACGACAGAAAACTGCAATCGCCAACGCTGCATCGACGTTTGTCACGGCTGCAGCGTGCAACTTGCGCAAATCGCCCGATACACCGGAGATACCGAGCAGTCCCGAACGCCGATCAACCATATCCTCGACGCCGGCCGCATCCAGGCCCCGCTCGCGCATGAGATAGATTAGTAGGCCGGGATCCAAATCCCCGGAGCGCGACGCCATCACAACGCCGCCCGTTGGTGTCAGGCCCATACTCGTGTCGATTGACTTCCCATTTTTGACCGCCGTAATGCTGGCGCCGCTCCCGAGGTGAGCGATTATAAGCCGCTCTGGCAGATCTCGCCCTAACTGGTGGACGATCGACTGGCAGGACAGGCCATGGAAACCGTAACGCCGTACGCCATCTACCCGGAACTCTTTCGGTACCGGCAGTACCGCGGCCACCTCCTCCAGCCCCTCGTGGAAGCCCGTGTCGAAACAGGCGATATGCGGCACATCCGGGTACCGCGCCTGTGCTGTACGGATCAGCGACAGCGCAGCCGGGCCGTGCAGCGGCGCGAACGCCGTCGCCCCCTCCAGTTGCGCCAGGACATTAGCATCAATTTCAACAGGGGCGAACATCTGAGGCCCGCCATGCACAATGCGGTGTCCGATCGCCGCGGGGCGGGAGCCATCCAGGGCCACATCAATTCGGTTGAACATATAAGCCGGCAGCGCACCCTCCGCCTCCCCCGACAAGCGTTCCTCGACCCCGTCCGGCCCGATCGCATAAAAGCCGAACTTGAGCGACGAAGATCCCTCGTTGAGCGTGAGAACGCCGGTTCGCTCTGCGCTCGCCAACGCGATCACCGCCGCCATTGCCAGTTACGGATCTCGGGCAAATCGTCGCCCTCCTCATAGACGTGCAACTTGTGCCGCTCGATCAGCGCCCAATAGCGCGCCGTTTCCTCAGGCAGCCGGTCTCGCAGCCGGGGGATGCGTTCGATAGCATCAAGCGCCAGGCGGTAACGGTCGAGATCGTTGAGCACGACCATGTCGAACGGCGTCGTCGTCGTGCCCTCGTCCTTGTACCCGCGGACATGGATGTTGTGGTGGTTGGTCCGGCGGTAAGTGAGCTTGTGGATCAGCGCGGGGTAGCCGTGAAAGGCAAAAATCACCGGCCTGTCGGTCGTGAACAGCGCATCGAAAGCACGCTCGTCGAGCCCATGGGGATGCTCCGATGGTGGTTGGAGAACCATCAGATCGACAACGTTGACCACGCGGATGTGGATGTCGGGTACATAGTCGCGCAGCAGCATCACCGCGGCCATTGTCTCCAGCGTCGGCACATCACCGGCACAAGCCATCACGACATCCGGCTCTTCGCCAACATCGGTAATGTCGCTCGCCCAGTCCCAGATCCCAGCGCCGGCGGTGCAGTGGCGCACAGCGTCGTCGATGCTTAGCCAATTCGCCTCCGGCTGTTTGCCGGCAACGATTACATTCACGTAGTTGCGGCTTCGTAGGCAGTGATCCGCTACCGACAACAGGCAGTTGGCGTCGGGCGGAAGGTAAATCCGCACCACGTCGGCTTTCTTGCTCGCGACATGGTCCAGAAATCCCGGGTCTTGGTGCGACAGGCCATTATGATCTTGCCGCCAGACATGCGAGGTCAACAGATAATTGAGCGACGCGATCGGCTTACGCCACGGGATAGTGCGCGTGACCTTCAGCCATTTCGCATGTTGATTGAACATCGAATCGACGATGTGCACGAACGCCTCGTAGCACGAGAATAGGCCGTGGCGGCCGGTGAGCAGATAACCTTCGAGCCATCCCTGGCAAAGATGCTCACTCAACACCTCCATCACACGGCCATCTCGGCTGAGGTCAGTATCGTTTGGCTCCGTGTCCGCCATCCAGGCCTTGCCCGTTACTTCGTACACCGCTTGCAAACGATTCGACGCGGTCTCGTCAGGGCCGAACAGGCGGAAGTTGGCAGCGTCGGCATTTAGCGCCATGACGTCACGTAGATAGCCTCCTAGCGTTGCGGTCGCCGCGGCCTTCACCGTACCCGGCTCCGACTGCGTGACCGCATATGCCCGGAAGTCCGGCAGCGACAGCGGCTGCAACAATTCTCCGCCATTGGCATTTGGATTTGATCCCATACGCCGATGTCCCGTCGGAGCGAGGGTGGCAAACTCTTCGCGGAACTTGCCCGCGGCGTCGAATAGCTCGTCGGGGCAGTAGCTCCGCATCCAGGCCTCGAGCTGCCGTAGATGTTCCGGATCGTTGAAATCAGCGATAGGCACTTGGTGCGCACGCCACGTGCCCTCGACCGGCTTACCATCCACGACTTTCGGCCCTGTCCAACCCTTGGGTGTCTTTAGGACGATCATCGGCCAACGTGGTCGATCACCGTCGTCGCCACCCGCCCGCGCAGTTAACTGGATCGCCGCGATGCGGTCGAGCACATTATCCAGTGTCGCCGCGAGCGACTGATGTACATCGACCGGAACGTCGCCCTCGACGAAGTGCGGTTCATACCCGTAGCCGCGCAGAAGGTCGGTCAACTCGCCGGGACTGATACGCGCAAGCACGGTCGGGTTGGCGATCTTGAAGCCGTTTAGATGTAAAATAGGTAACACCGCGCCGTCGCGCGCCGGGTTGAGGAACTTGTTGCTATGCCAGCTCGTCGCTAGTGCGCCAGTTTCGGCTTCGCCATCGCCGACCACGCAGGCGACAATGAGGTTAGGATTGTCGAACACCGCGCCGAACGCATGGGCGAGTGAATAGCCAAGCTCGCCGCCCTCGTGAATAGATCCCGGGGTTTCGGGCGCGACGTGACTAGGAATCCCACCGGGCCAGGAGAACTGCCGAAACAAGCGGTCCATTCCACTGCGGCTACGTTCGATCGCGGGATAACGTTCGGTGTAGGACCCCTCGAGATAAGTGTTGGCGACCAGCCCCGGACCACCATGCCCCGGACCAATGATTGCGATCATGTCGAGATCGCGCTCGACGATGGCCCGGTTGAGGTGGACGTAGAGCATATTCAACCCCGGCGTCGTTCCCCAGTGTCCGAGCAGACGGGTCTTCACATCACCGATCGCGAGCGGCTCGTCGAGCATGGGATTGCTACGTAAATAGATCTGTCCGACCGACAAATAGTTAGCTGCTCGCCAGTATCCATCCATTCGACGGAGCATGTCCTCCGACAGTGGGCGCTGCGTTGCCGTTGTCGCGACGGGGGCAGTGGGAGGATCAGCCGGGCGTAGTGCACGGTTCGTCATGACGATTGTCCTCAGCGCGTGTCTCGCGCGACGATGGCCCTAGCAGCAATGCTGATTGCATGTGGGTTTTCTCTATTGAACTCAGCCCATTAGAAGGCCGGCCTAGCTGATTTTGCTCCTGCACCGCGATTCGGCGAAATCACGCCGCGTAATTTCCGAAGGTTATCGGGCCCGCGCAAGGACGCCTAGAACCGAGAAGCCATCGGAGAGGATCTGCCGTGACCGCCAAACTTTCTTATCTTTGGACTTTTCGCAATCATCGGCCCGCCATCGGCATCGGTGTTCTGGTACTGATGATGACGCTCCAGTCGGTCGTCGCTTACGGTCGCGACATGTTCTACTGATCGCCCATGACGGGCCGTTCGCAAGACATCGCTGCGCCGCCCGGATCCGATCTGTCCGGGCACCGGCTCGACGCGTCGTCCGCCGACGAACTCAGCCTGCTGATCGATAGCGCGACCAATTACGCGATCTACATGCTCGATCCGGATGGCCGGGTGACGATATGGAATCGTGGCGCGGAACGGATAAAGGGCTGGAGCGCGGCGGAAATCGTCGGGCGGAACTTCTCCATGTCCTATCCCGCCGAAGATATCGCCGTCGGCAAGCCCGCCGTCGATCTGGCCCGCGCGCATTCCGAAGGCCGCGTCGAGGAGGAAAGCTGGCGGGTTCGCAAGGACGGATCGGAATTCCTCGCCAACGTCACGATCACCGCGCTCTATGATAGCGAAGGCGCGCTGCGCGGCTTCGGCAAGGTCGTTCGCGATATCACCGACCAGAAGTCCGCCGAACGGGCGCTGGCGGCACGAGAGCGCCATCTTGCCTCGATTCTCGCAACGGTGCCGGACGCCATGGTGGTGATCGACGACCATGGCAGGATCGCTTCGTTCAGCGCGGCGGCCGAGGCGATGTTCGGCCACGTCGAGGCGGACGTAGTCGGCGGCAACGTGACGCAACTGATGCCGGCGACCGACCGCGCGGCGCATGACGGCCATCTTACAACCTATCGCGCGACCGGCGTGCGACACATCATCGGCAGCACGCGCGCTCTGACCGGGGTTCGTCGCAACGGGGAGACGTTCCCGATGGAATTGTCCGTCGGGGAGACATCAAGCGGCGGGCAGCGCATCTTCACCGGCTTCATCCGCGATCTGACCGAGCGGCAGCGCGCCGAGCAACGGCTGCGCGAGTTGCAGTCCGAACTCACCCACATGTCGCGATTGAGCGCGATGGGGACGATGGCGTCGACGCTGGCGCACGAATTGAACCAGCCGCTGACCGCGATCGCCAATTACGTCGAGACGGCGCGCGACATGCTGGCGGAGACTGAAAGCCCTGAACTGGCCGTAATCCGCGACGCGCTTGACTTAGCCGCGCGCCAGTCGCTGCGGGCGGGGGATATCGTTCGCCGGCTGCGCGAATTCGTGGCGCGCGGGGAGGTGGGGCGCGCGCCGGAGATGCTTGACGCGGTCGTCACCGAAGCGGCCGCGCTCGGCCTGATCGGCGCGCGCGAAGCCGGCGTCCGCGTCGTCATGGCGCTCGATCCCGATCCGCATCTGGTGCTGATCGATCGCGTCCAGATCGAGCAGGTGCTGGTCAATCTCATCCGCAACGCGCTGCAGGCGATGCAGGACCGCCCCACGCGCGAGCTGACCATTTCCACCGTTCACGAAGCACCGGGCTGCGTTCAGGTCACGGTGGCGGATACCGGAAGCGGGATCGGCGCGGACATGGCCGACCGGCTGTTTCAGGCCTTCGCGACAACCAAGGATGAAGGCATGGGACTGGGCCTGTCGATCTGCCGCACGATCGTCGAGGCGCATGGCGGACGCATCTGGGCCACGCCCTCACCGGGCGGCGGCGCTGCATTCCATTTCACGCTGGTGCTGGTCGATCCGGAGAACAGAGATGACGCCTGACCGTCTCGTACATATCGTCGACGATGACGAAGCGATCCGCATGTCCGCCGCCTTCCTGCTGCGCATCAGCGGGTATCGGGTCGAACCGCACGTATCCGGCGTGGCGTTCTTGGCGGCGATTGGCCGCGATACGCCGGGCTGCGTGTTGCTCGACATCCGCATGCCGGAGATCGATGGCCTGGAGGTGCAGAAACGGCTGGCCGAGCGGGGCCTTGCGCTGCCCGTGATCATGCTGACCGGACATGGCGACATCGCGCTCGCGGTGCGTGCGATCAAGGCGGGCGCGGTGGAGTTCCTTGAAAAGCCGTTCGAAAAGGCCGCGTTGCTGAGCGCGATCGAGGAGGCGTTTCGCCGGATCGACGACGCCGATCGCGTGCAGATCGACGCAGCGGACGCGGCGGTCAGGCTCGCAGCGCTCACGCCGCGCGAAGGCGATGTCCTGCGCGGCATCGTCAAGGGGCAACCCAACAAGATCACCGCGTTCGATCTCGGCATCTCGACCCGAACGGTCGAGGCGCACCGCGCCGCACTGATGACCAAGCTGCACGCCCACAGCCTGTCGGACGTGCTGCGCATCGCCTTCGCGGCGGGGCTGGACGCCTGACGCCCAAAACCTGACCCCTGCCCCCTGCCCCCTGCCCTTCGCCCATTACGTACAGACGCGGCACCGCATTTTCGTCATCGCGTGCGAATTGGATTGAGGGAAATGCACGATGCTGGCTCACGTCTCGGTGGCTCCGGTTGCGCGGATCGGCATCGCGCTGGTCGATGGAGACGCATCCGTACGACGCGACCGGCAGTTGATGCTGGGCGCGGAGAATTTCGATGTGCGCTCCTATGCGACCTGCGCTGCAATGATCGCCGACCCGAACGCGCGGAGCATCACCTGCCTGATCGTCGATATGGACATGCCCGAAATCGGCGGCATCGCATTGCTGCGAAAGATGCGGAGCGCAGGCTGGCGGGGATGCGGCATAGTGTTGCGGTCTTCGGGCAGCGTCGACATGACGACCGGGCCTGAGATGCCGGAGGATATCGTGTTGCCGAAGACGATCGCCGACCGGCCGCTACTCGACGCCATCCGATCGATCCTCGACCAGAACGAAGCTCATCCATTCGACGCTTGAGTACGCCTCCATCGTCCAGCGGGAAGGACGCTGCGTAGTTTCCGAACCTTTCGGCGCGGTAGCTTGGGGCCGACGATGGCGCGAAAGCAACGATCGGAAGGCAGTGCATGCCCTATAAGACATTGATGGTTCATCTCGACGCCGGCCGGTCCAACGCTGGGGTGCTCGCGATCACCGCAGCGGTCGCGGAGCGATACGAAGCCGGTGTGATCGGCATCGCAGCGTGCGAGCCGGTCCAGATCGGGTGCGCGGGTGTAGATTTTTGCGGCGCGCTCGCGGTCGCCGAGCGGCAGATAGTGGATGACGAGTTGAAGGCCGCCACGGTGGAATTCTACGCCTGCGACGCGATCCGGCGCCATGTCTTGGACTGGCGCGCAATCCCGACCATGGAACCGGTATCGCACATCGTCGCTCTGGAGGCACGATGCGCCGATCTGATCGTCACCGCCGTGTCTACCGACAACCGTGACGCGACCTGCCATGCCGATACCGGCGATCTGGTCGTCCGCGCCGGTCGACCGGTGCTGGTCGTGCCGAACCATGCCGTCACCGCGGATTTCAGGACCGTCATGATCGCCTGGAACGACGCGCGCGAATGCCGCCGCGCCGTCGTCTATGCCCTGCCGTTTCTGAACGATGCCGACCGCGTAATCATCGTCGGTGTCGGCACGGATCTGGCGGGCATCCGCACCAGGATCAAAGACGTTAGCGGCTGGTTGAAACGCCACGGAGTCGATGCCGACATCATCGTCGCACATTCTCGCAACGGGGATGCCGACAGCCTCGCGGCAATCGCGGACGAGGAGGCGGTCGATCTGATCGTCGCCGGAGCCTATGGCCACAATCGCCTGACGGAATGGGCCTTTGGCGGCGTCACGCGCAGCCTGTTGAAAGGCGGCACCCGCTGCGTATTCCTGTCCCATTGATAGAGCAGGATCGGCAGCTCGTCGCGCGGTTGCCAGCGGTCTAGGTACTTTCCGCCGCTATCTGAACATCGCGGACTTCATCTAGGCACGGGATAACGAAGCACGCCGGACGGAAGGCGCGCCATCGCATGAAAGGTCTTTTCGATGAGCCAGCCGAGCAAGCATCTTTCCACCCGTACGGGGTTCCATTTCCACGTACGCCCCGCACATCCCGACGACGACGGCACGGTCGCCGACTTCTTCACCCACGTGACCCGACCGGACCTGCGCTTCCGCTTTCTCGCCGGGATGAACGAGGTCCGGCCGGCCCAGATCACCGCGCTGACGCATGTCGATCATCGCTGGTCGGAAAACTTCCTCGCCTTCACCGCCGACGGATCGACGATGATCGCTACCGCCATGCTCGCATGCGACGCGACATTCGACCACGGTGAGGTCGCGATCGCGATCCACAAGGATTTCAAACATCGCGGGGTGGGTTGGGAATTGCTCGCTTATATCGCACGCTTTGCGGATTCGAAGGGCGTCCGCGTGCTCGAGGCGATCGAAAGTCGTGACAATCACGCTGCGATCGAACTGGAACGCGACATGGGCTTCACGGTCGAACCCTATCCGGGCGACGCCACATTGTTGCTGGTCAGCCGCATGCTGGCGCCCGGCGCCATTCCGGCCCCCATGCCCGCCGCCGTTAACGCCCACCTGTTGTAACGACGGTCAGCTTGCGCCCCACGCCGCTGCTGCGCAGCGACGTCCGCGTCACCAGCAACGTCGTGCCGGGCGTCAACACGCTGCCGATCGCCCGGCGCAGCCCCTCGGGCAGATGCCCACGCGAACGCTCTGCTTCGGTCAATTCCGCGCCGGCCTGCGCGGCGGCGCCCGGCAGCGGCAAGCGCACCCAATGTTCGCCGGTGGCGTCGGTCCCGAGATACGAGAAGGCTACGGTCTGCGCGATCGGGGTGTCGGTGCGAATAGCTCCAGATCCGATATCGACGCCGTTGCGCAGGACGACTACGCGGCTGTCCTGCCCGCTGATGACGATCGACAGCGGCCCGCTCGACGAGCGCTCCGGATGCCATACATAGTCTCCTTCCGGCGCATCGGTTGCCTGCGGCGTATCGAGGATGCCGGGTGCGGGCACGACCACCGGCACGTCGGCGGCGTAGGTGACGACCACCGTCATGCCCAGCGCGGAAATCCCATACAGCAGCTTGGCGAACGCCAGCGGCAGACGGATGCAGCCGTGTGAAGCGGGATAGCCGGGCAGATTGCCGGCATGCAGCGCGATGCCGCGCCAGGTCAGCCGCTGCATGAACGGCATCGGCGCGTCCGAATAGAGGTTCGATTTGTGATCGACCGCTTTTTGCAGGACCGTGAAGATCCCGGTCGGGGTCGCATGCCCCTTCTTTCCGCTCGATATGGTCGAAACGCCGATCGGCACGCCGTTGCGATAGGCATAAGCCCGCTGCGTCTTCAGGCTCACGATCACCGTGACCGGACCGGACGGCGCGAGTTGCGGTGCCCAGAAATAGTCGCCGGGACGCAACGCTTCGATCGCGCCGTCCGCCGGTGCGATCGCAGGCAATGTGCTGCCCTGCCCCATCGTGATGTTCGGACAGAATAGCAGTAGCGCGCTCGCCGAGACGATCAGCGTACGAAACCGGTGCGCACTCATTGCTTGATTGGCCGGTGCACGCGACGCGCGATCTGCGCGCCCTCGGATCACGGCAGCGTCCGTTTTTTCGGGATCGGTCATGGATGGTCCTGAAATTTGCGGGCGGGAGAAACCGATCCATGCCCATTGACCCCGACCGCCGGCACCATCGGAAACTACGCAGGCCGCCTAGGTAGTTTCCGGCCCTGCCCCACCGGTGCCCGCGCAGGCTAGTCCGCTGTCCGACACACAATGAGAGCGCAGCACATGGTCAATACCGTCCTCAAGCCCGATGCCATGGCGCTCGCCACGGAGCGCGCCGCGCATCCGGTCGTCCATCATGAACCAAAGGGTTTTTCCGACCATTTCGCGCTCGGCTTCACTAAGCTGCTGCGGTTCAGCGCCGACACCTTCTTCGCCAAGCGCTACGGACACCGCGCGATCGTGCTGGAGACGGTGGCGGCGGTGCCGGGCATGGTCGGGGCGATGTTCACCCACCTGAAATGCCTGCGCTGGATGCGCGACGACCAGGGCTGGATCCGCACGCTGATGGAGGAGGCGGAAAACGAACGCATGCATCTGATGACGTTCATCGAGATCGCCAGGCCGACCTGGTTCGAACGCATGGTGATCCTGCTGGTGCAGGGCGTGTTCCTGATCGGCTTCTCGATCCTTTATCTGCTCTCCGCCAAGACCGCACACCGGGTGGTCGGCTATTTCGAGGAAGAGGCGGTGACAAGTTACACGCTCTACCTGCAGGAGATCGACGAGGGCCGTTCGCCGAACATTCCCGCGCCCGCTATCGCCCGCCATTATTGGAAGATGGCCGACGACGCGACTTTGCGCGACGTGGTGCTGGTCGTCCGCAACGACGAGGCGCATCATCGCGACGTCAATCACGGCTTTGCCAGCACGATTGCCGGTCTACCCTCGGACAGGGCCGCCGCGCCCTATCCGCCGCACGCGACCGAACTCGCCTGACCAGGCTCGACCGACGCGTGCAGGCGCTGGCCGTCTGCCTCTCCGCGCTCGCCGGCTATGTCGATGTGGTGGGATTTCTCGCGACCGGCGGCTATTTCGTCTCGTTTATGAGTGGAAACTCGACCCGCTTCGTCGTCGGCATCGCGCATGCGACGGCGAGCGCGGGCATCGCCGCTAGCCTGATCGGCGTGTTCGTTCTTGGTGTAGTCCTCGGATCGGTGTGTGGCGCGCTGGCGGGCGCACACCGCCGCTCGGCGGTCCTGCTGTTCGTCGCCGCATTGCTGGCCGCCGCGGCATCGTTCGGTCTGGCCGGCTTGAGCGTCGTGGCGATCGGCCTGACGACGCTGGCGATGGGCGCCGAGAATGCCGCCTTCGAACAGCCCGGCGGCGGCAGCGTCGGTTTGACGTATATGACGGGTACGCTGGCCAAGGTCGGTCAAGGCATCGCGGCGATGCTGCTCGGTACGGGCGGACTCGAATGGTTCGCTTATCTCGCCCTATGGGCAGGGTTGCTCGCTGGCGCCATCGCGGGTGCGGCGGTCTATCCGCAGGTCGGCATGGCCGCCTTGTGGCTTCCCGCCGGCCTCTCGCTGTTCCTTGCCTTCGCGGCACGGCGACTGCGCGTCGGCTAGGTAGTTTCCGATCCTGCGCCGGGCGGCGCGCGTACTTTATGCAGGCCGCTGGCGATCCCGAAAGGACCAGCATGACCTATTCCCAGACCGAGGCGACCACGCCGATCCGCCATGTCGTCATCTTGGGCCATCCCGCCCCTGGCAGCTTCAACCACGAAGTCGCCGAACGCTATTGCCAGACGGTGCGGGACAACGGCCAGGAAGCGGTGATCCGCGATCTGTACGCGCTGGAATTCGATCCGTGCCTCCGCGCCGATCGCCGGCCCGGCCACGCGACCGGAATGTCCGCTGACGTCGCGCACGAGATCGGCTTGCTGCAACAGGCCGATGTCATCCTGCTGGTCTATCCGATCTGGTTCGGCATGCCGCCCGCGATCATCAAGGGCTATGTCGATCGCGTCCTCGGTGTCGCGCTGACCCCGAAGGACATCCGCGATCATCACACCGACTCCATCTTGACCAACAAATTGTTCGCCACCTTCTCCAGTTCGGCGACGACCCGGATCTGGCTCGACGAACAGGGCCAGATGGAATCGATCCGCCAAGCCTTCGATCGCTATCTGATGGGAATTTTCGGCCTGCGCGACGGCGGGCACATCCACTTCGGCGCGATCGTGGAAGGCATGGATGCGCGTTTCATTCGCCAGTCTCTGTTGGACGTCGGGGAACAGGCAAGAAAGATTTGCAGCGGCATACAGGCCACCCGCCATGCACTAAAAGCTCATGCAGCGTTGGCCACGTCCGTGTTATAGGACGCAATGCGATGAGCCTTAGGACTCGGCGGTATAAACCGGCGCTTGACGAGTTGACCCAAAATCGGACGTTCCAAAGCGGTTTTCGGCATTCCAACTTCGGCTGTTCGTTCATGTCATCGATAACAACGACATCGAACGGCCGCCCCCAGCCTATCATCCACCTTGCTTTGCCAAATGGATGATCAAACGGGGAAACGCAGGTATTCTTGAAAACTGTCGTCATCGCTAAAATGAGAAGGAGTTGCGCCAATGCGTAGCGTCACAGCCTTCCAGACTTCACAGCCAATCGCGAGCGTAACGCGGGCAGAAACGACCGACCGATTGGGAAGTTT
Organism: Parasphingomonas caseinilytica; assembly: GCF_036663755.1. Classification (NCBI taxonomy): domain Bacteria; kingdom Pseudomonadati; phylum Pseudomonadota; class Alphaproteobacteria; order Sphingomonadales; family Sphingomonadaceae; genus Parasphingomonas; species Parasphingomonas caseinilytica. The sequence continues at coordinate 1,180,001 of NZ_JAXOJL010000001.1, forward strand.
TCGCCTGATGAAAGACGGACCGACCAGCTTCCTGCGTCGATTTCCAGCGCGTCGATCAGATCGCTGTTGACCAGCGTCGTCCGATGGATGCGAACGAAGCGATCCGGACCTAGGCGTTGCTCGATCGCATAGAGCCGTTCGGCAACGAGGTAGCTTTTGTCTCCGCAATGCAGCCTTGCGTAATCATCCTCGCCGGTGATGCGATCGATATCCTTTGCCTCCAGCCTTACCAATGTGCCGCGGATCGGTGCCCAGAAGACAGCGGCATCCGTCGTACCGCCGGTCTGGGCGGGCTTCACCCGGAGTTCGACCCGTTCGATCGTCGCGCGCAGGAAGACAGGATCAACCGGTTTGAGGATGTAACCGACCGCATCGACGGCAAAGGCCTGGATCGCAAACCGGTCGTAGGCGGTGACGAAGACGACCGCAGGTGCCGGTTCGCGACCAACCAAATGTTCGGCCATCGCGAGCCCCGACATGCCGGGCATCTCGATGTCGAGCAGAATGAGGTCGACCGCGATGCGATCCAGAACACGCATTCCTTCGATGCCGTCGTTCGCGGTCGCCACTATTTCGATCGACGGTATCGCTTCACACAGCCGCACGAGCCGACGGACAGCGGCAGGCTCGTCATCGACGATCAGGGTCTTCAGGCGCTCAGCCACACGGCATCTCGATGCGGGCGCGAAAGCCGCCATCATCGCGGCGGCCGGCCGCCAGGCTTGCCTCATTGCCATAAATCGCCAGCAACCGGTCGCGGACATTGGCGAGCCCGATCCCGAAGCCCGATGCCGCGATGTCGCCTGCGGCCGCATCGTCATCGACGATCAGCGTCAGCCTGCGCGCATCGGCCACCGCCGCGATCCGGATCGTCACGACCGCGTGCGACCCGCCGACCGCGTATTTGACCGCGTTTTCGACCAGCGGTTGCAGGATCAGGCGCGGCACAGGCAGGGCGGCGAGGTCGTCCGGCAGATCGATTTCGACACGCAACCGGTTTTCGAACCGGCGGGTTTCGAGCGCCAAGTACAGACGTTGCAGATCTATCTCCTCCGCCAGCGAAACGTTGGGAGCGGCATCGGCATCGTTCAACATCCGGCGCAGCAGCGCGGACAGATCGAGGATCATGCGATCGGCGTCGTCGGCACGTCCCGTCTGGACGAGGTCGGCCAGCGCGCCCAGCGCGTTGAACAGGAAGTGCGGGTTGATCTGATAGCGGAGCGCGCGCAGTTGCGCGTCCGCACTGGCCGTCTCGGCTGCGATCGACCGGGCAGCGGCGCGCAGGAACAGATAGAGGACCGCCCAGCCGACGAAGAAGAAGAACCAGGACACAGAGGTGTCGATGACGCCGTAGCGAAAGACCCGCGCATAGCCCCAGCGCGCGACGTCTGCTGCCAGAGAGGCGGGCGGATACCAGCCGTAGAACAGGAACCAGTTGACGCACGCGAAGGCCGTCGTGGCGGGGATCGCGCCGATCAACGCCGCCAGCGCGATCAGGACGGGCCGGTCGCTTTGCACGAAGCGCAACCCTCGCCAGAACAGCGTCGTCAGCAACACGCCCGCCGCCGCCGCGGCGATCCGGCGGATCAACAGGTCGCCCGGCTCGGCAAAGCCCAGCAGGGTGGCGCGCAGGCTCATCAGCGCGATCCAGCCGATCCAGAACGCCACGATCGACGCGACCACCGCGCGGGCGGGCAGATCGATTTGGGACGTTCCGGATCGGCTCATAACACCCTTTTATCCCGGTCGCGGCGATGCGCCATGACGTTCACCGAGGAATATCGTCGCTCACCGATCGGCGGTCGCAGGGAGGCTTTCCCACCCCTAGATGCCCGGCAAGGAGATCATCCATGACCACGCTCGCGCCTTCGCTATCACGCCGACGCTTTCTCACCACCGCGGCCATGGCCGGCGGCATGGCACTATTGCCGCGTGCTGCCCGCGCCGCCGGGGCGTCGCGTCCGCCGATCGCGCGGATCGAGCCGGTTACCGAAACGCTGTGGGGCGAGCGGATCGTCGATCGCTATCGGTGGCTGGAGAACACCGCGGATCGCGACTGGATGCCGTTCATGCGCGGACAGGACGCGTATGCCCGAAGCGTCCTCGACGCGTATCCCGATCGGCCGCGATTGCTGAAACGGATCGCCGCGATGTCGGGCGACGTCACCCAGGTGACCTATCCCAAGCCCGCGGGGTCGATCCGGTTCCTGCAAAAACGCGAGGCGGGGGCAGCGAATTACCGTATCGTCGCACATTACCCCGACGGGCGCGAACAGGTGCTCGCCGATCCGGCGACGTTCGCCACCGATCGCAGTCCCGCCTCGATCAGCTGGTGGGTGCCATCGCCGACCGGTCGCTATCTGGCGTTTGGTGTTGCGTTGGCAGGAACCGAAAACGCGGTCGGCCATGTCGTCGAGGTGGCAAGCGCGCGCCTGCTTCCCGATCGCATCGTGGATGCCCAATATGCGGCGGCGTCCTGGCTGCCCGACGACAGCGGCTTTTTCTATAATCGCTTTGCCGGCCGGCCGGTCGGCAGCCCCGACTATTATAACGACCGTAGCCTGTGGTTGCACCGCGTGGACACCGCGCAGAGCGTCGATCGGAAGATCATGGCAGCCGGCATGAATGCCGCCGTGCCGATGTCGGCAATCTCGTCGCCCGAACTGCAGGTCGGGATCGGCACCGACCATGTCGCGCTGGTGATGCGCGATGGCTATGTCCGGGCCTTCGCCATCTATCTGGCGCGACGCTACGAAGTGCTCGCGGGAAAGGCGGCCTGGCGACAGATATGCCGGGCGGACGAGGGCGTCGCGGATTTCGCGCTGAGCGGTGACACGCTGTATGTCATCTCGAACAATGCTTCCGCCAATGGCGCATTGCTGGGCATCGACGCGGCCACCGGAACGCTGGCAACAGCGCGAGTGCTCATGCCTGCGGGCAAGACGGTGCTCGACGAACTAAACGCCGGACGCGACGGCACCTTCGTGACGGTCAACGACGGCGGTGAACAAAGCCTGTTCTTCCAGCCATCCACCGGTCCGATGCGGCCCGTGGCATTGCCTTACGCAGGCTGGGTGCAAAGCGTCGCGGTGAACCCGGCGGACGGCGGCGCGCTGATCCGCATCACAAGCTGGCTGCAACCCGGCACGATCTTCGCGATCGCCGCACGGACCAGCGCGGCGACGAATACCGGGCTTCAGCAGCGCCCGGCTATCGACCTGTCGCCGTACGAATATCGCCGCATCGTCGCGACCGCGCGCGACGGAACGCGCGTGCCGATCTCGATCATCCGCCGCAAGGGTCGCATCGTCGCCGCACCATGCCTGGTACACGCCTACGGGGCCTATCAATGGCCGTCGCAGCCGGTGTTCGACGCCCGTGGCATCGCCTTCCTCGAAGCCGGCGGAATCATCGCCACCGCCCATGTGCGTGGCGGCGGCGAATATGGCCGCGCCTGGCACGAAGGCGGCCAGAAGGCGACCAAGCCGAACACCTGGCGCGACCTGATCGACTGCTGCGAAACGCTGATCGCTCAGGATTACACGTCGAGTCGACAGCTGGCGATCATCGGCGGATCGGCCGGAGGCATCACCGTCGGGCGGGCGATGACCGAGCGGCCCGACCTGTTCGCCGCCGTGATCTCGAAGGTCGGCATGTCCAACCCCCTGCGCGCCGAGTTTGAACCCAATGGCCAACCCAACGTCCCCGAGTTCGGATCGATCAAGGACGAGGCGGGGTTTCGTGGATTGAAGGCGATGGACAGCTATCACGCGGTCAAGGACGGCGCGCGGTATCCTGCGGTTATGCTGACAACGAGCAGCAAGGACGCGCGTGTTGCCCCTCACAACGCCGCCAAGATGGCTGCCCGGCTACAGGCGGCGAACCCGAGCGGCATTGCGCTGCTGCGGATCGATTTCGAGGGCGGCCACGATATGAACGACCTGTCCAAGGCGAAGACCGACCTCGAATACGCCGACGATTTTGCTTTCGTGCTCGCCATTACGAAAAACTACTAAGCCACCGCGATCACAGAGATTAAAACTTCTCGGATCAAAAACTTCCAGTGCCCGATCCGCAAAAGAGTGGATGCGCGTTAGGTTGCGCCGGGCAAGCTTGACCCAGATACGGACGCTCGCGCGCCCTTCCCCGCTTTCCAATTGCAGACGTTCATTCATCTCCGTGCAGACGGTTTTCACGCCGCCTTCGATCCCGGAATGTCGCAATCGGGAATAGAGCGGCCCGTCCAGCCTAGGGCGGCGATGGACATCTGCGTGCTTTGGAATCGGTTTAGATCGCGCTTCAAAGCATACTCCGTCGAGCGGCGGCCCACCCGGCAGAATCCGGGCGTCGGTAGGCAACGCCGAAACGGCCTCCTCGTTCACAGAACAGGATTTAGTGAAGCGTCATTCAGTCAGCTCCTGCCGATCTCCCTTTATATATCAACCAACCGGGCGTACCCTCCCAGCGACCAAAGATTTGGCAATCAGCCATTTGCCGATTGTGACCTATCTGAACCTCGACCGATCAAGCATGATGCGTATAACGGTCGTGACCGGCGTCGTCTCGTTCAAGGCGCCGCAGAGCACTCGGAAAATTCGGACCGCCCAGGAGTAATCGATGCGCCTTGCCTTCGCTTTCACGATTCTGCCTCTGACCCCGCTGGTTCAGGCAAACGCGCCGGTGCCACTCCAAGCCGTTTCAACCGCAGCCGACACCACGGCCCAGGACGCCGCGCTGCTGCAATTCCTCGACCGCGCCTATGACGAGCAGTTGGCGCTCAGCCCCGAGAGCCAGACCCAGCTCGGCTTCAAGACCAATTACGGGAAGCTTGACGATTATACCGATGCCGCTGCGGTGCGCGCGCGGGCGCTGGCCGAGCAGCAATTGACGGCGATGCGGGCGCATTTCCGGCCCGAGCAACTGGGGGAGAGCGCGCGGGTCAGTTATCGCCTGTTCGAGTATCAGGTCCAGCGCGAGCGCGAGTCCTTCCAGTTCCGCAATCTGCGCTTCCCCGTGTCGACCAACGGTAGTCCGGCGGGCGAGATTCCAGTGCTTCTCATCAACAACCACAAGGTCGACAGCGTCGCCGATGCCGAGGCGTATATCTCCCGCTTACGCGATACCGAGCGCGTGATGCGTGAGGTTGCTGCGATGATGCGGGAGCAAGCCGCGGCGGGTATCATCCCCAACAAGGTCAACTTCGCACCCGCGCGCGCCGACGCGAAGGCGGTAATCACCGGCGCGCCGTTCGACAACGGTCCCGATTCGACCATCATGGCCGACTTCCGCAAAAAGGTGACAGCGCTCAAGGCGCGCGAGGCGACCAAGGCGAAGCTGCTGAAAGATGCCGACGCGGCGCTGACCGGGTCGTTCCGTCGTGGTTACGACACGCTGTTCGCGGCGCTGGATGCGATCGAGCCCCTGTCCAAGGGTAATTTTGGGGCGTGGAGCCTGCCGAACGGCGCGGTCTATTATGCGGACCGGCTGAAGGGTTCGACGACGACTGATCTGACCGCCGACCAGATCCACGAACTCGGCCTGCGCCAAGTTTCGGCGATCCGTCAGGAGATGGAGTCGATCAAGCGAGAGGTCGGTTTCACCGGCACGCTCGAGCAGTTCTTCGACAGCATCCGCACCGATCCCAAGTTCAAATATCCGAACACCGCCGCCGGCCGCGAGGAGTATCTGGCCGATGCCCGAGCGGTGATCGCGTCGGTGATGGTAGCCGCCCCGCGCTACTTCCGCGTGCTGCCCAAGGCACCGCTAGAAGTGCGTGCGGTGGAGAAATGGCGGGAAGGCACAGCCTCGACCGCGTTCTACAATCCACCGTCCGCCGACGGTTCGCGACCGGGCATCTACTACGTCAATCTCGTCGACATGAACCAGACGCAGAAGGTACAGGTCTCCGCCATCGCCGCGCATGAAGGTGCACCTGGCCATCATTTCCAGATCGCCCGTCAGCAGGAAATGACCGGCATTCCCAAATTCCGCAAGTTCGGCGGCTACGGTGCCTATGTCGAAGGCTGGGGCCTGTATTCGGAGCGGCTGGCGAACGAGATGGGCGTGTACAAGGACCCATATGCGCGGTTCGGCATGCTGTCGCTTCAGGTCTGGCGCGCGATCCGGCTGGTGCTCGACACGGGGATCCATTCCAAGCAGTGGACGCGCGAACAGGCGGTCGCGTATTTCAAGGCGAACAGTTCGGTATCGGAAAAGGACATCGGACGGGAAGTCGACCGCTATTTCAACTGGCCGGGCCAGGCGACCAGCTACATGGTCGGGCAGCTCAAGATCGCCGAGCTGCGCAAGCGGGCGGAACAGGCGCTCGGCCCCAAGTTCGACATTCGCGATTTCCACGAAGCGGTACTGAGCCAAGGCGCGCTGCCGCTCGCGGTGCTGGACGAGCAGGTCAACCGCTACATCGCGACGACAAAGGGAAGATAAGGCGGGGCGTACCGAAGCCCAAGCTTCAACGAGCGGAAGCCGGAATCGAGCTTCTGCGTGCGTAGTAAACCCGCCTATCGCGCCAAAGCTGCGGCCGGTAGGACCCACAATCGGTCATTCGGAGCCTGCCTAGTGCCGCCCAACTTCAGCCGCTCATTCATGTTTCTGCAGAGCCATTTAACCGAGGGAATATTAGGCTGGGGAAAAGTACGGCGAACCATTTTGGAAAAAGGGTTCTGAACGGCAGATGGTTCTGCATCACAGATTTCCAGTTCCGCCATCGACCAGCAGCTCCGTCCCAATTATGAAACTTGCCTCGTCACTGGCAAGGAAAACGGCCGCCTTCGCGATTTCGATCGGCGTTCCCATCCGACCCAGCGGCACCAATCGCTCGATTTCGCTTTGAAGCGCCTGACGTTCGGGCTCTAGCAGCCCCAGCTTTGCCAAGGCAGGTGTGCGGGTCGGGCCAGGATTAAGGACGTTAACCCGGATGCCGCGGTCGATGAGTTCTGCGGAGAGTGTACGCGCCAGCGAAAGCAGCGCTGCCTTGCTAGCAGCATATATGCTGCTCTGCGCCAATCCGATATGCGCGCTTACCGACCCACAAAGCACAATCGATGCAGTGGGCGACAAGATCGGTAGCAATGCCTGAATAAGGAAGAACGGCCCCTTGAGGTTGGTGCCCATCACTCGGTCGAAAGCCACCTCGTCCCAACTATCCAGCGGCATATGGGTGACATCGCCAGCGTTGGCGTAAAGAACGTCCAGCCGGCCCCAACGAGCCTGTAGTTCGGCTGCCAACGCGATCTGATCCGCTGGTACACCAGCGTTGCTGCGGATCGCAATTACGGCTGGCGAGAGGGATTCGACGGCCGCTTTAAGCGCATCATCGTTTCGCCCGGTCATCGCGACCATCGCACCCTCGGCGACGAATTGTCGGGCCGTCTCGAGGCCAATCCCGCTCGTGCCGCCCGTTATCAGTGCAAACTTGCCATTCATCCGTCCCATCGGAAACTCCTTTCCTCCGCATAATCGCCCTATTAGTATGCAAAAGGAAGTAGGCACCATTTGGATACTAACTCGGTGATGACAACAGAGATCCGAAGCAGAATAGCGGTAGCCACATCGTGTCCGATGGTGGATTTCGTACAGCTTGTATCAGGCAAATGGGCGATACCGATCTTGTACCGCCTTATTGTGAACGGCGTGCCGATCCGGTTCACCGATTTGCAGCGGACCGTAGCACCCATCACGCAGAAAGAACTGACGAAGCAATTGCGCCTGTTCGAACGGCGCGGGCTGGTTAGCCGCACTGTTTTTGCGCAGGTGCCGCCAAGGGTGGAATATGCCGCTACTGCCTTGGCCATGACCCTGCACCCCACGTTGGACACCCTCGCCGCATGGATGACGGAGAATGCCATAAAGCTGCGGGACGCGAATGATGCGGATCCAGTCATTTAGGAATCGGCACCACGAAAAAGCCCGCCAAGCGCGCTAGCGGCAAACCTGCTCGACTATCCCCGGAGATACGTTTTCTTCTTTGCGATATCCTACTAAATAGATGGACATTAGCGTTGCGAGCTGAGGTCGGTAGCGTCCGATCTGCCTGCGTGGGTTATCGGTCAGCAAGGGGAACGTCGTTGAAGAGCAATATCGCATGGGCATTGGCCGGTCTGTCGTTGTCCTCAACAAACGTGGCCGCGCAGACCAAAGCGGCCACGCCAGATGCAAGCGACGCGCAACCCGAGCCAGACGACATCGTGGTTACGGGGTCACGCGTAAGCGAACGGACGGTGACAACCTCGCCCGTGCCGATCGATCTGCTACGCGGTGAGGATTTGCGTGCATCGGGCTATCAGGAAACGAGCGAAATCCTGCGCCAGCTCGCCCCTTCGTTCGCTTTTGCCACGCCGACCACGCCTGACGGCAACACTCACATCCATTCAGCCTCATTGCGCGGCCTTTCGCCGGACGAGACGCTCGTGCTGGTCAACGGCAAGCGCCTCCATACGGCCGCCTGGGTCAATACCGGCGGCACCATCGGCAAGGGCGCGGTGCCGACCGACCTCAATCAAATCCCCGCCGAGGGCATCGGGCGGATCGAGATCCTGCGCGACGGAGCTTCGGCGCAATATGGCTCGGATGCGATTGCCGGCGTGATCAACATCCGCCTGCGAACCGACACGAAGCTCCATGCGAGCGCGAGCGGTGGCACGACCTTCGATGGCGGCGGCGATACCTACACCTTCTCCCTCGGCGGCGGCCTGAAGTTAGGCGATGACGGCTTCATCAACGTTACCGGTTATTACCGCGACCATCAGGCCGCTAACCGGGCGCTCCCCGACACGCGGCAATTCTACCTCGGCATCTCGCCGATCGGCACGCCGCAAGCCCTGTCGGCGCGCTACGGCGCGGGGACCGGGCTAAACCCGCCCGGCGGCGTTATCGGCACGCGGCTCGATCCGCGCGAGGCCACCGTCGATCGCAACGTCTGGCGTTTCGCCGATGAGGGCGACCTCAAGGACGGATCGGTCATCGTCAATCTTGAGAAACCGCTGAGCGGCGGTATCGAACTGTACGGATTTGGCGGCTACCGTCTGAGCAAGGCGCATTCCAACGCATCCTTCCGGCGCGCCGGACAGGACGAGAACGTACGTGCGATCTACCCCGACGGTTTCCTGCCATTCGTCAACACGCGCAGCACGGACTATTCCGCAGCGCTTGGCCTGCGCGGCGATCTCGGCGCCTGGGCCTGGGATCTGTCCAGCGTCTATGGCGGCAACCGCATCGAATACCGGACGGAGAATACGCTGAATGCCACGCTCGGCACAGCCAGCCCGACCCGCTTCTACAATGGTCGATATTCCAACTCACAATGGACGACTGATCTTACATTTTCGCGCGGCTTCGATGTCGGGCTCGCCGCGCCGGTCAAGCTGGCGATCGGCGCCGAATATCGTCGCGACGGATACAAGATCGGCGCCGGGGAGCCGAACAGCTATGCGTTCGGCACCGCGCAGGTACTCGACGGGCCGAGCACGGGCGCGATACCAACGATCGGATCGCAAGGTTTCGCCGGAATCCAGCCAGCCGACGTGGTCGATGTAAACCGCCGCGCGATCGGCGCCTTTGCTGAAATTGGCATCGAGCCGGTCAAAGGCTGGCAAGTCGATCTCGCCGGCCGATATGAGGATTACAGCGATTTCGGCGATACATGGAACGGCCAGGCGTCGACCCGCATCGAGCTGCCGGCGGGCTTCGCGCTGCGTGGCTCAGCCGGCACCGGGTTCCACGCCCCGGCGCTCGCGCAGCAATATTTCAGCTCCACCAGCAGCCGGACGATCGTCAATAACACCACGGGCTTCCCGGAATTCGTGCTGGTGCGCACGGCGCCAGTCGGATCGCCGTTGGCTCAGGCGCTTGGTGCGCAGTCGCTGAAACCCGAAACATCAACCAATTTCGGTGGCGGGCTGACCTATGCCGGGGGGCGGCTGACCGCTTCGGTCGATTATTACCACATCGACATTGACGATCGCATCGTCCTGTCGTCCAATTATGTCGACGCGGCGGGCAGCCGGCGGTTGCGGGATTATCTTGCCGGCATCGGGATTCCCGGCGTCACCAGCGTGCGCTATTTCACTAACGCGATCGATACGCGCACGCAGGGCGTGGACGTAACGGTCGCCTATGCGACCCCACTCGGTAATTGGGCCGACCTGAAGCTGACCGCCGCCTACAATCACAACCAGACGCGCGTGCGCCGCATCTCGAACACCCCGTCGCAAATCACCGCGCTTGGTATCACCACGCCTTTGTTCGACGTGACCGAGCGCACGCGCGTCGAACGAGGCCAGCCGCGCGACAAGATCGCGCTGGGCGGCAACCTGAAGCTGGGACCGATCACGTTCGATGCGAGGACGACGCGCTACGGAACGGTCGAACAGATCGCGCTGACCAACCAGAGTGCTGCAAACGTGGCGCTGATCGCGCAGGGCGACGTGCCCTTCCGAACGCTACCGACCCAATCCGGCACTGCGGGCAATGTTGACGTGATCCAGAAGCTGAAGCCTAAATGGGTGACGGACTTTAGCTTCACGGGGCAGGTGAACCGCAATCTGTCGGTGACATTCGGCGCTAACAATCTGTTCAACGTCTACCCGACGCAGAACATCCGATCGACCGCAGCGCTGACGGGCGCCGATACGTTCGGGGCCTTTCCATACAGCGAATTCTCGCCTTTCGGCTTCAGCGGTGCTTTTTATTATGTCCGGGCCGGGGTGTCGTTCTGATGGCTGCCTTGCTCAACCGGCGGGAGTGGCTGGCCATGGGCACGGCAGCAACCGCTGCCGCTGCCCTGCCGGCTGCGGCACGACCGCAGAGGCCGGCCCGCCTGTCGCTCAATGAGAACGCTTTTGGGCCATCGCCCCGGGTCGGTCCGGCGATCGCCCGCGCGGTGAACGGTATCGAACGATATGTCGATCAGGCCGAGGTGGATGCCCTGACGCGCCAGATCGCCGCGCTGGAGCAGGTCGCACCGGAGCAGGTCGTAATCGGCGAGGTGCTGGAGCCGCTCGGCTTGTATCTCGCGCGCCAGCGCGCCGGTGGCGGCGGGATCGTCTTCTCGTCCCCCGGCTACACCGCCCTGGTCGATGCCGCTGCGCCGCTGGGGGGCCGGGCTGTGCCGGTGCCGCTCGATGCCGCACTCGAAAACGATCTGCCGGCGCTCGCACGGGCGGTGGATCGGGACACGCTGGCGGTGTCGCTGGTCAATCCGCACAATCCGTCGGGGACGGTAGGCGATGCCGTCGCGCTGCACGCGTTTATCGCGGATACCGCGCAGCGGACGCTGGTCGTTGTGGATGAGGCCTATCTCGAATATGACGATTTCGCGGGCCGCAGCGCGATCCGCCACGTGCGTGCTGGCGCCAACGTGCTTGTGTTTCGCACGCTGGCAAAGATCTACGGACTTGCTGGCTTGTCGATCGGTTATGCAGTCGCGCCGGTAGCACTCGCCAAAGGCCTGCGCGCAGCCGGGATTGGTTCACCGCATTCGCTCAACCGCCTGGCATTGGTGGCTGCCGCCGCGGCGCTTGGAGATCAGGTTCATGTCGCCACCGTCCGCGCCTCGGTAACCGGCGAACGTAACCGGATCACCGCCGTGCTGGATACGCTGGGCTTCAAGCACACCGCATCCCGCGCGAACTTCGTCTTCTTCAAGCCGCCAGATCCGGGCATGCTGCGCAGTGCGTTTACGTCGGCGGACATCCAGCTCGCCCGTCCCTTCCCGCCACTCGACGACTGGATCCGCATCACGATCGGCCGGCGCGCCGAGAATGATCGCGTCATCGCCGTCCTGCGAAACGTAGATCGAGGCTGACGGTTTGACGACCGTTCCTGTTAACCCGACCGCCACTGGAGGACGCAATGGCCGAACCTGACAACGCTCGATCGCCGATCGAATTTCCCGGCGAATTGTCGGTGGTGGTGGATGGGTTGCAGCAGGCTCGGGCGGACTGGCGCGCCGGTCACGCCCGACATGCCGAGCGCGGCATCCGTTTCCCCTCGCGGCGTGATCTGGCGCGCATCCTGCGCGAACTGGGCACGGCATTGTTTCCGCTGCGGTTGGGGCCACCAGAACTGACCGCTGAGAACGAGAACCGCTGGATCGAGGCGACGCTCGAATCGACTTTGTCCCAGCTGCTCGCACAGATCGCGATCGAGATCCGGATCGCCCGTCCGGGGATCGGCAGCGGCGAGGAAGCCGACGAGGCCGAGCGCATCATCGGCGCGTTCGCGGCGAGCCTGCCCGGCATCCGCCGCCTGCTCGATCAGGATGTGGAGGCGGGATATGCCAACGATCCCGCGGCCCGCAGCGCGGACGAGGTGCTTCTGTCCTATCCCTCGCTCGCCGCGATCATCCATCATCGACTGGCTCATCGTCTCCACAACCTCGGTGCCCCGCTCGTCGCCCGCGTGATCGCGGAAGTCGCGCATGCCGAGACGGGGATCGATATCCATCCCGGCGCGCGGATCGGGCGCAAATTCTTCATCGATCACGGCACCGGGATCGTCATTGGGGCCACCGCCAGGATCGGCGATCGGGTGCGACTGTATCAGGGCGTGACGCTGGGCGGCGAACCGATCGCGGCCGGCGAAGCGCAGATCGGCGGGGAAGGCGCGGTCTGGCGCCATCCCGCGATCGAGGACGATGTGGTGATCTTCGCCGGCGCGGTGTTGCTCGGCCCGATCACGATCGGGGCGCGGTCGCGGATCGGCGGCAACGTCTGGCTGCGCAGCGATGTCCCGCCGGACAGCGTGGTCGATGCCGCCCAACCGACGATCCGCCCGAAATCGTCCGGCGACGACGGGCGGCGCGCCTAGATCACAGTCCCTCGCCGACCCAGTGCGCGTTCGACAGGTGCCGGGCGAGATCGGCGGCCTGGCGACGAATATCGGGAACCGCGACCGTCTCCCAGAAGCTCCCTCGCGTCATCGGCCCGATGCAATAGAGATCGGAGTGCGCGCGGCCGGCCTGATTGATGATCTGTGCCCGAGGATTCACATCAATGCCGAGTTTCAGGGCATCGGGCCGGATCTGTCCGGCCCGGCCTAAAGCCTGGATCAGCGGTTCGCCGCTGCGCGCGATATCGCCCTGGGGGCCGGTGCAGTTGACGATCCGGCGAACTACGGTCGACACGATCGCGTCGCGATGCCGCGGTCGCCAGGCGAGTATCGCGCCGGTGCCGGCGGGATCGGCGGAAACGATCTTGCCGGCGACGAACGACAGGCGTCCGTCGCCCACCATCGCGTCGATCCGCTCGGCCACGGCTGGCGCAAGACGGTGACGATGCACGTCCCAGAAGGCCGCAGGTGGCGCAGGAAGCGTGCCCGCGTCTCCGCATCGGCGCGCGCCCACCAATGCTGGGTCACCGGCCGAAGCGAATCCACGGCGCTACGCCAGTCCGACGGCGCTGCCGCCCGGACCTCGCGCAGCAGACGGGAAAGGCTCCGCGTCGGCGGCTCCGTTAGGCCCTTGGGCGGGGCGGCGCCGTCGATATGGCGGTGCGGTGCCAGCCCCCGGCGGGACAGCGCGACGATCTCGCCCGCAAAGCCCGCCGCGTCGAGCTTCAGCGCCACGTCGATTGCGGTCAGGCCGGTGCCGATCAGCGCGACGCGGTCGCCCGCCGTCAGCCCGGCCGCCGGATCGCAGCCCCACGGATCGTCAATGTAAATGTCCCGCGCGAGACGCTTGGGATCGATCCCCGCCGGCGGATACGGCGGCAGATTCCCCACGGTCAGCACGACCGCGTCGGCGGGGATCGTCCGGCCGTCCTCCAACACGATCCGCGGGCCGGCCTGCAACGCGGTGGCGGCACAGTGGACGATCGCCAGCCGGTCGCCCGCTTCGGCCTGTGCCGTCGCCAGCGTATCGGCGAGATAGCGGCCATAGGTCGCCCGCGCAACGAACTGCTGCCCGGCGGCATCGTGCATATCGAGCCAGCGCACGAAATGGGCCGGATCGTCGGCGAACGCGCTCATCCCGGCGGCGCGCACGTTGAACAGCTGGCTGGGATGCGTCGCGCTATAGGCGACCCCGCGCCCCAGTCGCTCCCGCGCGCGTTCGATCAGCGTGATCCGCGGCCCGCCGAAGCGCACGATATTGGCGGCGAGCAACGCTCCGCTGAATCCGCCGCCGACGATCACGACATGCCCGTCCGGTTTGATCGGCAACGCCGCCCGGCTACTTATCACATCTGTCAATGTCACGCTCGTCGGTGCTCGCTTTTCTGGACGCTTGCAGCGCAAGATGCCGCAAGCGCGCCCGATCGTAAACGACGTGAGGGCCGGGACGGGCAACCGATCGATAGCGATTACGGACCGGAAGAACACGCCAGCGCCGAGGATGTGTTGATCATCCAACGGCGGCCGGTCATTTCGCCGGCCGGTAACTCCGATCATGCGCATCGATCGCCGCCTGCCAGACGCGCAACACATTACCGCCCCACAGCTTCGCAATCTGGTCTGGCGTGTAGCCCCGCCCCTTCAGTTCGGCGGTGACATTGCCCGTCTCCCCGACGTTCGACCACCCATTCACGCCGCCGCCATGGTTGAAATCGGACGACAAGGCGACATGGTCGATGCCAATCCGTTTTACGGTATAATCCACCGCATCGATCAGATCCTTGAGATTCGCCTTCGGTTCGCGCCCGACGATGTCGTGATACCGGTGATCATAATCCACCTGACGCTCGGGCGATATCGGCGGCCCGCCCGGCGATATACCGAACTCGCGCTGCAGCGCAGCCACCGCCGCCAGAGTCTCCGGGCTGCGCGCCCGCAGATAGGCGCTGAACGCGTTGATTGCGATCACGCCGTTCCTGGCCTTGAGCTCGTCGAGCTGCGCACCGCCGAGGTTGCGTCCGTTATCGACCAGCGCACGCACGTCGGAATGGCTGGCGATCACCGGCGCGCGGCTGAGCGCCAGCACCTGATCGAACGCCGTGTCAGACAGTTGCGAAACATCAATCAGCACGCCCAGATCGTTCAGTCTCTTTACCGCTGCCTTGCCGAGCGGCGACAGCCCGTGATGTTCCGCGCGGGCATCGCCAAGTTGCAGGGCCGGCCGCGAGGAATCCGCGAACTGATTGTGCCCGGCGTGGACGAAGCCGAAGATGCGTACGCCACGCCCGTACCACCGATCGATCGCATTCAGATCGTCGCCGAGCGGCCAGGCGTTGAGCAGGCTTTCTACCACCGCGAATTTTCCGCTCGCGACGATCTTGCGGACATCGCCAGGCGACAATGCGCGGGCTGCCAGACCGGGATTGCGTTCTGCGATCGCATGGATCGCCGCGTCACGCCGGAGCAGCGTCGCCTGTGCCGCCGCCAGCGACACGGCATCGCGCGTTCCCTGCGGCACGAAGGCAGCGATTGAGGCGACGGTCAGCCCGCCTCTGCGCGCCTTTTCCAGATCGAATTGCGATGTCGGATCGGACAGGCCGGTCCACCCCGCATCGCTGGCCGTTTTGGGCAGATCAAGGTGAGGGTCGAACACAATTGTCTGCGCGGCCAGCGGCGTGGTGGCGAGCAGGGTACCCAGCAGAAGAAACGCGTGACGCATTGTCATGTCCTTTCAGCGACGTCCGGGATCGCCGCAGGGAACACGGCCGCGCGCTTCGTCATTGGCGATGCGGTCGTCGTAGTCTTGCCATGCGGTGGTCGATCCTCGTAATCGGCATCCGAGCTAAATCTCTACCGATCCGATGGGATATTCAAATGCGTGTGGCTTTGACGCGATGAAGATTTGCTTCTGCGGTCGGACGCGCTTGAAATGGTGCGAGAAAACCAATTCTTGGCCCGCTCCAAGCGTTAACGGCATAGTGCGCGCAACCGATTCCGTGGCAGGCGCGGATTTTCCGAAAGTCGAGATATCGTGACCGATCTGGCCCTGCTCTACGAACACCCCGCCTGGTTCACGCCGTTGTTCGCGGCGCTGGACCGGCGCGGGATCGATTATACCGCGCTCCGGCCCGACGGGTATTTCGATCCGGCCGATCGCACGCCTCCGGCCCGGATCGTGTTCAACCGGATCGCGATGTCGAGCTTCCTGCGAAGTGACGAACATCCGATCTTCCACGCCATCGCCCTCCTCGATCACTGGCGTCGCGCCGGTGCGCGGGTGATCAACGGGCCGGAGGTGCTGGCGATCGATTCCTCCAAGGCGCGGCAATTGTCGCTGATCGCCGGTCTGGGCCTCGCCATTCCGGCGACCCGGGTCGTGCACCGGGCCGTCGATGTCGAGGACGCGGCGGCGACCTTGTCGTTGCCGCTGGTGGTGAAGGCCAATATCGGCGGATCGGGCGCGGGCATCGTCCGCTACGATTCGATCGACGAGTTGCGTGCTGCGATCGCCGACCGGGCCCTGCCGACCAGCGTCGACGGCGTCCTGCTCGTGCAGGATTACGTGCCGGCCCGCAACGGCACGGTCACGCGGATCGAGACGCTGGATCGTGCCTATCTCTACGCACTCGACATCGCCGGCGGCGGCACGTTCGACCTGTGCCCGGCGGATGTCTGCCAAGTGCCCGGCGCGCCGATCCCGATGGTGGCGACCGATCCGGGGCCGGAACTGCGCGCCGCCGCCGAGGCGATCGCGCGCGCGGCCGGTCTGGATGTCGGCGGGATCGAGGTGATGATCGACGATCGCGACGGTGTTCCCCGTTTCTACGACATCAACGCGCTTTCGAATTTCGTGGCGAAGCCGCTGGACGTCCTGGGATGGGATCCGCACGATCGGCTGGTCGACTATCTCGCCGCGATCATCGAGGAGGCACGCTGATGCGTTATGGCTATTGGACGCCGGTATTCGGCGGATGGCTGCGCAACGTGGCCAACGAGGGCATGGACGCGAGCTGGGATTACACCAGGCGTTTGACGCAGCGCGCCGAGCAGTTGGGCTACGATCTCACGCTGATCGCCGAACTGAACCTCAACGACATCAAGGGGATTGAACAGCCCGCACTCGACGCGTGGTCGACCGCCGCGGCGCTGGCGGCGGTGACGGAGACGATCGAACTGATGGTCGCGGTGCGGCCGAACTTCCACCATCCGGCATTGTTCGCCAAGGCCGCCGCCAATATCGATCGCATCGCTGGCGGTCGGCTCGCGCTCAACGTGGTGTCGTCGTGGTGGGCGGACGAGGCGAAGCAATACGGCCTGCAATTCGACGAGCATGACGATCGCTATGCCCGCACCGAGGAATGGCTGAAGGTGGTGGATGGCCTGTGGACCGAGGATCGGTTCAGCTTCGAAGGTCAATTCTATCGTACGCAGGATGCGATCTGCGCGCCCAAGCCGGTCAAGCGCCCCATCGTCTACGCCGGCGGCGAAAGCGAGAAGGCCAAGGCGATGATCGCGGCGCAATGCGATGCCTATGTCATGCACGGCGATCCGGTATCGGCGATCGCGCCCAAGATCGCCGACATGGCGGCGCGGCGCGCGGCAACCGGGGGTGCGCCGATGCAGTACGGCATGGCCGCCTATGCCATCGTGCGCGACAGCGAGGCGGAGGCGAAGCGCGAACTCGACCGGATCACCAATGTTACCGATTTGCCGGCCGGCTATGCCAATTTCGACCAGTGGCTGTCGGGCACGCAGCTTGAACGCGACTTCAAGATTCAGGAATATTCGGTCTCCAATCGCGGCCTGCGCCCCAATCTGGTCGGCACACCGGAACAGATCAGGCAGCGCATCGCCGATTACGAAGGCGCCGGGCTGGACCTGCTGCTGTTGCAGATGAGTCCGCAGGCCGAGGAGATGGAGCGCTTCGCCGAGCAAGTGATCGGCGCGGCGTGATCGAGTTGAACGACGTCTCGAAGACCTTCGCCGGTGCGGCGGGAGCGGCGCTCGACGGCGTGTCGCTGTCGATCGCCCGCGGCGAGGTGTTCGGGGTCATCGGCGCGTCGGGTGCCGGCAAATCCACCTTGCTCCGGTTGATCAACGCGCTGGAGTTACCGAGCGCCGGGCGGATCACCGTAGAGGGCGTGGATCTCGGCACGCTCGATCCGGCCGGATTGCGTGCGCTCCGGCGACGGATCGGCATGATCTTCCAGAATTTCGGTCTGTTGTCTTCGCGGACGGTGGCGGCAAATGTCGCCTTCCCGCTGAAGCTGGCCGGCCTGCCTGCCGCCGATCGCGATGCGAAGGTCGCCGCGCTGCTGGCGCGCGTGGGCCTGACGGACCATGCCGACAAATATCCGTCGCATATCTCCGGCGGGCAGAAGCAGCGCGTCGGCATAGCCCGGGCACTGGCGACCGATCCGGACATCCTGTTGTGCGACGAGGCGACCAGCGCGCTCGATCCCGAAACGACGCGTAGCGTGCTGACCCTGCTGCGCGAACTGAACACGGAATTGGGACTCACCATCGTGTTGATCACGCACGAAATGGCGGTCGTCCGCGCCGTCTGCGATCGGGTCGCGGTCCTGGATCGCGGGCAGGTTGTCGAAACAGGCACCGTCGCCGGCCTGTTCGCCGATGCGCGGCATCCTGCCACGCAGGCCATGCTCGCGGCGCTCGAAGCATGAGCGGCCAAGCATGAGTGGGTGGTTCGCAAACGTCGACTGGCCCGATATCGGCCGCGCATGCCTCGATACGCTGGCGATGCTCGGCGGATCGCTGGCGCTGACGATCTTGCTCGGCCTCCCGCTCGGCATCCTGCTGTATCTCACCGCCGAACGGCAGATTTCCGAGAACCGGATCGTCAACGCGGTGCTCGGCCTGATCGTCAACATCCTGCGCTCGGTGCCGTTCATCATCCTGCTGATCGTGATGATCCCGCTGACCGTCGCGCTGATCGGCACGTCGCTGGGCGTGGCGGGCGCGATCCCGCCGCTGGTCGTCGGCGCGGCACCGTTCTACGCGCGGCTGGTGGAAACCGCGCTGCGTGAGGTCGATCGCACGACGATCGAGGCAACACAGGCGATGGGGGCCACGACGCGCCAGATCGTCACCGGCGCGCTCATCCCGGAGGCGCTGCCGGGGCTGATCTCGGGCGCGACCGTCACCGCCGTCGCGCTCGTGTCGTTCACCGCGATGGCCGGCGTGGTCGGGGCCGGGGGCCTGGGCGATCTCGCGATCCGCTTCGGCTATCAACGTTTCCAGACCGACGTGATGATCGTCACCGTCACGTTGCTCGTTCTGCTCGTCCAGGCGATCCAGTTCGCGGGCGATCGCCTGACCCGCCATTATACTCGCCGCTAGTTGATAGGATTCCCATGAACCGCCGTCTGCTTCTCGCCGCCCTGCCGCTTCTCGCCATCGCCGCCTGTTCGCGCGGTGGCGCGGGCGATGCGGGCAAGACGCTGACCGTCGCCGCGACCGCCGTGCCGCATGCCGAGATCCTCGAATCGGTAAAGCCGTTGCTGGCGAAGGAGGGTGTCGATCTGCAGATCCGCGTGTTCAACGATTACGTGCAGCCCAACCTTCAGGTCGACCAGAAACAGATCGACGTGAACTACTTCCAGACCAAGCCGTATCTCGACGAATTCAACGCCGCGCGCGGCACGCATCTCGTCGCCTATGCCGGCGTGCATGTCGAACCGCTCGGGGCCTATTCGCGCAAATGGACGTCGATCTCCGATCTTCCGCAGGGTGCCAGCGTCGCCATCCCGAACGAGCCGAGCAATGGCGGCCGCGCGCTGTTGCTGTTGCAGAAGGCCGGGCTGATCCGGTTGAAGAACCCCGCCGATCCGCTGGCGACGCTCCGCGATATCGTCGGCAATCCCAAAAACCTGCAATTCAGGGAACTCGAAGCGGCCACGCTGCCGCGCGTGCTGGATCAGGTCGATCTGGCGTTGATCAACACCAATTACGCGCTGGACGCCAAGCTGAACCCGGTGCGCGACGCGTTGGTGATCGAGGATGCCAGATCACCCTATGTCAATTTCGTGGTCGGTCGCGCCGGCGGGGACATGGATCCGCGCGTCGTCAAGCTGATCGCGGCGCTGCGCAGTACAGCGACGCGCGCTTTTATCGAGACGCGTTACAAGGGCGCGGTCCTGCCTGCATTTTGAAAGGTACTTTTATCTTCGACAGCGGTGTCAGACAGACGGTGGGCCGCGTAAAGAGACATCGTTCGGCTGAAGAGCCTCCGCTCGCTCGGCTATGGCCCGGAGAAGACGTTATGCTTTGACCCAGTTGCGGTCATTCACGCGCTCCGTCTCGCTGCCGTAAACCTGCCGCCCGTTCATGTGAGCGAACTGCCCGCTTAGGCGAGCTTTACCAGCACCTCAGAACGGCTGACATTGGGGACTTACCGCCAAGCAGCTTCCAAGATCGGAACGGTCGTAAGCCGCCGTTTCCCGGTGTCACAACCGTTCGGTTGTGACACGAAGCAGTCCGTTGTAATGAAACGGTAGACCTATTCGGCTTGTTGGGCCGGTGGTGACGCAAGCCGGCGAGACTGCATCCACGAGAGGAGCTGGTCGAACCAGTGGTCGCTTGTGGTGCCTTGGCGGTGCAGGTCGAACCCATGCCCGCCGCGCTCATACAGGTGCAGTTCAGCCGCTGCACCCGCCTTCCGCCATGCGGTGTAGAGCAGCGCGGGATCGTTCGGCTGATACTCGTCGTCGGCCGCTCCCGCGATGAATGCCGGCGGAGCGCCGGTAGGCACCGGCGTGCGCAGGCCACCATAGATCAGGCCGACGAAATCCGGGCGCGACGCTACATCGCCGATCGCGAGATCCGCCGCGAGGTATGCCCCGGCCGAGAAGCCGATGACCCCAACACGTCGCGGATCGATGCTCCATTCGGACGCCCGCTGCCGGACGATCGCCATAGCCCGCGCGCCATCCTCGACCGCGTGCGGCTCGCCGGCAAAGCGCGGCATTTCGACCGGTTCGCCGGTCTTCGCCCGCGACATGACGACGCCCATCTCCTTCATATGGACGTCGGGCATTCGCATCGGCCCGTCGCCGCTCCGGATCGTGCGGTATTTCAGTACGAAGGCGGTAATGCCGCGTGCTGCCAGCGCTCGCGCGACGTCGGTGCCGCCAAAGGTGTAGCCCAGCGCTACGAATCCGCCTCCCGGCGCTACGATCACGGCGGTGCCGTTCGCATGACCGGGCGCTGGACGATACAGCTCCAGCATAGGCTCGCTGACGTCGTAGATCATCGTTTCGCCGTTCGGCAGCCGATCCCGCTTTTCGGGCACGCCGAGCGAGGGCACGCTGCCTTTCGGGTACAGCGGGATGACCGTCCCGCGGGCCGCCAGCGTCTGTGCGCTGGCGATCGTTGCCGAAGGCACAGCCGCTACAGTCATGCTTGCGAGGGCGATCGAGCGCCATACGAGGCGCGCCAAGCTCATATCCGCACCTTCAGCGTGACATAGGCCGATCGGGGCTGGTTGGGCGCGACAACCGGATAGCCGAGGTAGGAATAAGGATCGAAGGCTCGCCGCCCACCAAGGTTGACCACGGACGCGCCGAGGGTGAACCTGCCGATGTCATAGGATGCCTGCGCGTCGATCGCGGCATAGCCGGGCACCGCGATCGTGTTCGGCAGTGTCAGCTCGCGCGCGGTGAAGGCGCTGACGCCGGCCCCGAACGACAGACCCTTTGCGGGTCCATGCAGCACTCGATAGCGGGCCGCCACACGTCCGCTGCTTTTGGGCACGCGGATGAGCCTGTCGCCGGGTGCTACGCCGTCGTCGCGGGTGTCGGTATAGGCGTAATTGGCAAGGAGCGAGAAGGCCGGCGTCGGCTCCCATACCATATCGACCTCGACACCGCGCGCGCGTTGCCGACCGCTCTGGACATAGAAACCGATGTTGGCCGGATCGGCGGTGACGACATTGTCGTGTGTCTGCCGGAATACGGCGATCGTGCCGGAAAGGCCGGTGCCGGCGAGCGCGAGCTTTACGCCGCCTTCGATGTTGCTGGAGGTCTCCGGCACCGGCGTCTGCGTTCCGATGAAGCCGAAGGGCGCGCGGAACGCGGTCGCATACCCTGCAAACAACGCGACACCCTTTGCCACGTCGAAGGTCGCGCCGACCCGGGGCGATACGTGCGTGTAGGCCTTGTCGTTAGCGACGCCGATATTGCTGTTTTCGACAAACTTGAGCGAGGTTACACGCAGCCCGCCGGTCAGATGCAGGCTGCCGTAGGTCGCCTGATCCTGGATATAGCCGGCGAACGTCGTGAAGCGGTCGTCGGTGTAGGAATTGACCGGTAGCTGGGGCGTGTAGCGCAGATCGTAGCTGGGATTCGACAGATCGATCGTGCCCGAGGGGGAGTCGCTGACGAACAGGCCCATCGCACTGTAGAAGCTGGTCCAGTCGTAATTGACGCCGATAAGGAGCTTGTGCGTCCCGCCGAGCAGATCGACGTCGCCGGCCAGATTGGCATCGACGGTCGCCTCTTTCGTGCGATTGCGCATCGTGATCGGAAAGACGTCGTACAGCGGTGCGGTCGTCCCGGTTGGGAAGAGGCCGGGATAGACGAAGCTGCCCTGTTCATCGATTTTGCTCGAATAATAGCGCCCGCTGACTGTCAGTTTCAGGCGGTCGGAGAAGGCGTGGCGCAGCGTCCCCTGCCCCATGCGGATGTCGTTGGTCGTCAGCGGTTGATCGATCGGCGAGCCTGGAAAGGCGTTGCGATCGATCGTGCCGGCCAGCGCCGCATCGGCGGGAAGGCCGGAATATTCGAGATTGCTGCGACGGCTGAACTGCCCTTGGAGCAGCAAGTCTGTCGCGGGATCGATCCGGAACGAGACGCTGGGCTGGATCGACCAGCGCCGCCCGTGCACTTTGTCGATCCAGCTATCGTTGCTCTGGTACTCGCCAGCGATCCGGGCGGCGATTCCGTCAGCCAGCGGCACGTTGATGTCGCCATAGGGGTTCCAGGTCGAGAAGCTGCCGGCGCGCATCGCCAGGTAGCCGCCCGCCTTGTCGTTCGGCCGTGCGGTTTCGAGGTTGATGACCCCGCCGAGCGGTGTCCCGATGCCCCCGCCGTACAGTGTCGCGGTCGGACCCTTGAGGACGTCGATCCGCTCGATCCCGACCAGACTGTTGGGATCGTAAGCCTGCTGGTTGCCGGCGAACACCGACAAGCCATCAAGGTACACCTCGGCAGGGAAACCGCGCACGATCGGGGGGATGAAAAGCACCTCGTCCGATCGCGTTGGGGTCACGCCCGAGACGTTGACTAGCGCGTCGCCCAGCGTGCGGCGGTCCTGTTCTTGGATCAGCGTGCGTGTCAGCACCTGGACCGATTGAGGCACCTGAACCAGAGGCGTGTCGGTACGGGTAGCCGCGTTGGTATCCGGCGCAGTGTAGGTATCCCGTTGGCCCGTGACGACGATATCGCCACCTGTCCAGCTCGGCGCTGTCTCGTCTCCTGCCTCAGCAGGCAAGGAGTGCTGCTGTGCGTGCGCTATCCCAGCCATTGGCACCAAAGCGGCGAGCACGAGAGTCCGGCCCGACCGGCGGACGAATGCTGAAGTCTTGCTCATCACAATGCCTTACTCACGCGAATGCCAACGGTTCGTGGCGGGCCGACGAGGTAGGAGAAGTAGCTGGTCGCGGTCGTGTTGCCCGGCGAGGTCGTGAACTCCTGGCCATAGACCGGCACGACGTCGAACAGATTGGTGACGAACAGGTCGATCGCGATGCCGCCACGCCTGATGCCGGCGGTCGCATCCACCAGCGTGTAGGCCGGACGCGGCAATACCTCGCCTTCGCCGAAGCCGCTGTTGGTTGCGCCGACATGGCGCGCCGCGGCGAACAGATTGCCCGTCAGCCCCCGTCCGAGCGTGACGTCGTAATTGCCCCGCGCGTTCCACGTCCAGCGCGGCACGTCGAGCACGCGCGACCCAGCCGGCAGCAAGAGGTTGGGGACGGCGTTGCGGTAGGTCGCATCGATGAACGCCCCGCCTGCGGACAGATCGAGCCCATGAACAGGCGAGAGGGAAACTTCTAGCTCGCCGCCCCGACTGCGGACCCGGCCGGCATTGACCGTGAACGAGATGGTCGTTGCGTTGTTGATCCCGCACGCGGTCTGGAACGCCTGCTGATAATCCTTCCATTCGATCGCATAGGCCGCGGCGTTGATCCGCAGCCGCCCGCCCCATAGGCTGGTCTTCGCACCCACCTCGTAGTTGTCGGTTCGATCGCTATCATAAGGGGGCGGCACATCGGGAATGCCGGCAGTACGGCGTTCGGCAGCCGAGCAGATATCGTCGGTGATCGGTGCGTTGACGCCGCCGGTGCGGAAGCCCTGCGAGTAGCTGGCATAGAGGGTCGCGGCGCGGCTCGGTTCGTAACTCAACGTAAAGCGTGGTGTAACGCCGTGCTCGCGGTTGCGCTCGTCATAGTCGTAGGCGAGATCGCCGCCCGCGACACCGCCGATACCGTAACGCCGGCTCGCTTCGCGCTGACGGTAGGAGAAGACGCGAGCGCCGGCCGCCACCTTCACCTTCGGCAGGACGGCATAGGTCAGCTCGCCGAATGCCGCGATCTCGCTCTCGTGGAAGCGCACCGTAGTGTCCTGGATGACGGGCGGATTGCTAGCGCCGAGCGGCAGCGGTGCCGTGACGCCGAACAGGTCGGCGACAGTGATGGTCCGGCCGGAATCCTGATGCAGGTCGCGGTAGTAGGCGCCGACGACATATTGCAGGCGACCGGAGCCGTCCGACACCGCCCGGATCTCTTGCGTGAATTGCTTCGTGCGCCCGAAGTCCACTAGGGGGGTCGGGAAGAGCTTGCCCCCTGGCCCGGGGCCGACGATGTCCTCGATGATCGGGGAGTCGAACGCGGTGACGTCGAATGACAGCCGATTGCGTCGATCAAGGTAGGAAGAGTTGGACGACAGGGTGAAACCGCCCAGCATGTCGAACTTGTTCTCGATCAGCAGCGAGCCGATGACGAACTCGTCTTTCGCGAACGTGTCCGCATAGCGCGCCTTCAGCCGCGCCCGCTTTCCGAATGTCACGTCGCTATGGGGCCGGTCGGCGTTGCTGTAGCTGTCCTGCCAGACGAGGGACGGCGTGATCGTAAGCGTCGGCGTGGCGTTCCAGCGGAGCGCGCCCCGGACCGTACTGGTGCGCGTCCAGTTGACGTCCTTGCGCACCGCCGACGTTCCGGCGTTCTCGGTGAGGTTTTCCGTGGTCGGCCGTAGATCGTCGATCCAACCGCCTTGGCGGTCGATACCACCGGAGACGCGCAACGCCAGCGTATCGGCAACGATCGGCAGGTTGAGCATGGCCTTCGCGTTCCAGCTTGTCCCGCCATCGGTCACACTCGCGACGCTCGCCTGCCCCAGCGCAGCGACCTTGGATGCGTCGGGCTGGTTGGTGATGATACGGACCAGGCCGCCCATGTTCGACGATCCGAACAGCACGCCCTGCGGTCCGCGCAGTACCTCGACGCGCGCAACGTCGAAGAGCTGGGGGTCGGGCTGCGAGAAGCCGCGTAGCGCCCGCGTCTGGAGGGGTGTTTCGTCGAGATAGACGCCTGTCGTCGGCGACTGGACGAAGCCCACCCCGCCGATCCCGCGGATGATGTATTGCGAGTTTCCGGGACCGGTGGTCGCAAAGGCGACGCCCGGCACCGAGTCCGCAACGCGCGCGAAGTCCTGTGCATTGAGATGGCGGAGCAGGTCGGCGGACAAGGTGGTGACGCTTGCCAGGACGTCCTGAAGCGCCTGCGAGCGTTTGAGCGCGGTGACGATGATGTCGCCGCCTTGACCGCTTGCGGCGTCCTGAGGCTGGGAGACAGCCGTTGTGGGGGTTCGGTCGGGTGACGCTTCCTGGGCGGATGCGAGTGAAGCCAGCGGGAGGCATGACAAGCACACCCCCGCAAGCAGGTAAGATCGGATCATGGATATGCCTTCGACCGGCACGGCACGCGCCGGTGCCGGACCTTAAGATGCGTGGGCCGCCCGCTTGGGGCGGCGGCGATCGGTCAGAGGAAGGCGGGCGGTCCCCGCAGCGGCGGGCGCAGATAGGTCCGTCGTGCCGGTGTAGGCAGGACGATCGGCGACAGCCCGACCGCAAGGACAAACGCGATCAACGCAGCGAGCTGGATCGGATCGATGGCACCGGTCATGGCGGCTGACAGGCCGGAAAAGGCGCAGGGCATCTCTGCCTTGCCGTGATCCTTTGATTTGCCGTGATCGGCCAAGTCGCCGTGCATTCCCGGCATCCCCATCATCATCGTCGCCGGCGTAGTGCCCGAGCAGATGGTGATGGCGATCCGTCCGTGATCGTTGTCGATCATATAGCCAGTCGGCACCAGCAGCTTCAGCAGCAATGTCGCCGCGCAGATCAATACGGCAAGATGGCGTTGCGCCAGAAGATGCCGGATGGTTTGCACGGAAGCCGACTACCCGTACAGGTCGGCGGTGTCACTTGGACATTCCGCCCCGACCTATAAAGGTGTCACAATCGTTCGATTGTGACACTATACCCGATCCATTGCGATGCTCGACAGATCGGTTGTGGGGTCGATCGGCACTCCGGCTTCCTTTCGTTCGGAGTAGCGATCAACAAGCTGCGCGGTGTGCGGTCGCAGCAGGATCGTGAAGCGCACCAGTTCTTCCATTACATCGATGATCCGGTCGTAGTAGCTGGACGGTTTCATCCGGCCGGCATCGTCGAACTCGTTGAACGCCTTGGCGACCGACGACTGGTTCGGGATCGTGACCATCCGCATCCAACGGCCCAGCACGCGCAGCGTGTTGACGCTGTTGAACGACTGCGATCCGGCCGACACCTGCATGACGGCGAGCGTTCGCCCCTGCGTCGGTCGCATTCCGCCCATCGACAGGGGCAGATGATCGACTTGCAACTTCATGATGCCGGTAATCTGGCCGTGCCGCTCAGGGCTGCACCATACATGCCCCTCCGACCATATCGATAGTTCGCGCAGCTCGTGGACGGCGGGGTGATCGTCCCCCGTTACCTGATCGGGCAGCGGCAGCGTGGCGGGGTCAAAAATGCGCGTCTCGCAGCCGAAGAATTGCAGCAGGCGGGCCGCTTCCTCGACGCACAGGCGCGAAAAGGATCGCTCGCGCAGCGATCCGTAGAGCAGCAGGATGCGCGGGGGAGGATCACCGGCCCCCAACCCGAAGGCGGGACGGTCGAGCGCATAGCGGCGATCGAGCGCGGGCAGATGGTCAGGATCGGAGAGCGTGCGGAGCGGCATTACAGACTGAGCCTTATGGCGAGCGCGGCGAGTGTTACCAACAGCACCGGAATCGTCAGCGTTGCGCCGACCTTGAAGTAATAGCCCCAGCCGATCCGGATGCCCTTTTGCCCGAGGACGTGCAGCCAGAGCAGCGTCGCGAGCGAGCCGATCGGCGTGATCTTCGGCCCGAGGTCGCAACCGATCACGTTGGCGTAGATCATCGCTTCCTTGATCGCGCCCGTGGCGTGGGTCGCGTCGATCGACAGCGCCCCCACCAGGACGGTCGGCATGTTGTTCATCACCGACGACAGCAGCGCGGCGATAATCCCGGTCCCGAACGCTGCACCCCACACACCGCCTTGCGCGGTACGATCGAGCAGGCCGGCTAGGTGGTCGGTCAGGCCAGCATTCCGCAGGCCGTAGACGACCAGGTACATGCCGAGCGAGAAGATCACGACCTGCCACGGTGCGCCGGCCAGCACCTTGCGGGTCTGGATAACGTGTCCGCGCGCGGCGATGATGAGCAGGAGGACCGCGCCGGTAGCGGCCACGGCGCTGACCGGCACGCCGAGGGGTTCGAGCAGAAAGAAGCCGGCGAGCAGCAGGGCAAGAACGACCCAGCCTGCCTTGAACGTGGCATGGTCGCGGATCGCATCACTGGGCGTGCGGAGCTGCGCCACATCGTAATTCGCCGGTATGTCACGGCGGAAGAACAGTAGCAGCGCGATCAGCGTCGCGGCGATCGACGCCAGATCGACCGGCACCATCACCGAGGCATAATCGGCAAAGCCGATCCGGAAGAAGTCGGCCGACACGATGTTGACGAGGTTGGAGACGATCAGCGGCAGACTGGCGGTATCGGCAATGAATCCGGCAGCCATGACGAACGCCAGCGTCGCCTTGTCCTTGTATCCCAGCGCGCGCAGCATCGCGATTACGATCGGCGTCAGGATCAGCGCTGCGCCATCATTGGCGAACAGCGCCGACACAGCCGCGCCGAGCATCACGATCAGCACGAACAGCCGGCGACCATGCCCCCGGCCCCAGCGCGCGACATGGAGCGCCGCCCATTCGAAGAACCCGGCTTCATCAAGCAACAGGCTGACGATGATGATCGCGACGAACGTCGCGGTCGCGTTCCAGATGATACCCCACACTACCGGCACGTCGGAGAGCGAGACGACCCCGACGAGCAGGGCGATCACCGCTCCCCCCAGTGCGCTCCAACCAATGCCCAACCCTTTGGGTTGCCAGACGACGAGCGCGATCGTGGCGACGAAGATAGCGAGCGCGAGCAGCATCAGGCGATGCGCTGACCCGAG
This sequence comes from Parasphingomonas caseinilytica, assembly GCF_036663755.1. Classification (NCBI taxonomy): domain Bacteria; kingdom Pseudomonadati; phylum Pseudomonadota; class Alphaproteobacteria; order Sphingomonadales; family Sphingomonadaceae; genus Parasphingomonas; species Parasphingomonas caseinilytica. Next base: position 1,208,450 of record NZ_JAXOJL010000001.1, read on the forward strand.
GCATCCACGACCTTTTCGCCGTCTTCCTTGGCAAACGCGCCCTGTTGCGGCTCGGGCAGCAGATCGAGGACCGCTTCGGAAGGTCGGCACAGCTTCACGCCGAGCGGCGAGACGACCAGCGGTCGGTTGATGAGGACCGGATGCGCCACCATCGCATCCACCAGCGCGTCGTCGGACAGCGACGTGACGCTCAGGCCCAGCTCCGCATAAGGCGTGCCCTTCTCACGCAGCAGATCGCGGGGTGTGATCCCGGCGCGATCGATCAGCTCGACCAGCAGCGCGCGCGAGGGCGGCGTCTTCAGATATTCGATGACTTGCGGCTCGATGCCGGCATTGCGGATCATCGCCAGCGTGTTGCGCGACGTGCCGCACTCGGGGTTGTGATAGATCACGATATCGACGGCCACGGGGCGTCCTTTCAGCAGCAGGGGGTGAGTTCGGCCAGGAGCGGCGCGCACAGTTCAGGCGAGCCGGCGCAGCAATCCTTGACGAGGAACAGCGTCAGCGCGCGCAGCCCGTCCAGATCGGCTCGGTAGATGATAGACCGGCTATGCCGTTCCGAGCGCACGATGCCGGCGCGCGCGAGAATGCCGAGGTGTGCGGACATGGTGTTTTGCGGCACGTCGAGCTGGCGGGCGATCTCGCCGGCAGCCAAGCCGTCCGGTTCGTGTCGTACCAGCAGCCGGAACACGTCGAGGCGCGTACCCTGCGCAAGTGCTCCCAGCGCCGCGATAGCAGATTCGTTTTCCATATATCCAGCATAGAGGATATATCGGGACTGCCTAGTACGAAAACCGTAGGACCGGTGTCACAACCGGTCGGTTATGACACTGCCAAACCTACAACTGACGTCCAAGGGTTTGCGTGTGTCAGAACCCCGTTTCAAAATGTCCGCTCCCGACATAGGCAACGTGCCTCGGCTACGACCGCCTTTGGGTCGCAAGCCGCCCGACGGTTTCCGACCGCAAGGACCCAAAAGCCGACGTTCACGACACTTTGGCTCGTCCCGCGAACCGGACGCTCATTCATTAGGGGAGTAGAAGAGGAAAGCGCCGTTTCAGGCCCATTGATTGACTCCGGCGGTACAACGTGATGAGCAATCGCTGATCGAGCCCGGCTTGTCCCGGAGAGCGCGCAGATCGAGACGCGAACGGTGAGTTGCCCGCCGACGGTGGAACAATGCGGGATCGGGAGCCGGCGTTGTCGAAATTTCTGATGAGATTGGTTGATCGCCGATGTCGCGACAATTCGGGAGGCCGGGGATTGGGCCGACGCTTGAGGCGCCGGCCCGTGAGATAATGTTGGGTCGGCGGCGAGCCACCGCCCTTTCGACCAGTCTGAACCCGCGGCGCAGCACTTGGTTTCTCGCGCTTCTCCCGCAAGTAGCTATTGCTTCCTAAGCGTAAACTCGTCGGTGGTCCCAGCCTTCAAGTTTACAGCCTTCAATATCATGGTCGTGGCATTCAACGGCATATAAGTATAGGTTCCAACAGCTTTGCCACCGATATAATCGGTCTCGACAAAGCCCCCGCCAGCCTTGGTCAAAGCGACCATCGCATTTGCCTTGTCCCCAACGAAAGCCACCTTCGGTCCGCCTAATTCGGCGGTGTAGTGCTCGCCCGTACCGAGCGTCAGCGTGACGGCTTTGCCCGACGTGGTGATTGTTGCAGTTAGGTTCTCTTCTGCGATCTGAGCGCCATCATTGATAGCTACCCAAGATCCGCTGGCGGCATGCCCGCCAACTGGTGCCGCCCCGACACGCTTGGACATACTGATGCTGGTCGTTGCTTTGCCTGATGCGTTGTCTGCCGAGACCGACGTATAGGTTAGCATGCGTCCGTCACTTGACGCCGTAACCTTCGTGGTGCCGACTAGCACGCCCTTACGATAACGCTTCCACTCCAACGTGCTTGCATCCAAAATGGTAACAGCGGCTGCGTCCCAATAGTCGCGACCAGCCACAGGGTTAGGCTGACCATCGGCAACAATCTTGTACGGTGGTGTGCACGAGGTGCAGTCGTAAACGCCGTCCTTGACGACGAAAATGTCAGGTTTTGTCGATAGTTTGGCGGTTGCAGTATCAGCCTTCCACGTCCCATCGATCTGGCCGGCAGCATGCGCCGGCACGGAGGCAACGAGTGTCAAGCAGCTTAAAGCGACGTTGAAGCGATTCATTATAATCCCCCATAAACGAATTGAAGACTCGATTCTTGGGCGACCCGCTTTCGAAACTACCCTTAGGTTTGCTACCGCGCAATCGACTCGTTTCACTGGCCCACCACCTGAGGATTTGGGCACTTCCTGAAGCATCCGGTCATCAACATACGATCTTGCGCGGCTTACTAGTTGCTTCAGGACGACTTTATTTGCGGTCTCGCCATACGGCCTAGTCAAAGCGATCTGGCCGAGCCGCAATCCCTCGTGTTAAATCCGCCATATCCGGAACGACCCAGAAGTCGCCATTCTCCGCGCCTTTTTGCCTTCCCAACTTCCGACATTCATTCATCGGCCCCGACCAACCTGTAGCGCCGCGGAATGGTGTGGCTTGGGACAACCGGAATGCATCGCTCTTGCGCACATCCTCGGGCATACGGTTCAGGTTCCGGCGAACCTCGGCATCCATCGTGTCCAACTCGTGTCCGATGATCTCGATCGCGATCCCCATCTGGGCGAGCACGTTGAAATCATTGACGCGCCGGTCGAGCTGCGTCCGTTCGTTTTCGGTGACCGCCAGTGCGCCTTCCAGATCGATGTCGTCGCGGAGCTGCTCGAGCGCTCTGAGGAAAGGCTCATACCGCGCCGTGAAGTCCTCCTCGAGCTGCGCGGAGACAGCATCGAGCCCGTTGAGGACGGAAGCCAACCGGACCCCACGATCAAGATCCTGGAGCAGCGGGCTAGCCCGGAGATAGTATTGCTTGAAGTCCGCCTCAGCCTGCGACCGCCACTTCTCCCGCAAGTCCGAGATCTGGCTGTCGATCGTCTTGCGGAACCTATCGACCCTCGCGCTTAGGCGCGACTGGTTGCTCTGCAATCTGCGATTGGCGACCTCCTCCGGGGCCTCCACTCTCATCGTCTCGATCGCCGTCGACAGATCGCCACCGACTGAATCGATCGCCGCCCGCAGCGCGCGATAATCGTCCCGGTACCGACGATAAGCGGCCTCCTGGTCCCCGAGCTTCGCTGGGACCTGAGGGATCCTGAGTCTATCGCTGTCTTCACGGATCGCATCGAGCGCTTCCGACACGAGGGCGACCTCCCCAGCATCCTCCTCGCTCACCGCAGCCATCAGACGTTGGCGCAGTTCGGCGGTTCTGACCACCGCCGTCCGGACCGGTTCGGTATTCTCACGTAGGAAGGTCCTGAAGGTCGAAGACCGGACGCGCGATGCCTTCTTGGCAGCATCCATCGCCGACCTGTTGCGCTCCTTGATCTCCGGCAGCTCTCCCAGCCGAAGATTGGAGTCCGATCCGAAGTAGCGCTTACCCACCGTTACAAGCAGATCCTCGACCAGGATCCTGAGTTCGCGGAATGCCCGATTGTCGACGAGGCCTTCCCGCCCCGCCTTATCCCGCAAGTTTGGATTTTCGCCGCGAGTGAAGGCGGTGCGACCAAAGCTCCGCCGATGCGCCCAGAAATAGCGCCCCGCATGCCGGGAACGACGTTCCTCAATGCCGTAAAGATCCGCTTCCGGATTTCCGTACGGCATGATGCGCAGGTTGTCGCGGTAGACGTAGACCCCGCCATAGTCTTCGGCTTTTGACAGCAACGTCGCGTGCACGGCCTTGCCCTGCGTGGTGGCATCCGCATCCTGCTCGAACGTTCCGATGCAGAATAGGAACGGCCCCAACCGTTCGCGGCCCGCTCGCGGCGGCGGGCGACGCGGCACGTGCGTGATCTCGCCGCGGTCCTTGCCGAACACCCGCAACTTGCCGCGAAACACTCCAAGCTCGTCGAAGCCCCCCTCGATGGAGTGCTCTAGCGACCGGAACTCCTCCAGCCCGAAGACATCCGCCGCGCGGACGATGGATTTGCGTCGCCCGCCCTGATGAACGATGACGTCGTAATCGAATGGCTCTCTGATCTCGGCGTAGGGATCGGTGAAGCCCGTGAGCGTCTTGACGAGATCGAGCCGGACCGCTTCGACCTCCGGGTCGTCGTCCGCGGCCGAAGTTTCGACCTGCACCGCAAGTTCGCGGTGCACGTCCAGCAGCAGGATCGCGGTTCCACTCTCCCGCGTTCCTACGAAGACTTGCCAGTCCTGAAGATGACGCTCCGTGGGAAGAGCGTTCGCGGACGAACGTATCCGCTCGGACGTAGTTTCAGACAGCCCCGCGGTGCGCTCGTATTCATCGAAGCGCGACCAGGCCGCAATCAAGCGATCCCGTCGCGGATCGTCTTGCGCCGGACTGACGTTCGACGTCAGCGTCTCGCGCATCGCCGGCAATGCGTCGAGGATCGCCCCCTTGGAAGGAAAAGACTCCACCGCAACCGCGATGTCATCGAGTGCGAGGTAAGGGTTTTCGAATAGGCGCCAATCGACCATTACCGCCGCAAAGTCGCTGCCGGTCCGCTTTGAGAGGATCAAGGTCACGGGAGCGAGGAACGCAGCCGAAAGCCGGCCGATGCCCTTTTCGCCTTGCCTAGGACGTGGCGCCTTCCCCCGTGGGACGTCGTCCCGATCATCGCGGTCCCTGATCTTTGAGTCGGTCCCGACAACAAGCCACCGTTCGAGAAAGTCCTCACGGGACATGCCTACGCCGTCGTCGAAGATCGCTCCGATGGCGGGCGGACCGTCATAGACATGGAGCGATACTGCATCGGCGTACGCGTCGTAGGCGTTTTTCCAGAGTTCGCTAACGGCCGTCGGACAGTCGGCGATCTGTCCACGCCCCAGGTGGTCGATCGTGCGAGCCCTGGTCTGGAAGGTCGTGCGGGAAGTCGTCATTGCCGCCGCGGGGCGTAAAACGTTCCGATATCGTCACCCGTCACGTGCCCACCCCAGATTCGATCAACCATCCTGCCCAATAACTGATATCGCCAAGGTCCAACCATAGGCACATCTTAGACCGAAGCCAGCGGCATAATAAGACCTTACTAAAACAGTGCGAAATAGATTTGGAGACGCGCACCGGTGCCACAAACAGGTGACCCAGCATTCCAGTCACCAAGCCCATCCAAGTCTCAAAAGGGAACTGCGGTCAACGGCACGCTCATCCCCAGCATTAGGGCGCGTAGCTTTAATCCCAGACGCTCGACAACGAGTGTCGGCTAACTCGTGCTTCCCTCCAAAGCGGCCGGTCCGTTCTCCACCCGAGCCCCAGCTGTGGGTCAATTATGCTCGTAGAAGGACATCCTGTACGGTCCATTCAAGGCGACGGCGTGAAAGCTGATGCACCTTCGCCATTGCCTCGCCGATATCACCTTGGCCACCAAACTGGACCTTTGCCGCCGTAGCAACGGCGCGTTCCAGCTCACGCTCCAGATCCTCCACGGGATCGGGCTCCATTCCAATCTTCATCGCTGGCTCCTTGTCAGGCATGGTTCTCATATAAACATAATTCGGTAAAGCCTACAGCCTGTCACGAAGCCGGAAAGCAGCTGCCAAGAGCGCCGTACTTCGTCCGATTATACGCACCGTATCGACTGCCTGAACCTTGTCGTTCCCCGGGTCGCGACGGAAACGGCCGGTGCGGTCGCTTGACGCCGCTATAACGCCCCAAATTGCTTGCTCGGGTCCAACCCGGATAGGGATGGCCGCCATCGAACGGTAGCGGTCCGGATCATATCCTCGACGCTGCTCGTCCGGGACCGGATAATCGATAGCCACTTGCGGATCGCGATAATCTTCGATGATGCCATCACGGCCGGTATGCCATGCCACACCAACCAGACCTTCGTTGAGACGCCACTCACGGGCCTGTGCCTGCTCGGCAAGCCGATCTGCCCTTAGGCCGGCAACGCGACGCAAAACCGAGGCCTCTCCCTCACCCTGAACCTGAAAGATCGAAATCGCCCAGCGTTCTTCCATCTCAAAGCCAATTGCAGCGCCGATCGGCACCACGGCGCTTTTCAGCATAAAATCAGCTGCACTGGTCAGCGTCGCAACGTCAGCGAGCATTGATTGTTCAGCCGCTTCTCGCATCAAGTTGCTGGCTTGCCTGTACGCGATACGGCGCCGGTCTAGCGTTTCGCCTTCGGTACGGGTAGCATCGCGTTCAGCCTCCAGCGCCCGTCCCTGCGAGATGGCGTCCTCCGCAATCGCCTCAGCCTCAATCAGGTATGTGCCGAGTTCAAGTTTGCGATAGTCAAGCAACGCTACAAAACCGCCGCCAAAGGCTGCAATTGCCGCCCCGGCGATGGCCAGCACAATCCCCGTTGTGCCGGTGAAGACCTTGGCAAAAGCAGCAACAAATGCCCCTAGTACACCTGTTACGACAAGCCACGGACGCAATCGCTCAACCGCGGCGATCCGCTCGCTGATCTTCCTGAGCGCGCCACGGCGGTTGGGGCGCAGACGCGCTTCAAGAGTATCGAATCCGCTCAAGACAACCTCGTTTTGGTCAGAAAGCCAAAATTATCTAATAGCAAGGCCAAGTCTCAGCGGCGATCACAAACCATTGTGCACCTGTAGCGATGGAGAGGAAATATACGAGACAGCGCGTCGGTGGGCAAATCCCGCTCCCCTTCATATGAACCAAGGTCCGTTTACCGCAGTTGACAGTCCAAAGCGGACAGGCGGCTCCCCACCACAACCGGACGTCCACTCTTATACCCGGGCGCCTTCAATGGTAAGCCGGAGCATTGACTTTCGTGCCCTCTCAAAGTCCACCGGTGACTTGGCCGGCGGAGCGATCACGGCCAGCCACACGCCATCGGCCGCCAAACGTGCCATCTCACAAAATTCATCACCGTCGGTCGCGAAGTGGCGCTCGATCCGCGCAGCGAGCCACGAACTCCACATCTGCTGGAGTTCCGGATCAGCTAGCATGGATATGCACAACCGGGCGGAAGGCGCCTCCCCGCCTAATCGATGATCGACAAAGACCCCTTCGATGTAGGCACGGGTGAAGCGGCCATGTTCGATCGGATCACGTGCCATATGGCCCTCGATCAGGGCATCGAAATAGTCGATGATGTCTGCGAACATGCCGTGAAAGAGCAACTGCTTTGACGCGAAGTGGTGAAAAAGGCCGCCCTTCGTCACTCCTGCCTCCTTGGCCACGGCGTCTAAAGTGACATTCGCGAGCCCATTTTCGGAGACCAGTTCTCCTGCCGCATCCAGCAAGGCCCGGCGTACCTTCTCCGGTTCCTTCTTCCGCTCGTAAGCGCTCGGTGTGCTCATTTTCGATCCCAACTGTTGGGCTACCAAGTCTGCAGGCCGCCAATGTGGTTCGGCACTCCGCGTAGAACGGTGATCGAACCGGCTCGTAGGTATCTTTTAGGCGGCTAGTGGTCAATTATCTCATCCACATGAGAGTCATTGACCAACCCTAAAAGCTAAGATACCGACTGGCCGGTCTTATGAAATGTGTGTTCTAGTAGCCGGTGATGCGATCTTGGCGATGCACTGATTTCTGGGGCGGACTGCAGACCACGGCGAGGGATCGCTGCGTCGTTGATCAATTCAAGTTTCGGAGAACCCCGTGGTGTCCTTTACGCATGTAAATCGTCGTAGCGCGCCGACCTTAGCCCTGCTGGTTCTCATTTCCGCATGCGATTCTAGATGGCCGTCCCCGGCGCGAGAAGCGCCCATCGACAAAACAATTCTAGTCGCAAGATCAAAACCGTCGGTCGTGCAGACCATGGTCAACGGCGGTCAATTTGGCACGACGGCTAGGTTCGGCCTACTCCTCATGCGTCGAAACTGGCGCCACCAACGCAACGATCAGGGCGAACTGCAACATGATCACTCCGTCTCTTGAACAATGGACTGCGTTTCAACCTGAACGAGGCGAGCGCAAATCAAGCGCCGGGTTCCGGTCGGGGTATGGAAGACCAATCCAACCCACTAGCCGCCATCACCAGCGCCTTCTCCCCTTCGCGCCTTCAGACATTCTTTCAACATCGCGTAGTCGGCTCGCAGTGCCGCTGGAACGGCTAAACTGAGACATGTCTGCATATACCGGAAACCGCCGGACAACGGCTTGTTAGCGAACCACTGATCACATGCACCGATTGCTGCCACCGCACGGAAGAAACCGCCCGTGATGATCAAGGCCGCCGCTGCGGCCCAGCACATGACCCCGAATAGGAGCGACAAGCTGGGCCGGGACGCCGAAAAGAAACACCCGGCCTTCAGACCAGCGGCCGGGTGCTTAGTTCACGCAGGGCTTTCCATCCTGCGCTTGGGTCGCGACCGTGTCTTGCATGCGAAGCCGTGCAGATGCATCCCCCCATTAGGTGATACCCGCGACCGGCCTGCTCGAGCGAAACGCCGGGCGGCTACCACGCTCAACGATAACAATGAACCTCCCGCCGAGATCAGCAACGTCAAGGCAGAATGCACCTTCGAGCGGACAAACAGCAGGATCGCTGAGTGGGAGCGGCCGTGGTTGCCGTTCTCCTGTGGCCTAACCGCTGGTGCACCAGCTCTCCCGGCCTCAGCCCTGGACACGCTTCGTTCCCCCTACGTTTCACGGGTTCACCGGAGCGACACCGGAGCACTTCGGCGAAGTGACGGACGGTGGGCATTAAAAAACCCCGCAACCTTTTCAGATTGCGGGGTTTTTATGGTGGGCGTGGCAAGGATTGAACTTGCGACCCCTGCGATGTCAACACAGTGCTCTACCACTGAGCTACACGCCCACGAGGAGGGTGCCTCTAGCCGGGGTTTGGCGGGGACGCAAGGCGGTTACTCGCCTCCCTGCGCATTTATCGTCAACCCCTCCTAAAGCCCGCCGGTTGCGCTCTCCGTTTCGAACATGCGGTCCACCTCCAGCACCAGATCGCGCAGGTGGAACGGCTTGGAGAGCACGCGTGCCTGCGGCATCTGCTTGCCGGCCTTCAGCGTCACGGCGGCGAATCCGGTGATGAACATCACGCGCAAATCGGGCACCATCTCACCGGCCTTCTGCGCCAGTTCGATGCCGTCCATCTCGGGCATGACGATATCGGTGAGCAGCAGATCGAAATGCTCGGTCTCGAGCAGAGGAATCGCCGCCGTGCCGCGATCCACCGCGCTCACCGCATAGCCGGAGCGTTCGAGCGCACGCGTCAGATATTCGCGCATCACGCGGTCATCTTCGGCCAGCAGGATCCTGATCATGTAATGCGACACCCGGTTTTTCGTGTGCCTGTCTTATGCGCAAAGCCCTTAAGAAATTCCAGCCGCAACGTAAGGATTTGCAGCCGGACCGCCGTGGGCATAGGCTGAATGCACATGCATCCCCCCGCCTCTTTCGACCTTTACGGCGCGACCGAACCGGCCAGCCCGGTGATCCTGTCCGTGCCGCATGGCGGGCGGGACTATCCGCTGGCGTTGCGCGCGGCGCTACGCGTGCCGGTGGAGGCGCTGCGCCCGCTGGAGGACCGGCATATCGATACGCTGGCGCTGGCGGCCATCGGCAGCGAGACGATGCTGGTGCAATGCCGCGCGCGCGCCTGGATCGATCTCAACCGCGCCGAGAACGAGCGCGATCCGCATATCGACGGCGGCGCGGACCGGCGCGCGCTGGGCCTGCAATCGACCAAGGTGCGCGGCGGACTGGGGCTGATCCCGAGGCGCATCGCCAGCGCGGGCGAGATCTGGCGGCGCAAGCTGGATGGCGAGGAGGTTATGGCGCGCATCGCCGGGGATCATCGCCCCTATCATGCCGCGCTGGGTGCCGCGCTGTCGGCGGCACGAGCCCGATTCGGCGTGGCGGTGTTGCTCGACGTGCATTCGATGCCGTCGCTGGCGAGCGGCGCGCAGATCGTATTGGGGGACCGGTTCGGACAATCGGCCGGCGGGCGGTTCGTCCATCGGCTAGAAGGCGAGGCGCGCGGAGCCGGGCTGACCTGCGCAATGAACACGCCCTATGCCGGCGGCCATATCCTCGATCGGCATGGCGCGCCGGGCAAGGGGGTGCATGCGGTGCAACTAGAATTCGACCGCGCACTGTATCTGGACGAGGCACGCGATGTGCCCGGGCCGGGGCTGGAAGCGATGGCGAAGTTGCTGCGCCGCATGATCGATGCACTGGCCGACGAGGCGCTCGCGCTGCCCGCGACCCTGGCGGCGGAATGACCAAAAAAAACCACCTCGCGCATGAAGCACGAGGTGGCCAAGGTTCAGGGAGGAGGTACGCTGAAAGCGTACCGCAAGGCCCGCGAAAGGGGGGGACACGAGCCTTGTGAGACCGATATAGGAGAGCGGTTTTCGCGGTTCAAGGGATTTAATGTCGCGAAATGTAGCAGCAATACTTTTCCTCCCGCGACGCCCTCATGGCCGGGCCTGAACCTCCGCCAGCGCTACGCTCGCATTGCCTTTCACCGCAGCGATCGCCTGTGCGCGCCGGGCGGAAAGCATTGCGTCCGTGTCCTTTCGGCAGCGCGTCACTTCATTCTGGCCCGCCAGATCGAGATCGGATGCCGTACCACACGCGGCGCGCACCGCGATGCCGATGCGGCGATCGAGCCGGCGGATATCGGCCGCACGGCGCAGATCGAGATCGGCATGGTGGACGATCTGGCTCCGCGTTGCCGGCGCGATTTCCTGGCCGAAAGCGGGCGTGACGAGGGTTGCGGCAGCCAGAGCCGCCAGCGTGAAAGCGATCTTCATGTCATATCTCCGAATGGGTGAGATTCGGCACCGGTGCGTGATGTTCAGATAGGGCCGCTCAGCCGGTTTGACGAACAACGATGTTGCGCTGCCGTTATGCAAAAGTGCAGAATGCACGGATGATCGACTGGAACGACCTGCGCCATTTCCTGGCCGTGGCGGAAAGCGGCAGCACACTCGCCGCCGGCCGCATGTTGCGTGTCAGCCAGACGACGACGGCACGGCGGGTGGCGGCGCTGGAGGAAGCGCTGGGGCTGACCCTATTCGAGCGCAGCCCGGCGGGATATCGACTGACGGAAGCCGGGGCCGATCTGTTGCCGCAAGCGCAAGCAGTGGAGCGATCCGTACACGCGCTGACCGATGCCGCCGCCGCGCAGGGGCGCGAGGTGAGCGGCACGGTGCGCGTGACGTGTCAGGAAATCCATGCGGTAACGATCCTGACGCCGATCCTGCGCGATCTGCACGCCGCCTATCCGGCGATCCGGATCGATCTGGATACCAGCGAAACGATCCGCGATCTGGCGAGCGGCGCGGCGGATATCGCGCTCCGAAACGCAGTGCGGCCGGCCGGCGGCGGGTTGGTCGGGCGGCGCATCGCCGACGATTCGTGGACGCTCTATTGCAGCCGCGCCTATGCCGCCGAACACGGCCACCCGACGCGACGCAGCGAACTGGCCGGACATCCGCTGATCGGCGGCGGCGAAGGGCATCTGTGGGAGCTGTACCGCGCTTGGCTGGTGGCGAACGGGCTGGAGGGCGGCGTGGCGATGCACAACAGTTCGGCGACCGGCCTGCTGGCGGCGGTGCGCTCCGGGTTCGGGCTGGCGGTGCTGCCGTGCATCGCGGCGGACAACGATCCCGATCTGCTGCGCTGTCTGCGACCGATGCGTGGCGAGGAGCGCGGGCTGTGGCTGCTCACGCACGAACGGCTGCGGCACACGCCGCGCGTGCGCGTGGTGCTGGATTTCCTGGCGGCGCGATTGGGGGCGCTGGCACGCGAGGTTGGCGAGAGCAGCCCCCTGCCCCCTTTGCCTTGAGACCGTGCGGGGGTGCGTTTGAGCATGTGCTTCGACAGGCTCAACATAAACGGAGGGTGATGGCACCCCGGAAGGTCAACACTCGTGGCAGCGCCGCGGGCAAAGCCCGCGCCGTCGGTCGGCGCTGAAGCGCCGCCGGCCGATCTGATCGCATAAAGCCGCGCTTTAGCTTAGCTAAAGCTCGGCGCGATCAGATATGTATGGCCTTGCCCCGCACCGCCATCGCAGCTTCCTTGATCGCCTCGCTGTGCGTCGGATGCGCGTGACAGGTATAGGCGATGTCCTCGCTCGTCGCACCGAACTCCATGGCTTGGGCGACCTGCGCGATCATCGTGCCGGCGGGCACGGCGATGATCCATGCGCCGAGTACCCGGTCGGTCTTGGCATCCGAGATGACCTTCACGAAGCCGTCCGGCTCGTGATTGGTCTTGGCGCGGCTGTTGCCGGCCATCGGGAACTTGCCGACCTTCACCTCGCCCTTTTCCTTGGCCGCTTCCTCGGTAAGGCCGACACCGGCGATTTCGGGCCAGGTATAGACGACGCTCGGGATGATATCGTGGTTCACGATGCCGGTCAGGCCGGCGATGTTTTCGGCCACCGCGATGCCCTCATCCTCGGCCTTGTGCGCCAGCATCGGGCCGGGAACGACGTCGCCGATCGCCCACACGCCGTCGACCGAAGTGCGGAATTCGTGATCGATCTCGATCTGCCCGCGCTGGTTGGTGGCGAGCCCGGCCTTCTCGAGCGCAAGACCATCAGTGTTGGGGCGACGGCCGATCGAGACCAGAACGACGTCCGCTTCGAGCGTGGTCGCCTCGCCACCGGCGGCGGGTTCCAGCGTCAAGGTCGCCTTCTCGCCGTTCACGGCCACGCCGGTCACCTTGGTCGACAGCTTGAACTCGATCCCCTGCTTCTTGAAGATCTTGTTCGATTCCTTGCGGATCTCGCCATCGAAGCCGGGCAGGATCTGGTCGAGGAATTCGACGCACGTCACCTTCGCACCCAGGCGGCGCCATACGCTGCCAAGTTCGAGGCCAATCACGCCGCCGCCGATGACGACCATGTGGCCGGGCACCTTGTCCAGTTCCAGCGCGCCGGTCGAATCCACCACGATCTTCTGGTCGATCTCGACGCCGGGCAGCGGGGTGACCGACGATCCGGTGGCGATGACGATGTCCTTTGCGGTGACCGTCTTGTCACCCACCTGAACCGTGTGCGCATCGACGAACGCGCCGCGGCCCTTGATCCACTCGACCTTGTTCTTCTTGAACAGGAACGCGATGCCGCCGGTCAGTTGCTTGACCGCGTCGAGGCGCTGGCCATGCATCGTGGGCAGATCGAGTTCCGGCGTCACCTTGATGCCGAGCTTGGCCATCGTGCCGTTGGCGGCATGATCGAACAGTTCGGACGCGTGCAGCATCGCCTTGGAGGGAATGCAGCCGACGTTGAGGCACGTCCCGCCCAGCGTTTCGCGGCTCTCGACGCACGCCGTGCGCAGGCCGAGCTGCGCGGCGCGGATGGCGGCGACGTAACCGCCGGGGCCGGAGCCGATCACCAGAACGTCATAGTCGTATTCAGCCATCTTCAACTCCATCGTACTCCTGCGAACGCAGGAGCCCAGGGTAACCGAAGACATCGCTTGTGGCTTTGGCTTCCTGCATTCGCAGGAAAACTGCACGCCTCAGAACAACGTCTCGTACAAATCCTTCCAACGCGGATTATCCTGCTCGATCAGATCGATCTTCCAGGCCCGCTTCCATTTCTTCATTTGCAGTTCGCGGTATCGCGCCTCCTGCAAATCGTCATAGGCGGCATACCATACAAGTAGCGTGCAGCCGTGTTCCTTAGAAAAGCCTTCGACCAGCAGATTGCGATGTTGGTAGGCGCGTCCGGGCAGATCGCTTGTCACGCCGAGATACAACGTGCCGTTGCGCTTGCTTGCCATGAGGTAGACGCAGCCTGCTTTCGTAGGTCATCTCCCGTTTGGTTTTCCTGCGAACTCAGGAATCCAGAGCCAAGCAATGTAGCGCTTGCGATCCTGGGCTCCTGCGTTCGCAGGAGCACAAGATTGGTTGTTTAAAGGTCGATCAAAATCCGCGTCGGATCCTCGATCGCATTCTTCAGTGCGACCAGGAACGTCACGGCCTCGCGACCGTCGATCAGGCGGTGATCGTAACTGAGCGCGAGGTACATCATCGGACGGATCACGATCTGGCCGTCCACCACCACCGCGCGGTCCTCAATGCGGTGCAGTCCGAGTACGGCACTCTGCGGCGGGTTGATGATCGGCGTCGACATCAGCGAACCGAACACGCCGCCGTTGGAGATCGTGAAGGTGCCGCCCTTCATCTCGTCCATCTTCAGCGTGCCGTCCTTGGCGCGCTTGCCGAAATCACCGATCGTGCGTTCGATCTGCGCGACCGACATCTGGTCGGCATCGCGGATCACCGGCACGACCAGCCCGCCCGCACCGGACACGGCGACCGAGATGTCGGCGTAATCGTGATAGACGATCTCGTCGCCCTCGATCGAGGCGTTGACGCTCGGGATATCCTTCAACGCCATGCAAGCGGCCTTGGCGAAGAAGCCCATGAAGCCGAGCCGCACACCGTGCTTCTTCTCGAACAGATCCTTGTACTTGGCGCGCGCCTCGATCACCGCGGTCATGTCGACGTCGTTGAACGTCGTCAGCATCGCGGCGGTGTTCTGCGCTTCCTTCAGGCGCTTGGCGATCGTCTGGCGCAGGCGCGTCATGCGCACGCGCTCTTCCTTGCGACCCGAAGCGGCGGCGACGGACGGCGCAACCGCCGGCTCGGCCGAAGCGGTCGGGGCAGCGGCAGGCTTGGCCGAGGCGGCGGCGGTCACGTCTTCCTTGGTGATGCGACCATCCTTGCCCGTGCCCCTGACGGTCGCCGGATCGACACCGAATTCCAGCACGGCGCGGCGTACCGAGGGGCTGAGCGCGGCGGGGCCGTCATCGGAGGCAAACGGAGCGGCGGGCGCCTGCTGACCAGCCGTCGCGGCAGGAGCGGGTTCGGCCGGCTTGGGCGATTCCGTCACCGCGGGCTGCGGCGCCGCGGCGACGGCTGGCGAACCGTCCCCGGCATCGATAGTCGCGATCATCGCGCCGACCAGCACCGTATCGCCGACCTGCACGGCATGCGCGCCCATCACGCCGGCGACGGGCGACGGCACTTCGACGGAGACCTTGTCGGTCTCGAGGCTCGCAATCGGCTCATCCACCGCGACCTTGTCGCCGGGCTGCTTGAGCCATTCGCCGAGCGTCGCCTCGGTGATCGATTCGCCCAGGACGGGGACTGTTACTTCGGTTGCCATCTGCTTTTTTCCGCCTTCTCGTTCCCCGGCGAAAGCCGGGGCACAGTTACGCAGCGTCGATTGTTCGAGCGTTGCGATACATTACATCTACCTTCGCAACTGGGCCCCGGCCTTCGCCGGGGAACAGCTTAATTCTTCTTCGTGCGGCGGAATTCCTCGCGCACATTGTGGCCGAGCGCATCCGCGATCAGCGCCGCCTGTTCGAGCTGGTGACGCTTCATCAGGCCCGTCGCCGGAGACGCCGATGCCGCACGACCGGCATAGCGCGGACGCTGCGCCTTGCAGCCTGCCTCGACCAGGCAATCTTCGATGAAAGGTTCGACGAACGTCCAGGCGCCGTTATTGCGTGGTTCTTCCTGCGCCCAGACGACCTCCTCGACATTCGCCATCCGCTTGAGCCGCGCGACCAGAGGTTCGCCCGGGAAGGGATAGAGCTGTTCGAGCCGGACGATCGCGGTGCCGGTGTCGCCGGCCGCATCGCGTGCTTCCATCAGATCGTAGGCGACCTTGCCGGTGCACAATACGAGGCGCTTCACCTCCGCATCGGCCGGGGCCGAAGGATCGCTGAGGATGCGGCGGAAGTGACTATCGCCGAGGAAGTCCGACGCCTTCGATACCGCCAGCTTGTGACGCAGCAGCGATTTGGGCGTGAATACGATCAGGGGCTTGCGGAAGCTGCGATGCATCTGGCGGCGCAGCAGGTGGAAATAATTGGCCGGCGTGGTGCAGTTCGCGACCTGCATATTGTCCTGCGCGCACAATTGCAGGAAGCGTTCGGGGCGGGCGGACGAATGCTCCGGCCCCTGCCCTTCATACCCGTGCGGCAGCAGCATCACGAGGCCGTTGGCGCGCAACCACTTGGCTTCGCCCGACGCGATGAACTGATCGATCATGATCTGCGCACCGTTCATGAAATCGCCGAACTGCGCCTCCCACAGCACCAGAGTCTTGGGATCGGCGAGCGCATAGCCGTATTCGAACCCGAGCACGCCATATTCGCTCAATGGGCTGTCCAGAACCTCGAAGCTGCCATGCTCGACCGTCCAGAGCGGCACGTATTTATGCTCGTCGGTCTGATCGACCCACACCGCATGACGCTGACTGAACGTGCCGCGGCCCGAATCCTGACCGGACAGGCGCACGCCATAGCCTTCCGACAGCAACGACCCGAAGGCCAAGGCCTCGCCGGTCGCCCAATCGAAATTCGCGCCGGATTTGAACATCTCGCGCTTGGCATCCAGAACTCGGTTGAGCGTCTTGTGGACGATCAGGTCGGCGGGCACCGTGGTTAGCGTACGGCCTAGCGAGTCGAACAGTTTCTGTTCGATGCCCGTTTCCAGATTTCGCCGCGCGCTCTCGGCATCGGCCGGGGCGTGCAGTCCGGACCAGCGCCCGGCGAACCAGTCCGCCTTGTTCGGCTTGTACGAAGCGCCAGCCTCGAACTCGCCTTCTAGCAGAGTAATGAATTGCTTGATATTGCCGTCGATCCAGGCGCGATCGATCACCTTCTGCTCGATCAGCTTGGCCGCATACACTTCGCTGACCGGCGGGTGCGACCGGATGCGATCGTACATCAAAGGCTGCGTGAAGCTCGGCTCGTCGCCCTCGTTATGGCCGTTGCGGCGATAGCACCACATGTCGATCACGACGTCGCGATGGAAGGTCTGGCGATATTCGATCGCCATCTTGCACGCGAAGGTCACGGCCTCGGGATCGTCGCCGTTGACGTGGAAGATCGGGGCCTGCACGCCCTTCGCCACGTCGCTCGGATAGGGCGAGCTGCGCGCGAATTGCGGGCTGGTGGTGAAGCCGATCTGGTTGTTGATGACGAAATGCAGGCAGCCACCGGTATTGTAGCCGCGGATGCCGGAAAAGCCGAGGCATTCCCACACGATCCCCTGCCCCGCGAACGCCGCATCGCCGTGGATCAGCACCGGCAAAGACGCCTTGTGCTCGCTCAGATCGCCCGCGATCTTCTGGATCGCGCGGACCTTGCCGAGGACGACCGGATCTTCTGCTTCGAGATGCGAGGGGTTGGCGACCAGCGACATATGCACGCTGATGCCGTCGAACTCGCGATCGGTGCTGGTGCCAAGGTGATACTTCACGTCGCCCGAACCGGCCACATCGTCGGGATTATCGGACCCACCGCCGAATTCGTGGAAGATGATCCGGTACGGCTTGGCCATCACGTTGGTCAGCACGTTCAGGCGGCCGCGATGCGCCATCCCGAACACGATCTCGTTGACGCCCAATTGGCCGCCATATTTGATCACGCTTTCCAGCGCCGGAATCATGCTCTCGCCGCCGTCGAGGCCGAAGCGCTTCGTGCCGACGAACTTCTTGCCGCAGAAGCGTTCCCACTGCTCGGCTTCGATCACTTTGTTGAGGATCGCCTTCTTGCCGGGATCGGAGAACTCGATCGCCTTGTCCTTGCCCTCCATCCGCTGCTGAAGGAACACGCGCTCCTCGACATCGGCGATGTGCATGTATTCCAGGCCGACATTGCCGCAATAATTGGCGCGCAACGTATCGACCAGTTCGCGCACCGTGGTCCATTGCAGGCCCATCGTGCCGCCGAGATAGACCGGGCGATCGATATCCGCTTCGGAAAAGCCGTGATATTCTGTGCGCAGATCGGCCGGCAAGTCGCGCGTCGCGTTGAGGCCGAGCGGATCGAGATTGGCGGCGAGATGCCCGCGTACGCGGTACGTGCGGATCAGCAGCATGGCGCGGATCGAATCCGCCGCCGCCTTGACGATCGCGTCCTGCGACGGGGCCGGCGTAGCGGCCGCGACAGGCTTGGCACCGCCCTTTGCGGGCTTCGGCGCCGGCTCCATCTGAGTCGGATCGAGCGCCGATGTCAGGTCGTCGGTGCTGGTCAGCGGCCAGCTCGCCTGCTCCCAGCTCGGCCCTTGAGCGGAGCCTTCGAGACCCTCGAACCACGACCGCCAGGCCGGCTCGACGCTGTCGGGCGATTCCTTGAACCGCGCGTACAACGTCTCGATGAACGCCGGGGAAACACCCCCGGCGATATCTGCGAAATCCTGGCCTTCATAGCCCATTGGCTGTTCCTCGGCGCATCCCTGGGGAGGTCAGAAGATGCTCTTGGTCCCGCGCATAGGCGGGAAATGGTTAACCGTTCAGTACCGCGAGCAACGTGGTGCCCAATTCGGACGGGCTGGCCGACACCTTGATGCCCGCCGCTTCCATCGCCGCGATCTTGCTTTCCGCATCGCCCTTGCCGCCCGACACGATCGCGCCGGCATGGCCCATGCGACGACCCGGAGGGGCCGTGCGGCCGGCGATGAAGCCGGCCATCGGCTTCTTGCGGCCACGCTTGGCCTCGTCGATCAGGAACTGCGCCGCCTGCTCCTCGGCATCGCCGCCGATCTCGCCGATCATGATGATCGACTTGGTCGCCTCGTCGGCGAGGAACAGTTCCAGCACGTCGATGAAGTTCGTGCCGTTGACCGGATCGCCGCCAATGCCGACCGCCGTCGTCTGGCCGAGGCCGGCGTTCGACGTCTGGAACACCGCCTCATAGGTCAGCGTGCCGGAGCGCGAGACGACGCCGACCGAGCCTTCTTTGAAAATGCTGCCCGGCATGATGCCGATCTTGCACTGGTTCGGGGTCAGCACGCCGGGGCAGTTCGGCCCGATCAGACGCGACTTGGACCCGCTGAGCGCGCGCTTCACCTTGACCATGTCGAGCACCGGCACACCTTCGGTGATGCACACGATCAGCGGCACTTCGGCGTCGATCGCCTCGAGGATCGAATCCGCCGCGAAGGGGGGCGGCACGTAGATCACGCTTGCGGTCGCGCCGGTGGCGTGCACCGCCTCGGCGACGGTGTTGAAGTTCGGCAGGCCGATATGCGTCGTCCCGCCCTTGCCCGGCGTCACGCCGCCGACCATCTGCGTGCCATATGCCAGCGCCGCCTCGGTATGGAAGCTGCCGGTCTTGCCGGTCATCCCTTGGGTGATGACCTTGGTGTTCTTGTCGACGAGGATGCTCATGCGTTGACTGCCCTGTCCTAGTTCAGCGTACCGTGAAGGCGTGAAGCACCTTCGATCCGATATCGCCCGCGATATAATCAATGGAAAGATTGAGCGCCGCCGCCCGGTAGGCCTTCATTGGAAAGCCCTGTATCGAATCGTCCGACATGCGCGCGTCGGCGCGGATCGCCGCATCGACCTGCGCCGAGTCCAAGTCCCACGCCATAACTTCGCACTGGCGCCCCAAGCGCGGCACCAGATCGGGAATATCGAAGATCGCAACGACCATAGGCAGGCCATCGCGTTCGTAACGCCAAGCGGCGCTACGTTGATAGACTCGATCCTCGCCTTTTTTCTTGCCGCGAACGACGACACGGTTTTTGGCAGGCACCGTCGCCGGATCGATCAACGTCCAATTTCCGGACGTCGCCAGCGCCCGGATTGCTGCCGGATCGTTTTTCGTATCGACGCAGATGCGCAGCATTTCACCGACGAATGCCGTCGATGCCGTCGACGCATCCTGCGCCGAGATCACCACCGGCTGTGCCAGCGCGATGAGAAAGGCAATCGGCAGCACGCGGATCAGTTCAGCGAACCGTCGATCGCCTTGCACGCGACCAGCAATTCCTTGACCGCGTCGACCGAGACGGTGAGGTTGCCCTTGGCTTCCTCGTCCAGCGCGATTTCCACGATCTGCTCGACGCCGCCCGCGCCGATCACCACCGGCACGCCGACATACAAATTGTCGATGCCGTACTGGCCGGTCAGGTGCGCCGCCGCCGGCAGCACGCGCTTCTGGTCGTAGAGATAGGCCTCCGCCATCGCGATGCCGCTGGTCGCGGGCGCATAATAAGCCGAGCCGGTCTTGAGCAACGCGACGATCTCGCCGCCACCCGAACGGGTGCGGGCCACGATCGCGTCGATCTTTTCCTGCGTCGAGCGGCCCATCTTGATGAGGTCAGGGATCGGGATGCCCGAGACAGTCGAATAGGAGATGACCGGCACCATCGTGTCGCCGTGCCCGCCGAGCACGAAGCTGGTGACGTCCTTGACCGACACGTCGAACTCTTCGGCGAGGAAGTGGCTGAAGCGCGCCGAATCGAGCACGCCGGCCATGCCGACGACCTTGCGATGCGGCAGCCCCGAGAATTCACGAAGCGCCCAGACCATCGCGTCGAGCGGGTTGGTGATGCAGATGACGAACGCGTCGGGCGCATTAGCGGCGATGCCTTCGCCGACCGCCTTCATCACCTTAAGGTTGATGCCGAGCAGATCGTCGCGGCTCATGCCGGGCTTGCGCGCCACGCCTGCGGTGACGATGATCACGTCGGCGCCGGCGATATCGGCATAATCGTTGGTGCCGGTGATCTTGCCCGAGAAGCCTTCGACCGGGCCGCACTGACTGAGATCGAGCGCCTTGCCCTGCGGCACGCCTTCAACGACGTCGAACAGCACGACATCGCCGAGGTTCTTGAGGGCCGCGAGATGCGCGAGCGTCCCGCCGATATTACCGGCGCCGATCAGCGCGATCTTCTTGCGGGCCATCCCTCGTCCTTTTTTCGAAGTTACCAAAGTTGCCGCCCATTAGGCCCGTTTCGGGTTGGGGGCAACCGCTAAAAGGGCGTGGTCACCTCGCGTTATTGCAACTAGTTCGCAATTGCATTAGAGCCATGGCCGGCCGACAGATATTCCTCCGACCGCATCTCTTCCAAGCGACTGACGGTGCGATCGAATTCGAAGCGGCCGTCGCCTTTCTCGTAAAGCTGGTCTGGTTCGGCGTCCGCAGCGGCGAGCAGCTTGACCTTGTGTTCGTACAGCGCATCGATCAGCGAGATGAAGCGCGCCGCCTCGTTGCGGTTCTCCGGTCCGAGTTTGGGAATGCCGACCAGGATCACGGTGTGGAAACGCCGCGCGATGGCGAGGTAATCCGCCGTACCCCGATTGGCCTCGCACAACCGCTTGAAGCTGAACACCGCGACGCCCTTGATGCTTTTGGGCACGTGCAGCGTGCGGCCCTGCACGACGATCTCCTCGCTTGGCACATGCGCGCGATCCTCGACCGGAAAGTCGGTCAAGCGGAAGAATGCGTCGGACAATTGCCGCGTCGCCTCCGGCCCATTGGGCACCAGCCAGGTCGGCTGGTTGCCGAGCCGATCGCGGCGGTAATCGACCGGGCCGTTCAGCGTCAGCACATCGAGCTTTTGTTCGAGCAGCGCGATGAACGGCAGAAAATGCTCGCGGTTCAGGCCGTTCTTGTAGAGATCGGCCGGCGCACGGTTCGACGTCGTCACCACCGTCACGCCGCGCGTCATGAGTTCGGTGAACAGCCGCGACAGGATCATCGCATCCGGGCTGTTGGTCACCATCATCTCGTCGAATGCGAGCAACCGCGCTTCCTCGGCCAGCGCGACGGCGACCGGCGGGATCGGATCGCCCAGCTCCTTCGCGCGCTCGGCGGCGATACGCTGGTGCACTTCGAGCATGAATTCGCCGAAATGGACGCGACGTTTGCGCGTGATGTTCAGGCAGCCGAAGAACAGGTCCATCAGCATCGATTTGCCGCGCCCCACCCCGCCCCACATATACACGCCGCGCGGTGCCTCGGGCTTCTTGCCCAGCACCTTCCACAAGGTGCTGCCGCGCTTCGGGGTGGCTTCGAGTTCGGCGGCCAGCGCGTCCAGCCGAGCGGCGGCGGCGGCCTGTTCGGGATCGGCGCGCAATTCGCCCGATGCGACGAGCGCGGTGTAGGCGGCGAGGACTTTAGTCATGCCCGGCACCTTGGATATCAGACGTAATGACGCAACGCTCACTTCTCCCCTCCCTGGAAGGGAGGGGTTGGGGGTGGGTAGGCATGGGGATGGGACGGCACTCCCTAGAGAGCGACCCACCCCCAGCCCCTCCCTTCCAGGGAGGGGAGCAAGAAAGGTGGATTATCACGCCGTCCCACCCACCGGTGCCACCTTCCGCAACGTCCCGGTAAAACTCGCGATCGTCGGCAAGCCTTCCTGCACGATCAGCCCGCGCAGGAAGATCATGCGCTTGGTCTCGCGCAACATCTCGAGATGCGCCTCCAGCGGCTCGCCGATCGTGCCCGCACCGATGAACTGCGCCGACAGATCGAGCGTCACCGCGCCGCCCGCCGAGAGCACCCCGAACGCGCGGGCGGCGGCGAACAAGGCGACATCCATGAACCCGAGCAGCGCGCCGCCATGCACGGCATCGCGCATGTTCGAATGCTCGCGCCGCGGCACCATCCGCACCCGTGCCAGAACGCCGTCGATGCGGACCTGCAATGGTTCGATAAAGGCATTGTACCGCGTGGGATCGCGGAACTGCCAGCGCTTCCAGCCGGGCAGGTCGGGATCGTCGTCGAAGGAGAAAAGGGGCGAGGCGGGTTCGGTCACGTCATTCCGTTCCTGGCGGCAGATAACGCCACATCCTGCCGTCATCCTGAACTTGTTTCAGCATCCATCGCGCCACATCGGCGATTGCCCGAGAGGCGAAATGGATCCTGAAACAAGTTCAGGATGACGGAGGTCTGTGAAGCGACGTGCGGTGAGTTCCAATCCGATCAGACGACCCGCTCGACTTCCATCTTCTTGATCTCGGCAATCGCCTTGGCCGGGTTCAGGCCCTTGGGGCACACGTTGGCGCAGTTCATGATCGTGTGGCAGCGATAGAGGCGGAACGGATCCTCCAGCTCGTCGAGCCGCTCGCCGGTCATCTCGTCGCGGCTGTCGGCCAGCCAGCGATAGGCCTGCAACAGGATTGCAGGGCCCAGGAACTTGTCGCTGTTCCACCAATAGCTCGGGCACGAGGTGGAGCAGCAGGCGCACAGGATGCACTCGTACAGCCCGTCCAGCTTCTCGCGGTCGGCCGGCGATTGCAGGCGCTCCTTGCCCGAGGGCGGCGGGGTGACGGTTTGCAGCCACGGCTTGATCGAGCTGTACTGCGCGTAGAAATGCGTGAAATCGGGGACGAGATCCTTGATCACTTCCATGTGCGGCAGCGGCGTGATCGTCACGTCGCCCTTCACATCCTCGATCGCCGTGGTGCAGGCGAGACCGTTCTTGCCGTCGATGTTCATCGAACACGATCCGCAAATCCCCTCGCGGCAGGAGCGGCGGAAGGTCAGCGAACTGTCCTGCTCGGACTTCATCTTGATCAGCGCATCGAGCACCATCGGGCCGCAATTTTCGGTATCGATCTCGAACGTGTCGTAGCGCGGGTTCTCGCCGCTATCGGGATCGTAGCGATAGACCTTGAAATTCCTGATCGCCGCCGAACCCGCAGGTGCCTTGTGGACCTTGCCGTTCTTTTTGACTTTGCTGTTCTTCGGCAGGGAGAATTCGGCCATTGCCCGTTGATCCTTCATGGCGGCGGCGTGGGATGAAATCCGGCTATGCCTTTCAGGGCCGCCGTGCAACCCCGTTTGCGCAGTGCAGCAGAGGACAACCCTCTCGCCCGCCGTAAAGCTTGCGGCCGGCAAACCAGAACTATGCCCCTACGCAAAGCATTGGAAGGCCACGGCTTTGCAGGAAACTCAGGCGCCCCGGCGTGGACCAGCGATTGAAAGCCGCGACCCTGCCCCCAATCTGCCCGGCACAGCGCCGAAGACCCGCCATTGCGGGCCGCGCGACAAGGATATGCGACCATGAGCAACAGACTCGAAGGCAAGAAGGCGATCGTCACCGGCGGATCGCGCGGTATCGGCGCGGCGATCGCCAAGCGGCTGGCAGCGGAGGGCGCGGACGTCGTGATCACCTATGCCGGCAACAAGGACGCCGCGCAGCAGACGGTGGCGGCAATCAGCGCGGCGGGCCGCACCGGTCATGCGATCCAGGCCGATAGCGGCGATGCGCAGGCACAACGCGCGGCGATTGCCGAAGCGGTCGAGGCGCTCGGTGGACTCGACATCCTCGTCCACAATGCCGGCGTCGCCGATTTCGCCTCGATCGAAAGCGATCCGGCGGACGCTTATCGCAAGCAGTTCGGCGTCAACGTGGACGGCGTGTTTGCCGGCACGGCGGCGGCGGTGCCGCTGATGACGGATGGCGGGCGGATCATCGTGATCGGCAGCATCAACGCCCATACGATGCCGATCGCCGGCGGCGCGATCTACGGCGCGACCAAGGCGGCGGTGGCCGGGCTGGTGCGCGGCTGGGCGCGCGATCTGGGACAGCGCGGCATTCTGGTCAACGTGATCCAGCCGGGGCCGATCGATACCGACCTGAACCCGGCCGACGGCGATTTCGCCAAGATACTGACGCCGGGGATCGCGCTCGGCCGCTATGGCCGTGCCGATGAAGTGGCTGCGCTGGCGGCGTTCCTGGCGAGCGACGACGCGTCGTTCATCACCGGCGCGGCGATCGACATCGACGGCGGCTTTTCGCTCTGACGGGGCTTCGGGGCGGGCGACATGCGCCCGCCCCGATTTTCAAATCACGTCGAGCACCAACCCTAGATCGCGGGCCTCTTCGGCCTCGATATACCAATTGGAGGGCGCACGTTCGCGCAGATCCTCGAACTGGACGCGGCTGTCCTTCACGATATCGCGGAAGCCCTCTTCCTCGATCAGTATCGAATGCTCGACCTCGTGCAGCGCCGCCCTGATCGAGGCGACGACCATACGCAGCGGCCCGTTGAGGTTGATCGTCTTCTGGATCGTGCGTTCGTGGATCATCAGCCGCGTGTGCCGCGTCAGGAAACGGCGATCGACCGGAAACGCGGCCATGAACGTCGCGCCGGCGGAATAGACCGCAACCTTGCCGAGGAACAGGATCTCGCGATCGTCATGATCCTCCAGCAGGCGGATATCGTCGGCCATCGTGCGCGCGACCTCGGGATCGCCACCTAGGGTGGTGAGCGCGATGACCAGCGTGCCGCTTTCCGGGCAAGCGTCGAGCTGCTGGCGGAAGCTCTGGTACATGAACTGATCGACCGGGCCGGACAGGCGGATGTTCGGCTTGGCGAGAAGCGGGTATTTGGTGGCTTGGAGCATGCGCGTGGGAACAGACGCGCGGGGGTGAGGTTCCGTGGGTGCGCCGATTATCTCCTTTCTACGCTTCCCCGGCGACGGCCGGGGCCCAGTCGCGCAACGCTATTTGGCGCGCGCGGCGCGTAGTTACATCGACCTTCCCGGCTGGGCCCCGGCCTCGCCGGGGAAGCGTATCGGGGGTGGGCGCGCTACTTCGCGTCGAGCAACGACACCGCCGGCCTGCCCACCGGCACCGTCACCTCCTTCGGCCGCCGCCGGTCCAGCGCCGCAAGCCACACGCCGGCATTCGCCCCGATCGAGACCTGCGGCTGTGACGGCTTCAATTGCCCCCGCGTCTCCCACTCGCCGATAAGCCGAACCGCCTCCGCACCCGCCGCCGCGATATCCTGTGGTTTACGGAGCGCATGATTGATCAACGCATCGCCGAAGAACGTCCAGTCGCTGTCCGCCTGGCAGCCGAATGACGTGCGATCGTCCGACGATGCGGTGATCACCACGCTGTCGACGTTCGACAATAACGGCACGAACACGCCGGAGAAGCACGCGCTGACCAGCACCATGCGCCGTTCGATCCCGAGCGCGCCGAGCATCGTCCACAGCCGCTGCGGCGAGATCATGCCGTACCCCTGATCGCCATCATTATAGACGATGCCCATCGGCGCGCCGTGGCTGGTGGTGTAGAGGATCAGCACGTCCTCCTTGGGGTCCATCACCTCGGCCACGCGGGCCAGCGCCATGGCGATATTGTCGGGCGATCCGCGTGGCAGATTGCTGTCTCCGCTGCCGTCGGTGCCCGCCAGCACGATCGTGCGGCCGGCGGCATCGTAACGCCGCGACAGCACCTTGCCCGCCTCGCGCGCCTCGCGCCCGAACACCGGATCGCTGTCCAGCGCGACGGCGACGACATAGGCGTCGACCACGCCCTTGCGCTGCGGCTGAACCGCGGCCAGCGCGCGATCGAGCCGGCGATGTTCGGCGAGCGTCCATTGCGCCGTCCGGTCGCGTTCCGACGACAGGCCCATATCTGCGAGTAACGCCCCCTGCTCGGGCGTGATATTGCCGTAGAAGGGTGGCCCCTGGGTATGCTGCGCCGGCTGATATTGCTGCGCCCCCGCGCCCGCCGCGAGTGCCGCACCCAAGGTCGTCAGCCATTTCAGGACACCGGCAACACGACCCATATTCACCCCCGATTTGAGCGAAGTGTCACCGCGCGCGCCAGCGTGTCAATCTCCGCTCAGCACACTTCGGCGGTGAATTTCGGCAATGGCCCCGGCGGCACGCGCGCGGCGGAGAGATAGAAGACGTCGGCACCGAGATGATGGTTGTCGCCATAGGCCGCCGCGAGCACCGCATAGAGCGCCGGATCATAGCCCTTCAGATCGTCGTGCGACAGGACGACGCGGCCGTCGAACGTCGCCACCTTGTTCGTATCGAACCAGAATTGCGTGCCCTCAGCCCAATATTCGTCGATCGTGGTGGCGGTATATTCGCCCTTCCACAGCCCTTTGCGCAGCGCATGGGCATAGGCCTTGCCGACCTGGGCATAGAGTTTCGGATCCGCGATCTGAATCGCGTTCAGCACATTGTGACCGAACTCGTGGACGAAGATGTTCTCGCCATAATAACGCGAACTTTGCCAGCCGAGCAGGTTCTCGGCAGTGCCGGTGGTGAGCAGGCCGGACATGCCCCGCGCCCGCGCGTTCCAGTACGCGGCGTCGGTCAGCCGCCCGATCCGCTCGTCATAATGTTTCGATTCACAGAAGGTGAGCCGCGGGTCGTCCTTTGCCGGCTTCTTCCAGTCGCGCTGCTCGGGGATATCCACCGTCCCCTCCTCCGCCGCCATCACCGCGACGCGCTGACCGCGTGCGACCAGCGTGCGGGCGAGATCTGGGCGGTAGGAGAGCATCGCAACGACGATGTCCCGCGCCTTGACGAGCGCTTCGTCGGGCACCTTGGCGGAGGACACGACCGGGATGCCCGCGGCGTCGAGATAGCGGGTGTAGAACGGGTCTAGGTGGAGTGCTGGCGGGGGTGTGGTGATGACCGACGGGGGATCACCTGCGGCGGCTACGCCTGACGGGCCAGCCATCGCGCAGACAATACCCAGGACGAATTTCGCAGCGCCCTTAAACATCAGAATTTTGCCTTGATCCCGGCCTGCTTCAAAATGGCGTTGGCGGTGAAGCGCTTCTTCGTCGTCGCATCGACCGTAAAGTGAAGGTCGGTGATCGGACTGTACCAGATTTCGTGATCGCCCTTGCCGTTGCGGACGAAACGGCAATCGTGTTCGCGCAAGATGCGCTTGAGATCACGGCCATAGGAATTGACCATCAGGCCGCGACCGGAACGGTGCTTTCGTGGAACGCGACCAGCCGGAGCGAATGCGGACCTTCGCGACGATCCTCGGCGATGTGCGCGGCGTTATCGACGATCAATTCGGGCAGCACGGCGGCAGCGCGCTCACGCAAACGCTCCAGCGTATCGCCTTCCGTCACAAGGCCGGGCACGTCGCAATCCAGCGTGTACCAAATCTGCGCCTCGGGATCATAGGCGGCGTGGAGAGTCCAGAGAGCCATGAACCGATCTTACCTCAGATCATCGCCCCTTGCCAGATCGGGCAAGGGTAAAACCAGTTGGTCATCGTCACGCCGACCTTGCGCAGCGCTCAATACACCCGCTTCTTCGGCTTGATATAGTCCACCTCGTCGGTGAGCGTATATTCGTGGACCGGGCGGAAATCGAGCGTCGTGACGCCGCCCTTGCCGCCCCAGCCCTCGAACGTCGCGGTGGTGTGCTTCATCCAGTTCTTGTCGTCGCGCTCCGGGAAATCCTCATGCATGTGTGCGCCGCGCGATTCCTTGCGGTTGGCGGCACCCTTGATCGTCACGACGCCCTGGCCGATCAGATTGTCGAGTTCCATCGTCTCGACCAGATCGGTGTTCCAGATCAGCGAGCGATCCTGGATCCCGACATCCTCCATGCTCTTGTAGATCGAGTCCATCTTGGTGACGCCCTCGGCGAGCAGTGCGGTGTCGCGGAACACGGCGCAATGCTTCTGCATCGTCTTTTGCATCTCCGCGCGGATCTTCGCGGTCGAGGTGGCACCCTTGGCGTTGCGGAAGTGATCGAGACGTTCGAGCGCCAGATCGGCCGAATCCTTGGGCAGCGGATTATGCGGCGTGTTCGGCTTCAACGTATCCTTGAGACGCAGGCCGGTGGCGCGGCCGAAGACCACGAGATCGATCAGCGAATTCGAGCCCAGACGGTTTGCGCCGTGAACCGAGACGCAGGCCGCTTCGCCCACCGCGAACAGACCGGGCACCACGTTATCGGGATCGCCGTCTTTCAGATGGACGACCTCGCCGTGGAAGTTGGTCGGGATGCCGCCCATGTTATAATGCACCGTCGGCGTGACCGGCAGCGGCTGGCGCGTCAGATCGACGCCGGCGAAGATCTTGCCGGTTTCGGTGATGCCCGGCAGGCGCTCGTGCAGCACCTTCGGGTCGATATGGTCGAGGTGCAGATAGATGTAATCGCCATCCTTGCCCACGCCGCGGCCTTCGCGCATTTCCGCCGCCATCGAGCGGGCGACGACGTCGCGCGACGCCAGATCCTTGGCTGACGGCGCATAGCGTTCCATGAAACGCTCGCCTTCGGAATTGGTCAGGTAGCCGCCCTCGCCGCGTGCGCCTTCGGTGATCAACACGCCGGCACCGTAGATGCCGGTCGGGTGGAACTGCACGAACTCCATGTCCTGCAATGGCAGGCCCGCGCGGAGCACCATGCCGTTGCCATCACCGGTGCAGGTGTGGGCCGAGGTCGCGGACTGATAGACGCGTCCGCCGCCACCGGTCGCAAGCACGACCGCATGGCTGCGGAAGCGGTGGATCGAACCGTCTTCCATGCAGAGCGCGATCACGCCCCGGCACTTGCCGTTCTCCATGATGAGATCGAGCGCGAAATATTCGACGTAGAAATCGGCGTCGTACTTCAGGCTCTGTTGATACAGCGCATGGAGCATCGCGTGGCCGGTACGGTCGGCGGCGGCTGCCGTTCTTTGAACAGGAGGCCCTTCGCCCATATTCTGCATGTGGCCGCCGAACGGGCGCTGATAGATCGTGCCATTCTCGTTGCGGCTGAACGGCACGCCGGCATGTTCGAGTTCGTACACGGCGGCCGGGGCCTCGCGCACCATATATTCGATCGCGTCCTGGTCGCCCAGCCAGTCCGATCCCTTGACGGTATCGAACATGTGCCACGTCCAGTGATCGGGCGAATTGTTGCCCAGGCTCGCCGCGATGCCGCCCTGTGCCGCGACCGTATGGCTGCGCGTCGGGAACACCTTGGTGATGCAGGCGGTCTTCAGGCCGGCCTCGGCAATGCCCATCGTGGCGCGCAGGCCCGAACCGCCGGCACCGACGACCACGGCATCATAGACATGATCGATGATCTTGTAAGCTTCGGCCATTACTTCGGCATCCCGGTGAAGGCGACCCTGAGGATCGAGAAGATCGCGACGGCGGCGACGCCGGCGGTGAAGAAGTTGAGCAGGATCATCGCGATCACGCGATCCGCGCCATGCTGGTAATCCTCGATTACCACCTGCAGCCCGAGGCGGAAATGATAGCAGATGGATGCAACCAGCAGGATCAGCGGCACCGCGACCCAGGCCGACGAAAGCCACAACCGCACAGTTTCGAAATCATACGAGTTCAGCCGCGCCACCGCGATCATGAACCACAGCATCAGGAACAGGTTCGCCCCCGCCGTCAGGCGCTGGTGCCACCAATGATGCGCGCCTTCATTGGCGCTGCCGAGGCCGCGAACGCGGCCGAGTCGAGTGCCGGCGCCCATCAGTGCTTCCCCATCATCAGATATGCCCAGAACAGGATCGTCACGGTCGCCGAGGCCGACACCGTCACCCATGCCCCCAGGCGGTTATTCTTCAAATCGTAATTCGCGCCGGCATCGAGGAAGAAGTGGCGGATGCCCGTCGCCATATGCTGGAACAGCGACCAGGTGAGCCCGATGCCGAACAGGTATCCGATCGCGTTCAGGCCGCCGGCCGAATAGGTGAATACGTCGATGAAGGTCGCATACGCCTCCTTCCCCGCCGCCAGCGCCGCCAGCCACCACACAAGCAGACCAGCGCCGACCGTCGCCATGCCGCTGCCGGTGGCGCGGTGGACGATCGATACGACCATGTTGATCGGCCATTTCACATGCATCAGATGCGGTGAGATCGGGCGGCTGGGTGCTTTGGTGGCCAAGGGGCAAGTCCTCATGCGGGCAATCGCGCCGTATTAGTCGGCACACCGCGTGATGCAAGGGTTGCGGCGCACGAGACGCCCGCCGAATTTTTCTCCCCTAACCGCCCTTTAACCAAATCGGCCTAGCCATATGGCAAGCCGGCCCGCGTGGACGGCATGGTTGCGTTCGACATGGAGTATCCTCTTGGCCATCACCGCTATGCCCGTTCCCGGATCGATCGCGGCCACCATCGACATCAAGGCGCGGCTGCGCGCCTTCGATTTCGACAATTCGCTGGCCGAGGCCGCACGCAACGTGTGGAAGATCATCGAACCCGATGCGACCGACGTGGCCCGCGCCTTCTGGGACCAGTGGCGTCGCGCCAGCCCCGGCGCGCGCGATTGGCAGCCGCATGAAGAAACCAAGATGCTGGAACTCGGCGTCGTCTATCTGCGCAATCGCTTCTGCGACGTCACCGGCGTGGCCTGGGTCGAATCGATGGAGCGATCGGTCGCCTCGGGCTATCAGGCCGAAGTCTCGACCATGGCGTTGCTCTCGATGACCTGCGCCAGCGATCGCGCCGCGCTCGACATCCTGCTCAAGCGCTGCAAATTCGACGATCCGCATCTGCCCACCATGGTCGATACGCTGATGCGCCTCTCCGCGCTGGAAGGTGAGATCACGGTCGAGATCTACAATGCCTTCAGCCATTATACCGCAAGGCTGGAACGCGATGCGCTCGCCGGCGATTTCCGCGACGGCATCGCCCGCATGGTCGAGGATGCCACAGAGGAAAGCGCCGTGCTGCGCGGCCAATCGATGCGCACGTCCAGTTCCGCGCGCGGCATGCTCGGCAAGACGTCCGAAGTCGCCGCCGCCGCCGAACAATCCGCAGTCGCGATGCGTGAGGCGGCGCACACCGCCGCCGGCCTGATCCGCGCGATCGAGGATGCCCGCACCGAAGTCGAAGCCGCACGCGAGATCGCCACCCGCGCCTCGACCCAGGCCGGCGTCGCGGTCGGCATGTCCGAAGCCTTGTCGGATCATGCCAAGTCGATCGAATCGATCCTCGGGCTGATCCGCGATATCGCCGGACAGACCAACCTCCTCGCCCTGAACGCAACGATCGAAGCGGCGCGTGCCGGGGATGCCGGTCGCGGTTTCGCGGTCGTCGCGCAGGAGGTGAAGTCGCTCGCCAACCAGACCGCGCGCGCCACCGACGACATCGCCGCCAAGATCGCCGCGATCCAGTCCGCCACGCGCTCCACGGTCGAGACCAACGCCAGCATCAAATCGACCGTCGCCGAGGTCCAGGAAAGCGCCAACCGCATCCGCTTCGCGATGGAAGCCCAGGCGCAGACGGTCACCGCGATCACCGCCGCGGTCGACGAGACCGCGCTGGCGGCCGATTCGATGTCCAACACGATCGCCGCGATCCGGGAGGACACCGAAAGCGTCGCCTCCGAAATCGATCTCGTCGGTCAGGGGTTCGATTCGCTCGAAGGCCGGCTCGGCACGCTGAAGAACAGCGCCGGCGAATTCGTCACCAAGGTTGCCGCATAACCGTCCTGCAAAAGGACGGACGCGGCATCACAGGAGAGGATAGCCAAATATGGCGCGCGAACCACAAGCGACCAATCTCACCGGGTGGATCGGCACTGCCCGATCGGCGGCGCAGCGCGTCGCCGATTACGACTGGGATCAGTGCATCCGCCCGGGCAGCGCGGAGATTTCCGCGTTGATCGCCGGATCGGAAGCGCGGATTTCCGCCGCCTTCTGGAATTATTACATCGATCTGCCCACGACCCAGCATCTGCGCCCCTTTTTCGACGAGGCGCGCCTCAACAAGCGCATCGCCAAAAGTGCGCGCTACACCCATGCCAAATATGCCGATCCGTTTTCCGATGCGTGGATGATGATGGCGTTCGGCCATGCCAGCGAATCCTATCAGAACGGCGTGCCGCTGCCCGCTCTGCTGTCTTCGCTCAGCTTCGCGCACAGCCAGACGCTGCAGATCATCGCCGAGAAATTGGGTGATGACAGCGCACGTTTCCGCCGGCTTGCCGACGTGATCCAGCGCCTCGCGCTGGTCGAGGCCGATGCGATGACGACGCATCTCGGTCAATGCGACGCGGCCCGCACGCGCGAGGAACGCCGCGAACGCTCGGCCCGCTTCAGCGAAAATATCGCGCAATCGATCGAGGGCACCGCCGCGCTCGGCACCGACATCCGGACGCGCGCGCGCGACACATCCGCCGCGACGCGCGGCATGCTCGGCAAGACCTCGGACGTCGCCTCCGCTGCGGAACAATCGGCCGTCGCGATGCGCGAGGCGGCACAGACCTCGGCCGGGCTGATCCGCGCGATCGACGATGCCCGAAGCGAAGTCGACGCCGCACGCGAGATCGCCGATCGCGCCTCCAGCCAGGCCGGCGTGGCGGTCGGTATGTCCGAAGCCCTGAGCGATCACGCCAAATCGATCGAATCCATCCTCGGCCTGATCCGCGACATTGCCGGACAGACCAATCTGCTCGCGCTCAACGCCACGATCGAGGCCGCCCGCGCAGGCGACGCCGGACGTGGCTTCGCGGTGGTCGCGCAGGAGGTGAAGAGCCTCGCCAACCAGACCGCGCGCGCCACCGACGACATTGCCGGCAAGATCGCCGCGATCCAGTCCGCCACCCAGTCCGCGGTCGAAACCAACGCCAGCATCAAGGCGACGGTGGCGGACGTCCAGATTTCCGCCGATCGCATCCGCGCCGCGATGGAGGCCCAGGCGCAGACTGTTACCGCGATTACCGCCGCGGTCGACGAAACCGCGCTGGCGGCGGATTCGATGGCCAACACCATCGCCGCGATCCGCGAAGATACCGAAACCGTGGCGAGCGAGATCGACACGCTCGAACGCGACTTCGCCGAGGTCAACGATCGGCTCGGTTCGTTGAAGGGGGCGGCGGACAGCTTCTCGGAGAGCGCGGCGGCGTAGATCCCGTCGCCCCGGCGCAGGCCGGGGCCGCTGCGTAACTGGCAAGCCGATCGCTTGAAACACTGCGGCCCCGGCCTGCGCCGGGGCGACGATCTGTTGAACGCTTCTCGTGCTACGCCTAGACACAAGCCGATGACCAACATCCTCCTCACGGGCAGCAGCCGCGGCATCGGCGCGGCGATCGCCAGGGCGCTCGATCTGCCCAACGTCACTCTGGTCGGCCATGGCACGACCAGCGGCATCCCCGCCGATTTCTCCGATCCGGCCGCCCCCCAGGCCCTGTGGGGCGCCGCGCTCGACCGGCTGGGTGGCCGGATCGACGTGCTGATCAACAATGCCGGCGTATTCGAGGCGAACCCGGTCGATCGCCCGCATGACGAATGGGTCGCGGATTGGGAGCGCACGATGCGCATCAACCTCACCGCCAGCGCCGAACTCTGCCGCCTTGCAGTCGCGCATTTCCAGACACGCAGCGACGGTGGCCGCATCGTCAACATCGCCAGCCGCGCCGCCTATCGCGGCGATTCCCCCGCGCACTGGCATTACGCCGCCTCAAAGGCCGGGATGGTCGCGATGACCAAGAGCATCGCGCGCGGCTATGCAGCGCAGGGCATCCTGGCCTTCGCGATCTGCCCCGGCTTCACGATGACCGGCATGGCGGAGGATTATCTCGAAAGCCGCGGCGGCGACAAATTGCTCGCCGACATCCCGTTGGGCCGCGTCGCGCAGCCGGAAGAGGTCGCGGCTGCGGCGAAGTTCCTTGCGCTGGAGGCACCGCCCTCGATGACCGGCGGTGTGATCGATGTGAACGGGGCCAGCTACGTACGCTAATCCATCCCGCGAAGTTATCGCAAGCCGAGCAATTTGTGCGTCTGGATCGTCAGCCGCCATTTCGGGCGTTGCATCACCAGATCGATCGCCGCCGCATGATTGGCCGCCGCCTGCGGATCGTCCATCGGCTGGAGCAGGAAATGGGTGAAGTCCCAATCCTCCATCGCCGCAACGTCGCTGCCCGGCTGCGGCCAGACGAGCTTCAATTCGTCACCGGAACGCTGCACCACCACGCTGCCCGCTTTGGGGCTGATGCACACCCAGTCGATCCCGGGATGGACCGGCAGCGTGCCGTTGCTTTCGATCGCGATCTCGAAACCCCGCGCATGCAGCGCGTCGATGATGGCGTCGTCCACCTGTAGCATCGGTTCGCCGCCGGTCAGCACGACGAAGCGGTTCCACACGCCCGCGCCCCAAAAACCCGCCGCCGCATCGGCCAGCGCAGCGGCATCGGCGAACTTGCCGCCGCCCAGCCCATCGGTGCCGACGAAATCGGTGTCGCAGAACCGGCATACCGCGCTCGCCCGGTCCTGCTCGCGGCCCGACCACAGATTGCAGCCGGCAAACCGCACGAACACCGCGCGGCGGCCGGCATGAACCCCCTCGCCCTGCAGCGTGAGGAACATTTCCTTGACCGCGTAGCTCATCCTAGACCGCAGCGTAGCGCGTGGGATCGGGTAGGCCGGAATCCTCGAAACCCTTGGCGCGCAACCGGCAACTGTCGCACTTGCCGCAATGCAGGGATCCCGGTGCCGGATCGTAGCACGACCAACTGATCCCGGCGTCCAGCCCGAGCCGAGCCGCTTCGCGCACGATTTCGGCCTTGGTCATATCCTGCAACGGCGCGTGAATCTTGAACGGCTGGCCTTCGACGCCGGCCTTGGTCGCCACCTCCGCCAGCTTCTCGAACTCGGCGATGAATTCGGGGCGACAATCGGGATAGCCGGAATAATCCAGCGCGTTCACGCCGATATACAGGTCGCGCGCGCCCATCGCCTCGGCCCAGCCCAGCGCGAGGCTGAGGAAGATCGTGTTGCGCGCCGGCACGTACGTCACCGGAATTCCCGGCCCGACCCCGTCCTTGGGCACATCGATATCCGCTGTCAGAGCGGATCCGCCGAACGCCGACAGGTCGAGCGGCAGGACGATGTGCCGCTCCGCCCCCAGCATCACCGAGATGCGGCGCGCGGCGGCGAGTTCGACCTGATGGCGCTGGTTATAATCGATCGACAGCGCGAGCAGGCGGAACCCGTCCTCCTTGGCGCGCGCGGCGGAAACCATCGAATCCAGGCCGCCCGACACGAGGACGACCGCAAAGGGTGCTGGAGATGTCATGATGTGACGCGCGCTAGGCCGATGCCGCGCGCTTCGCAACCCCGTCGAACCGCAGACGGCGCCCACCAAAAAAAACGGGCCGCCCGTAAGGCGACCCAGGGATTGGCTTGTCCAAGCCGAATTCAGGGAGAATTCCATGCCCATGACGGCACCTGATCTTTCTACATCGGCGCGCATAAACAAGGCGTTAACGGAAGGGCTCAGTGGCACGATCCGGCGCGACGGCCTTCGTAATTCACGTCGAATGGCGCACCATCGGCAATGCCCTGCGTGCGCAGTTCGATCAGCCGTGCGCTTTCCACCGAGATGACCGTACGGCCATGGCCGGCGCTGGGGCAGGTATAATGCACCGTCACCGAATGCGGCAGATCCTCCACCACGAAGCGCGAGCATTGCGCGCCGGGATGCCGCAACTGGATCAGCGCGCGCGGATCGGGCACGCACAGCGACAGCTTCTCGCCGCTATCCACGTCGCGCAACTGCCACCGGCCCGGCTGGATCGCGTTCAGCGCGGCCAGCGACGGCCCCTGCGCGGGCGCCGCCGCCGCCAGCGCGAAGCCCAACCCCAACACTATCGTCCGTACCCGCATTCTGCCCGCCCCGACTTTCACCCATCATTTGGGGAGCCGGGGCCCGGCTGACAATAACGGTTACGAAACGACGTCCGCGATCGGGACTGGGAACTTGCTCGCGCAGAACTGGCAATCGACCACGATCATGCCGTTCTCGTCGGCCATCTCGCGCTGTTCCTCGGGCGGGAACTGGCCGAGCACCTGCGCGATATAGTCTGGCGAACAGCGGCAGCCGCGGGACATCGGCACGTCAGACAACAGGCGCACCTCGTCCTCCTCGTTGAACAGGCGCCAGACGAGCGTTTCCAGCGGCAGCGCCGGATCGGCCAGTTCGTCCGCGCCCATCGTGCCGCCGAGGATCGCGACATGCTCCCACTCGGGATGATCGAGCCGAACATGCAGGCGTTCGCGCCCGTCCTCTCCCTCCGGCAGATGCTGGAGGAACAGGCCACCGGCGACGTGGCGGCCATCCGGCTGACGGCGGATACCGAGCTTGATCAGCGTCGGGATCTGTTCCGACTGCATGAAATAGCTCTGCGCCGCATCGGCCAGCGTATCGCCGTCGAGCGGCACGATGCCCTGATAGCGCTCGCGCGTCGCCGCCTGATCGAACGTGATCGCGAGATAGCCGGTGCCGAACAGAGCGAACAGGCTGGGATCCTCCGGCCCGGCCGCCAGCCGATCGGCATCGAACTGCACATAGCCGCGCAGTTCGCCGCCCTTGTAATCGCACACCAGCAATTTGACGATGCCGCCATCGGTCTGCGCCTGCAGCGTCAACTGGCCGCCCGCATCCTTCAGCGTCGATCCGATCAACGCGGCAAGCGTCAGCGCCTCCGCCAACAACGCCTCGATCGGCGGGGGATAAGCATGCGCGGCAAGAATGATGTCGAGCGTCGGCCCGAGACGCACCACCCGCCCCCGCGCGTGGCGGGTGGGAATGGTGAAGCCGAGCGCGCGGTCGGTATCGTTGAGTTTTGGTTCGTCCATCAAAATTCCGTCATCCCAGCGAAGGCTGGGATCTCAAGCCGCACGGGTGCGCAGGGTGGAGAGAGATGCCAGCCTTCCGGTTCCCCACAAAGTATTACTTTGTGGGGTGCCCCTACGCTGACATGACGAAAATAGGGAGAGTCGTTCCCCCGATCAACCGATCTGCCCGAAGCACCAGCGCAGGATCGATTTCTGCGCGTGCAACCGGTTCTCCGCTTCCTGCCAGATCAAGGATTGCGGTCCATCGATCACCGCGTCGGTCACCTCCTCGCCGCGGTGCGCGGGCAGGCAGTGGAGGAACTTGGCGTCCGGCTTCGCCCCGGCCATCAGGACATCGTTGACCTGATAGGGCCACATCGCGGCCAGCTTGGTCTCGGCATGCGCCTGGCCCATCGAAATCCAGGTGTCGGTGACGACGACGTCCGCACCCTCGATCGCCTCCCGCGCCGTGCCGACGACGCTCGCCCGGCCCTGCCCGCGCGCCACGTCCGCGTCGGTCGGCATGAACCCCTGTGGGCACGCCGCGACCACGTCGAACTGCATCAGCCCGCCGGCTTCCATAATCGAGGCGAGCACGTTGTTGCCGTCGCCCAGCCACGCCACTTTCAGGCCGGGCAGCGCCTTGCCGCTTTCGATGATCGTCAGCAGATCAGCGACGATCTGGCTGGGGTGCGATGCGTCGGTCAGGCCGTTGATCACGGGGACGCTGGCATAATCGGCCATCTCGACGATCTTCGCGTGATCGTCGGTGCGGATCATAATCGCGTCGCAATAGCCCGACAGAACGCGCGCGGTATCCGCGATCGTCTCGCCACGCCCGAGCTGCGTGGTGCCTGCGTCGAGCACGATCGAGGAGCCGCCAAGCTGGCGCATCGCCATGTCGTAGGACACGCGGGTGCGGGTGGAATTCTTCTCGAACACCATGCCGAGGACATGGCCGGCGAGCGGCGCATCGGTATCGGCCTTGCCCTTGGGCCAGCCCTTGCGCAGCGCCTTGCGGTCGAGCGCATCGGCGATCATCGCGGCGATGCCGTCGCCCCCGGCGTCGGAGAGATCGAGGAAGTGGCGGTAGGTCATCGCGTCGCCCTTATTTCACACCGTTCGTCCTGAGTAGCGACTGAGCTTGTCGAAGGCGCGTATCGAAGGACAGGTTCGGGGCACGAACCATGCTTCGATACGGGTCTTCGCTACGCCTTCGGCTACTCAGCCCCTACTCAGCACGAACGGTTGATAGTCATTCCACCTAAGCCGGCTCGTACGTCCGCGCCGCCTCGCTCAGTTTCTCGACGAACTCGGCGATGTGGTCTTCCTCGATCACCAAAGGTGGCAGCACGCGCACGACGTTCTCGCCCGCCGCGACCGTCAGCAACCCGTGATGGTCGCGCGCATGCGCCACGAAATCCCGTGCGACCGCCGCATCCTTCAGCTTGATGCCGGTCATCAGCCCGCGTCCGCGCACGCTGTCGAACACGCCATCATGGTTCGGCATCATCTGTTCGAGCGCCGAGCGCAGCCGTTCGCCCATCGTCGCGACGCGGTCGAGGAAGCCGTCTTCCAGGATCACGTCGAGCACCGCCTCGCCCGCCGCCATCGCCAGCGGGTTGCCGCCGTAGGTGGAGCCATGCGTGCCGATCACCATGCCCTTGGCCGCTTCTTCCGTGGCGAGGCACGCACCCAGCGGGAAGCCGCCGCCGATGCCCTTGGCGACCGACATGATGTCCGGCGTGATGCCGGCATGTTCGTAGGCCCACATCTTGCCGGTGCGGCCGTATCCGCATTGCACCTCGTCCAGGATCAGCAGCAGGCCGTGTTCGTCGCACGCCTTGCGCAGGCCCTGGATGAACTCGTCCGTGCCGGCGGTCACGCCGCCCTCGCCCTGGATCGTCTCGACCAGGAAGCCGGCGGTGCCTTCATCGACCAAAGCAAGCGCAGCGGCGAGATCGTTGAACGGCGCGTATTTGAAACCGGACAATAGCGGCTCGAACCCGTCCCGCATCTTCGGCTGGTTGGTCGCGCTGATCGTGCCGATCGTGCGGCCGTGGAACGCGTTGTTGAAGGTGATCAGCGTGTGCCGCTGCGGATTGCCGTTGGCGAAATGATAGCGCCGCGCGGTCTTGATCGCGCATTCCACCGCCTCCGCGCCCGAATTGGTGAAGAACA
Source organism: Parasphingomonas caseinilytica (assembly GCF_036663755.1). Taxonomy (NCBI): domain Bacteria; kingdom Pseudomonadati; phylum Pseudomonadota; class Alphaproteobacteria; order Sphingomonadales; family Sphingomonadaceae; genus Parasphingomonas; species Parasphingomonas caseinilytica. The sequence goes on from NZ_JAXOJL010000001.1 coordinate 1,247,703, forward strand.
CCGTATCGGCGAAGCTGTTGTCGACGAGCCGCTGCGCGAATTTCTCGCCCTGCGGCGAGCCGTACAGGTTCGACACGTGCATCAGGGTCGCGGCCTGCTTGGCGATCGCCTCGACCAGCTTGGGGTGGCCATGGCCGAGCGCGTTCACCGCGATGCCGCTGGCGAAATCGAGATACTTTTCGCCCTGCTCGCCGAACAGATACACCCCCTCGCCTCGCACCGGGCGCACGCCGCAACGCGGGTACACGGGCATCAGGGGGGTGATCGGCACGGTGGGTCTCCCAAAAAGCAAAAGGGCGACCCATTCGGTCGCCCGGCCTGCTTTTTAGGAGGGAGGTGGCGTCAGCGCAACACCGCGCTGCGCCGCCTCAGTTCTTGATCTTCCAGCCCGAGCGCAGCAGCGCGTAGCAGCCGATCGCCAGCACCGCGTCGATTGCGAAGATCAACAGGCTGCCGATCCAGATCGGCGAATCGGCGACACCAAGGAAACCGTAACGGAAGCCCGAAATGATATAGAAAAACGGGTTGGCATGGCTGAACGCGCGGAAGCCGGGCGCGAGCTTGTCGACCGAATAGAAGGTGCCCGACAGCAGGCCGAGCGGCGTGACTACGAAATTAGTGACCGCGGCGGCATGATCGAACTTGTCCGCCCAGATCGACGTGATCACGCCGAGCAAGGCGAGGAACATCGTGCCGAGGAACCCGAACCACAGGACCGCCCAGAAATGCACCGGGATCAGGTGCACGCCGTAGAGCATCATCGCCGCCCACACGACGAAGCCGACGATGAACGCACGCGTCATCGCCCCGCCCAGCAGCGCGGTGAGCAATTCCATCGTCGATAGCGGCGGTTGCAGATAATCGACGATCGTGCCCTGGATCTTGCCGACCATCAGCGAGAAGCTGGCATTGGCGAAGGCCGGCCCCATCATGCCTTGCGAAATGATCAGGCCCGGCGCGATGAATTCGGCGAACGGAATCTCCACGCCGCCGATATGAACCGGCAGTTTCGCGCCGGTCGCGATGCTGAAAACGATCAGGAACAGCAATGTCGTGATCGCGGGCGCCCACACCGTTTGCAGGTGGACCTTGAAGAAACGCCGCACCTCCTTGATATAGAGCGTTCGAAGACCGCCCCAATTGACGTTCCGAATCACTGGCACGCCGGGGGCGTTCATCACTGCCGAAGGTATTTGACCGGTAGGGGGCTGGCTCATAGCTCACGCGCTAAAGCGTGGGCGGGCTGCCCGCAACCCGGCTTGGCTAATCGAGGACGAGAGAATGAGCTGGACCGACGAGCGTATCGATACGCTGCGCAAGATGTGGGAGGGCGGCAGCACCGCCAGCCAGATCGCCGAGGAACTGGGCGGCGTCAGCCGTAACGCCGTAATCGGCAAGGCGCATCGCCTGGGCCTGCAATCGCGCCCGTCGCCGGTGAAGCCGAACGAACCCGCCGCGCCCAAGGCCGAAAAGCCCGTGGCGGCCGCAGCTCCCGCCGCGCCGGTCGAGGCCAAGGCCCCGCCTGCGCCGAAGGCCGCGCCCGCGCCCAAGCCGGTCGAGCGCGTCGCCGCGCCTGTGCCCGCGCCGGAACCGGAAATCGACGACGAGGATGAGGACGAGATCGACGAGGCACCGGCCGTCGTCGCCGCGCCCGCCGCGCCACCCCCGCCGATCATGCGCTCGGTCGGCCCCGGCGGCTTCCTGCGTCAGGCACCCGGCGAACAGCAGGCCCCGATCACGCCAGCCCCGCCGCGTCGCCTCGTCCCCGCCAAACCGTCGGCGGAGATGGCCAACAAGACGAGCCTGCTCGATCTGAACGACAAGGTCTGCAAATGGCCGCTCGGTCACCCGGGCGAGCCGGACTTTCACTTCTGCGGCGACAAGGTGAATCCGGGCTTCCCGTATTGCGTCGCGCATTGCGGCCACGCCTATCAGGCGCAGCTGCCGCGCCGCGATCGCCGCCCGCCGCCGCCGCTGCCCTTCGGTGGTGCTCGCGTTCGCTGAGCGGGACACGGAACCGGTAAAATGAAAACCCCGCCGCGGCATCTGCCACGGCGGGGATTTTCTTATGCATGGCAGCGTGGGTCGTCCGGGTGACTAGATTGCTGTCCGAGCCATGGATCCCGGGGCCGCGCCGGTCGGGCTGCAAACTCCCGACCTGAAAATGCCCCGATCCATCAGGACCGGGACATTTCGCACATCTCTTAAAAGCGGAACGACGCCACGGCGCGCACGCTGTTCCAGCGGAAGTTCGGGTCACCGCGCTTGATGTCGGTGCCGGACGTGTTCGGTGCCAGCACGAACGGGTTGGTCGCCGGAGCGCTGCCCTGCGTCACGCGCACGACGTACTTGTCGTCCTTGACCTGATTGAACAGATATTCGAGGCCGATCGAGAAGTTGCGACCGAGCTTCTGCTCGATACCGCCGCCGACGGCGTAACCCCAGGCATCGTCCTTGCCACGTGCCGTGAAGGTGTTCGCGGTGTTCGACGTGCCGAACGCATGCTTCAGATTGGCATAGAGGCCGCCACCGGTTGCGTAGAACAACGTGTTGTTCGCGGCATAACCGGCGCGCAGGCGCACGCTGGCCAGATAATCGACCTTGCGCGTGAAGGTGTAGAAGGCCGGCGTGGTGCTGAAGGCGCTCTGAGCATCGCTGATATAGGTCTTGCCACCTTCGCCGACGGCACCGACAACGATGTTGCCGTACTGCTTGTCGAAACCGACGCGCGCGGTCCAGGAGATGTTGTCCTTGTCGTTGCGGCAGGCGACCGGCGCGGTCGACGTGGCCGCGCTGTTGCAGAAGCCGGGCGAGAAAGCGTTGGCACCGGTCGCGGTCGTCACGGTCTCACCGTACGTGCCGTCGAGGTTGCGATCGAACAGCACCGTGCGCTGGTCGCTCGCCTGGGCGTCGTAGCCCACCGAGCCGCCGATATAGAGGCCGTCGAACGGAGCGCGCTCCGGCGCGGCATCCTGGGCGAAGGCCGGGGCGGCCATGGTGAGCGCGGCGGTGCCGGCGGCGAGGGAAAGGAAAAATTGGCTGCGCATCGTGTTACTCCAAATGGTGCGTTGCAGCAGCAGGAACGATGCTCACGCCATAAAGCCGCATCGGTTCCGACATTTCCATGTCATGTGTCATAATCGTCACACCGACCCGTAACGATCGTCGTCCGACCGCTTGGCACCCGCCCCCTCACGCCCCTATAGCTGGGGCATGGCCGATGACCTGTTCGCTTCCAAGACCAATGCCACCACCGATTACGACGCATCCTCGATCGAAGTGCTGGAGGGGCTGGAGCCCGTCCGCCGCCGGCCAGGCATGTATATCGGCGGCACCGACGAGCGCGCGCTCCACCACCTTGCCGCCGAAGTGCTCGACAATGCGATGGACGAAGCGGTCGCGGGCCATGCGACGCGGATCGAGATGCACCTCGAACCGGGCAACCGGCTGACCATCGTCGATAACGGGCGCGGCATCCCGGTCGATCCGCATCCGAAATTCCCGGACAAGAGCGCGCTGGAGGTGATCCTGTCCACGCTGCATTCCGGCGGCAAGTTCGACGGCAAGGCCTATGCCACCAGCGGCGGGCTGCACGGCGTGGGCGTCAGCGTGGTCAATGCGCTGTCCTCCGACACGATCGTCGAGGTCGCGCGCAACAAGACGCTCTATCGCCAGCGTTTCTCGCGCGGGATCACGCAGGGGCCGCTGGAGGCACTCGGCCCCACCCCCAACCGGCGCGGCACTTCGGTCAGTTTCGTGCCGGACGTCGAGATCTTCGGCCCGGAACTGCATTTCAAACCGGCGCGGCTGTACAAACTGGCGCGCTCCAAGGCGTATCTGTTCGCCGGTGTCGAGATCCGTTGGAAATGTTCGCCGGAACTGATCACCGATGAAACACCGCCCGACGCGGTGTTCCAGTTCCCCGGCGGCCTCGCCGATCACCTCAAGGATCAGATCGCCGGCCGCGAATGCGCCACGGCCGATTTCTTCGCCGGATCGCAGGATTTCCCGGGCGAGAATCAGGGCCGCGCCGAATGGGCGGTCGCCTGGCCGCTATGGAGCGACGGTTCCTATAGCTGGTATTGCAACACCATCCCCACGCCCGACGGCGGCACGCACGAGGCGGGCCTGCGCGCCGCCCTCGTACGCGGCCTGCGCGGGTTCGGCGATCTGGTGGGGAACAAGAAGGCCAAGGACATCACGGCCGATGACGTGATGGTCGGCAGCGAATTGATGCTCAGCGTCTTCATCCGCGAACCGCAATTCCAGAGCCAGACCAAGGATCGCCTGACCAGCCCGGAGGCCGCCGCCTTGGTCGAAAAGGCGATGCGCGACCATTTCGACCATTGGCTCAGCCGCAACATGGAACGCGGCAAGGCCTTGCTCGGCTATATCCTCGAACGGATGGACGAACGCCTGCGCCGCAAGCAGGAACGCGAGGTCAAGCGCAAGACCGCCACCAGCGCACGCAAGCTGCGCCTGCCCGGCAAGCTCACCGATTGCTCGGCCAACGATCCCAAGGGCACCGAACTGTTCATCGTCGAGGGCGACAGCGCCGGCGGTAGCGCGAAACAGGCGCGCGATCGCAAGACGCAGGCGATCCTGCCTATTCGTGGCAAGATCCTCAACGTAGCCTCGGCGACGCTGCAGAAGATCGCCGCCAATTCGGAAATCGCCGATCTGATCCAGGCGCTCGGCTGCGGCACGCGCAAGGATTGCGTGGCGGAAAACCTGCGCTACGAACGCGTCGTCATCATGACCGACGCCGATGTCGACGGCGCGCATATCGCCACCCTGCTGATGACCTTCTTCTTTCAGGAGATGCCGGAACTGGTGCGGCGCGGGCACCTGTATCTCGCGCAACCGCCGCTCTATCGCCTCACCGCCGGCACGAAATCGCTCTATGCGATGGACGATGCCGACCGGACCAGAATCGAGAACGGCGCGTTCAAGGGCAAGAAGGTCGATGTCGCGCGCTTCAAGGGCCTCGGCGAGATGAACCCGATGCAATTGCGCGAAACGACGATGGACCCGAAGACGCGGAGCATGCTGCGCATCACCCTGCCGCAGGAATATGAGGAGCGCGCGGGCGTGAAGGATCTGGTCGATCGCTTGATGGGCAACAACCCCGCCCACCGCTTCGCCTTCATCCAGGAAAATGCCGCGAGGATCGACGAGGAGGCAATCGACGCATGAGAATGATGCTTCAACCGCTTGTCATGATGACGATCGTCACGCTTTCGGTACCCGCAGCCGCGCAGAACGCCGCGCCTTCCGCCGGCACGGCGGAGCGCGGTATCGTAGTAACCGGTATTCCGCTCGAAACCACCCGGGCGCGGCTTGCGGCCTGCCTGGCACGCGGATGCCCGCCGAAAGAAGATATCGATGCGACACTGGCGCTTGTCGAAAATGCCTTCGTGGCCGGCGAATACAAAATGGCGCGCACGGCCCTGCTTGAGTCGATCAGGCGTAACCGGCAACACGCCAAGGACTTGCCGGTGGACGTGTCCGACCTATTGCGCGCCAGTGGACGGGTTGCCGCACATCTCGGCGAGAAAACAAGCTATCTCGCCGCCACCCGTGACGCCGCGAGCATCCTGAAGGACAACCTGCCCGAAAACGATCCTCGCATCCTCGATGCACGGATCGAAGTCGGGGATAGCAGGGCACGGGTCGACGATATCGGCATGGCAGTGGAAATCTACCGCGACGTCGCGAAACAGGCCCGAAAACGCGATCTGCCGGTGACCGAGGGCTATGCCCGGTTGCGCGTCGCGGGTTTATATGCGGCAATGGCCAGCCAGAACACCGCGTACCGCCCGTTGGCGGAGCAGGAGTTGCAAGATCTGATCGAAGATCGCGATCCGCGCCTCAGCCGCTTCGTCATGGCCGCCCGTGTCTTGCAGGCGCGCATGGCGGTCAAGCGCGGCAACATGACCGCCGTGGACGAGCTGATCGCCAACGCCAAATTATCCGGCGGGAAAACCCCCCTGCTGTTATATGCGCCCGTTATCGAGGTCGATACGCATGCCCGGCTGGCCCGGGGCAATATGAACCGGGTGCAGATGGCCGATGTCGATGATCAATGGATCGATGTCGGCTTCTGGATTTCAGCGGACGGCAAGGTGAGCGATGTCGACATCTTGCGGCAGAGTCAGTCCGTTTCGGGTAGCTGGCCGAAGCTTGTGACCAATTCGATCGCAGGCCGCAAATATTCGGCTTTTTCGCCCATGTCGGGCCAAACGGGCATGCAACGCGTCGAACGGTACACGATGACCGCGTTCTGGACGACAGGTGGCACCAGCACGCATTTGCGCACACGCGATCCGGCGCCGAGACTGGAAATGCTCGATCTGACGCGCTGAGCCATTACCCGCGCATCCGCCGCGCATGATACGAGGTCCGGATCGCCAGCCGCAACGGCCGCGCGACGTAGCGCAGTTCGCGCGCGGCAACCTTTCGCGCTGGAACCCGAGCGAGACGAGCAGCGTGTTGGAAGCAGCTTGTCAGGGTCGGTATCGGCAAAGATCTTGCGCTGCCCCTCCCTTCCAGGGAGGGGAACACGTCCGCTCTCCCAAAGGACCGTTGTGTCCAGCAAGCCAGCCGCTTATCGCGACGCAACACCGCCAAGGATGCAGCACCCGATGCGCCACGCACTCGCCAGCCTAGCCGCCTTACTGATCGCCCTCCCCGCCACCGCCCAGCAACAGCCCCCTGCCGTGACGCCGGCCCCAATCCAGCCCGCCCCGGAACTGCAGCGCCGGATCGACGACCTCGTCCCCCTGCTCAACGGCCGCGGCGATTACGGCGCCACCTTCTCGCCCGCGTTCATCGGCGCGGTCCCCAAAACCGCGTTCGACGGCTTCGCGCACCAACTTGCGGCGACCGGCGGCATGGCGCTCCGCGTGGACAGCATCACTCCGGTCAATCCTTGGAGCGCCGCCATCGTCATCGCCTATGAACGCGGCCGCGCCAGCGCGCAGATCGCTGTCGACCCGCAGACCCAGCAGGTTACGGGGCTACGCATCACCGGCATGTCGACCGACGAAGCCTCGCTCGCCGAGGTGGATGCCCAATTGGCGAAACTGTCCGGCAAGACCGGCTTCGCGCTCGCGAAGCTGGGGAAAGACGCGCCCGAAATCCTCACCGCGCACGGTGCCGATGCGACCTTCGCGATCGGATCGGAATTCAAGCTGGTCATCCTCGCCGAACTGGTGCGCGGAATCGAGGCGGGCACGCGGCATTGGGACGATACCGTCACGCTCGACGGCAGCGCCCTGCCCGGCGGCGGGTACACCCACGCTCCGGCGGGCACGAAGGTATCGCTCCACGATCTCGCCGAACGGATGATCTCGGTCAGCGACAACAGCGCAGCGGATATCCTGCTCAAGGCATTGGGCCGCGAGCAGGTCGAGACGATGCTGCCGGTGGTCGGCATCCGCGACTTCCGGGGCATGACGCCGTTCCTGGGGGCGCTGGAGATGTTCAAGCTGAAGGGCAGCCCATTGGGCGCGCGCTGGGCGAGCCTCGACACGGCGGGCCGGCGCGCGTTTCTCGCCCGGGACGTCGCGTCCATGCCCAATGCCGCGATCGACACGGCGCTGTTCGCCGATGGCAAGCCGGTGCTGATCGACCAGATCGAATGGTTCGCTACCCCCGCCGATATGATCCGCGTGATGGACTGGCTCCGCCGCCACAGCGAAACCGGCCCGGCGGCGCGCGTCCGTGCGATCCTCGGCAAGAATTCAGGCGTCGGCGCGGAGGCCGCCGGACATTGGAAATATCTTGGCTACAAAGGTGGCTCCGAACCCGGCGTGATCGCGATGACCTTGCTCGCCCAGGCCAAAGACGGGACGTGGTTCGCCATGTCAGCCAGCTGGAACGACAACAAATCGGCGGTGGACGAGGCCCGCTTCACCGGCTTGATGGCCCGCGCCGTGGAACTCGCGGCAGGGGATTGAGGGCCGAATAGCTATCCGCCGCCCCTCCGTTCGTGCTGAGCCTGTCGAAGCACGTGCTCCAAACAACTCGTCCGCTCGGGACACGCCCTTCGACAGGCTCAGGACGAACGGAGGGGTAGTTTTGGCCCCTTATTCTCCGCGCATCCGCCGCGCGTGATACAAGGTCCGGAACGCCATCCCCGCGACCATGTTGAACGCGCCCAGCGCCAGTGCCGCGCCCGGAATCGCCACCGGCATCGCGGGCCACCACAGCAAACGCCCCACGACGAGCAACACGCCAAGCACTGCAAACGCCAGCCCCGCCAGCCGCAACGGCCGCGCGACGTAGCGCAGTTCGCGCTTGTAGGCGGCCAATTGCGCCGCATCCTTCAGATCGGGCGGAGGCATCATCGGCTGGTCCATTCGTCGGCAAGCAGGCCCCACGCCACGGTATCGCGCACGCCGATATGCGTTTCCCATTCCGCGCGCAGCAAACCTTCGCGCTGGAAACCGAGCGATGCGAGCAGTGCGTTAGAAGCTTCATTGTCGGGATCGGTATCGGCAAAGATCTTGCGCTGCCCCTCGTCGCGGATCAGCAGGTCGATCACACGCGAGACGCCCTCGCGCGCAAAACCCTGCCCCCAGGCCGAGCGGACCAGCATATAGCCGATCTCCGCCACGCCGGGCCGCCGCGCGCCCGCCCAGAGTGTGCCGATCACTTTATCGTCATCCTTGCGGATCATCACCCAGCCGCGCTGGTCGCCCCGCAACGCCAAATAGGCGCGGGTTTCGGCCATATCGGCGTGCGGACCGCTCGACCAGTATCGCATCAGCTCGGCATCGCGATACGCCTCATGCAGCGCCTCGGCATCCTCGATCCGCTGCGGTCGAATCCGCAGCCGTTCGGTCTCGAACGTGTCGCTCACCCCGTCAACGCTTCCACCAGCGCCTTGACCTTCTTCTGCCGCCATTGCGGCAACGGCGCGACCAGCCAGTATCCCTTGGCGGAAGGCTGCGCATCGCCCAGCACGACCACGCGGCCCGCCGCGATATCGCCGGCGGCGAGCAGTTCCGGCACCGTCGCGCGTCCCAGCCCCTCGGCGGCGGCATCCAGCGCAAGGCCGGCATCGCCGACGCGCACCAGCGACACCGCATCGTCGTTCAGGCAGCCCGGCCACGAGATCCGCGTATCCACCCCGCCGCCGGGCCGCGCGATCGTCACCATGCCCTCCGATTCCAGCGCCTCCCCCTCATGCGCGCCCGGCCCGTCGCCCCAGCGGATCGCGAGATCGAGATTGGCCTCGGTAAAATCGATATCCTCGTCGGCGGAGACCAGAGCGAAGCGCAGTTCGGCGTCGGCCCGCGCAATCGCGGCGAGGCGCGGCATCAGCCACTTCTCGGTCAGATCGCGCGGCGCGGCGATCGTCAGCGACTTCGACGTCTGGCCCGCCTGCATCGCGCGCACCGCTTCCTCGAACTCCAGGAACCCCTGACGCAACGGGCCGAGGCCCGCCTCGCCCTCCGGAGTCAGTTCGAGGCCCTTGGTGGTGCGGCGGAACAGGACGACGCCCAAAGTATCCTCCAGCGCGCGGATCTGCTGCCCGACGGCGGCGGGCGTCACGGCGAGTTCGTCGGCGGCGCGGGTGAACGACAGATGCCGCGCGGCGGCGTCCAGCACGCGCAGCCCGTTGAGCGGGAGGTGCGTGCGTTTCATCGCTCGGAGACTCCGGCCGCAACACCCGTCATCCCGGCGAAGGCCGGGATCTCAAGCGGCTCACGCGCGCCGGTTCCCACGAGATCCCAGCCTGCGCTGGGATGACGATGGTAGGTAGCGAGAAACAAGGCGCTCATGCCCCCACCGCCGGCGCGAGCAGCGCGAATTTCGGGATGTCCACGTCGAACGCGGCGCCGTCCTCACCCATCATGTGATAGCTGCCCTGCATATTGCCGCTGGGCGTCGCCAGCGGGCAGCCCGAGACGTAATCGAAGCTCGCGCCCGGCAGGATCAGCGGTTGTTCGCCGACCACGCCCTCGCCCTCGACCGAATGCCGCGCGCCGCGCCCGTCGGTGATGATCCAGTGCCGGGTGAGCAATTGCACCGCCTGATTGCCCTCATTCTCCAGCCGCACGTGATAGGCCCAGAACCAGCGCCCGCGCTGCGGCTCTGACTGTTCGGGCAGATAGCTGACCGACACCCGCACGACGATCCCCCGCGTCTCGGCGACGTTGGGGAACAGCGCTTTCACAGGCCCACCCGCCCAAACTGTTCTCCCGCGAAAGCGGGAGTCCAGGGCCGCGAGCGCAACGCTTCTTGGCTCTGGGCTCCCGCGTTCGCGGGAGAACGGAAAACGGCGAAAGCCGCGCTCACAACCCCACCGCCGTCAGCGCTTGGTCGAGATCGGCGATCACGTCGTCCGGATCCTCCAGCCCGACGTTCAGGCGCAACAGGTTCTCCGTCACGCCCATCTCGATCCTCTTGTCCTCCGCGACGCCGTAATGCGTGGTCGAGGACGGATGCGTCATCAGCGAACGCGAATCGCCGATGTTGTTCGAGATATCGACCAGTTCCAGCGCATCGAGCAGCCCGTGCGCCTGCTTGCGCCCGCCCGCGACCTCGAACGCGAAGATCGGGCCGCACGCGCTCATCTGGCTCATCGCCAGATTATGCTGCGGATGGCTCGGCAGGCCGGGGTGCAGGATACGCGGAACGCGTTTTTCCAGGAAGCGGCCGACCTTCAGCGAATTCTCGCTCTGCCGGTTGATGCGCAGATCAAGCGTCTCCAGCCCTTTCAGTACCACCCAGGCGTTGAACGCGCTCAATGTCGGCCCGGTGTTGCGCGTGAAGGGCAGCAGCACGTCGTTGATGAACGCGCTCGTCCCGCACACCGCCCCGGCCAGCACGCGGCCCTGCCCGTCCATCATCTTCGTCGCGCTATAGGCGGTCACGTCCGCGCCGAAATCCATCGGACGCTGCAAGGCGGGAGTGGCGAAGGCGTTGTCGACCACAGAGATGATGCCGTGCCGGCGCGCGATGTCGCACACCGCCTTGAGGTCCACGACGTCCATCGTCGGGTTTGCCGGCGTCTCGAAGAAGAACACCTTGGTGTTGGGCCGCACCGCATCCGCGAACGCCTGCGGGTCGCGCGCATCGACGATCGTCGTCTGGATGCCGAATTTGGGCAGCAACGTATCGGTCAGCCAGCGGCACGACCCGAACGCCGCACGCCCACCGACCAGATGGTCGCCCTGTTCGAGCTGGCACAGCAACACTGCGGTCATCGCCGCCATGCCGGTGGTCATCGTGCGGCACGCTTCCGCACCCTCGAGCAAGGCGATGCGCTCCTCGAGCATCTGCACGGTGGGGTTCTGCAACCTCGAATAGGTCATGCCGACCTGTTCGCCGGCAAAGCGCGCGGCGGCATCGGCGGCGCAATCGTACGCATAGCCGGAGGTCAGGAACAGCGCCTCGGACGTCTCGCCGAACTCGCTGCGCGCGGTGCCGCCGCGCACGGCCTGCGTGGCGGGGCGCCATTTGGCGGTGATGTCGCGGTTCTGTCCGGTACGGCGTTTCATGGGGCACGCTTTGCCGGGAGGGGTCGCCCTCCGTCAATGGCTATGCGCTTTCCTCGTGCTTCTTGTTCCCCGGCGAAGGCCGGGGTCCAGTCGCTAAGGTTGTGGTTACGAAGCGCAGCGTCTGCCAACTTGCACCTCCCGACTGGACCCCGGCCTTCGCCGGGGAACAGTGCGCCGGACGGGATGACGCAGCACGAAGTGCGCGGTAAGCATTGACGAGATGCCCCAAACCCCAGCCCCGCCCCGCCCGATCCTCACCGCGACGGCGATCGGCGTGGCGGCGCAGTTCCTGTTCACGCTCAACATCTCGCGCCCGAGCATTCTTGTGTTCGACGAGGTGCATTACGTCCGCGCCGCGCGCATCCTGCTCACGCTCGATGCGCCGACCAACATCGAACATCCCCTGCTCGGCAAGATGCTGATCGCGCTCGGCATCCTGCTGTTCGGCGACAATCAATATGGCTGGCGCATCCCCTCGGCCATCGCGGCGACGGCGGTGGTGCTTGCGGTGTTCTGGATCCTGTGGGTGCTGTTCCACCGCGTGCGCCCGGCGGTGGTCGGCGCGCTGCTCGCGATGCTCAACTTCACCGTCTTCATCCAGGCGCGGATCGGCATGCTCGACGGATTCATGGCCGCATTCCTGCTGCTCGCCATCCTCGCTTTGCTGCGCTCGGCCTATGCCCCGCCGGATCGGGTGTGGCGGCACTGGATCCTCGGTAGCGTCCTGCTCGGCCTGGCGGTCGGCGTGAAATGGGCGGCGGCGCCTTATGTCGCGTGGGCCGGCATGGCGTTCCTTGTGATACGCTGGCGCGACGCCCGAAACGGTGGCGCGCACTGGCGTGGAATGCGCACCATTCCCGCGCTGGCGACGCTCGGCGGGGTCAGCATCTTCGTCTATCTGCTCACCTTCGCACCCGCCTTCTTTTACGCGCAAGACGCAATGACCCTCGGCAAGCTGTTGCCATTCCAGCATATCATGTATCAGCAGCAGACCCAGATCCTGCCCCCGCATCCCTATCAGTCAACCTGGTGGACCTGGCCGCTGATGGTCCGCCCGATCTGGTATCTTTATGAGGCGGTCGACGGCGCGCAACGCGGCATATTGCTGCTCGGCAATCCGGCGATTCTGTGGGGTGGACTGATCGCGGTGGGCTATTGCCTGTGGGCTGGGTGGCAACGCGGTTCGGGCAGGCTGGCCGGCGTGGCGGCGATCTGGCTCGCTTCATTACTGATCTGGGCAATCATCCCCAAATCGCTGGGATTCTTCTATTATTATTACCCCTCGACGATCTTCCTGTGCCTCGCGCTCGCCGCGGCGTTCGACGATCTGCGCGTGCGGCACCCGCATTGGGACGAGGCGTTCCTCGCGCTCAGCGCCGGGCTGTTCCTGATCTTCTACCCGATCATCTCGGCGGCAGCCTTGCCCGATCCCCAGGCCTTCCAGCGCTGGATGTGGTTCCCGACCTGGCCCTAAATCTGGGCCTTAATACCGCCCCCACGTAAACCGCGACGAAAGCGCATAATTCCACACCGCGCTCACCGCGATCCCCGCCAGCGCCGAGAGCGCCCAGGTATCCGCCTTCGCATCGTACAGGAACGCCGCAACCCCGATATTCGCCACCGCGCCGACCGAACAGACCAGACAGAAGGTCAGCCATCCGTCGAACAATTGCTTCGCGCCCTTCAACCGGCTGTCGCGATACGTCAGCGCGTTGTTCAGGAAGAAGTTGAACGTCATCGCCACGACGGTCGCGACGATCGTCGCCCACAGGAAGCTCAGAATCCCTTCCTTGAACAACGGACCCAGCACGATGAAATGCACCAGCGCCCCCAGCGCGCCGATCGCGGAAAACATCGCAAAGCGCACCGGAATGATCCGCCCGAACATCCGGTCGTAGATCGCGATCAGATATTCCATAGCCACGACGTGATCGAGCTTGCTCTCGCCCTCGGTGCGCACCCGGAACGTGTAGGGCAGTTCGAGGAATTTGAGCGGACGGGGCGAACCGGTCATCAGATCGAGCAGGATCTTGAAGCCGATCGCGTTCAGATGCGGCGTCAGATCGCGCACGATGCCGGCCCGGATCATGAAGAACCCGCTCATCGGATCGCTGAGATCGGCTTTCAACACCTGCCGCGAAAGCTTTGTCGCGAAAGCGGATTTCGCCACCCGGTCGCTGTCCCAGTCGCCCGTGCCTCCGCCATCGACGAAGCGCGATCCGATCACCACGTCCAGCGTCCCGTCGGCCTGCAACGCATCCAGCATCTTGGGCAGGATCGTCTCGTCATGTTGAAGATCGCCGTCGATCACCGCGACGACCGGCGCGGCCGTCGCGCACATCCCCTCGATGCACGCCGAGGACAGCCCGCGCCGTCCGATCCGCTGGATCACCCGCACGCGCGGGTCGCGCCGTCCGATCTCGCGCGCGGCATCCGCCGTGCCGTCCGGGCTGTTGTCGTCGACGAAGATCGCTTCCCAATTGCGCCCCGCCAGCGCCGCATCCAGCTTGGCGACGAGCAACGGCACATTCTTCGATTCGTTGAAGGTCGGGATGACGACCGCGAGTTCCAGGGTTTCGCTCACGCTTGCACTTCCTCGAGAGCGGCCAGCACCGCATCGCCCATCGCGCTGGTCGACAATGTCCCGCCAAGATCGACCGTCCGCGCGCCATCGGTCAGCGCCTTGCCCACCGCCGCTTCGATCCGCTCGGCGGCATCGTCCAGCCCCAGCGAATGCCGCAGCAGCATCGCCGCCGACAGGATCGTCGCACAGGGGTTGGCCTTGCCCTGTCCGGCAATGTCCGGCGCGCTGCCGTGGATCGGCTCGTACAGGCCATTATCCCCGCTCCAGGCCCGCAACGATGCGGACGGCAGCATCCCGATCGACCCGGCACACATGCTCGCCTGATCGGACAATATGTCGCCAAACAGATTGCCGGTGACGATCACGTCGAACTGTCCGGGATTGCGCACGAGCTGCATCGCACAATTGTCGACGTACATATGGGTCAGCGCGATTTCCGGATAATCCACGGCAATCTCGTTCACCACGTCGCGCCACAATTGCGACGTCTCCAGTACGTTGGCCTTGTCGACCGAACAGATCTTCTGCTTGCGGCGCTTGGCCATTTCGAAGCCGACGACGACGATGCGTCGCACCTCGGCCTCGTCATAGGACATCACGTCATAGCCCTCGCGCAGGCCGCCCGCGCTGGTGCGGAAGCCCTTCTCGCCGAAATAGACGTCGCCGTTCAGTTCGCGCACGATCACCATGTCGATCGCCGCCGCCACCTCGGGCTTCAGCGCCGAGGCATCCTCCAGCCCCGGAAACAGCTTCGCCGGGCGCAGATTGGCGAACAGGCTCAGTTCCTTGCGCAGCCCCAGGATCGCCTGTTCCGGCCGCAGCGACCGCTCCAGCGCATCGCAGGACGGATCGCCGACCGCGCCGAACAGGATCGCATCGGCACGCTTCGCCAGCGCCAGCGTCTCGGCCGGCAAAGGATGCCCGGTGGCATGATAGGCCGCGCCGCCGACCAATGCCTCCTCGAACGTCAGATCGAGGTGAAGCGCATCCAGCACGCGCCGCGCCTCGGCGGTCACTTCCGGGCCGATCCCGTCGCCGGCCAGAATTGCGATCAATGGCATATCAAATTCCCACCCCGATGCGTGGTGCTGCCTTTGCCGCCCCGTCCGCCCTCACGCAACCGCCCTTTTCAGCCGCTCCACGAGACGCGCGCGCCCGGCCAGCGTCTCCGCCCGCCGATCGGTAAGCACATCCGCCTCCAGCGCGCGGCCCGTCACCTTCAACGCGGCCAGGATATCGTCCCACCCCGCCTCGCCGCCGGTGCGCAAGATGTCGGGCAGATCGTCCATCTCCGGCCCGTAGCCGAGTTCCGCCAGCACCAACAGTTCGTAGCGCGCGAGCGCCACCGCCCAGCCCCGCGCCGCCGGCGCCGCCTCGATCGCCCCGATCACCCCGTCCAGCGCGCCGTACAGGCGCGGATAGGGCTGCCCCTCGGGCAAGGCCGTCGCGGTCAGCGCCGTCACCCATTCCAGCGCCGCGGCGGGCAACGGCTCGCCATATAACGGTGCGCGGCTGTGGATCAGTTCCAGCGTCAGCCCGGCGAGTTGCTCTTCGGTCCGCGCGCGCCATTCGCCCAGCACCAGATTGGCCGGTTGCAGGATCGGGCGAATGCGCCGCGATCGCCCGCCGCGCACATACCCCGCCTGAAGCCCATGCTCGGCGGTCAGCGTGCGCACGATCGCATTGTTCTCGCCATGCGGACGGACGGCGAGGATCAGGGCTTCGGCGCGCAGATGCATGCGCCCGCCTTACACCATGCGCTCCGATCACGCCCGCCGGATCTTCCGCGCCAGATCGCCCAGCCCGTATTTTTGCACCAGCGTCTTGGCCAGCGCCGTGCCGCCGTCGAACGTGCCGAGCGCCGTGATCGTCGCACGGTTGGCGATCGACCGTCGCAACAGCAGCAGATCGACGCACGCCACGCCGCCGGTCGATAGCTGGCGCTTGTGCTGCCCCTCGCCCTCGGTGAAGTCGAACCGCGTCAGGTTTCCCTCGTCCTGCAAGTCGCGCATCGCCGCCAGATGCAGCACGCTGCCCGGCGACAGATCGCCGAACGCCGGATCGTGCCCCACGAACTGATAGATCACCGTGCCATCATGGATCGGGCAATAGAGGTACGCCGCCGGCTCGCCGCCGACATACAGCAGCCACGCGCGGACCTGATCCGCCGCCGCCATCGCATACATGCGTTGCAAAAAGCCGCCATCCTCGGGCAGGCCCGATCCGAGCAGCTTTTCCTGATAGGTCCGCGCGGAAATCCCCCGCGCGACTTCATGGAACGCCACCAGCTCGTCCGGCGTGCGGAAGGCTCGCACGTCCAGCGTGCCACCCGAAAGGCCGGCGATCTTCTTGGTCTTGCGTTTCAATCCGTTGCGCGTGTTGCCCGACAGCGTTTCGAGATATCGATCGTAACCGATCGAAAGATCGGCATAATATCGCACGTAAGTCTGCCGCACGAAGGCGATCATGCCCGCACCGACGAACCCCATCGCCTCCTGCCGGTCGGCCGGCAGCGACGTCACCTGATATCCGTCCGCCGCCGCATCCAGCGGTGGCAGCATCGGCAACCGTCCGCCCAGCACATCCGCCAGATCGAGCGGCACACGCACCAGATTGCGCTGGATCGATCCCAGCGTCCGCGCCCCGATCTGGAACCGCAAGGGTGAAGGCACCGACATCTGGGGAAGCGCGCTCAAGCCGCGCGTTCCTCGATCACGTTCGACCATAATTGCTCGGCCTGCCGCCAGCTCGACCGGAGCGGGCTTGGCCCCAGCGGCACGTCCGGGCTGTCGAGCCGCAGATCGGCATCGGCGAAGTGCGTCGTCGGCAGGCTGCCCATCCGTTCGGCCAGCATCGTGCACAACGCCTCGAACCGGCGCACATGCACGCTGTTCGGGCGTGTGCCCGATCGGTTGGCGAGTTCGAAACTGTGGCTGACGATCGTCACGGCCGCATGATGCTGGTCCACCGCATGATCCAGCGCCGCCTGCATCTCGCCGCTCGACAAGGCGCAGATCTGGAAGTTGCGCAGCGATCCCGGCCGATCCTCGATCACCGTCACCGGTACCTCGATCACACCCTGATGTTCGACCGGTGCGATCTGGCGCACCGGCAGGTCGATCAGGCTGGGCCACGGATGCTCCGCGCCGTTATGGCTGCTGTCGTATTTCAGCCCCAGCCGGTGCAGCGCGCGCAACGTCGCGTCGTTCGCGGCATAGGACCCGCTGCGATACGCGACCGGCGCCTCCGCCCCCGCCGCGACGAGCAGATCGCGCGCGCCGGATATCAGCGCCTCCTGATCCTGTTCGGTATATTCGACCATCTCGAACCGCGCATGCGTGCGCCCCTGATCGTCCGCCCGCGCGCCGGTCCAATTGGGATGCAGGTGCAACTGCACCTCCTGCCCTGCCTCGCGGATATTCCCGATCAGGCGGCGGAACGGTTCCAGCCCGAACAGCAGGGCCGGCATCGGATCGACGAAGAAGCACGCCTTCAACCCATATCGCGCCAATTGCCCGAGCTGATAGCTGATGCCGACCCCGGCGGGTTCGATCGAACGTTCGAACAAAGTTGGCATCTCGAGCCCGGCCGCATGATGCCGCCACGCGATCTCGGTGTCCACGGTCAGAAAAACTTGGGTCATGCCCCAGGCTTAGGCACGCGAGGGTGAAGATTTCCCCAATATGGGTGGATTGGATTTCTAACTTAGCCACTCTTAGCCCCTCCCCTTCAGGAGCTTCGGGTCGGTCATGCCCCCGGCATGACCTAAACCGTGCGGGGCACGGTTTACCCGAAGCTGGGTTGGGGTGGGGCAGTCCCGTCTCGAAGAGACCAGCGCCAGAATATGCGGCACGGCCCCACCCCAACCCCTCCCCTGAAGGGGAGGGGCTAAGCTAAAACCTCACCTCGCATCACCTTCTCAAGGCACGATCCCGAACTGCGCATAGGTCTGGTCTATCGTCGGCCGCATCAGCCGCGCACCCGCCAGATCGATCTCCCCCGCTTTCGCATCGCCCTGCTTCTTGCGGATCACGCCGCGCATATACAGGCTGGCGGCAAGGCCCGGATCTTGGTCCAGCGCAGCGTTCAGGTCCGACAGCGCGTCCTCCATCTGGTTCATGCGGAAATAGACCATCGCCCGGCTATCGAGCACCTTTTCCGACGAATCGCTGAGCGCGATCGCCTTGGTGCAATCCTTCAGCGCGGTATCGAGCATCACGTTCAGCGTTCCCTTCAGCCAGCAGCGCTGGTTGAGCAGATCGGGCGCGCCGGGCTTGGCGGCGACGGCCGCATCGATCGTCGCGATCGCATCGTCCTTCCGCCCCGCCCGGCTGAGGACGTCGGCCTTGCCCAGCATGAAATCGGCCTTGTCCTTGCCGCCATCCTCGATCCGCGTGTCGAGCAGCGCCAGCGCCTTGTCGTATTCCTTGCGATCGGCATACAGGCCGGCGAGGCGCTGGATCACCACGTCGGACGCCGGGTCCACCTTGCGCGCTTCCAGCATGTCGGCCAGCGCCTTGTCCTTCTCGCCGACGGTCCAGTACAGCCGCCCGCGCCACAGATAGCTGTCGGCGGTCGGATCGGTCGCGATCGCACGGCCGATATCCTCGATCGCCGGCCGCCAGTCATAGATCCGCTCCAGGAACCAGGCGCGGTTGGTGAACGGTTCAGCCTTGTCCGGCTGATCCGCGATCCCCGCCTTGTATACCGCCAGAATCGCGTCGAACCGGTGCGCGGCCTTGCCCGCCTGGATCACCTGCCACTCGGCGGGATAGGCCTCGGGCGCGATCACGCGGAGCAGATGCTGCTTGGCCTGCGCCAGCTTCTGCCGCGCCGCCGGAATGTCGGCGGCGGCGATCTCCGCACCATTCGTCTGCATCGTCACGTCGCTGGTCAACCAGCCATCGGCCAGTAACGAGGTGCGATCGATCTGCGCCCCGGCCAGCATTTCGGACAGTTTGGGATTGCCCTCCAGCGTGAAACCCTTGCCCTCTTCCGGCAGGTGGACCCGCGTACGCAACGTATAGGTCGCCTTGTCGCCGCTGCTCACCGGAATGTCGCGCCACGCCGTACGGCTGCGATCGGGTTCGAACTTCAGCCCGTCCAGCGCGGCGTCGATCGTCGTGCGATAGCGTTCGTTCTCGCGATTCCAGGACGGATAGGTCACGCCGGTCGCGGTAACGGTCGCGGTGCCGCTGGCCTCGTCGAACTTCAGCGTGCGCGTGACGATCGTGGCGCCCGATCCGACATAGCCTTCGCTCATCTTGGCGGCCATCTGGGTCAGTTGATCCTTGCTCGCCTGCCCCTGCGCCGATCGCAGGATCTGGGCCAGCGGTCCGCGCATCGTCATCGCCAGCGTGAACGGCGCGGGCAGATTCACCCCGGCGGATTCGTCGCGTGTCAGGGTCGCGGCCAGATCGGGCCGGGCGTTGAAGCGCAATGGGATCGGCATCAGCCCCGCGCCGCCCGCGCGCAGCGGCAGCACGTTGCGGAACGGCGGCGTATCGCGAATATCGGCCAGCAGCGCACCGGCACCGGTGCCGTCGAGCCACAGGCTTTCGCCACCCACGGTCGCTCGCACGAAGACATGATCGAACGCGCCGGGCGTCGGCAACCGCTGCGGCACCCAATCGCCGAACTTGCTGTTGGCCAGCACCGGCTCCGCCTCGATCCCCAACTCGCGCAGGATCGCGAGCAACAGCACGGTCTTGGCCTTGCAATCGCCATAGCGCACCGACCAGGTCTGGGCCGGCGTCTGCGGCACATAGTTCCCTCCGTCCATGCCTTTGAAAAGATAGCGTATTTGATCCTGCACCAGTTGCAGCGCGAGGGCCGCCCGCTTCAGCGGATCGGGCGTTTGCGCGGCAACTTTGGCAACTTCCGCCGCCAGCGGACTCCCCGCCACGATCGCTCCCTTGGTATCGTACAACGGTGCCATCACCTTCGAGATCGCCGCCCAATCGGCGAAGCTCGTCGCCTCCAGCAACGGCGTATGGCGATAGCGCGGCGGCGCATCGCCCGGCATCTCGGGCTGTTTGATGAGCGGCACGGTGATCGTCAGGTCGTTATAGCCGCCGGTCTTGGTCACGACCGGCGTCACCCCGCTGCCATCCGCCTGCCACCGCACATCCCGCCCCTCGGGCCACAGCATGCGCACGCGGCCGAAATCGGCGCGCACCGGATCGGTAGCCAGTTGCGCGAAGGCCTGCACATTGCCCTGCAACGCCGCATCCTTCTGCGTGGTCGAAAAGACGAGGTGCAGCACATCGCCGACGCGCAGCCCCTCCACCGCCATCGTCGCGGTCAGCACGCCGTTCAGCATGCGCTGCTCCAACTGCTCCTCGCGCCGCAGGACCGAAAAGCGTTCGCCGCTCTTGAGCAGGTCGATCCGCTCCGTCCCGCGCACGATCTCCGCCTTGTGGATGATCAAATCGCCCTTGTCGGGCTGCCACGGCAAGGTCACCGTGCCTAGCGAATCCAGCACTTGCGTCGATGCGGCACGCGCCGCCGTCTCGGCATAGACGGTCACTTCGCCATCCTTCAGCCGCTGCTGGCTGTCGAGGATCAGGAAGATCGGCGAATCGTCCTTGATCTTCGCCGTGTCGATCGGCGGCGCGGGCTTCACCCAATCCGGCGCCGGCGCATACAGCGGCTTGTCGCCCGCATGCGCCACCCCGGCCGATGCGAGCAGGGCGAAGAAGATCGTACGCCGAAACATGAATTTACCCCCAGATACGGGGATCAGTCTAGCGCGGCTCGGATGGGCGGCAAGCGGGTCGGGGAAAGATTATTCCCAGCATTAAGCCCCTCACCGCCCATGATAGAAATCGTAAACCTGCTGCGCCACCGCCGCCGACACCCCCGGTGCCTGCTGCAGATCCGTGAGGCTCGCATTGCGCACCGCGCGGCCGGTGCCGAAATGCATCAGCAACGCCTTCTTGCGCGCCGGGCCGATCCCCGGAACCTCGTCCAGCGGCGACGCGCCGATCGCCTTGGAGCGCTTGTCGCGATGCGCGCCGATCACGAAGCGGTGCACCTCGTCGCGCAGCCGCTGGAGGTAGAACAGGACCGGCGCATTCACCGGCAACTGGAACTCGCGTCCGTCAAGCATGTGGAACACTTCACGCCCGTCGCGCCCGTGCATCGGCCCCTTGGCAATACCGACCAGGCACACGTCCTCGATCCCCATCTCCTCCAGCACCGCCTTGCACGCCTTGAGCTGCCCACGCCCGCCGTCGATCAGCACCAGATCGGGCCAGTCGCCCGCATCGCGATCGGGATCCTCAGCCTGCGCGCGCGCGAAACGGCGTTGGAACACCTCGCGCATCATCCCGAAATCGTCGCCCGGCAGCGTGTCCGGATTCTTGATGTTGAACTTGCGATACTGGCCCTTGCGGAACCCTTCCGGCCCGGCGACGACCATCGCGCCGACCGCGGCGGTGCCCTGGATATGGCTGTTGTCGTAGACCTCGATCCGGTCCGGCGGCTCGGCCAGATCAAACAGTTCGGCCACCTCGCGCAGCAATTTCGCTTGCGTCGTGCTTTCCGCCAGCCGCCGCTCCAGCGCCTCGACCGCATTGCGCTGCGCCTGTTCGAGCAGCCGCCGCCGCGTGCCCCGCTGCGGCACCGACAGGCTCACCTTGAACCCGACCGACCCGCCCAGCGCCTCGCCCAGCAACTCCGCTTCGGGCAGGTCGCGATCCAGCAGGATCGTGCGCGGCGGCGGCACTTCCTCGTAGAATTGCATCAGGAAGCTGGTCAGCACCTCGTCTTCCGCGACATCGTTGGTGTGCGCGGGGAAGAAGCTGCGATGCCCCCAATTCTGCCCGCCACGGATGAAGAACGCCTGGATGCCCATCACGCCATTGGCATTAGCCATCGCGAAGATATCGGCGTCGCCCACGCCTTCCGCATTGATCGCCTGCGTGCCCTGGATGAAGGTCAGCGCGCGCAACCGATCGCGCAGGATAGCGGCGAGTTCGAAGTCCATCGCCTCCGCCGCCGCTTCCATCTGCTTGCCGAGCTTGGCCTGAACCTGCGTGGATTTGCCGCCGAGGAACGCCTTCGCATCGTCGTTCAGATCGGCATAATCCTCCTTCGAGATCCGCCCCACGCACGGTGCCGAGCAACGCTTGATCTGGTACAGCAGGCACGGCCGGTCGCGCGTCTTGAAAAAGCCGTCGGTGCAAGATCGCAGCAGAAACAGCTTCTGCAACGCGTTCAGCGTATTGTTGACCGATCCTGCGCTGGCGAACGGCCCGTAATAATTGCCCTTCGCCCGCCGCGCCCCGCGATGTTTCTGGATGCGCGGAAATTCGTGATCGGAGCGCAGCAGGATGAACGGGAAACTCTTATCGTCGCGCAGCAGCACATTATAGGCGGGGCGATAGCGCTTGATTAGCTGCGCCTCGAGCAGCAACGCCTCGGCTTCGTTGTTGGTCGTCACGATCGTCATCGACCGCGTCTGCGCAACCATGCGCTGCAACCGCTTCGAAAGTCGGTCGATCTGCGTGTAGTTAGTCACGCGGTTCTTCAGCGCGCGCGCCTTGCCGACATACAACACGTCGCCGCGCGCATCCTGCATCCGGTACACACCGGGCCGGGTCGGCAGCGTCGCCAGCACGTTGCGGATCGCCGCGACGCCCGCCTCGATATCCGGCGCATCGCCCCCGCCGCGCACGGCAAAGGCGGATTTCTCTTCGTTGAACCGGTCGGGGGCATTGGGGGATGACATTGCGGGTGATTTAGGGACTTTCCATCCCGCAAACCACCCGTTCCCGTCTCAACCTCCACCGTCATCCTGAACTTGTTTCAGGATGACGGTGGATATTGCGGCAGTCGTTACTTGATCGTCGCCAGATCGGCCTGAACCTTGGCCAGCACCGCCGGCGTGATCTTATCAGCGGCCATCGGCGCGACCTGGTTCAGGCTCATCGCCTTGAACTGGTCGTACATCGGGTGGGTCGTGGTGCCCGGCAGATCTTTTTCGATCACCGCCTTGCCGGCCGGATCGGCGACGATCGCCTCGATCGGCGTGTCGAGCGTGAACTTTGCGGTGGCCGCAGCGGGAGCAGCAGGTGCCGAAGGGGCAGGCGCCGCAGTCTGGGCCGAAGCGACGGCAGGCAACATCAGGGCAGCGGCGAGTACGATGAATTTCATGGGGCGGGCTCTCCGAACAATGGCACGATTCGCCATTGGCCGAAGGTCTAGCGCGATTTGATTGCAAATCGAAATGCGTGAGATCAAGGCCAGCCCACCTGCCCTCAACGCTTCCCCTGCGAAGGCCGGGGCCCAGTCGGGAGACCCGAAGTTATCGGGCGGTGCGCTTCACGATATTGACCTTCCCGACTGGGCCCCGGCCTTCGCCGGGGAAGCATCCAGAAGGGAAAGGGGTTTTCCCCGCCCTCGAAAGCTTAGATCAACTCAGTTCAGACGGCCCAGCCCGGCGATCGTGCGATCCACCACCACCTTGTCCGCACCGGCATCATGCCGCTCGACAATGATCGAGGCCGCCGCCTTGGCCGCCGCATCCGCCGCATGGGCACGCACTTCGGCGATGGCGAGGCGCTCGGCCGCACCAATCTTGTCCTCGGCCATCTTGCCGCGACGCGCGACCAGTTCGGCTGCATCCGCTTCAGCCTTGGCGAGCATCTGCTTCGCCTCCGCTTCGGCATGCGCGACAATCGCCGCCGCATCGCCCGCGCTCGCCGCATTGCGGGTCTTCGCTTCGGCCAGTTGCGCCTCGGCCTCGGCGCGTAGCTTGGCCGCTTCGTCCAGATCGTGGCGGATCGTGGCGATCTTCGCGTCGAGCATCCGCCCGATCATCGCCGGCACCTTCTTCCACAGGATGATGCCGATCACGACCAGCATCGACAGCGCGACGAAGCCCGGCGCACTGATGCCGAACGCCGACGGTTCGTGATGCACCTCGACCACGCCGGTCTGCGCCACAGTCTCGATCGGATGAGCCTCAGCCATGCGCCAGTTCCGCCTTCACTTTCTGCTCGACCGATGCACGATCGACCTGCACGCCGGACAGCTTGGCGACGATATCCTGCACCGCATCCACCGTCGCCGCTTCGATGTCCGCCGCAGCGGTGGCCTTGGCCGCATCGATCCGCGTCATCGCCGCGGCGACGTTCGCCGCAGCCGTCGCATCGCCGGCCTTCACCGTCGTCTCGGCGCGGGCAGTCGCCTGCGCCTTGGCTTCGGCCGCCGATTTGAACGCAACCGCGCGGGCCGCGTCGAGACCAGCCTGATAGCTGGTCTCGAGCCCGGTCGCGCTCTGGTGCGCCGCCTCCGCCGCGGCGAGGTCACCCGATATACGCGCGGTACGATCGTCGATCGTCCGTTCGATCTTGGGCACCATCGCCTTGCCGATCCCGAAATAGATCAGCGCGAACACGATCGCGAGCCAGAACAGCTGCGAGGCGTAGATCTCACCGATCTGGGAAAGCTGCGGCATTGGAGGATGCTCTTTCTTTAAGTCGTCATCGGGCCGGTCGGCCCGACCTTACTTGACGACGAACAGGATCAGGATCGCGACGACGAAGGCGATCAGGCCCAACAGTTCCGACGCTGCGAAACCGATGAACAGGCGGCCCTGCTGGCCGTCGGCAGCGCCCGGATTGCGCAGCGCGCCTTCGAGGAACGAACCGAACACATTGCCCACGCCGAGTGCGGCCATGCCAACGCCGATCGCTGCGAGGCCGGCACCGATGTACATCAAACCCGTATCAGTCATGTCAAAACTCCCTAATCAATTCAGTATGGTTGGTAGAAAACTTGAAACTCGAGAACCTAGTGCAGGTGCACCGCGTCATGCAGGTACAGCGACGTGAGCAGCGCGAAGACATAGGCCTGGATCGCGCACACCAGAAGTTCCAGCGCGCTGACGCCGATGATCATCACGAAGCTGAGCGCACTGACGAGCCAGCCGAGCGGACCGCCTGCGTTCAGGCCCTGCACCACGAAGCTGCCGAACACTTCGAGCAGGATGTGCCCGGCGGTCATCGCGACGAACAGTCGCAGCGCCAGCGAGAACGGACGTACCATGAACGACACGAACTCGACCGGGATGATGACCGGCATCAGCCACAAGGGCGCGCCGTGCGGCACGAACAGGGAGAAGAACTTGAAGCCATGCTTCACCAGGCCGACGATCAGCACGATGCCGAACGACACGAACGCCAGCACCGCCGTGAGCGTGATGTGGCTGGTCACGGCGAAGGTGTGCAGCCCGGGCACGATCGCCAGCGGCAGGATGCCGACGAAATTGGCGAACAGGATGAAGAAGAACAGCGAGAAGATGTACGGCGCGAACTTCTTGCCGCCCGAACCGATGCTGGTCGTCACCATATTGTCGATGAAGCTCACCGCGCCCTCGGCCATCACCTGCCAGCGGCCGGGGATCAGCGCGCGCTTCATGCCGCCGGCCATGAACACGGCCAGCAGCGCCAGCACGACGAACATGAACAGCGCCGAATTGGTGAACGACACGTCGTAGCCGAACAGTTCCAGATGGCGGCCCAACAAGGGCTCGACCATGAACTGTTCCATCGGATCGATTTTGCCGGCGCTCACTCTGCGCGCTCCTTCGACATCTTG
Source organism: Parasphingomonas caseinilytica (assembly GCF_036663755.1). NCBI lineage: Bacteria > Pseudomonadati > Pseudomonadota > Alphaproteobacteria > Sphingomonadales > Sphingomonadaceae > Parasphingomonas > Parasphingomonas caseinilytica. Next base: position 1,273,407 of record NZ_JAXOJL010000001.1, read on the forward strand.
ATGATATTCATGAAAGCCCCGATTACGGCGAGCGTCAGTACGATCAGCAGGCCCCAGGGGCTGGTGCCGAACCATTGGTCGATCGCCCAGCCCAGCACGCCGCCGCCGAACAATGCACCCAGCAGCATCGCCAGCACGCGCGACCCTTGCGAATAGCCCTTTGCCGGCTTGCCCAACACCGTCCCGCCAGCACGCGCCTGCTCGGCCGCACGCGCGTTTGCGATGCGGCTGTTCAGGTCATCGGTCTGGCGATCGTCGGCCAACGCTTGAAAAGTCCTGATAAGAAAACGCCGCCACACCAAAGGCGCAGCGACGAGAGACATGGGAGCGACGCCCCCGTTGCGGCGCCCGTTTAGAAAAGGGGGGTGGCCAAGTCAACCGCTGTGGGGATCGGGCTTTAGACCAATGGGATAGGTTATGGCTGGCCATTCCCCGGCGAAGGCCGGGGCTCAGTCGCGATGGACCGGGTTACCACACGCAGCGCAAGATCATTTCCGCTTCCCGACTGGACCCCGGCCTTCGCCGGGGAACAGCCACATAGTCAGCGAATCACACGCAGCTCGGGCTACGCTCCGGAGCAGCCGCCGTGCGCGTCTTCCACGAACCATCCGGTGCCTTATACTTCTCGCCCGGCTGCGTATTGGCAATCAGGTTGCAGCCGAAGGTCACGCCGTAATCGTTGATCGTCACGCCCGCCGCCTGTGCTTTTTCCGCATAGGTCGCCTTGCGCTGGATGTTGATCTTGTCGACGATCGCCTGAACACTCGCCCCGCCGCTCACCACGCCGAGATAGCCGTTGGGCTGCTCGCCCACCTGCCCCGCCTCGCGCGCCGCGGCATAGGCCGGATCGCGCTGCGCGAATGCGGCGCTGGACACACAGGCGAACAGCACCGCGCTCGCCGCGAATATGTTGCCCCGAACATGAGAAAATTTCATCATCAGAATATTCCCGGTTGCGCCTTGATGGTCGCTTTCGCCTCACCATCGAGGCGGTATACGACTTCCTGCTTCACGTTGATATTGAGATTGATCTCGATCGGCTTGTCCGGCGCGCTGACGTTCACGCATCCGGTGCTTGTCGCGATCAATCCCACCACCACGAAGGTTCGTCTCCACTGCACGGATGCTGTCATGGCACGGTCTCGCTTTCTTGAGGCTGAACGGGGGTCTTCGCGGAATTGGGGATCTGCTGGTCGCGCCGCTGGATCAACGCCGGCAGGTTGCGCTCGATCAGCAGGCGCGGATCGTAGAACGATCGCACCGAATCGAACAGACCACGGAACGGTGCCTTGATCTTCACATTGAATACGAACGGCAGGCGTTGCAGCCGCCGGATCAGGAAATTGCTTTTCGCGCCCTCGCCCTGGTTAAGCCCTGCGAAATGCGCCTCGGTGATCATCTCACCGGCCAGCGGCCCGTTCATCACCAGGTCCAGATCGCGGTAGCGGAGCGATCTCAGCGCCTGAAACGCCAGATTGCCCCAGACGCCGAGATTCTCCTTCGACACCTCGCCCAGATACGCGATCGTCCCGCCGCCGGGGCGCGACTTCAGCGTACCGTTTTCGATTCGCCCGCCGGTGAAATCGAAGATCATCGGCAGCCGCCCGTCGAACACGCCGGTCGCGCTAAGGTTCTCGAAATCGAACTGTTGCAGGAATTTCGCCGCCTCCATGCCGGTGACGGTCAGCGTCATGTGCCGCTCCTGCTTGTCGGAGAAGTCGAGCAGGGTCGGCTCCAGCACCAGACTGCCACCGGCGAACGGCCAGCGCGCATCCTCCACCTGGATCCGCGCCTCGGGCAAGGTCTGGTATCGCAGCACTCCGTCGCTGACGACGACGCCGGTATTGATCGTCTTGATCGTCGCCACCTGCCCCGGCGCACTTTGCAGCGCGAGCAGATCGGTGAAGCGGATTTCGGTCGTGATTCCCGTCACCGGGCCAAGTCCCGCGGCCAAATTCATGTCGGTCGTACGGAACACGCCGTCGCTCGTCACGCCGTCCGGCGACCAGCGGATATGCCCCTCGCCCGTCACCGTGCCGACGACGTTCTGGATCACGCCGGTCGTCAGCGGAGTCAGCTCGTCGGGCTGCAACCCCTTATCGGCAAAGACGAGCCCCGGCACCGCGATATCGGCGCTTCCGCTGCCGCTCGCCAGCGTATGCCGCAACGCGATCTGCGCGACGGACACGTTGCGGCTCGGTTCGTAGAGCAGACCCGCCACCCCGATCACGCCCTTGTCCAATCCAAGCGCGACATCGCGCGCGGCCAGCGGCTTGAACCGTGGCACCGCCGCCGAATCGCTCACCGTCATCGCACCGGTCAGGCCGAGTCGCCCGTCGAACCCCCAGATGCCGCTCGCCGCCGACAGTATCAGGGGCACTGCGCCGATCTGCCCCCCGCCGCCCGCGAACGTGCCGGAGATCCCGCCGCGTTCCTTTTTGCCCTCGATCCGAGCGAAATCGAGCCGGGTCACACGATCCGGCGCACCCAGCCGCACCGCAATATCGCTCAGCGCGAAGCTGAGGTCCGCCAATCCGAACCGCGCAGCCGACGCGGCCAGCGTCACCGGCGAACTGCCCAGCGTGCCGGACAAGTGCGGCGCGGCGATGCTCGCGCCACCGCTCATCCTTGTGCCATCGATCGCCAGCATCGCCCCGCCGACCGGGCACAGTCGAAGGCTGGCCGGGCGCAGGTTCAGCCCCGACACCGCCAGCGTCCGCCACCCGACCGCCGCGCAATCCGGATTGATCGCCACCCGCCCACGCCCGTTCCAGATCCCGTCCAGCGGCACATCCAGCCCCTCGACGCGTCCGTCTCCAAGCGGCCCGGACAGCGTAATCCGCGTCGCAAACCGGCTGTTCCCGCGCGGCGTGGCGCTGAACCGCAACGGCGTGAAGGCCAGGCTCGCCCCGCCTGCCTGATAAGGCCGGTCGAGCGACACCACACCCGTCACCGCCGCCCCCGGCGCAGCCTGTGCCAGCGTGGCCTTCAAACCCGGAAAGCCACCCCCGCCCATCGCCAGTGCCCCCGCGACCCGCAGCGCGCCGCCCTTCGGATCATATACGACATCCGCATTGTTCAGCGCCGCATTGAACCCAGACCGCGAGGACAGCGTGACTTGACTGACTCGAACCGGCCCATCGCTCCGCCACCCAAACCGCACCTGTCCGCCGATCGACTTCCCCGCCGCGACCCCGGCCTGCGCCAACGCCTTGGCAAGCGGCCCAACCGGCGTTCCCGCCCCCGCACCACCCAGCCGCGCAATCGCCGCCAATCGCCCAGGCGCAATCGTCACGTCCGACGCATCCACATAGCCGCCCGGCGCGATCTCGATTCCCGGGCCGATCTTATACTCGCCACCGAACCCCAGCCGCGCGCCCGATCCCTCGGCGCTGGCAAAGCGTCCGGTATCCAGCTTCACCCGGCCCGACGTGCCTGCCTTAGTGCCCGCAAACCCGATCCAGCCCGTCACCGATTCGGCGCGCACCAGCGGATGCGACGCTGCCCCGCTCGCCAGCCGCACCTCGCCCTTCCAGCTATCCAGCGCAGCACCCAGCGCTACCGTCAGGTCAGCACCCAACGCACGAAGGTTCGCACCACCGCACGACACCGCGCCCGCCCGCACCGGCCCCTTCAACGACGGCGCGGCCTTGCTCACCCCGATCGCCAGCGCCGCCGCGACCTTGTCTGCCACGCACCCGCCGGCCTTCAGCCGCTCCGACACCGCCGCCAGATTGCCCCTGAACCCGTCGTTCAACCGCCCGCGCCCGCTCAGCTTCAGGCCCAGCAGCCCCTGCGGCGTCTCCAGCCGCATCCGCGCATCCGCCACGTCCACGCTCAGCGCCGGCAACGCGAACGGCTTCCCGCTCGGCGCAGGCAGCAACTTGTCGACCGCGCCCAACGACAGCACCCCATCCACCAGCCTGCCACGCACCCGCACCCGCCCGGCGCGCACCGCATCCACGCTCGCACCCGAAAAGCCGACTTCGGTGCGCAACTCGACCCAGTCCGCCACCAGATCGGGCCGCGCCGGATCGCCGATCACCACATTGGTCAGCCGCTGCCGACCCAGCCCAAGCTCGGCGATGTCATACGTCGCCGGCACGTCATGCTCGGCCAGATAGCGGTTCACATATCCGCTCGCGATCGGCTTGCGCTGCGTCCAAAACGCGATCAGCCCGACCAGCAGCACGATCGCGATCACGCCCGCGATCCGTGCGCCCCGCCCCAATCGCGGCAGGCGGCGACGTCGCCCTTCATTTTCGTCGCTACTCGCCGTCACGCCGTCGCACTCTCCAAATCATCGCCAGCATAGGGGCGGAGCCGCGTCATGCAATTGCGCGCGCGGTCCTGCCTGCGTAATCCTCCGCGCCGATGAGCGTTCCCGATCAAGACAATGCCGGCCACCGCGCCCGGCTGCGCCAGCGCCTGGTCGAGACCGGCGGCGACGGGCTGCTCGATCACGAACTGATCGAATATCTCCTCGCGCTTGCCATCCCCCGCCGCGACACCAAGCCGCTGGCCAAGCAGTTGCTCAGGGAATTCGGCGGCATCGGCGGGCTGCTCACCGCCGACCCGGAAGCCTTGTCGCGCGTGTCCGGAATGGGCGAAACCTCGATCGCCGCAATCAAGATCGCCCATGCCGCCGCGATCCGGCTGGTGAAATCCCAAATCGCCGATCGGCCGGTGCTCGCCAACTGGCAGGCGCTGCTCGATTATCTCCGCGCCGACATGGCCCACCACCCGATCGAGCGCGTCCGCGTGTTGCACCTCAACACCCGCAACATGCTGATCCGCGACGAATTGATGAGCGAAGGCTCGATCGACCAGGCTGCCGTCTATGTCCGCGAAGTGATCCGCCGCGCGATCGATCTCGGCTCGGCCGCGATCATCCTCGTCCACAACCACCCCAGCGGAGACCCCGCCCCAAGCCGCGCCGATATCGATCTGACGCGCAACATCATGGAAGCCGGCAAGCGCCTGAACATCGCGGTCCACGATCATATCATCATCGGCACCGGCGGCCATGCGAGCTTGCGGGCGATGGGACTGATCTAGCCCCCGTCATCCCGGACTTGATCCGGGATCCCGCTGCCTTCTTCCCCGCATGCAGTGAAAGAAGCGCAATCCTCGCCCGCACAAAAAAACCGCCGAACCCAAAGGTCCGGCGGCCTTTCCGTATCTCACATCAGCGGCACATCACCCCTGGGCAAGAAACGCATTCAGCTCGGTCATCGAAACCGACTTGTTCTTGTCGGTATCCGCGCTGGCGAAGGCCTGCCCGATCCAGGTCTTGGTGTCCTGGCTATCCGCCTTGGTCGCCGGATCGCTCGCGGTCTTTAGCGCGACCATCCACGATGCGAACTCGGCACTGTCGAGCTTCCCGTCCTTGTTCTTGTCATAGGTCGGGAATTCCTTGCCGACGACCGCAGCAACCTGTTCCGCCTTGGCCGGGGCTGGCTGGGCCGCCGCCTGACTTGCGGGTGCAGCCGCCGGATCCGTGGCCGGCGCGGCCTGCGCGACGTTATCCGGCGCAGGTGCCGCCTCGACCGAAGACGGTGTTGCAGTGGTGGGCGCAGCTTGCGCCGGTGCCGCCTGAGTCACCGGAGCGGCTTCCGCAGGAACCGGCTTGTTTTGTGCCAGAACAGGTGCAGAAATCATTACGGCGCTGGCTAGAAAAATATGTTTCAACATGGTTTCTCTCCGAATATTAATCTGTCGAAGCCCGGCGAATGCTTCCGCATCCACCTGATCGAGCTTGCCTATACCAACCATCATCCTGCCGCTTTGTTCATTTCGCTTCCGTTTGAAGCTTCGGCCCGTCCCTGCTAACGCCCGGCTCACCGCGAATCCCGCTCCGGACCGCGCCGCCTTTCGTCTCGCCTGTTAGAGGAACCCGCATGGTCCCCCGCTATTCCCGCCCCGCAATGGCCGCGCTCTGGACGCCGGAGGCGCGCTTCCGCATCTGGTTCGAGATCGAGGCGCACGCCACCGACGCGCTGGCCGATCTCGGTGTCGTGCCGAAAGAAGCCGCCGCCGCCTTGTGGGCGTGGTGGAACACCAATCCCGAGATCGACGTCCCAGCGATCGACGCGATCGAGGCCGTCACCAAGCACGATGTGATCGCCTTCCTCACCTGGGTCGCGGACAATGTCGGGGATCAGGCGCGCTTCATGCACCAGGGCATGACCTCGTCCGACGTGCTCGACACCTGCCTGTCGGTCCAACTCGCGCAAGCCAGCGACATATTGATCGCCGATCTCGATGCGTTGCTCGTCGTGCTCGAACGCAAGGCGCGCGAACACAAGCTGACCGCCACGATCGGCCGCAGCCACGGCATCCATGCCGAGCCGGTCACGTTCGGCCTGAAACTGGCGCAGGCCTATGCCGAATTCGCCCGCAACCGCGCCCGCCTGGTCGCCGCGCGCGCCGACATCGCCACCTGCGCGATCTCCGGCGCGGTCGGCACCTTCGCCAATATCGATCCGGCGGTCGAAGCGCACGTCGCCGAGAAGATGGGCCTCGCGATCGAACCCGTCTCGACCCAGGTCATCCCGCGCGATCGCCATGCGATGTACTTCGCGACTTTGGGCGTGATCGCCTCGTCGATCGAACGCCTCGCCACGGAAATCCGCCACCTGCAACGTACCGAAGTGCTGGAGGCGGAGGAATTCTTCTCGCCCGGCCAGAAGGGTTCGTCGGCGATGCCGCACAAGCGCAACCCGGTGCTGACCGAGAATCTCACCGGCCTGGCCCGCATGGTCCGCGGCTATGTCACGCCCGCGCTGGAGAATGTGGCGCTGTGGCACGAACGCGACATCAGCCACTCCTCGGTCGAGCGCTATATCGGCCCCGACGCCACGATCACGCTCGATTTCGCGCTCGCCCGCCTCACCGGCGTGATCGACAAGCTCGTCGTCTATCCGGCGCGGATGGAAAAGAACCTCAACAAGATGGGCGGCCTCGTCCACTCGCAACGCGTGCTGCTCGCGCTCACGCAAGCCGGCGTATCCCGCGAGGATTCCTATCGCCTCGTCCAGCGCAACGCGATGAAGGTGTGGGATTCGGACGGCGAACTGTCGCTGATGGAATTGCTCAAGGCCGACCCCGAAGTGACCGCCGCACTGTCGGTGGCGGAGATCGAGGACAAGTTCGATCTCGGCTATCACCTGAAGCACGTCGACACGATCTTCGCGCGGGTCTTCGGCTGACGATGATCGGGGGCGGTTTCGTCTCGACTGTCGAAAGAAGCCGCTTCCCCGGCGAAGGCCGGGGCCCAGTCGCGGAGGTGGATGTCACCTCGCGCAGCACCCGACGACTTCTGTCTCCCGACTGGGCCCCGGCCTTCGCGAGGCCTCTGCGAAAGTCACGCAACTTCGCCATTTACCGTCACCCCGGACTTGTTCCGGGGTCCACCGTGACGCAAAATCAGTGCCCTGCGAGCATGCGGAGCGGTGGACCCCGGAACAAGTCCGGGGTGACGGAGGAGTTTCGCAGAGGCCTCGCATTTGCCGGGGAAGCACCGCACCACGCACCGTCAGTACCTTGACAGGCCAGTCGCAAAACCCCTGGCCAGCCCGAGCGGCCCTCACCGCCGCGACGCTCGCCTTCGCCTGGGGCCTCGCCCGCCTCGCCGCGCACGCCGCCTTCGCCTTCGGTTACCCTTATGATCTCGATTATGGCGAGGGCGTGGTGTGGCAGCAGATGCGCTACATCCTCGCCGGCCATGGCTATGCGCCGTTGCAGGCCTTTCCGGCCTTCGTGTTCGAATATCCCCCGGTCTACCCGCTCGTCACCGCCGGCACTGCGCGCGTGTTCGGGCTGGACGAACTCTATGCCGGTCGGCTCGTATCGTTCGTCGCGACCGCGATCTGCGCGCTGCTGATCGCCTTGCTCACCGCCCGCGCGATTCCGCCGGACCAGCCGCGCCGCATCCGCCGCGCCGCCGCTGCCTTCGCCGCGCTTGCTTTCGTCACTTTGCCCGTAGTGCTCACCTGGGCGCTGCTGATGCGCATCGACATGCTCGCCTGCGCGATCACGCTCGCGGGCATGGCGCTCGCCGCCGCCTCGATCCGGCGGCCGAAGCTCGCGATTGCGGCCGGCATCGCCTTCGCCGCTGCGCTCTACACGCGCCAAACCAACCTGCCCGCGCCCGCCGCAGCTTTCCTCGTGCTAGTGTTCGCCAACCGCCGCGCGGCCTGGACGATGCTCGCCGCCGCTATCGTGTCCGGCGGTATCGCGCTGGCGATATTGGAGGCGATGAGTGGCGGCTATTTCCTGGTCAACATCCTGTTCTACAACATCAACCGCATCGTCTGGGCGCATGCGACTATGCTCGGCGCGGTCCTGCTCGCCAGCATCGTCACGCTGGCGCTCGGCACGATCGGCCTCGTCGCGGCAAGTAAGAGCCTCGGCTGGCGGACCCTCCGCGAGCGGCTTCCGACCGATCCGAACCTCGTTACGCTCGCCCTCGTCGTCCTCACCCTAGCACTCAAGACATTGATGCTCCCCGCGATCCTGAAATCGGGCGCGAGCGATAATTACCTGATCGACTGGTTCTCCGGCATCGCCGTGCTGATCGGCATTGCCGTCGTCCCGCTGCTCCGCGCCGCCACCCGCCTGCCCGCCCGCCCCAGCCTGTTGCTGCTCGCATTGGTTGGTCTCGGCATCGCCGTGCAGATGAGCGACCCGCCGCTCACGCCCGATACCGCCAAGGCCGCGTGCGACCGCCCGGCGCTCGACGCCATCGTCGCCCGCATTCGCGCCAGCCCGAAACCGGTTATCACGGACGACATGGTCCTGCTGCTGCGGGCGGGGCAGCCGATCCTGTGGGAACCCGCGATCGTCGCCGAACTGGGCGGGGCCGGCGTGTATGACGAACGGGCGCTCGCCGCGCGCGTCCGCCGCGGTGATTTCGGCTTCTTCGTCACACGCGGTGATCGGGGCAGAACGCTCTACGATCAGCGCTTCAATCCGGTCGTCGCCGACGCGATCGACGCCGCCTATCCGCGCCGCGAACAGGCCGGCGATCTGACGCTGCATTTGCCACGCTGACGTCGCTCATGCGGCAGCCATCGCCCGGCAAACCGCCCGCCGTAACAAAAGTGCAAAAATTGCACTCGCACTTGCACGCAACAATATTGCGTGATGGCGAAATAATCCTATTTGAGCCGGACCGGACTTATCCGGCACTCTCGGAGACTATCAATGCGCAATTTCGAAGCCGTGGTCAGCGGAATGCTGGCCCTTGCGGCTCAAGCGCTGGTGGTCGGGGCGATCTTCGCCTTCTGACCCATCGGCCAGCCCGCCCTTTTCGAAGAATCGAAAGGGGCGGACACGGCCGGCGGGGTCAAGATTTTTTCCCCACGCTATTTGTATAAAGCTGCCGTGATCCTGAACTCGTTTCAGGATCCATCGTGCAGCCAGTCCCGTCTTGCCCCGTGGAGGAATAGATCCTGAAACAATTTCAGGATGACGGTATTGGTGGTTCGCAAGATTCCCCTGCACACACCGCCTCCCCGGCGAAGGCCGGGGCCCAGTCAGGACACATTAGTGATCGGGTGCTGCGCAAGTAACATCGATCAGCGCGACTGGACCCCGGCCTTCGCCGGGGAGGCACTACAGGTTGGCGGGGACGACACACATCACCCGCCCCCAACCCTCACCCCCAGGCGCTCTTCATCTTCTGGAAGAAACCCTCGCTCTGCGGGTTGCAGTCGCCATTCTCGGTCGCGCGGAACTGCTCCAGCAATTCCTTCTGCTTGGCCGAAAGCTTGGTCGGCGTTTCCACCTCGAGCCGGATCACCAGATCGCCACGCCCGCGCCCTTGCAGCACCGGCATGCCCGCGCCGCGCTGACGCAGCTCGCGCCCGCTCTGCGTGCCAGCCGGAATCTTGATCGCATGGTTCACCCCATCCGGCCCCGGAATGCTGATCTCTCCACCGAGCGACGCGGTGGTGAAGCTGATCGGTGCGCGCGCGAACAACGTCGTCCCTTCGCGCTCGAACAGCGCATGTCGTGCGACGTGCAGGAAGATGTACAAATCGCCCGGCGGCGCACCCCGCGCACCCGCCTCGCCCTCGCCGGTCAGGCGCACGCGCGTGCCCTCGTCCACGCCGGGCGGGATGTTGACGGTCAGCGTCTTGGTCTTCTCGACCCGGCCTTCGCCATGGCAATTGCCGCACGGATCGGCGATCACCTGGCCCGCGCCGTGGCAAGACGGACAGGTCCGCTCGACCACGAAGAAGCCCTGTTGCGCACGCACCTTGCCATGCCCGCCGCACGTCGCGCAGCCCTTGGCACTCGTACCGGGCTTCGCACCCGTGCCGCTGCACGAATCGCACTGCGCCGAGACGTCGACCGTAATCTCGGTCGACTTGCCCTGGAACGCATCCTCAAGCGTGATTTCCATGTCGTAGCGCAAATCCGCGCCGCGCCGGGGCCCGCGCTGTTGCCCGCGCTGCCCGCCCATGAATTCACCAAAGATGTTCTCGAAGATGTCGCCGAAGTCGCCGAAGCCGGCACCCTGCCCGCCACCACCGCCGCCGCCATTGCGGAACGCGTCATGGCCGAAGCGATCGTACGCCGCGCGCTTCTGCGGATCCTTCAGGCAGTCATAGGCTTCGCTGATCGCCTTGAACTTGCCTTCGCTATCCTTGCACCCGGAATTCTTGTCCGGATGGTATTTCATCGCCAGCTTGCGATACGACGTCTTGATCGTCGCATCGTCGGCGCTGCGCTCGATTTCGAGCAGTTCGTAAAAATCGATCTCGGTGGTCACGCCCCAGCCCCCGCATTCACCCCGTTACCCCCGCGAAGGCGGGGGTCCCGCTTCGTCTTCCGTGCCGAACGACCGGCAGAAGAAGAAGCGGGATTCCCGCCTTCGCGGGAATGACGGGTGAAGTTCACTTCAACTTACGCCTTGTGGTTGTCGTCGACTTCCGAGAACTCGGCATCGACCACGTCTTCCTTCGGCACTTCTGCAGCAGCCTCGCCTTCCGGCGAAGCTTCGGCCTGGGCCTGCTTCTCGTAGATCGCCTGGCCGAGCTTCATCGCGACCTGGGCCAGCGCATCCGACTTGGTCTTCATCGTTTCCGGATCACCGCTCTCGACTGCGGTCTTCGCTTCCGCGATCGCCGCCTCGATCTCGCCCTTCAGCGCAGCGTCCACCTTGTCGCCATTGTCGGCCAGCTGGCGCTCGGTCGTGTGGATAAGGCTGTCGGCGTTGTTCTTCGCCTCGGCCGCCGCACGGCGCTTCTTGTCGTCCTCGGCGAACTGCTCGGCGTCGCGGACCATCTGGTCGATGTCCTTGTCGCTGAGGCCGCCCGAGGCCTGGATGCGGATCTGCTGTTCCTTGCCGGTGCCCTTGTCGCGCGCCGAGACGTTGACGATGCCGTTGGCGTCGATGTCGAACGTCACCTCGATCTGCGGCACGCCGCGCGGTGCCGGCGGAATGCCGACCAGATCGAACTGGCCGAGCATCTTGTTGTCGGCCGCCATCTCGCGCTCGCCCTGGAACACGCGGATCGTCACAGCGCCCTGATTGTCGTCGGCGGTCGAATAGGTCTGGCTCTTCTTGGTCGGGATCGTGGTGTTGCGATCGATCATTCGGGTGAACACGCCACCCAGCGTCTCGATGCCCAGCGACAGCGGCGTCACGTCGAGCAGCAGCACGTCCTTCACGTCGCCCTGCAACACACCGGCCTGGATCGCGGCACCCATCGCCACGACCTCATCCGGGTTGACGCCCGAATGCGGCTCCTTGCCGAAGAAGTCCTTCACCACCTGGCGCACCTTGGGCATGCGCGTCATGCCACCGACGAGGACGACCTCGGTGATGTCCGCCGCCTTGACGCCGGCATCGGCCAGCGCCTTCTTGCACGGCTCCAGCGTGCGCTGGATGAGATCCTCGACCAGCTTTTCGAGATCGGCGCGGGTGATCTGCTTGACGAGATGCTTCGGCCCGTTCTGGTCGGCGGTGATGAACGGCAGGTTCACTTCCGTCGTCGCGGCCGAAGACAGCTCGATCTTCGCCTTTTCCGCGGCTTCCTTCAGACGCTGAAGTGCCAGCTTGTCCTTGGTCAGGTCGATGCCCTCGGCCTTCTGGAAATCGCTCGCCAGGAAGTTGAGCAGCTTGTTGTCGAAATCCTCACCACCCAGGAACGTGTCGCCGTTGGTGGCCTTCACCTCGAACACGCCGTCGCCGATCTCGAGGATCGAGATGTCGAACGTGCCGCCGCCAAGATCATAGACCGCAATCGTCTTGTTGGTGTCCTTGTCGAGGCCGTATGCAAGCGCCGCCGCCGTCGGCTCGTTGATGATGCGCAGCACTTCGAGGCCCGCGATCTGCCCGGCATCCTTGGTCGCTTGGCGCTGTGCGTCGTTGAAGTACGCCGGCACGGTGATCACCGCCTGCGTCACGGTCTCGCCGAGATACGCCTCGGCGGTTTCCTTCATCTTCTGCAGCGTGAACGCGCTGATCTGCGACGGCGAATAATCCTTGCCGCCGGCCTGCACCCACGCATCGCCATTCTGGCCCTTCACGATGTGATAGGGCACCAGCTCGGTGTCCTTCTTGGTGATGGGATCGTCGAAACGACGGCCGATCAGGCGCTTCACCGCGAACACCGTGTTTTCCGGATTGGTCACCGCCTGGCGCTTGGCCGGCTGGCCGACCAGCCGCTCGCCATCCTTGGCGAATGCGACGATCGACGGCGTGGTGCGTGCGCCTTCCGCATTCTCGATCACCTTGGGCTTGCCGCCCTCCATCACCGAAACGCAGGAATTGGTCGTGCCGAGATCGATACCGATTACTTTAGCCATGGTCCTGTAGGGTCCCCGTCTTGTCTAAAAAATGCCTCTTGGCCACGGAACCTTTTTCAAGGGCCCGCGGCACGCTGCTGAAGGCGATATAGGGGGGCTTTCGCTTGCCGCAAGATTGTCGCGGCCTTAGAGTCGCTTGAACCATCCCGAAGCGGGAGCCAGCTTTGCGCGCCTTGTTGCCCATCCTCGTCACGACATTTGCACTCGCCGGGTGCAGCCCGCCCGCTCAGATCGCTGCGGAGGGCGCCTATGTCCGGCTGTCGGCCGTGCCGCGCAATCCCGCTGCCGCTTACTTCACGCTCAAGGGCGGCCCCGCCGACGTGACGTTGATGAGCGTCGAAAGCACGGTCGCAATCCGATCCGAAATGCATGAATCGATGAAGTCGGGCACGATGATGTCGATGAAGCCGATCCAGCCCGTCCCCCTCCCCGCGCACGGCGAGGTGAAGTTCGCGCCCGGCGGCAAGCACGTCATGCTGTTCGACATGAACCCCGGCATCAAGCGTGGTTCGAAAGTGCCGTTGCTGTTCACCTTCACCAACGGCCAGCGCGTTCGCACCAACGCCATCGCCATCGCCGCCGGGGATCCGCCACCGGCGGAGTAAGGCGCACCTCGCTCGTCCCAAAAACGACGTCATCCTGAACTCGTTTCAGGATCCATGCGCGGCCAGCAACCAAATCTGACAAGGTCTTCGTGGCGTACGAACGCGCCTGGATGCTGAAACAAGTTCAGCATGATTTGGGAGGGCCGCTAAAAACATAGCCGCATTTCGCGCCACCCAAACCGGATACGAACCCGATACTTTCGCCGCGCGCCAGATGGGCCTAGTCTGACGGAAATTCCCGCAAGGATTCCAATCATGACCCTCCAATCCCCGATCGACTGGACCGCCATCGGCGAAGCCGAACTGACCGACGCGATCGCCCTGCGCCGCGCGATTCATGCCGATCCGGAGATCGGGCTGCACTGCCCGCGCACGGCCGACAAGATCAAGGCCGCGCTCGCCGGGCTGCCACTCGAGATCCGCGACAGCACCAGCACCACCGGCTTCGTTGCGATCCTGCGCGGCGGGCGCGACAATGGCCGCACCGTCCTGTTGCGGGGCGACCACGATGCGCTGCCGATGCAGGAGGAAACCGGCCTGCCCTTCGCCAGCCAGGTGCCCGGCGCGATGCACGCCTGTGGCCATGATTCGCACACTGCGATGCTGGTCGGCGCGGCGCGGGCCTTGTGCGCACGGAAGGACGACCTGCCCGGCACGATCGTTTTCATGTTCCAGCCCGGCGAGGAAGGCCATCACGGCGCGCGCTTCATGATCGAGGATGGCCTGCTCGCGAATCCAGCGCCCGAGGCGGCATTCGCGCTGCACATCTCGCCCAACATGCCGTCCGGCGTGTTCGTCAGCCGCGCCGGCCCGCTGCTCGCCTCGACCGATGCGATCAACATCACCGTTCGCGGTGCCGGCGCGCATGCCGCCATGCCGCAGGACGGGCTCGATCCGATCCCGGTCGCATGCGAGATCGTCACCGCGCTCTCCACCTTCGTCGCGCGGCAGATCGCGGTCACCGATCCCGCCGTCCTGTCGATCACCAAGATCACCGCCGGTTCGGCCTATAATATCGTGCCGGACGAGGTGCAGATGCTCGGCACCCTGCGCACCCTCTCCAACGCGACCCGCGTGAAAGCAAAGGACGGTCTGGCCCGCATCGTCGAACATGTCTCCGCCGCGCACGGCTGCACCGGCCATCTGCGCATCGACGAAGGCTATCCGGTGACGCAGAACGATCCGCGCGCCGTGGCGCTGATCCGCGACATCGCAACGCGCATGGGCGGAGACGGCGGCTATGTCACGATGCCCGCGCCGATGATGGGCGGCGAGGATTTCTCCTACGTCCTGCGCGATATTCCCGGCGCTATGGCGTTCGTCGGCGTCGCGCCGGAGGGCACCGATCCGCGCACCAATCCGCCGTTGCACAATACGAAGATGACGATCGACGAAAGCGTGATGGCCAAGGGCGTGGCGATGCATTGCGCGCTCGCCGATGCGTTCCTGAACGACGGCTTCGGGGAGTAAGATCGCGTGCAGGCGTAGAGGTTAGACGGTGGTCTCGCCGCCGAAAAAACACTGTCCCCCCGCCCCGCCGCTGTGCCACGATAGCATCATGACCGACACGCGCACCGCTACCCCCGCCCGCCCGCTCGCCGAACTGACGCTGCGGGGTATCGTCCTCGGCGCGCTGATCACGGTATTGTTCACTGCGGCCAACGTCTATCTCGGGTTGAAGATCGGGCTGACCTTCGCCACGTCGATCCCGGCGGCGGTGATCTCGATGGCGATCCTGCGTTTCCTGCCCAATTCGAACATCCTCGAAAACAACATCGTTCAGACCATCGCCAGCGCGGCCGGCACGCTGGCGGCGATCATCTTCGTGCTGCCGGGCCTCATTCTGGTCGGGTGGTGGAGCGGCTTTCCGTTCTGGACCACCGCGTTCGTCTGCATGGCCGGCGGTATTCTGGGCGTGATGTTCTCCGTCCCGCTCCGCCGCGCTTTGGTGACGGGATCGGACCTGCCCTATCCCGAAGGCGTCGCCGCTGCCGAAGTGCTGAAGGTCGGCACCGAATCCGCTGCGGGCGATGTCGAGAACGCCAAGGGCCTGCGCGTCATCGTCTTCGGATCGGTCGTTTCGGCGGGCTTCGCCCTGCTCGCCGCGATGAAGCTGGTCGCGGCGGAGGCCGCCAAGAACTTCCGCGTCGGCGGCAGCGCGAGCGGGGTTTCGGGCAGCTATTCGATGGCGCTGATCGGCGTCGGGCATCTCGTCGGCCTGTCGGTCGGCGTGGCGATGTTCGTCGGGCTGCTGATCGCCTGGGTCGGGCTGGTGCCGTATCTCACCGCCGGCAACGCCTTCACCGCGCCGATCGATACCGTGGTCAGCGGCGTGTTCCGCGGCCAGGTGCGCTTCATCGGCGCGGGCACGATCGGAGTGGCGGCGATCTGGTCGCTGCTGCGCATCGTCGGGCCGATCATCGGCGGTCTGCGCTCGGCAATGGCCGCGTCGCGCGCCCGCTCGGATGGCGAGACGCTGGAGCTGACCGAACGCGATCTGCCGATCGGCATCGTCGCTATCTCGGTCCTGCTCACCCTGCCGCCGATCGCTTGGCTGTTATGGACCTTCTCCGCCGGCGGGCCGGTGCACGAACATCCGCTTGCCGTGATCGGCGGGACGCTGATCTTCATCCTGATCGCGGGCGTCCTGATCGCGGCGGTATGCGGCTATATGGCCGGCTTGATCGGCGCGTCGAACTCGCCGGTGTCGGGCGTCGGCATCCTCGCGGTGCTGGGCGCATCGTTGCTGCTGGTCGCGGTGTTCGGGCACGGCGTGGATCCGTCGCGCGCCAACGCCTTGGTTGCCTACGCCCTGTTCACCACCGCGATCGTGTTCTCGGTGGCGACGATCTCCAACGACAATCTTCAGGATCTGAAGACCGGCCAATTGGTTGGCGCGACGCCGTGGAAGCAGCAAGTCGCTTTGGTGCTGGGCGTGATCTTCGGCTCGCTGGTCATCCCGGTCGTGCTCAACCTGCTCAAGGACACGTTGGGCTTCGTTGGCATGCCGAATGCCGGGCCGAACGCATTGTCGGCCCCGCAGGCGGCGCTCATCTCCAGCCTCGCCAAGGGCGTGCTGGGCGGCGATCTCGACTGGAGCCTGATCGGATCGGGCGCGCTGATCGGCGTGGTGGTGATCGCGCTCGACGAACTGCTTGGCCGCACCGGCAAGATGCGCCTGCCCCCGCTCGCGGTCGGCATGGGCATCTACCTGCCGATGTCGCTCACGTTGTTGATTCCGATCGGCGCGGTGATCGGCCATTATTACAACCGCTGGGCCAAGGCCTCGCCCAACCCCGACTTCGCCGAACGCATGGGTGTGCTCGCCGCAACCGGCCTGATCGTCGGCGAAAGCCTGTTCGGCGTCGCCTTCGCCGGCATTGTCGCCTGGGCCAACCGCTCCGGCCCCATCCCCGCCATCGACGCGCCGCTGGCCGTGGTGGACGCGGGGTTCGAGGGGACGGCACTGTGGGCGGCACCGGTGCTGTTCGTGGTGCTGATCTGGGGTTTGTATCGGCGGACGCGGGGGTTGTCGGCCTAGCGAATAAGGAGCATCGCCTTCCCTTGGCCAGCAGCAAATCTTATTTTCAGCAATCGTCCGTCGACAGTGGCAGGGTGGCGACAAGCTCTTCCGCGCCGTGTAAATAAGCCGATAGCCAAAGCCTTGAGCCATCTTGGAACGACAAACGATATTCGCCTCGCATCTCGCTCTTTATGATCCCGGTGATGTCAGAAATTTTTTGGGAAAATTCGCGCCCCGTTAAACTACGCACGCGCAATTCGTTTCCCCGCCAAGCAATCACTCGCCCATATGCGGACCAAAACGTATAACAAGCTATCGCGCCGAACCCGACAACAAGGATCGCCACATAGCCGTTCTGTTCGGCAGCATCGGGCCGCGTGGACCCACCGCTGAGCAACAGGTACGCCATTACCGCAACTAGTGAAGCGCTTCCGAAAATGGTCCCTTTTAGCAGCCAGCCCGCACGCAATCTCTTCCAGCCATCTGGCGTTAGCTGCCCCTTCCCATGCGTTCGAGCCGCAAGGGCAGTAAAGCCGACAGCAATGACGCCTCCAATAAGACTACTGACTATCGCGCTCAATGATGTTTCCCAGGCTGCACCAAGGCTGGCTTCCTTACCCCGCCGCCATCTCCGCCAGCATCGTGCTGATCGGAATGAACGCAAACGCCACCGAACTGTCCGCCACGCCGTAGGGCACGAACAACGTATCGCCATGCCGGATCGCGCCGCAGGTATAGACGACGTTGGGCACATACCCCTCGCGGTCCTGATCCGCCGCCGCGAGGATCGGCTGGATCGTCCGGCCGATCACCTTGGAGGGATCGTCCTTGTCCAGCAGCACCGCGCCGATCGAATATTTCCGCATCGCGCCCACACCGTGGGTGAGCAGCAGCCAACCCTCGTCCAGCTCGATCGGCGGACCGCAATTGCCGATCTGTACCAGCTCCCACGGATATTTGGGTTCGAGCAGCCGCGTGCCCTCCTCCCAGTGCGTCAGCGTGTCGGATTCGAGCAGGAACAGGTTCTCGCCATCCTGCCGCCCGATCATCAGATATTTGCCGTTCACCTTGCGCGGGAACAGCGCCATGCCCTTGTTGCGGCTAGCCGGGCCGGACATCGGCACCAGATCGAACGCCCGGAAATCGCGCGTCCGCATCAACTCCGACTGGATCTGCGAGCCGTTATAAGCCGTGTAGGTGCCGAGCCATTCGATCGATCCGTCATCATGCGTGAACTGGACGAGGCGCAGATCCTCCAGCCCCTTCGATTGCGCCGCAGTGATCGGGAAGATAACCGTGCCCGACAGCGTGGAGTCGCGGTGACGATACACCGTGATTGGCCCAGCCGGTATCGCTTCCTCCTCCACGCCGATCGCATCGGTGGCGGTGGCGAAGGGCGGCTCTGGCGCGAGCTTCAACTGGTTCTGGTCGGTAATGATCCCTTCGCGGAACGCGACCGAAGAAATGTGCCCCTCGCCCACCGCCCGTAAGGACATCAGGATACGCAGCGATCCCGCCGGCATGCCCGACTGATCGAAATGCGGCGTCGCGCTGGGGTTCATCAGCGCCGCGGCGGCATAGGAATATTCGTGGCAGAAATAGGCACCGATCAGCTGGCGCTTCTCGTCGCCGATCTCGCTGCCATCCAGATCGAGCATCGCTTCGATCTCGTCATAGCGGGTCATGAACACGCGGCGCGTCTGCCAGTGGCGCGCCTCGAAATCCTTCAGCACGATTTCCAGCTCGGCGCGCGTCTGTTGCGTGTCCATCTCCAGCACTTCGCGCACGAGGCGCTCGGTGCGGCTGCCGCCATTGCCGGCCCAGGCCAAATGGAACGGACGCACAACGACCCGTGACGGGTCCGCGTGAAGACGCAATGCGTGATGGAACAACTCTGACACGGACTTCCTCGCTTCGACGCCTTCAAACGCGGCGTCGCTAGCGAGGCTAAGCGACGGCGCTAGACGGTCCTGCCACGCTTTCGACGCGCTTTGAAAGCCCAGAAATGGCGCAAGAGGCCAATTGCAGTGCCAGAATCGACTCCGCACCCTGATTTCGGTTCAATCCGGTCGGCATCAGGCCATCGAAACAGCCGCCATCGGCCTTCGTCGCCAACGGCATGTCGAGATCGTTTTGGCCGAGATACCAGCGATACGCGCGGTTCGCCTCCTCGACCCAGCGCAGATCGGCGGTCGCATCATAGGCCGCGACACACGCATCGACGGTGGCCTGTGCCTCCAGAGGCTGCTGATCGAACGGCAGCGGCTCGGCATAGACACGTCCGAAGCTTTCGGTGCCCACCGCGCGGAAACGTCCTTCGGGCGAGGTCTGCCTGCCGATGATCCAGTCGAGCGTATCGAGGCCGGACTTGACCAGATCGTCGCGCTTCAGCGCGATGCCGGCGCGGATCATGCCTTCGGGCAGACGCGCATTGTCATAGGCCAGCACGATCTCGAACCATTCCCATTCCGGGCGGCGCGCCACGGCGAGCAAGGCCAGCAATTCGTCGGAGAAGCGCGCCAGGATCTGCTGCGCGAGCGCATGGCCGGGATGCGCCTCGAGCACCGCCGCCGCACCCAGCATGCAGAAGGCATGCGCGCGCGGCGAACCGAGATCGAGCGCCAGCGACGCCGTCATGTCGAACATCGACATCGCCCAGTCGCGATGCTTCGCCTGCGTCGCATCGCGCGCGGTGACGCCGAGCGCCCAGAGCGTACGACCGTTCGAATCCTCCGACCCGAATTCCTCGCACCAGGTGCGATCGAAATTCATGAAATTGCGGAAACGCCGCACATCCGGGTTCCAGGCATATTGGATGAATGACTGATAGATCGTCATCCACTTGTCTCGCGTCGTCTCGTCGAGATCGTCCATCCGCGTCAGCAGCATCAGCGCACGGACATTGTCGTCGATACAATATCCGTGGCGGCGATCCGGGATCGAATAGATCGAATGCTGCAACATGCCGGTCGAATCGCTCATCCGCTCGACGGCGGAAAAGTCGGGCTTGAGCGCAGCGACGCTGGCGCTTTTTGGCAGGCGCCGGGGTTTGGCGGCGACCATCCCGGCGATCTCACGCACCGCCGTTTCGGCCAGCACCGGCCAGATCATCGTGCGGCCGCGCGCATAGGCACGCTCGGACAGGCGCGTGCGGTTACGATCGCTGCCCAGCAACAGGTTGATCTCGCGCGCGAAGGCCGCACTGTCCCCGAAATCGACCAACACGCCGTGGCCATCGGCCAATATTTCCGTCGCATGCACATAAGGCGTCGAAACCACTGCCTTGCCGACACCGACCGCATAGCTGAGCGTGCCCGACGTGATCTGCGCCGGATTGCTGTACGGCGTGGCATAGATATCAGCCGCCTGCAGATAATCGATCAACTCGTTATGCTCTAGAAACGCATCGATGAACTCGACGTTCGCCCCGACGCCAAGATTGGCGGCCAACGTCTTCAACCGGTCGCGATACTTCTCGCCTTCATGCGCGACGAGGTTCGGATGCGTCGCGCCGAGCACGGCATACAACACGTCCGGGTGCGCCTCGACGATCGCCGGCATCGCCTCGATCAACGTCTCAATGCCCTTGTTCGGTGCGAGCAGGCCGAAAGTCAGTACGACCTTGCGACCTTCCCAGCCGAACTGCGCCTTCAGGCTGTTCGGATCGACGAAATCGCGATCCGGCACACCGTGCGGGATCATCACCACGCTTCGACCGCTCGCGCCATAGACGCGCTCCAGGATCTCGCGCCCACGCTCGGCCATCACGATGACGCGCGACGCGCGACGCAACAGGCCCTCCATCACACGGCGCTCGTCGGCGCTCGGCTTTTCAAGGATCGTGTGCAACGTGACGATCACCGGAATCGATACGCGATCAAGCAACTGGAGGATCATCTCCCCCGCCGCGCCACCGAAGATACCATATTCGTGCTGCAACCAGATCGCCTTGGCCCCGCTCGTCTCGATCGCACGGGCGGCGGCGAGGTAGGACATACGATCCTGATCGGGGATGCTCATCGTCACTTCGGACGGGTAGTCATACAGCCCCGGATGGTCGTCCATGGCATAGACGTCGACCTGCATGTCCGGGAAACGCGCCTTCAGCGCCGTGAACGTATCGGTGGTATATGTTGCAAGGCCGCATTTACGCGGCAGGAAATTGCCGATCAGCGCGATGTGATCGATGCCGGAACCTGCCTCTGCCGCGTACGCCATCATGCTACCTCTGATGTGGAATTGGGACTGGGAGCCCCGACTCTGCCTCCCTCGAACGGCCTGGAAACAATATGGTTGCAATGATGTTGCAGTGCAACGCGGGAATGGGAAGGATTCTGATTGATTGCGATCAATATTGACGCCCGATGAACGGATTCGCGCGACGAAACGATTCTGATTTAGCCTCTCCCGCGATACCCCGGCACATCTTGCGACGGCAGCCACAGCCCCTGGGGTGGCGCGCCAGACTGCCAGAACACGTCGATCGGAATGCCACCGCGCGGATACCAATAGCCGCCGATGCGCAGCCATAACGGCTGCATCTCCGCGAACAGACGCTCGCCGATGCCGACGGTGCAATCCTCATGAAACGCCTGATGATTGCGGAACGCGCCCAGGAACAGCTTCAGGGACTTCGATTCCACGATCGTCGCGGCGGGCGCGTAATCGATCACCAGATGCGCGAAATCAGGCTGCGCCGTCACCGGGCAAAGCGAGGTGAATTCCGGCGCGGTGAAACGCACCAGATACGGCCGCCCGGTACGAGGATTGGGCACGTAATCGAGGATCGCCTCCTCCGGAGAGGCCGGGAGCGCGCTGGTCTTGCCGAGATGGGCCAAGGAGTTCGGGGGTGTCATGCGGACCTATCTAAGCAATCGCACGCCAAATTGGAACGCATGCGCCACATTCCGCGTCTATCGACCCCCGGCTTCACTCGACGGCGCGCCCGGCACTGGCTAGGGAGGCTCAAACGGCACTTTGGAGAGACTGCATGGACTCGCTGGTAACGACGGAATGGCTGGCAGGCGAACTGGGCGCGAACGATCTGCGCATCGTGGACGCGACCTATTTCGCCGGCTTCGGAGATCGCGACGCGGCGGCCGAATATGAGAAGGCGCATATCCCCGGCGCAGTGTTCATGGATCTGGGCGAGATCGCCGACACGTCCAGCGATCTGCCCTCGATGCTGCCGGCACCGGAAAAGTTCGCCAGCCGCATGCAATCGCTCGGCCTGGGCGATGGCAGCCGCATCGTGCTGTACGACAATTCCCCCTATCACACCGCCGCGCGCGCCTGGTTCATGCTCCGCACCTTCGGCGCGCATGACGTGGCGATCCTGGATGGCGGCCTTGCCAAGTGGCAGTCCGAGGGCCGCGAGGTCGCCAGCGGCAAGGAACAACTGCGCCATCGCCACTTCACCGTCTGGGCCGACGACAAGGGCGTGCGCAGCAAGGATCAGCTGAAGGCGAATATCGACAGCAAGGCGGAACAGGTGCTCGACGCCCGCTCCGCCGCGCGCTTCACCGGCGAGGAACCCGATCCGCGCGCAGCGACGCATGCCGGGCATATCCCGGGTTCGAAGAACCTGCCGGTCGGCGAGCTGTTCAACGAAGACGGCACCTACAAGACCGGCGACGCGCTGAAGGCCGAATTCGAAGGCGCGGGGATCGATCTCGCCAAGCCGCTCGTCACCACCTGCGGTTCGGGCATCACCGCATCGGTGCTGGCCTTCGGCGCACACCTGCTCGGCAACGAAGCGGCGGTCTATGACGGCAGCTGGTCCGAATGGGGTGCGGCGAGCGACACGCCCAAGGCGACCGGCGCGGCGTGAACAGCGACGACGGCGACCGGCCCGTCGAGGACGCTACGCGCGTCGTCAATGCGGGCCGCCGCAAGGAATGGACCGGCGGGATCGTCAACCCGCCGGTATGGCGCGCGTCGACGATCCTGTACGACGACGTCGCCAGCCTGCGCGAGCGCGGGTCGAACACGCACCACCGCTTGTTCTACGGCCGCAAGGGCACGCCGACGCAATGGGCGCTGGCCGACGCGCTGACCGAGCTGGAGCCCGGTGCGGACGGCACCTTCCTCTATTGCTCGGGCGTCGCGGCGATCGCCGCCGCCTTGCTGGCGGTCCTGTCACCGGGCGACGAACTGCTCGCGCCCGACAGCGCCTATGATCCGACGCGCGGGCTGGCAATGGGCCTGCTCAAGCGGATGGGGATCGGGACGCGGTTCTACGATCCGCTGATCGGGGCCGGCATCGCCGACCTGATCGGCGAGAACACCCGTGCGATCCTGATGGAAAGCCCCGGCAGCCTGACCTTCGAGGTGCAGGACGTGCCCGCCATCGTCGCTGCAGCGAAAGCGCGCGGCGTCACGACGTTGCTCGACAACACCTGGGCCACGCCGCTGCTTTTCCCGGCGATCGCGAAGGGTGTGGACCTGACGATCCTCGCCTGCACCAAATATGTCGTGGGCCATTCGGACGTGATGCTCGGGTCGGTCACCGCCGCAGCGGGGCATTTCGCCAGACTGCGCGACACCAGCTTCCAATTGGGCCAGGTCGCCAGCCCCGACGATTGCTGGCTCGGCTCACGCGGCCTGCGTACGATGGCGATACGGCTGAAGCAGCACGAGGCAAGCGCGCTCAGGATCGCGCATTGGCTGGCCGAACAGCCCCAGGTCGCAACGGTGCTGCACCCCGCCCTGCCCGGCTGTCCTGGCCATGAACATTTCCTGCGCGACTTCAAAGGCGCGTCCGGGCTGTTCTCCTTCGTCCTGAACGGTGGCAGCGAAGAAAGCCGTGCGGCGCTGATCGACGGGCTCGACCTGTTCGGCATCGGCTATAGCTGGGGCGGGTTCGAAAGCCTCGCGCTGCCGGTCGATCCGCAGCGCTATCGCAGCGTCACGAAGCGCGACGATGCCGGGCCGATAGTCCGTCTGCAGATCGGCCTAGAGGACCCGGACGATCTGATCGCAGACCTTGCCGCCGGCCTCGCACGGTTCGACGCGGCTACAGCTTAACACCCTCGAATAACCCAACCGTTCGTCCTGAGCCTGTCAAAGGCGTGCTCAGGGCACGTGCTTCGACAAGCTCAGCACGAACGGCGGAGAAACGGTGGAGAGTGGCTCGGCAGCTTAGCGAGCTCCCACCGCGCCGCACCAACCGCCAAAGATGAATGCGCGATGAGCCACCACGCCACTGTGGCGCGCCAGCAACACAACAGCAATGTTTCGGACACGTTTCAGAATTAAGTTGTGCAGTGCAGCGTCATTCGGCAATTGCGTTGCGTCGGGGATCAGCCGCGCGGGGTGCTTCCAGCGCCCGACAGATGCGGCAAATCTTGACGAAGCAGGCGGGGACTACACGCATTTCTACGTCGAAAGGGACATTGATGCGCATTTCCACGCTAAGCCTGAGCGCACTGCTGCTCGCCACCGCCACCCCCGCATTCGCACAGGATGCGGCTGGGCCGACCGCACCTCCGCCGGCGATCACCGTCACCGGCGGCGCGACGGTCGTCTCCGATTACCGCTTCCGCGGCATCTCGCAGACCGACAAGAAGGTCGCTCTTCAGGGCACCTTCACGATCACGCACGAATCCGGCCTGTACGCGTCGGTCTGGGGCTCCTCGATCGACGATTATGTCGCTTTCGGCAGTGATCAGGAGATCGATCTGATCGCCGGCTATTCGCACACCTTCAAAAGCGGTGTGAAGATCGATGGCGGCGTACTCTATTATTACTATCCCGGCGGCGGCCACAACAAGACCGATTTCGTCGAGCCCTATATCGACGTCTCGGCCACCTATGGCCCGCTGACCGGCAAGATCACGGCCAACTACACGCCCAAGCAATCGGCGCAGTCGCTCGACGGTGTCCATAACCAGGACAGCACCTATCTCGCCGGCGATCTGTCGGCCGCGATCCCCAAGACCCCGTTCAGCGTGACCGCGCATCTCGGCCACACCTTCGGGCCGAGCGTGCTGTCGCTCGGGTATAAGGGCTATACCGACTGGGGGCTGGGCGCGAGCTACACTTGGAACCACGTCACGGTCGGTGCCAATTATGTCGACACCAACAAGAACTACTTCATCGTCGATGGCCTCGGCCACAATCGCAACATCACGTCCGGCGGCTTCGTCGGCTCGATCGGCGTCAGCTTCTAAGCATCGCCGACACGCAAAGAAGGGGACGGCCTCACGGGCCGTCCCCTTTTTCGTGCCAGTTCGGTGAGCCTGCCCTCACACAGACCGTTCGTGCCGAGCTTGCCGAAGCACGTGCCACGAACGCGCCCTTCGACAGGCTCAGGATCAGTTCTTCGGCGGGGTGCTCGCGCGGGCGTCCTGCCCGTCGCCTTCCGGTGCCGCGACGATGTCGCGTGTCGTGCCGGCCTTGTCGACCACGTTTGTGCCGGGATCGCCTGCATCCGAACGGATGCCGTCCGCTGCCGTATCGCCGCCCGCCGCATCGACCACCGCGCCCTCGGACGCGCTGCGTGCCGCCGTGCCACCGAACAGGGCGTCGAGCGCCTGCGCGTTGGGATTGCCCGCCGTTGTCGGTGCCGCCCCGGCGGATGGAGGGACGAGCGAGAAATCGGGCGGGATCACCAACGGCGCCTGGCGCGCGACGGCGAATTCGTCGGGCCGCGCACGATCGTAGCCGCGCTTGCCGCAGGCGGAGAGCGTGGCGGCCAGCGCCAGGCCGGTGGCGACTATAACGAACTTACGCATTAGAATTCTCCACTGGTGCCGCACCGGCCCCCTGCTTGTCGCTGGAATCAGTCCCGGATTTATCGCGTATCAGAAGCGCGCGTACGAGCAAGACCAGCACGCCGATCGTAATCGCCGCATCCGCGACATTGAAGACCAAAAACGGTCGCCATGTGCCGAAATGCAGATCGGCGAAATCGACCACATAGCCGAACCGGATACGATCCAGAATATTGCCGATCGCCCCGCCCAGCACGAGGCCTAATGCGATCTGGTCCTGCCGATTGGTCTCGCGCGTCATCCAGATGCCTACGCCGAACGCGATCGCCGCCGTCAGCGCGACGAGCGCCCAGCGCATCGTATCGCCGCCCGCCGGCAAAAGCCCGAGCGAGATGCCGATATTAGGCACGAAGCGCAGATCGAAGAACGACACGATCTCCCTGTACGCGCCCAAATGATCGATGCCGAGCGGCCCGGTGACGGCATATTTCACCGCCTGATCGATCACGAACAATGTCGCTGCGGCGATCACGCCGGCTTTCGGTAGCGCGCTCATGCCACCACTTCCGTGCAGCGATCGCAGAGCGTCCCGTCCGCCGTCACCTCGGGCAGATGGCGCCAGCAGCGGCCGCATTTGTGGAAGTCGGTCGGGGTCACGCTGATCTCATCGGCCGTCGTCACTTTCGCGACGATGAACAGCTCGGCGAGCGCCTCGTTCGACAGCGTCGCCTTCGGCACGGTTACTTCCGCCTCCAGGCTGGACCGCACGCGCTTCTCACGCCGCAACGGCTCGATCGCCTCGGTCACCTGCACGCGCAACGCCCGCACGTCGCCCCATTGCGTCAGCGCCGCGTCGTCCCCGGGCAACGCCGGCAGTTCCGGCCATTCGAGATAATGGACCGACCCGTCCTCACTCGGGTAACGCGCCTGCCAAGTCTCCTCGGCGGTAAAGCACAGGATCGGCGCAGCATAGCGCACCAGCGCGTGGAACAGGATATCCAGCACGGTGCGATACGACCGCCGCTTGATGTCCGTCGCGGCGTCGCAATAGAGCGAATCCTTGCGGATATCGAAGAAGAACGCCGACAGATCGTCCTGCGCGAAATCGGTCAGCAGGCGCAGATAGCGGTTGAACTCATACCCCGTCGCCGCCGTCTTCAGTTCGACGTCGATCATGCCGAGGCGGTGGAGGACGTAGCGCTCCAGCTCCGGCATGTCCTTGACCGCGACCTTCTCGGCATCGCTGAACCCGTCCAGCGCGCCGAGCAAATAGCGGAAAGTGTTGCGCAGCTTGCGATAGGCATCGCTGGCCGTGCCGAGCACTTCCTTGCCGATCTTCACGTCGTCGAAATAATCGGTCGAGGCGACCCACATGCGCAGGATATCGGCACCCGATTCCTGGATGATCTTCAGCGGATCGACGACGTTCCCGAGCGATTTCGACATCTTACGCCCCTGCCCGTCCAGCGCGAAGCCGTGGGTCAGGACCGCATCGTACGGTGCACGCCCGCGCGTGCCGGAGGATTCCAGCAGCGAGGATTGGAACCAGCCACGATGCTGGTCTGACCCTTCGAGATACAGGTTGGCGCGCGTGCCCTCGCCATAGCGCGCCTCGATCACGAAGGCGTGCGTACTGCCGCTGTCGAACCACACGTCGAGAATGTCGGTGATGACATCATAATCCGCGAGGTTGTAGTCGGCCCCGAGCAATGCCTGATGATCGGCGGCGAACCAAGCGTCCGCGCCGCCAGCCTTGAATGCGGCGACGATGCGGGCGTTGACGGCGGCGTCGTTGAGATATTCGCCGCTCGCGCGGTTGACGTACAAGGCGATCGGCACGCCCCACGCCCGCTGGCGGCTGATGACCCAGTCCGGCCGCCCCTCGACCATCGCGCGGATGCGGTTCTCGGATCGCGCCGGCACCCAGCGGGTGCGGGCGATCGCGTCTAGCGCCACCTCTCTCAGGGTCGCCCCATTACCCACGTTCGTCACCCCAGCGAAGGCTGGGGTCCCGTGCGGCTCCTGTCCCGCGCCATCGCCTGAGATCCCAGCATGCGCTGGGATGACGGTGTTGGGGGCGGCGGACGTATCCCGATCCATCGGAATGAACCATTGCGGCGTCGCGCGGAAGATGACCTTCGCCTTCGAGCGCCAGCTATGCGGATAGGAATGCGCGAAATCGTCACTCGCCGCGAGCAAAGCGCCCGCCGCGCGCAGATCCGAACAGATCGGTCCGTCGGCAGCGACGAACTTCTTATTGATCACGCTCCCCTGCCCGCCGAGCCACGCCCAATCGGCGCGGTACATCCCCGCACCATCGACCGCAAAGACCGGATCGATGCCGTATTGCTTGCAAAGGAGGAAATCGTCCTCGCCATGATCGGGGGCCATGTGCACGAGGCCGGTACCGGCATCGGTGGTGACGAAATCGCCGGGCAGGAACGGCCGCGGCTTGGCGAAGAAACCGCCAAGCGCGTGCATCGGATGGCGCGCGGTCGCGCCTTCAAGTTTACTACCCACCAATCCGAAGCCAGTAAGTCGCACCGGTCCGATCCGCTGATAAACCTTTTCGATTAGATCGTCTGCGAACAGGTAAGTTCTACCTTCCCACTCACCCAAAACATACTCGATCTCCGGCCCATAGCTCAGCGCCTGATTCACCGGGATCGTCCACGGCGTCGTCGTCCAGATCACCGCATGCGCGCCGACCAGTTCCGGCGCGTTTGGCGCGTCCATGATCTCGAACGCCACGTCGATCTGCGTCGACACCACGTCCTCATATTCCACCTCGGCCTCGGCCAAGGCGGTCTTCTCGACCGGCGACCACATCACCGGCTTCGCGCCGCGATACAATTGGCCGCTCTCCGCGAACTTCAGCAGCTCGCCCACGATCGCCGCCTCGGCATCGAACTTCATCGTCAGATACGGATCGGCCCAGTCGCCCATCACGCCCAGCCGCTCGAACTGTTCACGCTGCACCGCGACCCATTTCTCGGCATAAGCGCGGCATTCGGCGCGGAACTGCGCGACCGGTACTTCGTCCTTGTTGAGCTTCTTCGCGCGATACGCTTCCTCGACCTTCCATTCGATCGGCAGGCCGTGGCAATCCCAGCCCGGCACGTACGGCGCATCCTTGCCCATCAACGATTGGCTGCGGACGATGATGTCCTTCAGCACCTTGTTCATCGCATGGCCCATATGGATGTCGCCATTGGCGTAGGGCGGGCCGTCATGCAGGATGAACCGCTCGCGCCCGGCACGCTGTTCGCGCAGCCGGTCGTAGATGCCAAGCGCCGCCCAGCGCGCCAGAATCGCCGGCTCTTTCTGGGCGAGACCCGCCTTCATGGGGAAATCGGTCTTCGGCAGGAAGACGGTGTCGCGGTAATCTTGGGCGGGGCTGTCGGTCATAGGAGGCGGGCTTTAGCGTGGGATCGTTCCTGCGTCATGCTGAACTTGTTTCAGGATGACGACTTCAAAATCTCGCGAGCCCGCGCGCAATCCGAATCCATCTGAGCCATCAACGCCTCCAGACTGTCAAACTTCGCCTCGGGCCGCAGGAATTCGATCAGCTCCACTTCGATCTCCTGCCCGTACAGATCCTCGGCGAAATCGAAGAAATACGGCTCCAGCAATTCCTTCGGCGGATCGAAGGTCGGGCGGATGCCGAGGTTCGCCGCGCCGTTCAGCACGCGCCCGTCAGGCAACCGCCCGCGCACCGCATAAATGCCGTAAGCCGGGCGCAGATATTTGCCCATGTCGACGTTCGCCGTGGGATAACCGATCGTGCGCCCCAATTTGTCGCCATGCTGCACCATCCCCCGGATTGCGAACGGCCGCGTCAGCAATCGTGCTGCTTCGCGCGGATCGCCTGCGATCAGCGCATCGCGAATGTGCGTCGATGATACAATCGCGCCATCGAGCATCACTGCGCCGACAGTCTCCGTCGAAAAGCCCAGCGCCGTCCCGAACTCGGCCAGCACGCGCGCATCGCCTGCCTTGGCCTTGCCGAAGGTGAAATCCTCGCCCGTCACTACGCCGCCAATGCCCAGACAGCCGATCAACCTTTCCGTCACGAACTGTTCGGCGGTCAGCTGGGCCAACGCCTGGTTGAAATCGAACACCACCATCGCATCTGCACCGGCAGCCGCGAACAATTCCTGCCGCTGATCGAGCGTGGTGAGGCGGAACGGCGGCGCATCCGGCTTGAAGTAGCGCACCGGATGCGGATCGAACGTCGCGACCAAAGCCGGCCGCCCCTCGGCCCGCGCACGCCGAACCGCGCGACCGACCACCGCCTGATGGCCGAGATGAAACCCGTCGAAATTACCGAGCGCCACGATGCCGCCAGCAAGGTGGGCGGGGACCGCTGCGCTGCCGTCCAGCCGCTGCATGTGCGTGGCTATACGGGCGCGTGCGGCACCGCGCTAGAGGACGAACGCGGCACGATCCCCGCGCGCAGCACGCGCAATACGTTGCCGCCCATCACCTTGGCGATATCTCCACGCGAGAACCCGCGATCCATCAACGCCTGCGTCACCGCCGCCAATTGGCTGGTGTCGAAGCCGGTCGTTACCGCGCCATCGAAATCGGAGCCGAGCCCAACATGATCGATCCCGCCCACATCCCGCGCATGCGCGATAGCGGCGGCGACCTGCACCGGCGACGTGCCACACACGGCCGCATCCCAATAACCGATGCCGATCACCCCGCCGGTCGCCGCGACACCGCGGATCTCGTCGTCGGTCAAGTTGCGGTTCACCTTGCACGTCGCCTGCACGCCGCCATGGCTGGCGACGACCGGGCGCGTGGCGATCTTCAGGATCTCGGCGATCGTCGCGTGGCTGGAATGCGCGATGTCCACGATCATGCCGATCTGCTCCATCCGCGCGATCACCTGCCGGCCGAGCGGGGTCAGGCCGCCCTTCTTCTCGCCATGCATCGATCCGGCGACTTCGTTGTCGAAGAAATGCGCCATGCCGGCCATGCGGAAGCCGGCCTGATAAAGCGTATCCAGATTGGCGAGCTTACCCTCCAGATCCTGCAACCCCTCGATGGACAACATCCCGCCGGTGACTTTGTTGCCCTGCGCGCGGGCCGCCAGCAACGCGTCGAGATCGGCAGGCGTGTGGATCACCCGCAACTTGCCATCGGACGCGGCGGCGAAGCGATCGAGCTTAGTCGCGTGCCACAGCGAGCGCTGGAGCAAGGAATCCCATGTCCGCACCGGCTGGAGATCGGCGATCGCCAGCGTAGTGATATTGTCGGTGTCGGCGGAATTGGCGTCGTAATTCTGCCCCTTCGGCGTCTTGGTGACCGACGAGAACACCTGCAGCGCAACATTGCCCTCGAGCAGGCGCGGCAGATCGACCTGCCCGCGCGTCGACCGCGTCAGCAGATCGCGTTTCCACAGCAACGTATCGGCATGCATGTCGGCGATCTGCAACTTCGCATGCAACGCGCGCGCTTCCGGCGTGATCTTCAGCGCGACGGGCACGACCTTGTTCATCGATCGCTCGACGATACCGGGGGCGAAGATCAGGAAGGCACCGACCCCGACGACGATCAACGCGCCGATCCCGTAAAGCCATTTCTTCATGCTGCGCCCCTCCTGCCGGTCAACCGCGCTCCAGCGTCACGAAGCTGTAAGCGGGCCGATCTCCTTCGTCGGGCATATCCTGCCGCGCCACTTCCTGCCAGCCGGTGAAGGGCGGGACGTGAGCGTCGCCCTGCGGCGCGGCGTGCACCTCGGTCAATTCGATACGGTCGGCGCGAAGCAGAAACAGCGCGAAGATCTCAGCGCCGCCGATCACCGTCGCATCCTCCCCGGCCAGCGCCATCGCATCCTCGATCGCATGCACGACCTCCGCACCCACCGCCGACCAAGCCGCATCGCGCGTCAGCACGATGTGGCGCCGGCCGGGTAAGGGGCTGGGAAAACTCTCGAAGGTCTTGCGCCCCATGATCATCGGCTTGCCCATCGTCAGCGCCTTAAAGCGCTTCAGATCGGCCGGCAGGTGCCAGGGCAACTTGCCGTCTATGCCGATAACGCCGTTATCGGCACGCGCGAGAATGAAGGTGATCATCCCCGCCTCATGCCCGCAACGGCGCGAGAAGGCGAGCCGCGGTCAGCTGGGCGCGTGCTCTTTCACATATTCCTCGGGATCCTTGTCGACCACCTTCACGCCGTCCAGATGCTTGGCCTCGAAAGTCGCGAACTGCACCGCGAGGGCGTGACGCTCCTCCAGCGTGGCGTGCTTGCGGAAATCGGTCAGGCCCTGGCGTTCTTCCTCGGCCATGTGGTCGCTGTTCGCCTTGTTGCATTCGCCGACCGCCTCGAACCACGCTTTCGAACCGACCTTGTGCTTCTGCACCGCCTCGCCGGTATCGCGGATATCGTTGTGATCCTCGATCGCGTCCTCGGTCTCTTCGGCCGCGGACGGAGCATCGTTGCCGCCGGTGCCGATCTTCATCAGCCGCGGATAGAAATAGCGTTCCTCCGCCTCGGCGTGTGAATCGAGCAAATTCTTCAGTCGTCCCCAGATCGCGGTCAGCGCCTCGATATCCTTGGGGTCGATACTGTCGATCTGCGCGAACAGGCTGCGCTGCTGGGCGTGTTCGTCGAGAATGAGTTGCGTTATGTCCATCGTGGCGTTCCTGTACAATCGTTACAGGGCTGAACCATATGTACGGCGGACGGTTCCTGTTGCGATTCACTCTCGCTCAGACGGCGACCGGTGCCTTGATATGCGCCTGAGCGACATAGCCGCTCAGTTCGAAATCCTCATATTCATACCCGTCCATCGCATCCGGCCGGCGCAGGATGTTCAGCGTCGGCAGCGGCCCCGGCGTGCGCGACAATTGCTCGCGGGCCTGTTCCAGATGGTTGGAATAGAGATGGCAATCGCCGCCGGTCCAGATGAACTCGCCGACCTCCAGATCGCATTGCTGTGCCAACATGTGCGTCAGCAGGGCATAGCTGGCGATGTTGAACGGAACGCCCAGAAAGATGTCCGCGCTGCGCTGATACAGTTGCAGCGACAGCTTGCCGTTCGCGACATAGGTCTGGAACAGGCAATGGCAGGGCGAAAGCGCCATCGCGTGCAGTTCGCCCGGATTCCACGCGGTGACGATCTGGCGGCGCGAACCCGGATTGTTTTTGATCTGGTCGATCAGCCCGTCGATCTGGTCGATATGCTGGCCGTCCGCGCTGGCCCAATCGCGCCATTGCTTACCGTAGACCGGGCCGAGATCGCCATTCTCGTCGGCCCATTCGTCCCAGATGCTCACTTTGCGATCGCGCAGCCACTGCACGTTGGTGTCGCCGCGCAGGAACCATAAAAGCTCGACGATGATCGATCGCAGATGCAGCTTCTTGGTGGTCAGCACCGGGAAGCCCTTGGCGAGATCGAAACGCATCTGCGCACCGAACACGCTCAGCGTGCCGGTGCCGGTGCGGTCCATCTGCTCCGCGCCCGAATCGAGCACGCGCTGCATCAGTTCGAGATAAGGCTGCATCGCACCGGATTAGCCGATGGGGATTAGCGCAGCAATGGACCCGGCGGTGCTTTACCCCGCACGGGCACCCTGCCCAGCGTTCTCATATGGCCCCCGTCCTCACCATATCGACGGTAATCCGACATGTTCGCGATATGGATGCGGCGCTCGGCCTGTTCGGCACGCTTGCCGCACTCCCATATGAGATGATCGCCTTCGCCTATCTTGATCCGAAACGGATGTTGTTGGGCATGCGCCACACGCAGGCCGGCGGCGTGGATTCGGCCGAGGTGCCGGTTCGGCTGGTGGTGGCCGATGCGCTGGCCTTCGATGCCGCGATGGTGGTGATGGCGCACAACCATCCCGGCGGCGATCCCGCGCCGAGCGAAGCGGACCAGGCCGCGACGCGCCGGCTGGCCCGCGCGCTACGATCGGTGGAAGTGCGACTGGTCGATCATCTCGTGCTGGCGGCGGGCGGCGGCGCGAGCAGCTTTCGGGCGATCGGGCTGTTATAGGCGTTAGGCGCCGTGGCTCACCAACTGGCAGGGCCGGATCGCTTCGGGCTCGGGTCGCGGGCCCACCGCCTGGAATGTCGCGAGATACCCCCCCGCCGATGGCATGTCGGCAGTATCGACCTGCACGTAGCCGACCGCGGCGAATTCGCACTTCAGCAGTTCCGGCGGCGTGCCGTGATCCTGCGTGGGGCGATCGGCATCGACCACCACGACCAGACCGCCGGGGCGCAGCGACGGGCGCATCCGCCACAGGAACTCGTACGGCTGGTCGATCTCGTGGTACATATGCACCATGAAGATGCGGTCGAAACTGTTGTCGGGCAGTTTGGGATCGGCCGGATTACCCAGCCGCACGCTGACATTGTCGAGCCGTTCGCGCGCCACACGCTCGGCCAGTGCATCACGTACAGCCGCGACGATATCCTCGGCCAAAACGCGTCCATCCTTGCCGACACGCTGTGCGAGACGGATGGTGTAATAGCCTTCGCCCGCACCGATATCGGCAACGGTCATGCCCTTGGTGATGCCGGATTTGGCCATCACCTGACCCGCTTCGTTCAGACGGTCGCGCGCCTCCTCGGTGGACCAGCGTGACGATACGATGTGTGCGACAGGGCGGTCGGCGGCGGGGAACGGGCCGGTCTTGTCCTTGGCCGTCTTGATCACCGGCGCGGCCTCGCAAGCCGCGAGCAGTGCCAGCGCGCCCAGCAGAACGGTGATGACGGCCCCCCGCACCATCAATCCACGTCCTCGATTTCGACCGCCTCGCCGGTCACCCGCTGCGACAGCGCCGCCGCCATGAACGCGTCGAGATCACCATCCAGTACATCCGACGGTGCGGTCGAGGTGACGCCGGTGCGCAGATCCTTGACCATCTGATATGGCTGCAGGACGTAGCTGCGGATCTGGTGGCCCCAGCCGATGTCGGTCTTGCCGGCATTCTCGGCATTGGCCGCCGCTTCACGGATCGCGAGTTCGCGTTCGTACAGGCGCGCGCGCAACTGGTTGTATGCCTCGGCCTTGTTCTTATGCTGCGATCTTTGGTTCTGGCACTGTACGACGATGCCGGTCGGCACGTGGGTGATGCGCACGGCGGAATCGGTGGTGTTGATGTGCTGCCCACCCGCCCCGGAGGCGCGGTAGGTGTCGATGCGCAGGTCGCTCTCGTTATATTCGACCTGGATATTGTCGTCGACGACCGGATAGACCCAGACCGACGCGAACGACGTATGCCGCCGCGCCGCACTGTCATACGGGCTGATGCGCACCAGACGGTGAACGCCGCTTTCGGTCTTGGCATAGCCGTAGGCGTTCTCGCCCTTGAGCAACAGCGTGGCCGACTTGATCCCGGCCTGTTCACCCGAATGATGATCGATCAGTTCGACCTTCAACCCGTGGCGTTCGCCCCAGCGCTGATACATGCGGCTGAGCATGCCGGCCCAATCCTGGCTCTCCGTGCCACCGGCACCCGCGTTGATCTCGACATAGGTGTCGTTGCCATCGGCCTCGCCGGCCAGCAGCGCCTTCACCTTGTCCTTGTCGGCACGCGCGGCGAGTTCGGCGAGCGAGGCCACGCCGTCCGCCTCCATCTCGGTATCGCCTTCGGCCTCAGCCATCTCGATCAGCTCGACCGTATCGCTCAACTCGCTCTCAATCGCACGTGTCGCGCCGATCGCCTCGTCCAAGCGACGGCGTTCGCGCATCACCTCCTGCGCGGCCTTGGGATCGTTCCACAGCGCCTGATCCTCGACGCGCGCGTTGAGTTCGTCCAGGCGGCGGAGCGCGCGGTCCCAATCGAGGAAGCGGCGCAGCAATGCCAGTGCCTCGTTGATCGTATCTACGTGTGCCTGCGCTTCGGCGCGCATGGGGGTAACTCCGGTAATGAGGACGATCCGGGCGAGCCCGGGTGAGATATATGGGGGCGAACTAGTAGATTCCGCCCTCTCTCTGCAAGAAATCGCTGTCGCGGCGCTGTTCGGTACGGGCGGCCGCGGCCTTTTCCTCGCGCGCTTTCGCGGCGGCGACGGCAGCGGCTGGATCGGCGAGTACACCGGGGCGGCGGATCGTGCGGCGCGGTTCGCTCTCGGGCTTGAATGCTTCCCAGATCACCGCCGCCTTGGGATCGGCGGTCGGCCAGGTGCCGAACACCGGCTTGCCGCTCTGGCGATCGATCCGCACCATGCGCACGCCGAGCGGCGCGCGGAACGGCAGCTTGTCCATCCCTTCATAAGCCTTGATCGCCCATTGCTTGAAGATCGGCGCGGCGATCGTGCCACCCTGCGCATAGCCGCCGAGCGAGCGCGGCGCATCATAGCCGATATAGACGCCGGCGATCATCTGCGGCGTACCGCCGATGAACCACACGTCGGTCGGCCCGGTATTGGTGCCGGTCTTCCCGAACATCGGGCGATCGAGATCGCGCAGCACGGTCGCGGTGCCGCGCTGGATCACGCCCTCCGCGATGTGAATCATCTGATACGCGCTGATCGCATCGACCACCTGCTTGCCCCGGATCACCGGGCGCGGCATCGCCTTGCCGTTCCAGTCTGCCGCGTTGCAATTGTCACAGGCGCGCCAGTTCTCCGGCCAGACGACCTTGCCGTGGCGATCCTGCACGAAATCGATCAGCGTGGACGGATGCGCGCGGCCCTGATTCGCTAGGATCGCATAGGCATTGACCATGCGCGATACGGTCGTCTCGCCCGCACCCAAAGCAAACGACAGATAGGGCGGATATTTGCCGACGCCGATGCGGTCCATCAGCGAGACGACCTTGTCCATGCCGGTCTGGCTGGCGGCGCGCACCGTCATCAGATTGCGCGATTGTTCGACGCCCCAGCGCATCGTGTGCGCGCCGGATCCGCCGCCGCCGCCGAAATTGCGGAAGCATTTCTGGCCGAGCCGAGCGCCCTGATAGACGCAGAACGGGCCATCGACGATGCTCGATGCCGGCGTCATCCCACCGGCCAGCGCGGCGGTGTAGACGATCGGCTTGATCGTGGAGCCGGGCTGGCGTTGTGCCTGCGTGGCGCGGTTGAACGAATTGATGCGCGGATCGAACCCGCCCTGCATCGCGAAGACGCGACCGGTCGCCGGTTCCTCGACCACGAAGCCGCCGGAGATCTTCGGGATACTCCTCAGCGAGAATGCGCCGCTTTCCGGTGCGACGGCCAGGATGTCGCCGACCTTGAAGGCGTTGAACGCATTGCCCCCTCCCCCGCGCACCGGCATCTGCGCCGCCCAGCGCGGCAGGTCCGCCGTCTGGCCGTTGGAGAAGCCGATTTTCGCGCCGGAGCCGTCGAGTGCGATGACGATCGCGGCGCGCCAATCCTTATAGTCGAGCCCGATATTGGTATTGAGCAGCGCCGACTGCCAATTCTCGCCGTCGATCTCGACATGGCGTAGCGGCCCGGTCCAGCCGCGACCGCGATCGAAGCGGAGCAGGCCGTCCTGCAACGCTTCCTGCGCATATTCCTGCTGCTTGCCGTCGAACGAGGTGCGCACCCACAGCCCGCCGCCATAGACGCTGAACGGATTGCGGCCGTCATCGGAATTCTCGCCGAACTTCTCGATCAACTGGCGGCGGACCTCCTCGACGAAATAGCCCGAGCCGGCCACTTCGGCCTTGGACGCCTGACGCGGCACGGTGCCGAGCGGTTCGGCGTTGGCTTCGTTGAACTGGGCTTGGTTGATGAAGTTGTTCTTCAACATTTCCCGCAGCACATAGGATCGCCGATCCAGGGCGCGCTGGGTGTGGCGGATCGGATCGTAATTGGACGGGCCCTTGGGCAGGATCGCCAGATACGCCATCTGCGCCAGATCGAGCTGCTTCAGTTCCTTGCCGAAATAGGCGTAGCTGGCCGCCTCGACCCCGAAGGCGTTGCGACCCAAGGCGATCTGGTTGAGGTACAGTTCGAGGATCTGCGGCTTGGTCAGCGTATCTTCGATGCGATAGGCGAGGATCGCTTCCTTGAGCTTGCGGCTGTAGTTCGGGGCGTTGCCGATCAGCAGATTCTTGGCGACCTGTTGCGTGATGGTCGAGGCGCCGGCGGGGCGTTTGCCGCTGCGGAAATTGTTGATCGCGGCACCGACGATGCCGGGATAATCGACCCCGTGATGTTCGAAGAACGTCTTGTCCTCGGCGGCCAGAAACGCGTGGACGAGCTGCTTGGGATATTCCTCGTAGCTCAACTCGACGCGACGTTCGCGGGCATAGGAATAGATCGGGGCGCCATCCACACCACGGACGTTGGTCGGCAGCGGCGGTTCGTACGAGCGGAGCTTGTCGACCGAGGGCAGATCGCGGGCGAACAACAGCCAGATCAGGAAGATGCCGACGACGAACAAGGCGAGCAGGATCGCGATCCCCTTCACCCACCAGCGTCGCCACAGCCGCTTCAGGAAACCGGCTTCCTCGTCACGGCGAATGCGGAATTCGAAATTGGGGGAGTCGGGTTCGGCCATACAGGCCCCAGCCTCTAGCAAGTTTCGCGGGGCTTGCCAGCAGGGGAATGGAGCGGGCGGTGCGACCGGCGCACCGCCCTCCCCTCAAACGCTTAACGGCAACGGGTGTTGTTGTTGCTCTTGTCGATCGCCTGGCCGCCGAGTGCGCCGGCGGCACCACCGATCAGCGCGCCGAGCAGGCCCGAGCCGCCCGGTGCGATCGCCGCACCCAGTGCCCCGCCGGCGACACCGCCGACGATCAGGCCGGTCGTGCCGTCGTTGCGGCGGCAATAATAACGACCGTCATTGCCGCGATAGACGCGGTCGTTGGACGACAGGCGACGCTCGCGGTAGCGGCGGTTGTCCTCGCGGTAATAGCGCCCGGCATCGTAGCCGCCGTAGGCGGGATCCGGGTTGTTGTAATCGTAGCGGCTGTAATCGCCGGCATAACCGGGGCGGCCGCCATTATCGTAGGTGCTGCACCCGGCAAGGGCGGTGGAAACGGCCAAGAGGCCGAGTGTGAAAGCGCGCATAGTAGATCTCCCTGTTGTCACTGGATGCATGCCCAATGCTTGAGCGGGCGATTTCGTTGCGCAGCCAGTGCGTCGCTTCAGTTCGAGGCCCCGGTCTGCGCGTTCATCGTGCCGGCTTCGCTCACCAGCGACGGCGCGGGACCGGTGGCGGGGCGCAGAGCCTCGCGTTCGGCGGCGGACATCGGCGCGTCGATATCGGGGCGGAAATCGACCGGAGCGCGGCCATCGGTGCCGGGCCGTGGCTGGTCCAGCGCGAGATCGGGCGCATCATGTTCGGCCGAACCGGGAAAGGCCCAGGCGGCGATCTGTCGCCGGGCGAGGAAGCCGGCGATGCCCGCGCCAAGCGCGAGAATCGCGGCCCCGGCGGAGAGCGCGCGATTGCCCTTCGCGACGGGCTTGCGGCGGGGTGCGCGACGGGCGGGCTTTGCGGCCGGCTTGGCGCGGGCAGGTTTGGCGGGGGCAGCTTTGGTGGAGGTGGATTTGGCAGGCGTGGATTTGGCGGGGGTGGTGGCCATAAGACGGGGCTCCGGTGATGAGGGTCTCACCGGGTAACAAGCGGCACGCGCTGGCGTTCCGGCGCGGGCCGCGAAAGTCACGGAAGTTCACACACTTTGCGGTGTTGCATTAGCATGGCCGAGGTCGCGAAGTTCACGGAAGTTCATACACTATGCGGTGCTTCATCGGCGTGGCGGGGGCCGCTAAGTTCACACTAAGGTCACACCCTACACGATGTTCCGTCAGGCATTCTGGCGCCGCGATGCGGGCGAACGGCTAGGCGGGCCGTAGCGATCGCCCGCCATGGGCAAAGCGCACCGCTCGGCTCACGCGGAGCGCGCCTGACGGGCGGCGCGGCGATCGGCGGCGATGCGGCGGAACAACGCATCGTTCGCTTCGCGCTGCGCGACGATCCCCGGTGACGCGGGTTGCGCGGTGCCGATCAGTCCGGCGTCGAGCAGCGTCTGCCAATGCAGATTGGCCTCATGATCATCGCCGAGCGGCGCGCATAGGACGGAGGCATGCCGCGCATCGAGCGGGCGCGCGGCGTGGGCGGTTTCGTCGGGATGGTCTGGCATGGTCGGCCTCCGGGTTCGACAAGGAGGCGGATTAGATATGCCGGATCGAGGCTTGTAGGACAGCCCCGCCGGCGAAGAAATTTGCGGAGCAAATTGCGAGCGAACTAGGCGGGGCCGGCCGGCGTCGCCCAAGCGACGACCGACGACGCGGCTTTGCCGCGGCGCTGCCCCCTCCCCGCCTTGCGATAATCGCAACTTTGAGACATCCTCCCGGCATGACCTTGCCCGGCCATCCTCGCATCGCCATCGACCCTGCGGTCTGCGGGGGACGACCAATCGTGGCGGGCACACGAGTGCGCGTGACTGATATTCTGGAAATGCTGGCGGGCGGCGCGAATATAGCGGAAATCGTGGAGGACTTCCCGTATCTCGCCGAGGCCGATGTGCTGGCGGCACTGGCCTATGCCGCCGCCGCCGCCGACCATCCCGTCGTCCTCGCCGCCGAATGATTTTCCTAATCGATGCACAACTTCCGCCTGCCTTGTGCCGGTGGTTGAAGATGCGCGGCGATGAAGCAGTTCATGTGAGCGAGATCGGCCTTGGTGCAGCAAGCGATACCGCAATCGCAGCTCATGCCGAGGCTAACGGGATGGTGCTGATCAGCAAGGACGAAGATTTCGTTTTCATGAGGTTGCCCGACCGGTTTGCCTTCATCTGGCTAAGATGTGGGAACGCTACGAACAGGGCGCTATTGCTGTGGCTGGAGCCGCGATGGGACGAAGTTGTTGCGTTGATTGGGCTGGGCGAGCGGTTCGTGGAGGTGCGGTGATGAATGAGAAAGGTAAGTGGCTGAGGCTGGGCGATCGTCAGGTTATCCGGACGGAAGATTTGGATGACGAAACCCTTGAGGCCATTCTCAACGCTGAAGTCCCTGAAGAGGCCAAACTGTTCAATTACCTGATGGACGATTCCGAAGCCGGCTGAAATTCTGCCTCCGGTCGAGTTGTGAAGCGTTAAGGAGAAGGAGGAAAACACGCACTGGCGGATCGAAATCCATCGCTTGACGATTACGCGGCATGACGAGTGATTCTCGTACTACGAAAACGCTCCCTCTCTTGCGATCACACCCCTAAACTCCCGCTGCGCTTTTCGACTTCTCAACCACGTCGATGTAAGCTTAAGTGACATCGGAGGAATTTAGATGTCACTTCAATCAATTCATCTTCGGAAATTACTGAAAATTCTGTATTCCGATCAGAATCGTCGTGTTTCTGCTATGAGAAGCGATATCCGCGAGGACATTGCGCGTGAACTCGGCCCAAACGACGGGGGCGGTGATTTTTATGGTCCATTTTGGCGCGACGCTAAAGACCATGTTTTCAGTATCGCCGATCTTCATACATCGACCAAAGCGCGAATTGATGCAAACAAGGGGCGTAGCAATCTATATCCGAGGCTCAGAGATGGTTTTCTATTATGGTGGAATGAGCGACGCCGATGGACAAATGAACCATTTCGACCAGCGGACAATCTAAAATCTCGATTTTTGATTCCAGATTTAAACTCAATAGTAAAAATTGACAATATTTTATCTGTTCGGGATTCACAAAATGAAGATCACTTCGTGTATCCTTATTTTTCACCGGAACCTGAGCTTCACGATGAGGCTGCTAGAATAGGCCTTTGGATTTTAATGCAAGCGCTTCCAAATATCCCGCCAAGCGAATTTAGAATTCTTGATGTTATTCGTGGCAAATCATTTTCTTTGGAAAGAAATTCTCTTCTAGGCAATGAGCAGGAGATATTTTTCCGAAGATATATAGCCGCCATTGATGAATGGAGTCTTCTACGTCAAGAGTATTAATATTTTAATTTTTCGGAGCTAAGCTCGTGAAAGTATTTGGTATAGGATGCGTTTATTTCGGCTTCATTCAAACAAATGAAGATGATCCATCAGAATTTTATAATCAAAATATTTACTTCGAAACTCTCAAGCGCCTACTCGAAGAAATAGAAAACATATCTGAAGTCAGATTCTATAACACTAATTATGATGAATATGGCGCATTTATTTCGATTGAACATAATGACAAAGAGATAACGGTTCCAGTATCAAGAAACGATACAAGAATACAATTCGATGCATTTATTCCTTTTCGCGTTCAAGAGCAGTTGATATCCCGCTGCGACGTGGAAACAATGCATATAGATATTACTTACGGATACGAAATGCCCTTGATTGTCGTATCATACGACTGGCCTGACGAAGAAGGGGATGCGCAACCATCGATGGCCGTCGCGGTTCTGAGAAAATTTCTTGAGAAGAAAATGTCTGGTACAGATTTGATCTGCGGCTCCGTCGGCCCTAGCCCGTTCCATGCAAATTTTTCTATGATAGAAAGCGAATTGACTGAAATACCATCGATAGAAGATACATCAGAGAACTATTTAGGATATGCGAATTTCGAGCTAAACTCATCTAGCGACAGCAATTTAATGGAAACGATACGATCTTTAAACCTCGATACGATTTTTTCGGC
Source organism: Parasphingomonas caseinilytica (assembly GCF_036663755.1). NCBI lineage: Bacteria > Pseudomonadati > Pseudomonadota > Alphaproteobacteria > Sphingomonadales > Sphingomonadaceae > Parasphingomonas > Parasphingomonas caseinilytica. Next base: position 1,315,609 of record NZ_JAXOJL010000001.1, read on the forward strand.
GTTTTACCATCTCAGCGAATTACGCTCTAGAGCAATTAATGCTCAATATATTATCCTTGAGAATTCCAGAAATCTCCTTGAAGGTAAAAATCCAAATAACTTAATGAATAAAATAAGGGCTTTCCGTAGTCAGTCGGAATCTGTAGACCACTTGAATAGCAACATATTCAAAGAAATGCTTCTTAGATTAAATATCACACAAGCTTTAGCTGACAGCGATAGACAGGAAATAACAGGCGTTAATTCTAAAATGAATAGGTTTTTCGATGAATACAGATCGATAGCGGCTGAAGAAACATGGCAGCGCTTTTCAAGTGTCGCAAATTTCTTTGAGGAGCGCAGGCAAAAAATGATCGGCAACGCCGCCGCAATAGCAGCAGGGATAGTTGGTGGTGTAATAGGGTCAGTTATAGGTTCTGTGGCAACCTACCTTCTCACCCGCGTCGGATGACGAGAGCTACTTCCCCAACAACCCCTTCAAATACCGCCCCGTAAAGCTCGCCGCGACCTTCACCACGTCCTCCGGCACGCCCTGTGCGACGATCTCGCCGCCCTTCACGCCGCCTTCCGGGCCGAGGTCCAGCACCCAGTCGGCGGTCTTGATGACGTCCAGATTGTGTTCGATGACGACGACGGTGTTGCCCTGTTCGACCAGTTGGTGGAGCACTTCGAGCAGCTTGCGGACGTCCTCGAAATGCAGGCCGGTGGTGGGTTCGTCGAGGATGTAGAGCGTCTGGCCGGTGGCGCGGCGCGACAGTTCCTTGGCGAGCTTCACGCGTTGCGCCTCGCCGCCGGACAAAGTGGTGGCCTGCTGGCCGACCTTGACGTAGCCGAGGCCCACCTCGACCAGCATCGCCATCTTGTCGCGAATGGGCGGCACGGCCTTGAAGAATTCGACCGCGTCCTCGACCGTCATGTCGAGCACGTCGGCGATGCTCTTGCCCTTGAACTTCACCTCCAGCGTCTCGCGATTGTAGCGCGCGCCGTGGCACACGTCGCAGGTGACGTAGACGTCGGGGAGGAAGTGCATCTCGATCTTGAGCAGGCCGTCGCCCTGGCACGCCTCGCAGCGGCCGCCCTTGACGTTGAAGCTGAAGCGGCCGGGCTTGTAGCCGCGCGCGGCGCTTTCGGGCAGGCCGGCGAACCAGTCGCGGATCTGGGTGAAGGCGCCGGTATAGGTGGCGGGGTTGCTGCGCGGGGTGCGGCCGATCGGCGACTGATCGATGTCGATCACCTTGTCGAGATATTGCAGGCCGGTGATCTTGTCGTGCTTGCCCTGCACGATGCGCGCGCCGTTCAGCTCGCGCGCGGCGGCGGCGTAGAGCGTGTCGATCGTGAAGCTCGACTTGCCCGAGCCGGAGACGCCGGTGATGCAGGTGAAGGTGCCGAGCGGCAGGCTGGCCGTGACGCCGCGCAGGTTGTTGGCGGTGGCATTGTAGACGGTGAGCTTCTTGCCGTTGCCCTTGCGGCGCTTGGCCGGCACGGGCACCTCGCGCGTGCCGTTGAGGTAATCGGCGGTGATGCTGCCCTTGGTCTTGAGCACCTGTTTCAACGTGCCCTTGGCGACGATCTCGCCGCCGTGGACGCCGGCACCCGGCCCCATGTCGATGACGTAATCGGCGGTGCGGATCGCGTCCTCGTCATGTTCGACCACCAGAACGGTGTTGCCGAGATCGCGGAGACGCCGGAGCGTTTTCAGCAGCATGTCGTTGTCGCGCTGGTGCAGGCCGATGCTCGGTTCGTCGAGCACGTAGAGCACGCCGGAGAGGCCGGAGCCGATCTGTGAGGCGAGGCGGATGCGCTGGCTCTCGCCGCCCGACAGCGTGCCGCTGGTGCGATCGAGGTTGAGGTAATCCAGGCCGACATTGTTGAGGAAGCCCAGCCTCTCGAGGATTTCCTTGAGGATGCGTTCGGCGATGGCGTTCTGCTGATCGCCGAGATCGGCAGGCACGTTCTGGAACCACGTCAGCGCATCGACCACCGAGAGGCGCGTGACGGACGAGATGTCGCGCATGCCGATCTTCACCGCCAGCGCCTCGGGCTTGAGGCGCGCGCCGTGGCACACCTCGCACGGGGCGGAGGATTGGTACTTGCTCAGTTCCTCGCGCATCCAGGCGGATTCGGTCTGCATCAGGCGGCGGTTGAGGTTGCCGATGACGCCTTCGAACGGCTTCTTCACGTCGTACGACTTGCGGCCGTCGATGAAGGTGAGCGTGACGGGCTTGCCGCCGGTGCCGTAGAGGATGACGAGTTGCACTTCGCCGGGCAGGTCCGACCAGGGCGTATCGAGGCTGAAGCCGAATTCGCGCGCGAGGCTGCCGAGGACCTGCATGTAATAGGGGCTGGGCGGGTTGGACTTGGCCCAGGGGAAGACCGCGCCCTTCTTGATGCTGAGCGCGTGGTTGGGGACGACGAGATCGGCGTCGAACAGCATCTTCTCGCCGAGGCCATCGCAGGCCGGGCATGCGCCTTGCGGGGCGTTGAAGGAGAACAGGCGCGGTTCGATCTCGGCGATGGTGAAGCCGCTGACCGGGCAGGCGAACTTCTCGCTGAAGACGATGCGGCCGGGGGGGGCGTTGTCGCCGAGGATCTCGGCCTTGGGGGTGTGGGGTTCGACCGGGTCGGCGGGATCGACGTATGCCAGCCCTTCCGCGAGCTTCAGCGCGGCCTCGAAGCTTTCGGCGAGGCGGGTGGCGACGCCCTGCCCTACCACCAGGCGATCGACCACCACTTCGATGTCGTGCTTGTACTTCTTGTCGAGCGCGGGGGCCTCGTCGATCTCGTGGATCGTGCCGTCGATACGCACGCGGGTGAAGCCAGCCTTCTGCCATTCGGCCAGTTCCTTGCGATACTCGCCCTTCCGCCCGCGCACGACGGGGGCGAGCAGGTACAGCCGCGTGCCCTCGGGCAGGGCCATGACGCGATCGACCATCTGGCTCACCGTCTGCGCGGCGATCGGCAGGCCGGTGGTGGGGCTGTACGGAATGCCGACGCGCGCCCAGAGCAGGCGCATGTAATCGTAGATCTCGGTGACGGTCGCCACGGTCGAGCGCGGGTTGCGCGACGTGGTCTTCTGCTCGATCGAGATGGCGGGCGACAGACCCTCGATATGATCGACGTCGGGCTTCTGCATCAGCTCCAGAAACTGGCGAGCATAGGCGCTGAGCGATTCGACGTAACGGCGCTGGCCCTCGGCATAGATCGTGTCGAACGCGAGGCTGGACTTGCCAGAGCCGGACAGGCCGGTGATCACCGTGAGGGTGTCGCGGGGGATGTCGATGCTGACATCCTTGAGGTTATGTTCACGCGCGCCGCGCACGGAGATGTGGGTCAGACTCATGTGGTCGCGTGTTCCATATTTGTTCTTGAAACGCAATTGGCGGTAGGCCAAAGTCGCACATGGGACTGAAGCGCCGGATCGACAAGCGTTGGGCTTGCGTCGGTCGGACTAATGGGCATGGTAATGACGATGGACGACCGACCGGGCTTTTACGAATTCTTCGCCGGCGGTGGCATGGCGCGGGCCGGCCTGGGCAGTGGGTGGCAATGCCTGTTCGCCAATGATTTCGATGTAAAAAAGGCCGCGACCTATTCGGAAAATTGGGGACCTCAGGGTCTGCATATCGGCGATGTCGGCCGGGTAGAAACATCGCAACTGCAAAGTCGCGCCGACTTGGTATGGGCATCATTCCCCTGTCAGGATTTATCGTTGGCGGGCGCGGGAGCTGGACTGAAGGGCGCGCGATCCGGGACATTCTGGCCATTTTGGAAGCTGGTCGAATCGCTGCGTGGCGAAGGGCGGAAACCCCGCGCGATCGTGCTGGAAAATGTCTGCGGGCTTCTGACATCGCATAATGGAGCGGATTTCGCCGCATTGTGCGAGGCCGTCGGCGATGCGGGATATTGGCTGGGCGCGATGGTAATCGACGCGCAGTATTTCGTGCCGCAATCGCGACCCCGGCTGTTCGTGATCGCGCTGGATATGGATCAGGAAGTGCCTGGTCGGATATTCAGCCCGTTCGCCATCGACCGTTGGCATCCTGAGCGGCTGCGCCAAGCACAGGCCGCGTTGCCCGAACGACTGAGAGCGCGCTGGCTTTGGTTCACTGCGCCGACCCCGGCAAAACGTAATTTAAGCTTGGCAGATATAGTCGAAGACGAACCAAAAGACGTTGCGTGGCACAGCCTGTCGGAAACGGCTGCATTGCTGACGATGATGACCCGGCTGAACCGAGCCAAGATCGAGATGATGGCGGCGAACACCGGGCGGTCGATCGGAGCGGTGTACAAACGCACCCGCATTGAAAAAGGTGTGAAGGTGCAGCGTGCCGAAGTCCGGTTCGATATGGCGGGATGTCTTCGTACTCCGGCCGGCGGGTCCAGCAGGCAGACGATTGTCGCGATCGAGGGCGGGAAAGTGCGGTCCCGGCTGATCTCGGCACGCGAAACGGCGCGGCTGATGGGATTGCCCGAAGAGTATAAGCTGCCGGATCGTTATACCGATGCTTATCATTTGACGGGAGACGGCGTGGCCGTGCCGGTCGTACGGCATATTGCGCAGTCGATTCTGGAGCCGGCGCTGATGAGATCAGGACTGTCCATTGCCTCAGCCTAAAGGCCCCAAATTGCGTGGGACGCGGCGTGTCGCCGACATCGACACAAAAAGTGCGCCGAATGAGACGATTGAGCTTCGGAGCGCGCTAGAAAAATTTAAGCGACGTAAATTGTCAGATCATTTCGGAAACGTACCTCTGACCAGGACTGGCACTTCGATCACTGTCGGTGCCGTCAAATGGGGGGTTTACGCGTTCTTCGACTATGACGACGAGCCGATCTATGTCGGCCAAACGCGTGAGACGGTAGGCGGAAGAATTGGTCGTCACCTAACCAATCAGCGGACCGATGCCGTCGCGATGTCGGTGCTCGATCCGTTCGAGGTCCGAAAAATCAAAGTGTGGCTGTTGCCACAATATCAGGACGTCAAAGGCGATCCTAAAAGGGTGCAGGCGGCGCGCGAGGCGGCCGATCATCTGAACTCCCTTGAACGCAGCGTCTTTATGAAGCTGGTGGAGGAAAGCGATTTCGGGCGCATCCTTAACGAAAAGGATCCGCCCGACGTACCGTGCTGCGATCTTCCTCCCGTCATCGAGGGTGAGATCGTCGGTCCTGACGTTCTGAAAATTCGCCAACATCCTGATCTGAGAATTGCACGACGCACACAGACCATCGCCAGGCTGGCGCAGATAATAGCTGGACGAGACGTCCAGGCTGGCTTGCGCCGCGCGCTGGCGACACAGGCCGATCGGTTGGCATGGTTAGCAAACGAGCGGTTCCTCGCGCTAGGTGGGGAAGCCGCGGTCGAAGAACGGGAAGTCGACGACCTCACAGACGACGACGGCAACGCATGATCCATACTCTGCGCGAGATCGCCAAATACCCCCTTGCCAAGGGCGTATTGCCGAATTAACACACCGATCGACTACAACAGTAGTCGTGTGGGAGTGGGTGGCGTGGACAGGCAGGATGTAGTGGCTGCGCTTGGCGTTGCGCTGGGTGGGATGGGGGTGTTTGTCGCACCGGCGATGGGGCAGGTGACCGGGGTTCCGGTGCGGGCCGAACAGCCGTCGCAGGAGGCTGCCCTGCCCGGCCCGACCAACGGACGGCAGACCTACGATGCGCCGTATTTCGCCAAATATGCGCCGGCGACCGCGCTGCAGATGGTCGAGCGCGTGCCGGGGTTCGTGATCGAGAGCGTTGATCCTTCCGTGCGCGGATTCGGGCAGACGGCGGGCAATGTGGTGATCAACGGGCAGCGACCGAGCGCCAAGGGCGAGACGTTGCAAACCCTGCTGTCGCGCATCCCGGCAAGCCGGGTGGCGCGGATCGAGGTCGCGCCCGGCGACCTGTTCGGCGCGGACTATACCGGCAAGTCGCAGGTACTGAACCTGGTGCTGTCGGCGGGCGGCGGGCTGGCGGGCACGGTACAAGCATCGGCATCGCGCGACTATACCGGCAAGATCCGCCCGACCGGCAGCGCCTCCGCGCTGATCAAGCGCGGCAAATCGACCTTCAACGCCTCGGTCACCGTCGAGAACAGCCAGACGACCGAGGAGGGCACCGACCGGGTGGTGAGCGTGCCGGACGGACGGCTGCTGGAATTCCGCCGCAAGGTGAACTTCGCCGACGAGCCCAGCGTCGCGGTGGCCACGTCGTGGGAATATGCCGACGGCACCAACCGCACCGCGCACCTGAACGCGCGCGTCTTCATCGACCGGTTCCGGCTGAACCAGGCCAATGCGGTGACGCCGGAGACCGGGCCGGTGCGCGACGACGTGCTGACCCAGCGGCTGCATTACGACACGTACGAACTGGGCGGCGACGTGACCCGCCCGCTGGCCGGCGGCGGGCTGAAGCTGATCGGGCTGGCGACGCGGCGCGACCGGCTGAGCAACGATGAATCCTACAACCGCGTCGGGACGGACACGATCGGCGGTTTCACGCAGCAACTGAAGGACCGCCTGACGGAGAATTTGGTGCGGGCGGTGTGGAGCCGCCCGAAACTGCTCGGTTGGAATGTCGAGGTGGGCGCGGAGGGCGTGATCAACCGGCTGGCCAGCAAGGTCGACCTGTCGGGGATCGACGGCACCGGCATGGCGACGCCGATCGCGCTGCCGGTGGACGATGCGGTGGTGAAGGAGGTGCGTGGCGAGGCGTTCGTCAATGCCGGGCGACCGATCGATTCCCGGCTGCGCATCGACCTGGGCGTGACGCAGGAAATGTCGCGCATCACCGTGACCGGCGACGCGCAGGCCGAACGATCGCTAAGCTTTTTGAAACCCAAGGCGACATTGGACTGGCGCCCATCGTCGCTTTGGCGTGCGCAGCTTTCGGTGCAGCGCACGGTGGCGCAGTTGCAGTTCGAGGATTTCATCAGCGGCGCCGAACTGTCGAACAACCGCGTCAATGGCGGCAATGTCGACCTGTTGCCGCAGCGCGCGTGGGAAACTTTGGTGACGGTGGAACGCAAGTTGCTCGGCGACGGGCTGTACAAGCTGGAGCTGGGATATAATCGCGTTTCGCTGGTGCAGGACCGGGTGCCCACACCGGAGGGGTTCGACGCGCCGGGCAATCTGGGCGACGGGCATGTCTTCATCCTCCGCAACCGGCTGGATGCGCCGCTCGGCAAGTTCGGCATCCAGGGCGGACGGCTGACCTTGTACGGATCCTATGTCTCGACCTCGGTGATCGACCCGTACACGCTGCGCGCGCGGCCTTTTTCGGGCAATTCGCTGTTCTTCGGCGAGGCGAATTTCAGGCAGGACTTCAAGAAATTCGCCTGGGGTTTCGGGCTGAGTGGCAGCACGGCGGGCACTTTCTACCGGCTGGACGAAACCGATCGCGGTTTCCGCGACGTGCCGCGCGTGACGGCGTTCGGCGAATGGCGGCCGGATGCGCGCACGACCGTAAACCTGAGCGTGGACAATCTGACCAGCGTGGCGGGCAGGCGCGTGCGCACCTTCTACACGCCCGACCGGCGCAACCCGGCGGCATCCTCGATCGAAACTCGTGAGCGCAACAGCCATGTGGTGCCGCTGCTGACGTTCAAGCGGACGTTGGGGTAAGGTAATCAAGCCCTAAGCCCCTCCCCTTCAGGGGAGGGGTTGGGGTGGGGCCGTGCCGCACATTCGGGTGCCAGTCTCTTCGAGACGGGACTGCCCCACCCCAACCCCTCCCCTGAAGGGGAGGGGCTTTAGATAAGGTGCCGTGCGCCCGCACCGTCATCCTGACGAAGGTCAGGATCCATTTCTCCACAGGCGCGGATAGCCGTTGCGGCGCGATGGATGCTGAAACGAGTTCAGCATGACGGGGGGTTGTGGATGGGGTGCGTGGGCACCAGCCAGCTTCAGCCCCTCCCCTTCAGGAGAGGGGCTTGAGAAGAATCTTACGCCTGAAGCTGAAGTTCCGGCACCGGCATCTTGCCCTGCGACACCTGCATACCGAAGATCTCGCGCATCAGCGACAGCGAGAAGAGGTGGGCATAGAGCAACGGCAGCATGCCGTTCTTCTGGATCTTGCGCAGCTGATCGCCGCGTAGATCGTTGAGCTTTTCCTCGTTGACCATCTGGAAGCCGCGATAGACGAAGGGCTGCTCGGCGCCGTCGGGCTGGATGCTGACCTCACCGTCCATCAACAGGCCGAGTTCCTTCAGATCCTGCATGAAATTGTTGGTGCGCGCGCCGGCTTCCTCGAAGGTTTCGTTGAACTTCAGGATGTTGGTGGTGATTTCGCTCGGCTTGCCCGCGTCGAACAGCGGCTCGCCCTCTTCGAACGCACCGATGATGTCGGTGGTCGGATCGAAGCACAACGACAATTCCTGCGCATCGGGGTGCAGCTTGGCGAGCATGAAGGGATAACGGCGGATATAGGCCGGAACGTAGCCGGTATTTTCCGCGAACTTGCCGTCGTCGGCGACGAACACGTTGACGCCCTCATTCAGGCCCATCAGCGCGATCGGCACGGGGTTTTCGTCCACGGTGAAGACGATCGGCATCGTGCGCTGCACCAGCGTGAATTCATCCACGGTCAGCGGAATGGCATGGTTGCCGACGACGAATGCCGCCTTGTCGGCGGCGCGCAGCTTGAAACTGGCATGTGCATCGGACGAAAGCGGCTCGAGCGCCTGATAGAAAAGCGGAAGCTGGGACTGCTGCGGCGCGCTGGCCATCGATATTCTCCACTCGAAATCTTTTTCGCGCCGCGTGGCCCTCCCCGCGACGAATGGCTTCGGCTCTATGGCGTGGGGGCGTCCGGCGCAAGTGCGCCGAGGTCTTGGACGGGGACGGAGATGAGCTTGCCCGGGTTCATCAGACCGTGCGGGTCGAGCCCCGCCTTGATCGCGCGCAACGCCGCGAGCCGGGCCGGCGCGGACAGGCGTTCGAGTTCCTTCAGCTTCATCTGCCCGATGCCGTGTTCGGCCGAGATCGACCCGCCCGCCGCGACGACCAGATCGTGGACGAAGCGGGTCACGTCCGGCGCCTGATCGGCGTACCAGCGGGCGGGATCCGCCCCGGAAGGCGCGCGGACGTGGAAATGCACGTTGCCGTCGCCGAGATGGCCGAAGCCGCTGGCGTGCGTGCCGGGGAAGCGCGCGTCGCAGGCCGCCGCCGCCTCGACCATGAAGCGCGGCATGGCGGCGACCGGCACGGAGATGTCGTGCTGCGCGGCGGGGCCGGTGGCGCGTTCGGATTCGGAGATCGAATCGCGGATGCGCCAGAACGCCTCGGCCTGCGCCTCGCTCGCGGCGATCGTGGCGTCGGCGATGAGGCCGGTTTCGAGCGCGGGGGCGAGCAAGCGTTCGAGCAGGGTGGCGGGTGGCTCGTCGTGGCGGTCCGTGGCGACGGCTTCGATCAGGACATGCCAGGGGTGTTGGCCGGCGAGCGGTGCGCGGGTCTGCGGCACGTGACGCAGGACGGCGGCGAGGGAATCGTCGGGCAGGAGTTCGAAGCTTTCGATTCCCTGCGTCCGGCTTTCGAGCAGGCGCAGCAGAGTGAGCGCATCGGCCGGGCTGGCGAGGCCGACCCAGGCGACGGCGCGCGCGGCGATGGCGGGGACGAGGCGCAGCGTGACGGCGGTGATGATGCCGAGCGTCCCCTCCGCACCGATCAGCAACTGATTGAGATCGTAGCCGCGATTATCCTTCTTGAGCGCCGACAGACCGTCGTGGATCAGGCCATCGGGCAGCACCGCCTCGACCCCAGCGATCAGCCCGCGCATCGTGCCGAAGCGCAGCACCTGCGTGCCGCCGGCATTGGTTGAGGCGAGGCCGCCGATCGTCGCGCTGCCCTTCGCCCCCAGCGTCAGCGGGAAGCGCCGGCCGGCGGCCACCGCGGCATCGTGCAGATCGGACAGGATCACCCCGGCGTCCGCGATGGCGAGGTTGTTATCGGCATCGATCATGCGGATGCGGTTCAGGCGGCGCAGCGACAGGATCAGCGCGCTGCCATCCGCCGGCGGAGTGGCGCCGCCGACCATCGAGGTGTTGCCCCCCTGCGGCACCAAAGCGACGCGGTGTTCGGCGGCGAGCCGCACGATAGTGGCGACGCCGGCGGTGTCATCGGGGGCGAGGATCGCGGGCGTCGTGCCGTGATAGCGTCCGCGCCAGTCGTTCTGCCACGGCTCGATCGCGGCGGGATCGGTGATGACGGCCTTGGGGCCGAGCGCGGAGCGGACGGCCTCGATCATGCGGGATTGCGCTGGGGTCATAGCGCGCGCGATATCATGATGGCCGACGCGCTGCCACAGCACGCGCGACGAACATCACAGTAAAAAGCCGCCAGCCTTCCGGCCGGCGGCTTTCGCATTCCAACGTGTCGCGCGGATCAGGCGAAGCTGATCGTGGTCTTGCGGCGACGGCTGCGCATCGCGCCGCCGACCATGCCGAAACCGCCGATCATCATCGCCCAGGTGGCGGGCTCGGGCACGGCCGATGCCGCGACCGTGCCGTTGATCGTGAACGGAACATCGAGCGTCTGGCCGCTGCCGGCGTCCGTCAACGTCGTGTAGGCCGCGCCGCTCAGCGACTGCAGCGCATTGCCCGTGCCCTGCGACCCCACAACCGGCGGTACGAACGGACCGGACGCGGCCGTGCCGGCCAATGCCCAGGTGACGAAGTAGTTGCCGGCACCCAGAGTGATGTCGGTGATGTCGGCATTAATACGGTAGATGGCGCGCGTCTGATCCGTCGGCGTCGTGCTCGATGCACGATAGCCGACCAGACCGGCATTGGTTACGGCGGTAGTGCCCGAAGCGAGCACGGTGCCGGTGTTCACGTTCGTGCCGGAAACGATGCTCCACGTCACGTTGGTGAAAGTGAAGCCGCCAGCGTTCGTCTGATAGCCGTAGAAATCGAGCGAGCTGATGTTCCAGCTGGCGCCGCTGATGGTGAAGTTATCGGCGAGCGTCGCGCTAGCATTGGACCCGAAGCCGAGCGTCGTGGCCGGCGTGGTGAGGATCGACACGCCGCCGGTGACGACCGGGCCGTTGTCGAACAGGATCGCGGCCTGAGCAGCGGTCGCGGTGACGGACAGGACCGCCGCAGCGGCGGTAGCGGAAAGCATAGTGGAAAAGCGCATGAAATTGTCCCCTCGGTCAGAACCCATAAACGGTTCATTGCTAGCGACGTCTTCAGCATGAAGCGTGCCAACCGCGGAAATTTGACTTTTTCTTCCGCGTTACTTGCGTGGGTGTAAGCGGCGGCGACAGGTCCGGCGCACTTCCCATGCCGCCAATTGTGGCAGAGCCCGCCATAATTCATCCGCCGTTCAAGCAATTCGGGTATCGATGGGAAGTTCATGCCGAATCCCCTCATCCCCTCCCTGCTGCTGCTGCTCGCATTGCCCGGTTCCGCCTTGCCCGGCGAGATCGGGCCGTCGGAGGATATGGACGGGCTGCAACTGGCGCAGTTGACGGTTCACCAGCGCATCGTGATCCGCATCCCGGTGCCGATGAGCCGCGCGCCGATGCCGATGCCGCGGCCGGTGCGGCCGGCGATGGAGGAGCATAAGGGGCCGCGCTGCGTCGCGCTCGATACGCTCGCCGGATCGGGCGTCGCGCGCAAGGACAGCGTGGACCTGGCGCTGATCGACGGGCAGTTGCTGCGCGCCAAGCTGGACGACGATTGCCCGGCGCTGGATTTCTATGCCGGCGTCTATCTGAAGCCCGCGCCGGATGGCAGCATGTGCGCCAAGCGCGACGTGATCCGGGCGCGATCCGGCCGGGCCTGCATGATTTCGTCGTTCAAGAAGCTGAAGCTTAAACGCTGAATACTACCCGCTGCATGGCGGTAAAACTTGACATTTGCGCGTACCTGCGCAAGCGCGTGGCGGCTGGCCCGGCGGCGTTGCCCAGGCCCTTATTTCCGGACACCGCATGACTTTTGCCGATCTCGGCCTTTCCGACCAGCTTTTGAAAGCCATCGGCGAATCCGGCTATACCGAGCCTACCCCGATTCAGGCGAGCGCGATTCCGTCCGTGCTGATGATGAAGGATCTGGTCGCCATCGCGCAGACCGGCACGGGCAAGACCGCCGCCTTCGTGCTGCCGATGATCGACATATTGGGCGAAGGCCGCAGCCGCGCGCGCATGCCGCGCTCGTTGATCCTCGAGCCGACGCGCGAACTCGCCGCGCAGGTGGCGGAGAATTTCGAGAAATACGGCAAGTATCACAAGCTTTCGATGGCGCTGCTGATCGGCGGCGTATCGATGGGCGACCAGCAGAAGGCGCTGGAAAAGGGCGTCGACGTGCTGATCGCAACGCCGGGCCGGCTGATGGACCTGTTCCAGCGCGGCAAGATCCTGCTCACCGGCTGCGACCTGCTGGTGATCGACGAGGCGGACCGGATGCTCGACATGGGCTTCATTCCCGATATCGAGGAAATCTGCACCAAGCTGCCCAAGAGCCGCCAGACCCTGCTGTTCTCCGCGACGATGCCGCCGCCGATCAAGAAGCTCGCCGACAAGTTCCTGAACAATCCCAAGACGATCGAAGTCGCGCGGCCCGCGACGGCCAACGTCAACATCACGCAATGGGTCGTGCCGGTATCGGGTGCCAAGAAGCGCGACAAATTGATGGCGCTGCTGCGCGCCGAACAGGTCAAGACCGGGATCATCTTCTCCAACCGCAAGACCACGGTGCGCGACCTGAACAAGGCGCTGCAACGCGCGGGCTTCGCCTCGGGCGAAATCCACGGCGACATGGAGCAATCGCAGCGCATCGCCGAACTGGAGCGGTTCAAGAAGGGCGACATCAATCTGCTGGTCGCCTCCGACGTCGCGGCGCGCGGAATCGACATCAAGGGCGTCAGCCACGTGTTCAACTATGACGCGCCGTGGCATCCGGACGATTACGTCCACCGCATCGGCCGCACCGGCCGCGCGGGCGCGACCGGCATCGCCTTCACCTTCGTGACGCCGGACGATGCCGAGAATATCCAGAATATCGAAAAGCTGACCGGCATGAAGATCGAGCGCTACGGCGCCAGCGATGCCGTGGCGGTGGACGATGAGGCGGACGCTGCCCCGGCGGCGCGCGAGGAGCGCGCACCGCGCCGTGGGCGCAAGCCGGCCGTGTCCAAGGCCGCGCCGGTCGAGACGGCCACGCCGGTCGAAGACGCACCGCGTGCGCCGCGTGAGGCCCGACCCGCTCGTGAAGAGCGGCCGGCACGCGCCGAACGGCCTGCGCGCGAGGAGCGCCCGGCTCGCGAGGAGCGCGCAGTCCGGCCGCCGCGCGACAGCCGCCCGGCGAGAAACGAACCTCGCGACGACCGGCCCGTCCGCCCTGCCCGCATTCCGCAGCAGGATGCGCCCGATGACGGCGGCTGGAACGGCCCGCTGCCGAACTTCCTGAACGCCAAGCTGACCGTCGACTGATCGTCTTCCGCGTGGGCGACGACGACAGCTTCGAGGCCGTACCGGTGGTCGCGATCGTCAGTCCGTGCGTGAATGTGTGCGAGCTGGACGAGGAGCGCGACCTCTGCCTGGGATGCGCACGCACGATCGACGAGATCGGCGCATGGAGTTCGGGCACACCGGAATGGCGCGCGGCGGTGATGGCGGACCTGCCGGCGCGGCGGGCGGCTTTGCTCGAAGACTGAAATTTTCCGTCATCCCCGCGAAGGCGGGGGGAGATTGTGGCGCGGCGATTAAGCCGCCACTGCTCTTCCTTCCATCAACCATGTCTCCGCGAGCTCGCGGGTTTCGAACACGGCAACCCCTTTGCGCGCGCCGGTCACCCGGCCCATCTGCATCCTGAGCAATGCGGACGGCGTGTAGAAGGCGATCCGCTGCACCTTGATCCCAGCAAACGACGGGTTGGCCAGGATGTGCGCGAGTACGGCGATCGTCTCGGCCGGCGCGACGTTCGCATTGGTCAGATCGCATAGCAGCATCTGCTGACCCGCGCCGGTGCCGAGCGCAGCGATCTGATGACGCACTTCGTCGCAAAACGCCTCGGTCGCCTCCGGGCGCCAGAAACCGGTCAGTGCGATCTGGATCAAATGGCGGCTGCGATCGATCGCCAGCGTGTACATGTCTTCCATGAGAAAAAGCATGCGCCCGCAATGCTAAAAAACCGTTGCGGAGTTACGGCTTCATGCGGTCGGTGCGGGCGCGGGGATCAATTCATCGTCGATCTCCGAGGCACGCTTATAGGCCGGCCGCGCCGTCAGCCGCGCGACATAGGCGGTGAAGGCATCGCGCTTGGGCAGGCTGCCGAACATCAGGCCCCAGGCGACCTGCGAGCCGACATAGACGTCCGCTGCGGTGAAGCGATCGCCGGCGATGTAATCGTGCGCCGACACCGCCTTTTCCAGCACGTCGACCATCAGGTCGAAATTGCCATAGCCGGCCATGCGGCCCTGATCCGCCGTCGGCGCGAAGCCCATCGACTTGTCGGTGATCGCCTGTTCGGTCGGCCCGGCCGCGAAGAACAGCCAGCGGTAATAATCGGCGCGATCGTGCGTCGGCGGGGCGAGGCCGGCATCCGGGAAAGCGTCCGCCAGATAGGCGCAGATCGCCGCGCCCTCCGTCACCACCTTGCCGTCGTGAACGATCGCCGGAACCTTGCCCATTGGGTTGATCGCAAGATAGTCCGCGCCCTTCATGCTGGCGGCGTAATCGAGGATCACCGTGTCGTATTCGGCGCCGGTTTCCTCGATCATCCAGCGCGCGATGCGGCCACGCGACATCGGATTGGTGTAGAAGGTGAGAGCCATCGTGCGATCCTCCTGATCAGAGCGATTTTTCGAACAGAGCGAGCATCCGGCCCCACGCCTTGTCGGCCTGCGCGGCATTGTAGACCTTGCTGTCGGGCGGGCACCAGCCGTGCATCGTGCCGGTATAGACCTCGATCTCGGCCGGCAGCTTGGCTTCCTTGAACGCCTCGCGCAGCTTTTCCTTGTCGGCCGGGGCGCGGGCATCGTCATTCTCGGCGATGGCGAACAGATACGACGCCTTCATCTTGGGCACCATCAGATGCGGGCTGTCCGGCTTGTCGGTGACGAGGCCGCCGCCGTGGAACGAGGCCCCGGCGCGGATGCGATCCGGGCGCAGCGCGGCGGTGATCATCGTCATCGGCCCGCCCATGCAATAGCCGGTGCTGGCCATGCCGCGCTTCGTATCGACCGATTTCTGCTTGTCGAGGAAATCGGTGAAGGCACGCGCATCGCGCGTCGTCGCCTCGGTGGTCAGCGGCGTGCGCCACGGCATGATCTTGGCGCGGATCTCGGGCTGGTCGAAGCTTTCGCCGGGTTTGAGGAACGGCGCTTTCGTGCTGCGGTAGAATTGGTTGACGACCAGCACGGCATAACCGGATTCGGCGAGCCGCTTGCCCATCTGCTGGAAGGCCGGGCGCAGGCCCATGATGTCGGGCCAGACGAGCACAGCGGGATGCTTGCCGGTGGTGGGAGCGACGAACCAGCAATCGGCGACGCCGTCGGGCGTCTTGATCGAGACGTTCCTGCCGCTGACGGTGGCGGCATTGGCCGGGCTGGGCAGCAGCATCGCGAGGCCGACCGCGCCGGCGGCGGCACCGAACTGGCGGCGGGAGAGGCCCGAAAGGAAGGCTTCGTTATCCTCGGCGGTATGCTCGTCGCACATTCGGACTCTCCTGATGATTCGCCTGGCGGCGTTGGGGCCAAGGCTAGCGTGTCGCGACACAGAACCCAAGCCGTTCCCCGGCGTAGGCCGGGGTCCAGTCGCGAAGGTCGATGTAATGGAGTTCTGCCATTCGTAATGTCCACTCTCGTAACTGGACCCCGGCCTTCGCCGGGGAACAGATAGTTGAGATCACACCGCCCGATACCACCACACCCCGTCGCGCGCATCCTTCACCGCCCGCCCTTCGACCTCCAGCCGACGCAGATGCGCGAGCGCCTCGCCGGTCGCCATGCCGAGCATGTCCGGGCCAATGGCGCGGCGGAACAGGCGACCGAACACGTCGATGCCGCGCTTGCCGTCTCCCAGGAATGCATGAAGCTCGTCGAGCCGTTCGCGATGCTCGCGGTCCATCGCATCGAGCCGCGTGTGCAGGCCGGTGAACGGATCGCCATGACCGGGCAAGACTAGCAGGCTGTCCGGCAACGTCTTCAGCTTCGCGATCGAGGCGAACCATTCGCCCAGCGGATCGGCGTTCGGCTCGGTCACGCCCAGCGACACGTTCGGG
Source organism: Parasphingomonas caseinilytica (assembly GCF_036663755.1). Classification (NCBI taxonomy): domain Bacteria; kingdom Pseudomonadati; phylum Pseudomonadota; class Alphaproteobacteria; order Sphingomonadales; family Sphingomonadaceae; genus Parasphingomonas; species Parasphingomonas caseinilytica. The sequence goes on from NZ_JAXOJL010000001.1 coordinate 1,331,828, forward strand.
CTGATCCGTGGCAACACCTGATCGCCGGCGATCAGGATACCCGCCGCCTCGTTCAGCAGGCACGCATGTTCCGGGCTGTGGCCGGAACCGACCACGATGCGCCAATCCTGCCCGCCGATGCTCAGCGTATCGCCCTCGATCAAACGGGTGAAGCCGAGCGGCAGTGGCGTGACGATGCGGCGGAACCCGGCCCAGCCGCGTTCCTTGGCATGCGCGATCTGCCCGTCATCCCAACCGGCGGCGCGCCAGAAGGCGAGCATATCGTCGGGCACCCCGTCACGCGCATCGGCGACCAGCATCCGCGCCGTCAGCCACTCGCCGCGCGTCATCAGCAGCGGCGCATCGTGATGGTCGCACATCCAGCCCGCCAGTCCGATATGATCGGGATGGAAATGCGTGCCGATCATCTTCGTGACGCGGACGCCCGACATCGACCCCTTGAACACCGCCTTCCACGCCGCGCGCGCCTCATCGGTGTTCATGCCGGTATCGATCAGCGCGACGCCCTCGCCCCGCGCGTCCGCATCCGCGAGCAGCCAGCAATTGACGTGCTTGAGCGGCCCCGGAACGCGCAGGCGCACCCAATCAAGGCCCGGGACGATCGCCATGATGTCGCCATCCGCCGGCTCCGCACCGCCGAAGGGATAGGTCAGGCCTTTATGGCTGGTGGCGGTGAAGCTGTCGTCGGGGACGAAGGCGGCGTCGGTTTTCGTTGACATCGGTTGCGAGTAGCAACGGAATAGACGGAAGCCAACTTGTTCCCCGGCGAAGGCCGGGGTCCAGTGGCGAAGGCCGAAGTAAACCGGGCGCAACGACGACAATCGACTGTTTCGCTACTGGACCCCGGCCTTCGCCGGGGAACTAAACGATACTATCGTACAGGTCGGCCCAGTCGGGGTTCATGCCTTCGATTTCTCGAATCTTCCACGCCCTTCGCCAATCCTTCATACGAAGTTCGCGCTGCCGGGCTTCCTCGATGCCATCATAGGCTTCGTACCAGACGAGCATATGGCATCGGTATTTGCGCGTGAAACCGGGAACCGCATCGGTGCGATGTTCGCATACGCGGCGTGGCAGATCGCTGGTGACGCCGAGGTAGATCGTGCCGTTACGCGCGTTCGCCATTATATAGACGAAGCCGCTCTTCTCCATTCCACGACCTTCGCGACTGGACCCCGGCCTGCGCCGGGGAACAGTATAGCGAAGACGCTCAGCTCTTGAACAAATTCTCCGCGGTCCGCTCCACCGGCGCGCTTTCGCCGGCTTCCACCGCTTCCGCGTCGATCGCGGCCTGCGCGCGCTGCTGGCGGAGTTCGGCGATCAGCGCCTCGCGGTCGCCGTCGAGGCGGGTGTCGACCACCGGTTCGAGGCCCGCCGCCTTGCCGGCCTTGGCCACTGCCGCGTCCAGCTCGCGCTGCGTCGTCAGGCCCAGCGTGACCGGATCCTTCGGGGTGATGTTGGCGATGTTCCAGTGGCTGCGGTCACGGATCGCGGCGATCGTCGTGCGCGTGGTGCCGATCAGGTTGCCGATCGCGCCGTCGGTGATTTCCGGGTGGTTGCGGATGATCCACGAGATGCCGTCCGGCTTGTCCGAACGCTTAGACACCGGCGTGTAGCGCGGGCCCTTGGTGCGGCGGACCTGCTCGGGGCCCTTGATGATCTTCAGCGTGTAATCGGGATCGGCCTGGCCCTTGTCGATCTCGTCCTGCGTCAGTTCATGCGCGCGGATCGGATCGCGACCGGTCAGCTTCGTCGCGGCGGTATCGTCGGCGATTGCCTGGATCTCGAGGATGTGCAGGCCGCAGAATTCTGCGATCTGTTCGAACGAGAGCGCGGTGTTGTCGACCAGCCAGGAAGCGGTCGCATGCGGCATGAGCGGCTGGGCCACGGAGAAACTCCTTAGAAACAATAAGGGCCGCCCCTTTCGGAGCGGCCGCGTGTAGCCCCTGATCTAGGGCCAATGACGGCCAGTGGCAAGGTAAGTATCGGGGGTACGTCTACTGACCCTCAGGCAGCCAGCGTCTCGCGTTCGAACGCCGGGACCAGCGCGTCGAGGAACTGGCGCGCGCTCGCCGCCCAGGTGAAGCCCGATCCGTAGCGCGCGCACGCCGTGCGGTTGAGCGTCAGCGCGCGGGCGATCGCCATATCGAGATCCTCGTCCATCGCGCCGGTCCGTTCGGTCAACACGTCGACCGGCCCGGTGACGGGATAGGCCGCGACCGGCGTGCCGCAGGCCAACGCCTCGATCATCACCAGCCCGAACGTGTCGGTGCGGCTGGGGAAGACGAACACGTCGGCGGCGGCATAAGCGGCGGCCAGGTCCGCGCCGTAGCGGGGGCCGAGGAAATGTGCGTCCGGATATTTCGCCGCCAGCGCGGCGCGGGCCGGGCCGTCGCCGACCACCACCTTGCTGCCGGGATGCGCGCTGTCGAGAAACGCCTCGATATTCTTTTCCACCGCGATGCGCCCGACATAGAGCTGCACCGGGCCGGGCAGCGCGGCGATCTGCGGATCGGGCACGACGCCGGGGTGAAATTGCGCGAGGTCCACGCCCCGGCCCCAATGCCGCGTATGGTGCAGGCCGTGCGTGCCCAGGGTGGCGGCGATCGAGGCGGTGGAGGCCAGAATCGCCTGGGCCGGATCATGGAACCAGCGGATGTAGCGCCAGATCCATTCCGGGTTCAGCCCGGTCCGCGCCGCGATATAATCGGGGAATTGCGTGTGATAGGCGGTGGTGAACGGAAAGGCGCGCGCCAGGCACCAGCGCCGCGCGGCGATGCACACCGGCCCTTCGGTCGCGAGATGGATCGCGTGCGGCCCAAAATCCTCCAGCAATCGCGCCACCGCGCCGGTGCGCGCGAAGGCGAGGCGGATCTCCGGGTAGGTCGGGCACGGGATCGAATGGAACAGATCGGGCGAGACGACCAGCACCTCATGCCCCTGCCGCCGCAATTCCCCGCTCACCGCCTGCAACGTGCGCACGACGCCGTTGACCTGCGGGCTCCACGCGTCGGTGACGATGGCGATGCGCACGCCGCTCAAGCCGCGAGCAATTGGGCGGGCGCGTCGCTTTCCCTCGCGGCGATTTCGTCGGCCCAGTGGAGGATTTCCATCTGCCCGTCGAAATGCTCGACCAGAGCGGTGCAGCCCTCGACCCAATCGCCATCATTATAATATTGGATGCCGCCGATCTCGCGATATTCGGCGGTGTGGATGTGGCCGCAGACCACGCCGTCCACGCCGCGATGCGCCGCCGCCTGCGCCACGACCTCTTCATAGTTCGAGATGAACTCGACCGATTTCTTGACCTTGGCCTTGGCGTGCTTGCTGAGCGACCAATAGGGCAGGTTGAAGACGCGGCGATACGCATTCAGGGCGCGATTGAGCGCCATCAGCAGATTGTACGCGACGTCTCCGACATGCGCGAGCCAGCGATGCGCCAGCGTGATCGCGTCGAATTCATCGCCATGCAACACGAGCAGGCGGCGACCGTCGGCGGTCTCGTGGATCGCCTGGCGCACGATCTCCACGCCGCCGAAATCGAGCCCGGTGAACTGGCGGAACACCTCGTCATGATTGCCGGGGATATAGACCACGCGCGTGCCGCGCCGCGCGCGCTTCAGCAGCCGCCAGACGACGTCGTTGTGCGCGGTCGGCCAGTAGAACTTCTTCTTCAGCCGCCAGCCATCGACTATGTCGCCGACCAGATACATCGTCTCGCTGTCCACATGATCGAGGAAGTCGATCAGCATATCGGCATTGCAGCCACGCGTGCCGAGATGGATGTCGGAGATCCAGATCGTCCGGAACTGCGGCCGCCCGCCGACCAGCCGCTCCGGAATGGCCGGCGCGGAATTGGCGAAATCGGCGAAGTCGCCGAGCGACGCCCCGGCGATCGCGGTGGCGGAAATACTGGTGACGACGTTCATGCCGCTTGCCCCGTTCAGGTTACCCCAACGGTGACGAGCTATGCGCGCGGATTGTTACAGCAGCATCGCGGGGATGTTGCAGTTCTGTAGCGGGATCGCTCGTGGGAAGGTCACGCTTCTCTTCGGAATGCGGGGCTAGGCAGCGGGATCCCCGCCTTCGCGGGGATTACGAGAGCACATGAACCACCCCCGTCATCCCCGCGAAAGCGGGGATCCCGCTTCTGCTCGGCGGTCAGAGCGTGTCGAACAGGTCGCGCCAATCCGGATTGGCCTGCTCGATCAGCCTGATCTTCCACGCGCGGCGCCATTTCTTCATCGCCTTTTCGCGCGCGATCGCATCGGTGATGTCTTCGGCGAAATCGGCGTAGACGAGCCGGGTGATGCCGTACTTCTTGCAGAATTCGGAGCCAGTTGCGGTCGCATGCTGGAAGCTGCGGGCTTCGATGTTGGCGGTGACGCCGGTATAGATTGTACCACGGTAACGGTCGGCGAGTATGTAGACCCAGCCGCCTTTTCGCATCTTATTGCGGGGTCACGATACCGAAGGAAGGAAGAAGAAGCGGGATCCCCGCCTTCGCGGGGATGACGGAGGGGTTTTGCACCATCGCTTCTTCCAGCTCGCCCTTGCTTAGCCCGCCTTCGCCGTCGCCACCGGCGGCACCTTCGGCATGACAACCGTGCCCGATCGCACCAGCGTATCGAGCGAGGAGCCGTCCAGCCCGAGTTCCTTCATCAGCCCGTCGATCAACGGTGCCTGCGCGCGATATTTCAGCGCGGCCGAGACGGCGGAATTGGCGAGGTTGCCGTCGCCGCCACCCTCAACCGACCCGCCCGATGCGCCACCGCCGCCGGTGATGCCGTCGACCTGCACGATACGGATGCTGTCGATCGATTCCATCGGCTTGGCCGCCTCGCGGATCAATTCCGGCAGCACCTTGAGCAGCGCCAGCTTGGTGGTCAGCGACACCTGATCGGACGACAGGATGTTCGACGCCTCGTTCACCGCGCGCTGGCCCGCCGCCTCGACCTCGAAGCGGACGCGGTCGGCATCGGCCTTCAGCTTGGCCGCTTCCGCCTCGCCGCGCGCGGTTTCCAGCACCGCCTCCGCGCGATCGGTAGCGGCCTGCTTCTCCGCTTCGGCCTGCACCTTGATGCCGATCGCGGCGCGCTCCGCCTCGCGCGAGGCGTCGATCAGCTCGATGCGCTTCTGGCGCTCGGCGATCTCGGTCTCACGCGCGGTGCCGACCTGTTCCTCGGCGGCGACCGCGCTGGCGCGGGCCTTGTCCGCCTCGGCGCGGGCCTGGCTTTCCTCGCGGCTCTTGTTCTGAACTGCGATCTCCTGCTCCTGCCGCGCGAGTTCCAACGCCTGTTCCTGGGCAATCTGCGCTTCCTTCACGGCGCGGTCGGCCTGGATCTGCGAACTATCGACCTGCTGCTTGGCCTCGATCCGCGCCTGATCCGCCTCGCGCGTGCGCAGCGCCTGTTCGCGCGCGACCTCGGACGCCTGCCCTGCCCGCTTCAGTTCGATCTCGCGTTCCTGTTCCAGCCGGGCAAATTCGGTGTCGCGCCCGATCAGGAAGGATTGCCGTTCGGCCTCCAGATTCTTCGTTTCCATCTGGATGCGCGTATCCTGCTCGATATCGTTACGCGCCTTCTTGCGCAGCTGGATCTGCTCGGTCAGCTTGGTCAGGCCCTCGGCGTCGAAGGCGTTGTTGGCGTTGAAATGCTCGATCGACGTCTGATCCAGCCCGGTGAGCGAGACGGATTCCAGTTCCAGACCGTTCATCGCCAGATCGGCGGACGACACCTGCTGCACCTTCTGGACGAAATCGGCGCGCTGTTCGTGCAACTGGTTCATCGTCATGCCGGCCGCGACAGAACGCAACGCATCGACGAACTTGCCCTCGACCAGCTCCTTCAGCGCATCCGGGTGCATCGTGCGCATGCCGAGCGTCTGTGCGGCAGTGGCGATCGCCTGCGCATCGGGACGAACGCGGACGTAGAATTCGGCCTTCACGTCGATGCGCAGGCGATCGAGCGTGATCAGCGCATCGGTGTTCTTGCGCTCCACCGCGAGCCGCACGGTGTTCATGTTCACCGGCATCGTCTCGTGAAACACCGGCAGGACGAGCGCGCCACCGTTGATCACGACCTTCTCGCCACCGAAGCCGGTGCGCACGAACCCGACCTCTTTCGACGCCCGCTTGTAGAGCTTGGCAAGGATCAGGCCGAGCACGAGCAAGGCGACCAAAGCGCTACCCGAATAGATGAGATAGGGCATGACCGATCCGGTCTGCGTGGCGACTTCGGTCATGAAGTTTAGACTCCGATTTGCGGCAGGCGATGGTCGCCACGGGAGATGGCGCGGAAGAGTTGACCTTCGCGGCGGACGATTAAGATCGTCTCACCTTCGTCGAATATTTCGGCCGGATTGTTGGGCTCGACCATCACGTAATGCGCCTGGCCATGCCGATCCTCGACCCGCGCACGCGCCGGCGATCCGGTGGCGGCGCGACCCGTGACGATGCGTGCAGCCTCACCGACCAGATCGTCGAGGTCTATCGCCGTCGTATGATCGTGCGGCAGGATGCGCGCCAGCACGCGCGCAGCGAAACCGGTTAGCGGCAGCGATGCCGCCGCTGCGGCGGGAATAGCAAGGAGCGGCGCGAGCAGATCGCCAGTCGCGTCATGGATCGCCTGCTGCCCGATCAGGCCGATCATGCCGAAGATCGCGAGGAACACGACCAGCAGCATCAGCAGCGGCAGCCGCCCGACGCCGAGCCAGGACAGCAGATCGGGGTGGGAATCGAGATGCGCATCGACATGCGTATCGATGCCCAGGCCGATGACCTGCACAACACCGATCAGCACCATCAACAACAGCGCCGAGACGAAGGCGAAATTCTCCGCCGCCATCAGAAATGCGATCATGCCCCCAGACCCATGCCGATAGGATAGAGCGATGCGGCGCGGGGTCTAGTTGAATCAGCCGACGGTGCCCGAATCTACTCCATCACCAGCACGATCTTGCCGACATGGTCGCCCGCCTCCATCCGCGCATGCGCCGCGGGCGCCTCAGCCAGCGGGAAGGTGTGGTCGATCACCGGTTTCAGGCGACCGGCTTCGACGTGCGGCCAGACGGTGCGGGCGAGTTCGTCGGCGACGAGAGATTTGAAGGCGGTGTCGCGCGGGCGGAGCGTCGATCCGGTCAGGGTCAGGCGGCGGCGCATGATCTCGAACAGCGGGATCGTCGCGGTCATCCCGCCCTGCACCGCGATCGAGACGTGGCGGCCATCCTCGGCCAGGCATTGCAGGTTGCGCGGCACATACTCCCCGCCGACCATGTCGAGCACGACCTGCACGCCCTTGCCACCCGTGATCTCCTTTACACGGGCGACGAAATCCTCGCTCTTGTAGTTGATCGCGTGATCCGCGCCGATCGTCTTCGCCGCCGCGCATTTGTCGTCGCTGCCCGCCGTCACGATCACGGTCACGCCGAACAGGTTGCACAGGCCGATCGCCATCGTGCCGATGCCGCTGGTGCCGCCATGGACCAGCACCGTATCGCCCTCCGCCGCGTAACCGCGCTCGAACAGATTGGTCCACACGGTGAACAATGTCTCGGGCATCGCCGCCGCCTCGACCATGCTCAGCGCCTCGGGCACCGGCAGGCACTGGCCCCAGGGGGCGACGGCATAATCGGCATAGGCCCCGGCGGTGATCAGCGCACAGACCGGCTGCCCGACCACTTCGGCCATCACCCCCTCCCCCACAGCGACGATGGTGCCGGAAATCTCCATGCCCAGGATCGACGACGCCCCCGGAGGTGGCGGATACAGGCCCTTGCGCTGCATCACTTCGGGCCGGTTGACCCCGGCGGCGGCGACGCGGACCAGCACTTCGCCCTCGTTTGGCACCGGCACCGGGCGCTCCACCACGATCAGCACGTCGGGCCCGCCCGGCGCTTCGGGGTCGATCGCGCGCATAGTTTTGGGAATATCGGTCATGATGCCCGCCTGGTTGGCCGGAAACCGGCGGTTGCGTTATTGACATCGCAGGCCACAGGGTCAACTTTCATGACTATGGATCTGGACGAGAACTTCGCCGGTAAATCCGATGATCCGCTGGCCACGCTGGTGCGGCAGGATCTCGATCCGCTGTCGGTGGCGGAATTGGATGCCAGGATTGCGGCCTTGGAGGCCGAGATAGACCGGACGCGCGGAAAAAAAGAACGCGCAGTTAATCACCGCGCAAGCGCAGACGGCCTATTCAAGAGATAAGCTTGAACGCGTCGGCCGCTCCGGACCAGCCGGGAGGAAAGGGCGTCGCGATTTTCAAGTGCTTGATGCGGGCGGCCTGCCTTCCAACATAGGAAAAAAGGGCCGCTCGTCGTTTGCGGCCCCGCTTGGAGAACCTTCGAAATGCCATCTTTCGCCTCCGCGCTGGAAACCACGCTCCACAAGGCGCTCGAAGCCGCATCGTCGCGGCGCCACGAATATGCGACGCTCGAACATCTGCTGCTCGCGCTGATCGACGACGAACATGCCAGCAAGGTGATGATCTCCTGCGGCGTCGAACTCGAAGAGCTGAAGGCCACGGTCGGCCATTATCTCGATACCGAGCTGGAAGCCCTGAAGGTGGATGCCGCGACCGATCCGTCGCCGACCTCCGGCTTCCAGCGCGTCGTGCAGCGCGCGATCCTGCATGTGCAATCGTCGGGCCGCGACGAAGTGACCGGTGCGAACGTGCTGGTCGCTTTGTTCAGCGAACGCGAGAGCTACGCCGTCTATTTCCTGCAGCAGCAGGATATGAGCCGCCTGGATGCCGTCAGCTTCATCAGCCACGGCGTCGGCAAGGGTGGCGCGGCTCCCGAAACCCGCGAAGTGAAGGGTGCCGAGGAAGAGAAGCCGGCCAAGGGGCAGGAGAAGGGCAAGAGCGAAAGCGCGCTCAAGCAGTTCACCGTCGATCTCAACGAGAAGGCCAAGAACGGCAAGGTCGATCCGCTGATCGGTCGCGGGCCGGAGGTGGATCGCACGATCCAGATCCTGTGCCGTCGTTCGAAGAACAATCCGCTATATGTCGGCGATCCCGGCGTGGGCAAGACCGCGATCGCGGAGGGCCTGGCGCGCAAGATCATCGAGGGCGATGTGCCTGAGGTGCTGTTGCCGGCGGTGATCTATTCGCTCGACATGGGCGCATTGCTGGCCGGCACGCGCTATCGCGGCGATTTCGAGGAGCGGCTGAAGGCGGTCGTCAACGAACTCGAAAAGCTGCCCGACGCGATCCTGTTCATCGACGAGATCCACACCGTGATCGGCGCTGGCGCGACCAGCGGCGGTGCGATGGATGCCTCGAACCTGCTGAAGCCCGCTTTGTCGGGCGGCACGATCCGTTGCATCGGCTCGACCACCTACAAGGAGTTCCGCAACCACTTCGAGAAGGACCGCGCGTTGCTGCGGCGCTTCCAGAAGATCGACGTCAACGAACCGACGATCGAGGATACGATCAAGATCCTGGCCGGTTTGCGCTCCGCGTTCGAGAACCATCACAAGGTGAAATACACGCCGGACGCGATCAAGTCGGCGGTGGAACTCAGCGCGCGCTACATCAACGACCGCAAGCTGCCGGACAAGGCGATCGACGTGATCGACGAGGTCGGCGCGATGCAGATGCTGGTGCCGCCGAACAAGCGCAAGAAGACGATCACCACGCGCGAGATCGAACAGGTGATCGCGACCATGGCGCGCATTCCGCCGAAATCGGTTTCGACCGACGACACGAAGGCGCTGGAATCGCTCGAAACCGATCTGAAGCGCGTCGTGTTCGGGCAGAATGTCGCGATCGAGAAGCTGGCATCGGCGATCAAGCTGTCGCGTGCCGGTCTTCGCGATCCGGAAAAGCCGATCGGCAACTATCTGTTCACCGGCCCTACGGGTGTCGGCAAGACGGAAGTCGCCAAGCAGCTTGCCTCGATCATGGGCATTCCGCTCCAGCGCTTCGACATGTCGGAATATATGGAGCGCCATTCGGTCAGCCGGCTGATCGGTGCGCCTCCGGGCTATGTCGGGTTCGATCAGGGCGGGTTGCTGACCGATGCGATCGACCAGCAGCCGCATTCGGTGCTGCTGCTCGACGAGATCGAGAAGGCGCATCCGGACCTGTTCAACATCCTGTTGCAGGTGATGGACAATGGCCGTTTGACCGACCAGCACGGCAAGACGGTGGATTTCCGCAACGTCATCCTGATCATGACGACCAATGCCGGCGCATCCGACATGGCGCGCGAGACATTGGGCTTCGGGCAGCTCAGCCGCGAGGGCGAGGACGAGCAGGCGGTGCAGAAGATGTTCACGCCGGAATTCCGCAACCGCCTCGATGCGATCGTTCCGTTCGGTTATCTGCCGACCGAAGTGGTCGCCCGCGTGGTCGACAAGTTCATCCTGCAGCTCGAACTGCAGCTGGCCGACCGCAACGTGCACATCAATCTGGACGACGAATCGAAGACGTGGCTCACCGCCAAGGGTTATGACAAGCTCTATGGCGCGAGGCCGATGGGCCGCCTGATCCAGGAGAAGATCAAGCAGCCGCTGGCCGAGGAATTGCTGTTCGGCAAGCTGGTCCATGGCGGCGAGGTGACGGTGAAGATGAAGGACGGCGCATTGTCGTTCGAGATCACGCCCGCCGCGCCCAAGAAGCCGCGCAAGAAGGGCAAGGCTGAAATCGCCGACGCCAAATAACGCTGGACGCAGGGCATAAAGAGGCTGGGGTGGAGCGATCCACCCCGGCTTTTTTGTGTGGCACGCGCACCCTGTGCGATGGTTGCGTGCGCGTTTACCCAATCTTCGTTCACCGCGATCTAGACAAAGCGCATGGTGCGCATCTGCTTATGGATTCTGATCTGCGGTCTCTTCGCGAGCACCACCGCGCCACCCGCGTCTGCGCAAGGACTGGCGGGTACGGTGGGGATTCCGCTGCACCTTTGTGTGCTGCGCGACGCGCCGGGCCTGACGGCGGCGCACGTGCTGAAGACGCCGGCCGGATTCGATTGCTCCACACCGCAGCCGAAATTCGGGCCGGGCGATTATTGGGTGATCAGCCATCCCCTGCCTGCGGGTTTGTCGCACAATCGCCTGATGGTGCGCCAGGCGAGCGTCTGGCAGCAGCGAATGACGCTCCATGCGCTCTATCCCGGCGGCCGGATCGCCTCACTTGAGACCGACGGGAAGGGTGCGACGCGACATCTGCAACTCGGCGCGATCGTCGAACGGTGGTTGCCGCGTAGCGACACCCGCCCGGTGCGTCTGTTATGGCATGTCGAGGGATCGGCGAATTTGCGCGGCATCGTCATCGCGCCGACGATTGCGACGAGCAGCCAGTCGGCGCGGTCGAACACGATCATGAGCGCCGTCTATGCCGGATTCGCCGGCGTGTGCATCGCGCTGTTGCTCTATAATCTCGGCTTGGCGCGCGCGCTGCGGCAGGCGTTCTTCCCCTTCTATTGCCTGATGATGGTCGGGATGCTGCTCTACGCCTTCTCGTCCTCGGGCGCGCTCGCCTGGGCGCTGCCCGGCATCGACAACAATGCGCGGCTCGGCATGAATTACGTCTTTCTCTCGGCGACGGGCGTCGCGGCGATCAATTTCCTGCGCCACTTCTTCGAACCGCACGTCATCTCCCCCAGGCTCGGACGGATGGTGCGCGCCGCATCGCTGGCCGTCGCGCTGCCGGCGATGGGCGTGGCGCTGTTCGCGCCGTGGCAGAGATGGGCGTTCGACATGGCCTTCATGCTGGGCTTCGTGCTGCTGCTCGCCACGGTCGTGCCGATCCTCGTTTCGGCATGGCTGCGCAAGAGCCAGTATCTGTGGCTCTTCATCGTGGCGTGGAGCGTGCCGATCGCGCTCGCGGCGATGCGCGTCGCGTTCGGGCTGAACCTGATCGGCTATCATTTCTGGCTCGATAATTCGACGATCCTGTCGATGATCTTCGAGGCGTTGCTCTCCAGTCTCGCCATCGCCTACCGCATCCTGCTGATCACCCGCGAGCGCGACGTGGCGCGCGAACAGGAGATCGCCGCGCGGCTGCTCGCCGATGCCGATCCGCTGACCGGGCTGATGAACCGCCGCGCCTTCCTGCGCGAGGCGATCGGGCGCGAAGGCGAACAGCAATTGCTGATTCTCGACATCGACAATTTCAAGGGCGTCAACGAAACGATCGGCCATGATGGCGGGGACGAGGTGCTGCGTCTGGTCGCCCGCATCCTGCGCATCGCCAGCCACCCGCAGGCGCTGGTGGCGCGGATCGGCGGCGAGGAATTCGCCATCGTTTCGGGGCCGGGCGAGCCGGTCGATGCGGACCACATCCTCGCCGCCCTGCGCGCCGCGCGCATGCCGTACGACCTGACCGTGACGGCGAGTGTCGGGCTGCATCGCGGCACCCTGCAGCGCGAGACGGACTGGAAGGCGATGTACTGCGCCGCCGATTTCGCCTTGTTCGAGGCCAAGGCAGCGGGGCGGGACCGGGTGCGCGGCAAGGATACCCCGACTTTTCCATCCGCGATCGCCGCCTGACCCCAAGCTTGCCGCGCTTCGGCGAATTCGTTACGGTACAGGCTTAACGCCAACCCGAGGAGCCGGCGTGCGCCAACGTCGTATCACCGGCCTGATCTTCGCCGCCGCCCTGTTCGTCGTGCTGGCGGTGCGCCATCCCAGCGCCGACATCCGCATTCTGACGCACGATTCGAACGACCGTTCGCCGGCCCGGGTGCAGGCGGCGATCGATCTGGGCGTGGTGGCGATTTCGGTGCTGGTCACCTGGACGAAACGGCTGGTTTGAGCCGAAAACACCGGCTTGCAGGCGTTCGATCGCTTGCTTACACGAATGTAAATGACCGACCCGATCTCTGCTCTCGCTTCCGACTGCGTCTCCGCGTGGACAGAAGCCTATCGCCACCCCACCCCGTGGCAGACGGAATTTCCCCCGCTGTCGATGGTCGAGATGTTCGACACCGCCGCCGCCCGCGCCGGCACCGCGCCGCTGATCGATTTCCTCGGACGGCATTACAGCTATGCCGAGACGCTGGACGGCGCGAACCGCGTCGCGGCGGGGCTGGCGGCGCCGGGCTATGGGCCAGGCGACCGGATCGGCCTGTTCCTGCCCAATGTGCCGCATTACCTCGCGGCCTATTACGGCATCCTGAAACTCGGCGCGACGGTGGTGAACTTCTCGCCGCTCTACACGGTCGACGAACTGGCGCATCAGGTCGCGGATTCGGGCACGAAATTGCTGTTCACCGTCTCGGCCAAGGCGGTGCTGCCGACCGCGCTGAAGGTGCTGGAAAGAAGCGGGCTGGAACGCCTGATCGTCGGATCGGTCGCCGGCGCGCTGCCGCCGACCAAGTCGCTGCTCTACCGCCTGTTCAAGCGCAAGGAGACCGCCGAGCGGCCCGACGATCCGCGCATCATCGCCTTTTCGAAACTGATCGCCAATAACGGCCGGCACGCCGCGCCCGCGATCGACCCGGAAGCGACGATCGCGCTGATCCAATATACCGGCGGCACCACCGGCGTGCCCAAGGGCGCGATGCTCAGCCACCAGAATCTGTCCGCCAATGCGCGGCAGGTGATGGGCATCGATCCACATGCCGGCGAGGAGGATCGCATCCTCGGCGTGCTGCCGCTGTTCCACGTCTTCGCCAACACCTGCGTGCTCAATCGCACCGTGCTGAACGGCGGGTGCATCGTGATGCTGCCGCGCTTCGATGCGGGCCAGGTGCTGGCCGCGTTGCAGCGGACCAGGGCCACCGCCTTGCCCGGCGTGCCGACCATGTATCAGGCGCTCCTCGATCATCCCAAGGCGGCGAGCACCAATTTCGGATCGCTGCGCGTCTGCATCTCGGGCGGCGCACCGCTGTCGGCGGAATTGAAGGCGAAGTTCGAGGCCGTCACGGGCGCGACGGTGGTCGAGGGGTACGGCCTGTCGGAAAGCTCCGGTGTGGTCTCGGCCAACCCCTACGAGGCGGAAGGCAAGGCCGGCACAATCGGCCAGCCCCTGCCCGCGACCGAGATCCGGCTGGTCGACAAGGGCGATCCGACGCAACCTGCGCCGGACGGCGAGCCGGGCGAGCTGGTGATCCGGGGGCCGCAGATCATGCAGGGTTATTGGGGCCGCCCCGATGCCGACAACGAAGTGTTCGTAGATGGCTGGCTGCGCACCGGCGATGTCGGCACGATCGACGCCGACGGCTTCGTGCGCATCGTCGATCGCCTGAAGGACATGATCGCGGTTAGCGGTTTCAAGGTCTTTCCGAGTCAGATCGAGGCGATTCTTCACCATCATCCGGCGGTGAAGGAGGCGATGGTGATCGGCCTGCCCGATGCCTATCGCGGCGAACAGCCCCGCGCCTATGTCACGCTGAACGAAGGCATGAATGCGACGGGCGAGGACTTGCGCGACTGGCTCAACCCGCAAATCGGCCGGCACGAACGTGTGGACGAAGTTGTCATCCGCCTGAACATGCCCAAGACGATGATCGGCAAGCTGAGCCGCAAGGATCTTATCGCGGAAGTGATAGCCGAGATGGCACCTGCGGGCTGATCGCACACACGCCGGCCAGCTTGGCCAGGCGGTGCGACAGATACCGTTCGAGCCGGCCGTGCGCATCGGCGGTGAGGCGATAGACCGGCGCGGCCTCGTCGCCGGATTCGAGGTCGAACATCCCCTCGGACGCCAGCCCCCGCCCCCAACGCAATGCGGCGGCCGGCGCGATCCGCGCCGCGCGGGCCATCGCCGCGATATCCAAAGTGCGGCCCTCCGCCTCGGCGATATAGGCCCTCAGCAGCAGATCCCAGGCCGGGTTGGCGAACAATATCGGGCCGAACGCGTCCTCCCGCTCGGCGCGGGTTTCGCACAGGAAGCGCGCCTGGGCGAGCAATGCGCCGGGATCGACATCGTCCGCCGGATGCGCGATCGGCCGGAACGTCGCGACGATCGCCGGCGTCGCATCGGAAAATTCGACCTGCGTGGTGCTCTGTTCGACCCACACGACCGACCCGTCGCCGCGCTGCATGCGCTTGCGTACGGTGAAGGGCTGACCGGTCCGCCGCAACCGGCTCATGCCCGCGAGGCAGGCCGGGCGATCGTCCGGCACGGTCACGTCCAGCACGCCGCGACCGATCATCGACTCCGCGTCCGCGCGCATGATCGTGCAGAATCCCGCATCGAGCCCGAGCATCTCGCCGCGCTGGCCGAGCATGACATGGCCGATTTCGCTCGATTTCGTAATGGTCCGGCTCCTCGATGCCCGCCCCAGACATCCCCGCACCCCCTGTTTAATGCGATGGCGCGCGGATGCAAAGCGCCCGTCGTGGGTGATCTACTCTCCCGTCACCCCGGACTTGATCCGGGGTCCCGCTTCTTGCCAGCGTTCGAGAAGAAGCGGGACCCCGGCTCAAGGCCGGGGCGACGATAACGGAAGCAAGTCGAAACGATGATCCGCGATCATCACCAACCCCGGGCGTTCAATAAAGCCCGCGCACCAACAGCGGATCGAGGCTGATGCCGTCATGCTGCGCGCGCAAATCATCGAGTTCGGCGCGGGTGCGTTCGAATTCGGGCAGCGGCACCCAGAAGCGGATGCCATCGACCGGCGCATCAAAGGCTTCGGCGTCGTCGCGGCGACCGCGTTCGGCGAGTTTGTCGATCAGCCCCGCCAGCCGGACGAATTGTTCGCGGCTGATCCGCACCGTGCCGCCGGGTTGCAACTCCGCCAGCGCCGCCTGCATGCGCGCCTGCTCCGCATGTGCGGCGGCCAACAATGCCTGATCGTCGCGGTTCGGCTCCATGCCGGCATGTTAGCCCGAACGTCGTTAACGACGCGTAACCATCTTCGGGCCGCTCGGTCGGCGACTTAACGCAAAACGGCTGCGACCTATCCTTGACCCCCCTCGCCCGCACAGGCCATAGCGCAAGGCATGGAACCTCCCGTCGAAGACCTGTCGTTCGAGGCCGCGCTGCGGGAACTCGAACAAATCGTCAGCCGCCTCGAATCCGGTGACGAACCGCTGGACGGCGCGATTGCCCTGTACGAACGCGGCGACCGCCTGCGGTTGCGCTGCAAGGAGCGACTCGACGCGGCGCAGGCCCGGATCGAGGCGATCCGCACCGATGCCGAGGGCCGCGCCGCCGGCACGCAGCCGTTCGTGGCGGGCTGAGCGCGATGGCTGCCCCCTCCCCCGCGCTGAAGGCCGCCCTCGCCGAGGTCGCGGCGGATATCGATCGCCGCTTCGATACGCTGCTCGCCGTGCCGGACGATCCCCGTGCCGATCTGTACCGTGCGATGCGCCACGCCGCGATCGGCGGCGGCAAGCGCCTGCGTCCGATGCTGGTCAGCGCCACCGCGCAGCTCTTCGCGGTCGATCGCGATTGCGCCGGGCGTGCCGGCCTCGCGCTGGAATGCATCCACGTTTACTCGCTGATCCACGACGATCTGCCGGCGATGGACGATGACGACATGCGCCACGGCAAGCCCAGCACGCACAAGGCATTCGACGAGGCGACCGCGATTCTGGCCGGCGATTGCCTGCACGCGCTGGCGTTCGAGGTGCTGGCCGATCCGCTGACCCATGCCGACCCGTACGTCCGCGTCGAACTGCTCGCCGATCTGTCGCGCGCGTCCGGCCCGAACGGCATGGCCGGCGGGCAGATGATGGATCTGCAGGCCGAGAAATCGAGCTTCGACCTGCCGACCGTCACCAAATTGCAGGCGATGAAGACCGGCGCGCTGATCGCCGCCGCGGTCGAGGCCGGAGCGATCCTCGGTCGCCTGCCGATCGAGGGCCGCCGCCACCTGCGCGGCTATGCCCGCGATCTCGGCCTGGCGTTCCAGATCGCCGACGACATCCTCGACGTCGAGGGCAATGAGGAACTGGCCGGCAAGGCGCTGCGCAAGGACGAGAATGCCGGCAAGGAGACGTTCCTGTCGCTGCTCGGCCTCGATCGCGCGCGTGAACAGGCCCGCATGCTGGTCGATCAGGCGATCGCGCATCTCGCCGGCTATGGCCCCGAAGCCGATCTGCTGCGCGACATCGCGCGATACGTGACGGCGCGGGATCATTGATAACTATCGTCACCCCGGCGCAGGCCGGGGCCGCTATGAGGCGGGTACGGACCGTGCCCCCCAGCGCCCCCGGCCTGCGCCGGGGTGACGGACTTGGGGAGAAGATGACATGACCACCCGCATCGGCGTCTATCCCGGCACGTTCGATCCGATCACGCTCGGCCATATGGACATCATCCGGCGCGGTGCGAAGCTGGTCGATCGGCTGGTCGTCGGCGTCACCACCAATGCCTCCAAATCGCCGATGTTCGGGATCGAGGAACGCATGGCGACAGTGCGGCGCGAAGTGGCGGGCGTGGATGGCGATATTGCGGTGGTCAGCTTCGATTCGCTGCTGATGGATTTCGCCGAGGCACAGGGCGCGCGCGTGATCGTCCGCGGCCTGCGCGCGGTTGCCGATTTCGAATACGAATATCAGATGGCCGGTATGAACCAGCAGATCAATCCGCGCGTCGAGACCGTCTTCCTGATGGCCGATGTCGCGCTGCAGCCGATCGCCAGCAAGCTGGTCAAGGAAATCGCGCTCTACGGCGGCGACATTCGCAAGTTCGTGCCGCCGCTGGTGTCCGACGAGGTGATCGCGCGAGTAAATGAGATCGGCCGCAAGGGCGGCTAGGAACCGTCACAATTCTCCCCTTCCTTTCGCACGTATAACACCGTCATCCCCGCGCAGGCGGGGATCCATAAGCTCTGACGCCGTTTACGAAGCGAGAGGTAAGCCAGTATGGATTCCCGCCTGCGCGGGAATGACGAAGACGGGTCTGAATGGAATAAGTACCGACTTGTTCCGGGGCGACGATTCCCGTGATGACCGGCCCTCTAAATCGCCAACCACCGACCGTCGCGGACGGGCCAGGCGCGGATCATAACTTTAACGCTTCGTCCCCGCGACTTCACGTTGGCGGGGCGGCGGATTTGCTCTAGACGCGTCGCCACTGCCGGTATTTTCGCGGGGATATGATGCGTTCGATGACCAGAATGTTTGCGTTTGCGGGCGCGCTGATCGCTGCCGTGCTGGCCGGCCCGGCGCTGGCGCAAAAGGCCCCCGAAAAGGCCAAGCCGCTGGAGCATGTCGAGGCCCCGACCGTGTTCGCGCCCCGCCTTGCGCCGGCCTCCGCGACCGATCCCGAAAACCTGCTCTATCTCGATCTGTCGACCGGCGGGCGCGTGATCATCTGGCTGCGGCCCGATGTCGCGCCGCACATGGTCGAGCGCATCAAGTCCCTCACCCGCCAGCATTTCTATGACGGCCTGCTGTTCCACCGCGTGATCGACGGCTTCATGGCGCAGGGCGGCGATCCCAAGGGCGACGGCACCGGCGGATCGACGCTGCCCGACGTGAAGGCCGAGTTCAATTACCTGCCGCACGTGCGCGGCGCGGTGTCCGCGGCGCGCTCCGACAAGGAGGACAGCGCCAACAGCCAGTTCTTCATCGTCTTCCAGCCGCGCCTCAGCCTCGACAAGAAATACACCGTGTTCGGCCGCGTGATCGACGGCATGCAATATGTCGATGCGATCGAACGCGGCGAGCCGCCGGCGAACCCGTCGCGCATCCTGCACGCTTATGTGGCGGCGGATTCGCCCCCGGCCTATGTCGCGGCACCGGCAGCGCCTTTGCCCACGCTCGGCGGACCTGCGAAGCTGCCCGGCGCCGGTGCGGCGACGGTCTCGAAGACGCCGATCAAGCCCAAGCTCGCGCCGAAGCCGGTGCCCGCGAAGAAGAAGTGAGGCGACCCGCCCCGCGGGGCGGGATTGAGCAATGAACGTCGATCTGTTCGATTTCGATCTGCCGCCGGAGCGGATCGCGCTGCGCCCGGCCGCGCCACGCGATTCCGCGCGCATGCTGGTGCTCGACGGAGCCGGGCCTGACGGCATCACACGCGATCTGTCGGTCGGCGATCTGCCCGGCCAGTTGCGACGCGGCGATCTGCTCGTGTTCAACGACACCCGCGTGATTCCGGCGCAGCTCGAAGGGCGCAAGGGCGACGCGAAAATCGGCGCGACGCTGCACAAGCGCGAGGGACCACGCCGCTGGCGCGCGTTCGTCCGCAACGGGCGTCGCTTGCGCGACGGTGACGCGATCGATTTCGGCAATGAAGTCTCCGCCACCGCATCGGACAAAGCGGAGGATGGCAGCTTCATGCTGACCTTCGCGGGCGACGAGCCGGTCGAGCTTTTGCTCGAACGTGCCGGCCGCATGCCCCTGCCGCCCTATATCGCCGCCAAGCGCCCGACCGACGCGCAGGACGCCGAGGATTACCAGACGATGTTCGCGGCGGAAAAGGGTGCCGTCGCCGCGCCCACCGCCGCGTTGCACTTCACGCCGGGGTTGATGGCAGCACTCGACGCCGCCGGGATCGGCCATGCTACGCTCACGTTACACGTTGGCGCGGGCACCTTCCTGCCGGTCAAGGTCGAGGATACCGACGCGCACAAGATGCACGCCGAATGGGGCCGCATCGACGCCGCCACCGCCGATCGCCTCAACGCCACCCGCGCCGCCGGCGGCCGCGTCATCGCCGTCGGCACCACCAGCCTGCGCCTGATTGAAAGCGCCACCGGCGACGATCAACTGGCTCATCCCTTCGAAGGCGACACCGCCATCTTCATCACGCCCGGCTACCGCTTCAAGGGCGTGGACGGACTCATGACTAATTTCCACCTGCCGCGATCGACCCTGTTCATGCTGGTCTCGGCGCTGATGGGCGTGGATAGGATGAAAGCGGCTTACGCTTACGCCATTGAAAATCATTACCGATTTTACTCTTACGGGGACGCGTCGCTGCTCCTTCCGTAAGGCGCCTTCGGTAGGTTTAGGTGGGAGCCTTTTGAAAGCCGTTTCCGGTGGGCGTCGCGTGGGTGCCTTGGTGGAAGGGAACTCAAATGGCCGACCACGACTTACCGCTTAAAGTGGCTTTGGCGCTAACCTCGCCTTCGCAAGGCGGGAGTCACAGTTCCGAGACCTGTAAGCGCACCAACTTCTTTATGCCATATCCACAAGGGATCCAGCGGCGATCGAGGTAGGGTCGTTGTGGTTTGGGAGCCCACGTGGGTACTCCCTGCGGCCGCCTCGATTTAGAAATGACGGGCCGGCGGGCACTCGGAGTGCTTCGTAGCGGTCAGGTGGCACTGGGGCACGCCGTGCTCCTCATCCCGGTCGCTCGCATCTTTGGGATCGCCTACGAAGTGCTCGCGCTTACTTGTCTCCGCGAGAAACTAGCGACGAAAGATGATCCGGGCGGCCAGTCTCTCCCGCCACGGCTGTACAGCGCCGCAGCTGATCAATCCGATTGCCTCTTCAGCTGCACTGAGAGCACTTCTCAGCCAACTTAACTGGTCGTTGGTTGATAGGCTTGTTATGGAAGCGCGCTGTGAGCTCGCCGCCGCTGCCGCGAAGGTTGCAAGTTGCGGAGGCTATTTCTCCAATACGCCCAAAGCCAGACGTTTAGGCATTGGAGCGAGTTGCTCCTAAGCCGGCATTGATCCAGCATGGTGGTTCCCAAAGCTAGGAAGCGAGAGCTATGAACGTCGTCAAACTCGATGCCCGACATTGGAAGACGCCACCTGATTTTTACAACGCTCTCCTACGGAAGCTGGGGGCTCCGGACTGGCATGGAGAAAGCATACCTGCTCTGATCGACTCCATGATCGTCGGAGATATAAACGAAGTAACATTGCCATTGCGCATCGAGGTGACAGGTTTGGACAAGGCAAGCGAGGTGGCCGTTGATGAACTGATCGAGGCGTTCTCCGCACTTTGCCGATATGGAGCCGTGACGCATATCACTTCCGATCAAGCGTCCTTGGAGATTGCCGATAACGTGTCCGCTTTCCTTGATGACCGCCCCTAAGCAGCCGTTCAGCTTTCCACCACAATGCGACATTCCGTGCGCTCGGCCGCCTTTCCGAAAGCGGACAGGCCAGAAACGCCCCAATTGTCGCCGTTCCAGCGTGTTGACGTGCTTGCCGGTTAGCCGCCTTTCGTTCACCCGATCGATCCTCTTTTCAAAAGGCGCGCGTGACGCCAAATTCAACTGAAGCGCGCCGATAATCGTAGATGCCGACGGTCGAGCGATTATGTTCGTAGGCCAAGCGCATTACCGGGGCGAGGCCCGCGAGGGAAAGCTTGCGGAAAGATGCTCCGATTCCGATCCGTGCAAAATCGTCTGTCCTCGAACGCAGATAGAGAAATAGGCGCTCGTCCGAGCCGAGATGGCGATAGCTCAGCGTCCCGTAAATGGTTGCCCGCCCCAAATCGCGCCACAACAGGGCCGAGCCTCCTCCCGACCGCGTAGCATAGCCGGGATTGTTCGCAGACTGGCGATCGGCCGACAGGGTCAGGCTCGCTCCGAAGCGCGGCGTGAACGCGCGTTCGACCGTGAGCGCGCCATTGTAGAGAGCGCCGCTCTGTAAATCATTCAGGGCATAACGCGACTGCGCGCCCGATAAATCGACCTGTATCTGGCCACGCCTGCCAACTGCATGAGTCCAGTTTACCGTGCCGCCCAGCGTCTGCGCATAGAGGGCGCCGCCATAATACCGGTTCGACGCGATCGCGGCGGGCTGGATGCGATCCTTGCCTGTGTTGAGCGTCACATCCGGCCCGGCGGCCAACGACACCGAGACGTCGTTGAAGCGCCCTTGCTGATACAAATTGGCGCTGGCCGAGACGCGGCCGAGCATGGAGATAGTTGAGCCCAACGCCTGCCGAACATAACCCTGCCCACCGAGTTTCACGCCGAGACCCGATCGCTCTCGTGCATCGCGATCCAGCGTCAACGGAGCGATGACCGTGTCGAGCGTCTTCGCGCTCGTCGCCCGGTTGATATTGCTGTCCGGCGCGAGGGCGAGTTCGATTGAACCCCCGAAATGTTTGGTCGAGCGCAACGCATTGGCGAACTGATCGACGACGGTCGCGACGTCTTGCGGCAGCCCGGCCGACTGTGCCTGTCGCAACTGTCGTCGGGCACCATCGGGATCACCCATCAGTGTCAACGCCCGAGCAAGTTCGAGCCGAACGCGCGCGGCCCCGGGCTTTTCGTCGAGCAATTTGCGAAAGACCAGAGCGGCGTCCCGATAACGCTTTTGACCGGCGAGTATCATGCCCAGACGAAAGCGCGCCTCGGTCCGGATTTCGAGGTCCGGATCACGGGTAAGGGCTAGGTAGAGCGCTTCGGCTTCGGCCGAGCGATCTTCACGCAACGCGCGGTCAGCCAGCGCGAAGACCTCCACCGCCTGCAATTTTTGCGTCTGCACCGCCGTGTCGTCACACACGCTCGCACTTTGCAGGGCGATCGGCAAAATCACCGCAGCAAGCGATGACACTGAAATTGGCAATAGCATGCCGTGTGGCTACTGCCGTTTCGCGACCGTGGCGCCGACAATGGACAATGTATCCGCCGCCCCTTGCAAGCCGGTCTGCAGCGCGAATGTCGCCGCGATCTCTTCGCCGTCTGGTCCGTAAAATTGCGGTGTGATCGAACCCAACGCACCGGCCGAACCTGCTGGCCCTGACAGATTGGTTGTGATCAACTGCCCATAAGCCAGCCTGTCGGCGAAGGTCCAACTTCCTAGGTCACGAGTGCCGCCCGTAGCCTTCGTCGCGGTCAACTGCAGCGATCCATTGTAATTCTGTGCGCTGAAATCCACGCCGAAACGGGACGTCCCGGAAACATCGTACAATGCGCCGTCCGGTGTCGCCCCGGCCCCATGCGCCACACCGCTATAGCTTGCGGTTCCGGTCCGCCGCGAAAGCAGATCTCGGGGCGTGGTGATGCCATAAGCGAAATAGACACGTCCATCGAACGAATCATAGCCCGATGCCGCACCACCGGCCCAGCTGCCGAACCCGGCATAGGTCAATGCCAGTTCCGAATTGGTCGATCCCGGCTTGAACAGGGACAGCGTGGTCGTCGTGCCGTTCACGGTTTTGCTGTACGTGACGTAATTGGCACGACCGTCGGCGACCTGATCGCTCGCCAGAAATGTCGAATTGGAATAACTTGAATTGCCCGGAACGAATGAAACGCTCCCATCTTTTCGGCGCGTAACTTGTCCGATCAACGTGCTGTAGTTGATCGCCTTGCCGCCCGTCCGGGCAGGAGCGATCGAAAGCATCGCTTGGCTGGTGTAGAAGAGTTGGTCCGCGACATAGTTGGTGATCGACACGTTGACCGCAGGAACGGTGCCGCTGGATTGACCGGTGAATGATCCCGTCACGGCGGCTCCGGTGCCATTGTCGGCGCTGAACGACGCCCCGAGCTCCTCCGCGCCAGGACCGTAGAAACGACCGGCGATAGTGCCCGACATCGTAGCGTAGGTGTCGCTGTAGGTCACATTTCCGGTGAAGTGATTGTCGCTTCCCAAATGTCCGCCGGCCGTCAACTGAATGCCTCCGCCGCTCTGCGCGCGAGCACTGGTCAATTCATATTCGTATACATAAGCCGAACTGACGAACGTACCGAGCGCCAGATCGATATTAAAGGTTCCGGCTCCGGTGAAGGCGAGCGGAGCCTTACCCGGAATAGTGACGAAGCCGAAATTGTCGGTGACGTATCCTGCACTACCGGTACGGGGCACTGCGCCGCTAGCGGTTTCCAAACCATAGACGAAAGAGTCGAGAGTAGTGTTTTGAATGCCTGCGGACGAGGTATTACGTTGCCAGTATCCGAGGCCCGCATACCGGTTCGTCGTAGTGCCGCTATACGGCGTCGTCACCAGCGTGAGATAGTCGTTACTCGTGCCATTATTCTTAATGTAGCGCGTCTCTCCCACGGTCGTGCTGGCCTGAGCGTCCGTCGGCTGGAATGTCTGCGATCGTCCGGTAGTCGTCACGGTGTAGCTGCGCGCAGATGCATCGTAGCTGACCTGGATCGAGGATGGCGTCGTCCTTGCGCTGGTGATCGTCTTCGCGGTCAGATCAATGGCCGTGGTCGCACTTGCACCATCTACCGCAAAGACCTGATTGGCCTGCAGGTTGGTGATCGTCGAATTGGCGGGTGTCGGGGTCGGGGTCGGTGTGGGTGTTGGCGTCGGAATTGGGGCGATGCTTGATGGGCTGCCAACACCGCCGCCCCCGCCACATGCCGCCAATCCAAGGCACGCGACGCCAGTCGCCCAAAGTTCGATTCGACCCCACCGCATACAGACCCCTCCGCTTTTTGTAGCGATAGCATGTTGATTTTCGACGTCAATTAAGCTCCGCACCTAACTCTCGGCCGGTCGGAAAGATAGTTTTCACGGTGGGATTTTCGATTGGTGCCTTCCGCGCACGGTACGTTCGGAGTTGCGAGTTGAAGACCCGACATTGTTATGGATCACCGAAATCTTTTCCGCAGGTCTGCTTGTCGTCTATCTCTGACAATTCCGGGCGGCGTGAGGGGATGAGCCATCAGGTGCTTTGACGGCACTTTCCACGACAATCGGACATTTCGCTGCGTTCAAACCGGCACCCGGATTGCTCGATAAGGTAAAGCGGTGCCCAGGTAACCGCCGAGGGTCTGAGGGTGGCTACCGGGACGCCCGCCCTCTCGCATCCATGCATTTTAAACGCAAATCGGGATGGCGGTCACCATTCAGACGAGTGGCGGATGGTAGGCCAGTTGCGGGATTTGGACTGAGCTAAAGCGCTTTGCATAGGAAACGCCGTCGCCGATCATCCCGGCCAAATTTTGGATTTTGGTGGGTGAAGATTTTCGACGCCGATCGTTTTAAGCACCTAACGCATGTATTTTATAGGAAATTACCGAGTCTACTCTAAATCTGTTCATGTTGGTCTCAGCGCTGATGGGACGGGAGCGGATGCAAGCGGCTTACGCTCATGCCATTGAGCATGGTTACCGATACTACTCCTACGGGGACGCGTCGCTGCTCTTGCCTTGAAACGCCCTTAATAGGTCCAGCGGCCGGGCCAATCCCGCCCGGTCTGCCGGAGCCGCCGAAGATGGCACGGCTTGCGCCCGATGTTCAGCGTTTTGTGGCCGCGTCGATGATGGCGCGGCGCTTTGGAGAGGATTGGCCGGTAAAATCGTGCTGTCCCCAGCTACCGTATCGGGTGGTCGGCCCGGTGGTATTATAGAGCATGAGCGGGCCGGT